>CAXXCP010000008.1:0-94552 GCA_963666355.2 uncultured Methanoregula sp.
GATTTTTGTCTCCATGATCACGTGGGCACCTTTCACGACCGTGCCGACAATCGCCGCATCCTTCCCGTACTTGTGGGCGTGAAGAGCCGCAAGGATCGCGTCCGCATCGCAGGCCGGGACACCCATTACGATCTTCCCTTCATTTGCGACTTCAAGCGGATCGATGCCGAGCATGCCGGCTGCACTCTTCACGCTCTTCCGGACCGGGAGGCCTTCTTCGCGGATCCGGACCGAGACGTTACTCTTCCGGGCCATCTCGTTGATCGCGCTCGCGAAGCCCCCGCGAGTCGGGTCCTTCATCGCGTGGACGGTCCCCGCCGCAAGGATCTTCTCAACAAGTCCGGAGAGCGGCGATACATCCGATCTTATCTGCTCACCGAGATCAAAGCCTTCACGGTGGGCCATGATCGCGATCCCGTGGTCGCCGAGCGTGCCGGAGACGATGATCGCATCCCCGGGAACAAGGCCGTTATCGCGGACAACCGTTTTTGCAATGCCGATGCCGGAAGTGTTGATGGCAATACCGTCAAGTGCCCCGCGTTCCATGACCTTGGTGTCACCGGTTACAAGGTTTGCCCCGGCCTCGCCAAGGGCTTCATCCATGGAAGCGACGATACGGGCAAGATCATCTGTCTCGAAGCCTTCTTCAATGATCATGCCGCACGAGAGCGCGATGGGTTGTGCACCCATCATGGCGAGATCGTTTACCGTACCGCAGACCGAGATCCGGCCGATGTCGCCGCCCGGGAAGAAAATCGGCCGGACAATATGCGAATCTGTGGTGAAGACGAGGTTCTGACCGTTTAAGGGAATGACCGCCCCGTCGTCCATTGCCTCGAGCCCGATACCGCCGGCATTGTTGTGCCGGAATTTCGTCAGCGTCTGGAGGAGTTCACCCATGACCTCCCCCCCGGCGCCGTGCATCATGTTGACTTTCATCTAGTCATCCACCTCAATCTCGATATTGGTGACAACGATCTCCCGTCCTTTTACCAGCTCGGGAAGTGCCCCGCACCGGGGGCAGACAAACATCTCGCTGCCGCTGTACCCGCAATGACATTTTGTCTCCGGGGAAACCTCGTCACACTGGAGAACGGTTGTTGTGAACAGGGGGTCATCTTCCTTGATTGTATCGAAAAGATAGAGTACCTGTTCGGGGTTCACCATCGCCATCTTCCCGACTTCCACGCTGACCTTTTTGACGCAGCTTGCCCTGTTCTCGATTGCGGCCTTGCGTGCGGTAGCGTACAGGTCATAGGCGATGCCGTACTCGTGCATCACTCCTCCAGTGCGGCGTACACCTGTTTGAAGATCTCCAGGGTCTCAAGCCCCTCTTCCCGGGAGAGCCGCTGGATAGCAAAGCCGACATGGACAAGGACGTACTCCCCGACTTTCACGTCAACAAGGTCGAGCCTTACTTCCTGTTTGAGATTGCCGTAATCGACAAGCCCTATGTTCCCCTCTTTAATCTCCAGAACTTCTGCGGGAACTGCAACGCACATAGAAATAGTCCTCTGTAATCTGGAAATAACTTGGGCGCTCCCTCCACTTAAAAACAGTGATATGACCCGGCCAAGCGGTGCAGACATCCGAAAGAAAACAGGTCATGTAAAAACCACCGTGTGCGTTTTCTCACCGGTTTGACGGGCGCGGATTTTTTCGTCCGACCGGATACCCCGAAAATTAAACCATAAGGAAATAACCGGAGAAATTTTAAAACCGGAAAAAAGAATTCCCCACAAAAAAAGAAAGCCCCACAAAAAAAGAAGGTAATTTTTTTTTTAACGCCGGGGAAGAGATTTGAACTCTTGAGGTGCAGGGCACCAGTAGCTTTCAAGGCTACCGCCTTCCCGGACTAGACTACCCCGGCCGTGCTCCATATGTTGGCTGTAGTATGTAAAAAAGGCTTCTTTACCGGATGAATTGCAACCATCGGATGAAAGCACCGGCGAGGCGGGTTACCTGCCCGTCTTTCGTTCAGCTCTTTTTGATCCGGCGGATCGCAAGCAATCCCAATACGATCGCAACGATGCCAAGGAACGGTAATTCCGGGGAGCTCTCGGTCGGTGACGGTGATGGCAAAACCCGCCCGGCAAAAACTGGCGGGACCGTCGGGCTTACCGAAACCGCCCGGGCATTGCGGGCATACAGAAAAGCGATACTGGTAACGGAAGACTGTGCCGGGTACATTTTCACGTACACAATTTTCCCGTTGCCCGGGATCTCGATACGTTCAGGGGTCTGCAGTCCGTTCGCATTCACGACATGGATCATGCCGGATGCATCGAAGTACTCGATAATCCAGTCAATGGATGTTGATGTGTAGACGCTTACCGGATCGGTGCCGGTCCGTACGGCAAAATATGCCGGGTTATCATGCGATGCAGTGGTGTGGGCAGAAAGTATGGCGAGGGTTGTTGTAACAGAAGGTGTGGGTTCGGTGAGTCCCGATTCACCAATGACCGTGATCGTCCGGTCCCCGATGTAACCGTTGGCATCCGTGAAGCTGACATCATAGTCGCCCGGGGAAGTTATCGGAACATCCGTAGAGAAATCCCCCCGGAGATTTGTATTGATATACCTGGGTCCGAAGATAACCGACCCGTCCGGCCCAAAGACTTCGACCTGTATCCCGGAGTTTTTGTCGCTGCTGATGGTGCCGGAGATGTACAGTTTGCCGTTCATATTCTGGGTGGTTGACGATCCCAGCTCGATCTCATCAGACCGATCGATAAGCTGGATCACCCGCATGGTGGTCGAATCACCGCCACCGTTAACCGGGACCTCGACTTTATAGGTTCCCTTCGGGAGGCCGGTGGTATCAAACACGGTGCGGAATGTTTTATCAGACTGGATGTACGCTACTTTTCGCTGGACTTCGGTTGAAGTAGTGAGCTGGAAAAAGAGGACAACATCGAGCGGGGTTCCTATTCCGTACGTGGTATTTCCGGTTACCACGAGTGGTTTCCCGACAGGAAGTGTATCCGGTGCATCGATCATCACGGTGTAAGCCGATGCACATCCCGAGAGAAAGAAGAGTCCTAAAAGAACCAGGACGATCTTTTTCATCTTAAGTAGATTAACTAATAGGATGTTAATGATATCTGAACGGGAAAAACCCCTTGCCCACTGGCGGGGAAAAGAGCGTTTTGGCACGGAGCTGCTGGAATGTCTCACCATAATATTCCGGAGTACCGGGTGCAGGTGGTCGAAGTGCCGGATGTGCAGTTACCGGCATGAACGATATACTGACCGGCAGTCTCCGGAAGAGCTGCTCGGGCATCTTCGGGCACAGCTCGCATGGATCCGCGATGAGTACAAAACTGAAGAATTTGCCATGGTCAAAATCTTCACCTCGGGAAGTTTTTTTGATCCCGGGGAAGTCCCATCAGCGTTTGTTACTGATGTCGCAAAGGAATTTCGTGGCAGGATCGTGATCGCGGAGACAAGGCCGGAGTTTGTGGATGAAAATATTTTTTCATCGTTTGTCGAGACAATCGATGACGGAACGCACAAAATACCGCTTTTTGCAGCAATCGGGCTTGAGACAAGCAATGATTTTATCCGGGAAAAGAGCATCAGCAAGGGATTTTTATTCTCGGACTTTACTGCTGCGGCAGCACGGGCTCATGCGGCCGGGGCCGGGGTTAAGGCATACCTGCTCTTCAAACCGCTCTTCCTGACCGAATGTGAAGCGGTTGCAGATATGAGGACGTCAATGTGTGAAGCAGCAAAACACGCAGAGATGATTTCCATGAATCCCTGCACGGTCCAGCGGAAGACCGAGCTGGAATTTTACTGGAAACGAGGGGCATACCGCCCACCCTATCTCTGGAGCGTCCTGACACTTCTTAAGAACGCCCCTGTCCATGTTACCTGTGATCCGCTCGGCGGCGGGCAAAAGCGGGGACCGCACAATTGCGGAACCTGCGATTATGAGATTGTGAAGGGAATTCGTGACTATTCACTCAACGGGGATCGCGAGCTCATCGGAGCATTGCTGGAGATGGAATGTGCCTGCAAAGCCGAATGGGAATT
Source organism: uncultured Methanoregula sp. (assembly GCA_963666355.2). GTDB lineage: Archaea > Halobacteriota > Methanomicrobia > Methanomicrobiales > Methanospirillaceae > Methanoregula. The sequence continues at coordinate 4,039 of CAXXCP010000008.1, forward strand.
TGTCCTCGAAAACGAAAAGCCGTACGCGATGCCACTTTCCCGGTAAAACAGAATTAAAAAAAAGGGTAATGTACTATTTCAGCCCTTGAATCCAGGAAGGATTTACGAAAGTGAAAATGATAATAATTGGACTTGCAAAATGCGATGGAAAAAAGCACATCCGCCTGGATCAAAGACACTGACGCTCCCGGGGCTTCGCCCCGCCGCTGTGGCGCCCCAATTGCGATAACGGGGTATCTCAGATTCGACGTCCAGGTAATTCGGAGGAATCGCATGCGCCCCCGCCCCCCCGGGGGGGCAGGGCTGGCGCTTGAAGGGGGCGAATGATTGTTAAAAATTAAAGAGGGTAGGGGGTGGATTGGTACTGAACCCAAAAAAAATTTCCCTTGTGAAAAAAGCTCTTAGCGAAAAAATTCACCTCCCCTGTGGTGCATGTTTCTCAAAACCGGGTGCGATGCACAACGACAGGATCGGGAAAGAACCGTACTACGTTTTCACGTTACAAAACAGGCACACCTTGATCGCAAGGAACTTTTTTGGTGTGTGCCAAAAAAAATTTCCGCACATTTTTGTGACGGGATTTAACACAGTTTTTTGTTTTTCCCACTCTGGATCTCAAGTTGCCTGGCGAGCAGGGGCAGGAATGTGCCGGCATCCGATACTACGCCGATTGCCTGCATGCTTCCCCGGTCCATGAGCTTGGTGAGCGAGGCCGGGTTGATGTCAACACAGATGGTCTTGACGTTGGAGGGGAGATAGTTGCCGACCGCGACTGAATGGAGAAGGGTTGCAATCATCAGGACCATGCGGCATCCGCCGAGCTGCTTTTTCATCTCTTCCTGTGCCGCCATTACATCGGTGATGACATCCGGGAGAGGGCCGTCATCCCGAATCGAGCCGGCAAGGACAAAAGGTACGTTATGGGTCACGCATTCGTACATAATCCCGCCTTTGATGACGCCGGACTCGACTGCATTCCGGATCGATCCGGCACGCATGATCTCGCTGATAGCATAGAGATGGTGACGGTGCCCGCCAAGAACCGGTTTACCGGTCGAGATCTCCATGCCGAGTGATGTACCGTAGAGATTAAACTCGATATCATGGGTGGCAAGGGCGTTGCCGGCAAAGAGCATGTCGATGTACCCGTTATGGATCATGCCGGCAAGGGCCTTGTCAGCTCCGGTGTGCACGATGGCAGGGCCCCCGACAATCGCGATCTTCCCGCCGTTCCGGTGCACTTCAAGGATCTCTTTTGCGATCTTTGCGATCAGGGTCTCGCTCGGGCGTTCGGAAGATACGGTGCCATGCATGAACTCGAAGTTGCTCTGTTCCCGGGGCCGCTCGGGATAACTTACGCTGACGCCATGTTCACCGACAACGATAAGGTCGCCTTTTTTTATTTTGGCAAGAGCTGTGCTTCTGGCAGTTTTTGCTACCGGATCGACAACGATGAGGAAATCCATCTTGGTGCCCTCGACCGGGATCCATTCGCCGCAATATTTTACCTGCGTGGGGTGGTTCGTTGTCGTGTAGAATCCTTTGGGAACGATTTTGTCCCCGGATGCGGGAACAAGTTTTGTGTCCCCTACTTCAAGCGGCCGGGCTCCGATCCGGTGAAGTTCCGAGAGGATGGCCTGGAGTTTTTTGCGATCCGGGGCAACGATGCGGAGCCGGGCGTAACTGGGATCCGTCTTCTTCTTCCCGATATCGAAGACAAGGATCTCAAAATTGCCACCCATATCCATGACCCGGTCGAAGAGCTGCGTCATGATACCGGAATCAATGATATGACCATGGAGCTCTATCTCCTGCGACTCCACCATAGTACTGTCTAAATTGGCGATACGCCTTAATATGCATTTTCTCCAAACGAGACAGGATTGCGCCTGTTTTTCGGACAGGGGCAGAAAATGAGGTTTAACCCGGAAAACCGATCGTTTTTCCGGAGATCCATAAAACCAGTGAATTCCTGAAATGACAACCTGAAATTACAAACTTCACATGCGTATGAATTATCTCCGGCCTGACCGGAAATAATCTTCAGCCCGGGCAATATCGCCAGGCATATTCACGTTTATCGCCAGGCCCGGATCGTCAATAAGCAGTTTAACTTCTTCCTGTTCTTCGGTAATCCCGGAACCGGTCAGGATATTTACTCCGGCAGGGTATGCCGGTTTCCCGTCAATGCTCTCCCGGTATGGCAGGGCATGATCCTGGCAGTTACCAGGGCTTGCCGGTACCGGAATCCATGTCGAGCATGCGGTCTTTCCGAATTTTTCATAAAAGTCCCGTACCGATGCAATACTTTCTCCGGAAATACAGGGAATATCAGATACGCTGACAAAAAGCGGCGTATTTTCTTCAAGGGCCAGGACCGCTTCAACCATGTCGGCGATATACCCTGCCCCTTTGGCATTGTGGATCATAATTCCCCGGGCCCGGCACCAGTTGCGGGTCATGGGTGTCCGGAAGCTCGTGACAACCACCGGTTCACAACCGGCAGCGGTGAATGAATCAATGACATAGGAGATCATCGGGTGGCCACAAATCCCGAGTAATGGTTTCTCCCCCCGGTTCAGCCGGCTCCCCTTTCCCCCTGCCATTATCAGCGCAAGCATGCGGTGAGTGCCTCCACGAGAAGCTGGTTCTCTTCCCGGGTACGCACGGCAACGCGGATGTGGGTGGGAAGACCAAACGATGTGCAATCCCTGACAAGAATACCGGTGCCGGCAAGATCAACGCAGAGCCCGGCCACGTTCCGGTTACATTCGACAAGCAGGTAGTTGACTGATGAAGGCCGGGGTTTCAGGCCAAGCCGGGAAATCCCGCACTCAAGCCACGCGCGTTCACGCCCGATCAAATCCCGGGATCGTACAAGCTCTTCACGGTGGGAAAGAGCCTGCATGGCAAATGCTTCTGCATACGCGTTTACGCTCCATGGCGGGCGCATGATTTCGATCTTCCTGATAAGATCCGGGTCCCCGAAACCGAAACCGAACCGGAGTCCCGGGACGGAGAAACTTTTGGTCAGCGAATGCAGGACAAAAAGGCCCGGGTCACGTACGGGTGCAAGGCTCTGTGCAGGATCGGCAAGATCGATGAATGCTTCATCACAGAAGAGCATCCCGCCATGCGCTGTTGTTTCTGAGAGTAATGAACTCATCTCTTCCCGGTTCCTGAGGACACCGGTCGGGTTATTCGGGTTGCAGACAAACAATACGTCTGACACCCGGGGATCAGGTGCACGGGTTGCACCTGCGAGCCGGGCTGACAAGTCATATTCCCCAAAGCTGGGGGATTCGTACGAATATTTTTTCCCGTGACGAAGGCAGATGGAACAGAAAATCCGGATCAGTTCGATAGATCCGTTCCCTACACAGATCTCTTCCGGCTTCCGGTTGTAAGCATGAGCGATCGCGTCTTTCAGGACATGATACCCGTCATCCGGATACCGGGTGAGAGATACTGGATCGCAGTCCCACCCGAATGCCGGAGGGTACGGATTTATGCTAGCGCTGAAATCCAGCACGTTTTTGTGGCTTTTTTCCTGTTGCCACTTCCCGGCCCCCCCATGTACTACCCGTTCCGGGAATGAATCGGCCGCCAGAAAATCCCGCATTTCACGTAATAATTGGATTGGAACTCATAAATGCGTTTGCTGAACCCGTGAAAATCGAAAAACAAAGTTTATATACATTAATGTTTTAGTTTGAGTTATCTGGTTAGTCAGACACATAGGTTCTCTTTGTCTGACATATGCATGACATAAGCCAGACATATGTCAGAAATGTGAGATACGATGATGCAAAGAATCACGCTCCGGTTGCCCGAACAACAGATCAATCTGCTCCAGCAGATGGTGAATTCGGGAGAATATCCCAATATTTCGGAGGCCGTCCGGGCTGCCGTGCGTGAACTTGTTGAAAAACGCGCCAGCCGTGTCTTAAAGGATAGCGACCAGGTTTCATTCAAGGTATGAGAGGGTAGAAATGCAGAGTATTATTAACGACGCTTTAAAAAATGCCGATCTTGAAAAAGAGATGAACAAGCCCGGCTCCACAAGTGGAATGGAAGATGACTTTGTAGGACAACCGAGGATCGTTATCATCGGCTGCGGAGGTGCAGGGAACAACACCGTCAACCGGATCCACCACATGGGTGTCTCGGGCGCAGAAACCATCGCCATCAACACGGACAAGCAGCACCTGGACATGATCCAGGCCGACAAGAGAATCCTCATCGGGAAATCCCTGACAAAAGGTCTCGGTGCCGGTGGTTATCCCGATGTCGGTAAGAGAGCAGCAGAGATGGCAAGGCCTACTCTTGAGGCAATTCTTGAATCCGCAGACCTCGTCTTCATCACAGCAGGTATGGGAGGAGGTACCGGTACCGGTTCCGCACCCGTTGTCGCAGCTATTGCAAAAGAGCAGGGCGCAATCGTCGTCGGGATGGTCAGCTACCCGTTCCAGGTTGAGAAGGCACGTTTGATCCGTGCAGAAGAGGGTCTCGAAGCGCTCGCGGCAGCAGCAGACTCGGTAATTGTTCTCGATAACAACCGGCTCAAGAACTTCGTCCCGAACCTCCCGCTCGGCCAGGCATTCTCTGTCATGGACCAGCTCATCGGTGAGACGGTCAAGGGCATCTCCGAGACAATCACGGAGCCATCGCTCATCAACATCGACTATGCTGATGTCCGGGCAATCATGTCCAAGGGCGGCGTAGCAGTCATGCTCGTGGGTGAGAGCAAGCAGCAGAACAAGGCAGAGAGCGTTGTCCGCGAATGCCTGTCAAACCCGATGCTCGACATCGACTATCGCGGCGCAACCGGCAGCCTGATCCACATCACCGGTGGAACGGACTTAACCCTGCAGGATGCAGAAGAAGTTGCAACCTCGCTCACGTACGAGCTTGACCCCCACGCAGATGTTATCTGGGGTGCCCGTGTACGGAGCGACATGGAAGGCAAGATCCGTGTCCTTGCAATCATGACCGGTGTCAAGAGTGCACAGATCCTCGGCACCCGCCAGTCATATAAGACCATGATCTCGGACATTGAAGAGAAGCGTGCAAACCCCAAAGCAGTCGAGATGCCCCAGAACAGGCGCAGCGGCAGGGACCAGCCCAGCGGTGGCGGCGTTCTTGAATGGGTCGGATAATCCACGCACGACCGAACAATAAAATTATCAGAACCATAGCATTCTCCCAGAAAAATTAAGGAAATGTTGGTTTACCATAAAACCACCAACATCCTTTTTTAAGATTACCGGTACTTTTCCCGGCGATTGTTTTCTTTTAATTTACTTTACGACCGGTTATCACTGCAGCGGATTACACGGCATGTTCTCCTCTGCTCTGCTATCACAACGATCTCCGGCGAAACGCTTAATAATCTCCCCAGCCTTTAAAATATAGTACATTCGACCAATCCTTCGCCGGGATGGTATGGGTGCTGCCGCAATCGGACGCATCCGGGTATCGGGAGTTGAACATCATGAACAGTGTGTTGAATAAAGACTTCATTTCGAAGTCTTATGAAAATATAACGCTGGGTACTTTTTCTGATGTTTTTCATCTTGCATCCTGCATGCAGATTTGTTCCGTGAGAGATCAACGAAACCGTGCGTTCCTCCCCAGGGGAGCCGGTTTTTCTCTCTTCGCAAAAATGTGCATCTCCGGCAAAGGAGAATCTGATGAGGAGTGGTAACGCATGTTGAATGACCTGATGGAAAAAAGAAAGAAAATTCTCGTAGAGTCTGAAGAACACAAAAACAAGCGCAACGACCTTAATGCGAATGCGAGCAAGTTTGCCCGCGAGCGCAATACGCTTAACAACCAGACCCGGGAGTTCGTTGAAGAGGCACAGAAGAACAAGGATCTCCGGGACAAGTCCAACCAGGATGTCCTTGACCTCAAGGCACAGAGAAACGAGCTCAACGACAAAGCCAACGTGCTCTTTGAAGACATCGAGGGGTTCAAGAAAGAGCACGGAACCTCAAAAAACCGGGGAGTCAAGGAACTCCAGAAACAGATCGAGTTCATGGAGTACCGGCAGCAGACCGAGGTCTTCACCACCGATAAGGAACGCGAGCTGATCGAGAAGATCAAGCAGATGAAAGGACAGGTGCGCGAGCAGGAAGCCGAGTTCGAACAGAACAAGGAGATGCGCACCAAGATCACCGAGGCCCGCGATTTCCGCAAAGCCGCCTCCGACCTTCACGCCAAAGTAACCGAAGTCGCCGAGCTGGCGCAGAAGCACCACGACCTCATGGTGGAATCCTACCGGAAGGCTGACAAGTCACGCGAAGCAGCGGATGCTGCACACAAGAGTTTTGTCGAGGCCCAGGAAACCGCAGACACCGAGCACAAGGCTTTCATTGCCTGCCAGAAAGAGCTCCGCGATTACGACAAGGTTATCTCCGGTCTCCGCAAGAAGACCAAGAAGGTAAAAGTCACCAAGGAACAGAAAGCGGTCCGGAAGGAAGCCGAAAGCCTGTTCAAGAATTTCCGTGCTGGCGAAAAACTTACCACGGACGACATTTTACTCCTCCAGCGCTCAAAACTTATCTAAAATCTTTTTTTCGCATTTTGCCGGGAAATTTGGCATGAAAATCTCAAATCCGGAAGGAGGATAAGGTCAACAATCACCCCTTCCGGAATCTGATTCCTTCAACACAATAGCAGCCTCAGTACTTCACTAATTTTTAGCCGAGGCTAATCAAAACCGGCAGATCTAAATAGGCAGCGGGCGCCGCATATGGCAAATAGACGACAATTCACCCGCCGAATAAAGAATGAGATCCGAGCAGAAGATTGTTCCGAAATAGCAGTGGATGCAATCAACCGGAATCTCACCATTTCCATCAACGGAACACTGAGACAAAAGACGCTTATCCAGTCACTTGTTGGGATGTCAGCAACCAAACTATCCGTGCATTCCATCAATAAGGCCGGAGAAAAAGTCCCGTGTGAAACGTCAGTCAGATACCATTTATCGAAGGTGGATTTAGAATCGCTTTTCGAAATACAATCAAAGATCCTCACCTATTCAAACGATCAGATCCTTGTTCCCGGAAAATCGTATCATTTTGCCAGAGATTTCACCGACGATCCTTATTATGGCGAAATTATCGAAGCGAACAAAGATTACGTCCTCAAGAGTAAAATGAAGAAATCAACAACCACATTTTACTCGTATGTTTCGCTCTCCATCACAACAAAAGGTCAACGGCAGACCCTTGCAGTTTTCCCGGTGAAGAAGGGTGTGTCAAAGGTCGAGTACATCCGGAAATTTTTGGCCATAATCCACAACGCAAAAGTGAACACCCAAGTACTCTGTCTTGATCGGGGATTTTACTCAAAAGATGTGTTCTCATTTCTCCAGAAGGAAAAGATCCCGCACATTGTTCCGGTGAGAAAACACGGCGAAGAACTCAAGAAAATACTCCGGGGAAATCATTCCCGGTATGCACAGTATACGATGATGGGAACTGGCGAACCTCTTTCTCTTACTCTGGCAATTGATGTCCAGTACCTTCTGGGAAGGAATAAGAAATACGGGAATGTGAACCTGGGTTACGTCGTGTATGGTATTAACTGGAAACCCCGTCGGATCTACCGGGTCTACAAGAACCGGTTTGCGATCGAGTCTTCGTACCGTATCCGGAATATCGTGAAAGCAAGGACATCCACAAGAAACGTTGTGATCCGGTACCTGCTGACGATAATCTCTTTCCTTCTCAAAAATATCTGGGTCTCTCTTCAATGGATGTTCTTCTCTAAGGTTCAACGAGGACCAAGAACCGTTGCTGAAGATTTGTTCCGTTTCGATTTCTTCCGGCTATTGGTCTGGGAAGGGATTCGGAAAAAACTCAAATTTGTCTCATTTGTTTCTGTTCTTCGACCGTTTGGTTGATCAGAGGTTGAGAGTATTGATGACTTGCCAAAATTCACGGAGGTAAATTTAGAGAAGTACTGAGCCTCAGTACTTCACTAATTTTTAGCCGAGGCTAATCAAAACCGGCAGATCTAAATAGGCAGCGGGCGCCGCATATGGCAAATAGACGACAATTCACCCGCCGAATAAAGAATGAGATCCGAGCAGAAGATTGTTCCGAAATAGCAGTGGATGCAATCAACCGGAATCTCACCATTTCCATCAACGGAACACTGAGACAAAAGACCCTTATCCAGTCACTTGTTGGGATGTCAGCAACCAAACTATCCGTGCATTCCATCAATAAGGCCGGAGAAAAAGTCCCGTGTGAAACGTCAGTCAGATACCATTTATCGAAGGTGGATTTAGAATCGCTTTTCGAAATACAATCAAAGATCCTCACCTATTCAAACGATCAGATCCTTGTTCCCGGAAAATCGTATCATTTTGCCAGAGATTTCACCGACGATCCTTATTATGGCGAAATTATCGAAGCGAACAAAGATTACGTCCTCAAGAGTAAAATGAAGAAATCAACAACCACATTTTACTCGTATGTTTCGCTCTCCATCACAACAAAAGGTCAACGGCAGACCCTTGCAGTTTTCCCGGTGAAGAAGGGTGTGTCAAAGGTCGAGTACATCCGGAAATTTTTGGCCATAATCCACAACGCAAAAGTGAACACCCAAGTACTCTGTCTTGATCGGGGATTTTACTCAAAAGATGTGTTCTCATTTCTCCAGAAGGAAAAGATCCCGCACATTGTTCCGGTGAGAAAACACGGCGAAGAACTCAAGAAAATACTCCGGGGAAATCATTCCCGGTATGCACAGTATACGATGATGGGAACTGGCGAACCTCTTTCTCTTACTCTGGCAATTGATGTCCAGTACCTTCTGGGAAGGAATAAGAAATACGGGAATGTGAACCTGGGTTACGTCGTGTATGGTATTAACTGGAAACCCCGTCGGATCTACCGGGTCTACAAGAACCGGTTTGCGATCGAGTCTTCGTACCGTATCCGGAATATCGTGAAAGCAAGGACATCCACAAGAAACGTTGTGATCCGGTACCTGCTGACGATAATCTCTTTCCTTCTCAAAAATATCTGGGTCTCTCTTCAATGGATGTTCTTCTCTAAGGTTCAACGAGGACCAAGAACCGTTGCTGAAGATTTGTTCCGTTTCGATTTCTTCCGGCTATTGGTCTGGGAAGGGATTCGGAAAAAACTCAAATTTGTCTCATTTGTTTCTGTTCTTCGACCGTTTGGTTGATCAGAGGTTGAGAGTATTGATGACTTGCCAAAATTCACGGAGGTAAATTTAGAGAAGTACTGGAACTCCTCTTTCATCGCGGCAAAGGAAAACCAGCCGGTCCAGACAAGATCTTCCCAGGTACCGGAAAAAAATTCCGGGTCATCGTGTTCCGAAATAAGGGGGCTCTCGTCGGACATATGGTATCAGCTTGGACGGGAACAAGGATAAGGGTGTGGGATGCCGGCCTTTTCTCCCGGTAAAAAACCGGGAATGAGACCATGAAATACACCGGGGCCGGGCACATGCAAACGCGTAATCACTTCAGCTCACCATTTTTTAAAAAAAATCCAGCACCACGTTCCGGGCTTTATTTGTCCCTTGGATTACTTTCGCGGCCCGCACCGGGGGTTCTTTAAGGGAGCTGCTGACTTTTTCATAAGCATTTTCATAAGAATTTTCAAGTGTGGTATCCCGAATTGGTTTTACACATATAACCATTTCTGCGCATAGTTCAGAATCCTCTCCGGGGGTAGACGGTACCAGAATGCGTTATAAGGCTCATCGTAATCGAGACTCATGTGAGGTTTGATGACATTGTGCCAGTGAACAATTTTATCGACAGAACCGAACTTCGCGATCCTTCGTTCGACTTCTCCGAAGAACCGTTCAATTTTGCCGTTCGTTTGAGGGTGTTTTATCCTGGGTGGGATGTGTTTGATGTTGTGATGAACAAGAAACTCTCCGAATTTATGATGGGCCTGTTCACGGTTCCGAGCTGAAACGAATTGTGTACCGTTGTCAGTAAGGATCTCGCGGGGCGTACCGTACATCTGGAATCCCTGATTCAGAACCGTGAGAGTGTTCTCGGTAGTTGGAGAATCGAATACCCCGTAGCAGGTGATGAGGCGGGATGAATCATCCATGAATGCGATCAGCCATTTCTTCGATCCATTAAGTTCGAACTCTTTCCAGTCTCCCTGCCACATCAACATGGAATGAGTACGTTCGTACCGAACATATTTCCGTTGTTGCCGTTTTTTCATGTTGATCTCCACCAGACCGTGGTTCAACAATACCCGATAGATTCGATTATGCGGGATATGGATCCCGAGTGTTTCCTCAATCTTTTTCTCCAGATGGATTGGACCAATGTTGTTGGATTGATAGGTTTCGAGGATCAACTCTTCTGCTCGATCATCGATGGCTTGGGGCTTTCTTCCAGATTGCCTGAGTACCGGATATTCTCCCGATTCTCTGAACTGGTTGATGAGCTGATACACTCGTTGACGGGTAATCTGGAAATACCGGGCAATCTCAACAACGGGTTTCTCATTTACCCATTGCTGAATGATCCTCTGGATATCCCGATTCGATAATTTGCTCACATCGATATTTACATGTGATGTCAAATGATTTCGGGATAGGACAATAAGAATTTTCAAGAGAATTTTTTCTTAATCAGGCGCGAGGAGAATGAGGGAGCATAAGATGGAAAGCGTTCATGGGATCCTGAAAAAATACTGGGGCCGCAGCTCGTTCCTTCCCCACCAGGAAGAGATCATCAGCTCGGTGCTCGAAGGCAACGATACGCTCGCTATCCTTGCAACCGGTGGGGGAAAATCGCTCTGTTACCAGCTCCCGGCTGTCCGTCTCGGGGGTCTCACGCTCGTTATCTCGCCCCTGATCTCGCTGATGAAAAACCAGATCGACGGCCTCAATGCCCGGGGGATTCCGGCGGCAATGTACAACAGCTCGCTCGGGTACCGGGACCGTTCAAGGATTGATGAAGCGCTGGCTGCCGGAAAACTCCGGCTCCTCTTTGTCTCACCGGAGAAATGCGTGCAGAAAAATTTTCTGGACTCGCTTGCAAACTCGCCGGTCCGGCTTATCGCGATCGATGAGGCGCATTGCATCTCCGAGTGGGGGCACAACTTCCGGCCCGAGTACCGGCAGCTCGCCCAGCTGAAGAAGTACTTCCCGGATGTACCGGTCATTGCTCTTACCGCAACCGCGGTCAGGGAGGTGCGTGCCGACATCGCCCGGCAGCTCGGCCTCTCATCAGCACGGGAATTTGTCGGGAGCTTCAACCGGAAGAATCTCGAATACCGGGTCATCCCGAAGAAGAACCCGATGCTCTTCCTTGCAAATTTTATCGGCCAGCGCCGGAACGATGCCGGGATTGTCTACTGCCTGAGCAAGAAGGAGACTGAAGAGATTGCAGGGGAACTGAGGCGATACGGCTTTTCAGCGCTTGCATACCACGCCGGCCTGCCCGCACAGACACGGGAGAACGTGCAGGATGGTTTCATCAAAGGAACCGTCCGGGTTGTCTGTGCCACGGTCGCATTTGGTATGGGAATCGACAAACCGGATGTCCGGTACGTGATCCACTACGATCTGCCAAAATCAATCGAGTCATATTACCAGGAGACCGGCCGTGCAGGCCGTGACGGAAAATTCAGCGAGTGTGTACTTCTTTTCAGCCGGGCCGATTCCGGGCGGGTTCGCTGGATGCTCGAACACGATGGCAATGCAGGACAGGTGAGGATGGCACTCCGTAAGCTTGCGGATATGGTGGACTATTGCGTGAGCACCGGTTGCCGGCGGAAATTCCTGCTCGAATATTTTGGTGAGACCAATGCCGAAAAGAACTGCGGTTCATGCGACATCTGTACAGATTCCCGGGCAAAAGTTGACGGGACCAGTCAGGCAAAGCTGATTGCTTCCTGTGTCCGGCAGTTGCCGGCAAAATTCGGGATCGGGATTATCGCCGGAGTACTCCGGGGAAGCGAGATGCGGAAGATAGTTGAGCTCGGGCTCGATTCTCTACCGGTATACGGGATCGGGAAGAAGTTCAGCCGCGAAGAGTACCGCGACTGGATAGCCGAGCTGGTCCGGCAGGGCTATCTCGCCCGCGAGGGCAAAGAATACCCGGTGATTTCTCTCACGATCAAAGGGGCCGGGCTGCTGAAGGGAAACAGCCGGGTCATGCTGCACGCACCCGGTACTGCAAACCAGGGTTCCCGTCGCGCCTCCGATACTGACAACGGCAGGTGTGAGGGAATTTGTAACAATGAGCGGAGTGCAGCCGGGACGGATAATGAATCACTCTTTATGTGCCTCAAGTCGCTGCGCCGGTCGGTTGCGGAGCGGGACAATGTGCCGCCGTACATCATTTTTCCGGATAAAAGCCTCCGGGAGATGGCCGAGAAACGACCATGCAGCCGGGAACGTCTCTGTACGATCCCGGGAGTTGGCGGGATAAGGCTCGACCGGTATGGGCCGGAGTTCATTACGGAGATCCGTAAGCACCATGCAATAAACGCGATGTAATCGATCCGGACCGGCAGACAGTACTCTTCCCTGCCGCTTTAAAGAAAAAACGGGATCCCGGATAGTGAATGACAAAAGACCCGGATTCCGGTCGACCCGTTTTTGGTCTCTCCTGTAGGCCGTTTGGAAAAAAATTTTAAAATTGTGCTTTTTTGCCAAAACCCGCTTTTTAAAAAAAACGCGCTGCCTCCCGTGCGCCAACCCGCCACTTTGGGCCACGAGTGCTTGCGATTCACCTCGCAATTAACCGTACCAGGTACGCAGGGTCTCCAGGAAGTTGTGCCGCTCGCCCGCACTGATGCTGTCACGGTAACCGGGGCGGCGCCTGAGAAAGCGTCTTCAGATACATAATTTTTCCCGGGAAAAAATGGGGAATAGATACCAAAAAATCGCCCGGGAATATCCTGAAATGGTACGGAAAGAATGAATAGAATATGAAAAATTCCCGCCCGCCAATCGACCCCGCGGTTCTCTCAGCAGCCTTCATGCTCGTCTTCCGGAAAGGCCGGTCACCGCCATCATGCGTTGCACCAAACGACACCGATCTGTTAAACCGGATCCGGGACATTGTCCCGGCTGCCACTCCGGCTGCCTGCCGGGAAGCACTCATTCGGGTGCGAAGGCTGTCGTTCGATGTCCTTGAGCTCGCTTCGGCATTCTGCGAAGCGGAGTATGAAGAACGTGGAGATGCAGGGGCATTCATGCTCCGCGAGCTTGAAGATAAAGACCCGGGATTTTCAGAGGATGAGTACCGGACAGCGCTCGCGGTAGGGATGATCTGGACAAAGCTATCGTGAAGACCTGAATTTACTCGGCCGGGCAGGGGACCAAAAGACGCAGGTGTCCGGAACAGGATTCGATCGCAATGCAGGAAAAAATTCCGGAACTATCCCAAGAAACCGGTAAAGGTTTTTTCAAGTCCGGATCCGGCATGAACTTTTTTAACATTCTCAGGAATCCTGGAGAAAAAAGTCTGGATGAAAGATACCTTAAGTGTGTGAGAATTCTTGGGGATTCACGAAAGTGATTTTCCGTTATTCCAAAAGAATTTCTCCGGCTCACGTTCTGACCATGCCCGGTGTCCCGGTATCAATATATATATGAAGAATGATGAAAAAGATCCAGCTATGCCGGAACCCCGGAAACGGATCTATCCCGCCATTCTTATCATTGCAGTCCTGTGGGTCGTTGTCTTCTTTTCCGGATGTGTTTATTCCCCATCACCGGTTCAGCGGGAGGTGGGGCAGACACAAGTCCCGTCTGAAATTCCCCTGACCGTTACTCCTGCTCTACCGGCTCCCGTTTCACCGGTTCCCGCCACCCCGGATCCCGGGACCCCCCCCGCCACACCCGGAATTCTTTCCGGGCAGGTCCAGGAGGCCGAAACCCTTGCAAACCCGGTCATGGTGAGCTCACCGGAGACACCGGTTCCGGCCGATAGTGTTCCCATCAAAGATCTTGAATCGAAAGGATCGATTGACAAGACATATTATTACATTATCGTGGAACACCGGGTTACATCCCTTTCAATGTCTATACCGGAGTAAACAATTACATCACAACATTGGGGAACATCTATTCCGGCGATGACTACAACGCGATCGTTTCGAACGGGATCCAGCGGCAGTACATAAAGAAACTCGTTGACACGATCCACAAGACCGCACAGAACCCGGATGACGAGGCGCGGATCGCAATAAGCCTCGTGCAACACATCAAGTACGATGCCAATTCCCTCAACGAGATAAAGGTTGATCCCGCAAAGTCCGGCCAACCCTACATCGGACGCTATCCCTACACGATCCTGTACCAGAACTGGGGAGGCATCTGCGGTGAGAAATCGTTTCTCCTTGCACTTATTCTCAAAGAACTCGGGTATAGTGTCGCACACTTTGAATTTGACGATATCCACCATATGGCTCTCGGGATAAAAGCTCCCTCCCGCTCTACGTACGGGGATACAGGATATGCCCTCATTGAGAGCACCGCCCCGCAGATCCCAACATTCGACGGGTATTCGGTAGGTACGGAGACCACCCCCCTCTCCGACCTGCACCCAACGAAAATTGTAAAGATCTCCGACGGTCGGTCTTTCGAGACCATCAACCGCGAACGTATCGATGCCGAAACCGAGCGGGCAATTTATGCGGAGATGGCAAAGGTAAATTCAGCCGCAATGCAGGTCAATGCAGACTCCCGAAAACTTCGTGTCCTCCAGGATGCCGTGGAATCGTGGAAGACAAAGGCGGAGAACGATTCTGCACGGGGCGACATGAGCGCGTACCAGCACGACCGGGAGATGTTTGATCGGGCAAACGCTGAGTATAAAACATTCTATGATACCGTTTACCTGAAGGATTACCAGAACTGGCAGAGACTCAGTGATAATTTCCAGAACGAGTTTGCCGCACAGCAGCGCGATCTTGAGACCCGGTACGGTATGACAACCGGGATTAATGTCGGGGCGTAAGTGACCTGATGCAGCCAAGAAAAATCCTTTCCGGAAAAGTACGGAGCCAAGGCTGTTCCATGATCCTCAGTTCCGGTTCCTGGTAAACCAGACTTCGCCGGGTCATTTCACCATCCCGATTCTTGAGATACCGTAAAAAGCGCCCGGAGGTTTCGGGCAGGCAGGTGCTGCAGGTTTTTGTCCGCAGCGGAGCGTTCGATACGCCCGGTGTTATCTGCGACCGCCTCCCGCCATGGATCGAAATCGACGCGGAGCGGTGCGGGTACCCGGTCGACATGGTGCCGCTTACGAAGTGCAGTAAAAGTCCGGCTCACGAAGGATGCCCGCGGGGGTGCCAGCGAGAAAAGCTCCGCCTGATGCACGAAAAGGATCCGGTTCTCCAAGCGGGGAACACCTCTCATCTCCATTGACCGCACACTCAAATGAAGAACCGGAACCAGTACACATTCGGGAAAGGACCGGGCCCAGGAATTTCCCGGGAAATTCCCCGAACCCCAGATGGAAAATCCATCCGGGTTTTTTTAAAAATAATTTCACACCCGGAATTTGGCATGAAAATCTCAAATCCGGAAGGAGGATAAGGTCAACAATCACCCCTTCCGGAATCTGATTCCTTCAACACAATAGCAGCCTCATTCAAAATCTTCAGGATTTCACCGAGAGTAGCGATAACGGGAATTCGGACTTTGACCGTTTTCGCTGAAGGATTTGAATCCCCATTGGCCTGATTAAAGAATTCATCTTGAGTGATCAAGTGCCATATGATGGTTACAATCTTCCTGGCCAAAGCGACAATCGTTTTACCGGTTCCAATAACCGGCTTTTTCCGGTCATAGAACTTTCGGAAAACCGTATTTCGGCTTCTCGAAGCAGCGTGAGCGATCTGAACGAGGATCCACCTTGCATGCTCTGAACCACGCTTCGTGATAGAACCGGTTCTCAGTTTGTCAGCAGACTGGTACACATTTGGAACTATCCCTAACCAGCTTGCAAGTTTGTCGCCAGTGGAGAAATCCGAGAAATTCCCGATTTCTGCAATCAAGGTTACAGCGGCGATATTGCCAATTCCGGGAACGGATTTGAGAATCTTGAGTTCATGTTCAAAAGTCTCATCGGCGAACTGAAAAATACAGTCAGTAAGATCGTCAATCTCATCATTCAGACATTTCAGGAGATTCAGGCAGTGTTTAAGCCGGAAGATTGCTTCCGGTGAAATCGTTGTCTGAAGGATTTCGTCGAGTTGAGCCGACTTTTTACGAACATTAAGAGGAAGCGTTTTTATGATTTCGGTCATCGGCATTCCATCGACAATGCCCCGAAGGATTCGCAATCCGCTCTTTCCAAAAAGATCGGTCAGCACCGATGAGAGCCGGAATAATTCCGAATCCAGGATATGATGGATCTCATTTTTTATGTCGGTTCGTTTCTGGACCAATTTGTGTCGGAGTCGCACAAGGGATCGAAATTCCCGATGGGTCTGGGCAAATATCCTCGAAGGCCGGATCATTCCCTTCAAGGCCTGTTGGGCGATAAGTTCTGAATCCACTTTGTCGGTTTTCTTGTGGGAAAACATCTTGATGTCACGGGCATTCCCGACAATTACGGGTGTATGCCCGTGCATCATGTCGTAGACCGGTACCCAGAAGTCACTCGTAGACTCACATGCGACCACGTCACATTTGTTCTTAATTGTCCATTCTTTGAGCGCGAACAGACCGGTTTCTGTACGTTCAAATCGCCGCTGTTCTTTGTGCCCATCATCGGTTAGTATCGTGGCTAAAATGAATTTCTTGTGAAGGTCCAGACCAGCAGATACATGAATTTGTTCGGTCATAGTTGATCTCGAATTATGGGCAGATCAATTGCCTTCCTGGCCAATTTGGCATTCGCGATCAAGTCGCAGTACGGCCTGCGATGGCAATTTAACGGTTAGTTTTTTTCCCAGGATCGCATCCTAAAAATTCGACAGCCTGCTCTGCCCGTAGTTCAAAATGAGTTCTTACCACTTGTTGATTTTCATGGGTAAGGCCTGTGACCTTCAGGTCTCATCGGTGTTTTTTTAGAAAATCAAAGGGAATTCGTTTAATTGCTGTTTTATCTTCGTCAGTGGATTTATTACGGATACCAGACCAATCTTATCCAGTTAATCCTTTATTTTGTCAATAAAGGGAATATACGAACAATACGTACGCTACTGCAGCGTGTGAGGAAATCCAAAGAATGGCGCAGGGAAGGACACTGGTTCTGAGCGTTGATCGTGATGACGATATCGGGTGGAAAGCAAAAGTGGATAGCCCGGCTATCGGCAGGATTGCATGCCTGAATGCTGCAACAACGCTCGCGCTCGCAGACCCGGAAGATTCTGATGTCAACGCAATATTCTGTGCAGTCAAGATCTTCGACGAGCTGGTTGCCAGGGGTGAGGAGGCATCCGTAGCGGTCGTTGCAGGGAATCATCTCCATATGATTGAGGGGGACCGGAGAATCGCCACATCCCTTGAAAAAGTGCTCGAAGAGACCCGGGCTACTGAGTGTATCCTTGTCTCCGATGGTGCCGAAGATGAGTATGTCATCCCCATCATCCAGTCAAAGATTCCGGTCATCAGCATTTGCCGGGTTATTGTCAACCAGATGCCGAACCTTGAGGGCACCTATTATATCCTGAAGAAATTCTTCGAAGACCCGAAGATCTCCCGGATGGTCTTCATTCCGCTCGGTCTTGCAATGCTCCTGTATGCATCGGCATATCTCCTTGGCTACCCGACGGTTGCGACTATCATTGTCGTAGGGGTCATCGGCTGCTACATGCTCTACAAAGGGTTTGGATTTGACGAGATCGTTCACGGGATCACCGACGCCTTGCGCATCTCGCTCTCCCGCGGCCGGTTCTCCTTTGTCATGTACTCGGCAACAATTCTCCTGATCATCATCGGGTTTACCTTCGGCTTCAGTAATGTCCTCAGGTATTACTCGGCAGACTCAAGCCTCGGGGTTGTCCTGTACCTCATGACATTCATCTGGGGAGCGATCGACTGGCTTATCATTGCCGGTCTTGTTACTTCCATCGGGATTCTCATCGATGTCTACATCAACGAAAAGGAAAATATCGGCAAAGTCGTTGTCTTCCCCTTCTTCGTGACCGCGATCGGACTCATCCTCTGGAGCGCAAGCATCTACATAATCTCAATCAACGATGTTCCTGACTTCCCCCTCACTCAGGAAGCAGCTTCGCAGCAGATCTTACTGCTGACATCCATCGGCATTGTCTCGGCCATCAGCGGGGTGATTGTCCAGTTCTTTGTTAACCGGAAGCTCATCGAGCAGCGGAAACAGGAAATTATCGAAGTTATGTAATTTTTTACGGGGAAAAATTCAAGAGGCCGGTTCGGGATCCCGAGAGCGTACCTTGGTTTCGGAATCAGCCTTCCGTATTTCCCTGCAGAGCACCGGGCTTTACCCGGATCCCGCACACCTTCTTTTCTTTGAGGATTTCTGCCAGGGCGGATGCTGGTAAACCAGCCCGGGAATACAAAAAAAAGGTGTTTTGCGAAAGAATGAGCGAATGGATCCTCTATAATTTTCCGGAGGAACCGGCTCTGCTTTAAACCCTCAGATAAAACAGATACAAATCTTCCTTTCCCTAAAATCCAGGCAATTTATGTACGATTTGCGAAGGATTCAACAGAGCCGGGGAATCGTATAAGCCATCAAAAAATTCCGGACTTTCTGGTTTTATCATTGCTGCTGAGAAGACAATTGAAAGAAAATTACGGGTGAACGCTTTCAATTCCGGCAGGTGGTAGTTCCTCGGTATAATTGTTGGCAAAATACCCCATTCCCGCGGGGAATGTTTTGGCCATGGTAAAGTTTCTCGCAGCTTGTGGCGTCTGGACGATCAGTTCCGGGATTGCAACATTGAATTCATGGGATGGGTACCAGTAAATCCCATTTCCATAAGAAAACGCAGCGCTCGGAACGGTAAACTCTGCACTCGAGAGGTCGATCCTGCGGATTTGTGCATCATTGTAATTGAGGATCTTCATCAGCTTGTTTTTGAGATCCTGCTTCCCGAACAAAAAGAAAATGAACCTTGTTCCTTCATCAACGGTATAATTTACATGAATAAGAGCAGTTCCGTTATCGAGCTGGATATTGACGTCCTGGACCGTGATGTAACTGTACCGGTCCTCATTCGCAGCCATTACCGGGGATGCGATGGAGATCGATAGAAGGACGATCAGCACGATGGCGCGGGCTCGCATAAGCATACTAAATTTGTAAAGAGCACTTAAATTGCTTTGGGTATTACCGTTTTTCTCTCAATTGCCCGGGTGGGAGACCGGATAAAAAAAGTTATTTTTTGCTGGCAAGGATGATCTCGATACTCGAAACATTGGTCTTCCCGGTATCGGTATCAATGATCTCGGTTGATGTTACGATATCCTGCTTGGTAACTCCTTCAAGAAACCTGTTGAGGGAGATCTCGGCAGTATCGACAGCCCGTGATATTGCTTTGCCTCTTGCCTTGATTGCAACTGTTTCTGCGCCATTGTTGAACTGGGTCACGACCGCAAGAACATAGTTCATTACCGGCTTGTTCCCCACGAACACTGTATTCTCTTTCAATTGCATAGCTCACCTTGCTAAAGATACTTCTTCTTCATGATAAGTTCAGCGTTCAGCACGCTTGCGCCTGCAGCTCCGCGAATGGTGTTATGACCCATGGCTACGAAACGGATGCCTTCCCGCAACCGGCCGACCGAGACGGTCATGCCATCTCCCCGCATCCGGTCGAGCCGGGGCTGGGGGCGGTCGGGCTCTTCTGCAAAGAAGTGAACGGACTCCTTTGGCTGGGTGGGCAGTCCCTTGATCGGCGGTTTGTAATCGCGGAAAGCCTTCTCAAGTTTGTCCACGGGTTCCTTGATGTCGATCCAGACTGCCATCGTGTGGCCATCGATCACCGGGACGCGGTGACAGCTTGCGCTCACGTTGAAAGATGCATTCTTCACGCTCTTTCCTTTCAGCGTCCCCATGATCTTTAAGGTCTCGGTCTCCATCTTCTCTTCTTCCTTACCGATGTACGGGATGACGTTATCGTAGATTGCCATCGCGGCAACACCGGCAAACCCTGCCCCGGAGATTGCCTGCATGGTCGCAACCCGGATGTCCGTGAATTTGAAAGCTCGTAATGGTGCGAGAGCAGTCACCATCATGATCGTGGAACAGTTCGGGTTTGTCACAATGAAGCCGTCACGCCCGGCATCGCGCTGCACATCGATAAGCCCGAGATGATCGGGATTAACTTCAGGAACAACGAGCGGAATGGTCGGCTCCATGCGGTGCGAGCTCGCGTTACTGCATACGGCGATACCGGCATCCGCAAACTCACTCTCGGTCCCGGTTGCAATCTCGGCCGGCAGGGCTGAGAAGACAAGATCGACATCCTTCATCGCCTTGGGCGATGTCGGCACTACCTTGATTTTTCCGATTTTTTCAGGAAATGGTGTATCCAGACGCCAGTTCACTACCTTGCTGTAGGGTTTCCCCGCACTGCGTTCGGAGGCGGCAAGCGTCGAAAGATTGAACCAGGGATGATCCGCAAGGAGTTCAACAAATCGCTGACCAACCGCGCCCGTAGCTCCGAGCACTCCAACATTGATCATAGGTGTAAGGTCCTGTTTGTTTGTTTCTTTGTTTGTTTTTTTGTTTGTTTCCCCGACTGTTTTATGGCGGGTTGTAAAATCCCATTTCACCTGCGATAATAAAAACATTGTTTTTTAAAATTTTATGGAAAAATAAAATAAAACCTGTCAACATGAAAACAGCGGTAATGAAGCCGGGTTGTTACGGTTCCGGGAGGGCCGGTGCTGTATCGACCGGTTGCTGAAAAGGAGGTTTATTTAAAAAATGTTCGTAAATCCCCGGGAACCCGGAGAAAAAAGGGACTAACCTTTGAGATCTTATTCCATTTTGATGGCTTCAGCGGGGCAGACGTCGACACAGGTCTGGCAGTCAACGCACATGTCCTTGTCCACTTTTGCCTTATCATTTTCCATGGCGATTGCCGATGCCGGGCATTCACTCACGCAGGTCTCGCATCCGGTACACTTATTGTTGTCAACGATTGCTACCAACTCGTTCACTCCATCGTATATGTTGGGGAACGGACAAAAAAAGGGTTTCGATAAGGGCATGAAAAAAATTCCCCGAATCGCAAAGGTTCCGGAATGATCCCGGCGTTTATCATCGGACTCTCCGGAGAAATTCCAATCAGTTGTCAGGAATGGGGTCGGGAAACAAAAAAAATCAATGCTTTAAAAAAACCTATTTTTTTTAAAAACACGCTGCCCCCCCCGTGCGCCATCCCTTCGGGAGCATCGGGCGCTGGCAATTCCCCGGTGATTTAATTGTATCAGGTACGCAGGTCCCGGGAAGTATGCAGCTTCAGAGAAGCTCAGAGAAGCTTTGCCGCTCCATCGCAATGACAGGGCCACGGTCGCGGGACGGAGTCTTTAAAAAGCGTCATCAGATACCCGATTTCTCCAGAAAAACTGCAAAAAATGTATTTAAAAATTATCTGGCAAGGCCGAGCACATCGTTCATGCCGTAGATGCCGGGCTTCTTACCCACGACCCACCGGGCCGCACGGAGTGCCCCGCTCGCAAACACCGACCGGTCGTAAGCCCGGTGCGAGAGCTCGATCGTCTCGAAATTCTTCGAGAACATGACCTTGTGATCCCCGACGATGTCCCCGCCCCGGATTACATGGACACCGATCTCGTTGCCCCGCTCGGTCATCCCCTCGCGGCCGTACATCTTTTCCCGTGCACCGGCTTCTTCATCAAGGATCTGAAGGATGGTCTTTGCAGTTCCGCTTGGTGCATCCTTCTTGTTCCGGTGGTGTGCCTCGATGACCTCGATGTCGTAGTCTTTCAGGAGTTTTCCGGCATCACGGATAAGCTGCCAGAAAATATTGACGCCCACGGAGAAGTTGCTCGAGATTACTGCCGGGACATTTCCCTGGATTGCCGCATCCATCTCTGCTCTCTGTGCAGCAGAGATTCCGGTTGTCCCGATAACAAGGGCCACATTGTTCCGGGCTGCAAGTTTTGTGTTCCCTGTTACCGCGCTTGCGATGGTGAAATCGATCATGATATCGGCACCGGTGCGCCTGATGAGCGCTTCGGCATCTTTGGCTTCTACGATCTCCGTTCCGAAGAACGAGCTCGGTTTTAAGTTGATGCCCCCGACCAGTTCGAGATCGGGTGACTCATGGACCATTCTTCCGATGGTCTGTCCCATACGGCCGGATGCCCCGCATACTATCACCTTGATCATGATCGTTTACCTTCTCCGCGGGGATTTTGCCGGGGTTTTTTTCGTTGCCGGTTTTGCTGCCGTTTTTGCCGGTGTTTTTACGGTTGCCCTTGCTGACGCTTTTGCACCGGCATTTGCCGGTATGGTTGCAAGGATTTTTTTCAGCTGCTCGGTCCGCTTTGCATCGAGATCATCGAGCGGGAGCCGGACGGGTCCGCCAGCCATGCCGATCAGTTCAACAGCCTTCTTGACCGGGATCGGGTTTGTGTCGATGAACATCGACCGGAAGAGCGGGGAGAGTGCGAAGTGAAGGACAAGTGCCTTCTGGCAGTTGCCTTCCTTCATTGCCTCATACAGGGCAACCATCCGTCTCGGATCAACGTTTGCTGCAACCGAGATCACGCCGGCACCCCCGAGTACCATGATGGGGAGGGTGATGTTATCGTCCCCGGAGATGACTGCGAAGTCCTCATCCTGGGTATCTTCGATAATCCGGGAGATCTGCCCGATATTGCCGCTTGCTTCCTTGACTCCGACAATATTCGGGTGCTGCGCAAGCTCGGCGATAAGATCGGGCTCGAGGTTCTGTCCGGTCCTGCCCGGGACATTATAGATAACGACCGGGATATCGAGATCGGCAAGCTTTGTGTAGTGCTTGATAAGACCCGAACGGTTCGGCTTATTGTAGTACGGACTGATGACGAGCACGCCATCCGCACCGGTGTCCTTAGCCGCCTTCGTGAGTCTTACTGCTTCAGCAGTGTTATTGGACCCGGTTCCTGCAAGCACCGGGATCTTACCGTTGACCTTATCCACCGTGACGCTGACAACCTTCTCGTGTTCGTCAAACGTTAACGTTGCAGATTCGCCAGTCGAACCGCAGGGGACAATGCCATGAATGCCAGCTGCGAGAAGAAAACCAATATTCCGCTCAAGACCCGGAATGTCCAGGCCCATTGCAGGGTTTCTTTTAAAAGGGGTTATGATTGCCGGAAGGACACCTTCAAACATGAATAGATTTATGCGTGTCTTTTGGTATTTATTTTTCTTGTGATATACCCGGCGACACGGTTCCTGACCCTCTTGCTCTCGATAACTGCTGAGCGTGCAAGCTGCTGCTTGTTCTCATCGAAGTTGTTCGAAAAGTTGTCTCTCTGCTTGGCCAGGAGTTCGGTTCCGAGTGTTTTGATATACGACGGCTTGATTCCCATTCGTGATTCCTCAAGTTCTATATTTTAGATGCGGTTTGAGCAGATAATGATATTGCTTGCAATATCGCCGGGCTTTTCTCCGAACAGCCGGATCAGTCCCTCTTTTCCTGCGGTTCCTTTATCATAGACCGCATCAGGGACCCCGTTTTTACAGCATGATGCAACGCCCCAGTCCATCGAACCGATCCCGGCCGGCCCGCGTGCCGGATCGAAGGAGCAGGTCTCAAGGAACATGTCGTCAAATGCTTCAAGCGCCCCTGGTGTGAACCGGAGTACCGCTGCTGCCCGGAGAGCAGGATCGAATTTCATTGCCGTGAGAAGGATCCGGGAGAGATGTTCATTTGCTCCGAACGCGGGCTTACCCTCAGACCGGACTCTGCCATCCGGGCCTGTGGTCCAGGTCATTGCCGCGATGCCGTCCCGATCACGCGCGTTCCGGATGGCGAACGCGATCCCAAGACCGTCGTTTGGGACAAGCAGGGGGCTGAGCGATTCGTCCATAAGAGAGACTGCTGATTCGAGTTGAGCGAGAACGATCGTTCGTTCCTGTGCCGGATCAATCATGGTTGTGTTCTTCTGGAATTCCCGCGGGAATAAATCTGACTGCCGGGTAAGAAAATTTCATGGATTTGTGACAGAGCCCGGGTCGATCGTTATATCGGTTGAGCTCTCTGCTGGTGCACCACGGTGAACCGGGAAACCCGGAAAATTTTTTAAAATTGAGGGAGGCGGGCGGTTGCACCGCCGGGATGTTTTCCCGGGCGAAGCGAGGTGTCACTCTTGCAAATCATACGGAATTTGAATCAGGAATCCAGTACTTCACTAATTTTCAGGCAATCTGCAAGAAGGGCGTAAGATCTATGAGAGATTGTCAAATCCGCTATCGCGGGATACCTGGCACAGCTAGAATAGGTACTCTGATTTTTTTCCCGGGGATGTGCGTAAGTCCTATGGAAGTACATGTCTCCCCTGCTCTCGATCAGGTAAGGTTCGATTCATAACAAGGGTGGTGATCCTGATACAACCGTAACTATCACACGGGATAAGATCACTTCGCTCTCCGGTGAGGGAAGGATGCCACTCGTGGTGGCTCATGGCATGATCGACACGTACGATGTGGACTTGGTAGTACTGGATGATCCGGCTGAGATCGATGAAAAGAACCCTGGCAAGCTCCATTTTACCTTCAATAAGCACCTCCAGACTCGTGGTCTGGTCCACTACAAATCCGGGAGAGATGTGTGTGACAACCATCACAGCAACTCCCTCAACCAGATTTTCCATAATCGTCATTCATTATACTAAGATAAAGTACTACCGGTTAAAGGGCGGTTTTTCAGAATTCTCCCGGAATTATTTCAGGACGACGCAAGGAAGCAGACACGCGGGTCGCTCCGGCATTAAGGGGCAATGACCTGTTGGTCTTTCCGAATGAATACTACAGGATCACCCGTTATGACCGCTGCAATCCGGATCCGCAACCTGACGCGGCATTTCTCTTCCGGAAGATGAAGTGACCGGATCAGGAACCGGTCGTTTGTCCCGTGACTATTGACAATCCCGCGTGCCGGTAGATTTTCGACAGTTTTTTTTCCTTTTGATCCGTCTTCCCAAGTCAAGCTGTCTTTATCCGCGTACCGTGAGGCAGGTGCACACCAGACCACTCCATTCCCCCTCTTGGGAAAAATCTATTTATGGAGTGGGCTTTTTTGATCTTCAGAAGCAGAGTGCATTCGCTACGATCCGGTACGAGTTACGCTTCGATACCGCAGGGGATCCTAGCACACCCATGCGCCGTAGAACCAGTATGCGGCACAAAAATACCGGGCCGAGCAGGAACAACATTTATCCATGGTAAAGCTTGGACCGAGAATATATTAAATCCTAGCGATGACTGAATTTTTTTCCCTCATGATGTTCGCGCTGCACCTGTCCGCAGTCCGGGCACATCCAACCGCTGGGAACGAACGCCCCGTTTTCCCTGATGTATAATCTTCGCATCTCGTAAGCTCGATCAGCGTGTTTACAGCGCCGGTGTTTTACTCCCTAAAAAGCTGGATACAACTTTACGATAATAGGACTTACGCACTTGGTTTGGACCGAAAGATCTAAGAGTTAGTAGCGCCCATCCATGGGTTAGACAAACCCTGAATGGAGATTCAGTACTTCTCTAAATTTACCCCCGTGAATTTTGGCAAGTCATCAATACTCTCAACCTCTGATCAACCAAACGGTCGAAGAACAGAAACAAATGAGACAAATTTGAGTTTTTTCCGAATCCCTTCCCAGACCAATAGCCGGAAGAAATCGATACGGAACAAATCTTCAGCAACGGTTCTTGGTCCTCGTTGAACCTTAGAGAAGAACATCCATTGAAGAGAGACCCAGATATTTTTGAGAAGGAAAGAGATTATCGTCAGCAGGTACCGGATCACAACGTTTCTTGTGGATGTCCTTGCTTTCACGATATTCCGGATACGGTACGAAGACTCGATCGCAAACCGGTTCTTGTAGACCCGGTAGATCCGACGGGGTTTCCAGTTAATACCATACACGACGTAACCCAGGTTCACATTCCCGTATTTCTTATTCCTTCCCAGAAGGTAATGGACATCAATTGCCAGAGTAAGAGAAAGAGGTTCGCCAGTTCCCATCATCGTATACTGTGCATACCGGGAATGATTTCCCCGGAGTATTTTCTTGAGTTCTTCGCCGTGTTTTCTCACCGGAACAATGTGCGGGATCTTTTCCTTCTGGAGAAATGAGAACACATCTTTTGAGTAAAGTCCCCGATCAAGACAGAGTACTTGGGTGTTCACTTTTGCGTTGTGGATTATGGCCAAAAATTTCCGGATGTACTCGACCTTTGACACGCCCTTCTTCACCGGGAAAACTGCAAGGGTCTGCCGTTGACCTTTTGTTGTGATGGAGAGCGAAACATACGAGTAAAATGTGGTTGTTGATTTCTTCATTTTACTCTTGAGGACGTAATCTTTGTTCGCTTCGATAATTTCGCCATAATAAGGATCGTCGGTGAAATCTATGGCAAAACGATACGATTTTCCGGGAACAAGGATCTGATCGTTTGAATAGGTGAGGATCTTTGATTGTATTTCGAAAAGCGATTCTAAATCCACCTTCGATAAATGGTATCTGACTGACGTTTCACACGGGACTTTTTCTACAGCCTTATTGATGGAATGCACGGATAGTTTGGTTGCTGACATCCCAACAAGTGACTGGATAAGCGTCTTTTGTCTCAGTGTTCCGTTGATGGAAATGGTGAGATTCCGGTTGATTGCATCCACTGCTATTTCGGAACAATCTTCTGCTCGGATCTCATTCTTTATTCGGCGGGTGAATTGTCGTCTATTTGCCATATGCGGCGCCCGCTGCCTATTTAGATCTGCCGGTTTTGATTAGCCTCGGCTAAAAATTAGTGAAGTACTGGAACTCTTTCCAGTCTCCCTGCCACATCGACATGGAATGAGTACGTTCGTACCGAACATATTTCCGTTGTTGCCGTTTTTTCATGTTGATCTCCACCAGACCGTGGTTCAACAATACCCGATAGATTCGATTATGCGGGATATGGATCCCGAGTGTTTCCTCAATCTTTTTCTCCAGATGGATTGGACCAATGTTGTTGGATTGATAGGTTTCGAGGATCAACTCTTCTGCTCGATCATCGATGGCTTGGGGCTTTCTTCCAGATTGCCTGAGTACCGGATATTCTCCCGATTCTCTGAACCGGTTGATGAGCTGATACACTCGTTGACGGGTAATCTGGAAATACCGGGCAATCTCAACAACGGGTTTCTCATTTACCCATTGCTGAATGATCCTCTGGATATCCCGATTCGATAATTTGCTCACATCGATATTTACATGTGATGTCAAATGATTTCGGGATAGAACACTGGGAAGGGATTCGGAAAAAACTCAAATTTGTCTCATTTGTTTCTGTTCTTCGACCGTTTGGTTGATCAGAGGTTGAGAGTATTGATGACTTGCCAAAATTCACGGAGGTAAATTTAGAGAAGTACTGGGTATGGGAATAATCGAACACCAGGGTGTATCAAACTGCAGACTCCGGGTGGTTAGGAGAGAGCACTTGGAATTCCAGATTTATTGCCCGCCACAATAAAAACGAGAATGAAACTATCACGCTCGTACTGGACGCACAGATCCGTGAGAGCGGGCCCCCCTGGAGACGCGGCCGCATACAAATACCCGTCACTTTCAACCTGACCGGTTGTACGCCGGAGCCGGTAGCGACAGAAACCGGTAAGATGTAGCTCAGGCTCATGACATCTCGGGATAAAATCATTAACGATTCGCTTTCACACGTACCCGTGACACAATTGTTGGATGCAGCGACAATTGTTGACGAAGAGGATTACCAGTACTACGCACCTGTTTACACTACGAAGCTCATTAGATCGTACGGCCCTGTCCCCGTCTGTGCAGATAACGGCACGGTTGTCTCACTGGGCATCCTGGGCGAAATCACTAATTCTGAAGCTCGAGTCGCGATGTTTAATAAATGGGAGCAGATTCATAAACCCACTTCACAAAAAGTATATCCGTATTTCTCTGTCAATGGCCCGGTCGTCTTTTCCGGGATCAACAACTTAGGAACCATTTCGAAATCGGGATTTCGAACAGCTCGACCATGGATGAAAAGACCATGAACGAGATATATTCGCTCATTTCAGAGAATGCAAAAAAAACAAGGGATCGATGACCCTCCTGTAGTATTCCGCCGATATTCAGGATTTTCGATCTGGAATACCTGAAGATCGTCGGATTGGGCAACAAGTTAGGGAGATTCGGGACATTATCGACCGGGAGAATTTTCGGCCGATTTTGCTGATCCGCGAGTCATCCGGATTGCCGGGTCCTCTGGTATCGTAATCAACCAAATTGCCCGGAGTGGGTTAGGGCAGGCTCCCGGAAAACTCCCGGGAGGTGGGTGGCTGCTCATTGGTGCGGGGCATATTTTCATGCTTCCAGTACGGTAAATTCCTGAACGATTCTCCAGAAAAAATTTGTGAGAATAATCCGGCCTCACTCGCAGTCGTATAATGAATCGGGAAAAAAAATGTCAACGATCGGAGAAAAAATGTGAGCACGATCGCGGCCTGTCAAAAAAAATTCCCGACATAATACAAAAAAATTCTCTCGTGAGTGTTTGCATCCGGAAATTTTTTCATCGCACTCCCAAAAAACCGCAAAAAAAAACGATCCGGCCCGGAATCTTTGGATAAACCTATATCCTACGGTACCCAAGATTTCAGCACATGGATGCAAGACTTCTCGATGTTGTTATTGGCGTGGCAGCGTTCCTTGTCCTGATAGCAATGCTCGCAATACTCCCGATGCTCATGATCGCAGGGGTCGCATATATTCTCGCGATCGTAATCTTCGTGATCTTCCTGTCCGGCGCAGGATACCTGGTCAATGAAAAGATAGCATAAGCGGAATTCATAACCGGAATTACGATTTTTCTTCCGGATTTTTCGCATCTGATTTTCTTTCTTCCGCTTTCTTCTCTTCCGGTCTTCCCGCGATCTTCTGAGGGTCCCGCTTCTTTACCTTGTAATAGCTCAGCGGGTGGCTTACCTTCTCGCAGAGAGCGTCACGGCCGATGCAGAGGCCGGTTGTCCGCATCGCAGCACACGCGGGGGCCGTGTACTCGGTTGAGGAGCCGCCCCGCCCGGTGATATGTTCAACCTGGTACATCGTCTTCTCCGGATCAAAGTCCGGCGAACGGGCGTAAAGCTCCGCGATCGCAACCGTGTTCATCCCGATCGTGTGGATAAAGCTGGTCAGCGCAAACCTTCCCGCATGGGTGAGATTGGTGCCGGCAGTCAGGGCCGTGATCAACGCGTGAATACAGGGCGGGAACGACTGCTCCTGGATCTCACCGAACTGCTGGACCATCTGCTCCTGGTACACTTTTTTGAGCTGCGTGGCTTTTGGCGCGAGCAGTTCGCAGATAGAAGACGGGACTTTGTGCGGAAGATCCCTTCTCAGGAGAAGCCGGATCCGTTCGCGGAGGAGCTCGTACCGCTCATCCTTTTTGATCTCCACGAATCCCCGGTCAAGTCTCCGGTTGACAAGCTTGAACCGGTCCTCGTGCAGGGGCGCTACCAGTTCGACATATTCGACAAGCGGCATCCGGTCCTGGGTGATCCGGATCCCGAGCTCGCCGGCAACCGCGACGCAGAGCCGGGAATATTCACCGTCCTCCATTTTGCAGTTCTGGTTCCACTCTTCTTCGTTTACCAGGAAATAGTACGCACGATCGGACTCATACCGGGTGAGCCGGTCGATAAGATGCCGGTCGTTGATACATGAGGCCATGATCCGGGAGAGTGCATAGGCCGCGATCTCATCCTCTGCCGATCCGGGTACTTCGGGGGCGAATGTTTTCCGCGGCGAAATGGCTTCCTGGATCCGGTCCGCGGCCCGGGCCGCAAGAAATTCACCATTGGGATCTTGTAATAACGATTCAAGCGCGGTGAACCGGTTCCGGATATGATCCTGCGCTTTTTTTAAAAAGGGAAAATGGGCTGATTCCTTTGCCGATGGCACATAATCCATCTAGTCAGCCTCGATACGCGGTGCGAGAAGGTACTCAACGTGGCCATTGCCACCCGCAATATCGAACGAAAACCGGACCGGGTGATCGATCCCAAGGAAGATCTCGACTTCTGCAGCCTTGCTCATGACTTTTCCCATGTCCTTGAGATAGTCAAGCGAGAAGAGCGATCGTGCCTCAACCGGTGTAAGAGACTTTACCTCGTCCTTGCCGAACTCGCGGCGGATGTGATCGGTGTCCCCTTCTGCGACAAGGTAGAAGACCTGGTCCTTTGGGTTGATCCCGAGCGCTATCTTGTCGGAGATCACCGATGCGGTCTTCATCGCATTGTTGAAGTCTTCACCGGCGATAATAATTTTTCCGGGAAGGCTGATGGTCGGCGGGTTCGGATCCTTCCGGATCGTGTTTGTGTCAAGAAGGGTGATCGAGTAGTGATACCCGTGGACGGAGACCGACATCTTCTGGGCATTGTCCGGGAGTTCGAGGCTGATGAGATCGCCCTTTGCTGCCATGTTGAAAATATTTTTCATCTTCGAGAGATCGATGCCCATCTGGCCGGTCGTTGCCTTGAACGAGTCGAAAGCCTCTTTCTTGAGTTCGAGGCCGACCATCGCCACGTTTGCCGTGTCCACGGCACGCGTGGAGATCCCGTTCTCGGTGGTATGAAGCCGGCACTCAGGGACGAGGGCCGAGATCGCGTCAATGAATTCCCGGAAAATATCTGCGTCAATCGTTGCTTTTAACATCTCTTACCCCTTAACTAAGTCTCTTATACAGTATATCGTCATACGTTAATTATAGCGTTTTGGGTTTTTGCCCGGAAATTAGAGGAGAACGATTCTAAAAATGGGTTCACAATGGGGAGCGGATCGGACATATCTTCGTGCAAAACATGAAGGATACCGGTCGCGTGCAGCGTATAAACTGCTGGAAATTCAGAAGAAATTTGCCATTATCCGGGTCGATGACACGGTTGTCGATCTCGGCGCAGCTCCCGGGAGCTGGCTCCAGGTGCTCCGGACGCTCACGGATGGACGAGTAGTTGGCGTAGACTTGAACCAGATCGCCCCCTTAGACGGCGTGGAATCGATCCAGGGAGATCTCAACGACCCGGCGGTCGTGCAGATGGTCCGGGAACTCCTCGGTCCCGTGAGCGTTGTTGTCTGCGATGCAGCACCAAAACTCTCGGGGCACAAGACGTACGACCAGGCCCGCATCATCGAGCTGAACGAGCAGGCCTTAAAATTTGCCTGCTGCGTGCTCAAGCAGGGTGGCAACTTTGCCATCAAATCGTTCCAGGGAACGGACTTCCCCCAGCTGTACGCAAGCGTGAAAGAACATTTCTACTCGGTTAAAACCTGCAATACCCAGGCTTCCCGGAAAGGGAGCACCGAGCTCTACATCGTTGCAAAAAATTTCACAGGCTGAGATACCGTGATCCTGAAAGATGCCTACGATCGCCCGGTCTCAAATCTCCGGGTAAGCTTAACCCCGCGATGCAATCTTTCCTGTATCTATTGTCACCGGGAGGGAGAGAAGAAATCCGGAACGGAACTTTCCGCTCGCGAGATCAAAGAGATCCTCAACACCGCTGCGAATTTTGGCATACGGAGCGTAAAGTTTACCGGTGGCGAACCGCTGCTCCGGGAAGACCTGCTGGAGATCATCAGCTCTGTCCCGGCTGGTATCGAGTCATCGATTACCACAAACGGCACGTTTCTTGCCGAGATGGCCGCTGATCTCCGGAAGGCCGGGCTCCGCAGGGTCAACGTCAGCATCGACAGTTTGAACCCGGAAACGTACAGGAAAATTACCGGCACCGACCGGGTCGGTGATGTTCTTGAAGGCATCAACGCAGCACTTGACGCCGGCCTTACCCCCATCAAGCTCAATACGGTAGTTCTCAAAGGTGTCAACGATCACGAGATCGATGATTTCCTCGCGTTCGTCCGGGGCAACCGCGATCTTGTGCTCCAGCTGATCGAGCTGATGAACTTCAACGACTGCACGCTTCACGAAGGAATGGACGGGCTCGAAGGCCAGCTTGCCTCCCGGTCAAAACAGATTATCACCCGGAGGATGCATCACCGGAAAAAATATTGTCTGGACGGTGCTGAAGTTGAAGTTGTCCGGCCGCTCCACAACACCGAGTTCTGCGCATTCTGCAACCGGCTCCGGGTTACATCTGATGGCAAGCTGAAACCGTGTCTTTTGAGGACCGATAACCACATCGATATCCGCGGTAAATCCGGAGAAGAACTGGAAGAATTATTCCGGAAAGCGGTGGCAGAGCGCGAACCGTTTTACAAATAGCTTTGGGATGAGCTTTTCGGGCCTCTCAACCCGCCTCCGACCGTCAACCCGGACGGTTCCGTGGACTTTTACCCATCAGTTTTTACGTGTCCCATCCGTCGAAGAATTCGCGATGCCCGTTACAGCCCCGCCAGGGCCTGAAATTTCCCCGCAATTTTTTCCTGTCCCAAAGCCTGTCCGGAAAAAGGGGGGCGTTAAAGGCCTTCTTAATAGCACGGTTTTATTTTGTTTAAATCAAGTATTTTCCGAAAATAATCGATTATAGAAGGAATTTCGTCGCGTGTTGGCACCATTTCCACTGGAGCCGGAAACGGGTTTGTCCGATTGGTAAAAGGAGCCCGATACGGGCGTATTTGGGATGAGGTTTTTTGGCACTCCAAACGCGGGGATATGGCCATGCCGGAGACCGGGGGTACCGGAAATGTAACCGCTCGATCTGCGATCAGCCCGGGACAATTTCAGAAACCAAAAAAAAAACAGAGGCTGGTAGTCCGCCTCCCTGGAATTCCTCGTCCGGAAAATCGGGGAAATCCCTGATGTTTTCAAAATAATTGCTCTATTGAGAAACGTTGTATGAACAAGGTGTTCACACCAAAACCATGAAATTAAAATCCCGGGAAAACTGGATCTGTAATTTTTGTTTACGGTAACTACCGAGGATTGCTGTTAACCTCCGGTTTCCCATCAATCCCTCGGGCAAAGCAGTGCCTGGTATTCGAGGGAAAATAGTTATTCTCTCCGGTTCTTTGTATCATTTTGTGTGAGCATTTTTTTAACCTGTTCTGTTCCCGACCAAAGGTTTTGTCCAGTGGCATACATGGGATAACCGGCTCACAAGGGAATTTATTTACAATGCCGGCACGAACAAAGGGGTATGCAGGCTGACAACGAATACGCAAACGTACTCAACCATCTCTACGAGAAGAACCTGATTCTCCATGACACGGGTCTCTTCGACAAGGTTCTTTATTTCTACTTTATTGACGCCCTCGCACACATCGATTACACGTGCAGCCTCCTCGCGTACAACTACATGTCCCCCAAAAACATCATGGGTGGAGAGTACCTCCGCTGGAGAATCGATGAAGAGAAGAAGGGGGACCGGCCGAAATTTCCCGGTTTTATCACCTGGTTAAGAGATGAGAACCCGGAAAAATTCTCAAAATTGCCGGCCCTCTGGCAGATGATCTATGATGACGAGGACCCGGCAGGGTACCGGAGTTTCAGGATTGTTCTTGATCCCGATACGAAACAGGCAACTTCGGCAGATCTTTTCCTGGTGATGATCGATGAATTCTTTGAGCAGGAATTTTTAAAGAGCCTGTATGAAGATGGATCGCTTGCGGTTCTGTTCAGAACGTATGTGTCCTGCAGGTAAACGGTACAGGTGGAGATATGGATGTCAGCCGGATCTGTTCTGATCTTGTCGCAATCCGGAGTGAGAATCCTCCGGGAAATACCGCGGCTGCAATAGAATATATCCGCGGTTTTCTCGAAGGATTGGGGCTACGATCCCGGGTCACCGGAGAAGACACCGGGAACTGTAACCTCGTCTGCGAAGGCATGGGGAACCTGCTCTTCTGTGGCCACGTAGACGTAGTCCCGGCGCTCGATGACGGGTGGAAATTTCCGCCGTTCTCCGGGACAATTGAGGATGGGTTCGTATGGGGAAGGGGCTCGACCGATATGAAGGGTGGCTGCGCCGCGATCCTTGCAGCGTGCAGTGCTCTTGCCGACCGTGATGAATCCATACCGTCGCTCGCTTTTGTGTGCGATGAAGAGACCGGGGGAGAGCAGGGCATCCTCCAGCTGCTGGCCAACCGGCTTATCTCTCCCTGCGACTGCGTTGTGGGCGAACCCTGTCCTGCACGTCATCCGTCCATTGGTCAGAAGGGTCTCTGCCGGATCGAACTACAGTTTGCCGGAACACCGGCTCATGGTTCTTTGTACCCTGCTGTCGGCACGAGCGCAATCATGGAAGCGATGTCGTTTCTCGATCGCGTTAAAGATCTGCACGAGCGGGATTATCCGGCTGATGAGACGCAAAAAAAGATTATCGGCCAGTCCTCAGAGGTCCTTGGCAGGGAATTTTCCCTGCCGGGAGTGAGCCGGATCCTCCAGAAGATCACGTTCAATCCCGGCGTTATCCGGGGCGGAGAGAAATCGAATGTTGTCGCCCAGGCATGCAACCTTGATCTTGAACTCCGGATTCCCTGGGGATGTTCGATTACGGATCTTATTACCGAGATAGCCGGCTACTCTGCACGGGGTACGATAACCTCCTCTTCAACCCATGAACCGTCAATGACCGACCCATCGTCGCGCCTGGTGAACATTACCTGCGAGGAAGTGAGAAAAGTGTATGGCGGGGAGGTCTTCCCCATCGTGCAGTGGGCAGCAAGCGATGCACGACACCTGCGCAAAGCCGGTTTCCGTGTTATCGAGTACGGTCCCGGTGAGATTGCAACCCTGCACGCGGTAGATGAGAAGGTAAAAATCCGGTCGCTGGAGAATGCAGTCCGGATCTATGAGGGAATTATGCAGGCCTATACCTGAACAACATGCCCAAACAACCAGAACTAAAAAACTGAACAAAAGTTATTTTCTGAGATTTTTTATCGTCATGAGAATCCCTGCTGCTCCAAGCAGGGCAATAAGTGCCGTTGCCGGACTGACCGGTGAATAGGTTGTTTTCTTTGGCACGGGTATTGCTGCAACCGGGGCCTGGGTCTGCACGGAGACAGGGATCGCCGGGGTTGCAGTGGCAATCGTACTCTCGACCGGAACGGTTGTTGCCGGATTCAGCGTTCCGATACGACTGATGGTCGGTACGGGTGTGATCTGGCCGGTAACAATAAATGTCTGGCCTTTTCCCATCGCTTTTTCAAGATTCTGCTGTGCCTCTGTGTAACCCGGATCGATGTTGAGTGCTTTTTTAAACGCAGAAACAGCGTCCTGGTACTGCACGAACCGAGAAGTACCACTCCCTTGTTGTTCCACAGGGTTGCATTGGTTATGGTCAGGGATGTTCCCTGGTCAAATGCACCGAGGGCGTCCCGGTTCCTGCCGGCACCCATGAGTGCTATCCCATAATTGTTCCAGGCCCAGAAATTCTGGGGGTCAAGGGCTGTGCACGATCGGTACGAATTAACTGCATCCACACTCTGGTTCAGCTGCATATAGGCAGCACCCTGGATACAGAACGGGGCCGGGAGATTGGGCTGGATTACAAAGAGCTTGTTATACGCTGTCACCGCTTCATTCCAGTCCCCAAGATTGTAGAAGGCAAATGCCTCTGCATTGAGAGCAGTTGCATCGGTCTTGATGGCAAGAGCTGCCTGGGCGGAAGCAAGTGCTTCTGAATACCGGCCAAGCCCGTTGAGGGCGGCGGCCTTTCCAGCCATCGCAGACGCCATATTTTTGTCGAGAGCAAGTGCGTTATTG
Organism: uncultured Methanoregula sp.; assembly: GCA_963666355.2. GTDB lineage: Archaea > Halobacteriota > Methanomicrobia > Methanomicrobiales > Methanospirillaceae > Methanoregula. Next base: position 39,926 of record CAXXCP010000008.1, read on the forward strand.
AAGTACGTGATGGCATTTGTATAATCCCCGACATTGTTTGCGTACAGCCCTTTCGTATTCCAGTCCTGCGCATCTTCGGCATAAACTGCGGGGACGAGCATGAGTGCAAGAAGGAGAACAAAGATAAATGCCTTTAATTTCATTTTCTCATGACGAAATTTCCCTTCATCGCTGATGAATGTATTGTTTTATCGTACTTTGTTCTCTTCGGGAGAACACCATGCCGGGCAGTTGCCCCGATCTATCGTAACTGTTATCGTAAAGCGTCTCAAAAAACGCCGGAAAACGACCCCTGTAACAAAATGATCCCCGTAATAAATACAAAAAAAAGGTGAGATGTGACCGATCCGTATCAGATCATCCGGTACGTTTCCAGGTTCATGGGCGAATGGGTCTGGATATGGTAGCGCTTGTAGATCGAGCTCGCGAGGTCGATCGTGTTGTTTTCATCCCCATGGATGCAGAAAATTTTCTCGGGCCTGGGCTGGATCTGGCTGATATAATTCATAAGCTGGCGCCGGTCCGAGTGACCGGAGAAACCATCGACCGTGACAATCTCGAGGTTGATGGTGATCGTACCTTTCCTTCCGAGCGGAACTTCACGCCAGCCTTTCTGGATGCGCCTGCCATACGTCCCGTCGGCCTGGTACCCGACAAAGATCAGGGCATTTTTTTCATCGTCTGCAAGGTTCTGGAGGTAATCCATCACCGGGCCACCGTTGAGCATCCCGCTTGTGGAGATGATGACACAGGGGTCACCGGCAATAACTTTTTCGCGCAGCTCGTTCGAATCGACCTGCTGGAAACATTCCGCAAGGAACGGGTTCATTCCTTCCCGGAAGATAAGATTCCGCAGTTCGGTGTTGAGGTACTCCGGGTAGGTTGTGTGGATAGCGGTCGCCTCACGGATCATGCCGTCGAGATAGATCTTGACTTTCGGGATCTTGTCAAGGCGCATCCCCTCCTCAAGCGCGAGCATCACTTCCTGCGAACGCCCGACAGAGAATGCGGGGATCAGAACTTTTCCGCCGCGCTGGAGTACCTTGTTGATTGTCTCGTACAGGGTTGCCTCCGCATCGGACCGTGGCTGCTGGAAATCGTTCGAGCCGCCATAGGTGCTTTCCATGAAAAGCGCTTCGAGACGGGGGAACTGGTTTACTGCCGGGTTAAAAAGCCGGCTTTTACTATAGTTGAAGTCTCCGGAGAAGGCAATATTGTACAAACCATCCCCGATATGGAAGTGTGCGATGGCTGAGCCCAGGATGTGACCGGCATTATAGAAGGTGAGCTTAATGTCTGGAGCGATATCGGTGACGCTCCCGTAGTTGAGGGTGATCGAATGCCGGATGTAGGTCTTGACTTCGTTTGAGGAGTACGGAACCTTGCGATCTTCCTTGTGGATCACATCAAGATAGTCGAGTTGGAGCATCGCCGAGAGATCCCGTGTTGGCGGAGTCGAATAGACCGGGCCTTCGTACCCGTACTTGTACAGCAGCGGGATAAGGGCACAGTGATCGAGATGTGCATGGGTAAGGACCACGGCATCAAGCTGGGCGAGCGGGTGGATCTCCGGGACATAGAGGTACGGGGTACCGTTTGAGTTGTCGGGTTTCTCCCCGCAGTCGATAAGCACCCGGCTGTTGGGTGTTGTGAGAAGGAACGCTGCACGACCGACTTCGCGGCAGCAACCTAAGGCTGTGACCCGGGCCCAATGGTCTTTTTTCGTTGCTTCCTTGTCAGCGGCGCCACGCCCGGGGATATCCCGGTGGATCCGGCGGCCGATGGTGCGAAGGAATGTTTTCCGGTCCTCGTTTGTCTGCCTCAGGTATTGCCGGATCTGTTTAACCGTTGAGCTTTCAATGGGTGGAGTCCGGACAACTTTCGGTGTCCAGCCGATGTGCCGGGTGATATCCCGCAGGGTTGCGCCGTTTTTACCGATAACCACGCCGGGTTTTTCCGCTTCAATCAAGACTTCCCCGGTATCGGGATCAAAAAAGATATCGGAGATTCCTGCGGTGTCCGGGACTACTGCCTTGATCTCGGTGTATGCCTTCTCCGGGTCTTCGAGGATCGTCGGTCTGACCACGATTCGTTTGCGCAGGTCGCGTGCCAGTACTTTGATCAAATCTGCTTCATCAGCGAATCGTTTGGGATCATCGGTATAGATGACGAGTTCCGGGCCTTCGAATTCGACCTGGGTCACCGTAATGCCTTTTGGCACCTTATCGTTGATCTTCTCTTTGAGCTCTTTGAGCCGTTCTTCAATCAGCATAAAAATGTCATCCTAAAAAAGAATCATGCAGGAGATTTTACGAGGTGTTTTTTAAGTTCTTCCTCGCTGAGAACATGGTACCGGTCTTTGGTGATCACAACGACCTGTATCCCCTCCCCGGATCCCGCATCGCGCTTCATTGCGGATTTGAGTGCACGGACAGAGATATCGATCGCTTCATCTTCCGTCATATCCTTGTGGTAACGGTCCTCGAGGACACCGTATGCCATGGGGGAACCGGAGCCGGTTGCAACAATCTCCTCCTCTTTTGTCGCTCCACCCATTGCATCAACGGAATACACACTTGGCCCGTTTACGTCAACTCCGCCTACCAGTAACTGTACATAATAAGGGAAGTAACGGTTCTGGTTCAGGTAGTTTGAGAGAAGAGTTGCCGAGGCCCCGACCGTTATCGTGCGGGACCTGCGGATCTGGTAAAGGTTGCATTCAACCGTGAGAATGCGTGCAAGCTGCTGTGCATCTCCCACGCCGCCGGCGGTTGTCATACCTATCCTGTCTGCGATCTGGTAAACTTTCTTTGCTTTCTTGCTTGCGATCATATAGCCCATGGTCGCACGCTTTTCTGTAGCAAGGATAACGCCACCGGAAAACACCACGCCGATCGTGGTCGTTCCCTTCATGGACTCCTGGTACTGTTCAGGCATATTAAACTCCAAAAATAAATGTACGCTAAAAATATGTTAAAAGCGCTTTAGGTATTAGAGGATATTGGTAAATTTAAAGGTTTGTCCTATCCCGAAATCATTTGACATCACATGTAAATATCGATGTGAGCAAATTATCGAATCGGGATATCCAGAGGATCATTCAGCAATGGGTAAATGAGAAACCCGTTGTTGAGATTGCCCGGTATTTCCAGATTACCCGTCAACGAGTGTATCAGCTCATCAACCAGTTCAGAGAATCGGGAGAATATCCGGTACTCAGGCAATCTGGAAGAAAGCCCCAAGCCATCGATGATCGAGCAGAAGAGTTGATCCTCGAAACCTATCAATCCAACAACATTGGTCCAATCCATCTGGAGAAAAAGATTGAGGAAACACTCGGGATCCATATCCCGCATAATCGAATCTATCGGGTATTGTTGAACCACGGTCTGGTGGAGATCAACATGAAAAAACGGCAACAACGGAAATATGTTCGATACGAACGTACTCATTCCATGTCGATGTGGCAGGGAGACTGGAAAGAGTTCGAACTTAATGGATCGAAGAAATGGCTGATCGCATTCATGGATGATTCATCCCGCCTCATCACCTGCTACGGGGTATTCGATTCTCCAACTACCGAGAACACTCTCACGGTTCTGAATCAGGGATTCCAGATGTACGGTACGCCCCGCGAGATCCTTACTGACAACGGTACACAATTCGTTTCAGCTCGGAACCGTGAACAGGCCCATCATAAATTCGGAGAGTTTCTTGTTCATCACAACATCAAACACATCCCAACCAGGATAAAACACCCTCAAACGAACGGCAAAATTGAACGGTTCTTCGGAGAAGTCGAACGAAGGATCGCGAAGTTCGGTTCTGTCGATAAAATTGTTCACTGGCACAATGTCATCAAACCTCACATGAGTCTCGATTACGATGAGCCTTATAACGCATTCTGGTACCGTCTACCCCCGGAGAGGATTCTGAACTATGCGCAGAAATGGTTATATGTGTAAAATCAATTCGGGATACCACAATCCGGTTCGATCTCTGAGTCCAGGCTTCCGATCTCTGGTTCAGTCGGAGGTGTCGTCAGGACGGCCCAGTATATCCCGGCAATGGAGAGAACAACGAAAATTACCAGAATAATCAGGCTCCAGACATTTTCCGCAAATTTCAGGTTTAACGGAATATTCATCCCCAGGAGATCGTTTACCGATCCGATGAGAAGTGCTACGACAAAGAAGAGGATTGATCCAATCATTGTGCCAAGAATTACCGCTGCAATCGTCCGGAGCGGTGCCGGTCTTACTGTAGTAACTGTCATGAAAATCTTGTTTATTTCCAAGTTATTTAGTGATTCCCACATTCCGCAGATTTCCCGGGCATGCATACTATTTTTTGCAGATTTCATATGGTGAAGATCGTCAATAGTACGATCAAGGTAAGTGTACCAACCGATAGCTTTTCTGCGATATTCTGGAACCCGGATTCTCTCTGGTACTGCCAGAGCATTGATTTTGTTGATAAATATATCATTGATACTGGGGGATATACCCCAGTAGTCGACTGATAGAGAGTGATTCTTCCTTTTACTACGATTGATAACCCGTTGATCGAAAGATCAGAACTGGTTGCAGCAGCAGTGGCATGTAGAGATGAATCCGCATCATTATTGCCAGATGGTGTTGTTTTTTTCAATGACAGGACAAGGCTGCTGGCCTCTTGTGGCGAGAGCTTTTTTGGCGATACGGTATATGCGGGCCAGATCATTTTTGTATTCTTGTACAAAGGCTGAACCTTTTGGGGTAATTTTGACATAACACCCGGATAGAGCGTTTCATAGAATTCTGCAACGGTAATGTTTTTCCCTTCAAGGGATTTGATTACCGCATCCTGATTCTGAATTGTCGGGTAGGCACGGGTAATGCTTTGTGGATTATCCATTAATTTCGTTAAATGAATTTCGTCAGTAACTCCATTGTTTGTCGCTCGTGGTATTTCTGCGGCACTCACCATCGGTACAATCACCATCGCAGCCAGCATCAGGGCAAGCAGGATAACGCAGCGTTTTGTGAGATTCATGGTTTTCTCTCCATTTTTCGCTACGCTCCGCTCCAAGGCACGGATAATACCCGGAAATGCTGAGCCTTATCGCATGCCGTAAAGCGGACCGATCCCGGAAGAGTTCGTGGGTCAGTCGGACCGGATTTTGTTATGGGGAGAACTCATATCGGTCCACGCTCCAGGGTTTCACAACGGAGAATATAAAAGTTCTAACGCATCTCTCTACCGGATTCCTGGCCGGCAGGCAATTGGGTCAGAAGCGTTAAGAATTCACAAAGCTTGTAGATGGGTCCGGTGCAAGTCTCTCGGGCCCGTGAAAATCTTTCCGATTTTCCGGGAACCTTCCATTACCTGTCCGGAAAACCGGGGGCGTTTGCGGCCCGGGAATTACTGAAGTGTTTTATTTATTATCGGGAAGAACTCGTTTTGAAGGCAACACCGTCGAATTCAGCTACGGTCCGTGAACCTTCCGAGACGATCACCCGGAAGGTGGAACACGTTCCATTATCTGCAACCCGCTCGGCAACAGCGGTAAGATGCCCGGATGCGGGCGCAATATACTGGATATGGACGGAGACAGCAACCCGTGAAGTACCGCTGCAGTTTGCCGCGATACCAAACGCATGATCGGCAAGAGAGAAGATCGCCCCCCCATGAGCGACATTATGAGATTTCATCTTTCCGGAGCAGTCCATGACAACCCGGGCAAACCCGTCATGAGCCTCTACAACTTTCATGCCAAGAAGCCGGGCAAAATCAGATTCATCGAATGCAGCAACAGCTTTTTGGATCGTTTCTTCTTCCTTTCCGGTTTCTGGATCGTTCAGCATACAGGAATCAGAATGTAAGGAATTTTTTATTTGTATTTTTTCTGTGAATAGGAATATTTCTGCGTCTCTCCGCCATGCGCAACAATGTAAACCCATTCGTACAATGACTTGAAAGTCCCGAATTGCTGGTATCTCCGCATCGAAAAGCCGACCTTGAGTTTACCGTCAAAAAGGATCTTTCCCTGGTCCTTCATCCGGAGCGCGATCTCAAGATCGTCACCAGCATCGATGCACCGGTACATGCCGGCTTTTTTGAAGGCCTCCTTCCGGAATGCCGTGTTGCAGCCAAGCGTATAGTAAAATGTACCGGAATAGTAGCCTACCCGGGCGAAGGTATTTGCAAGGAAGATTGAGAATTTGTTGCCGAGCGTATCTTCGATCGGGTAAACCGGCCCGTAGACCTGGGAAATACGGGAATCTGCAAAATCCCTGCCAATCTTTTCAATCCAGTCTGAAGGAAGAATGCAGTCCGCATCAGTCGTTGCGACGATATCCCCGGTTGCTGCTGCAACGCCATCGTTCCGGGCCCCACCGACTTTTTTGCTAGTCTGGATAAAAACCCGGTCAGCGTATTTCCGGGCAATCTCGCAGCTTGCATCTTTTGATCCTCCATCGACAACGATGATCTCGTACTCGCTGCGGGGAATGGTCTGGTGGGTTAAGGAGACGAGGCACTGTGCGATATTCTCTTCTTCGTTAAAGGTCGGGATGATGACCGAGATCATATCTGGGAAAAACTCCTGTATATTTTTCACGTTTGCGGATGATAAGATTGATGTCGGTTTTCCGGCAGGGCAGACCCGCGACCGGACGAACCTTCACGAACAGGTTGTTTTTACAAAATCCAGTACGCTCCGGATGCAGCCGTCCATGTTGAGGTACTCAAACTGTGCAAACCTCCCGACAAGGGGAATGCCGGATCCGGTACAGAATTCCTTGACCCTGGCAATGTTCCTGCAATAGTTTAGATCATAGACCACGTAGGCAAAAGGCTGACGGGCTACTGATGTGAAGATAACCTGCCCGGGTTTTGCAATGCCCATTGTTTCAAGCATGGCGATAACCTCCCGGGTCAGTTCTTCATCAGACATGCTGCTGACTTCGTCACCGGCCTGGTGGGTAATCTCGGCAAGGACGGAACTGCACCCTTCCGGTGCCGCTGCACGGCTGAACCCTGAGGGAAATGAGAGCCGGTTTGTCCTGCCCAGTGCCGGTTCAGGAAGATACATCCACGAAATTTCGGGAACAGCGCCCTGGATCCCGATATTTACACACACGAGCGAGTTATACGTAAGTGCGCTGCATGCAGCCCGGACATCTTCCGGTACTTCGGAAAAACAGGAGAGAAGGTGCTGGACAGGCATAGTGCAGATACACCGGTCCGCTTCGATCGTCTCGCGGCCGTTACCGATCTTCCATACAGCCCCAGACTTTTTTACCGATGTAACCCTGAAGCCGGTATGGATAAATGGCAGAACCGGCTTTGCTATTGCCCTGACAAGCGCTTCGATACCTCCGTTTACCGGGTACGAGAAGACGGACTGGTGGGTGTAGCCTTCAGTGGGGATCCCGATCGCGGATTTTATGATATCTTCAACCGGTGGTCGGGGGATCCGCCCGTCGACCCAGTGCAGGGACATCTTATCGGTCGGGAACTTCCAGATCTTCTCGTTATAGGGAACCATGTAACATTCAGCGATCCCTTTCCCGAACGTGTGGTAGATCCATTCCCGGAAATTCTCCGGATCCGGGGCGTCCCCTTTTTCGATCGCGATAAGGTTTTTTACAAACTCGTTGATACAGACGAACCGGTCATCATCGGGGAGATCCGAAAGCCCGTTTTCAAACGGGTATTTGATGTAGCGTTTCTTGTAGAAGATCTTGGTGTTGCGGGTGTTTCGCTGCTCGTTGCTCCCGATCATTGTGCGCATGAAATCGAGGACTTCACCATCCCGCGAGAAGATGATATGCGATCCACCGGTATCGAAGGTAAATCCACGTTCGGATTTTGAGCGGCAGAGACCCCCGATCTCCTGCTCTGCTTCGAGTACAACTACTTCCTCTCCTTTTTCATGCAGGAGGCGTGCAAGCGTCAGTCCCGAGAGACCTCCGCCAAGTATCGCGGTCTTCACTTCTTATACGTGTGCGGGCGGGATTTAAATTGTTGACCGTACCGAATTTACCGGACAGAACGCTTGGAAAAAAAGGAAATGGGGATTTTATTGCTTTGAGATGAACCAGCCGGTCTGGGTCTCTTCAAGAACCTTTGCCGAGGTCTTCTTCGTGGCATAGCTGACAACGATCATTGCGACGATTGCAATAATGAACGAGTACGCGGAGAAGTGGAGAGGAATCGTCCCGAAATTGATACCGAAGAATGTTGCCTTGACGTAATTCAGCATACCGAACGTGAGCGAAGATACAAGGCCGAGTGCCATTGCCGCAAGCGCGCCTTCCCGTGTTGCGCCTTTCCAGTACAGGCCGGCAAGGAGTGGCACTGCAAACGTTGAGAGCATGACACCAATTCCCATCCAGATGAGGATCGCGAGCATCTCCGGGGGACTGATGGCAAGAATCATGGTGCCGAATGCAGAAAGGACGACGACAACTTTCGAGATGAGGAGGACCGTCTTGTCCGGGGCATCGGGTTTAATGACTTTTTTGTACAAGTCCCATGAGCACATCGCACCAATGGTAAGCATCAGCCGGTCTGTTGTTGACATGACAGCGGCAAGAACGATAACCGCGAAGATCGCCCAGAGAGCCATGATGGGCAGGGAGTACTGGATACCATACAGGATGACGAAATCACCGGCATTGGGGACTTTGGGAAGGGTAAAGACACCCTCCTTTACCATGACCGCCCCGGCAAACCCGGTGAACTTTAAGAGGAACATTGCAATGGCGTAAGTGACGAACGCGACGACAGGTGCCCACTTGAAGTACTTGACATCTTTAATGGCAAGGACATTGTTGATGACGTGAGGTGCGCAGGCAAGACCTACCATGAGCAGGACCGCGAAGGAGATGATGTAGGGGATACCGAATGCGCCCGAAGGCATGTAGGGCATGACAAGGTTGGGATTTATCCCGGCCATCACTTCGTTGACGTGGTTAAAGCCGCCCGCATAGAAGATGATGATCGGTGCCATGATAAGGACACCTCCAATCAGGATCACCGACTGGATAAGGGATGCCCATGCAACCGCGTACAACCCGCCGATTGCTGTATAGACGGTTGTTATCACGGTCGCAATAACCAGCGCGAGCCAGAGCGGGACCTGGAAGAGCCACATCAGGACAATGGCAATGGCGGAGTACTGGCCAACAAGGTAAATGAGGGAGACGATGATGCCCGCCACTGCAGAGAGGGACCGGAGCGCAGTCGGGCTCTCGTACCGGTGGGCGAGATAGTCCTGTACCGTGATGTACCCGGAGGTCTTTGCAACATTGTGAAGCTTGACCCCGAAGAATATGATGCAGAAACTGATCGAAAGCGGGACAAATATTTGTTCCCAGATGGTCGGCCACCCGGCTTTGAAGCCCAGGCCGGAAACCCCGAGCAACGACATTCCCGATGCAACGGTCCCTATCATCAGGAGTACGAAGACCCAGAAGCCGAGCTGTCTTCCGGCAACGAGATAATCCTCCGTGTTCTTGATCTTCTTTGACGCCCAGGCACCAATAGCGAGCATTCCCAGGAAGTAGAGTGCGATAACAACAATCGTTGTAATGTCAGCAGCCATATTCAGTCATGCCCCCGAAAGGTAAGACCCCAGTACAAAAGCACAACGATAACTACGATAACGACAATACTGACCGAGAGAATGGTAACTAACGGCAACCCAAACATGCTATCAGTTAATCTTGATATATGCTAACATATAACATCATCGATTGAATCGTCAGATGGTTGGGAAAACGGACCTGGGTTCTGGAAGGTAAGACCTGACGGAAACGAGGAAGGTAATCTTTCTGATCTCTTTGTAATGATGGGCAAAAAAAAGGATAAACTTGTCTTTACCCTCTTTTCCTGGTAACGGAAATTTCTCTCAAGTCTCTGTTAACTCAAGGCTTAATGGCAGAATTCCGGAAATATGCCCGGGTATGCGCACATGTCGCGGTTTATCCAGGATCTTAATACGGTTTCAACCGAAAAAAACACCGATGAGACCTGAAGGTCACAGGCCTTACCCATGAAAATCAACAAGTGGTAAGAACTCATTTTGAACTACGGGCAGAGCAGGCTGTCGAATTTTTAGGATGCGATCCTGGGAAAAAAACTAACCGTTAAATTGCCATCGCAGGCCGTACTGCGACTTGATCGCGAATGCCAAATTGGCCAGGAAGGCAATTGATCTGCCCATAATTCGAGATCAACTATGACCGAACAAATTCATGTATCTGCTGGTCTGGACCTTCACAAGAAATTCATTTTAGCCACGATACTAACCGATGATGGGCACAAAGAACAGCGGCGATTTGAACGTACAGAAACCGGTCTGTTCGCGCTCAAAGAATGGACAATTAAGAACAAATGTGACGTGGTCGCATGTGAGTCTACGAGTGACTTCTGGGTACCGGTCTACGACATGATGCACGGGCATACACCCGTAATTGTCGGGAATGCCCGTGACATCAAGATGTTTTCCCACAAGAAAACCGACAAAGTGGATTCAGAACTTATCGCCCAACTGGCCTTGAAGGGAATGATCCGGCCTTCGAGAATATTTGCCCAGACCCATCGGGAATTTCGATCCCTTGTGCGACTCCGACACAAATTGGTCCAGAAACGAACCGACATAAAAAATGAGATCCATCATATCCTGGATTCGGAATTATTCCGGCTCTCATCGGTGCTGACCGATCTTTTTGGAAAGAGCGGATTGCGAATCCTTCGGGGCATTGTCGATGGAATGCCGATGACCGAAATCATAAAAACGCTTCCTCTTAATGTTCGTAAAAAGTCGGCTCAACTCGACGAAATCCTTCAGACAACGATTTCACCGGAAGCAATCTTCCGGCTTAAACACTGCCTGAATCTCCTGAAATGTCTGAATGATGAGATTGACGATCTTACTGACTGTATTTTTCAGTTCGCCGATGAGACTTTTGAACATGAACTCAAGATTCTCAAATCCGTTCCCGGAATTGGCAATATCGCCGCTGTAACCTTGATTGCAGAAATCGGGAATTTCTCGGATTTCTCCACTGGCGACAAACTTGCAAACTGGTTAGGGATAGTTCCAAATGTGTACCAGTCTGCTGACAAACTGAGAACCGGTTCTATCACGAAGCGTGGTTCAGAGCATGCAAGGTGGATCCTCGTTCAGATCGCTCACGCTGCTTCGAGAAGCCGAAATACGGTTTTCCGAAAGTTCTATGACCGGAAAAAGCCGGTTATTGGAACCGGTAAAACGATTGTCGCTTTGGCCAGGAAGATTGTAACCATCATATGGCACTTGATCACTCAAGATGAATTCTTTAATCAGGCCAATGGGGATTCAAATCCTTCAGCGAAAACGGTCAAAGTCCGAATTCCCGTTATCGCTACTCTCGGTGAAATCCTGAAGATTTTGAATGAGGCTGCTATTGTGTTGAAGGAATCAGATTCCGGAAGGGGTGATTGTTGACCTTATCCTCCTTCCGGATTTGAGATTTTCATGCCAAAAGTCAAATTGTTATTTTGTGCTGCAGACGGTCTTTGATCCCCGGAGGATTCCGATCGTCCCCGTCCGGACAAACTCCTTGATTCCGTACTGGCGGAGAAGTTTTTCCAGGGCATCGATCTTTTCAGTGTCCCCGATAACCTGGAGGATCAGGGACTTTGCCCCGACATCCACGATCTGAGCCCGGAAGATGGTCGCGATCTGCATGATCTCGGCCCGGGAAGTACCGAGATCGGCAGTAACTTTGATCAAGGCGAGCTCACGTTCAACCCGTTCGTTCCCGGTCAGGTCAGAGACCTTGATGACTTCGATAAGTTTGTTGAGCTGTTTCATCACCTGCTCGACCTGGGCATCGTCCCCGATAACGACGATGGTGATCCGGCTCATACCCGGTTCTTCGCAGGGGCCGACTGCCAGGCTCTCGATATTGAACCCGCGCCGGGAGAAGAGGTTGGTGACCCGGGAGAGTACCCCGGCCTTGTTCTCGACAAGGACCGAGAGCGTGTGCAGATTCATCGCGGGTGACCCCCGATCATCTCGTTGATAGCTGCGCCCGCAGGGACCATGGGGAAGACATTATCTTCGCGTTCGATCCGGAAGTCGATGACAAATGCGCCGTCACAGGCAAGCGACTCTTTGAGCGCAGGCATCACTTCTTCCGGTGTCTCGACCCGGACTCCCTCAACCCCGTACGCGTTTGCTATCTTTACGAAGTCAACGGAGGGCAATTCGGTGTACGAGTATCTCCGGTCGAAGAAGAGTTCCTGCCATTGCCGGACCATCCCGAGGTACTGGTTGTTGAGGATCGCAATCCTGACCGGGATCTTGTATTGCGCAACCGTTCCAAGTTCCTGGATGTTCATCTGGATGCTGCCATCTCCCGCGACATCAAAGACCGGGAGATCCGGTCGTGCGAAATGCGCGCCGATCGCAGCAGGGAACCCGTAACCCATTGTCCCAAGACCCCCGGAGGTGATCCAGCTCCGGGGCCTTCGGAAGCAGAAGTGCTGGGCTGTCCACATCTGGTTCTGCCCGACTTCGGAGACAATCGTTGCGTTCCCTTTTAAGAGCGCGTTCATCTGGTGGAGGATGAACTGTGGGTGCAGCCGGCCATCGTCTTTGTACTTCAGGGGATGGTTCTCTTTCCAGTGCTGGATCTTCTTACGCCATGCTTCATGGACACCCTTTTTCTTTATTGAATTCAGCATGTCCACAAGAACTGCTTTCACATCCCCGACAATCGGGACATCGACCCGCTTGTTCTTGCCGATCTCGGCAGGATCGATATCGATGTGCACGATCTTCGCATGCGGGGCGAAGGTGTCTATCTTCCCGGTTACCCGGTCATCGAACCGGGCACCGATTGCGATCAGGAGATCGCTCTCGGTCACGGCAAAGTTTGCGTACTCGGTCCCGTGCATGCCCAGCATCCCGAGATTGAGCGGGTGATCGCAGGGAATACACCCGATACCCATCAGGGTTGTTGTAACCGGAATGCCCATGTGGACCGCAAACGTGATCAGTTCCTCGGAGGCATTTGACGCGATGATCCCGCCGCCGGCATAGATAAGTGGCCTTTCTGCCTCGACAATCAGCGCTATCACTTTATCGATCTGCCGGGAATGGCCTTTGTATGTCGGATTATACCCACGAAGCATCACTTTCTCCGGAAGCGGGACATCGCGGGCTGTCCCGGTCTGGACATCTTTTGGGAGATCGATGAGGACCGGGCCGGGCCGCCCGGTGCCGGCGACATAGAACGCCTCCTGGACGACCCTGCTGATCTCGTCGGTCTTCTTGACAAGATAGCTGTGCTTCGTTACCGGCATCGTAATGCCGGTGATATCCGATTCCTGAAACGCATCGTTCCCGAGCATGTACGTGGGTACCTGGCCGGTTATGGCAACCACCGGGACTGAATCCATATAGGCCGAGGCAATGCCGGTTACAAGGTTGCAGGCACCGGGGCCTGAGGTCGCAAGGCATACCCCTACACGACCGCTCGCACGCGCAAAACCGTCCGCGGCATGCGCTGCCGCCTGTTCGTGCCGTACAAGAATGTGCCGTAATGGTGAATCATAGAGTTCATCATAGACCGGCAGTATCTGCCCGCCGGGATAGCCGAAGATGGTCTCAACGCCCTCCCGCTGCAGAGATTCAACGAGGATTTTTGCCCCGGTTTTCATGCTCTTCCCTCAGTAATCTGTTCATTCCGGCGATCATCGCCTCGACGCTGGCCATAATGATATCAGTTCTGGCGCCGCGTGAAGTAATTATCTTCCCATCTTTACTTAATCTTACGGTTACATCGACGAGAGCGTCGGTCCCGCCCCGGATTGCATCAACATGGTACTCTTCGAGCCGGATATCGGCTACCGCTGCTACGCTCTTGCGGAGTACTGCCATCGCGGCATCAACCGGCCCGTCACCTGTTGCAGCCCCGGTGATCTCTTCGCCGTTGACCACAAGGGTAACGGAAGCAGTCGGGATCATGTTGCTACCGGATGTAGCCGTGAACTGCCGGAGCCGGATAAATGGTTTGCATTCAATCGCAAGGACTGCATCGGCAACTGCCATCAGGTCTGCATCCGTGACGCGCTTTCCTTCATCGCCAAGCTTCTTAATCCGCTTCACGATCTCCCGGAGCTGGTTCTCATCGGCTTTGTAATTCATCTCGTGAAGCGCTGCTTCTACCGATGCCGAGCCCGAGTGCTTGCCAAGCACGATCCTGCGTTTACGGCCGATCATCTCGGGTCTGATTGACTCATAAGTTGAGGGCTCACGAATAACCCCGTGGGCATGGATCCCGCTCTCATGAGTAAATGCCATCTCACCTACAACGGCCTTGTTGACCGGCAGGGGAACCCCGGTCAGCCGCGAGACGAGCGTGGCAAGAGAGTACAATTCCTCTTTCCGGATTCTCGTCCCGCATTCGTACAGGATTTCAAGAGCCATTACGAGCTCTTCGAGCGGCGTGTTTCCTGCCCGTTCTCCAAGCCCGTTCACGGTTACGTGGGCGCAGCTCGCCCCATTATGGAGAGCTGCCACGGAATTCGCAAGGGCAAACCCAAGATCGTCATGACAGTGGATAGAGAGCGGAGCAATCTTTGCAAGCGGGGGAATGAATCCTGCAACCTTTTCCGGAGTCAGAAGACCAACTGTATCGCAGAAGCAGAGCCGGCCGGCTCCCCGCTTTACTCCTTCGGCAAAGACTGAATACAGGAATTCCTGGTCAGCCCGGGAGGCGTCCTCTCCGGAAAGTTCTACGATAAGGCCCCGTGCCCTGGCGTATTCAACCGCATCCCATGCCATCTCCGCGACTTCTTCCCGGCTCTTTCGCATTTTCTTTGCGATGTGAAGGTCGCTGACCGGAATGACAAGATGAACCGAATCGGCCCCGCAGTCCGCGGCAAAATCGATATCAACCGGAAGAGCCCGGACATAGGTGCAGATCTCGGCCTCAAGCCCTGCGCCTGCGATCAGCCGGATCGATTCGCGTTCACCTTCCGAAGCGGCGGCGGACCCGGCTTCGATGACATCGACACCAATAGCCGAGAGTTTTGTCGCGATCTCAAGTTTCTGTTCGGGATTCAGCGAGACGCCCGGGGTCTGCTCCCCGTCCCGTAGCGTGGTATCAAAAAAGCGTGGCCTTTGGCCCAATAAAACACTCACTCATGGCAAATCACCATGTCTATCGTGTTGGAACCGGGAATATAAAAAAGGTTGGGAGAATTTGCCATCTCACGGTTTTTTTGTTCGGGATAAATTCTCTTAATCGGGCAAACTCGTCACGATAACAGGAAACCTGATACTTGGGTTCACCGCCAAAAATTATTTCCCGAATTACGGGATACATTCTGCATTCTTCTGTAAGGAGTTTTAAGGATCATGTTTGGATTTTACAAAAAAGAGACTGCTCCTTCAATCACTCCGGCTGAAATTTCCCGCGGCTGTCAGGCGCTTGCAGTCCTGCGCACCCGGGGAGAACTTGGAGCCGCGATAGCCGGGATAGTCTTCCGGTACTCCCCCGGCGAGCTTCAGGAAATGAGATGGAATTTTACCAGCAGGATCCAGGATTATAACCCGGAGTACCGCAAACGTCTCGAAGAGACGATAACCGCCTACCTGCACGGTACATACCAGGCCCTGCGCCTTATGCACCAGCAAGGGGCGTTTGCCCGGATGGATGAGCCTCTTTCCCCGGGGGCCGCGACGTACTGGAAGATGGTTGCCGGTGCCTGCCCACCCCATGATCGTGAGAGCAGCTTGCGTTTTTTAAAATTTCTGCTCGCAGGGTTCTGCATGTTTGTCAAGGCCCAGCCCGGACACCCGGTCGGGATGCCGTTTCCCGGGGGTGATACCGTGGAGATCATTGACGGGGTTTATTATTGCCCGGTCCGTACGAAAGCAAATGATGTTGATGCAGCACTCTGCCCATTCTGTCCGGCACTTCAGACCCCGGAAGTTGGGTACCTGAAACCCCCGGTCAATGCGAGCAGGCACCGGAAACAGGAGTACATCGAGCACATCCACCGGGGCCATCACTTCAATGGCTAAAAAAGCGGGTATAAAATACCGGTTTACGATTATCCATTCTTCGCTGCCGTAAAATATGCATTGACCGCTTCCGGGTCAGCGAAAAAGTGTCGCCCTTCTACAATTTTTCCGGCCCGGATCGTCCATAGGACACTGACATAATGGTCAATATTTGGGCCGGCTTTCTGGTGGGTAAGAATGTGCTGGCATTCAATCACGTATTGTTCATTTTCAGCAACAATGAGTTTCTCGATTGACGGCCGGGACCGGCTCATAATATTCCCCATTGCATCAAAAAATGCAATTACTTCGGTCATTCCCCGTTTTACGCCCGCGAATGGATGATTTCCCAGAAAATACCACTGTTCGTCTTCGTCCATAACCTGTCGTAAAACATCGGTATCATGTTTCTGGTAAGCATCGAAAAATTTCCCGATTATCACCTGGTTGGCAGACAGCATGAAAGGTCCCTCTCTGGCCGTTCACTTGTTTTGTAACAATTTTAATTCTTTCCCGCATTGCCCGAATCTTTTTAGGAGTTTCATGAGGTCCTTGTTACAAATTATGGTAAAATACTACGAACCACCCGTTAAAAAGATAGCAGCAGGAAACGAGGCGAATTTCCCCCCCCGTTTACCAACACTCATGAGATCTCAATAGTCATCAGAGATTTTTCCGCCGGAAAATTTGATTGTCCTATCCCGAAATCATTTGACATCACATGTAAATATCGATGTGAGCAAATTATCGAATCGGGATATCCAGAGGATCATTCAGCAATGGGTAAATGAGAAACCCGTTGTTGAGATTGCCCGGTATTTCCAGATTACCCGTCAACGAGTGTATCAGCTCATCAACCAGTTCAGAGAATCGGGAGAATATCCGGTACTCAGGCAATCTGGAAGAAAGCCCCAAGCCATCGATGATCGAGCAGAAGAGTTGATCCTCGAAACCTATCAATCCAACAACATTGGTCCAATCCATCTGGAGAAAAAGATTGAGGAAACACTCGGGATCCATATCCCGCATAATCGAATCTATCGGGTATTGTTGAACCACGGTCTGGTGGAGATCAACATGAAAAAACGGCAACAACGGAAATATGTTCGGTACGAACGTACTCATTCCATGTCGATGTGGCAGGGAGACTGGAAAGAGTTCGAACTTAATGGATCGAAGAAATGGCTGATCGCATTCATGGATGATTCATCCCGCCTCATCACCTGCTACGGGGTATTCGATTCTCCAACTACCGAGAACACTCTCACGGTTCTGAATCAGGGATTCCAGATGTACGGTACGCCCCGCGAGATCCTTACTGACAACGGTACACAATTCGTTTCAGCTCGAAACCGTGAACAGGCCCATCATAAATTCGGAGAGTTTCTTGTTCATCACAACATCAAACACATCCCAACCAGGATAAAACACCCTCAAACGAACGGCAAAATTGAACGGTTCTTCGGAGAAGTCGAACGAAAGATCGCGAAGTTCGGTTCTGTCGATAAAATTGTTCACTGGCACAATGTCATCAAACCTCACATGAGTCTCGATTACGATGAGCCTTATAACGCATTCTGGTACCGTCTACCCCCGGAGAGGATTCTGAACTATGCGCAGAAATGGTTATATGTGTAAAATCAATTCGGGATACCACAGCCGGAAAATTTGATACAAAGTTATATGCTCATCGTCCCAATCATGAATATACGAACCATCGGTTTTCCTTAACGGAACCTGAGGTATTTTATGCGCGAACACTATACGATAACGGATCCTTGCCTTTATACGAACCGGGAGATTGGCTGGCTGTCCTTTAACCGGCACGTGCTCGATGAAGCAAAAGATAATCGCCACCCGCTGCTTGAACGGGTAAAATTCCTGGCGATTTTTGCCAACAACCTTGACGAATTTTTTATGATACGCGTCTCAGGTCTCCAGCGCCAGCTGACAAAAGGTGTCCTGAAAGCACCACCGGATGGGATGACTCCGGCCCAGCAGCTTGATGCTCTCCGGAAGACCCTTCTTCCTGATCTCGATGAACAGGCCCGCACATGGCATGAGGAGATTCATCCCCTGCTGGTATCTGCAGGGATCCATATCCATAAGTACGACAATCTCGATCCCCGGCAGAAAGAGCTGATGCACCAGCTCTTTATGGATGAGATCTTTCCGGTCCTGACTCCTCTGGCTTTCGACAGTTCCCACCCGTTCCCCTTTATTTCAAATCTCTCGCTCAACCTTGCAATTATCGTTCGCGACCAGAAGAAGAAAGAATTTTTTGCCCGCGTCAAGGTCCCCTCAAATCTGTTCTCCCGGCTTGTCAGGGTACCGGAAGAAGGAAATGACGGACATGGTGACGATTCATGCGTTCATTTCGTATACCTCGAAGATATTATTGCTGCCAATGTTACCACCCTTTTCCCGGGGATGGAGGTTGTTGCAGCCTACCCGTTCCGGATCACACGGGATGCGGATCTGGAGATAGAAGTCGATGAGGCATCAGACCTGCTCACAACCGTTGAGGAGATTATGGAGCAGCGGGCCCGGGGGAAACCCGTACGGATCGAAGTCGACAGCTCCATGACTGCAACGATCTGTCACATGCTTGAAAACAAGCTGGGTGTCCCGTCTTATATGCTCTACCGGGTACCTCACCCGGTCGGGATGGCAGATCTCATGCAGCTCCTCTCGCTCGATCGCCCGGATCTCAAGGATGCACCTTTTGCTCCTGCCATCCCCGCGGAACTGGGAGAAGACCGGGATATCTTCTCGGCAATCCGATGGCACGATGTCCTCCTCTATCACCCCTACGACAGTTTCTCTCCGGTGGTCAATTTCATCCGGCAGGCTGCCCACGATCCCGATGTCCTTGCAATCAAGATAACGCTGTACCGTGCAGGAGCAAACTCTCCGGTTGTCAATGCTCTTATGGAAGCGAGGGAAAACGGGAAGGCTGTCGCAGCACTCATCGAGCTTAAGGCCCGGTTCGATGAAGAGAATAATATCGGCTGGGCCCGGGCACTTGAGAGCCAGGGTGTTCATGTGGTGTACGGGGTTGTTGGGCTGAAAGTACATGCAAAGCTCTGCATGGTCGTCCGACGGGAGAAAGATGGCATCCGCCGGTACATGCATCTCGGTACCGGGAATTACAATGCATCAACGAGCCGGATCTATACCGACTTCGGCCTTTTTACCTGCGACCGGGAGATTGGTGAAGACCTATCGGAGCTTTTCAACTTCCTGACCGGGTACGCGAGGATCGAACATTACCGGAAACTACTTGTCGCGCCGGTCACGTTGAGGAACTCAATTATCGAAAAGATCGAGCGCGAAGTGGATCGGCATAAGACCCATGGCGACGGGTACCTGATGTTCAAGATGAATGCACTCGTTGACACGGCCTGTATTGCAGCACTTTACCGGGCATCGCAGGCCGGTGTGAAGATTGAACTGCAGATACGGGGCATATGCTGCTTAAAGCCCGGGATACCCGGGGTCAGTGAAAACATCCGGGTCAGTGCCATAATCGGCCGTTTCCTTGAACATGCCCGGATATACTATTTCCGCAACGGGGGAAACGAGGAGATCTATCTTGGCAGCGCAGACCTGATGCCGCGCAATCTCGATCGCCGGGTTGAGGTGCTCTTCCCGATCCAGAATCCCCGTATGCTCGCAGTCCTTACCGGCAGTATCATTCCGACACAACTGAACGATACGGTGAAACTCCGGATCCTGCAGCCTGACGGTACCTATACGCGTGCAGTCCTGCCGGATGGGGGAAAAACCCTGGATGCGCAGTCATGGCTTCTCGCTCATCGCGGATCGTGGTATGATGCCGGATCCTGATTCCCTCCCTGCGGGAGCAGGTGCCTGCTGGTTTGGAACCATGCGCCTGGTGCCACTACTCGGTGCATTTACCAAAGAGATTGAGGGTGTAAGGACAAGCGATGATATCGAGTACATCCATCGCATGCGGGTCGCCTCCCGCCGTCTCCGGGCTGCGCTTCCCCTTTTTGCTCCTTGTTTTCCGGCACGACAGTACCGGACATGGATGGAAGAACTCCGGCAGATAACCCGGTCGCTCGGTGAGGCCCGGGATACTGACGTCCAGATAGATTTCCTTCTGACGTCTATAAAGAGAAACCGGAAGGGAAACAGAAAGAACGGAAAAGCAGGTGGCGTGCCCGATCCACTGAACCGGGAGATGCAGGTTTTCGTAACCAGCCTTATGCAAAAACGAGTGAAACTCCAGAAAAGGGTTGTTAATGCACTTAACGATCTCGAGAAAAGCGGAGTACCCGATGAGATGCAACGGGCATTAACAACCCCCTCTGCAGGCAAGCACCTGTCATTGCCAAAAGCTGCCGCAGCCGGTGTTCCCGCTGTTGCCGCGGAGCGGATAGGCAGTCGACTTGAAACCATGCTCAGGTATGATCGGTATCTCTCCGATCCGGATGCAATTGCCGAGCATCACATGATGCGAATAGCAGCAAAAAAACTTCGTTACACGATCGAGGTATACAGCCCTGTCTACCGCCGGGGCCTTGACAAGTACCTGGTCCGGGTAAAGAAAGTCCAGGAGATTCTTGGCGATATTCATGATTGCGATGTGTGGATCGACACCCTCACCGCGATGATCGTCACCGAGCGGAGCAAAACCCGTTCAGCCGCGGAAGAGAAAGAAACGACCCGGCACACGCTCACCGGGATTCGAACATTTCTCCACGAACGGGAGAGACGACGACACATCCTCCACCGCAAGATGATCCTGTACTGGAGTTCCCTTACCCGGGCCGGTACCTGGGATGAACTGCGAAATGCACTTCATGAAGAGCGGAAATCAGAATTTCGTCTCCCGGCGGTATTACCGGAGGAAATAGCCCGTCCTGCGATCCTTATCTCTGCCGGTGATGAAGCAGCAGTGCTCCCTCATGCACGCCAGGTTACCCGCCTCTCGCTCGATCTTTTCGATCAGACATCAGCGCTCCACAACCTCGGTTCCCGCGAGCGGTTTATCCTGGAATGCGCGGGAATGCTTCACGATATCGGGTGGAGATACGGGCAGAAGGGCCACCAGTCCATGAGCAGGGAGATGATCCTCCGTGACGAACGTCTCCCGTTTGATCTTGGGGAACGTTCGGTAATCGGTATTATCGCGCGGGCCCACCGGAAGGGAGTGCGGATTGAGAACGATATTTTGTACGCTCTTCTTACTGCAACAGAAAAGAATGTGACCCGGACCCTCGCTTCTCTCCTCCGGTGTGCAGATGGAATGGATCCTGGTCATAATGGTGCGGTTGAGTCGATCGTCTGCTCGGCAGGACCGGGTGAGATACTGATCGAGCTGAAAGCCGCAACTGACATTACTGAGGAAAAGGCACGTGCAATGGAAAAATCCGATCTTATTTCTCAAGTATTCGGGCGACAGGTAGTGATCCGGTGAGCTCCAAAAAACCAGCCCGGGACAGGATCGTCTCGTTCCTGGATATCGGGACAAATTCAGTCCGGCTTCTCATTGTCCGGCTCAACCAGAATCACTCCTATACCATCCTCTCCCGTCAGAAACAACAGGTTCGGCTTGGCGAAGGGGAATTTGAAGAAGACGAGATCACCCCGAAAGCAACAGAACGTGCGGTCACGGTCTGCAAACGGCTGGGGGAACTTGGCCGAGCATTCAACACGGAGGTATTCGTCGCGGTTGCTACCTCGGCACTGAGGGAAGCTGCAAACCAGAACGAGATCCTCCACCGGCTCAGGCTCGAATCCCGGATAGATGTGCGGGTCATTTCAGGCCGAGAAGAAGCACGCCTCATCTTTCTTGGGGTAGCAAGCGCCACACTGGTTGGCGACAAAAAGGCATTGTTCATCGATATTGGAGGCGGCAGTACGGAAATTGCTGTCGGGGATGAGCGGGACTACACGTTCCTTGAGAGTTTCAAGCTTGGAGCGATTCGGCTCTCAAACCTCTACCTGCCCCGTGATTATACCGGTCCTGTCCCCCCGGAGCTTTACAAAGAGATCCAGCGTCACGTGAAAAACAGCATTATCCAGTCTCTTGTTGAGATCCGGAAACATGATCCCCGGCTTGCCATAGGCAGTTCCGGAACAATCATGAACCTTGCAGAGATTGCAAGGAAAGCGTTCCCGCATAATGGTGACTCGCAGAGCACCATACTCTCTTACAAGGATCTCCGGAAAGTTATCGATCTCCTCTGTTCCCTTCCGCTTGAGCAACGCCGGAAAATTCCGGGGATAAATCCTGAGCGTGCTGACATCATCATTGGTGGTGCAGCGATTCTCGATGTATTCTTAAAAGAACTCTCGCTGGATTCCATTACAATTACCGGGAGGGGATTGCAGGACGGCCTTCTTGTCGATTATCTCTCAAGAATGGACGATTTTCCCCTTCTCGGCGAACTTTCACCCCGTCAGAGGAGTGTCCTCCAGCTGGGAAGGTCCTGCGGGATCAACGAAGTCCATGCCCGTACGGTAACGAGTCTTGCCCTTGAGCTCTTTGATAGTGCACGCGAAATTGGCCTTCACACCTTTGGAGATCACGAACGGGAGCTTCTCGAGTATGCAACGTTTCTCCATGATGTCGGTTCATTCATCTCTTACAATAACCATCATGCCCACTCCTACTACATAATCCGGAATTCGGAGCTTCTTGGGTTTGACCAGAAAGAGGTGACGTTCATGGCAAACCTTGCCCGGTTCCACCGGAAAAAAACCCCGCGGAAGAAGGATCCGGAGATCCTGGAACTCGATCCCCGGGAACGTGAGATGCTGCGATCCCTTGCCACGTTCCTCCGGCTGGCCGAGAGCCTGGACCGGAGCCATGCCGCACTGATCCAGCACGTCAGGTTTACCTCATTGGACCAGCACCAGGTCCAGCTTGAGGTTATTGCACGCGGGGACTGCCACCTGGAAATCTGGGGGATTGAAAGCGAGAGAAGGACGTTTGAAAAGGTCTATGGAAAAAGCCTGGTCTTTGAGGTTACCGGGCCGGGGAACGAGCCGGTTTAACCATCATTTCTCCCAAATATTTTCTGTTTTTTTAAACTACATTTCGCCATAATACAGGGTGAACAAAACTGGCAGACCGTCCCGGTATAAAAAATCAGGGTTTGTACTATCACCATGAGGGATGATGTCCTGGTGCAGATATACCGGGATACCTATTTTCTGCCGATTTTTTTTAAGGCTTCAACAGTTTCCTGTATTACGAGCGGATCCGGGTGGTTGATATATTTCAGGAGTGGTGTGGAAGCATCTTCCGATCCGATTTCACCAAGCGCCCAGATAGCGCTGAGCCGGACTTTCCCCTCCCGGGAAAGGAGCTGTGACAAAGGTTCGATCGCTTCCCGCGAGCGCAATGCTCCAAGGAGGATTGCGACCCGCCACACAATTCCATCCGAAGAATTCATAAGCGCCTCTATGAGAAGGGGAATGGTCACGGGATCCCCGGATGCAAGGACATCAAACACTGTTTCCCGGACCGGGAACTGGCTGTTGTCGAGTGCCCCAATCAGAATCCACACCGCCGCTGTCCCACCTGTACGGGATAAACCCTGGACCGCAGCCAGACGCCGTGCAGGGAGTGGATCTGTCAAATCATCAGTCCATTGATCCATCTGGAGTGATCCCACCCGGGGGACAGGAGAGTATTTGTCGTCATCCGGCCCCAGTTGCAGGGGCACAATTCCTTTTTTCCGGTCTTCATATCTCCCAGCCTCTCCTTCATCCGATAAATTGAGAGCAGAAGCCCATGCCTCCACTGCCCAGTGAGCCGCTTCATCAGAGAATGCCAGTTCGTCCTGCAGCCGCTTCACGAGAAAGCCTTTCATCAGCGGGAATGGTAGTGTCTGGCGCGGGGAAAGAAGGTCAGCCGGTATCTTCTGTTTTGCGGCATTGATGAGGACAAAGATCTCCCGGCCGCAGGATCCGCAGGTATCCCGGAGCAGTCCTTCACACCGGACAGGGTCGGAAGCAATCGAGATTCCGTACCGGCCGACCAGTCCTTTCAGGGTTACCCGTGGCAGATCTTTCATCAACCGGTTCCTCCGGGTGCATTGATTACCGCGGTTACACCACCAATTGATAGTGAAGTCCCGAAATTGAGCGGCAGCGCCCGCCCGGGAGGTACGGTAGTCGATCTTCCATCCGGAAATTTCACGCTCCACACGGTATCTGAAAGATTGCGGATCCCGGCCGCCCCGGGAATCGTGGGATGGGGGACCACCTCTCCCAGGATCCGGGAACCATCTTCATTGCCGGATGAGGAGGAAACATGACGTGTCCGGATGGTAGTTCCCAATGAAAGCAGAACACAAACGTCCTTTCCTGAGCGATGAAAAATAAGTGCGGGCGGTGACGGGATCGTTCTCTGGCAATGCCAACAGGTTCCCGATCCGTCTTCTCCCATCATAATATTCTCCGCCCGGCATGCCAGGCAGGAAACGATCCGGTCTTTCAGACCGGCAAAAATATTTTGCCATTCCCCTTCCGTTACCCGTCGGTCCGGATTCAGTCCTGCCGTAAATGCACGGGTGAAGGCTGCCTGTAACTCCGGGGGGCACCATGCCCAGCGATTCCGGGCAGTTTCGTAATCCGGGTCCTGCGGGAGCCTGTTCGATAGGTTATCCGGGTCAAAAACAAAGACCGGGGATTCTCCGTAAACTTTCTTCTTTGACGGAATGTCCCAGCAATAAAACCGGTACTCCATCTCTCCATGAAATGGATGGTGCCATACCCAGAGGTAGAAGAGAAGGACAGCAAGTGAGTGGAGGTCGGTCTGGGTCGACGGATCTGCCTCTCCCCGTATGATCTCGGGAGCCATGTACTCCATCGTTCCCCAGATCTGCGAACGGGACTGCTTGTTGACTCCGACATTATCATTGTCGCAGATAAGAATGTCCCCGGATTCTGGGTTGAACATGAGGTTCCCCGCAGAGATATCACGGTAGCAGTGGCCGGACAGGTGAAGTGCCCGGTAACTGTTCGCGAGCTGGTACGAGATCTCGCAGAGGGCAGAAAAGTTTGGTACCGGTTTGATATGCGCCCAGATCTCTCCCAGCTCAGCAAATTTCGATGTATCGATCCGGTCCATGAGGTACCCGAACCGGGAGGATCCTTCCCGGGTTACAAGGTCAAGCGGCCAGATAAACCGACGGCCGGCAGGGCCATATGGCGGGCCTGTACGGACAAGATAGAGGATCGCGGTACGCTGCTCAGGAGTTGCCTGACCCGCCATGTACCATTTTACCGCCTGGTACCCATGCGGTCCTTCTACCAGGTATACTTCACCCTGGGTTCCCTCGCCAAGTTTTTTTATGACATTCAGCCGGGCACTGGAGAGTTCAGCATGCACATGCTGTCCGATCGAAAGCGGCATTTTTTAACAACCCCACGATTCATCAATGACCGGGGCCCTGTTTTCATTCACCGGTGCGGTATTGTTTTTCCCGCCGGAATTGTTGTTACCGCCAGCTGCAATGCCATTGATACAGACGAATACGAGAGTCATGTCATCCCCGCTCGCCTTGCTGGAGTAGCGATCAAGCCAGCCTGACATGGATCCTGCCACATTCTCGATACCGTATTCCCGGATACGGGCAACAAGGCTCCGGATAAATGTCGTGAATTCGTCACCTTCCGAGCTATCGAATGAATCGGAGATCCCGTCAGTTGCCGCAATAAGAACACCCCCTTCACCGCGATCGAGTGTGGCCGTTCGCCAGAGCAGGTGTGCATCCCGGGAAGAGAGTGAACGTGTCTCCGTCCCAAGCAAGGCGGGATCGGGGAGAAACGGACACTCGATACTCCCATCCGGCCTCACCAGTACGATGTCGCCATCTCCGATCCGGGCGATAAGAATCGATTCCGCGACAACAAGCGCCGAGATAAGAGTTGAGCCGTACCGGGAATAGACCGGATCATCCGGGCTCGAAGAACCATTCGGGAGAATTTCCCGCCGGCTGAAATCAGCCTTCACTGCTTCCCGCCATAAACGGCGGGTCCGCCGGGGGAAATCAGCCTTAAACTCTGCGCGAACAGAATGCGTGGGAACATCGTAAAGATGCATCCGGTGAAAGGATATCATCTCCTCAATTGCCGAACTGACCGCAAGTGCAGATCCGGTCCGGCTCTGGTCATGCCGGGGATCGCCATGCCCGTCAGCTAAAGCGATCGCAATGCAGGGAGTCGCCCCGGCCGAACCGCTCCAGAGGGCAAATGCATCCTCACAGGGATTACCCTGCTTTATGTGGGATGCACCAGTACGGCTGCACCCGAATGCCCACCCAAGGTTTGGTTCACCGGTGCAGAGGAACTCTTCTTGGGTTGGCATGTTTTTCGATCTTAAAATAACTCGGTATTTGACGTGATCAGTGTTGGGGGCAGCTCAAGGCTGACATTGGAACTGTCATCCATGGAACTTGTGCCTTTACTTCTTCCCCGGGACGATGCGACCGAGGCAGAAATTGATGCCCATTTTATATACGAAACAAGTTCTTCCGGGGAGTGGGCTTTCAGGATCCCGATCTGGTCCTGGTTCACGAACTTGAGGAGTTCCTGCTCATTATAATCGGAATCATCACCAATTGCGATTGCAAGGCGGACCGCTTTGATCCCCCACGGAATCCTGCCGAGTTCTGCGATCGCATTATTGTACTCTTCGCTCGGATCCGTGCAGTAACCATCCGATATAAGAATACAAACCGGGGGAAGCCCGCGGCGGGGCATACGTTCGATAGATAATTCCCCGGCAAGAAGCCTGATTGCTTTTGCTGTTGCTGTGAGGCCGGATGTCTCCAGTTCAGGCCAGACAAAATCCTTAATTGGAACCGGGTCGGGACCAACATGCCAGCTGGCATCATCAGAGAACTTAATAGCCCGCATGACAATCTTGACCTGGGGATAGGCGGCTACTGCCTTCTGTACTTCGGGAACAGCTTCGCGGATAGCCTGGTTCAGGGTCGCAATCTTCCGGCCTCGCATCGAATCGGAACAGTCAGCGACCCAGAAAAAGTGAAGTTTTTTCCGGACGAACTGGCCGTCTGGAATAGGGATTGCATTGTCGATAGTAATGGCCCCCTCTCTTATTCATTCATTTTATCAGGCGAACCATATAAGGTAGCCGGTTACTCTCCGGGGTAATATCCGGGGTAATATCCAAGGTAATATCCGGGGTAATATTCCGTAAAGGACATCGTGAAATCGGAAAAATAAAAAAAATCTGTTAAAGGAAATTTTTGTTTGTGATAGCCCGGTAAAATAGTTAGTTTGGGGAACGAACCCCGGAATTTATTCGCCTTTCAGCATCCGGTCAATGGCATGGGCTGCCTTCTTTGCCGTACCCATTGCAAGAATCACTGTCGCGGCTCCCGTAGCGACATCCCCCCCGGCATAAACGTGACGAAGTGTGGTCTTGCCATCCGGACCAACCCTGAGGTTACCGCGTCTTCCCCGGCTGAGTTCGGGCATCTCACTGATGAGGAGCGGGTTTGGTCCCTGGCCGATCGCTTCAATAAAGACATCGGCATCGATGGTGAAATGGCTTCCTTCTACCGGTGCCGGTTCAGGTCTTCCCGATGCGTCGAGAGCGCACATCTCCATCCGGACACATTCGACACCGGTCATGACCTGGTCACCAATAACCCGGACCGGGTTAGCACACATAATAAATTCAATTCCTTCTTCTTTTGCACGGGCAACCTCGGCAGCACGGGCAGGAAGATCTTCCTCGCGCCTCCGGTAAACAAGCGTAACTCTCCCGCCAAGCCGGAGAGCGACACGGGCAGCATCCATGGCGACGTTCCCGCCACCCGCCACAATAACCCGGCTCCCTTTCCTGACCGGCGTGTCAAAGACCGGGAACTTGTCGGCACGCATCAGGTTGACCCGGGTCAGGAATTCATTGGCAGAATAGACACCCGGCAGGTTTTCGCCCGGGAGACCCATCAGGTACGGGAGCCCGGCGCCAGTCCCGATAAAGACCGCATCGTACCCGAGGAGTTCTTCCTTTGTCACACTTCGTCCGACAAGGTGGTTGAGTCTGAGCTTAACTCCCAGTGAAAGGACTGCATTGATCTCGGCAGAGACAATTTCTTTTGGTAACCGGAAAGCCGGAATACCGTACATCAGAACGCCGCCTGCTTCATGCAGGGATTCAAACAGGGTTACCGAGTGACCGGCCCGGGCGAGCTCGGCAGCTGCAGTCAGCCCGGCAGGCCCGGCACCTACGACTGCAATCCTTCTGCCGGTAGCAGCTTTTTTCTGGGGGTGAGTGGTGCCGTTCGCACGTTCCCAGTCAGCAACAAACCGTTCCAGCGCCCCGACAGCGACCGGTTTACCCTTCATTCCGACAAGGCAGACACCTTCGCACTGGGACTCCTGCGGGCAGACCCGGCCGGCAATAGCCGGAAGGATATTCTGCTCCTTGATGATTGCGGCTGCTTTTTTAAAGTTCCCGGCCGCTACCTCAGAAAGAAACGCAGGGATATCGATATTGACCGGGCAACCGGTTACACAGAGTGGTTTCTTGCATTGAAAGCAGCGATCCGCCTCTGCCATGGCTTCTTCCGGGGAAAAGCCGTTATCGACTTCGGCAAAATCGTGAATGCGCTCCTCGACCGGTCGATCACGCATGGTGAGCACCCCCCTTGCAGGCACACTGGTGTGCCTGGAACCGTTCGAGCGATTCCTTCTCTTCAAGCTGGTATGTCCTCATCCGGAGCATAAGACCGTTAAAATCAACCTGGTGGGCATCAAACTCCGGGCCATCAACGCAGGCAAATTTTGTCTCTCCACCAACAGTTACCCGGCAGGACCCACACATTCCCGTGCCGTCAACCATGACCGGATTGAGGCTGACGAACGTTTTTATTCCGGCTGCCCGTGTGGCTTCGCAGGTGACTTTCATCATGATAGCCGGACCGATGATCCAAACCGCGTCGACCGGTTCTTTTGCCATTACCTGTTTGAGCATGTCTGCCGCAAAACCATGGAATCCTTTTGAACCATCATCGGTAGTGATATGAAGTTCGTCACAGGCTTTCGCCATTTCGTCTTCAAGGATGAGAAAGCTCGAGTTCCGGGAGCCAACGATGCCTATTACCCGGTTACCTGCCGCCCGTGCTTCCCGGGCGATAATGGGAAGGCTTGCTGTCCCGACGCCACCTCCGACCAGCACGCATGTGCCGTACTTCAGGATCTCGCTCGGTTTCCCGAGGGGACCGGCAATATCCTTGATATGATCTCCAGCGACAAGGGTTGACAGGTGGGTCGTGGTCTTTCCGATGGCCATGAATATAACCCGTATCGAATCGCCATCAACCGCCGAGATCGTAAGCGGAATCCGCTCCCCTTTCTCATCAATCCTGAATATAACAAACTGCCCTGCCCTGGCATGGTGGGCTACGTGGGGTGCACGCACCCAGATTTGGTGGACTTTATCCGCCAGTCGATCGCTCTTCTCAATAAGGAACAACCCGGTCACTTCTCCTGTATACCTTCGATTTTTACTGTTACCCGATCCATTTCAGGTTCGTCCGGCCTGGATGATAGGGACGAAACGCTGATGTATTCTCACTCATTCGACTTAGAGCCTCTTTATCTTACGCACCCGGACTGCCACACCGCGCCGGGTCCTGATCATCTCTTCACCGGAGAGTGCAGCCCGTCCTGTTGCCCGTGCACGCGGTCCGACAACGAGCACCTCATCGCCTTCCCGGATCCGGGGATCAGCGTTAACAACTCCCGGTGCAAGGACATCACCTTCCGGTATGAAATCATCGATATGAACACGGTAACCGTCCGGGATCATGTTCCATCCATCGAGGGTCGGCCTGAGGAGTCCCGTTACGGTATCGATTGAGAAGATCTGGACATTATTCCGGCTGTAATAGATCTCCGGGAAGTGCCCGCGGAGATTCGTTCCCTTCGTATCAGTATCACACCCGAACTGCCAGGAGAGCATCCCGTGAAGCCGGTCATCTTTGACACGTCGCTCACCCGCAAGCGCGGCATCGAGACGATTGAGTGCCAAATCGCTGGTCGGGTTCTCTTCGCAGGTACATTCCAGGGATATCCCGCAGGATGCTGCTGCATGCCGGGCAACGGCAAGCGCACCGCCTTCCAGGTGAGCGATGATACGCCGGTACGGGAACCGGGCAAAGTAACGGGCAAGTACGCCGGAGATGACCGCGCATTCTTCTGCGTCCCAGTAGCCGGTTACCGGGACATCGTAATGCCCTGCCGGATATATGGTTTCGAGCTCCCGGGGGACAAGACCGATAGGTGAGGTGACGATCAATTCGTGGGCCCGGCCGGCAACCGCCATCTGGAACTTCCGGTGGCTCTGGGAAAGGGAGTACGGTTTCTTCGCGGAGCAGGGAAGAAGAACAGCAACATCGGTCTTGGGCGGGATATACCGTGTCAGCACCCGTTCGGTGAACCTGCGAATCTCGGCACGCTGCATCGATTCAGATGAATTCGCACGCATAACCCCCCCGCGGGCAATCGGGAGCCGGAGCTCCATGAACGGGTACCGGTTATCGAGATGACGCATGATAGCAACCTGCGAAGCATCGAGCCGGCACCGGGCTTCAATGAGATCCCGGATCTGCCCCATCTCGATAAACCGGGTCACGAGCGCAATCTCGCGGAGGAGGGCCTGCCGGTTATGCTCTTTTAAGTCCTTTTTCCGGCAGCCCTCGCATGTACAGATGCCACTCTCCATCGCTTCGGCTGGAAGATCGCCTTCGGGTGTGCAGAACCGGCCCTGGGCAGATTTGAGGTCAACTGCGATAAAATCAAAGAGATCGAAACCCGAGTAACAGAGGATGTGGACGGTTGACGGAAGTGCGCATGCAGGAGCATACCATGCGGCATCCGGAGCTGTCTTCTCTTTGAGCCCGACAAGAATATCTGCGTAGGTTCGGGGGTTAGCTGCTGATGTGTTCCAGCAAGGGACCATCACGCAGTCACCGCTTCCTGCAGTTGACGGAAGGTGGGGATGAAGAATAACCGGCTGGATCCCGGCCGGAGGCGGAAAATCCGTGATCAGCGATTTCGGGGCATTGAGAGGGATATTGCTATGATGGAGTCCTGCAAGATCCAAAAAGAGTGTCTCCATATCATGAGCCGAGGGAACCTTAACGGTTACTTCACCGGTGCTGAACGTGCCCGTCCGGGCAAGACCATCCCTTTTCCGGATATCGAACCTGCTCATTCGGTAAGCACCTCGCATCCCGGGACTTCCTGCCGTGCGATGGCTTCCCAGCGCCGGCTGCACCCGATGGTGATCGTGCTCTCCGGGTGGTTTTCTGCGAGAGCCCGGATGCCACGGCACCCCTGCCGAACCATCGCATCATCCCAGTCGGGAATCTCGCTCTGGCCGATAGGGAACGTTTCTTTCATCTCTTTGGGGAACGGACCGAACGGGGGTTTGAAAAGGTAGATCTCATCAAAACCTTCCCGGCTCCCGCCATCGAATGCAACAAGAACTCTCTTTCCTGGCCGGAAACGGGCAAGCATTCCCTGGTACCGGACAACTTCTGTCCGTGTGCAA
The DNA here is from genome assembly GCA_963666355.2 of uncultured Methanoregula sp. Taxonomy (GTDB): domain Archaea; phylum Halobacteriota; class Methanomicrobia; order Methanomicrobiales; family Methanospirillaceae; genus Methanoregula. The sequence goes on from CAXXCP010000008.1 coordinate 71,551, forward strand.
CTTTTATCACCCCGGTAAAAGAACCGTCGTTTTGAAACCCGGTCGTGCAGTTCGAGCGCCACAGTCTCTCCCGTCAGTTGCCGGTACCCGGCAAGAAGTTGCGGGTGACCCCGGCACCGCTCGTCCACAAGTTCCCAAAGTGTACCATCAATTATTGCCTGCCGGATACGGGCGATCTCGGCGATGGTGACATGGAGATTGTGGAGTGCGAGGAGGCGGTCGCGCTGCGGGGATTTCTGGATCTCCTCTGCGGTATGGGACCGGCAGACACCACACGCGCAGGGCAGCTCGGTAAGTTCCGCAATCTTGTAACTCCCGTGGGTTGTCATGTATCTGCCCTCCTTTGCATAGAGCGCGTAAGCCGCAGAATCGAAGAGATCACAGCCCATCGCTGTCGCGAGAGCGAACATTGACGGATGGCCTGCGCCGAAGAGATGGACACAGGCGGAGGGGTTAAGTGTTCTCTTTGCAGCCATGACAACCGTGACAAGATCCCGGTACCGGTATTGTTCCATGAGAGGCACAACAGCCCCTATCGGGCAGAACGAAAAACCGAGATCGGAGACCGCTTTTCCTGCCTGCTCCCGCAGGTCCGGGAAGATCCCCCCCTGTACCGGTCCGGCGATTGGTGCATCCGGGCCAAATGTGGTCCGGGCCTCGGACAGCCGTTCCATAGTTATTGCAAGCTCGCGTTCTGTTGTCTCGCGATCGGATGCCGGGGAGGTCGGGATGTCGAGCGGTACCCAGATGTCACTTTTGATATCCCGCTGGAAGGAGAGAGTCTCGATATTCGATACCGAGACCTGCCCATAGACCGAGAGCTGGAAGGAGCCGGAGTCGGTCATAATTACCCCGTCGAAATCGAGCAGCTTGTGAAGTCCTTCCGAGAGCGCACGCTCCCGGTACTGCCTGCTCTGCGAGAAGATGTACGCGTTGGTGATGATCGCCTCGACACCCATCTTCCGTATCTCTTTGGGCGTCACCAGCTGGAGATGAGGATTAATGACCGGGAGGAGCGCGGGAGTTTTTATTGTCTTTTTGCCCACGGTCAATTTCCCGCAGCGACCTGCAATATCGCTGTACAGACTCTCGAATGCTATCGCCATACTTCTCCCGTTTATGTCGCATTATATGTGCGATACTTACGTTAAACGGTTACCCCCAAAATAAAAGCCACCACCCCGGACAAAAAGAGGAGTTACCGGTGCTCGGAAAAAATCTGCCCTTCAAAAGTAAGCACTTCGACACTCTTGTTGTGCCAGAGATGCGGGGGAAGGCCGGCCTTGATGCAGGTCTGGTCGAGAAACGTCCTGGCATCCCAGTGATAATCCGTGCAGACCTGGGGCAGGAGAAGACCGCTTGTCCCCATTCCGCGGACGATAAGACCGTGTCGGCCGGGTTCTACATGGGAAGGGCGCTCATCCGGTGGGCCGCTGATTGCAACCGGCGGGGTCAGTACCGTAACCTCAACAGAAATGGAAGACAGTTCGTTTTTCGTAACCGGAGGAAACCGTGGATCTTCGAGCGCTGCTCCTGCCGCAACCTGCCCGATTGCAGTGCCGAGAGGGATAACGGGGTACGGGAACCCGATGCACCCCCGGAGGCACCCTTCCTTTGTCAGGGTTACAAAGACACCCCGCTTTTCCTGGAAGACGGGAGTGAGTTTAAGATCGGGAACCGGTGTTCCCAAAACCGCGTTCTCAACAGTATTCCGGGCGCTATGCAGGGCGAGCATCTCATCATGATCGGTAAGCAGATCCATCTCTCCACTCCTCACTTGTTCCTGACTTATACTTACATTGTTTAACAACTTATCGAAGGATGGATTGGTCGGGACAGTCTCTCCTACGCACGGGTCCCAGCGCTGCACTTATCTCGTATCGCAACCCATTCAAAAGAGAGAGGGAGAGAGCGGCTGACGGTGGCGGTTACACGCTGCTGAGGAAAGTCCCCCCACCCACCGGGCACGCAGCCGTACGCAAGTACGGGTGGCGAGAGTCACGGCAATGGCACAGAAACGGCACGGCCTGTTTTTTGCGATGATGCGGTTGTAGTCGCAAGACAAGAAGCACGGGTAACCGTGCGAGTAACCCGTTGAGCCATAAGGAACAGGATACGTTGAAACGGCGAATCCCTGCGGGTGCAAGCCAGAACAGGACAACAGGACGCCCGGTCTTCCGTCCAGGTTTGGCGCGACAGCTGAATGCCGCTAGAACAGAAGGAGGCTTACTCCTCCCACTCAAACTCATTCGTGCCGGCTTTTTCTTAGAACATCGTTACCAGATCGGCAAGTGCAATCGACATGCAGATCAGGCAGAGCACGTACATCGCAAGCGGGGCGTTTGTTGTTGTTGTTTTTGTATGGTTGAGCATCCTTTCTCCTCTCCTCTGGATATCCCGTGGTTACTCATGCTTTTGTACCAGGGGCATATAAAAGGGAGAAAACGGGGAAAGAAACCCGGGGATTTTTTCCAATCAGTTGATGTATGTCACCGGAAAATAAATCCGTGAAAATTTTTTTTAACCTATCAACAGGTTTTTTTTCCGGCATTTCATGATTCCTTAGCCAGAGGTTTTGTACAAGTATGATCACATTTTCTTTCACACCTGTTCGGCACAGGATTGTTCCGGCGATATGCATCCTTGCTTTTATCCTGGTTGCGCCGGCTCTCGCGCTCACCCTTTCACCGGGAGGAACATCCAGCGGGGTTATCTCAAACGGGGATTCGGTGTATATCAATGGTATTGCCACCGGTCACCCGCAGGCAGGCCTCCAGATCTGGATCATCGGGCCCAATTACGTGAAAGTCACAACCACGCAGGTGAATAACGATAATACCTATTCCTACCAGCTCCGGCCGGCAGATACCCAGAACATGGCCCCGGGCCAGTATGTTGTCCTTGTACAGCACCCCATGATGAATGGCAAGCTGGACATCACCTATGACCCGGCAACCGGTAAGATTACCAACCAGATAACGGGCGGAGGAACATCCATTTTCAGCCTTACCGGAGCAGACAGCCTCCAGAAACCCGATGCTGCCCTTGCACTCATGGAAGCGATAAGGAGCCCGGATATCGATGATACATTTGCCGAAGTTACATTCGTGATCAGTTCTCCAAACGTATTGATCGACAAGGTCGGTGATCATCATGAAGGCGATACGATCACCTTCCAGGGATCGACCAACCTCGCTGTCGGAGATGATCTGAGTGTCACGATATATTCGGAATCGTTTAGGCCCACTGATAAGAGCCAATCCGGAGAATTCTACGGGACATCAGGTGTTGTCAAGGTCGTTCCCGGGACCAAGGGGATGAACCGGTGGTCCTTTACGGCTGACACCTCAAAATGGATGTCGGATGAGTACGTGGTAACGGTTTCCGGAGTTACGGTAGCCGTAACTGACTCGACAACGTTTTACCTCATAATGAGGCCTTTCCCGGTAGAGACGGTGACAACATCGCCACCAACTACGATCCCGGTCACTCCAACCATGCTCCCGACCACGGTAACATCAACTGCTCCACCAGTAACTCAATCTCCGGTTTCCGTGGCAGCAGTTGTCGGTGTACTTGGAGCGCTTGGTGCAGTTCGTGCGATCAGAACCCAGTACTTCTCTAAATTTACCTCCGTGAATTTTGGCAAGTCATCAATTCTCTCAACCTCTGATCAACCAAACGGTCGAAGAACAGAAACAAATGAGACAAATTTGAGTTTTTTCCGAATCCCTTCCCAGACCAATAGCCGGAAGAAATCGAAACGGAACAAATCTTCAGCAACGGTTCTTGGTCCTCGTTGAACCTTAGAGAAGAACATCCATTGAAGAGAGACCCAGATATTTTTGAGAAGGAAAGAGATTATCGTCAGCAGGTACCGGATCACAACGTTTCTTGTGGATGTCCTTGCTTTCACGATATTCCGGATACGGTACGAAGACTCGATCGCAAACCGGTTCTTGTAGACCCGGTAGATCCGACGGGGTTTCCAGTTAATACCATACACGACGTAACCCAGGTTCACATTCCCGTATTTCTTATTCCTTCCCAGAAGGTACTGGACATCAATTGCCAGAGTAAGAGAAAGAGGTTCGCCAGTTCCCATCATCGTATACTGTGCATACCGGGAATGATTTCCCCGGAGTATTTTCTTGAGTTCTTCGCCGTGTTTTCTCACCGGAACAATGTGCGGGATCTTTTCCTTCTGGAGAAATGAGAACACATCTTTTGAGTAAAATCCCCGATCAAGACAGAGTACTTGGGTGTTCACTTTTGCGTTGTGGATTATGGCCAAAAATTTCCGGATGTACTCGACCTTTGACACACCCTTCTTCACCGGGAAAACTGCAAGGGTCTGCCGTTGACCTTTTGTTGTGATGGAGAGCGAAACATACGAGTAAAATGTGGTTGTTGATTTCTTCATTTTACTCTTGAGGACGTAATCTTTGTTCGCTTCGATAATTTCGCCATAATAAGGATCGTCGGTGAAATCTATGGCAAAATGATACGATTTTCCGGGAACAAGGATCTGATCGTTTGAATAGGTGAGGATCTTTGATTGTATTTCGAAAAGCGATTCTAAATCCACCTTCGATAAATGGTATCTGACTGACGTTTCACACGGGACTTTTTCTCCGGCCTTATTGATGGAATGCACGGATAGTTTGGTTGCTGACATCCCAACAAGTGACTGTATAAGCGTCTTTTGTCTCAGTGTTCCGTTGATGGAAATGGTGAGATTCCGGTTGATTGCATCCACTGCTATTTCGGAACAATCTTCTGCTCGGATCTCATTCTTTATTCGGCGGGTGAATTGCCGTCTATTAGCCTTATGCGGCGCCCGCTGTCTATTTAGATCTGCCGGTTTTGATTAGCCTCGGCTAAAAATTAGTGAAGTACTGGGGTTACGTCGTGTATGGTATTAACTGGAAACCCCGTCGGATCTACCGGGTCTACAAGAACCGGTTTGCGATCGAGTCTTCGTACCGTATCCGGAATATCGTGAAAGCAAGGACATCCACAAGAAACGTTGTGATCCGGTACCTGCTGACGATAATCTCTTTCCTTCTCAAAAATATCTGGGTCTCTCTTCAATGGATGTTCTTCTCTAAGGTTCAACGAGGACCAAGAACCGTTGCTGAAGATTTGTTCCGTTTCGATTTCTTCCGGCTATTGGTCTGGGAAGGGATTCGGAAAAAACTCAAATTTGTCTCATTTGTTTCTGTTCTTCGACCGTTTGGTTGATCAGAGGTTGAGAGTATTGATGACTTGCCAAAATTCACGGAGGTAAATTTAGAGAAGTACTGGAACCAGGAAATGATTCCCGTAAATCAGAAATCTAATATTTTTGGGTTAAGTACCAATCCAGCCCCTACCCTCTTTAATTTTTAACAATCATTCGCCCCCTCAAGCGCCAGCCCTGCCCCCCGAGAGGGGCCGAGGCGCATGAGATTCCTCCGTATTACCTGGACGTCTAATCTTAGATACCCCGTTATCGCAATTAGGGCGCCACAGCGACGGGGCGAAGCCCCGGGAGCGTTTAGTGTTTTTAATCCAGGCGGATGTACTTTTTTCCATCGCATTTTGCGAGTCCAATTATTATCATTTTCACTTTCGTAAATCCTTCCTGGATTCAGGGGCTGAAATAGTACATTTACCCATAATTTTCATTCCTTTTTTCACTTATCACCATCCAAGAAGGAGGGTTTTTGTCCGGGAATAACCGGCAAGGGCATCCTGCCCGTTCTCCCTCCCGATACCGCTGTCGTTTACTCCCCCAAACGGCACCTCAGGGGGGACCGTAAGGTGCCGGTTCACCCAGACTATACCGGCATGTACCTCATCAAAGACCCGTTTGACAGTACCGATATCCTTTGTCCATATTGAAGCACCAAGACCATAGCGCGAGTTGTTCGCTTCCCGGATAGCAGTTGCAAGGTCGGGGACCGGCATCACCGGGAGGACCGGGCCAAATAATTCTTCGGTAACAAGCCGGCTCTCCGGCACAACCCCGGAGACGAGCGTTGGCCGGTAAAAATTCCCGTTCTCAAACGCTTTTCCCCGCAACTCGCAACCGCCTGTCACGATTGTCCCTTCTTCCGCATGACGGACATTCTCAACGAGAGTTGCAATTCTCTCCCGCTGGCCCGCACTGTTCAGCGGACCCATGTCAATTTTCGATCCCAGGCCGTTTCCTACGGAAAGAGCCTCGATACGGTTTTTCAGTTCGCGGGTGAACTGGTCCGCGATCTTTTCGTGAACATACAATCGTTTTACTGCCGTGCAGGTCTGGCCCGCGTTATAGAACCTTCCCCGGACCGCTCCTTCGACTGCTTTTCCGAAATCGGCATCATCCATAACAATCATGGGATCCGACCCCCCGAGTTCAAGCACAAGTTCCTTTGCGTGGGCGCCTGCAATCTGCCGGATCTTCTCACCGGTCACCGTATCACCGGTGAATGAGACTTTCTTTACGTCACGGTTCCGGACAATAGCCTCTCCAACTTCTTCCCCGGGACCGGTTACAATATTCAAAACGCCCGGGGGGAGACCGGCGCTATCAAGAATTCCTCCGAGTTTCAGGTTGGTAAGGGGTGTCGCTGACGCGGGTTTGAGGATCATGGTGTTGCCGGCAAGAAGGGCAGGGCCGATTTTCCAGCCCATAATAAGTACCGGCATATTCCACGGGATGATCGCACCGCAAACCCCAAGCGGTTCGCGGACAATCATGCAGTCCCCGGAAGCCCCGAGCCGGACCGTCTCGCCGGGGCTGTGACCGGATATACCGGCATAGAATTCTAAAATATTAGCAAATCCCCGTACTTCATCGATCGCTTCACGGATAGGTTTGCCCTGTTCCATGGTCAGGAGCCGGGCGAGTTCCCTGTGCTGTTCCCGTACCTGCAGGGCAGCATGAACGAGGACAGTCCCGCGTTCACGTGTTGTCTTCTTTCCCCACGCACCGGATGCGTCTGATGCCGCATCTGCTGCACAACCGATATCATCTGCGGTCCCGGAAGGAACGCTATCTATTATCTCGCCGGTCGCAGGATTCCGCACCTCAAGGATCTTTCCGGTTAATGCCTCAATCTCTTTTCCCCCAATTCGCATCTGCATGATATCCACCGTAATCCCATCGAAAAGGACCATCTGGCTCTTTTTGGTATGAACAAGAATGAACGACCGGGCTAAAAAAATGTGCGTTAAGCAATGCATGCGGAGGTTTTGCCAACAATAAAAGTTACCACCAGGACGCCAGAACATGTATGTTCTACCGGATTTTGCTGATTTTTTCAACGTTTCCGGTTTCAGGTTTATCAATTCGGTTTGTGATCAATTATACAATTACGATCTACCCGAAAAAGGGTCGAACGAAAGCGGGGTTACAATCCGGTACGACACGTTCAAGAATTATCGCATGATATACCATCATGATACGGGATGGATGCAAAACAGAAGATCCTGCTCTTCATCGTAATGCTTGGGACACTTATGGGATCCCTTGACAGCACCATCGTTATCCTTGCATTTCCCACGATCTCCCAGAGTCTCCACGCGGATCTCCTTTCTACCCTCTGGATAATTCTTATCTATCTTCTTGTTGTCGCGGTGTGTACGACCCAGCTCGGAAGACTGGGCGACATTTTTGGGAGAAGTCGCTTATTTAATACCGGATTTGGTGTTTTTACCATCGGGTCGCTTTTTTGTGGCCTTTCACCAACGGTTCACTGGCTGATCTTTTCCCGGGCTGTCCAGACTTTCGGTGGCGCGCTCATGCAGGCAAACAGCGGTGCCATCATTGCCGATACCTTCCCGCCCAATGTACGGGGAACGGCGTTTGGATATATCTCGCTTGGCTGGACTGCCGGTGCCATGCTGGGGATCGTGCTGGGTGGCGTTATCACCACATTTGTCGGGTGGGAGTACATCTTCTTTATTAATCTCCCCATAGGAATCGTTGCATCAGTTCTTGGGTATTATTATGTACGGGACACGGTGCGGATCCCGGCCCGGCTTGATTTTCCGGGAATGACCCTTCTTGGCCTGGCCCTGACCCTCATATCATACGCAAGCGTTGATTTTGCTGCCGAAGGTTTCACCCCGTTTAATGCTCTCATAACCCTTGGGGGAATTATTGCGGGGTTTGTTTTCATTGTTTATGAGCTCAGGACACCTCACCCGATTATCGATTTCTCAGCACTCACCAGCAGGGTCCTGAAATATTCCCTGCTGGCTGCATTTTTCCTGAGTCTTGGTTATCTTGCGGTTGTATTCCTTATCACCATGTACCTGCAGGGTATCCGTGCCCTCTCCCCGCTCGATGCAGCCCTGCTCCTTATACCGGGTTATGTGGCCGGAAGCCTGCTGGCCCCGTTCATGGGAAAGATGTCCGACCGGTTCGGGTCACGCATCATCGCCACGACCGGTGCCGGTATCCTGATACTCGCGACCGGTATCTATCTCACTCTTGGAATCGACACTCCATTATGGGTCGTCCTCGCCGGTTCAGCAGTTTCCGGCATCGGTACAGCGATGTTTTTCCCGGCAAACAACAGTGCGGTAATGGCCAATGCCCAATTTGGTTCCTACGGGGGGATCTCCGGGGTTCTCAGGACAATCCAGAATATCGGGATCCTCGGCAGTTTCATCATTACAATCTCTGTTGTTTCCGCTTCGATCCCAAGAATTGTTGCATTCGAAGTTATTATCGGTACCACAAATCTCCGGGGCGGGGTCTCGGAAGCATTCATTCACGGGATAGATACTGCACTGGTGGCATCAATTGTTATCATGGCTATTGCTGGTCTCCTCTCTTGGATGCGAGGTCAGGAATCCCGGTCACCGGTTCACACCTGACCACTGATGAGCTGAACTCCATGGGTTCACCGGACTTTTTGTCCCGGGTTCAGCTAATCTCGTGAAATTGTTGCAACGGTCTGACTGGTCCCGTATATCTCTCGGGCAGCCCGGAACAAATGCACATTTCCAGTAACCTTCATCTATACCAGGAACCTGATAGCTGTAGTTCTGTTGAGGGCGGGCCAGCGGAGGTTTCTTCCATACCTCGACTTCCTCCTCATAATGATCCGGAAGAAACTCCGATGATGACTCAAACCCGTATTTCGTGAGTATATGTTTCATTATCGGGCGGGGTAAAACGACACGAATATCGTACCCGTCCTTTAACCAGGATTCGAGAAGTTGTTGCGTATGACACTCGTTTTTGTGCCGTGAGATGATATAGTGAAGATATACCCGGGAATCCTCATAAAGTTCAAGCCAGCCGGAAAAGAGATCTTCAGTAAAACCGAGAGCATTCCCGGTTAGCGTGCCGGTCTCAACACGCTGTGGCATAATTATACCCCCCATGCATTCTTTCGCGATGACCGTCAGCATAGCAGACCCGGGACAATATGTTTACCGTTGGCAAAACCCCGCCAGCTTTACCGGTTTTGCGTGACTCGTTTGACATTTTCCCAGAAAACATACGTAAATCACTGGACTTGGTTGTAAGTTCACTTCATGCCATGCATGCCGTGAAAGTGATTCGGTCACCTGCACGGGGATAATGGAGGTAACCACAATGGAAGCATCCCGCGAGATCGGGGAAAATGATAGGAAAAACCTCTTTCTCCGGGGAAAAAGATGAAAGATTGGTGAGGTTTGTGGAACTGGTAGATATCAGCCCGGAACCGTGGACGTTTGAGGTGTGTTCATTTCCCGGTTATGAAGGCAACTCTGGAGGTCTTTGCTGGCATTGCACCGCATCACATTATGCGGATGCGCCATGATAGGCATGAATGCAGATAAACATATCGGTAAAAAAATTCCCGAAATGGATGGATGGATGGACGGATGGATTGGCCGGGTAACTGATTCATATTTCCCGATGCAATTTACCATCAGCTCCCGCGTTGGATCCCGGCTTTACGGGTTGTTCGGGCTCAGGCCTTAATCTCCGACGGTATAATAATACCCGCATTCCTTACGGATAATTACCGGGATCGAGAACAGGTCTCCGATATTCTTATCCGTCAGTACCTTATCTTTCGGACCATCCATCACAAACTTCCCGTTGCTGATAAGAATGACACGAGAAATTTCCGGGATTATATCCGAAAGGTTGTGCGTGACAAGAATAATTCCCGTCCCCGATTGCGCAATTTTCCGGAGTGTTTTGCGGAAGAGATGAAGTGCATGCATGTCAAGACTGTTTGCTGGTTCATCAAGAATGAGCATTTTTGGATCGTGGACAAGTGCCCTGCCGATCAGGAACCGCCGGGCTTCTCCGGAAGACATCTCTGTCATCTTACGGTTCTTCAGGGTACTGATCTCAAGAAATTCAAGGATCTCAACTGTTCTCTTGTTCATTGCCGGCGTAACATGCCGGTTATATAATCCGACACTGCCAAAAAAACCCGAAAGGATGACCTCTTCTCCGGAAATATCCCGGGCAAAGGTGCTCTGGAGATCTTGAGAGACGATCCCAAAAAGAGCGCGGAGATCAAAAATATCCCATACATCCAGTCCATGGATCCGGAAAACGATCTCAGAATCCTGTATAACCGGATAATATTCCCGGGTGATTGTCTTAATAAACGAGGATTTTCCCGATCCGTTAGGGCCAAGGACTGCAATACATTCGTCTTCGTTGATTGCGACCGATATCGCGTCAAGAACTTTTCGTTCCCCACCAAATACCGTTATATTCTCAAATTCCAGCAGGGGAACGATATTTTTTCGGATATGACACGGGTGTTATTCATGGTTTTTCAAGGGGAATGATCTCTATCCGGTTCCTGGATTTTTACGGAGCGGGAACCGGGGATTTTTAGTTATGCTATACTTCAAGGTCGGATCCTGACTTAATTGTTATTTCGGCTCGTATCGTATAGATTTAGAACTTCATATCCGGAAGAAATAACCATCAAAACTTATCGGGTTTTACCGGAGAGACGTTTATTTCAAATTATCGCGGTTACACGAAAACTATATCTGTGGTTTGTCACAATCATGCTCTGATGGTGCACTATGGACGAACAAAAGCCGGATTCTTCCAATAAACCCACAATTTCAGGGCCATCAACACCAGCCTCACCGGTAGCCGGGGAAGAGGAGAGACAAAATATCCAAACCTCCCCAAAACCACCAACTCCGGTGACTCCCGCCAACGAGCCCGGAACACTTGTTGAAGTCAGTGATCTTCTCTGGGAACGGGTCGTTGAGAAGAACGAGAGACCGGTAGCGGTAATGTTTTACAGCACGACATGCCCGTACTGCAGGATAATTGAGCCCTATTTTGCCAATTATGCAAGAGAGTTTAAAGATACCGTGATGTTCGCACGTCTTAATATTATGACCAGCATGTGGACTGCGGAGCGCTACGGGGTCAGAGGCACGCCGACATTCAAGTTTTTCTGTGACGGTAAACCCGTATTCGAGATCGTTGGTGCAGTTTTCCCGGCAATACTTAAAAAGATGGTAGAAGAGGTGCTGGTTCACGGCAGGGAATGCGCCGGCCGGGTCACCGAGATCAACCATGAAATAACGGGATACGGGTAACATCAGCTTAAAACAGTCTGCATATCTGGACTGCAGTTTTTTTATCAAACCCGGTTGCTCGGTAACCGGACTCAGTACTTCACTAATTTTTAGCCGAGGCTAATCAAAACCGGCAGATCTAAATAGGCAGCGGGCGCCGCATATGGCAAATAGACGACAATTCACCCGCCGAATAAAGAATGAGATCCGAGCAGAAGATTGTTCCGAAATAGCAGTGGATGCAATCAACCGGAATCTCACCATTTCCATCAACGGAACACTGAGACAAAAGACCCTTATCCAGTCACTTGTTGGGATGTCAGCAACCAAACTATCCGTGCATTCCATCAATAAGGCTGGAGAAAAAGTCCCGTGTGAAACGTCAGTCAGATACCATTTATCGAAGGTGGATTTAGAATCGCTTTTCGAAATACAATCAAAGATCCTCACCTATTCAAACGATCAGATCCTTGTTCCCGGAAAATCGTATCATTTTGCCATAGATTTCACCGACGATCCTTATTATGGCGAAATTATCGAAGCGAACAAAGATTACGTCCTCAAGAGTAAAATGAAGAAATCAACAACCACATTTTACTCGTACGTTTCGCTCTACATAACAACAAAAGGTCAACGGCAGACCCTTGCAGTTTTCCCGGTGAAGAAGGGTGTGTCAAAGGTCGAGTACATCCGGAAATTTTTGGCCATAATCCACAACGCAAAAGTAAACACCCAAGTACTCTGTCTTGATCGGGGATTTTACTCAAAAGATGTGTTCTCATTTCTCCAGAAGGAAAAGATCCCGCACATTGTTCCGGTGAGAAAACACGGCGAAGAACTCAAGAAAATACTCCGGGGAAATCATTCCCGGTATGCACAGTATACGATGATGGGAACTGGCGAACCTCTTTCTCTTACTCTGGCAATTGATGTCCAGTACCTTCTGGGAAGGAATAAGAAATACGGGAATGTGAACCTGGGTTACGTCGTGTATGGTATTAACTGGAAACCCCGTCGGATCTACCGGGTCTACAAGAACCGGTTTGCGATCGAGTCTTCGTACCGTATCCGGAATATCGTGAAAGCAAGGACATCCACAAGAAACGTTGTGATCCGGTACCTGCTGACGATAATCTCTTTCCTTCTCAAAAATATCTGGGTCTCTCTTCAATGGATGTTCTTCTCTAAGGTTCAACGAGGACCAAGAACCGTTGCTGAAGATTTGTTCCGTTTCGATTTCTTCCGGCTATTGGTCTGGGAAGGGATTCGGAAAAAACTCAAATTTGTCTCATTTGTTTCTGTTCTTCGACCGTTTGGTTGATCAGAGGTTGAGAGTATTGATGACTTGCCAAAATTCACGGAGGTAAATTTAGAGAAGTACTGGGACTAACCATATTCCTGCTCACCGCTCCGGGTCAGCGCCGGAAATGTTGATTACAATGACCCAAAAAAAAAGAGATTTTTCTGCTCTTCATATATCACGGCTGCATCCGCACATTTTTGCTGCTTCAGCCACGGCATTTGCAACAGCGATGGTCACGCCCTTGTCAAGGATATTCGGGAGGATATTATCTGCACGGGGTTTCTGGTAGTCTGCGATGGCATGGGCTGCGGCAATTTTCATCTCGTCGGTGATCCGGGTGGCATGGGCATCAAGAGCTCCCCGGAATATTCCCGGGAATGCAAGAACATTGTTGATCTGGTTAGGGAAATCACTTCTCCCGGTCCCGCCAATTGCAGCTCCCGCTCGTTTTGCACAATCCGGCATTATCTCCGGGACCGGGTTTGCCATGGCAAAAACAATCGCATCCTTTTTCATGGACCTCACCATATCTTCAGTAATAATTCCCGGCGCGGATACACCGATAACCGCATCAGCCCCAATCATTGCATCCGCAATTGTGCCATCAAGTGCCGGCCGGTTCGTCTCCTCGGCAATAATAAATTTGTATTTGTTCGCATAGAGCCCTTCACGACCCCGGAAGATTGTACCCTTGGTATCGCAGACAATAATCTCATGCACCCGCGTGCAGACACTGGTATCGTACCCGATACATTTGAGGAGCCGGGTTATGGCGTAGCCGGCTGCTCCGGCTCCACAGATGACAATATTCAGGTCCTCAAATCTCCTGCCGGTAACTTTACAGGCATTGAGGAGGGCAGCAAGGACCACTACGGCAGTCCCATGCTGATCGTCATGCATCACCGGTATCCCGATATCCTGAAGGGCATCTTCTACTTCGAAGCAACGGGGGGCAGCAATGTCTTCGAAATTAATGCCGCCAAAGACCGGCGCTATGTTCCGGACCTGGTCGGCAAAATCTCCCTTTGAAGTTTCGAAACAGACAGGAAAGGCATCAATACCAGCAAATTCCTTGAAAAGGATAGCTTTTCCTTCCATGACGGGGATGGCGGCATGCGCCCCGATGTTCCCAAGACCAAGGACTGCTGAACCGTCAGTAACGATTGCAATCGTATTGGCTTTCATCGTGTACGTATAGGCAAGATTCTTATTCTTCGCGATCTGCCGGCAGACTTATGCAACCCCGGGCGTATACGCTGAAGAGAGATCGTGTTTTGTAACCAGCGGAACCTTGGATCGGATTTCAAGTTTCCCGTGGTTGTTGGCATGAAGTGCCAGAGCATCCTTGTAGATATCATCACTGCCAGGAGTAAACAGCATGTACAGATCTCCTTATCTGTTCAAGAGGGTGAAGGCTGGTAATGAATCTTATTACTCATCATTAAACCGACTGCTGGAAAGTCATTTCACTTATCTCAAGATAAGGAACGATAAACTTTACTGCAATCTGCAACTTTTCACAATCGGTATAATGTACCATAGTATTCGTTTTTTCCGGGTTTTCTCCGTATTGTGCCTGATTGGAAAGCTCTCCAAAAGAAGGAAAAATTACCTGTGCTACCGGTCACCTTCTTTCCAAAAAGGTATGCTTTAATAGGTAAATGAACAAAAGTATACATCAAGGTATAATTTGCAACACATTATTTGCGTCAACCGATCGTTATACCCCCGATATCTGGTAATTAAGTGATGCACATGAAATCAAAAGACATAGCGATAGTAGGAATTCTTCTTGCAATTGGTGCGATTCTCCGGTATTTCCTGGCGATGCTGCATACCCCGCTTACGCCGAATATGATCATCGCATTTTATTGTCTTGCAATAATTCTTATCCGGCCGAAAGTTTACGAAGCCCTGGGTATAGGAATAGTTGCCGGTCTTCTCTCGATGCTGATATCGAGTTCCATGTTCCCGCCCGCAAACCTGATAAGCGAACCACTCGGGGCCCTTGTCTGTTTTGCATTGTATGCATTGCTGATAAATCGTTCCAGGTTCGCCCCCACGGTTACGACCTTTATCACTACCCTTGCCAGTGGATTCTCATTTGCAGCAATTGCCATAATCTTTGTCAGTGCTAATGTTCTGAAAAAATATAACGGTGATATGTGGAGCTTTGTTGTTGTCTTTGTGCCGATTGTTGTAATTACTGCGATATTCAATGCAATCATCGTGCAGATCCTCTACGTTCCCTCCAGCCGGGTGCTGTCAAGGGGACAGGAATGATCGAACTTGACAGGATAAGTTACACCTATCCACATGCGGCGCGGACTGCCCTGCGCCATCTTACCTTTTCTTTAAAAAAAGGGCAGTGCGTCATGGTAACCGGGCCATCCGGTGTCGGTAAAACAACTCTATGCCTTGCGGCTGCAGGAATATTGCATCATGAATACGGGGGGAAAAAAGAGGGGCATGTATCCGTCAATGGCAGGGATGTCGCAGATTATAAAAACCTCTCGGAACTCGCACGGAAGATTGGGATAGTCTTTGACGATGCAGAAGCCCAGATGATCTTTACGACTGTTGAAGAGGAGATCCTTTCCGCACTCGAACACCGGGGTCTTGATGCGGCAACGATTGAAGACCGGCTTGCATCTGTCATGGAAATGACCCACATCACAGAACTGAAAAACCGTGCTCCACACAAACTTTCCGGTGGCCAGAAACAACGGGGTGCTCTTGCAGCGACCCTTGCTCTTGGTAATGAAGTCCTGATTCTTGATGAACCAACCTCAGAACTTGATGAACACGCGACGGTAAGGATCGTGGAGATCCTCAGGAACCTCAAGAAACAGGGGCGGACTATCCTTTTTGTTGAACATAAATACAGCCATTTTTGCGAGATTGTTGATACCCTGGTTGTCATGGAAGAAGGAGAGATTACCTCCGGTGGAAAGCCTTCGGATATCCTCACGGATGAACGCGCCAGGAAAATTGTCATACCCGATTTCTCGGGCATTTCAGAAAATATGAGAGAGCTCTCTTCCGGGATAAAGCCCGATATCCCGGCCATAGAAGTAGTCGATCTCGCGTACAGCTATGGCGAGGTTCCGGCCCTCACCGGGATCAACCTGAGCATTCGTCCGGGAGAATTTGTTGCTATTGTCGGAGAAAACGGGTCGGGGAAAACAACCCTTGTGAAGCAGTTCAACAACCTGCTGACCCCGACAAGCGGCAAAGTCATGATCCTGGGGGAGAACACAAAAAACCGCCCGATCGCAGAACTGGCACGTAAGGTCGGACTTGTATTCCAGAATCCGGACCACATGTTCTTTGCTGATACGGTCTGGGAAGAGGTAGCGTTTGGCCTGAAAAATATCGGGGAAGGTGCTGACGCGGATCAAATACGTGCGGCTCTTGAGAATGCCGGCCTTGCTCATACAAAAGATCTTTACCCGAGGTGGCTCTCGCGGGGAGAGCGCCAGAGACTTGCAATAGCCTGCGTAGTTGCCATGCACCCGGAGATCATTATCCTTGACGAGCCGACGACAGGGCTTGACGGTAATGAAGCCCGGCAAGTTATGGAAATTCTTGCTCTGTAGAAAACCTCTTCAAAATCGACGGCACCATGGACCGAAAGATCTAAGGTACATTGTCTCCATACTAGAGTGTGTGCTCAAAAAGTACAGAGACTAGTAAGAAATCGACGAGCCGGAATATCAGGTTTATCCGAGCAGCGATTTCGATCGTGAAAGCAATACGACTCAGTCCGTATTCCTGTAAATATTCGAAAAAGATCTACACCCGGTATCAACTTCTCGTCCTGATTCTCTTCAAAGACTATCGGAATCAGCATTATCGCGAATTTGTTGAAGATATCGGAGACATGGAGTCGATCCAAAAGGAGTTGGAACTATCAGTCGTCCCTCATTTCACGACTCTTCAGAAATTCTTCTGTCGGATAAAAACCCTGTACCTCCGCTACGCATTCAGGAAAACGACGAGTCTGTTCTATTCCAACGATGATCCAATTGCGATTACCGCTGTCGATTCGTCCGGGTTTACCAGCGGATATTCGAGTCACTATTACTCAGCCAGAACCGGCAAAATCCGAAAACATTTCCTGAAAACTTCGATCTCGGTTGACACCGACACACAAGCGATCACCGGATTCATCACTTCGAAAAGCCGAGTTCACGATACCCGGCATGCAGCCAGGTTACTCCCACAATGTCACAAGATACGACGGTCAGAGTGTTACGTTATGGATCGGGGATACGACTCCGAAGCGATTCATCGTCAGGTTCGGGAGGAACTGCTCGCTGACTCCATCATCCCGATCCGTTCCTGGAACAATCAGATTATCGGAGGAAAGTACCGAAACGAGATGGCTGGAGAATTCGATGATACCAGATACCGGAGAAGACAACTTGTCGAGAACAAGTTCTCTGTCCTGAAAAGAAAGTTCGGTGGCGATCTAAAGGCTCGAATATTCTCAATTCAGAGAAAGGAAATCGCAGGGAAAATGATTGTTTGTAACATCCACAAGTTCTTACAATTTCTCGTCATGGAGGTTTTCTACAGAGCAAATTTTAAAAAAAACACACGCGGCTTTCCTGCAGTACTACATTACTGCTGCTCTTCCCAAAAGCCCCGGAAGAAGTGATCTCCGGTAGTCCGCCAAAGATGAGGTCCTTGATCTTTTCTTTGATCTCCAGCAGCTCAGCCCGTGCCTCGGGGGGTGTCGCCGGCAGGAAGCTGCGGCCTTGCGAAACAACAGGGTTACGGATGTTACGTACGCGGGAGTCCATCCCCCGGGCATCTATAACATCTCAATCTATAATGCCAAAATGGGAGATTGTCAAATCCGCTATCGCGGGATAGCTGGCACAGCCAAAATAGGTAATCTGATTTTTTTCCAGGAGTGTGCGCAAGTCTTAATTCTTAATTCAGGAAAGGGAGATTATCAGGGCCTCCAGGCAATCCCGTAGCCGTGGATACGGGAATGGACTGCCTGAGGAGGAGACATAAAGCAATTTACTCCCCTGTTGGGACTGCCTTGTACCGTATCGGCTGTTCTTCCGAATATGGTTCAACCCGCACCCTTGCATCGAGAATGACACATCCCTGTCCGGGTGCCATTGCACTTATGGGATTAAGGTCAAGCTCTTTTATCTTGGGGATCTCTTCGATCATGAGGGAAATCCGAAGCAGGATCTCCTCAAGCGATTTGATATCTGCAGGTGGATAATTCCGGAATCCTTCAAGGAGTTTGAATCCCTGTATTTCACGGATCATCATCGATGCATCATGATCGGTCAACGGTGTTACCCTGAAGACGACATCTTTCATGATATCGACATGTATTCCTCCAAGCCCGAATGCGATAAGCGGACCAAAGATGGGATCCTCGGTAACCCCGATCATTACCTCGATGCCGCCCTTCACCATTGGCTGGACGAGGACACCGGCCATCGCATTGGGTTTCCCAATCCTGATAAAATTGCCCTGCATCGTGGCAAATGCCTTGCGCACGTCCTCTTCGCAGTCAATGTTGAGGAATACCCCACCAACATCGGTCTTATGGACGACCTCAGTTGAGTCAAGTTTGATGACAACAGGATAGCCAATGGAATTTGCGATACGTACAGCTTCATCGGGTGTTGTCGCCACTCCCCCTTCAGGAACCGGCAGACCGAAGCACTTGAGAACGGTCATCACTTCGCTTGCTGATAGCCAGCCTTTTCCGCGCTGCTTGATGGCGCGCTGACATATCTCTCGTGCCGTCTGTGAGCTGACGTCCTCAAAATCCAGGATATTACCAGGGACAATATTGCGCCAGCAGGAGTATTCGTACATCCTGCTGAATACTTTTGCTGCCGATTCCGGGAACGTACATGTCGGGATAGTCTCCCCTTTTGTCTTCAGGGGGAGGATCTCGCGGTCCCAGATCATCGGGACTGCGATAACCGGCTTATCCTTGATGTCCTTTGCCCTGACATCGCTCACACCATCAGATATTGCCTTGAGAATCTCTTCGTCCTCTGCGAGACCGACAGGAATATAGATGACAATAAGACCATCAATGCTGTTTGATGAGAGCATCATTTCGATGGTCTTGCGATAATGCTCAGGTGGTGCCGATGCAATCATATCTACGGGATTGCTTACACCGGCAGCTGATGGCAGAAAAGAGGCGAGCTTCTTCTGAATATCTTCTGGCGGGCTCTCGACGACTAAGCCATTGGTCTCGCAGGCATCTGCACAGAGAATTCCCGGGCCCCCTGCATTGGTGACAATCCCGATCCGGTTGTTCCGGAGCTGCGGCTGGCACGCCATCGCTGCAGCAATATCGAACATCTCTTCCAGGCTCTCGGATCGGATGACCCCCGTCTGGCTGAAGAGCGCCTCACCGGCACGTCGCTTCCGGCAAGTGCTGCCGTGTGAGAACCTGCTGCGCGCATGCCGGCATCGCTTCGGCCACCCTTGATGCAGATAGTTGGCTTTTTCCTGCTGAACCTGCGGGCGATCCGTGCAAACCTCCGGGGATTCTTGAATGCTTCAAGATACAGAAGTACAACGTCAGTCCCGGGATCCTCTTCCCAGTACTGGAGCAGATCATTGCCCGAGATATCAGCTTTGTTGCCAATCGAGACAAACAAGGAGAGGCCAAGGTCCCGCCTTTTTGCAAGCGCCAGGATCGCCAGGCCAAGTGCCCCGCTCTGGGAGGCCATGGCGATCTTTCCCTCCGGGGGGAATACTGGTGAGAACGATGCGTTGAGCCGCACCAGTGGATCCGTGTTGAGGATTCCAAGACAGTTCGGGCCGATGATGCGCATCCCATAGCCCCGGGCCTTCTGTACCAGTGCATTCTGGAGGTGTTTGCCATCAGATCCGATTTCAGAAAAGCCTGCAGATATTACCACGAGCGCCCTCACTCCCCTGCGGGCACAATCATCCACAACAGACAGTACCAGCTCCTTTGGCACAGCAATGACTGCCAAATCCACAGGTTCGGGGATAGCATCCACGGTAGGACAGCATTTTATCGAAGAGATAACTTTGGCTTTCGGGTTGACCGGGTAAATTGGGCCCTGGAACCGATTGCTGACAAGTGCCTCCATGATCCGGTACCCGATACTCGTTGGGTTTCGGGACGCACCCACGACCGCAATCGATTCCGGCTTGAAGAACGGCCGGAGCGATGCAGTGGTAAACATCAGATCGCGAATTTCTGATCGCTGGACGCTCTCCTGCTCGGGAAGCACCGTCATCTTAAGTGTGATATAGCCGGCCTCCCATTCCTTTGTCATCTCAAAACCTGAGTTATGGAATACCTCGAGCATCGGCTTGTTCTTTACATGCGTAACCGCAGTGAAGTTGACAAAGCCCCGGGATATCGCAAGCAGCGAAAGTCGCTCGAGGAGCAGCGATCCGATCCCCCGCTTCTGGAACATGTCATCGACAACAACTGCGAACTCTGCAGTTTTTTTGTTGACCGCAAAGTACGAAGCGGTGCCAATGATCTTATCTTTTCCTTCGATTGTCCGGGAAACAATAAGCGTCATCGCTTCATCGGGTTCCGATGAATCGCAAAGCGAATCGATGACCTCCATGCCGGGTTTGGATTGAGAGAAGAAACGCAGCAATCGTGATTCAAGTGACAATCCCTTGATAAAATCGACCATCGCATCGCGATCCTCGGAAAGAGATACGCGCAGGTTTGCGGTCGTACCATCACGGAGTATTAATCGACCATAGTGTGCAGCTTCCTGGTAAGGAGCCGGGAGATAGAGAGGTTTTACTTTCATCATAGGTATCCGTCCAGCAGAAAATCTGAATCGTATCTATGGTCATCATCCGGGCTGTTACCAAGATAAAACTACGATGATTGCGTCACTCTTACGAACAAATTCTGTCCAGAGCGATAGGATCCATAAACGATCCATATTTAATTGCAGATTGCCCGGACCATGCATGGCTTTGTCTTGGATGAAACCTGTGGTCCTTGCATGTACCCATTAGCAATCTGGACTGTCCTATCCCGAAATCATTTGACATCACATGTAAATATCGATGTGAGCAAATTATCGAATCGGGATATCCAGAGGATCATTCAGCAATGGGTAAATGAGAAACCCGTTGTTGAGATTGCCCGGTATTTCCAGATTACCCGTCAACGAGTGTATCAGCTCATCAACCAGTTCAGAGAATCGGGAGAATATCCGGTACTCAGGCAATCTGGAAGAAAGCCCCAAGCCATCGATGATCGAGCAGAAGAGTTGATCCTCGAAACCTATCAATCCAACAACATTGGTCCAATCCATCTGGAGAAAAAGATTGAGGAAACACTCGGGATCCATATCCCGCATAATCGAATCTATCGGGTATTGTTGAACCACGGTCTGGTGGAGATCAACATGAAAAAACGGCAACAACGGAAATATGTTCGGTACGAACGTACTCATTCCATGTCGATGTGGCAGGGAGACTGGAAAGAGTTCGAACTTAATGGATCGAAGAAATGGCTGATCGCATTCATGGATGATTCATCCCGCCTCATCACCTGCTACGGGGTATTCGATTCTCCAACTACCGAGAACACTCTCACGGTTCTGAATCAGGGATTCCAGATGTACGGTACGCCCCGCGAGATCCTTACTGACAACGGTACACAATTCGTTTCAGCTCGAAACCGTGAACAGGCCCATCATAAATTCGGAGAGTTTCTTGTTCATCACAACATCAAACACATCCCACCCAGGATAAAACACCCTCAAACGAACGGCAAAATTGAACGGTTCTTCGGAGAAGTCGAACGAAGGATCGCGAAGTTCGGTTCTGTCGATAAAATTGTTCACTGGCACAATGTCATCAAACCTCACATGAGTCTCGATTACGATGAGCCTTATAACGCATTCTGGTACCGTCTACCCCCGGAGAGGATTCTGAACTATGCGCAGAAATGGTTATATGTGTAAAATCAATTCGGGATACCACAGTCGCGTAGATGTCTTTGCTGAAGGTAACACTGAAAGAATCGGGGCCTGCAGAAAACTCCGGCTCAAGTATCCCTTGTGCCCGGCAGAGCGCGATCATACGGCTGGTCCCGGTACCCCATTTCTCCAGCAACTCGCCATAATAGAATACCTGGGCGAGCAGGGAATTCCGGGGCATGGACCGGTGTCCTTCACGCTTAAGTTCCTCAACGGTCATTCCATCGGGGAGAGTTCCGGGATTTGTAATAACCACACGTTCATCGTAGACACGGATCTGGATCTCTTCCCCGGTCTGGAAATAATCCCGGTGAATAAGGGCATTGATTACCGCTTCTCGCAGGGCTTTGAGGGGGTAATCCCAGATTTCCTGACGCTGCATTGCTGATAGCGGCTCATCTTCCCGTGAGTTCCCTTCAAACTCATACCGTACCTGGAGATATGTTCGGAACAACTGGGTTGTACCTTCGAGCAGATCAAAGAGATTACCTTTCAGTATTTTGTCATCGATAATGGTAATATTGTCCTTGAACCGTCCCATGTGGATCTGTGAGCTGGTGAACAGGGCCTGTGGATCCTTCCCGAAAAGAAGGACCGCTCCGCGGGTTATCTTCCCATCTCGGATAAGGCCTAGTTTCTGAAGAATAACTTCAACCGAATCGTCATCTTTGGCAAAGGGGAGTCGGCTCTTTGCAAAATTTAGAAATCGCTGGATGGCTGCTGGATCAATAAGATCGAGAGCATATTCATCCGTTATACTGTCCCATTGCACACCGAGTTTTTCAACAAAATAGCGCCAAAGTTGATGAGCCGGAATTTCCCGTGTTGAATTTCCGACTCGGTGGTAATTTCTCCCCCGGCATGGAACGAGCGTTACACTTGGTTTTACTTCAAGAGCAAGGACTGCTTTTCCATTGTCTTGTAGGATTGAAACTGTAGGGTGAACACCAAGAATTTCAACGATTTGATTGATGATGGCACTCTGAGCCCGGTCATCAACGTTCCATCCAATAATCGCACCATTGTCCTTGACACCGACAAGAAGGATCCCGCCCTGTGTATTTACGAAAGAGGCAAGCGCTTCAAGGCCATGGTCATTCCACTGCTCCTTGAACTCCAGAGTATCGTCTTCTCCTCGTTGGATAAGTGCCGTCAGATGCTTCAT
>CAXXCP010000009.1:0-218670 GCA_963666355.2 uncultured Methanoregula sp.
TCGATGTTTATTCCAATGTCGATGGGGCTACAGTGAAATTTGATGGAGTGACGCAACCAGGTACTACTTCCGGTGGCATTCTTTCCGTTGCCGTATCGGTATCCGGTACGCCGGTCAATACGATTACGGTATCAAAATCCGGGTACTATCAATGGGTCGGACAACTTTCGCGGATGCCAAACGACGATGAACATGTATCCGTTTATGCAACCCTGGATCCAATCCCTGTGCCGACAACTATCCCGACCCCGTACCCGACAACCATTGGTGGCGATGTCAGCTGGTATCTCGTGCACAGTAATGTAAACGGGGCCGCGGTCTATTTCGATAATGAGTACAAGGGAGTGATCACAAACGGCCTCCTGAACGTCCAGGTCTACACCACCGGGAATCCGTATTCAACGTACCGTGTCGAGCGATCCGGGTACCAGAGCTCAACGGGAACGCTCCCCCTGACCCCGGCAAAGGAAACGACCCGGGATATCTACGTAACCCTTGATCCCATTGCAGAGCCAACGGTGACCGGCGTGGCTGGCGGGGATGAGGGATGGTTCGTTGTACACGCAAATGTCGATAGTGCAACCGTAACATTCGGGAATGACGTAAAAGGCCTCATCGCATCGGGGACCCTTACGGTTCCGTACTATTCAACCGGCACCCCGTACACGACATTCACGGTCACCAAGGCGGGATATACTCCCTTCACGGAGCTATCAGCAGCTACCCGTCCAAGGGCCAGTCGATCGATCTCTACGCAACCCTCAACCCGGCCATGACCTCCGCACCAACGGCAGCGCCGACGAGATCACCGGTTCCGGCCGGGATAACCCTTCTCGCTCTTATCCTTGGGTAATGGGCGTTGCCCTTCTTGCAAAACGATCGTAATTTTTTTTTGAAAACGGATAAACCGGATTTTTTGTGCATTTCTCTGCAGTACAACTGGCGTACAATACCGGTTATGATACCGGGCACAACCCGGCGGCAAACGTTCGGGTGAAGCAACAAGAAAACCGTAAGCACCGGTTGCGCTCACCGGGAAAAATAACGGAAGGATTTCAGGACCGGGTCACTTCGCGGAGCCGGGCTCCAAGCTAGGGGAGGAAATCCTTCTTCCGGGACATGACACCATCCAGCCGTACCGGGATCGTTTCCCCGAACAGGGACCGGATCAGCCCGGGATCCCCTTCGCCATAGAGCTCGCTTGCGTTATCCGGCACGCTCGTGAAGAGCACAAGCACGATATCGGAACCCGTGGTTGCCACCATCCCCGAAATACCGGCCCGGATTTCCCGTTCGCGTTCCCGGTTCCACGCAAATGACGGGACCATCACCTGGGAGATGGTGACACTTCTTTCCCGAAAGCTCGAAGAGCTTGGTATCCCGGGCAAGAATCACGTCGAGCCCGGATCCGGAGAGATCCATCCCCTGTTCGAGAAGAGCGGTCCCAAGCGCTACGGGATCCTCTTCGGCAAGCGGTGCGAGGATACGTACCGCCTTCCGGTCCTGGTGGGTGGTAGTTGAACTCCGGAGCGCAAGCGTATCCGACAAGATCCCGGAGAAAAGTGCCCCGGCAACCGGTCGGGTTGGCGAAGAGACCGGATTCTAAGAATTTCATCGCGATAATGGTCGATGTTGCCCCGACAGGATCGTTTAAGAATTTGATCGGCTTTAAGGTGCTGATCGCACCGAGCCGGTGGTGATCGATGATCTCGACGATCTCTGCGTCACCGATACCGTCAACCGCATGAGAGGCTTCATTGTGATCGAGAAGAATAACGGATCTCCTCACATCGTCAAGCAGGGTCGTCCGGGTCAGGATCCCGGCAAGTTTTCCGTCCGGCGAGATGACGCAGGCTGCCCGGAACTTTGTCGATGAGACAACCGATCGTGCATGGGCGATCGTGTCATTGAACGTCAGGACCGGAACATGTGTATCCATTACCTCCCGGGCCGGGAGGGAGAGGTTGATAATCCTTCCCACGCCAAAGGCATCGAGCGGGGTCGACAGGACCGTAACCCCCCGGTGGCTTGCCGCAGAAGTAACCCGTTCACCAACCGGTGCGCAATCCGCGATGATCAGGCAGGCAATCCCGGCAGAGATGAGCGCGAGCTGGGCCGGTTCATTGTCACCGACAACCGCGATATCCTTCCGGGTCATTCTCCCAAGCATCACGTGGAGTGCATCGATCGCTATGTAGACCTTTCCTTCGAGCGTCTCGTGTGCAGAGACCATGATCTCGGCACTGAGAATGCGTGCAAACGTTCCCACCGGGATGGGCGTCACGGCAAGCTCGGCGAGGTGGATCTTCTGGATATACGCGCCTGCGAGGGGCATGCTCCCCCGACCATCCCGACCGGTTTTCCCGAGGCATCCGTGATGACAACATTCCGTATCCCTTCCTTTGCCATCAGGGTCGCAACATCTACGGTAGGGACTTCCTGCGGGAGGGAAAAAACCTGTTTGTATACGATATCGGAGAGTCTTGGCTCCACCGATGGCATAAAGACCGGCGCTTCAAGCCCGTACCGTTCCAGCATGCACCGGGTCTCGGGATTCAGCTCGCCGCACCGGGCCGGGACATAGCGGCCCGGCTCGGACCGGTTCCTGAACTCCGCGTACCCGATTACGCTTGCGATGCTGTCGGTATCGGGTTCAGTACTTCACTAATTTTTAGCCGAGGCTAATCAAAACCGGCAGATCTAAATAGGCAGCGGGCGCCGCATATGGCAAATAGACGGCAATTCACCCGCCGAATAAAGAATGAGATCCGTGCAGAAGATTGTTCCGAAATAGCAGTGGATGCAATCAACCGGAATCTCACCATTTCCATCAACGGAACACTGAGACAAAAGACGCTTATCCAGTCACTTGTTGGGATGTCAGCAACCAAACTATCCGTGCATTCCATCAATAAGGCTGGAGAAAAAGTCCCGTGTGAAACGTCAGTCAGATACCATTTATCGAAGGTGGATTTAGAATCGCTTTTCGAAATACAATCAAAGATCCTCACCTATTCAAACGATCAGATCCTTGTTCCCGGAAAATCGTATCATTTTGCCATAGATTTCACCGACGATCCTTATTATGGCGAAATTATCGAAGCGAACAAAGATTACGTCCTCAAGAGTAAAATGAAGAAATCAACAACCACATTTTACTCGTATGTTTCGCTCTCCATCACAACAAAAGGTCAACGGCAGACCCTTGCAGTTTTCCCGGTGAAGAAGGGTGTGTCAAAGGTCGAGTACATCCGGAAATTTTTGGCCATAATCCACAACGCAAAAGTGAACACCCAAGTACTCTGTCTTGATCGGGGATTTTACTCAAAAGATGTGTTCTCATTTCTCCAGAAGGAAAAGATCCCGCACATTGTTCCGGTGAGAAAACACGGCGAAGAACTCAAGAAAATACTCCGGGGAAATCATTCCCGGTATGCACAGTATACGATGATGGGAACTGGCGAACCTCTTTCTCTTACTCTGGCAATTGATGTCCAGTACCTTCTGGGAAGGAATAAGAAATACGGGAATGTGAACCTGGGTTACGTCGTGTATGGTATTAACTGGAAACCCCGTCGGATCTACCGGGTCTACAAGAACCGGTTTGCGATCGAGTCTTCGTACCGTATCCGGAATATCGTGAAAGCAAGGACATCCACAAGAAACGTTGTGATCCGGTACCTGCTGACGATAATCTCTTTCCTTCTCAAAAATATCTGGGTCTCTCTTCAATGGATGTTCTTCTCTAAGGTTCAACGAGGACCAAGAACCGTTGCTGAAGATTTGTTCCGTTTCGATTTCTTCCGGCTATTGGTCTGGGAAGGGATTCGGAAAAAACTCAAATTTGTCTCATTTGTTTCTGTTCTTCGACCGTTTGGTTGATCAGAGGTTGAGAGTATTGATGACTTGCCAAAATTCACGGAGGTAAATTTAGAGAAGTACTGGGATTGGATTTTTTGAGACTCCTGATGACCTGGTGCTCACCATCGAGGATGACGGTACCGGTGTCCCGGAGTATGACAAGGAGAAAATATTTTCCCGGGGCTTTGGCAGGAACACCGGTCTTGGTCTCTTCCTCGCACGGGAGATCCTCTCAACAACCGGGATGACCATTACCGAGACCGGCACGTACCAGAAAGGCGCCCGGTTCGAGATCCGCGTACAAAAAGGAGCATACCGGTTCCTTCCGCAGGAGATGATCCAGGAACCCGCCCCGGAAAGGATCCAGAATGATGCGGTTTTCCCCGAATGAGAGGTACGGAATTTTCTTAAAATGTAACATCCTGAAAATAAAAAAACCGGCCCTGGTTCCCCGGTGAGCGAGGTGCCGAAAAGCGGGTGATGTGGTGCATGCAATTGTGCCGGACCTGGTTTGTATAACCGAGCTTGCGAAATCCGGTTCTTTTTCCAAAAGCGTTAAGTACGTCGTGATTCCAATCATCGCCTGCTGCTTAGCGTGACCGACACCTGTCCATTCCTGATCTCAATTCCTCACGGGGGGACCGAAATCCCGGAATACCTCCGGCCGCATCTCGCGCTCAGCGATGAAGAACTCCTGTACCACTGCGACCCTTTCACCCGGGATATCTTCAATTTCGGAAATCGTGTCACAGCATCGATCGATACCCCGCTGTGCCGGATGATCGTTGACCTCAACCGCCCCCCGCTTCCGCTGCCCCCGCGTGATCCGGATGGCATTATCAAATCGCAGACACCTGATGGAAAAAAGATCTACCATCCGGATCAGGTTCCCGGTATCCGGACCATCCATAAGCTCATGCTGGATCATTACTTCCCGTATCACCAGGAGATCGACAACCTTATTGACGCAAAGCCGGTCCGGATCGCGTTCGACTGCCATTCAATGCTCCCGTTCGGGTTACCCGGCCAGAAGGATGCCGGGAAGGCCCGTCCCTGCATCTGCCTGGGAAACAATGGCGACGGACAGGGGGAGCCGCATGCGGGAAGCATTACCACGTGTCCTCCCGGATGGATCCGGGCACTGGCGGACAGGTTCAGCCGGGAATTTTCTCTTCCGGGCAGTGTTGCGATCAACGATCCCTTCTCCGGGGGGTTCATTACAAACGCCCATTACTGGCATAAGGGAGTCCCGTGGATCCAGATTGAAGTGAACCGGTCGTTGTATGAAATCGGG
Source organism: uncultured Methanoregula sp. (assembly GCA_963666355.2). Classification (GTDB taxonomy): domain Archaea; phylum Halobacteriota; class Methanomicrobia; order Methanomicrobiales; family Methanospirillaceae; genus Methanoregula. The sequence goes on from CAXXCP010000009.1 coordinate 5,156, forward strand.
ATGGAGCCGGGATGCAAACACGCATGCAAACCGGGAAGGGCGGCGACAATTCCGGAGTTGCGGGAGACGATCGAAAACGTGCTGCGCGGGTTCTGGGACGAGATCCGCTGAACGCTGATATTTCACGCGTACGGTCCTGCCGTGATGATAAAACGAGGAACTTTTTTTTGGGGGGCTGTTTACATCCGGGAATTACCGGATCCTGTTCCACGCCGGGACCCGGGTCGCGTGAGAAACATTCATCTTTTTCCGATTAACCGGTTTCCCGGTGAATAAGAATACACCAGCCTTAATGTACCGCAAAAACGGGAACAAAATGTAAACCCATATTACCGATGGCTGAAAAATTACCAGAATAGCAGAGGTTTGAGTAAGTTATGAACAAGAACTTGTACGTTGCTATGGTATTTTGCGTTCTCCTCCTTGTTGCAGGATTCAGCACCAGATGTATTTCGAAGACAACACATCCAACCCCGAGTGCGGCTGCCGCAACGCCGACCGTTCCCGTGAGTCCGCAAGCGACACAGCCCGCCGGGCCGACCTGGACTGCAACGCCAACGCTTGCAACAGAGAGCCAGAACAAGATCCTCCACACGCTTCCGCTGAATGATGTAATGTACGTGACGCTCGATGAGAACCTTGGGACCGGTTACTACTGGAATATGACGGTAACCCCCGGCCTTACGATTGTCAGCGATGAATATCATGCCCCGATATCGACCAATGGCATGGGGGCAAGCGGGACACACATCTGGACAATCAAGGCAACTGCACCGGGCGAACAGAAGATCTCAGCAATCCTGAAACGACCTGCCGATGCAACACGGGGAGTTGAATCCTCGTATACACTGTACCTGAAAGTCCCGTAACCGACCGGGATTACAGGCTGCTTTTTTTTCCGGGGTATTTCCGGTTCGTGCCCTCACGGATATGCTGATTTTAAAAAGCGTCTTTTAAAAAAGAAAGGGATTTCAACCGTCTTTTCAATTTTTAATCGTCTTCATCTTCCTCGTATGTCGGCCAGATGTATTCATCGTCAACGACATCCTCCCGGTCATCGAAACTGTTCAGGGGATCCCGGTCAGGGTCTTCTTCAAAATCATGAGGCTGCGGTCTCTTTGGCCGGCGGTCCGGTACTGCCCGCAGTCCTGTATCTTTTCCGCCCTGACGTTCTTTTCCTTTTCCGCCTCGCACCATGGGTAATCCTCAGTTCTTGTTTTCCGGAAAAACAATTCATCCTACGATTTTCAAAGAAAAAAAATGTTTGCACCCGGGCATGTTGCCTGTGTGGGGTTTGCGGAGCATGAAGAGCCCGGCAATTCATTTCCTGTCCGGTTGCATGTATACTCGCCCTGCCATACCATGCGCGATTATCAGGGCAAAAGCAGGTACGTGCTGCTCCATGCACAGATAAAAAATAACACGCCGGAACCCGGGTATCAATAAAAAAATCCAGAGCAAAAAAAACCACTGGCAGGTGATCCGCGCCCGGGGATCCTTACTTACCCGGTCCGCTTCACGAAATCAGACCGATCCGCGCCGCAATGCGGACAGGCCCAGTCTCCCGACAGGTTGTCAAACAGGATACCGGGTGAGACTGCCCCTTCCTCATCACCGAGCGCGGGGTCATACGTAAATCCACAAACCGTACACATGTATCGATCCTCGTTTCCGTCCAAACAAATCACTCCATAATTCTCCGACAAGTACGCGTTTGCCTTTCCCCCGTATCTTCTTTGCGAAAAGAGATCGGGTTGCACGTTTTTGGTTTCGCCACGCTCTCACGGATTCAACATCAGGCCGGAAAGAAAATCCCGGCCAAAAAAAAATCACGGTCATCGCTTTGCCGATGGGGTCTCCTGCAAAAAAAATCCTGGAAAAGAAAAAATGTGATGCATGGACGTATGTTTTTAGAGACTGACTGCCCCTCTGCCTGCCCGGCATTCGGGAGGAGATGGGTATCGGGCGGTTTTGTGCCGGCGGCTCCCGGTATTTCCCGGCCCCATGCTCATATCCCTTCATGACCGCTTTTTGCCACCGCCGGTTGCAAACGAACAATTACAACAACGCGGTAAACCACGCGACCCGGCTCGTGCAAAAGATCTTCAGTCAAAAAAAATTCGATCTCCACCCGGAAAGCCCGGCCCGCAATGAAGAAAACCGCTCACTGTGCCAGCACCATCGTCATCATGGAAATTCCCAGCACGATGTTGATCGCCATAAACCCGATAGACGTCCTCCCGGCCCACCGGTGAGCCGGGGAAAGTTCTTTGTTGGCCCGCCCGTGGATAATCACGTAACCCATCGCGAGCGTTGCCGTGGTGAGGAGAACGATCACGGCACCAAGCAGATCGTGACGGTAACGGATATGGGGGGCACCCGATACGCTGACCATGAAGACACCAACCATGAGCTCGGCCAGGATCGAACCCCCACCGGATGTCTGCAGGATCCGGTGAACGCGATACCGGTCCGGACTTTTCCGGAACCGCATGACGACAAAACCGGTGAAGAGCAGGCCAAAGCCCGTTGTCATAAGAAAGGCATGATATGGCCAGTAGAGGGGAATTCCCTAGTCGTACTGGTCGGGAGCTATCCCCATCTGCTCCGCGGTGTGAGCGGTCACGGTGGGCACGAGAAGAACCAGGAGAACGATGAAAGCAAGACTGACGATAATCATCATCTTCGGCCAACGGTACCGGCTCCGGAAGAACGGTGGGACTGTGCCTGCATCCTTTCGGGAGATATTCCTGGACTGCATCGTATACCGGCTCCCGATATTCCTTTCTGGTATTTAGACATTGGGCAGGATCCGTTCAGCCCGCACAAAAAATTAGTTGTCATTGATCTGCCCGTTCTCCGGCAGGGTGCAGGTTGCACCCGCGGATCATTACCGGGTGAAGAGATCGTTTCCCTTCACGTTACGTGCAGGTCATCCCGGGGAACAGCCGGCTAGCGCATCATGGCCGGACAAAATGAAAATCTCTTTGATCCCTGCCGCATACAAAAACGTGTCCAGACCATCTCTATGAAACCCTCCACCACACCCTACGCCATCCGAAAACCCCGGCTACAACCGGTTCCTCCGGGAGATCTGCCTCACCCGGCCGTTCATGTACACCGCGGTCATTCTTCTCAGTCTCTCCGGGATGCTCTTTTCGATCCTCAGCCCGCTTATCATGCGGTCGCTGATCGATGATGTCCTTATCGCGAAGAACACTTCCCTCTTAGTTCCGCTCCTCGCGGCCCCATGGCCGGGATTTTTTTTGTCTCTGCGCTCTCGAACTATCTCTCGGCCCGGGTCCGGGGGACACTGGGTATTTACCTGTACCGGGAATTTTCCGCACGCATCTTCTCCCGGCTCCAGTATGCCGATTATGGATCGTTCAGGAAATTTAAAACCGGCGACCGGCTCTCCCCGGTAACCGGCAATGTTATTACGGTTGTCCAGACGGCCATCAGGACCATGCCTTCGATCCTTACGACCATCATGGTGGGGATTGTTCTGCCGGTCACCATTATGCTCAATCGTAACACGGGCCCGGAGGATCTTCCCGGGACCCGGGGGGCCTTTTCTGTCCGGTGAAAAATGACCGCGGTAAAATGTTCTTGCATTCGTTTAACACCCATTCAGGCAACAATATTTTTTTTAACGTCGGAGAGATTTGAATTTCGGAAGGCATTCAAAAGAGCCGGAATCCTGAGATCCACAAAAAAGGGTAAGTCCAATCCGGGCCCGTTACGTGCCCGGATTGGATCCAAATCTCCCCGTAAAACGCCCGGATTTGCAAAGTCCTTGATTTGGGCTCCTTTTTGCAATCGGACGATTTTCCGGATCGTCATAGCGGGGCTTTAGAGCCACGTTTTCCCGAAAAATGGGTTTTTGCCCATCGGTAGCGGAGAAATGCCACAGGAACGCGATTAAGGGGATTTTACCGATGTGCCGGATAAAAATAATACGGGGTCAAATTGGAGAAAAGGGCGCGGGATGGAGGCGGATTTACGGCGGGGATACGGCCCCACGACGGAGACTCAAAAACGGGGAAAGCCGGGCAGAGGGACAGACGGGAGATTATCCCTTCCTGCCGGACCCATATGATTGCCATAAGCATGACGGAACCGGAACTTTCCGGTCCGGATGACGCGATGGGACGTACGTGTTTGTTTGTTTTTTTGATCGGGTTCGTCCGATTATTTTTTTTGTTTCGCTCCGGAATGAAAAAAACACCGATGAGACCTGAAGGTCACAGGCCTTACCCATGAAAATCAACAAGTGGTAAGAACTCATTTTGAACTACGGGCAGAGCAGGCTGTCGAATTTTTAGGATGCGATCCTGGGAAAAAAACTAACCGTTAAATTGCCATCGCAGGCCGTACTGCGACTTGATCGCGAATGCCAAATTGGCCAGGAAGGCAATTGATCTGCCCATAATTCGAGATCAACTATGACCGAACAAATTCATGTATCTGCTGGTCTGGACCTTCACAAGAAATTCATTTTAGCCACGATACTAACCGATGATGGGCACAAAGAACAGCGGCGATTTGAACGTACAGAAACCGGTCTGTTCGCGCTCAAAGAATGGACAATTAAGAACAAATGTGACGTGGTCGCATGTGAGTCTACGAGTGACTTCTGGGTACCGGTCTACGACATGATGCACGGGCATACACCCGTAATTGTCGGGAATGCCCGTGACATCAAGATGTTTTCCCACAAGAAAACCGACAAAGTGGATTCAGAACTTATCGCCCAACAGGCCTTGAAGGGAATGATCCGGCCTTCGAGGATATTTGCCCAGACCCATCGGGAATTTCGATCCCTTGTGCGACTCCGACACAAATTGGTCCAGAAACGAACCGACATAAAAAATGAGATCCATCATATCCTGGATTCGGAATTATTCCGGCTCTCATCGGTGCTGACCGATCTTTTTGGAAAGAGCGGATTGCGAATCCTTCGGGGCATTGTCGATGGAATGCCGATGACCGAAATCATAAAAACGCTTCCTCTTAATGTTCGTAAAAAGTCGGCTCAACTCGACGAAATCCTTCAGACAACGATTTCACCGGAAGCAATCTTCCGGCTTAAACACTGCCTGAATCTCCTGAAATGTCTGAATGATGAGATTGACGATCTTACTGACTGTATTTTTCAGTTCGCCGATGAGACTTTTGAACATGAACTCAAGATTCTCAAATCCGTTCCCGGAATTGGCAATATCGCCGCTGTAACCTTGATTGCAGAAATCGGGAATTTCTCGGATTTCTCCACTGGCGACAAACTTGCAAGCTGGTTAGGGATAGTTCCAAATGTGTACCAGTCTGCTGACAAACTGAGAACCGGTTCTATCACGAAGCGTGGTTCAGAGCATGCAAGGTGGATCCTCGTAGCCGAAATACGGTTTTCCGAAAGTTCTATGACCGGAAAAAGCCGGTTATTGGAACCGGTAAAACGATTGTCGCTTTGGCCAGGAAGATTGTAACCATCATATGGCACTTGATCACTCAAGATGAATTCTTTAATCAGGCCAATGGGGATTCAAATCCTTCAGCGAAAACGGTCAAAGTCCGAATTCCCGTTATCGCTACTCTCGGTGAAATCCTGAAGATTTTGAATGAGGCTGCTATTGTGTTGAAGGAATCAGATTCCGGAAGGGGGGATTGTTGACCTTATCCTCCTTCCGGATTTGAGATTTTCATGCCAAATTCCCGAAAAAACAGGGCTGATATTCCCGCGAAAATCACGATGGCTGCCGGAAAAGAGCCGGAAAAGATCAGAAAAATGGTACAGGTTTCCGGAAAAAGGTACGAAAAACCAGATTTTTTCGGGTTTTCATTTCGTGGATCCAAACGGGTCGATGAATTTTTCAGCAAAGGAATGATTACAGGGAGTTTTCCGGCCGACTTCCGGTCAGCACCACAAACATCCGGTTCCGGTAGATAACATCCACGTCTGAGAACCCGGCGTCATGAAGCCAGCCGAGCTGGTCTGACAGGGTTGCGTTCCGGTCGAGCGTGTCCCGCCTCATCCGTACTTCCTCCCGGTGCGCGTCGGTAAGGGGCCCGGTCTTCAGGAACGCGTCCCAGTACTCCTTGAACATCCGGTCAAGTGCGGGAGTCTCGCCCCGGGCCTGGTCGGCATTGACAAAAATCCCGCCAGGCTTCAGGGTGGAAAAGATACGCGCATACAGCGCCGCTTTCTCATCATCGGCAAGGTGATGGATCGAGAGGGCAGAGCAGATGATGTCGTACGTTTGGCAAAAGTCTGTGTCCCGGTAATCTCCCGTGATGTACCGGGTACTCTTCCGGCCCGCAAACCGCTGGCGTGCCACCGCGAGCATCTGTTCGGAGAAATCGAGGAGCGTCAGGCACGCGTCAGGATATTTTTCGAGCATCAGGGCAGAGAGAAGCCCGGTACCTGCACCGATATCGAGGATCCGGGGTGACCTGCCCGGCCATCCTGCAGCCCAGACGGCGGCACCGTAAAACTCCTGCATCTCCGGGATAATCCATTTCCGCTGGGCATCATACTGCCCCGCGATCGAATCAAACGCACTTCGGATGTGATCCATGGAACTCCTGTTTCCATCCGGTTTTGTCACGACCGGTATTTATTCTGTCAGGATCCGCGTGGTTTAGCCGGCACCAGACGTTGCGTCACAGGAATCTTCACGCACGGGTCATCGCCATCGCACTTTTGTCTCTCTCCGGCTTCACCCGCCTCTCCAGGTTCCCGGGCATGCAGGAAGTAATGAGTGGCCCGGACAGGACGTCGATCTGCTGCCGCCCGTTCTCGGTTCGCCGGTTTTTACGTGTGTGAAGGGGAGAGAAAAATATCCGGTACATTTCCTTATGAGCAACCGGTCCGCGCGCGGCAAAAAATTTCCCTGGCCATTTTGCAAACGCAAGGTCTGCCACCGGAGCAAGGATGCCAAGCCATCATGGTGTGAGTGCGGAATACCCGGGGGAGAGGAATGTCCCGCCACCCCCAGGAAGTATGCCGGCAGGCACGTGGGCACCGATGCACGTCGCAGAAAATTGCGCTGCCGGGAATTTAAGCCGGACGAATGGGATACATCGCCAGCATTGCCCGCGCCGCCCGGGCAAATCCTGATTCAGCTTGCGAGATCTAAAAACGCTACCGGAGGCAGGCACCGCGATGCTAAAAGAGCCACGAACTTCTCCTGAAATTCCGGCACGATGCCCGGTTCGATTTCCCGAACGTCCGGGTCTGCTACGTGGACCGGGGGGCTCCGCCCGACTGCTCGTGCGCCGGTGGCGGGGAGATTTTTGGGCTCAGTACTTCACTAATTTTTAGCCGAGGCTAATCAAAACCGGCAGATCTAAATAGGCAGCGGGCGCCGCATATGGCAAATAGACGGCAATTCACCCGCCGAATAAAGAATGAGATCCGAGCAGAAGATTGTTCCGAAATAGCAGTGGATGCAATCAACCGGAATCTCACCATTTCCATCAACGGAACACTGAGACAAAAGACCCTTATCCAGTCACTTGTTGGGATGTCAGCAACCAAACTATCCGTGCATTCCATCAATAAGGCCGGAGAAAAAGTCCCGTGTGAAACGTCAGTCAGATACCATTTATCGAAGGTGGATTTAGAATCGCTTTTCGAAATACAATCAAAGATCCTCACCTATTCAAACGATCAGATCCTTGTTCCCGGAAAATCGTATCATTTTGCCATAGATTTCACCGACGATCCTTATTATGGCGAAATTATCGAAGCGAACAAAGATTACGTCCTCAAGAGTAAAATGAAGAAATCAACAACCACATTTTACTCGTATGTTTCGCTCTCCATCACAACAAAAGGTCAACGGCAGACCCTTGCAGTTTTCCCGGTGAAGAAGGGTGTGTCAAAGGTCGAGTACATCCGGAAATTTTTGGCCATAATCCACAACGCAAAAGTGAACACCCAAGTACTCTGTCTTGATCGGGGATTTTACTCAAAAGATGTGTTCTCATTTCTCCAGAAGGAAAAGATCCCGCACATTGTTCCGGTGAGAAAACACGGCGAAGAACTCAAGAAAATACTCCGGGGAAATCATTCCCGGTATGCACAGTATACGATGATGGGAACTGGCGAACCTTTTTCTCTTACTCTGGCAATTGATGTCCAGTACCTTCTGGGAAGGAATAAGAAATACGGGAATGTGAACCTGGGTTACGTCGTGTATGGTATTAACTGGAAACCCCGTCGGATCTACCGGGTCTACAAGAACCGGTTTGCGATCGAGTCTTCGTACCGTATCCGGAATATCGTGAAAGCAAGGACATCCACAAGAAACGTTGTGATCCGGTACCTGCTGACGATAATCTCTTTCCTTCTCAAAAATATCTGGGTCTCTCTTCAATGGATGTTCTTCTCTAAGGTTCAACGAGGACCAAGAACCGTTGCTGAAGATTTGTTCCGTTTCGATTTCTTCCGGCTATTGGTCTGGGAAGGGATTCGGAAAAAACTCAAATTTGTCTCATTTGTTTCTGTTCTTCGACCGTTTGGTTGATCAGAGGTTGAGAGTATTGATGACTTGCCAAAATTCACGGAGGTAAATTTAGAGAAGTACTGGGTTTGAGATTTTCATGCCAAATTGGCGGAGCCTTATTTTTTCTGCCGGGTGAGGTGGATGACGATAGCTTTTGTATCTTTTCCCTCTTCAAGATACACGATCTCAAGGGAATCGGGACCGGTCAGCTTTCCGATCGAGAAGCCTCCATTACTGTCTGCCTCGTAGAATTCCCCGTTTGTCGTTATAACTCCCGTCATGTTCTCGTAATAGGTCTTCCCGTCAGTTCTCGGATACTCTTTCTGGCCGATAAATACCTGCCCTTTCTGTTGTGAGATGTTGAAGATTGTCGTCGGGTAGTGGGTAAAACCATCGAGCGTGGTATACCCGTCTGCAGTTCCTGACCACAACCCGGTCATGTCCGGGGTGCTGGCCGTTGCTGGTGCTGATCCGGAAAAAGTCGATGGGGTTGCAGCCGGAGATACGGTCGGGGGCGTTGCTGCCGGGGCCTGGGTTGTGCACCCGCTGATAAGCACGGCAAGAATTACCGCAAGGATGATGAGTGCGTTTCTCATACAAGGAAGTGTTTCTTGAAAGATGGGGTAATAAATATGATGAAATGCCGTGCACCGCTGGCTTTTACAACCGGCTGTCACAGCGAATGGGAGGGCCGGTAGTAATCAGTCCTCAAAAACCATAACGTTTTTATCGGGAGATCGAATTATCCCTCTTCACTCTGCTTTGCGGGGCAGAAGTTACAGATGGACCACGGGATCTCTTTCTCCTTATCCCGGATCAGGCAATAAAAATCCGGGCCGCGCCTCTCGACCGTGAATCCTCCGGGAAACGGCATCCCGACCGGGTGGCCCGGCCCATCGAGCACGAACATGGTGAACGCAGCGATGAGATAATAGAAGAGCCGGTTCTTCGGGTTCCGGAAGTATACGTTCCGCTCGCTCTGGTCATCCCACGAGAAACACCCGGTATCGAGAATGCCGCAGAAATCCCGGAACCGGTCCGGCTCCGTGATGGGTGCGTGCTGCAGCCGGTCAAACGCCCCGCTCTTTTCCATCGATAAAAGCCGGTGGTGTGCCCCGAAGAGCTGCTCGCGGAAGTACGGCCGGATGTTCTCCCGGTACGGTGACGGAAGCTTCTCGATCTCGCAGTTGAGCCGGCCGCCGATGATCTGGAGATCGAAAAGCGAATAGGTGTGGACTTCGCGGGCGACGATCTTCCCGAGTTCCCCCTTGGTCCGGGCGACCCCGAGCCGGGCGGCGACTTTCCGGATCGCAGCGCAGGATTCGGCTTGTGCTTCAGAAAATTCCTGCGGCTCCTGCACTGCATCCATTCGCCATCACCTCGCTTCAGGAATATATTTCCGGGTGCGGGAAATAGGTATGCAAAGAGGGCGGACTTAAAGTGTGCTCATCATTTTTTATCCAGTCTGCGTTGAAATCGGTACACATTCCCATCGCGATAATACGAATGAGAGCAACAGATCTTTCACTTATCGCCAGAATTATTTTCCGGGTTCGAGAATGGTGATCAATGACGACCTTAGTAAGATATTGCATCGTGCTGATGGTTTTTTTTGCCTGCGGTATACTCGCACTTAATCTTGTTTCTCTCCTGCAACCCGATGAAAAGACTCCTGAAAAACAAATCCCTGGAATGATAACTATTTCCGAACCGTTACCAAGAACGGGAATTACTGTGAAACAGCAAAATATTTCCGAAGATTTTAACAATTCCTTTATGGAAACCCGGGAGATAAACCGGTCAGCGTTAGTAGATCCGGTACTTGTTTTTCAGCACCTGCAACGGGACGATGGATCGGACGTGATAGCGGTCTACAACCGGTCTGTTCAGATCCGCGAAAGAATTCTGCGCTCCCCCCATAATTCAGAACATCATGCGAAACTTGGGATCAGTATAAAGAGCGTTCTTGAAAGCCGGCATGAAATCAGCCTTGATTCATCGGAGCGTTCAGATATGGTCTATCTCGATTTCGATCCTGGGGCCAGGGACACTATTCTTCCGTGACCATCAATGCCACAACCGGATGTGCTGTTCGCAAAGTACTTTTTTCCCTGAGCGCGGAAAAGCCGGGTTTGTACGAGGATGGATCCGGAGAACTGACAATTTTCTGCCTGAATCAGATCGCAAACACCAGTGGACTTATCCTGGCAGAACATTTGATTAAGACTCTGGATGCCGAGAGAATCCCGTATGTAAAAGTCAGGGTTTTGATGTCCCCGGATCTGCCCGCACGCCTGGATTATTGGATCGATGTCGATACCATTGATGACGGTACTATTAAGGGAATTTTCAAGGTTACCGGGAGTACAAACCTTCCGGCCGGAACCGAAATCAAATATTATTCAAGCCGATCATATTTTTGCCCTGGTGGCGGTTGTCCGTTTATCGGGCCTTCCGGAACAGCTTCCATTACCGGGGGACGGAATGGAAATAACCATTTTTCAATTGTAATGAGCGGAGCGGCGTTCGAGCCGGATGACGAATATGCAATCACGATAGAAGTGCCTGATACAGTAATAGAAGCAACACAAATCTTTCGGACGTTACCTTCATAGGTTTTCGATATTCTTTATTTCGTAAAAATTGATCGAGGCCAGGGCCGGGTTACGCCCCCTTCCCCTCAATCCCCAGCCGCTTGTACAACACATCCACGCCCGGCTCCTTCCCCAGGAACCCTTTTAACAAAACCGTCCCGTCCTGCATATTCCCCTGCGATAAGATCCAGTGCCGGTACTCCGCGCCGGTCGTCGCGTTCGTGAGCCCGTCGCGCCTGAACCGGTCAAAGATGTTGAGCGCGTAGACCTTGGACCAGAGATAACTGTAGTACCCGGCATCATACCCGCCCATGAAGTGTCCGATCGTCGCGGGCTCGTGGCCGCCTTCGATCGGCCGCAGTCCCATGATGTCGAAGTACATTGCATCGGAAATCTTTGTAACATCCACCGGCCCTTTCGCGGTGTGGAACGTCATGTCCTCGCTCGCGATTATCAGCTGCCGGGAGTACGTGATCCCGATGCCCAGATCCCGGGCCGCGATGATCTTCTGTATCATTCCGGCGGGCATCTTCCCGCCGGTTTTGTAATGGCCGGATATCGCCTCGATTACGTGCGGCTGCCAGATCCACTCTTCGAGCGCCTGTGAGGGCGACTCGACAAAGTCCCATTCAACGTTCGTGCCCGAAAGGCTCGCGTACGGGGCCCGGGTCAGGGTGTGGTGCAGCACGTGGCCGAACTCGTGGAAGAGGCCGTCGACATCATCGTGCGTGAGCAGCGAGGGAATGTCGCCGTTCGGTGCCCGCATGTTGCCGATGATCGCCGCGACCGGGACCGTGTAGCTTCCATTGAGCGCGCGACCGTTCGTGAGCGGGTACATCATCGTGTGACCGTACTTCCCGGGACGGGGATAGAGGTCGAGGTACATGTACGCGAGCGGTGTGCGGTCAGTTTCGATTCCCGATGCGTTCTCGATCCGGTAGAGCCGGACGCCCGGTGCCCAGACCGGTGCGTCCACTTCCTCGACAAACCGGATGCCAAACAGGGGGCCGTACTGCTCGAACATACCCTTTGTCACCCGGTCGAGCGGGAAATATTTCCGGACTTTCTCGTTGTCAAGCGAATACTTCTGGATCTTTTCCTGCTCTTCGAGATACGCAACGTCCCAGGGATCGATTCCGGTCGCGCCCGGATCGATCCCCTTCTTCACGACAAGTAGCCCGGCGAGCTCATCCTGCGTCTTTTTCCTGAGAGGATCCTTGAGCGCTGCGAGGAAGTCGATCACCCTCTCCTTTGTCTCCGCCATGCGCCCATCGAGCCGGTAGTCCGCCCAGCTCGCGTACCCGAGCCCGGCTGCGATCTGCTGCCGGAGGAGAATCGCATTTTTGAGGAGTTGTGTGTTTGGCCCGGCCTGCCGGTTGACAAACGCAGAGTACATTTTCTTCCGCGTTTCCCCGGACTTTGCGTTCTGCATCACCGCGTAGTAATCCGGGTACTTGGTGGTGACGATGTATGTCCCGGTGCCGGTCTTTGAAAACGTGGCAAGGGCTTCGGCCGGAACGCCCGCGAGCTCAGCTGCCGTGAACTCAAGGGTGGTGTTGTCGGTGTTAAGGTTGGTTGAGAACTGGTTTTCGAGCACGGTGAGCTGCTCTTTTGCTTCCCGGACTTTTGCGAGCTGGTCATCGGGAAGGGCCAGGCCGTTTTTGATAAACCCCCGCAGGGTCATCTTTGCGAGCCGTGCATCGTCCACATTCCGCGGGGTCTCGTTCCGGATCGCATCGTACAGATCGCGGCGTGCATAGACCCCGACACTGAACGCCCCGATCTTCTGCTCGCATGCGGAACCTTCGGCCGAGACCGAGGGGTCAGGATACACGTATCCCGTCAGCGTGAGTGGCATGGTCTTATCGGAAAAATCGGCCATCGTCTGCTCGAACGCAAGCAGCGTATTCTCAATCGTCCGTTTTTCCGGCGGGGTCGCAGCGATCGCGTCGAGCATCGTATTCGCACCCGCGATTGCGGCGTCGCACCGAAACGTCACTTCACCGGGTTCATACCGGGCCTGTACCGGTACGGATCCCGGAACTGACCCGGCCGGGTCTCGCGGGGGAACAGGTGAGGGGTGGTCCTGGCCTGCGGGAAAATAATTCCCGGTGAGCATCATGAGTACAAAGATAATAACAAAGAATACAATCGTCACAGCCATCTTCCCGTTTATTGATCTGTATGTATACCATCCACGCGAAAACTGTTTTGTCTTCGCGGGTAGCCGGCCCGTGAGATCCACGGGCTGGAATTATTTTCTTACCGGTTCCGGCCGGAGCTGTTCCGGGCGTTCCCATACGGTGACACCGGCATACCTGATCAGCCTTATCCGGTGGTACGGGATGTATTTTTGCCCGGTTGCCGGGGCAACTTCGAAATAATATGCTTCAAGCCCCAGTACTTCTCTAAATTTACCTCCGTGAATTTTGGCAAGTCATCAATACTCTCAACCTCTGATCAACCAAACGGTCGAAGAACAGAAACAAATGAGACAAATTTGAGTTTTTTCCGAATCCCTTCCCAGACCAATAGCCGGAAGAAATCGAAACGGAACAAATCTTCAGCAACGGTTCTTGGTCCTCGTTGAACCTTAGAGAAGAACATCCATTGAAGAGAGACCCAGATATTTTTGAGAAGGAAAGAGATTATCGTCAGCAGGTACCGGATCACAACGTTTCTTGTGGATGTCCTTGCTTTCACGATATTCCGGATACGGTACGAAGACTCGATCGCAAACCGGTTCTTGTAGACCCGGTAGATCCGACGGGGTTTCCAGTTAATACCATACACGACGTAACCCAGGTTCACATTCCCGTATTTCTTATTCCTTCCCAGAAGGTACTGGACATCAATTGCCAGAGTAAGAGAAAAAGGTTCGCCAGTTCCCATCATCGTATACTGTGCATACCGGGAATGATTTCCCCGGAGTATTTTCTTGAGTTCTTCGCCGTGTTTTCTCACCGGAACAATGTGCGGGATCTTTTCCTTCTGGAGAAATGAGAACACATCTTTTGAGTAAAATCCCCGATCAAGACAGAGTACTTGGGTGTTCACTTTTGCGTTGTGGATTATGGCCAAAAATTTCCGGATGTACTCGACCTTTGACACACCCTTCTTCACCGGGAAAACTGCAAGGGTCTGCCGTTGACCTTTTGTTGTTATGGAGAGCGAAACATACGAGTAAAATGTGGTTGTTGATTTCTTCATTTTACTCTTGAGGACGTAATCTTTGTTCGCTTCGATAATTTCGCCATAATAAGGATCGTCGGTGAAATCTATGGCAAAATGATACGATTTTCCGGGAACAAGGATCTGATCGTTTGAATAGGTGAGGATCTTTGATTGTATTTCGAAAAGCGATTCTAAATCCACCTTCGATAAATGGTATCTGACTGACGTTTCACACGGGACTTTTTCTCCGGCCTTATTGATGGAATGCACGGATAGTTTGGTTGCTGACATCCCAACAAGTGACTGGATAAGGGTCTTTTGTCTCAGTGTTCCGTTGATGGAAATGGTGAGATTCCGGTTGATTGCATCCACTGCTATTTCGGAACAATCTTCTGCTCGGATCTCATTCTTTATTCGGCGGGTGAATTGTCGTCTATTTGCCATATGCGGCGCCCGCTGCCTATTTAGATCTGCCGGTTTTGATTAGCCTCGGCTAAAAATTAGTGAAGTACTGAAATTGAGCAAAAAATTCACCCCTCTCAATTACCCGAACAGAGCCATGCTGTGCATATCCGGTAGCCATCCTTCTGTCGTGAAATATCCGGAATCTAATTAAAGAGGGATTTTCACAATCGGCATGATTGCAATCGACGGTATCCGGTGGTCCCAAATAATTATAAATAACAGCGTAAAGAATGAGCCCGCGGTGAGAAAAAATGCCATCATTTGCCT
Organism: uncultured Methanoregula sp.; assembly: GCA_963666355.2. Classification (GTDB taxonomy): domain Archaea; phylum Halobacteriota; class Methanomicrobia; order Methanomicrobiales; family Methanospirillaceae; genus Methanoregula. The sequence continues at coordinate 20,163 of CAXXCP010000009.1, forward strand.
GCAAGGATATCGGCATGGCCTGTGAGTTTAAGGCAAACGCCCCCACAGAGCCCGAACTGATGAAGAAGATCGCCGAACACGCGAAAAGTGCTCACAAGATGGACACGATCCCGCCGGATGTAATGGCGAAAGTCAAGAAAGCGATTAAAAAATAACTTTTTTCCTATTTTCAGGGAGTATTACCAGCCACGGTTGTACTCGCCTGCGCAGGGCATACAGATAAATTTCCCGTCCCTTACCCGGGCCCGGTGCTCTGCGACCATCTCGCCACAATTCGTACATTGCACAGACCGGAATATCCGGGCCCTCTCCGGAATAGCGGGCTCGATCTCCCTGATAATAAACAGGTCATCAACCGGCATTGCCAATATCTTATCAATGACCGCTTCCTGCAGCCGGTGAAATTCCGCAAGCTCTTCCTTTGTCGCCGTCCCGCTCATGACCCTTGGGCGGAGTGCGACGACCTGTGGATCAATCCGCTCGACCACGGGCGTCGGCTGCTGGACGAGGCGGATGGCCCGGTTATATCGCCTGTCAATAAACGTGTACGCGTGCTTGCCGAAGTCCCGGAGGATCAAATTACCTTTGCCGACAGAACAGCCGGCGACAACCTGGATCGCATCGACCCCGCAAGCATCATTCTCGACTATGCAAACCAGTTCTTCATCATCAGACCGACCAGCCCGCAAGGCGTCCATCGCGTATTGTGCAGCCCGGTAGCCGAGAGCAAGGCCGGGGCAGGCATGCCCGTGGAAGGTAACGGCATCGGTATAGGATTTAATGGTCCAGGTCATGGGTCTCACCGTAGCTGTTGGGTATATGTGTTGTTTGCAGGTTGGCACCGGATCCTACATAGGCATTCCTGTTTACCCCTGTATCCGTATTTTCCAGCCAATACCTATATTTCCCGGGATGCATGATTCAGTTGACACCCATGCAGCCGGATGGATCGGGCACCCAAACGCTGAAACGCGAGATCGGTATCTTCGGAGCAACTGCTCTTGGCATCGGCGCGATCATCGGCTCCGGTATTTTCGTTGTCACCGGAATTGTTGCCGGGGTCGCTGGCCCTGCGATGATCTTTTCCATCATCATTGCAGGGGTAATAGCGGTCTTATCCGCGATGAGCGTGGCCGAGCTTGGGGTATTCCTTCCCCGTGAAGGTGGGACCTATGTCTATGCGCAGAAACTTATCTCTCCCTTAGCCGGGTTCATGGCCGGCTGGATATGGATCTTTTCCAATATCTTTGTCGGGGCCGCGGTCTCGCTTGGTTTTGCCCATTATTTCGCATCCCTTTTCCCGGCCGTGCCGGTGAAAATTATCGCAACGGTAATCTGCTTGTTTTTTCTTGCCATCAATTTTGTCGGGCTCAAGGAATCGATCGAGTTCAACAATATCCTGGTCACGGCAAAAGTTTTGATCCTCCTGTTTTTTGTCGCTTTCGGGCTGGGTTTTTTCCATCCGGGTTACTTCAGCCCTCTTGCCCCGGAAGGATCGACGGGAATCATCAGCGGTGCAGCCCTCATCTTCTTTGCCTACACCGGGTTTGCCCGGATTACCATCATGGCCGAAGAAGTAAAGGACCCGGAACATACGATTCCCCGGTCGATTTACCTGGCCCTCGGGATCTCGACCGTCGTCTACCTGCTCGTTAGTGTTGTCGCAATCGGTCTTGCCGGTTCCCATGTCCTTGAAGGTTCCGGCTCGCCACTATCAGATGCTGTCAGGATTGCCGGAAATCCCGGGGTTGTTCTTCTGGTATCGGCCGGTGCGATGATGGCAACGGCGAGTGTTCTGCTGACAACAATTATGGGAATATCCCGCATTGTCTTTTCGATGGCCCGGAGCCACGACCTTCCCCGGCTGTTCGAAAAAATCCATTCGCGCTTCAGTACACCGTATTACGCGATCTTCATCACCGGCGCGTGTATGATTGCAGCGATCCTTCTTGCTGATCTCGCGCTGGTCGTTGCGGTGAGCACGTTTGCCATGCTGCTTTATTACCTGATTGCCAACATCGCAGCACTTCGCCTGCCAGAGGAATACCGGTTATATCCCTCGCTGGTCCCTGCACTGGGAGCCTTGAGCTGTATCGGTCTTGTTGCATTCCTCACGCCGGCATCATGGATCATTGGTTGTACCGGGCATCTTATCGGTGCCCTGTGGTTTTTTTTCCGAAGAACGGCCCCCAGGTAACAGGTCCTTCTTTCGGATGCTCCGCAAAAATGTCAGATCGGCGAGCTCAATTCCTGCTCAGCTGAAATGCGGTGACATGTGTGCGGGGCTTTTGAGATGAAGGATGTAGAGGAATTTCCCTGTTATTGCGAGCCGGTTGATTCCGGTGATTGCAGGTGAAATCCGCAATGATTAACAACTCTTCGTTCCGCGCAGATCACCTTCGCAAATTCGGTGATGTGAACGGATCCGTGTATGAATGCGATCCTTTAAATGATTTATGCGCATATGTGTCATTATACCCTCACAAAAACCTAGGGAAACATTATGTCAGAACAAACGACCCGCATAACCGACAACAGAAAGAAAGATTCCGTTGATGCAATGCCTACCACGACCGAACACACCTGCGCATGCGGTGAGACCCACGAAGACCACCAGCCGGGTATCAGCCACCGGGATTCCTGCACGTCCCCCTTAAAATTCGGCAACACCTGCTGCTGTGGATCCGGCAAGGATGCAAAGGCCCGCACCCCGTGCGGTCATGACCCACGGTGTCATTAGAGAAATCCTTTTTTTTTGGGAAGATCTTAATGCCTCTCTCCCGGTGTACGGATATTCCTGAACTCCTGGCCCGGTATATGGAAGAATCCGGGAGATCGGCGCTGTGGATCACGGTCAGGGACATCCGCGAGTATTTTCAGCTCCCTGAAACTGATGGGCCGGCAATTTCCGGTTTCCTTAAAAGGATCAACCATGGATCGTTCTTTTCCTGCAGGTACAAGGTTGCGCGAATAGAAAAGCTACGGGATACGGTCCCGCCTCATCGCCTCATCCGGAAATATCTTGTGCAGGAACGCCCGGCACAAAGAAGCCACCATCTTCCCATGCCAACGGATTTGTCTCTTAGGAACCGGTAAGCATGTTATACTATTCCGGGTATAATCCTGTATACAGAGGATCGGTAATGGCACCAGATGAGAACGGTGAAGGGAACGGGTGTTCAAGGCGTGGAAGACCGCGCCTGCGGCGTACCATCGCGGGCGCCTCAGAGTCCCGTTGCTACAAGCCTTGTTGCTGTCCTGAGGCTGAAGGACAGGGCATCTCCCTTCAGCCGGATGAGATCGAACTGATCCGGCTCATTGATCTTGAAGGCCTTGAGCAGGAAGAGGCTGCGGAAAAACTCGGGGTGTCACGCAAGACCGCGTGGCGCGATCTCCATGAAGCCCGGCGCAAGATTGCAGATGCTCTTGTTAATGGCAAGGGAATTGAGATAGCCGGCTGTACAAAGGCAGCTGAAGGCCGGTGCCCGAAATGCCCGAAGAAATAACGGTCTGGTGATCAGCCATTTCCGGAGCCCGGCAGGGTTTGAAGATACATGTTTGCCGGGTTGCCGTAGCAGAAGAGGAGAAGCCCTGGTGTCGGTTGGTTTTTATCTGATTCACGTCCGGTACATTTCGTCCGGTCATATTTGTACCTGCATCTTTTCTTGTACCGATCCTTAAATCTTTATGCTCATATGCGTAATAATTCCACACGAGCAATGACAAAGCCATTCATCAGTGTACATGACCTCTGCATGGACTTCAATGACACCCGGGTCCTGAATAACATCTCGTTTGAGATCCCAGAGGGAGAAATCATTGGTGTTATCGGGAGAAGCGGTGCCGGCAAGAGCGTGCTTATGCATCTCCTCCGCGGCGTTGAACAACCACCAACAAAAGGCTCGATCATCTATCACATGGCTGCATGCGACCACTGCACCTACATGGATGTCCAGAGCCGGTCGGGAGGAAAATGTCCTGAATGCGGAGGCAGGCTCGTGTCGGTCGATATCGATCTCTGGGATGAGAAGTCCAATGGCATGAAATCCCGGGTCATGAACCGGACTGCGATCATGTTCCAGCGCAGTTTCGCCTTGTATGGCGATGACCGGGTGATCGAGAACGTGCTGCATGCACTCGACGACATCCGTTACCCGCAGGAACATGCCATCAGCCGTGCCGCAGATCTCATCGATCAGGTAAGACTCTCCCACCGGATGATGCCCATCGCCCGCGACCTGTCGGGCGGTGAGAAGCAGCGGGTTGTTCTTGCCCGGCAGCTGGCCAAGAACCCGGCAATGCTCTTTGCAGATGAACCAACTGGGACTCTCGATCCCGAGACCGCCCGGCTCGTCCACGAGATGCTGATTGAAGCAGCGAAGAAAAATACGATGGGTATGGTAGTCACCTCCCACTTCTCGCAGGTTATCGAGGATATGGCGAACCGGGCAATCCTGCTTGTAGATGGAGAGATTGCAACAATCGGATCCCCGAAGACTGTTATCCGCGCATTTGCGAAGGATTACCACCAATTCGAGGAGCCGTCCCCGGGAGAACTGGGAGAGAAGATACTCTCCTCCCGGGATGTGATCAAAAAGTACGTCTCAGTTGATCGCGGCGTCGTGAAGGCGGTAAATTCGGTCACGTTCGATGTCTCAAAGAAAGAGATTTTCGGTATTATCGGGAAAAGCGGGGCGGGTAAGACCACGCTCTCCCAGATAATATCTGGAGTTATCGAGCCGACGAGCGGTGAGATGAACATCCTTATCGGTGACGAATGGGTGGACATGACAAAGCCCGGGATCGACCAGCGCGGCAGGGCGAAGGAATATATCGGGCTCCTTCACCAGGAATATGATCTCTTCCCTCATCGGACGGTTATCGATAACCTTACCGATTCGATTGGCCTGGATTTCCCCAAGGAGCTCGCGGTCAGAAAAGCGGTAATAACCCTCAGGATGGCCGGGTTCACCGAGGAGAAGTCCCGGGAGATCCTGAACCGGTATCCCGGTGAGCTCTCGGATGGCGAACGACACCGGGTAGCTCTTGCGCAGGTTCTTATCCGGGAGCCCCGGCTCGTGATACTTGACGAGCCGACCGGTACGATGGACCCGATCACCAAGCAGGATGTCAAACATTCCATCCTGAACGCCTGCGATGAGATGGACGAGACCTTTATTGTAGTCTCGCACGACATGGACTTTGTCCGCGATATCTGCGACCGGCTCGCCCTGATGCGGGGCGGGAAGATAATCGATATCGGGCCGACTGCAGCAATCCTTGCGCAGGTTACCGAAGAGGAACGCCGGGGCTGAACAACCGCAAACGACCGCACGAATATACTTTCAGGCACACGATACCATGACAGCAAAAAAACATGATAAACCCGAACCGGGCGAGAACTGCAGCACGTGCGCATCTGCGCAACCGACCAGCACACCAAAGGGACTTCCGCCGAAGGCAAAGATCGATGTGAAACATGTCATTCTTGTCCTCAGCGGTAAAGGCGGGGTAGGGAAATCAACCGTTTCCGTGAACCTTGCCTCGGCCCTCGCTGCTCATGGCAGGCAGGTAGGACTTCTTGATCTCGATATTCATGGTCCGAATATTCCCAAGATGCTGGGCATTGAGGACCAGCGACCGGCGGTTCTCGAAAAACACATGGAACCGGTCCACGTGACCGGGAAACTATCCGTAATGTCGATGGCGTTCCTGCTTCCGGATACAAGTTCGCCGGTCATCTGGCGCGGGCCGATGAAGATGGCGGTAATCGGGCAGTTCCTGTCGGACGTGAACTGGGGGGCACTCGATTACCTGATCGTTGACCTCCCGCCCGGTACCGGGGACGAAGCCCTCTCCATTGTCCAGCTGGCCCCGAATGTTCAGGGCGCCGTGATTGTCACCACGCCACAGGATGTAGCAGTTCTCGACTCGGTAAAGGCTGTGAAATTCATCGAGAAACTGGATCTGCCGGTCATCGGGATCATCGAGAACATGAGCGGGATGATCTGCCCTCATTGCGGAGATACCATCGACCTGTTTGGCAGAGGCGGGGGCGAGAAAGCGGCGCGGGAACTTGGTGTTCCTTTCCTTGGCGCTATCCCGCTTGATCCGGCAATGGTGAAAGCAGGGGATGAGGGGCGTCCGTATATTCTTCGTCATGCTGATACGCCAACCTGGAAAGCGGTGGATAAGGTCATGGAGAACCTTGTAACGCTGGTGGAATCCTGATCCGGAAAAATCAATTTACCGGTTCTTTAAAAGAATCCATGATGTGATCGTATGAGAAAATACTCCGGTATTCCTGAACTGCTTGAACAGTTCATGGAGGAGAACAATGCCAATGAACGGTGGATTACCGTGCGCGAACTTTGCGACCGGTTCGGCCTGACCGCTTTCGAGTACAACTCGATCTCGGGATTCCTGCGAAGGCTGGAATCCGGGCCGTTCCGCGAGTTTCCTTTCATTGTTCTCAAGATCGAGCGGGTCGAGCGCACTTCTCCATCGGACCCCCCGAAACGCCGGTACCTGGTCAAGCGAAGAGCTGTATCTTTTCCTGCTACGGGGATGACGGATCAGACCCGGTCGCAGGTGTCGTGCAAAGGGAAAAGCAGTCAGCCCGGGTAACTGATCCGGATATCCTTTTATTCCTCCCGCTCCAGATGAACAACAATGTGAGGGTAAAAAATGAAAATTACCGATGTTTCCAAAGTCATATCCGGCCCGAACCCGCATCACGTGGACGCCCGGAAGGTCTATGATTCACCCCACGCGATGGTGGTTGTCATTACGCTCCAGCCCGGTGAGGCGCTGAAGAAACATATCACACCGGTCGACGTTTTCTTTTACGTCCTTGAAGGCACGGGGATTGTCGAGATTGGTGATGAGAAGAAAATGGTGGGGAAGGACATGCTTGTTGAAAGTCCGGCGCGGATCCCACACACGTGGACAAATGAGAGTACCGGATTGTTCCGGGTGCTCGTGGTTAAAGTCCCAAAACCCACGGAAGAGACGAAGCTGCTATAACTTCGTTAGTTCTCCTTTTTCGGAATTTTTGCTCGCCGCGGTGCTCAAAGCCGGCTCTTGTTCTACCTATGGTTTTTTGTTGTGATCTCTGTGTGTCCTATCCCGAAATCATTTGACATCACATGTAAATATCGATGTGAGCAAATTATCGAATCGGGATATCCAGAGGATCATTCAGCAATGGGTAAATGAGAAACCCGTTGTTGAGATTGCCCGGTATTTCCAGATTACCCGTCAACGAGTGTATCAGCTCATCAACCAGTTCAGAGAATCGGGAGAATATCCGGTACTCAGGCAATCTGGAAGAAAGCCCCAAGCCATCGATGATCGAGCAGAAGAGTTGATCCTCGAAACCTATCAATCCAACAACATTGGTCCAATCCATCTGGAGAAAAAGATTGAGGAAACACTCGGGATCCATATCCCGCATAATCGAATCTATCGGGTATTGTTGAACCACGGTCTGGTGGAGATCAACATGAAAAAACGGCAACAACGGAAATATGTTCGGTACGAACGTACTCATTCCATGTCGATGTGGCAGGGAGACTGGAAAGAGTTCGAACTTAATGGATCGAAGAAATGGCTGATCGCATTCATGGATGATTCATCCCGCCTCATCACCTGCTACGGGGTATTCGATTCTCCAACTACCGAGAACACTCTCACGGTTCTGAATCAGGGATTCCAGATGTACGGTACGCCCCGCGAGATCCTTACTGACAACGGTACACAATTCGTTTCAGCTCGGAACCGTGAACAGGCCCATCATAAATTCGGAGAGTTTCTTGTTCATCACAACATCAAACACATCCCAACCAGGATAAAACACCCTCAAACGAACGGCAAAATTGAACGGTTCTTCGGAGAAGTCGAACGAAGGATCGCGAAGTTCGGTTCTGTCGATAAAATTGTTCACTGGCACAATGTCATCAAACCTCACATGAGTCTCGATTACGATGAGCCTTATAACGCATTCTGGTACCGTCTACCCCCGGAGAGGATTCTGAACTATGCGCAGAAATGGTTATATGTGTAAAATCAATTCGGGATACCACAGTTGTGATCTCTGTGACTGTTTCCGAAACCCTGCACAGCGTTTTTGCTCTTTTGCGTGTGGGCCCACAGCCGGAAACCTTATAGAACAAGATCATAAGGCAGGAAGCATTTTTCCTTCGAGAGTTGTGGATAATTCAGCTGCCTGAAATTACCTAATAAGAAACGGAACGGATCGACAATTTTTCCCGGAACGCTGTAACGGGATAGATCGATATGAACGAGGATATACGGAAAAGAAACCGCTGAACCGGGTAAAATTACGGACAAAAAAAATTAGATGTAGGGAATCCTGAGTCCCTTGCCGACACCGAAGGTCTTGCGAGCTTCGACGGTTGCCTTGTTCTTCGTGATCTTCTCGTTTGCGAGCTTGGTCACGAGTTCGAGGCCGGGCTTGACACTCTCGATTGCCTTGGTCTCAAAGACGCCGGCTGCCATTGCCTTTGCCCAGACATCGTCACCGATCTTCGAGCGTACGAAGACGGTTGACCAGCCATCGGGGCTGCCGACCGAGCCGGTGGAGATATCACCGAGGTTTGCAACGTAGTCGAGGCAGACGTGGCATCCGGGCTGTTCGTACTTGTGGGTAACCTTGAGCGGAAGCTGGACGACCTGTCCGCGCTTGCCGTATACCCAGAACTTGCCCTTGCCGATCTCCATCTTCTTGACAGACTCCATCTTCATTGCTGCGTGGTCTTCCACGAGCTGGAGGATGGACTGGTAGGGGAAGTTCTCCATGCAGAAGATCCCGACCGCAAGAGCGATGCTGGCGCCGACATCACGGGCACCAATCGGGTACAGCTGGAGTTTCCTGATTGCCTGCATCTGGCAGGGTGTTCCGACGATACCGACCTTGTCGAGACCGAAGCTGCGGGTTGCTTCCTTGATTAAGGAAACATTCGGGCTGATGTTGTACTTGGTTCCTGCTGCTGCGATAAGCTCCGCCTTGTTGTAGACGATTGCAGGGTATGGTCTCCATGCCTCAGCCATCTCAAAGTTGGAGTTCTCCATCAGGATTCTTTCCTGGTTCTTTGCAGCCCATTCCTTGGATGCTGCAACGATAGCTCCATCAATGATTCCCGTCTCAAGGGCGAATCCGAAGAGCGAGGTGACGATGCCGCCATCCTGTGCGACCTTCTGGACTTCCTTGTCTGCGCTCCGTGCTGAGACAGCAAGTTTGTATTTACCGAGTTCTGCTCCCATTTCAATCACCTTCACTGGAGTGCCGCCATTATGGCCTCGTTGATCGCCTCATAGTTGTCGACAACATCGAAGCTGTACCAGCTGCGCGGGCACTGGTTGTAGCAGGCTCCGCACTTGATGCACAGGTCGCGCTCACCCTGGGGCTTTCCGTACTCCATGGTGATTGCATTGACCGGGCACGATGATGCACAGCTGCCGCATCCCATGCACAGGCTCTGGTTGATAACCTTGGTCATCAGGTCGCAGAAGCAGGCGCTGGTGTTCTCTGTTGCTGCCATGAGTGGCTTGAGGAACAGGGTTGCGAGATCCTTCTGTTCCTTGGTTCCCTTGAGGAGCAGGTATGCCATGACCGCAACGTTCCGGATCAGTTGCGGGGTTGGTGCGCATCCGGGGATGAACACATCGACCTTGATGACATCGCCGACAGGCAGGTATGCCTCGTGTGCCGGCTGGTTCTGCTGGCCACCGCGGGAGAACCGGGTGATGTTGCCGTAGCAGGCGCAGCCACCAAGGGCAACTACGACTGCCGATTTTTCACGGGTTTCCTTGAGCTCTTCCACTGCGAGTTTGTCATTGATACAAACTGAACCCTCGATGAATGAAACATCGACCTTCTGAACATGCCTTGCGTCTGCAAGTGTTGGTATGTATTTCAGGTCGACATATCGGTCGAGGAGCGTTAACAATCCGGCGTAGTTGTCTGCTAAGGCAACGGTACATCCGGTACACCCACTCAGGTGTGTATAGCCTACTGTAATCTTGTCTGCCACAGGCTTAACCTCCTTTTTAGTTGTATCCGCTTTTTGTGCTACATCAGCCTTCGGTGCCGCCTTCGGCGGTTCCTCAGGGACGTTCTTCTTGAAGACACTTGATAGTAGTCCCATAATCCACTCCTATGTGTTCCAGTATTACCCGTATCGTTTTCGGAATTGCGTTTTCGAGTTCCTCGGAAAGGCCTTCCTCAAACTCCGGAGCTGTAACCCTTGCCGGCTGGACTCCGATGATCGTAATTTCGATCTGGTCCTTGATCCTCTGGAGCGGTTCGGCGAGATCCCACGAATGGGCATCGCGATAGGCTCCCGGTGGCAAATCCTCAACTTTCAGTTTGGTGATCTGCCCCGGTTCCGCGCCGTAATCGGCAATATCGACAATGATAAGCTTCTTCGTCACTTCCGGGTCGAGCAGGGTAAAAATAAAGTGCGGGCCACCAAGGCCTGCATCTATTACTGATACATTGTCGGGAAGTGTATGCTCTTCTTGGATCCTCTCGATTACAGCTGGTCCTAAACCATCATCGGCGAACAGGGGGTTTCCACACCCTGCAATCACGATCTCCTGAAACAGCATGGCAAAGGTCACACTTACTGAATGAGCTTCTGAGCTACCAGCTTGTTGTCCTCATCCACGACGATCATGTGGGTTGCACATGATACACAGGGGTCGTACCCACGCATGATGACTTCTGCGAGCTGCCATGGTGCACCCTCGAGTGCCTTGCTGCAGGTTGCGAAGTTCCAGGTGGTCGGGACGAGCATGCTGAAGAACTGAACCTTCCAGTCCTTGACGCGTGCAAGGTGAACATCGGTTCCACGGGGAGCTTCATTGGATGCCCAGCCGAGTGAGCCGTCGCCCTTCGGGATGTAGTCAGCAACAACTTTGCCGCTCGTGTTGAGCGCGTCGATGCAGTCGATCATCTCGTAGAAGCAGTCCTGGTATTCCATCTCACGGGCAATGTTCTGGCCCTGGGTTCCCTTCATGTCGAAGTTCTTGTACTCGACAAGACGGGCGCGGGGACCTACTTCAACGGGCTGGCCGTCATACATCGGAATACCCGTGCAGGCTTCCATCTGGGGGTTGACCTTGGTGCCGACCTTGGTGGTTCCACCGATCGGATAGCGTGGCTCTTCGAGGTCCACGGTCATCTCGCCCATGTACCAGTCCCATGGCCGTGCTTCCTTGAACCGGTTGATGTCCCAGCTTGGGCATTCTTCCATGCTGGAGCTTCCGTAAAATGCGTGGGTTGCAAGGTAGCCCTGGTCGTGGAAACCAAGGGTCTTGGGGAGTGCGACCTTCATGCCGCCAACGTCCACGAAGTCTCTCTTGTGGTAGGAGCGGATGACTGCGATCATGAACTCTGCCTGCGCGTGGGCAAGCGTGAGTCCTTCCTTCGCAAGGTCGTACATCTTGGTCTTTGCCTGCTCGGAGCAGTTGCGGTACATACCGCCGACGCGGGTGTTCCGCGGGTGAATGCAGTCACCGCCTGCGATCTGGCCGATGGTCTGCCCGATCTCCCGGAGGCGCTGGATCCGCTTTGCAACGGTGCGGACCGGCTCTTCTGCGGTGAACGGGTTGATCTTGGTCTCGGTGCCCGGTATATAGAAATCGGGCAGGATCAGGATATCGTGCAGTGCAATGCTGTGACAGCGGTTTGCGAGCTGGAGGATGTGACGGAGCATAAGTGCGTCCTTCGGGATCTCGCACTTGATGGATGCTTCCATCGCCTCGGTCGCTGCAAGGGTGTGGGCAATCGGACAGATACCACAGACACGGGATGCAATCTTTGGCACCTGTTCCGGGGTCTTACCGACGGCGAGTTTCTCAACTCCTCTCACCGGGGTAATGGAGCACCAGTTACCCGTCTCGATGATGCCTGCGTCGTTGACCTTCAGGACCAGCTTTGAGTGTCCCTCATGTCTTGTGGTTGGGGAAATCTCTACAACTTTCGACAATATTATCGCCTCATATTATTCTGAGTTGTTCAAATTGCTGTACAAAATGAACTCTATACCTCTCTCATCTCTAGAGATAATTGACCGTACAAAGTACGTTCAGTTCTATTTTACACCAGAGGTTTTATAACCTTTATTATCCGTTTGCGGGAGTTGATAATGAGAAAAACAGATCCGTTTTAACTAACTGATTTTTATCCGGCCAGTTTCCGCAAGGTATCCGTCGGTAATTGACGATCCTTTCAAAAAAATTTTTTATGGTATTAAAAATCCTGTAAATTCCGGGCCCGGTCAGCAGAGATCTTTCTTATCTGCGTTCATTTCGTCAAATAATTCGGCAATGGTGGCCAGGCGTTCTGCATACGCGTCGTGCTGGTGGATACTCTCCTCGTTGGTCTGCTTGATGGTCACCACGGAATCGCCGGAGAGGTACTCGAATTCAGCAAGGACTTTCTTTGCCATCTCGCGGACACAGTCTTCAACAAATCGTGGATTTTTATGCGCGGCAAGAACAACTGCACCTTCATCCCCGCGCTTGAGAAGTTCGTAGATGCCGGAGCTCATCGATTCCTTGAGGATGAGGATGACTTTTTCCAGATCAACGTGCTGGTCGTCATCCGTTTCAATACACAGGAAACCCCTCCCGCGCTGGTTGTGGGTTGCCATGGGAACCTCGCTGAAAAATTCGTCGATTTTATCCTGATCGAGGCCGAGATTCTGGAGTACATAGCTCGCCCGTTCCTTCATAATGTTCTGGGCGCAAGGGCAGGCCGTCATACCGGTTACTTCCGCACCAATGCTTTTGCGGACAATCGGATCGCGGAACGTACGGCGCGCAACTGCCCGTGCATGAACCTTGACAACTTCATGGCAGGCGGTGTGGCTTACCGGGGTCTCCCGCTTGACCATAAACTCGCTGCGCATGAAGACTTCTGTGCGGTCTGCGTACTCGTGCCGGTCGAGGAGTTTTCGCGCAACGGCGCTGCAGAGTTTCTCAATCTCGTTTACATCCCCGTCGATGGCCTGCTGGAGGACTTCATCGATTACTTCGAAATTTCGTGAAAGGTTTGCTCCCTTGAGGCTTCCCGGGAGATCGACATACACGTCAAAATTCGAAATAAAAATTACCGGCCGCTTTCCCTGGCGGTGGACTTCGACGAGTTTTTTTACATTTTTTACACCAACGCGGGTAAGATTGATCCGAACATCGGGGCTTGTTGACTGAACATCAGGAAGAACCCGGTCGAATGTTCTATTGGGAGCGTCGGCAGAGTGTGTGGTCTTAATTGTCATCCCATCCAGATGGTTTTCCCGTTTTCTCTTAGTTTTTTATAACATATTTATGTGCTGGGTTGCAGATATAAAATGGAACACCTATGCTCAAGAAATACTACGAATCAGATGCTGATCTCGGCGTGCTGAAAGGAAAGCGCGTCGCTGTGATCGGGTACGGCTCACAGGGTCGTGGGCAGTCGCTGAACTTACGTGACAGCGGGCTCGATGTCGTAATCGGTCTCCGTAAAGGAAAGAGCTGGGATGCCGCAGTCAAGGATGGCATGACGGTCATGTCAGTTGCAGAGGCGGTAAAAAAATCTGATATCATCCAGATTCTTCTCCCCGATGAACACCAGGGTGCAGTGTACAAAAACGAAATCCTCCCGAATCTCTCGGACAAAAAAGTCCTGATGTTTTCGCACGGGTTCAATATTCACTTTGGCCAGATCGTCCCTCCGGAAACTGTTGATGTTATCATGGTCGCGCCTAAGGGACCGGGTTTCATGGTCCGCAGGCAATATGAAGAAGGAAAGGGAGTTCCGGCTCTTATCGCCATCCATCAGGATCACTCAGGCAAAGCCCACGAGATTGCTCTTGCTTACGCAAAAGGGATCGGGGCGACACGAGCGGTTGTTCTCGAGACCTCATTCCGCGAAGAAACAGAGACGGACCTTTTCGGTGAACAGGCAGTGCTTTGCGGAGGATGCACATCCCTTGTCAAAGCCGGGTTCGAGACACTTGTTGACGCTGGCTATGAGCCGGAGATGGCCTACCTGGAGGTTCTCCACGAGCTCAAGCTTATCGTGGATCTGATCTATGAAGGCGGTCTTACAAACATGCGCAAATATATCAGCAACACAGCGCAGTATGGCGATCTCACACGGGGACCACGGGTCATCGGCGAAGAATCATATGAAGCAATGCAGGAGATCCTCGAAGAGATCCAGAGCGGAAAATTTGCCCGGGAATGGATGCTTGAAAACATGGTGAACCGCCCGGTCTTCACCGCACTTACCAATGCTGATGAAGACCACCTCATTGAGGAAGTCGGCGCAGAAGTGCGGGCAATGATGCCCCAATTTAAAAAATAATTTTTACTGATATTACGGTCTTGAGTTGGGCTGTTTTAGCCTTGGGATTTTTTCCATCCTTTTGCGCGGGAAAATAAAAAGTCCTGGGGAAAATCTGACCCGGGATCCCGATACGAACGTTGTTCCCTCTTACTTCCCGTTTCCTCCGGGCTCCATGTGATCGAGCACCCGGTCCCATGCTACAAGCAGGCCCGGAATGATCACGCAGGCGAGCAGTCCTGCGCCGGGAAATGCTTCGATATACGTTTGGTATTCATGCTCCTCCTCACGCGAGTGCCGGGACCGTGTCTGCCAAACTCTTGACCTTTATCTTGATCGCCTCGTCCGAGTATGAGGTGAGCAATATCAAAGCCCGGCTGATGGCGACGGAGTGCCGCTCGCCGTTCGGGTCGCGGCACTTCCGGGTCGCAGAATACGATTCGTGGTCGGTGTCCCGGGCCGGTGTTCCTGCGTGGGCTGCTGCCAGCGGTGCCGATCCGAGTGTGGCCGCGATGCTGGCATTGAACCCGGCAAGCGTGCTGTACTTCCCGGTGTCGGTACCGACACCGTTTCCGTTTGCGTCCCCGAAGTTGATCCTCGCGGAGTAGGTCTCCCTGGCCTTCTCGGATGGCGGTTATTGCTGGAGGATTCCGGGTTATCGTTGGGGCAGATAATCATGGGGATTGTCCCAGGTTTTTCACCATTGATGGGACTCATTATCCTCACCTCCAATCCGGGCTCTGTACGAGCCCGGATTACCCGTTTTCCCGGGCCGGGATCTCTCTTTGAGGTAATAATTCACAAAAATGAGGTAATAATTCGTGAAATATTCTGGAATTCACGTCGGAGAAATGAGACACTAATTAGCAGCATTTGGAGGGCGGATCGCATGCAGGATCATAGAATCATATGGCCGGATCGAAAAAAACCCCTTTTTGGAGCAAAGGGAAAGAAAAGGTCACGTCGGAGAACGAAATTCTTCGACCGAGAAAACGCATAATTCCCCGTGCTCAGGGAAACCAGGTGCTGTTTCGGATACCTGGAAGGAAGGTATCGGGATGCGGCACAGATAATCCCGTTCTCCGACGGAGAGGGTCCGGAGTGGAGAGGGGACCGGACCATGCCAGCCTGCAATTTTTAATGCACTTTTACCCACAATTTCCGGGAAATCTCATATGGCGCTTCGTTTGACTTGATTCGCTTGTAACGTCCCCGGAAAAAACCTTATTGTACGCTTTTGGGAGGCAGATCTCCTCGTATTTCGATCAACCATAGAACAAACGGTCCCGGGGGGAAAAGAACGGGTCTGGTGGAAGTTCCCCGGGGCCTGAAATTTTCCCGATTTTCCGGGAACCTCCGATTACCTGTCCGGAAAACCGGGGGCGTTTGCGGCCCGCTATTTTGCAGGGTTTTATTCTGCGTAAAATGGATGATTTTAAAAAATACCTGATTTGGTGGGAAATTTTTCGGGGCGTGGACCGGATTTTGTTTCCGCCCGGAAATGGGTTCGTCCGATTGGCAAACGGAGCCCGATTTGGGCGTATTTTGGATGAGGTTTTTGCCGGACCGGGACTGTTCTGGCGAGTGTTATCGCTTAATCGAAAATTGCTTACGATGAATGCTCTGTTCTGCTATCAGTAACCGCCCGGGAAATCATCCCAGGATCGACTCTCTGAATGGATCGGTTCTCCGTCGGAGACTTGCCGGGTATGACCCCCGGAGAGGAACTTTTCGTCATGGTTGGTGCAAAATATGACCGAGGATTGCAATTAACCCCCTGTTTCTTATCAGTCCCTCGACGAAGCAGTGCCTGATAATCGAGGGGTAATAGTTATTCTCTGAAAAATAAGAAATCCCGGAAAAAATAAAATTTTGGAACCATGTCATGTTACCTTTTTGTATCGGGGAGCTACATTGTCTAACGATGAAAATCTGTGTAATCTATCACAGCGAAACAGGGAATACCCGTCATGTAGCCCAGCACATCGGATCTGTGTATGATGCAAAACTGGTCGAAGTATGCGAGACCGCAAAACATTCGCGCCTTACCCGGTTCCTGAGCTGGTGCAAGATGGCACGAGGGGAGGAACTTACGACCATCGAACCCGATGTGATCGATGTCTCGACATACGATCTTATTGTCTTTGGATCGCCAGTATGGGCCTTTAAACCAACACCGGTTATTCACGCTGCTATTAAGGGTCTGAAGGGGTGCGAAGGAAAACGTGCCGTGGCGTTTGGAACCCATGGCGGAAGGCCAGGCCAGATGGAAGAGACGTTCATAAAATGGATAAATAACCGGGGAATGCGTATCCTTGGTATTGCAGAAATTAATCAGAAAGATATCGAGAACGACAAGAAAACAAAGGCTCTCATATCCATGATCGAGAGCGCACGAAAGGCATAACAGCAGTACAGGACTTGGTTGCTTTTTTCTTTTTAATGCGGGCAAAATTTTCTGGTGGTAGTTTTAAAAATCGTCAATATTCATTCCCATTGTTTGTTTTATCTCTTCGTTCCGATACCGAAGATCAAACCGCGGGCCCTGGTGCTGGAAAGGTGGAAAGTCTTTTGGATGGAAGACGCCCTACTATATATCACTATGACGGATTCATACGAGAGCCTCCTTACCAGGGCCTACTCCAATATCACGGAAAAGACCGAGTCCTCGGAACGTTTTGTAGTTCCTGAGGCAAAGGCCTACATCGAAGGGAAGACAACGATCCTCGAAAACTTTGCCGAGATTGCTGATAAGGTCCGGCGCGAGCCTGATCACCTGATGAAGTTCCTGATGGGAGAACTCGGTACTTCGGGAAAGATCGAAGGAACCCGCGCGATTTTTAACGGGAAGTTCGAGCTCTCGCTTATCAAGGCGATCATCAAGAGTTACATCGATGATTATGTTATCTGTTCCGAGTGCGGGAAACCGGATACCCGGCTTGTCAAAGACGATCGGGTTGTTGTTCTGAGATGCGATGCATGCGGTGGGCACCGTCCGGTGAGAAAGCGAAAGGTCAGGACCGAACCGCTCTCCGAGACCCTTGAAGAAGGAGCTGTCATGGATGTCGAGATCCAGTCGATCTCCAAGAGGGGAGATGGGGTCGTCAAGATGGGTAAATACATTATGTATGTCTCGAATGCAAAACCCGGGCAGCAGGTCAAAATCAAGATCACCCGGATCTCCGGGTCCATCGTCTTTACCGAGCGTGCAACCGAGTCCTGATCCATTTTTTGCTCATCAAAACGGGAAAATCCTTTGTGGATTATCATAAGTGAGATGCAGCATTTTCTGGTTCTAAAAAATCCATTTTTTGTCTTTTTGAAAAGACTCGTTTTATTGTAGCGTTTCGCTGCAATTACTTGGAGGAAATCGATGCCGGCGTAAAGATTTCTTAAAAGATAAAAAATATTGACCGGAAAAAAGAGATTATTGTTTCTTCAGACCCTTGATAAGGTCATCACAGTGGCCGGTGATCCGTTTGCACGCTTTCTTGATAATGGGCAGCGGGTGTTTTTTGTTTTTCGTTGTTACGAGGAGTTCAGGATCGGAAAACTGGAACTCAATCAGATATTTTGCGACGTCAACGTCGGAATCGCTTAAGAGCTCTTCAACAAGGGCGTTCATAAATGTATGACCCTCTCCCTGTATGATAAGCCGAACCTTGTCTTTCTCGAGCTCGAGTACTTTGACGATCATTCTACCTATGTTTGGGCACCTGAAAACTATTAAGGTATGGGTAGCGCGGGGCCAAGTATCGCTCTCCTATGAGTGACTATCAGGAGATGTCAGGGAAAATAAAATATATCTCCATCTTTCCCGGTGTGAGGGAGATCCCATGGGATGTGGTGGCTCATGTGAACGCACCGGAAATTTTTTGGTGCCAGTTTTTCAGCAAGGTTACAGGCGTCTAAATAATTCATGTGTTTATGTATGGAGAACGCAGACGGTACAAGTGCATCAAGGAAGAGAAAATCGAGGCCTGTCAGCAGGTCCAGGCTTTCACGGGGAATGTTGCTATTCGTATCCGATGTATAAGCAACCCGTGATTCACCTGTCTCAAAGAGCATCCCGCAGGTAAATGCGGGGGGGTGTTTTACGATAAATGGCGTAATCGTTATTCCGAAGATATCGACCGGAACATAGGGTTCAATCGCACACTTATCGAATGAAAGGAACCTGAATATTTCTGCACAATAGTTGAGAACCGGCGGGGCGGCAAACACCGGGGGAATATTCTGGACCCGGTAAAATTCCCCGAATCCTATAAAATGATCGTAATGGCCGTGTGTCCAGATCACAGCATCGATGTGCGGCGAACCATGAAGGAGTAACTGTTGCCGGAGATCGGGTGAGGTATCGATGAGGATATGTCGGCCTTCATTCTCCAGGAGAAGCGAGGTCCGGAGTCGCATTGCCCCAGTATCTTTTGCCCGGCTGCACTGCGGGCAGCTGCAACCAACCCTGGGAGTCCCGATAGCATCGCCTGTTCCGAGCAGCGTGATCTTCATATTATATCCAGTTAAGATGCCGGATGGCATCCCTGTTCCTGACCATCCTGATTCCTTTCTCGATGTCTTTTGGCTCAAGCGTCTCTCGTTTCTCCATAAGCGCAGCGAGGATTGCCTCTTTGATCATCATTCGCAGATCGGAGCCTGAAAACCCCTCTGTCTGGGATGCGAGCTGCTGAAAATCGATCGTGCTATGGATGGAAGCGGTTATTTTCTGAAGTATGTTCTTCCGCATCTCTTCGTCCGGCAGCGAGAATTCAATAACCTCATCGAACCTGCGCCAGGCAGCTTCATCAAGGAGCTGGGGGTGGTTTGTGGCTCCAATGAGGAGAACACCATTTTTCACAAGGTTAATCTTATCGATATTCTTCAGGAGAGAGTTGACCGCACGCTTCATTGCACCATGATCGTCAGCGGTCCGGCTCTTGGCAACAAAATCAAACTCATCGATAAAGAGGATCGAAGGAGATAATTTCTTCGCGAGCTCGAAGATACGATCAATATTTTTCGAGGTCTCCCCCAGAAATTGGGAGGTGATCATCGAAAGCCGGACTTCAAGAACCGGCATATGCATGGTCCTTGCCATAGCAAAGGCAAGTGAAGTCTTACCCGTTCCTGGTGGCCCGACAAAAAGGAGCTTGCCGACTTCATAGATCCGGTGCTGAATCAGGAATTCACGGTGCATGCGCGCATGCTGGATCTTGTTGATCACTGCTATTTGTTCTTCTGTGCAAACCATATCTTCGATTTGCTGTTCCACTTCTTCCGGGGCAAGAATAATAACGAGATCAAGCGCGCTCCGGAGTTTTTCGTCTTCACCGATCAATTTCGAGACGCGCGCATCGATGTATCCTTTGGTATCTTCATACCGCGGATTCCTGCTGCGGACCTCCGGATAGGATATCTCTCCGGCAAGGGGTCCTTCAAAAAATGAAGCTAGGACGGGATTTTTCCGGATAAATGGCATACCGCCCTGTTTGAGAAACCACTGTGCGGCCGGTTCAAGTGCCGTTATCCGGATACGCTGACCAAATTCTTCGTAGGAGATAAACGGATTTGATGCAAGTTTCTGGTGCGCGTCAGATATCAGGAGAGAGCGTTTTATCAGCCCATCGCTGACGTAGACCGGGCGCTTGATATCTGCCGGGGATGCGATAGAAAATATCTCCCGGCTTACGGGTGTCAGATCATTGATGTCGAGCCGGGGGTTCTGGTTGAATATTTCAGCGGTCAGAACAATCTCCATTATGCGAAGGATTTCAGAATCACCAGACATGGCTGTAACCTTAATTATTCTTCGCCGGAATGAATAAGCCTATCCTTGCTTGCTATCAGTTTTATCGTGTTGTTATAATGCAACCCTCTTCCGTGACAATGAGGGTGTGCTCATGTTGCGAAACAAGGGACCCGGGGACATCTGATAGAACGGGATATGCATGAAGTACCCCGGACCGTATGAGATTTGGGATCGCCATATCCATTTTTTTCTCACCAAGCCACCTTCGGGCAAACGGAAGGCCCCTCCGGTCCCGTATTTTTTCAAGAATCGCCCTTGCCGATGGAATCCGGACCGGCTTCTGTGCGATCTGTGAGAAGATTTCAACCCGCGTCTTCTCACCGACATGACCTCTCCCGGTAGTTGCGAACGGCTCGATTGCAAATACCATTCCTTCTTCAAGGACGACTCCTCCGGAGATAGCAACGTTTGGAATCGTTGGTGAAGTGTGTTGCACATAGCGATCGAGACCATGGCCGGTAAGATTTGCAATCGGCCGGTAACCCCGGCTCTCAATCTCAAACTGGACAGCTGCTCCAATTTCCCCTGCAGTCGTGCCGGGCCTGACTATCTTTATCGCTGCTTCAAGCGCGGCCTTCGATGCTTCAACCAGCAGTGAATTATTGCCAAGATCAATTGTTGTCGCGGTATCGGCGATGTAGCCATCGATCTGGATGCCGAGATCGAGCTTTACAACATCGCCCTTTGCAAAGACTCGCGGATCAGATGCTGATGCAGTGTCGTGTGCAGCATCTTCGTTCAGGGACAGGTTGAGCGGGAAGGCAAGAGCCGCGCCTTCCAGAGCGACCCGGGCTTCTATGGATTCAATTACTTCAAGGTACGAAGAACCGATCCGAATCTCTTTTGCACCCTCTGAGAGGATCTTTCCCGCAAGGCTTCCTGCATCCCGGTATTTCTCAAAAACATCGTCGGCTATTTTCATAGGACAAGATCCTCCGGGAATTTTGTGAACGTGTCAAATCCCTCCTTTGTCACCGAGCCGATGTCCTCTATCCGGACCCCCCCGATCCCCGGATAATACAGGCCCGGCTCGATCGTAATGACATTTCCCGGTTCAAGGGGACTGGTCCCCGATGGCCCCACGGTTGGCAGTTCATGAACCTGAAGACCTACCCCGTGGCCGAGGTTGTGAACAAATCCCCGGGTGTCGCTTTCGTACCCGTGATCCTTGAAAAAGTCAACGACATCCTGGTAGACCGAAGCACCTGGCACGCCGGCCCTGGCGTGGGAGACCCCCAATTTTTTTGCCTCGCGCAGGGTTGAGTACATATCTATAATGTCCCTGGAAGGTTTGCCTTTTGAAACGGTCCGGGTCATATCTGCATAATACCCGGTCTTCTCATCGAAGGGGAAGATATCGATGACAATGGGTTCGTTTGCTTTCAGTGGGCCGGTGCCGGTCATGTGCGGAATTGCAGTGTCCTCCCCGCATGAAACGATCGTATCCACAGCAGAGCACTCGTGTTCGAGGAGCAGATTGTGCATTGCAAAACGAATTCTCTCTGAGGTAAGGGGTGACCCTCCTGAATAAAGAATTCCTCTTTTCACGGTAGAATCCCGGATCATGGAGACTGCGACACCCATCGCTCTCTCGGTAATTTTCTGGATTTTTTTGAGTTTGCTTATTTCTGACCGTCCTTTCTTCGCCCGCATTGAAGGCACGGATCCTTTATCGATGGTTATATCGCAAAATTCTTCGAGTGCGTTTGCTAGCGCTATGGGGAAGTTCGGTGGCACCAGCACTTTTTTGCCTACTTGTCCTGCGATCATTTTTGCAGTTGCCCGCCAGGGATCCTTCTCGTTTTTCATAATCTCCGGGAGACCCGCTTGTCCACGGGTCATAACCGCGGCAGTCGATTCGCGGGATGCGCGCCCTGTCTCCATCTGGGAGACAATAATCACGCCCGTCTCTCCGGGTTTTTTGAAATACACAAACGGATCACTTGTCGTGAACCGGTTGAGGTATCGCATATCAGCATCCCGTGACGACGCGTACATAACAAATGCATCAGTCCCGGTCTTCTTGATCGCATCGGAAAGTGGGTCCATCTGTTGAGAATATATGTAGTAAAACGTCAAGTACTTTTATTCCGGGAGCTGATTATCAGAAAAATGGATGCAACAGCAAAAGACCAGTTCAGGTGGAAATTTTACCATCTTGCAATTCACCTCAATATCATCGTTATCTTAGTCATTGTACCCGTGATTTTCCTTTTTCTTTTCCCGAAAAAGTATGAGGATTACCGGTTTCCCCTTATTGCCGTAATGTTGCTCACCGCACTCATCCTTTCGCTTTCGTTCCGGAAGAAATATCAGGAAACTCGGGCATGGCTCCAGGCGCAACCGGATAAAAAAGAAGAATAAAATCTTGCAATGGAGGATTCACGATTTATGCTTGAAAAAATGAAGGATGAGATTGAACTTTTAAGCCGGCATCTCGAAATAGCGCAGGCTGTCACCGATCACCAGCCAATCGGCATAATGAAACTTTCAGAATTGCTTGACCTCCCGCCACACCGGATACGATACTCCCTCCATTTGCTGGAACAACTCGGGTACATCCGCGCATCATCAGAAGGGGCCGTCGTCACATCTCAGACTGTCGAGTTGTTCGCGCATCTGAACGAAAATCTGGATAAACTTATCCGGATGCTTGAATTGATGAAAAGGAAATGATATTCTTTCCGCGTTTTTTGGCTTTGGTATTCTATGAAATGGAGGGAATTTTTGTTTCCCCGGGTCCTTGTATAGTTACCTTTAAACGTCCTCAATAAGAATCTATTAAGGCGCAACCGCGTGCCTCCCTAACTCAGTTGGTAGAGTGTCGGACTGTTAATCCGAATGTCACAGGTTCGAGCCCTGTGGGGGGCGTTTAGGGGCCCGTAGCTCAGTCCGGTTAGAGCGCCCGGCTCATAACCGGGCGGTCATGGGTTCGAATCCCTTCGGGCCCACTCGAAGTCAGCTTTTTTGCAATTTCGCTTGAGAATTTTCACGAGTCTCCCGTATGCATGCTCGATTATAATAGAAAAGATTTCTATCGGGGCATGTTCATACGAAAGAATTATGAAGTGTCCGGTTTGCGAGATGGACTGCGTCAAATCGGCAAAAGAAATTCTTGCAACGCTGCCGACGATTTTTCTTCCCTGCGATGACTGCGCTCTGCGAAATCTCGACAAGCGTGCGCTGTTACCATCTCTCGAATACAGTGATCCGTGCTCGTGTGGAAAACGCTATATCGATGAAGTCTTTGCACACCTGTATGTCATCATGGTTGAAACGGGAGATCTCAAAACCACCGATCCACTCATTGATGTGGGATCTCCCCTCATCCACCCGGGTTTTGTTTTGGATCGGCCCCCATTTCTTCCGGCAAAGTCCCTTGTCCTCCTCTCATCGCATGTAACGAAGAAAACTGCAGTTCGCATGGTTAACGAGGTCCCCGAAATCCGCGGGGTTGTGAGGATTGGCGATTTTGTCCCGGGTATTGCGAGTCCCGATCTTGACCGCGTACCTAAAGTCTACACCCTTCTTGCCGGATGTGATGTACGGGCTGATATTTTCCCGCTCAGAACTGGTCCTCTTGTAATGTATAAACAGCAATCCCTTGTCCACATCGAATTCCCCCGTGCAGGATACCCGAAAATCCGTGCAGTGGAGCAACATATTGGCAATCCTCCGACCGGTTTTTTTGTCGATGCCTGTTCCGGTGTGGGGACTCTGGGCCTTGCTGCAGCAAGTCTCGGCGTACCGCATGTTGTAATGAATGATGCCTGGTATGCCTCGGCATTCTGGTCCGCATTCAATCTTGAGGTTAACCGTGATTACCTCAGGATCTCCCGGGTAAAGATTTTTGAGCAGATGGAAGATATGCAGAAACACCCGGTAGTCCATGAGGCCATTAAAATCGCAGAGTCCGATGGTGATCAGGTTATAGAAGTGTTCCAGGGAGATTTCCGGCAGCTGTACAGGGTAATTTCTCCGGAGGAGCACATGGTCACCGCAATTGATCTCTTCAACAAAAAAGATCTCGCTTCAGTTGCACAGATCAAAACGGATTGGACCAGGAAAGTCGGCGGGGAGGTTTTTATTCCATGATGGATCCCGACTTCGCGGGAATTGACCTTATATGAGAAATTCCTCGTTTTCGAAAATCCGATTCCGGATTCAATCAGAGTAAAAAGCCTTTATTGATTCCATGCACAAAGGTATATGGGGACTAGCCCGGGTGGTTCGGCGTCACCTGTAACCCGAAACCGTCGGTACGCGGGAGGCGAAGTTTGATGAAGGCTGCAACGGCCTGCGGGAGCCTGTGCGTTCTGACTGAGAAACCTCGTCCCATGAGGTCGATGGACAGGAATCAATATTCCGGAGGGAATAGCGACCTGGAATTGCGGGGACCGGTTCAGGCCCGGAAGGGAGCAGACTTACCGTAAACATCCGGCGCCCATGGGGTAACGGGGCGGAGGATGGATGCTTTGGTAAACGTAGTAACGTACAGTCGACTGATGACATGTCCCCATTTTGATTATCATGGCAAAAGTAACCATCATTGGTGCAACCGGCAATGTAGGGATGTTTGCCGCCCATGCTATTTCGGCATTCCCAGAAGTTAAAGAGATTCTGTTGTATGGAAGAGAGGGTCGTGAGTCTCTTCTCAAAGGCATCACTCAGGATTTTGTCGACTCCTTTGCGGCTCGTGGAACAGATACCCGGATCAACTGGACTACCAGTCTTGACGATGTAGCAGGATCCGAGATTGTCGTTATCACCGCGGGCTCACCGCGCATGCCCGGACAGGACCGGATGGATCTTGCGCTTGGAAATGCGAAAGTCATTGCACCGATGGCACATACGATTGGGACCGTCGCTCCTCATACTAAAATTCTTATTGTCACGAACCCGGTCGATGTGATAACCTGTGTTGCCCGAAAATATTCCGGCCTCAAACCCAGTCAGGTATTTGGACTTGGTACGCATCTTGACTCTATGAGGCTCAAATCCCTGATTGCTACCTACTTCAAAGTGCATGTAAGCGAAGTTCATACGCGCATCATCGGAGAACACGGTGACAGTATGGTACCGCTATGGTCGGCTACGACGATCGGTGGGATCAAGATTTCAAGACTGCCGGAGTTTGCGCATCTCCCGGTTCAGGAAATCATTGACTCCGTGAAGACCAGTGGTGAACTGATTATCAGGAACAAGGGTTCAACGGTCTATGGCCCGGGTGAAGCGATCGCATCGCTCGTAAAGACCGTCCTTGGTGATGAAAATCGTATCCTCACCGTATCTGCCTATATTAAAAGTGAAGTTCACGGGATTGGCGATGTTTGTATTGGCGTGCCCGCCCGGATCAACCGTCACGGTGCATTTCCGATAGCGATCAGGATCGATGAATCAGAAGTCATCGCCTTCCGCGAATCTGTTGAGAAAATCCGTTCCAACACGCAAAAAGTTCTTTGCGCTCTTGAAGAACAAGAAAAATTGCTCTGTAGAAAACCTCTTCAAAATCGACGGCACCATGGACCGAAAGATCTAAGGTACATTGTCTCCATACTAGAGTGTGTGCTCAAAAAGTACAGAGACTAGTAAGAAATCGACGAGCCGGAATATCAGGTTTATCCGAGCAGCGATTTCGATCGTGAAAGCAATACGACTCAGTCCGTATTCCTGTAAATATTCGAAAAAGATCTACACCCGGTATCAACTTCTCGTCCTGATTCTCTTCAAAGACTATCGGAATCAGCATTATCGCGAATTTGTTGAAGATATCGGAGACATGGAGTCGATCCAAAAGGAGTTGGAACTATCAGTCGTCCCTCATTTCACGACTCTTCAGAAATTCTTCTGTCGGATAAAAACCCTGTACCTCCGCTACGCATTCAGGAAAACGACGAGTCTGTTCTATTCCAACGATGATCCAATTGCGATTACCGCTGTCGATTCGTCCGGGTTTACCAGCGGATATTCGAGTCACTATTACTCAGCCAGAACCGGCAAAATCCGAAAACATTTCCTGAAAACTTCGATCTCGGTTGACACCGACACACAAGCGATCACCGGATTCATCACTTCGAAAAGCCGAGTTCACGATACCCGGCATGCAGCCAGGTTACTCCCACAATGTCACAAGATACGACGGTCAGAGTGTTACGTTATGGATCGGGGATACGACTCCGAAGCGATTCATCGTCAGGTTCGGGAGGAACTGCTCGCTGACTCCATCATCCCGATCCGTTCCTGGAACAATCAGATTATCGGAGGAAAGTACCGAAACGAGATGGCTGGAGAATTCGATGATACCAGATACCGGAGAAGACAACTTGTCGAGAACAAGTTCTCTGTCCTGAAAAGAAAGTTCGGTGGCGATCTAAAGGCTCGAATATTCTCAATTCAGAGAAAGGAAATCGCAGGGAAAATGATTGTTTGTAACATCCACAAGTTCTTACAATTTCTCGTCATGGAGGTTTTCTACAGAGCAGAAAAATGGTAAATTACTCCCCTGAAAAATCAGGTAAGAGTAACTTCAACGATCTCAGCCCGCTCGACACCGGCGATCTCGTTTAGTTTCTTTTCGATAGAATCGGTTTCCCCTCCGGCGTCATCGACAACCGCGAGGATCTTGAGCGACTTTAAACCAAATCCTATAGGCTCTTCTTTGATCTCCTGAATCGTGGGGAGTTTTTGCCTGAGTGCCTTTTTCAACTCTTCCAGGTCAATTTCCGGAGATTCGGGCATAACCCTGAGAATGATTGCAACACTGCCCATGTTTCACGGTCCCCCGAATCCACATTTCGGGCAGACGTAGGGGATGCTCTGCTCACGGCACCGGTAGCACCGGCTGATCTTACTACCGCACGATGGGCACCCGAACTCGGTTGCTCCTTCCTCTGCAAGCGGGGCGCTGCAGGATGTACATTTTTTCTCTGACATTATGGCTCCTCCAGGGATTCCTATAGTATCTCTTTTGAAACCTTTAAAAGGTTGTACCGATCCGAGTTCCGGGTACGACTTCTCCGTTCAGGTATTTCCGGGCGCGATCTTTTACCGATCCATTGATAATTGTTGTTTGTATCTTTCTTTCCAGGATGTAGCGCAGGAACAATGGATCTACTGTCTCTGTGTCCACCGGATCTGTCACGGTTTCGATCAAGACATCATTGACCATAATTCCGTCAACAGATTTGAGGACCAGGAGCTCAACACCAAGATGGCCGGTAACCCAAGCGGCGATTGAATCTGAAGTGACGTCCCATGAATGCGGCAGGGGGTCGATCTTCCGGAGGGTACAATATGGCAGCAGGACTTTGGTTGTTTCCGGAATGGCCAATTTGTTTGTACATTCTAGTCCCATGGATTCGAGAAGGAGCCCGTATTGTTCCATAGCCGCGACAGCCATCCAGTGTGAAGCGGTCTGATCGGTAATATGAGCGTCCCGTACTGCGTCCGCAAAGACTCCTCCCCCTGGAATGATAAGAAGCGGGATGCATGACGACTGCAGAACCGGGACAAGATCCGGAAGAACGTGGTACAGGCTCCCCCCCAGTTTTACAACGAGTGTTTTTACAGCCATTGGGATGAAATCCCCCCTTGCGTGTCTTGGGAACTTATATCGTCAGATTATAAATGGGGCGCGGAGAAAGGAAAATTCTATGCGACTGATTATCGCGCTCATCATTTTTTTGTGTTGTGTGATGCATGCGGGAGCACTGGTCCAGATCACCGAATTTTGTCCCGATCCATATCTCAAGGATGATCCTGATGAATACATCACTCTTGACGGAACCGGATCATTGGATAATGTTACAATTTCTGACGGAGAAGCTGGATTCAGGTTCCCACCTGGTACTGGAATCCGTGGTCCGATCATTATCGCGCGGAACGGACTCGCGTTTGAACAAACATATAGCAGATTGCCTGATTATGAATGGATCGATTCCACGCCGTCTGTTCAGAATGTTATTGGGGGAGATCCGCTTCGTCTCGCAAATGCCAAAGATCAACTGATGATCTACAAAGGAACCACGCTCGTACAGAAAATCAAATGGCCAGAAGATGTAAAACCACGTGAAGGACAGATTCATTATTTCGAAAATGGCGTCTGGGACCCCCGGCCCCTGATGATCGGTCAGTCCCGTCTAAAACCCGCGATTTTTCATAATGTTTCCGTAACAACTTTTGTATCCCCTGATTGTTCCAATGAAGTATTTTCGCAGGTGATGAACCGCGCAACGCGAGAAATTCTTCTCAATATGTACGAGTTCTCAAGTCCATCTATGGGCGATGCAATCATATCTGCAAAAGCCCGGGGGGTAAATGTCCGGGTCTTGATCGAAGGTGGACCGGTTGGGGGGATAAACCCTGAAGAAAAATCCCTCCTCTGGAAGATCAATACAAGTGGAATTCCCGTATATTCGATGACTTCTTCGAAGACAGAACATGCGCCGTACCGGTACGATCATGCAAAATATGTAGTAATTGATAAAAATTCACTTTTTATTACCAGTGAAAATTTCAAATATTCCGGTTTTCCTCCGGAGGGACTGAGCGGAAATCGCGGGTGGGGCGTTTTTCTTACAAATCAGGGCCTTGCGCACTATTTTTCTGAAGTTTTTAATTTCGATACAGGAAGCAGATCGGTAATCCCTTACCCCGGCGTGGCTGGCAATCTCGAAGAAGTTTCTTCCGGACAGCACACTGCCAGGTTTGCACCCGGACAATTTGAAGATGCGACCGTTATCCCGGTCATTGCTCCCGACACCAGCTATCAAATCGCAGATCTGCTGGAAAGCGCTGATAAGAGTATCGAAATTGAACAGGCGTACATCAAGAATGAGACCTCATTAACCCTGAATCCTTACCTGTCGGCTGCGATCAATGCATCCCGCCGTGGCGTTCATGTCAGGGTTCTTCTCGATTCCTACTGGTTCAATACAGAAGGGCCGAACGATAACGATGAGATGGTAGCACTCATCAACCGGATTGGTACATCAGAACACATTCCTCTGGAAGCAAAGTGTATTGATCTCGCTGGAAACCATCTTGAAAAGATACACAACAAAGGTGTCATCGTTGATAGTACCTATGTTCTTGTCAGCAGCATCAACTGGAACAGTAACTCCCCGAATTTTAATCGTGAAACCGGTGTGATCATCGAGCATGCGGGTGTAGCTGAATATTTCCGGAATGTTTTTGAGGATGACTGGTCGCCTTCGTTTTCGGCTCCCGGATTAAAAACAGACTATCTGAAATTTGCCGCTGCAATCATCGTGATCGCGCTGCTCATCATCATTTATTTTCGGCGCCGGCGCTGATGGGAATCTTTAACAAATCTTTGACCAAGAAAAAGTGGCAGTCTGCCACAGATTTTTACTAAAATTTTTTCATTGCACACTGGCAGATGTCGCACAGGTTGAGGTCACTCTCTCCGGTAACGACCGCGAGGGCCCATCGATCAATGATTGCGTCCAGTTCTGATGTAATCCGGACTTCGCCTGCACCTCGTTTCCGGCTCATGTACTGTGATATCGCTGCTCGGGTTACACCCATTTTTTTCGCTGCATCACTCTGGCTGAGTCCCTGTTTCTGGATAAGCCGGGTCACCATCTCGGCTCTCATCGATGGCAGGTGATTCCTGACCATGGTGTCGCAATGCATCAGGGTGCAGGTGTGCTTTATCATACGCAGGCTGGCTGGGCTTTTGTAGTCTCCTGCGGTCTGTGCTGGTAGATGATCTGACGTGCGTCGCGGAAGTTGAACTTCTCTATGATAAGGTGTCGCTCTTTGAGTTTTTTCAATGCGTACCGTACCGTTCGTGGTGCCAGGTGAGTTTTTGAAACAATGTCCTTGTGGGTCATCGCACCCCCGGCATCCAGTATCTCCAACACCGTCTTCGATGACGGTGGTAATGTGGTAGAATACATACCATTATGTTAACACTGTTAACAAATAAAAGTATCGGTATTTTAAATCTCTATTCTCAACAATCACGTATGTTCGGGCGACAGGAACGTATCGCGATTCTCCTTTTGATCGGAGTTGCTGTAATCGTTGTCTGCGCGCACTTTGTCATAAGCTCGATGGGAAACCAGCCTTTTGCGAAGCCGTTCAGCGCAACAATTCCCGATGGCGAACTCGTCGTTTTTGAAGGAACCGTGAATAAAGTTACCGTAATGACCGGGGGCAACCTGATGATCCTTGCGGGTAATGCCTCAATTTTTGTTCCCGCACAGGTTGCTCAGGGAATGAAAATCCAGACGGGAGACTCGATAGTTGCTTACGGTGTAGTCCGGACATATCATGCGAAGAAGGAGATTGCGATTGGATCGCAGAGCGATATCCACCAGATTTCAAAGGAATCGTAGCTGAAAAATAACGGCTTTCCGTTTTATTAAAATTCCATCAATTTTTTGAGGATCGAGGAAAAGTATTCAATATCACTGTCTTTTTTTTTACGCTTGCACATCTGTACTCGTTTTTTTACCCGACTGGGATTTGAGGAGTATGAGTGTTTTTCCCGCCGCTTCACGGATTTCAGTATCATCATCCGAAAGAAGATCTGTCCTATCCCGATTCGATAATTTGCTCACATCGATATTTACATGTGATGTCAAATGATTTCGGGATAGGACACAAAAAGAAATAAAGTGCTCTGTAGAAAACCTCTTCAAAATCGACGGCACCATGGACCGAAAGATCTAAGGTACATTGTCTCCATACTAGAGTGTGTGCTCAAAAAGTACAGAGACTAGTAAGAAATCGACGAGCCGGAATATCAGGTTTATCCGAGCAGCGATTTCGATCGTGAAAGCAATACGACTCAGTCCGTATTCCTGTAAATATTCGAAAAAGATCTACACCCGGTATCAACTTCTCGTCCTGATTCTCTTCAAAGACTATCGGAATCAGCATTATCGCGAATTTGTTGAAGATATCGGAGACATGGAGTCGATCCAAAAGGAGTTGGAACTATCAGTCGTCCCTCATTTCACGACTCTTCAGAAATTCTTCTGTCGGATAAAAACCCTGTACCTCCGCTACGCATTCAGGAAAACGACGAGTCTGTTCTATTCCAACGATGATCCAATTGCGATTACCGCTGTCGATTCGTCCGGGTTTACCAGCGGATATTCGAGTCACTATTACTCAGCCAGAACCGGCAAAATCCGAAAACATTTCCTGAAAACTTCGATCTCGGTTGACACCGACACACAAGCGATCACCGGATTCATCACTTCGAAAAGCCGAGTTCACGATACCCGGCATGCAGCCAGGTTACTCCCACAATGTCACAAGATACGACGGTCAGAGTGTTACGTTATGGATCGGGGATACGACTCCGAAGCGATTCATCGTCAGGTTCGGGAGGAACTGCTCGCTGACTCCATCATCCCGATCCGTTCCTGGAACAATCAGATTATCGGAGGAAAGTACCGAAACGAGATGGCTGGAGAATTCGATGATACCAGATACCGGAGAAGACAACTTGTCGAGAACAAGTTCTCTGTCCTGAAAAGAAAGTTCGGTGGCGATCTAAAGGCTCGAATATTCTCAATTCAGAGAAAGGAAATCGCAGGGAAAATGATTGTTTGTAACATCCACAAGTTCTTACAATTTCTCGTCATGGAGGTTTTCTACAGAGCAAAATAAAGGAAAAACCAAAAAAACCGAAGTCCGGAGGTAAACGGGAAAAAAGGGAAGAGATCTGCCCCCGGCCAGGGATGTTATGCCAGCCTGACTGGGCTTGGTTGACTGGTATCTTTCTCGACGACAACCGCAGTCCCGTACGCGAGGAGCTCCGTCATGGTCTCGCCGATCTCGGATGAGTCGAAGTCCACGCTGACAACCGCATTTGCCCCCAGCTCCCTGGCATGGTTCCGGAGACGATCAAGAGCCTGTTCTCTTGACTGGTTTAGGAGTTCCGTATACTCGTGTATCTCCCCGCCGACAATCGAGCGCAGCCCTGCGGTTATGTTCCTTCCAAGCCCCCGGCTTCTTACGATTAGTCCATAAGTAAACCCGATAGTCTTTGTGATCCGGTACCCCGGAAGATACGGGGTGCTGACAACGATAATCTCATCTTTCATAATTTTACCATAATACCTTTTTTTTCGTCATGGATATGAGGTTTTTCTGGAAGGACACGGCAGTAACCTGGAGAAATACCGCGTGAGTCCGTGCATCACAAAATGCGAAGTACAGAACGGGGTCCCGGATCGACATGGATCCGGGACTAAAGTCACCTTATGCCAAAGATTTTTTCCGGCTTCCACTGAAACGGTACCTGCAAGAACCCGAATCTGGAAAAAAAATCTTCACAACCTCACGTAAACAACGTTCCGGACATCCGCAACCGTCATACCCGGGTGCAGGCCGGCCCCGTACATGATCTGGATAGCCCTTTGGTCGATCAGGCTGAGCGTGAAACCGGTAGTGTTCTGGTAAGAGAAGATACTGTCCGGGTAACGGAAGCTGTCCCCCCGGAAACCGAGGAGGTAAAGAAGACTGCGGAGAACCATGTGCTTTCGTGCATCTCCGGTAAGGCTGTCGTTAATGTAGATCGTGGAAGGTCCAATCTTTGCAAGCGAGACACCGCCCGCTTTATATTCCTGCGAATATGACTCGGTCGGAATTGCATCCATACCATCCTGCGATACGAACTGGATCACCACATCCGCATTGTTACCTCGCTTGATATTATCGGAGAATTTGTTGGTTGCCGAAAGATCGTTGAATTGGGAGACAAAGTCCTGGATGAGCGCAAGATCGGAGTCCTTTCCGTTGAAGAGGGAGATGGAGTTTCTCGGGGTATTGATATTCGGGACGTACGGGAGCCGGTAGAGCTGGTTATTTCCCGAACCAAACGCGAGATCCAGAAAGTGCTGGGTGATATCATCAGAGGTTATCGGTGCAATTGTTGTGACAATCGCAATTGGGACTGGAGTCGGCGGCAGAGAAGGAGGGGTTGGTGAAGGTGCAGACATCGGAGGCTGAGTGGTTGGGGAAAAGACTGGCGTGACCGGGGCTCCCCCGTATACCGGGCCGGATGTCGTGCAGCCGGCAACCATGAAACAGGTGGAAACGGTAAGGATCAGGAAAAAAACGGAGGGATACTGGTTCATAGGTGTTTCTTATCCAGCACCGGAATATAATTCTTACCGCGAATCCGGGATCGCGACGTACCCTGATGGGGGCTCCGGATACTGGAAAACAAAAGCCGGATCCCGGCAAACAAAAGACCGGGGCGGATCGGAAAACGATCTTAGTCCGTTCCCGTGCGAAAGCGGCAGCCGGTCCATTTCCCGTGGGAAAAAACCGGCCGGGGGTTCTCCATAAGGGAGAGAAGGAAGATAAAAGCGTCTTCCTCTATTGGGGGCTGGTCCGGGCTCCCGTATCCCCGGGTGAATGCACCAAACATCTCTTCCCGGGAGATCTCGGCTGCGGGATCGGCTACCAGCAGGGAGTTGTGGAACTGCCAGATCGCCTCGAATTCACGGTCCTCATCGACAAGGGGCTTGACGATGGTCTGGTCAAGCGCCATCCCAGCCTCCTTTCTCTTCGCAAGGGATTCAAGATCCCGGTAAAAATCTGTCACTGCCGTCAGCCCCTGACGGAGGTCGTTGAGTTCCTGGTTGATGTCATGGATTTTTTTCCCCCCATCAGGCTGCTGGTCTGGTGATCCCATGATCGTTATTTCTGTATCGTGTCCCCGCGTGATAAATTGCGCGAACGCATATCTTAAATTTCGATATCCTTTCCGGTGCAGTGGGTTTTAGCCCCGTTTTTTCAGCATACCGGCAGAAACACACTGGCCGTAACTGACACATCCATCCCCGAGAGGATAATCTGCATTCGTCACGAATTCGAGATCATGCGAGAGGATTTCCCCACGGATCGTATCCCGGATCGCCTGGTTGTAGGCAACTCCTCCGCTAACTGCGATGCGTTTCATGCCATCCCGGCCGGCAGCGTTGATTGCGAGATGTGCGATTCCCCGTGCGAGATTAAACTGGAACGAGGCGGCAATATCGCGAATCGCCCGCACATCTCCCGACGGGGAATCTTCCATACGGTTAAATGCCGTCCGCATCAGCTCATGCGTGAGAAGCATCTCGCAGCCATCGCGTTTTGCACATGGCAGATCCCAAGCCTCCGGGATCCCACCGTATGCTGCTGACTCAAGTTTCATGCCCGGTTCGCCATCGTATGTCCGTTCCCGGCAGATGCCAAGAAGGGCTGCTGCTGCGTCCAGGACCCGGCCGGTGCTCGTTGTTGTCATAACATTAAACCCGGTTGCAACCTGTTTTCCAAGCACGCCAAGTTCAACATCGGACCAGCCCCGTTTGCCGAGCAGGGAAAGAATATTATCGCGTGGCAGGATCCCATAGAGCATCCGCTCGGGGAACCGGGTGGCGAGATCGCCGCCCGGCATTGCGACCGGTTCCAGGTGAGCGACCCGGGTAAAATCCGGTGCCTGACCGGAGAAAATTTCGCCGCCCCAGATCGATCCATCGTCCCCATAACCCACACCGTCAATCGCGATCCCGATACACGGCTCCAGCGTTGCGGCTGCGATATGCGCCCGGTGGTGTTGCACGGGAACGAGTTCGAGGCCCTGCTCGGACGCGATCTCCCGGGCGAACCGGGTGGAGAGGAACTGCGGGTGAAGATCGTGGGCGATCACATCGAACTTCGCCCCGAGAAGCCGCTGCATGTTCCGCACGGTCTCCTGTAAATATTCAAGGGTCGCCGGGTTCCGCACGTTGCCGACATGTGCAGATGTTACCGTAAAACCGTTTTTGTAGATGGTTGCGTTCGCGTTCAGCTCCGGGCCGACCGCAAGGATGCAGTGTTTCCCGAGATCGATTGCCGTTCGTTTTGGGGCGATCCCCCGGGAGAGCCGGATAACGAAACCTTTTCTTACGACTGAATCGTCGCACCGGTTCACGATGGTCCGGTTGTGGGTGAGGAAAAAGTCAGCATCCCGGTTCAGTTTCGCCATCGCCTGATCGATGTCCGTGATCATGGGATACCCGGGCATATTCGCGCTTGTCATGATCAGGAGAGGGTGTTTCAGCCTGCTGAAAAGAAGGTGATGGAGCCCGGTATAGGGAAACATGACACCAATCGTGTGAAGATTGCTGATGGCTGAATGGGCTGTGGGATCCCGCTTGTCAAGCACAACAATCGGGTGGACGGGGCTTGTCAGGGCAATCCGCTCCTCATCTGACCAACAGGCAAGATCATCGAGATGATCCGGCCGGGCCATGATGGCAAACGGCTGCTCAATCCGGCCCAGCCGGTGCTTGAGCTTGTCAGCCGATTCTTCTATGCAGGCAAGATGGAATCCCCCGATCCCCCGCATGGCAAGAATATGGCCGGAGTCAAGCAGCTCCGCCGCCTCAGCAACAGGATCGAGGCAGACGACCTTATGCCCGATCTGGTCGAACAGTTCGAGTTGCGGTCCGCAGGTGCTGCAGGCGATTGTCTGGGCATGATGGCGGCGGGAAGCCGGATCTTGGTATTCGGCAGAGCAGGTGGGGCACATCGGGAATTCCGCCATCGATGTGCGCTCATGGTCGTAGGGGAGTTCCCGGATGACGCTGTACCGGGGCCCGCAGTTCACGCACGATGTCGCCCAGTAGTTCTCGTACCGCCCCCCAACCTGGAAAATATCTGCAAGACACCCATTGCAGAGCGCGATATCGGGCGGGATCATGCCAGTCAGAGATCCGGTGGCGCTTGGCAGGATGGAAAAATCAGGGGGAATTTTTTGGTTCGTTTCTGAAACCCGGACAGAATCTATGCGCGAGAGCGGCGGTCCACGGGACACGGCTGCGAGAAACTCATCGAACCGTTCGCCCCCGGCAATGATCTCGACTTCGCTCCCGAGATTTTTCACGGTGCCCGTAATATTCAGGGCGTGGGCCTGGGCGTACACGAAAGGACGAAACCCGACACCCTGCACAATTCCCCGGACCGTGATTTTACCTTTACTCTGCATGGTTTTGCCGCAAAAATTTATTGATTCTTAAAACCGATATAAGTATAGGGTTTTTACCGTGCCGGGGCATATTCGAATCGTAAACGATCCTGTAGAGCTTGTCCCTCTCCTGATGACATTCAACGACACACACTTCAAGAAAGTATACGAACTCTTAAACAAGTCATGGATGACTGAAGACGAGATCCAGGCACAGGTAGGCGATGACTCGATATCCATGTGCCTGCAGCTCTTAAAGAAAGGGAATCTTGTCGAGGAGCAGTGGCGGATGCCAAAACCGGGCGCGAAACCGGAGAAAGAATTCCGCGCGACCTACAATAAATTCCGGGCAAATTTCCAGTGCAACCTGTCCGATCTTTCAGATATCATCTACATCTCCCTCTCAAATGACGAAAGTCTCCGGGATGTTGTTGTCAGGATCGAGGATGAGCTTGGCCGGGGCAACAGTTCCATCAACGACCTCTCCCGAAAGATTGGTGTCAGTTCAGTCTTCATTAAAGGGCTCGCCAAGAGGATCCCCCATATGGATGTGAAGGGACAGGGACTGGTGTTGCTTGACACAGGGCGCTAAGGATCCCCTTTATTCTATTCTTCGCAGCAAACGCGAGGTATCCCGGTTACAGATCCTCGTTGAGATCGCCGAGCACCAGCCGGCAGTCCGGCAGCAGGAGATCGCCGAGAAAATGGGCGTTACCCCCCAGGCTATATCCGAGTACATCCGGGAACTCGTTGAGGAGGGGATGGTTTCGGGAAGCGGCCGGGGTAATTATGAAGTGACAAAATCCGGTATCGAGTGGGTGCTCGCAAATGCCGAATCGCTCGAATCGTACGCCCGGCACATCCGGCGTGACATCATCCAACAGGTTTCTGTCTGGGCTGCAATCGCAGGAGAGGATCTAAAGACCGGCGATGAGGTGGGCGTTTACATGAAAGACGGTTTCCTCTATGCCGGGAAATCCCCGCTTGCTGCCACCGGGTCGGTTGTTGCCGATGCAAAGGCCGGGACCGATGTAGGCGTAGCCCGCTTGAACGGGATCATCGATCACAAGGAAGGGATGGTCCACGTCTGCAAGGTACCCCGGATCCAGCACGGGGGGTCACGGAACGTCCGGCGCGCCCAGCTGCTCGAGGTGACTGGCTCGGCAGGGATGGTCGCCGCTGTAGGGCTTGAAGCCTGGATCGCCCTGAACGCAGCCGGAAGGAGACCGGATATGTTCTTTGGGGCACGTGAAGGAGTCATCGAGGCGGCCTTCCACGGGATCACGTGCGCCATCGTCATCGTGGACGAAGAGTTCACGGACTTCTTAAAACGGCTGGAGAGCGTGGGGCTGCAGTACGTCATCCACGACATGATTGTATCATGAAGATTGTTGTCCAGCCCCAGAAGGGCGGCAGCTACAAGCTTCTCTTTCACGATGGGAAGGGTGTGCGGGGTGCGGGTTTTGTGGACCTGATGGAGACCCCCCGGGGACCGCGGCCAACCAGGTACCGGGTAAAGTGGGGCGGAAAACACGATTACAAGCATACCCCCTCCAAAGAGCTTATCGCCCAGCTCCGTGAGTCCGATGTCAGGCTGGTGAAGCCGGATCTCCGGTTCGAGACGTTCCTTGCTGACTTCCAGATCCGGATCGGGACAATCAGTGCCTGCCGGATGTGCCTGCTCGACGACCAGGTGACGCAGCTCACCCCGGAAAATACTGTTGCATTCGGGAAAGGAGAGAGTATCTGCCTTGACTGCGGGAAGCGCGAACTGAGGCGGGAGGTCTCGCATATCGGCAGGCTCGGGCGTGAGGGGATCGTCCACCTAGAAAAACACCTCCTCCAGTACCGGAACCTCGACCGGGTGCTCGCGACCCTTTCCCCGGAGAAAGTCACGATGGAAGCCGCGATGTTCGACCGGCTCGAGGCCCACCCGGTGCTGAAGACTTCCCCGGTTGAAGAACTTCCGCTGCCCCGGCAGTTTGTGGATGCGGCGGGGGTATCCCATCTTATGCCCGCCCAGCAGCTCGCAGTCGAGGCCGGGCTGCTTTACGGCAAGGACCTCCTTGTTGTGGCCGCTACTGCGAGTGGCAAGACCTTCATCGGCGAGATGGCGGGAATCAAGAACTATCTTGAAGGCCGGGGCCGGACCCTCTTCCTCGTGCCGCTTGTAGCACTCGCGAACCAGAAGTACGAGCGCTTCACGGAGCGGTACGGAAAATTTGCAAAGACTGCTCTTCTCACCGGTGTGAGCCGGCTCAACCTGCCCGAGACCCGGAAAGTCGGCGAGCGAGACCCGAGATCGCCAATCATTGTCGGTACCTATGAGGGGGTCGACAACATGATCCGGTGCGGGCAGAAGATGTCGAGGATTGCTACTGTCGTGATCGATGAAGTCCAGATGCTTGAGGATGCGGACCGGGGGCACCGTGTCGACGGGATGATCGCCCGGCTGAAATTCCTCGCCCCGCAAGCCCAGTTCCTGTACCTCTCGGCAACGATCGGATCGCCAAAGACCTTAGCGAAGAAACTGAACTGTACGCTTGTCCAGTATGCCGATCGGCCGATCGGTCTAGAACGCTATCTCCTCTTTGTCGAACGAAAGCAGAAGATCCCGACGATCAAGGAGATGACAACCGAGGAATACAAACGGACCTCCTCAAAAGGTTACCGGGGCCAGACTATCATCTTCACCAACGCCCGGGCCCGGTGTCACACTATTGCCGATGCCCTCGGCATGCGTGCCGCCGCGTACCATGCCGGCCTCACGTCCCAGGAGCGCAGGGATGTCGAGAGTCGGTTCCTCGGCGGGAAACTGATGGCGGTCGTCACGACCGCAGCACTCGGGGCGGGGGTCGACTTCCCAGCGTCCCAGGTGATCTTCGATTCCCTTGCCATGGGCCGGGAATGGCTCACGGTCCAGGAATTTAACCAGATGGGCGGCAGGGCAGGAAGGCCGGACTTCCACGATCTCGGCAGGGTCGTGATCCTAGCAGAGCCGGGTGGTTCCTACTCCCGCGAACAACCGGGGACGGAAGAGGAGATCGCGATAAAACTGCTCAAAGGCGAGATGGAAGAGGTTGCGCCGGAGCATGACTTTGAGAAAAGTTCGGAAGAGTACGTTGCGAACGCAATCTCCTGTGACTGCGAAGAGGCAGACCTCAACCGGATCAACGATCTGATGGTCGGGAGCATGGAACCGGTCCTTCCGGAACTTATCTCCCACCGGCTTGTCGAGAAGAAGGGAACAAAACTCGTCATGTCACCGCTTGCAAAGGTCATGGCCGAGCATTTCATCGGCATGGAACGATTGCTTGAAGTTGTCCGGCTTACCGGGGTTATGGAAGATCCTCTCGATATCATCGCGGAGCTCGAGAGCGAGGATGTCCGGCACGAGAAGAAGACCGGGCGGGAACCGAAGAAGGGTCCGGACAGGAAGCAGCATCATAAACGCAAACACACCCACCGGTGAACTCAATCTTGCAAAGCCGGTATCCGGTTTGATGGTTGTCGGTTTTATGGCTCAGCAACACTTCCTTACCGATCTCTTTTCAGATACGATACTGTTTTACGGGTGATGAGAGCATTACTTTTATGGAGCCTGTGGAGGAAGAGGATCTCACGGTCGAACTTGATATCCGGCACCTGACCCGTACCCTCACCTCCGAGGATCTTGACCCTTCCGTTATGTTCTCCCGGCAACGGAGTATCCGGTCGTGCCGGAGAATGGCAAACCTGATAAGTACCGGATCGTATATCGAGCGGCTCAGCCGTGTGCCGCTCCCGGAATAATCCCTCCGGATCTTAATAGGGTTGTGCGATAATCTTCTCGTATTTCAGAAATTTTTTTTGGGACATTCGTATGGTGAATCAATGTGCATACGCTCTTTATCGCACGAAGCCGATTTCCCTTTCGGGAATTTCTATCAATGTTACCGGGGTTCTCTCCCGGCGCCAAAAAGGGGTTACTTATTGCCTGCCTGACAGACCCAGAGGTCGTAGATCGGGTCGGCCGGGTTTGCCTTAACTTCCACGTTTCGTCCCAGCTCTTCTCCCCATCCCTGGATAAGCCGGGCTTCCGGCTCGGTCCCGACCGTGATAAGGGTCTCTTCCGAGACTCCCAAGAGTTCACTCACGATTGCCTGCCACATATCCTGCGAGAAGCTGTTGATCTCTCCCATCATAATGCCAATCCCTTTTGGGACCGGCTCAATATACTGTGAAGTCTGGGTTGCATCGAGCCACATTGTCTCTTCCGGCAGCAGCCGGCCGGTGGCAAGACCCAGCGACAGGAGTGCATCGTCATTATCGCACGAAAGCGGGGCAAACCCAAGATCCCGGAGGACGAGTGAGCCGACCCCGGAACCACAACAACAATCAATACAGGTCTCACCCGTCCCGGTCTCCCAGAATTTTTTTATCAGGTTCGTAAGGATTCCCCGTCGTTTTGGATTAAGATCCTCAATCGCCGGTGAAACCTCGCTTTTCAGTGAAAGGCTGTAGTATTCCCGGATCGCCGCCGCCCAATTGTTCCGGTCTTCCTGGTAGATCTCGCCATTGAGGTTTTCAAACTTCTCGATAAGGGTTGTGTTCGGGTTCCGGTTCAGGAACGATCCCGCGACCCAGCAGTCGTTGTTATGGAATGCAAGCGCGATTGGATCTTCGTTCTCGTCAAGGAGGAGCCGGGCCTGGTCTCCTCCCGCGAGGAGAAGGGTGCTGTTGTACCGTGGATCAGGAAGGACGGAAAACTGTGGTTCCACGAATACGACTTCGTCAACCCCGAGGATATCGGCAACTTTGAGCATGGTTATCCCCCCCGCTCGATCCGCATTCCGTACGGGGCTTCGATCGTGCCGTCAACCTTCGCGTCTTCGTGAAGAACTATGGACTTTGCGATAATATCACCTAAAATATGTGCTCCTTTCTTCACAAAGACTGTACTTCCGCTCTCGACATTTCCATGGACCGTGACCCCATTGACGACGGTAATCTTGTTCCGGGCACGCAGCGAACCGAAGATGACCGTATCCTGCTGGACCTCGATTGAACCCGCACGGATGTTACCGTGGAGCCGGCAGCCTTTCCCGATCTTCATGGTAGAGGGAACCGCGAAGAGCTTAAGGTTCAGCCGTGATCGTGCCGGGATCATGAGCGGGACTTTCATCTTCTCCTCCTCTTCCGAAAGGATCTCATCGAGAATCCGGTCGAGTTCCTTCTCATTCTGGATACGGAGAAGGGTCATCAAGTAGATAATGATGAACATAAAGACCGGCATCGGGTTTCGGACCTCGATGTCCCCCTTTGCTTCAAACCCTTCCCTGATCTCTACCTTCTCGCTAATATCAAGCGCACCGGAAACAATGAGCCTGCCATTGATCTTCACACCTTCCCCGATATAGGCGTCCTCTTTTGCAATGACATCGCTCCCGATCTCGCACAGGTTCCCGATCCGGACATCGCCGCCTGCCCAGACGTATTCCCGGATCTTTGTTGATTCGCCGACGTAAACATCCACTCCCCTGAGCCCGTAGTCGATCTGGCAGAACTCACCGATCACGATGTTACGATCGGTCTTGATGCTGTGCTCCTGCAGTTCCGTTCCGTCAGGGAGGAGGCAGTGGGTATGCCAGTTCTTAATCGCTCGTTCTCTCATCTGTCTCCGGGATACCTTATGCACCGAACTTATGTGCCTTGTTGATCAGGTCGAGGGCGGTCGGTAAAAGACCAGCTCCGGTGATCCGGCCGAGCCCCCCTTTGGCACAGCTGTATTCGTTGAACGTAACCACGTCGTCCATCCGGACTCCGTCGCCGCGGATAATGACCGGCACCGGATCGGCGCTGTGATCCTTGATCGTGCAGGGCGTGCTGTGATCGGCGCAAATGACAATAATTGCATCCTTCACCCCAAGCAGCGGTTCGAGGGCAGCATCCATCCTTTCAATGAATGCCTTTTTCTGAACGGCAAGGCCGTCGTGGCCCGACTCATCCGCACCCTTGATGTTGACCAAAACGAAATCCCGGGTCTTCAGCTCCTGGATGGCAGCCGCAATCTTCCCGGGCAGGTTGCTGTTCTGGGAACCGGTGATCCCTTCAACGGGTACATGGGTGAGCCCGACAGCATTTCCGATACCGCTGATGAGGCTTGCGGCCGAGATGACACTTCCCGAGATACCGTATTTTTTTAAAAACGGTTCGAAGTGTCCCATCTCCCCGGCGCCCCGCATCAGGACCACGTTTGCCGGGTTAAGCCCGTTTTTAACCCGGTCCTTGTTGACCTGGTGTTCGAAGAGGATCTTTGTCGACTGCCGGACAAACTCGTTGCAGACCTCCGCGGTCTTCTCGTGGTCAGCTGCCGGTTTCAACGACTTCACGGTGAGCGGAGCAACCCCCTCCTTCTTCGGATCGTTTGAGGATACACAGTGCCCGAGACCCGGCCCTTTCAGGGCGAGTGCAGCACGGTGTCCTGCACCGGACCGGAAGGTAAACCTGACCCCGAATTTCGAGAGATCGACACCATCCTGGATTGCCGTGCTCAGGATTGCAGTATCATGAATTCTTCCCGCCCTCCGATCGATAACAAGCCCCTCGGGCGAGATCGTGGCATAGTTGCACCGGAACCCGATCATCCCCGGCTCCATGTGGATCCCGGAGCCTTCACATTCGAGCGGCCCCCGCCCGGTATAATACTTGTACGGGTCGTACCCGAGGAGGGCAAGGTGTGCGGTGTCGGATCCCGGGCGGATCCCGGTCGCGATCGTGTCCATAATACCGCAGATCCCTTCGGCAGCGAGTTTGTCGAGAACCGGGGTATATGCCGCTTTCAGCGGGGTTGTCCCGCCGAGTTCGGGACAAGGGCGATCAGAGACGCCGTCGAGGACAAGAAAAAGGATCTTCCGGGCGGTCATTGGTATGGAATGGTTGGGTGCAGATGATTAATTAGGTTTCCCGATTTTTAAAACCAGACCCGCTGGTGAATTCCGGCCGGGCCCCGGGCAATGAGCAAACCTCCCGTCCCGATGACGCGTGTGGTAAATCCAGGCATTGTCTCTTCGTTCCCGATCCCGTTCTCCGAGACTCACCAGGTTCCAGTCGCGGATCAGGTTCCTGCACTGCGAACAGATCTCCCGGGTATCATTGGACTTTGACAAAATAAGGATAAAATCAAAATCTTCGCTCGGTACTTCCGTGGTGCACCGGAACCGGAATGTGTCCGACCCCCACGCACCGTGAAGGACAAGCCCCCGGCGGGTTATTGCCGCTGCATGACGCTCCCTCGATACGGCATCCCCTTCTGCAACACGGGAGAGCCTGACAGCTAAGGGAAGACCCACTGCACCTGCTCCAAGGATGAGAATCCTTCCCCCTCTTTGCCCCTGCCGGGTAAATTATCCGGTGCCGGAACCAATCAAAGTAATAAATTGGGAAATATTTTCCGATAAAACCCGTTTTTTTAAATCCGGTCGCAGGATCCCCGGAAGAGGAATCCGGTATCCCGAATAGGAAGAAAGCAAAAAAATGTTTATGCAGTCGAGATCCGTGCCGCGATGGGCTCAACCTTCGACTTGACGACCTCGACCCGCCGGGTAGGGTAGATGGTCTTGACGGACTTGAACAGGTCGCGTGAGATCTCTCCGGAGACGATCCCGTTGACCAGGGTGGTTAAGTCCCATGCCGATGCCTGGGCAAGGACCGCTGCGGTGATCGCACCGCGGATCGCGTGCTCCTGCGAGAGATTTGCCCGGGCGAACGTGTAACAGCAGATGGTCAGCCGGACCTTCTTGCCGTCCTTGGTCAGGATCGGCACCTGGCAGTCGATCCGGGAG
Organism: uncultured Methanoregula sp.; assembly: GCA_963666355.2. GTDB lineage: Archaea > Halobacteriota > Methanomicrobia > Methanomicrobiales > Methanospirillaceae > Methanoregula. Next base: position 64,133 of record CAXXCP010000009.1, read on the forward strand.
CTCCGGCGCTTGACGAGCGAGCGGAGGTAGTCCCGGGTGACTTCGTGACCGACGAACTCGGTGTATGCCGCGTCACCTGCAACGTTCATGATCTTAAAGCTCATCTTCATGTGCTGTTTTGCGTAATCGTTGACGATCTCGCCAAGCGTGGACGTCATGATCCTGCCGACAACGCTCTCAGCATCGTTTGCAATGGTATCGCCGATATACGCCTTCCCGAGATTGTCGGGCACATATACCTTGTACCAGCTCTTGGCTTTCCAGCCTTCGACTCTTCTTCCAACCTGTTTCTTCTTTGCCATGGTATCACCTTGGTTGTAGTTTTCCGGCCGTGGTCCGACCGGATTCCGCCGTCTGCGGAGAAACGGAACATGCGTCCTCCGCTATTGCCAGATTCATCAGATAATCGTCTACCGATGCGATAACCGATCGCACCTGTGTTCCCGTGATTGTCGTGATAACGCGATCTCCTTTGGCCCGGGTCTCCATGCTGCGGAGGTTATCGGGACTCAGTGCGTCCGCGACGCAGTCTGCACGCTTATGCATAGTCGAGATTGTCCCCTCGATCTGCATCATTGTGCAAGTGCCTCCCGGAAGCCCTGTGCAAACATCCCGAGATTATCGCAGGGAATGGTTGCACCTGCCCTGCGAACATGCCCACCACCGTTTCCTCCGGCTGCTGCCGCGAGATTGCGGACAAGCGGCCCGAGTTCGGCGCTGACTCCGGGAGGACAGCGTGCCGAGATCCGGCAACTGTTCTCGGTGCGTGCGTACACGAGCACCGGCCGGGTCATTGCCCGGTCGCGTGCGAGGATGTCTGCGACATCGCTTGCAATGAGTGCATCCCTGACCTCGATGGGCTCCGCACCGCCATCAGCGGGCGAAACGCCCTTGACCGCGTCAATAACCCTGACCCGGTGCTGCCGGGCAATCTCCCAGGCCCGGTCAATGTAATGGGATGACCGCATGCAGAGTGCAATTCCAAGATCGCCGTGACCATTTTTTCCGCAGGCATCGATGACCGCGGTGAACGCGTGGGCGTCCTCGATCACCTCGCGCTGAAGGTGGTAGGTGTCGCCGTAGATTGCCTGCAGGCTTGCAAGCGCCGTATTCGGTGCAGATTCGAGAACAACCCGGGAGAACATCGTGTCGAGCCGGACGCTGTTGTCGCCCGTGGCATTGTCGTGTGCCTGGTCGATGATGTCAGCGATGAGCGGTTCGTTGCCGCTGATCCGGTCGAGGTAAGGGCTAGTCGCCATGTACCACCGCTCGGCCATCTCCCGGCCCGGGAGGGTTATCCCCCGGTCGGGAACGATGATCCCGTTTGCGATCCCCTCGTTGAAAATCTCGAGGTTCTGTCCCGCGAGTTCCTGCCCGTCCCCGATGATCCCGGGGATGACAAGGCCCGCAAGGTCTCGGTTGTCGCCCATCTTCTGCGCCACGATATACGCGGTGCCGGCTGCTGAGAGTTCCCGGTCGCCGTCAATTCCTGCAAGCCGCGGGTTGGCGTGGAACTCCCCCTCAAAGAGCGGGATATGATGATCCACGACCATGACATCGGGTGGGAGATCCTTTGTCCCGGCACCGAGATCGCAGAGAAGGTAGGCACCTTCATCGGTAAGATCGGCCTTGCCGACTTCCGGTCGCACCCGGACCCGGAACCGGGTTCCCGCCCGCAGCATCGCGTGGCAGAGGATCGAGGCGGCGGCTATGCCATCTGCGTCGTGGTGCGCGAACACCTCGACAAACTCCTGCCTCCGGATCTGTTCGGCGATGGTCCTGCCAACGGTTTCGAGCGACATGGTTGACGATTATAGTATCTGATGCTTATCTGGACAGGAGGATCTCTGCGTTCTCCGGCTTGTAGACAAACTCCCTGGGCAGTTTCTTGCTTCCGGTGTAGTACTTTACAAGCCTGCGGACCTTGGACTCGACCAGCTGGAGCTGGCGCTTGTTGTGCAGGTCTTTCTTGTTCTCGCTGAGGTGCTTGCGCAGGCCCAGCGCCTTGCTCATCAGGTCACGGAGATCCTCGGGGATCTCGGTCGCTACCTTGTTCTCTCTCAGGATGTCCCCAATACGCTTGCCGGTGGCAAGTTTCACGTCGGGCACGCCGTGGCGGTCCCGCAGGATCAATCCGATTTTGCTGCTCGATGCGCCTTCCTTTCTCAGTTCGAGGATAATCTTCTCGATGGCCTTCACGTCAGTGTTGGACCATGCGGGAGCCTCTTTCCGGTAGGGGCGGACGGAGCATGACTTGCCTCTTCTTCGGGCATGCATTCGTGCCATGGTATAGCCTCCTAGTATCAGCGTAAGTCCAGAAAAGTGCAGTATATTGCTACTGACTGATCTGTAATCCCAAAGCCCAATGCTTCTGGGCAGTGCGTGGGCGCACGTCGGACTTACATCTGTCAGCACATATGAAAAGTGCTTACCATCATTCGACGGTTGGTATAATAAGCATATCGCCCGGAACCAGGAGACCAAATATACCTGGCAATCATGGATTACTCCACGTTTGTTCTGGATCTGCACATGGATCTGCACAACCCGGGCAAGCAGTACGGGATTTGAGAACCGGCAGAAAACAGATCCTGCGATACCGTCGCATGTTGGGGGTCAGATGATGTATTAGTTCTCCTGCGCCTTTGACAAGCCCCAACGTTACGGACCGAATACTCAGGGTCGGGGTTTGCCGGAAGTATCTCATCGCCACCCGCTCGTCTTTTTACCCTTGCAGGGAAAAGAAGAGGTACTATGGATACAGAAGACCGGGCCGGAGAAGACGGCGATCTGGAGATTCGGTTCCGGGACTGTTTCTCGGTCCGGTACATCCAGTCTGCCGCATTGCTCTGCCAGCTCGGTTACGGGATCGAGAGCTCTGCAAAGAAGACCGGAGAAGTTTCCTCCGAAGTCCTGCTCCGGCACGAGGCTTTTATCCTCAATTCGGTCTTATCCTCGGTTGCATTCCTCGAATGTACGATCAACGAGCTGCACGCAGATGCCGCGGACGGAGCGTATTACTTCGCCGATGAAACACAGGAAGTCCTCCTGCGCGAGATCGGTGAGCGCTGGAAGAATGAGAAGAACTTTGACCGGGCACCGTTGATCAATAAATACCAGAGAATTCTTGAGATAACCGGGAAGATCCCGTTCAAGGATCCGGAGGGGGCGTTTGCCAACATCCGGCTTCTCGCGGAGATCCGGAACCATCTCCTGCACTACAAGCGGGAGTGGGTTGTCATTCCGGTGGCACCAGGGCCCGTTCCAATGGGTGGAAGCACGGCGGACCATTTCGAGAAGATCCTCCGGGCAAAATTTGCGCTTAACCCGCTTGCGGCAAAGAACCTGCCGTTCTTCCCGGACAAGTGCCTTGGTCACGGCTGTGCGGAATGGGCGGTGCTCAACAGTTTGATCTTTACCAGTGCTTTTTTCCGAAGGCTGGGGCTGCCGGTGCCGTATGAAGGGATACGGGAGGAACTGAGGACGCGGTAGAGTCTCGGGAATAACTTGGGAACATTTCCCTTGATATTCTATCATTTTTTTGAGAAATTTACTCTGGAGAAACGGGTGTAAACCTCGTTCTTGTGTGTTTATACGGAGTAAAAATATTCAATATCCGGTTTTATCCGTTCTCGTGTCCGAAGTTATCCTTCAGCATCGATACCCGTCATTTCCGCATCCATACCGCGGCAATTTCCCGAATTTATTTCTTCGCTTCTTCTGTCGCCGCCATCACGGGCCCGCTCCCCGTCCCCGACCCCCCATAGCTCATGAACACATCCACTCCCGCCGGACTCATCGCATACCATACCCCTCTCCCGTTCCGTTCTGTGGAGATTATCCCATCACAGGATAACCGCTTCGTGTGCCACGTGATCGAAGGGCCGCCAATCCCCATCATCCCGGCAATATCCTTCCGGGAGACTTCCGGCGAGGAAGCAAGGATCTCCAGGATCCTCCGGGTTGTCGGGTTCTGCATATGCACAAGCATCTTCTTTTCGAGTTCGTTGTATCTGCCATTGTTCTCGAAATACCGGACGGACCTGCCGGTGCCAAATGAGACTATCCTCCTTTTTGCTGAAAGAATAAGGAGATCAGTACTTCACTAATTTTTAGCCGAGGCTAATCAAAACCGGCAGATCTAAATAGGCAGCGGGCGCCGCATATGGCAAATAGACGACAATTCACCCGCCGAATAAAGAATGAGATCCGAGCAGAAGATTGTTCCGAAATAGCAGTGGATGCAATCAACCGGAATCTCACCATTTCCATCAACGGAACACTGAGACAAAAGACCCTTATCCAGTCACTTGTTGGGATGTCAGCAACCAAACTATCCGTGCATTCCATCAATAAGGCCGGAGAAAAAGTCCCGTGTGAAACGTCAGTCAGATACCATTTATCGAAGGTGGATTTAGAATCGCTTTTCGAAATACAATCAAAGATCCTCACCTATTCAAACGATCAGATCCTTGTTCCCGGAAAATCGTATCATTTTGCCATAGATTTCACCGACGATCCTTATTATGGCGAAATTATCGAAGCGAACAAAGATTACGTCCTCAAGAGTAAAATGAAGAAATCAACAACCACATTTTACTCGTATGTTTCGCTCTCCATAACAACAAAAGGTCAACGGCAGACCCTTGCAGTTTTCCCGGTGAAGAAGGGTGTGTCAAAGGTCGAGTACATCCGGAAATTTTTGGCCATAATCCACAACGCAAAAGTGAACACCCAAGTACTCTGTCTTGATCGGGGATTTTACTCAAAAGATGTGTTCTCATTTCTCCAGAAGGAAAAGATCCCGCACATTGTTCCGGTGAGAAAACACGGCGAAGAACTCAAGAAAATACTCCGGGGAAATCATTCCCGGTATGCACAGTATACGATGATGGGAACTGGCGAACCTTTTTCTCTTACTCTGGCAATTGATGTCCAGTACCTTCTGGGAAGGAATAAGAAATACGGGAATGTGAACCTGGGTTACGTCGTGTATGGTATTAACTGGAAACCCCGTCGGATCTACCGGGTCTACAAGAACCGGTTTGCGATCGAGTCTTCGTACCGTATCCGGAATATCGTGAAAGCAAGGACATCCACAAGAAACGTTGTGATCCGGTACCTGCTGACGATAATCTCTTTCCTTCTCAAAAATATCTGGGTCTCTCTTCAATGGATGTTCTTCTCTAAGGTTCAACGAGGACCAAGAACCGTTGCTGAAGATTTGTTCCGTTTCGATTTCTTCCGGCTATTGGTCTGGGAAGGGATTCGGAAAAAACTCAAATTTGTCTCATTTGTTTCTGTTCTTCGACCGTTTGGTTGATCAGAGGTTGAGAGTATTGATGACTTGCCAAAATTCACGGAGGTAAATTTAGAGAAGTACTGGGGCCATCCCCTGCCGTACCATAGCGGCCAGTGAAGCCGTTACCCGTGCGATCCTCGCCCCCCTCTGGCTTTCGGCCAGGGTTTTGAGGGTAATTATCGGGAGAACCTGTTTTCGGCTGAGAAGAGTTGAACATGAATTTTTGTGGTCCGCAAGCAACCATTTTGTCCGGGCTGAACGGTTCAGCTCCTGGCACGCATCCGCCAGACACACATGTACCACGCCGGCCCGCGTTCGGGCAGGCAGCTCCAGCGTATCGGACTTTTTTTCGCTCCCCGTTATACTACAGGTTCATCCCTGCTTCAAACGGAGAAACAAACGATATGGTTCATTCCTACGAGCACATCAGCCAGATCTGGATGCCAATTGCGGCAAGCGCGAGTCCAACGATGGAACAGCAGAATATAACGAATCCTAACACGAGTCCACCTCCCTTTATTGAAGAGATCATCCCCCTCCAGAAATAAACGCGGCGATGAGTGAAAAAAACCTTGCAGTTATGCAGGGAGTCGGATCGCCCTGCATAAAGGCATCTGCCAAACGGTTCGCAGGACCCGGGTTCCGTGATCAAAACGAATCCTGCGCCGGGATACAAGAGATATCGGGCATTCCTACCGGAAGATCAGGTACAACTGGAGTCCAACGAGCGCAAGACAGACTACAAATAGAAGAACGCAACATATCGCGAAAATAAACACAAATCCACCTCCTTTATTAAAAATTTTTACCCATTCAGAGATAAATGCGGCGATGAGTGAAAAGAATTGTGCGGTTATCGATCAGGGATACAAAATATCGATCAGAGGATGCCCCGGAGCAGGTAACCGGCACCTGGCAATAATTACAACGTAACGGGGTTATCACAACATACCGGAGTTCTGGAAAAAAGATGAAGGAAGGTGAGGAATGGAGAGAAGGTGATGGAAAGAGGGAATTTCTGAGGTTTTCACATACATGAGACAACGTGTACATTCAAGCGGGGGCGCCATTATGACCGGGATTGGAATTTTATGGAAATGATTTTGATGAACAGTCCTGGCAGAGGCCGCTTCCGGGTTTTTCGGAAGTGAGGGAGATGGATCCCCATAATAAAATAGATCGAAGGGCTGCCGGGAAAAATATTTGTGTCCCGGAGTACCCTGGCAAAAGCGAGGATATCCTGACCGGACAGAACTGGCTATCGGACTTATCCTGATCAGATCGGGTTAACCGGAAAACCGGAGATCAGGTGAGTATTCGCGCCAGTTCCATGAGATTTGGTGTCAGGCACCGAAGGCAACGCAAAAAAATTTTTTTTGATAACTGCAAAATTTTTTTCGTTTAACACCAGCGTTATCCGATCCGGTACACTTATTCTCAATAGTTGAATGGTGAGATATGGACGCATATGCAGGTAACATGGTTTATGCTGATCTTACAACAGGTACGATCAGGATCGTTCCGACCCCGGCTGAGCTTAAGCAGGATTACCTTGGCGGCAGAGGATTTGGAATACGGATACTGAGCGATCTGGCGGATCCGAAAACCGATCCGCTGGGAAGCGGGAATCTCCTCATCTTTGCAGCCGGGCCCCTCACCGGGACCGGAGTTCCCCTCGGGAGCCGGTATGAGGTCTCTACCATTTCCCCGCTGACCGGCACCGCGACCAGTTCCAACAGCGGCGGGGTATTTGGCTGGAAGATGAAATCTGCCGGGTTCGATGGTATCGTAATCTCCGGAAAAGCCGACAAGCCGGTCTATATTTTACTCGATAATAGTAAGGTTGAGATCCGTGACGCTGGGTCTCTCTGGGGAAAGACCGTTCCGGAAACAACCGATGCCCTGGTAAAGGAACTGGATGACCCGGCTGTTCGGGTGGCCTGTATCGGGCCAGCGGGAGAAAGGCTCGTCCGCTTTGCCTGCATCATGAACGAAAAGACCCGCGCTGCCGGACGAGGCGGCTGCGGGGCAGTCATGGGTTCCAAGAATCTCAAAGCGCTTGTTGCCCGGGGGGATGGGAAGATTCGCGTGGCAAACGAGGGGAAACTTGCCGAGGTTAAGGAGCGGATCAAAAAGAAGATCGCAGAAAACGGTATCGAAAAAGCGCTCAATGCCTACGGGACCGGCGTACTGGTCAATATCATCAACGAGAGTTACGTCCACCCGACACAAAACTTCCAGAGTGCCCATTTCCCGGCAGCCGATAAGATCTCCGGAGAGGAGATTGCCAGAACCCTGCTGAAACGGCCGAAAGGATGTTATGCCTGCACGGTCCAGTGCGGCCGTTCGCATGAGATTGACGGGGTTGCCGGCGAAGGACCCGAGTACGAGACCATCTGGGCATTTGGTTCAGACTGCGGTATCGACGACCTGATGGCGATAACCCGGGCGAACAACCTGTGTAATGATTATGGCATGGACACCATCTCCACCGGGGCAACGATAGCCTGCCTCATGGAGATGGCAGAGAAAGGGTTCATCCGGGATCCGATCCGTTTCGGGGATGCAACCGGCATGCTGGAGATGGTGAAAAATATTGCCCTTCGCAAGGGTGTTGGTCACGAACTGGCAGAAGGATCGTACCGTTTCTCTGCATCGCACGGCCATCCCGAATTATCCATGAGCGTGAAAAAACAGGAGTTGCCGGCATACGATCCCCGCGGGATCCAGGGCCACGGGCTCTCGTACGCAACATCGGTCCGTGGCGGGGATCATGTGTACGCATATCTCATTGCCCCCGAAGTGCTGGGTTCACCGGAGAAACTCGATCCCTTCGTAACAGCGGGCAAGGCTGCGTGGGTGAAAGTCTTCCAGGACCTGACCGCAGCAATTGACGCGAGCGGGATGTGCCTTTTTACTTCGTTTGCCCTGAATGCCGATGATTACGCAGACCTTGTCTCGGCAGCGACGGGTGTACCCTGTGATGCAGGAAGTCTTCTGAAAACCGGGGAGCGGATATGGAATCTCCAGAAGATCTATAATATCCGGGCCGGTTTTGGGAGGAGGGATGACACGCTTCCGGACCGGCTGCTCAACGAACCCCTGACCGAGGGTGCTCCCAAGGGAATGGTCTGGCAGAGGAATGTGCTCCTGGATGAGTACTACACCCTTCGCGGCTGGGATGCGGAAGGCGTTCCTACACCAGCAAAGAAACAGGAACTCCGGCTCGCTTAGGGAACAACCCCCACCGGTTTGCAGGGATCGGATCCGGAGAAAATTGTTCTGGTGAAGAAAAATCAACACGGGCTCGTTAAAGGTCATGATTGTCACCATCAAATCCTTTGCATCGCTGCGCTTGGTGATGCCAAAAGAGATCACCCGGGAACTGGACGCAGGATCAACGGTCGCGGATCTGCTCGGTTCGCTCATGGTGACATATCCGGGCCTGGCCCGTGAGCTGTTTGTGAAACCGGGGCATATTAACCCCCGGGTGAACATCCTGGTGAACGGGAGGAATATACAGTACCTCGCAGGCCAAAAGACCGTTCTCGGCGACGGGGATCTCGTTGCAATTTTTCCGCCGGCTGCCGGGGGGTGACCGGAAATTATCCAAAAAACCTTCAACACTCTTTCGATTGGCCGGTCTTATGCACTCGTCTGCCCGGATACAACCGGCTTCATTGCATAAAACGATCCGGACCGGTGAGTGGTGTGTGCCGGGAAAGAACCGTCAGGTTCCGGGATACCCGGTACCTTATCAAGCCCCGCATCAGAAAAAAAAATCTGTTCCGGGCTTCAGCAGATGGAAAATATGCAGGCCTCGTAACAATTGAGGTTAAGGAGTCCATCGGGCCTCATGCAGTTGGTTTCGCACTGGTCCATGCCTTCCTTCGTGCAGGTCTCAGGCCTTGGTCCAAAACTGTTTGACGGTGCATGAACTGCTGCCTGTGCCGGCAGGTCCAGAACAACATAATGTGCCCCGGCCAGGGCGCATCCGAAGATCGACAGGCAGACCATAAAGAGAACCAGGCGTGCGAGAGGTGAGTGTGCTTGTGGTGAAACGATCATAGGTGTGACCTTCCTGTTAAAGATTTTAATAAATTTTTTTTGCCGGGCCGGAATATAAATCCCCCGGATTGGGAATTTTTCCGGTTGTTTTTTTCGGGAAGCAATCCTTGCAAGCTGGCGTGTCCAGGGCTGTTATCAGGATCCAGCAAACCAGCATGGGCGATAGAAAAGGAAGGCAGTAATTTTGCATGCGTGAAATATGCCGTGTTCATCATTTTTTTTGTGGAAGACCGTGAGGGGGAGAGAAAGGTAAAGCGGCTGACGCTCCGACAAAAAAAGGACAAAGTCCCAAGCTGCAGTCCCCTTGAAGTAGTATGAGCAGGAATGTGAATTGAGCCTGCTATGACCAAAATGGGCCTGGTAAAAACCTCATCCCGAATACGCTCAAATCAGGCTCCGTTTGCCAATCGTACAACCCAATTTCCGGCCGGGAACAAAATCCGGTCCACGCCCGGAAAAATTCCCCGGAAAATCAGGTATTTTTTGAATTCATCGATTTTACGCAGGATAAAACCCTGCAAAATAGCGGACCCCAGCGCCCACGGTTTTCCGGACAGGTAATTGGGGGTTCCCGGAAAACCGGGGAAATTTCAGGCCCTGGGGACCTTACCACCAGGCCCGCTCTTTTCCCACCGGGACGGTTCGTTCGAGGATTGCCCGAAATGAGAGAAGATCTGCCATCCAAAAATGCCACGGGTAAAAAAAATTCGTGCATTACTCAAAAGCTGCAGTCAGGGTGTCTTTATCGCCCCGGCAACCCCGGGTTGCTCGCCTTTCCCTTCGGGGCTTATCAGGCAGAGAAGTCCTCCTCCAAGCGCGATAATATCCACGGGTGCAAGGAGTGATCCAACGAGGGCGAGGATGCCGGCTTCCCGTAATTTGTTTTCCTGTATCCTGCCCAGTGCAAGCAGTTGAGTACAAAACCGATAATGGTGATGACAAGAAGAGCCAGCACGAGGATACCAAACCATTGGGTGAATACGAGGAACATCGTTATCACGGCAAGTATACACAATTCCACCGCAGTCAGGACAATGCTCGCAAGTACCAGTATCTTTCCGATAGTTGCATGGTCGCTGAGAGCTTGAAAATCCAGAATATCAGACATTGGAGATCACATCGGGTTTCTTTCATGGCGTACCTTTCACCGTATCAACACGGTGAAGGTTCGCGGAATGAGGTAGGTGAGTATTGGCCCGGCAGATATGAAAAAGCAATGATGACTGAGACATATTTTTCAGTTATCGCGCCCCTGCCTGTTCCGGTTTTTCTGGTTCGTGATCCTTCGCTCCACTGGCTTAACGGGACATTTGTTTTCGCAGAGTGAAAGTGCCGGCTGGTGCCAGGACAGGAGCACATGTTCTGAAACAGGTCAAGGGCGAAACTGGTTGAGGGCCACTCCCTGTTTTTTCCGGAAAAGATTCCGCACAACGTACGAGAGAGTTAAAGAGGCCGGGAACAAATTTTGCCGGACCCGGGACCCGTGAGGTTTTTTTAATTCAGGCCGGGGCTTTTCGCCTCTCCCCTTACATTTCGCAGCAATAGCACCGGGATGTCTCAAGTAACTTGGAATTCTTGATCCACCGGCACGTGCCAACCTTGTCCCACGGCCGGATCACGGTCCCCGACATATCCGGCGTGAGTCTCCTGAGTTCCCCCATATGATTGAGATCGGCAACGATTTTCCAGACATAATTGATCGGACCATAGCTCTTCGTCCCGTTGCCCACCGGATAGATCGCGGGGTCATCTGAAGACGTAAAATCTACGGGTACACTCCCGATGAACCGCGGCTGGTAGGCATCGATAAAGGCATAATCCTTCTTCCCGTCGGAAAAGACCTTGAGCGACGAGTCGGGGACTTCGTGAACGATCCTGATTCCGGTTGTCTCGTACCGGTCTTCAAAGACCATCAGGGAGACGTCGTACCCTTCACGGGCGAGAAGGTTTGCAAGCAGCAGGCTCTTCTCGTCCGAATCACCAGTCTTATCGTAGATAACCTCGACCGGGTACTTCCGTTTCGGTGACGGGTTCGAACTGTAGGGGATCTGCTGGACAAAGGCAACGATTAACTCGAGGTATTCATCATCGCTGAGGTATTTGTTGTCCCGGAACCGTGCACTCCGGAGCTGCGTGAGAACATCTGCATACAGTTCTTCCATCGATGGATCTGATTCGAATGATTGTATATATGCCTGTATCTCAGCCGGGTCCCAGGAGCTGGACGGAAGCTTGACCGTGGTCTCGCGGGCGCCGTAAAGGACCGACATATTGACCGGTACCCGTATGGTGATCACGCTGCCGGAACCGGAACCATAATTGAAGGTGAACTCCCGGTGCCCTACCCGGGACAGGTCCCCAATAGGGCCAATATATTGCGGGGACTGCGTGCCTGCGGGTGCTGATACTGTTTCCGCGGGATTTGTGGGGGCAACCGGAACGGAAGTGGTTTCAGCAGTCGCGGGAGTCGAAACCGGGGGGGTTACCGTTGTCAACAGGGTTACTCCTCCCGGACCCCCGGGGGGATAGATATTGATCTGTACACACCCGCAAAAAAAAACACAACCGGCGAGAACAAGGATTGCGAAAATATGCACGGATTTCATTACCAGTGAATGGTTCTCTTTCCCGCACTATTTTACTCTTGCTTTTTTTATACGAAAGCACCGGTCCATGGGACTCAGGATGGACCGATGGTCCGGGATACGTTCCGGGCGGTTGTTTCAATTCTATGGTGACCGGCATTTTGCGTGCGTGGTACTTATGGCGGCCCGCTTGTCCGTATGCAAGACATTCCGGCAAAACCGGAAGAGCCGGGGGATCTTTGTTCTCCTGCGATCCTCGCGGATCTTCCGGGGTCAGGGAAAAAGACAATCATCCGGTGCGCTCTCATTTCGCAGGACTTATATTCAAACTGCTCAAAACAAATTCAATCCAAAAATCAGGTATTACTGGGGGGACTCATGACAGCAGAACAACAACAAAGCCCAATCCGGAGATGGACTCCGGTCATCATACTCGTTATCGCAATCGCATGCATCGGCATCTATTTCACGGCAGGAATACCGCCGCAGCAACCGGCAAAACTTACTCCCCCGGAGAACGATGCTGTCGGGGTGTCTGCCGCAACCCCGTCGCACACGATCGAGTGGGAGAACTCCTGTTCCTACCCGGTCTGGGTTGATGTCGTTGGTGGAATCCAATGGACCGATCCCAACAAGACTGTTGTCGGCGCCTGCGGGAAAAATCCCCAGGATGTCTGCAACCCGAACACGGTCTGTTCCCAGGTGAAGGGATGCGATAAGGGCAAGCCGCTTGTTGACGGGGGAGGATTCAAACTTGAGGCAAACGGGGGTACGCACAGCAGTACCGTCGATTCCTACTGGCAGGGAGCATTCTGGGGCAGGACCGGCTGTACCGGAACAGATGACGACCTGACCTGTGACTGGAAGACCTGCACCGGCACCGATGGCAAAGGCAAGCTCCAGTGCGGTGGAAGCGGACTATCGCAGATGACAAAAGGGGAGATCAACTTCGATGAAAACGGCGGGGATACCTACGATGTCAGTGCGGTCGACGGGTTCAATGTCCCGATGACGATAACACCGGTTGCAGGAACCTTTACAAAACGCGGTATCCCTGATGCCAATTATGATTGTACGAGCTCCGGGACTACGTTCGATCTCAAGGATTCATCCGTATTTCCCGCAACGCTCAACAAGGATCTCATCATCAGCAAAAACAGCAAACCAGCCGCAGTGCTGAGCGCCTGCCAGTATTCGTACTATAAAACCGGCGTTGAAAACACCCTGTACTGCTGCATTGGGGAGCATGGAAAACCGCAGACCTGCAATCCCAAGGACTGGCCGGTCGATATGCGCACCGATTTATTCTTTAAGAAATATCTTCCCGGAGCATACAGCTGGGCATTCGATGATCATGCGTCAACATACCAGTGCAAGAACAAGGATGCGAACACCCTGAGTTCCTACAAGGTGGTCTTCTGTGGCAGTCCGGCAACAGATGGAGCAGTAGCTCCTGCCGGTACGGGTCAGGCACTCGTAACCGCTGCCGGTTCGAGCCCGGTAGTGTCACCCCCGGTAACGCAGACCGCCGCCCCGAGGCAGACTCCGGTACCGTCAGGTACCTACAACCCGGCAGGTTCCGGCGCAATTAATTACTAAATTATTCTTTTTTGGATCATCAGGTCTGGATTTCAGCCTGTGTCTTTGATAAGGTTGTCAGGGCTTTTGCATCCGGCCCCCATCAGCGCGAAAAAAAATAGTGTTTGTTCCATCTCAGATTTTCGATCGCGATCGTGATCGCGCCGGCATTTCTTCCGGCAGGGCCTGGTTGAAATTTCCGGTCCGGCACCGCTCCGCCCACTATTTTTCTGAAAATATTGAGGAGTCCGATCGTCAATGCATTAATAACAAGAACGTACAAATCTTCCCAACAGGATGATGGATCCCCTTATCCTTCTCAGGCAGCACGAACCGGAGATAAAAAAACGGTATGGTGTCGCAACGATTGGCATCTTTGGATCCTTTGCACGCGGAGAGGAGCGGCCAGGCAGCGATGTTGACGTTCTGGTAACATTTCGTAAAGGGGAAAAGAATTTCGATAACTACATGAACTGTAAATTTTATCTCGAAGAACTCTTCGAACGCAAGGTCGACCTCGTTATGAAGGGCGCGATTAAGAAGCGTCTCCGGCACTCTATTCTTGATGAAGTGGTTTATGCGTAGGTCCCATCTCCATTTTCTTGACGATATCAAGGAAGCATGCGGAAATATTCTCACCTACACGAAAGGGAAGTCATATCAGGAGTTTCTTGTCGATCGCATGCTACAGGATGCGACGATACGAAACCTCGGGAGTAATCGGAGAGGCAGTAAAGAATCTTCCCGAGGAGCTCAAAACCCGCTATCCGGAGATTTCCTGGAAACAGGTCGCCGGCCTCCGGGATATCCTGGCACACGGGTATTTCCGCATCGATCACGACGTTGTCTGGGGGATTATCACCGAAAGGATTCCGGGTTTAAAGAAAGATATTGCCCGGATTCTCCGGGAAGAGGAACGAAGGGAGAAAAACGGATCCTGAACCATCAGCATTTTCACCCGTACAAAATTTGTCGGGCTCGCAATTTTGCATGAACAAAACAGTCCTTATCCCTGTTTTACCGCCTTTCTCTTTCTCCCCAGGATGATTCCCGCGATTAGCAGGACGATTGCCATGATTCCTGCTGCAATGCCAAATATCCCCCCGGGCATCCACACCACAGGGTGAATACAAGAATCGCACACGAGTTGCGCTCTCCGGGAAATGGCATGGTAGTAGCTCTCATTTGCCTTATGGTATGCTTCCTGAGCTTTTGAGCGGGCAAAGGCATAATTGCCGCTTTCATCTGCGTCCTTTGTCACTGCGAGGATTACGGATGCCTCATCCAGTTCTTCGATAAGAGTTCCCAGATGTGCATCCATTGCTGTGCTCCGGTTCCCCTTGAACCAGCTGATAACCGTGTCTGTTTTATCCACCTGTTTTTGAGCCCCGGCGATCTCCTTCTCCGCCCACGCCTTGTCCAGCAGGCACTCGCCCTCAGCGATTGCGGACTGTGCTTCGTCATATTCAGAGATGGCTATGGCAGTTTCAGCAGAAGGGCGTGCTTCGGCCGATGCCATTTTTTTCCAAGCTTCGTGATATTTTTGCTCTGCTTCGGACGTATCGACTCCCCGGCTTGCATTCTCCATAATATGCTCCCCGAATGGTTCGAGGAGATACCTTGCCGAAATACAAGCTGTACGGATGCAGGCACAATCGATAAGCATGGGGGAATAATGGAATTTTTCCGTGATGGTTGTGCCCAAAAGAGAACGATTGATTTGCCGGACGACCAGAATAGTCATATTCTCCGTTTTCTGAATGTCGGGCAGCCGGGCGGAGAATGAGACATGTATCGCCCGTTCCATTCCGGCACCTCCTGAGCCCGAAAAATTCAGGGATGAGAGAAAGACCGTGTGGTTTTTTATCAGAATCCGCGCTGTCTCTCTCCCACCAGTGGAGAGAACAAGTTCCCAGTTTGGCAGATCAAGGGGCGTGAACAATTCCCCTTCGATCGGATTGTTGTCTCCCGTTTCCGGGGAAAGTGAAGTAATGGTAAATGAGCCGGATACCGGAGTGCAGGACTCTGAAAGAGAACCTGCGGGGCTGACAGAAAACGAAGATACCTCAAAGGCGCATGCGAGCGAAGAACAAACCATCAGCAGACCGAAAGCAACCAATCCAGCACGGAGTGACCTTGGGCACATTAAAAAAGAATTCAGGCGGGTTATTTTCCTGTCGACAGAAATGGGAAATCGGATACTATTCCCGTTTTTCCTGGCCTTCACCCATTTTCGCCCCCCTGTCCGCAGCAACATGTTTCCCAAAAAGATCCCTTTCCGATGTCCTGGCACTGAACTCCGGTGATATTCGTGCTTTCAGCAAATAGAGATCATATTGACTGCAAAAAAAATTTCATTTAACGATGTGATTAAGATTCCCCATACCCTGTTCTCTCTATGATATTCAACAAGAATGGCTGCATCATCCTCATTATTGGTGCAGTCATCGTGACCGTTTGCTTTGCGTTTGGCAGCAGCTTATTCGGATCCCCGGCCCTGTCAGCCGGGTTCCTTTCAGACGGGCCGGGCTCCTGGATATCCGGGTCCGGCAACGCTTCCGGGCAGGCAGTTGTTGAGGGCAATACCCGGTTCGCTCTGGACATGTACCGGGCCTTGCGAACGGATCCCCAGTATACCGATAGCAATCTCATCTTCTCACCATACAGCATCTCCACGACATTCTCCCTGATGTACGAAGGTGCCAGCGGAAAAACCGCTGACGAGATTCAGACGGTCTTCTCCCTTCCGGAAAACCCGGCCGTCCTTCGCCTGGGAAATGCCTACGTATACGAGGCCCTCAACAATCCGGACGCCGGGTACGTTCTCTCCACCGCAAATGCCCTCTGGGTCGATAAGAGTTACGTCTTTCTTCCGGAATACCTGGCAACCGCAGAACAGTATTATCATGCAAATACCCGTTACGCTGATTTCAAAAACCAGCCCGAAGAGTCACGCCAGGTAATCAACCACTGGACCGAACAGAGAACAGAGAACAAAATCCATGACCTGATCCCTGCAGGGTTTATCACAAACCTGACCCCTCTTGTTGTCACCGATGCCGTGTATTTCCGCGGTACCTGGGAGAAAGAGTTCAACAAGAATGAGACCACGGATGCGCCGTTCATGGCCCCGGATGGTACGAGACCGATGGTCCGCATGATGCAGAGAGGGGATCATCAGGCCCTGTACGGGTACGTCGATACGACGAGCTATCAGGCCCTTGAACTCCCCTATGCCGCTACACGGGAAAATAAACTGTCCATGCTTGTCATCCTGCCCAAAGGTAACAATCTCAATTCAGTTGAGGAGAGTCTCAGCGCCGGGCAGATCGAAAGTATCAGGAAATCCCTCTCAAAGCGCTGGGTGCACGTCTATTTCCCGAAGTTCTCTCTTGATACTACCTGCGATCTTCCCGGTATCCTGGGTGACATGGGGATGCCCACCGCTTTTGGTATGGAGGCAAATTTCTCCGGGATGGACGGTTACGGTTCAGATATGCTCTTTATCGAGAATGCAATCCACAAGGCAACTATCGAGGTAAATGAGGAGGGAACGGAAGCGGCAGCCGCAACAGCAGTTGTTATGGCATTGAAAGGTCCCGGACCACAGCCGGAGCAACCTATAGTATTCCGCGCTGATCATCCCTTCATTTTCCTGATCCAGGACAAGGAATCCGGCAATATTCTCTTTATGGGCCGGGTGGTCAACCCCCTGGGATCGTAAAGGTTCCGGGAATCCGGAATCATGACCTTTCCCGGGAAACATGAGAGAAAAAGGAATTTAGTCCCTCATTTTTGGGATGTGAAATGGTAAAAAAGCATGAGAAGACGGTTGTACCCGATTTAGTCCCCGGGGGTTTTTTTAAGGGGTCATCTCCCTGGGGTGCACCGATCATCTGCAGATTTTTTCCCCTGCGTTTTTCCCATTCCCGCTCTTTTTTTATGGAGCAACATTGAACACGAAGATTTCCTTAAAAGGGTAAAGATCGGAGCCGGCGGGGGTCGGGCAAGGGGAAATAGTTTCCGGAAACCCCTCCCATCCGATTGCCCGAACTTAACGGATGCAAGTGGTCTGGACCGGGGTGTCCGGACTCTTACCCCTGCGAAACCGTAAGGAGTCGTATTCATTATTCCCCTGCATTATCCTCATAAACCTGAAATCAGTGTCAAAGACGATGCATCTCCGGTCAGAACATAATATGGTATCGGAAGCAGGCGGGCCGAATTTAACAGGGTTATCGCAATTCCCAGGGTAAAAATCACCAGTGATTTTTTAAATTCCCGGCGATGGTAGTTGCCCGCAAGTCCAATCAGCCCAAGGCCGGCTCCCCCGACTAAGAACGGGACGAAATGTTCTGGTACGAGCAGGAGCGTGGGATCCAAAAAAATGACATCACACAGCGGGAACACGATACCGACAAGAATGAAGGGCACAAGAAAACTCATTCCTGGTTCCAGGGTATCTGTCAATATAAACACAAGAAGAACGGGAATAAGATAGAGAAACACGACATCCAGTCCCATCATTATCCTGAATGGCGGATAATCAAAGGACAGGAATTTTGAAATAATTACCATAAATCTCATCATTAACAGGCAGGCCAGTAAACCGAAACAGATCCAAAGGATGTTCCGGTTTTTTCCCCATGAGACGGATTCCATCATCATCCACCTCAAAAAAAAGGCTTGGGATTATGCCATTGTGAACGCATAGCCGTATCCATCATCTGATCAACAACAGAATGATTGTTGGTTTTTACAAGGAATTTTATCAATTCTGCATTGGCCAAAAAAAACTCCTCTTTGGACATAGCAACATCGTTAATGGAAAATTCAGATCCCGTTAATTTAGTACTGGTGTTATGTATCGGTCCATTTTTTTCCGTGGCAGTCCCGGGTTCATATGAACCTTGTTCTGCACTCGCAATCGGTAACATCGCTATCGCAGCCAGCAAGAATGCGAGCAGGATGACGCTCCATTTGAGCATTTTCATTTTTTCCATGCCTCCTTTAACCTTCGCTTCGCTCGGGGCATGGACGGGAAAATTTTTATGGACAGAGGTTAAAAGATCCATGCCTACGGGCAGGTACGGGTTCATTTTAGTGTGCTAACTAAGGGGTGAACCCGTCCTTTCCTTTTTGGTAAAAATTCTAAAAGTGCTGAATCAGAATTCACATAATTTAGAAATCACTACCAATAAATTTTTTTTATGTTTTATAATATAAAATATAATCGGTTTAAAAAAGTATGTAGTATCATGAAATCATTTGACATCACATGTAAATACCGATGTGAGCAAATTATCGAATCGGGATATTCAGCGAATAATCCGGCAATGGATAAAAGAGAATAAATGGTGGAAGATTTTATTTTCAGGGGAAAATTTTTATTGACGAATTTTTTTATTGCGCGCTGGAGTTTCGGGAACAAGGATCTGATCGTTTGAATAGGTGAGGATCTTTGATTGTATTTCGAGAAGCGATTCTAAATCCATCTTCAATAAATGGTATCTGACTGACGTTTCGCACGGGGCTTTTTCTACGGCCTTATTGATGGAATGCACGGATAGTTTGGTTGCTGACATCCCAACAAGTGACTGGATAAGCGTCTCTTGTCTCAGTGTTCCGTTGATGGAAATGGTGAGATTCCGGTTGATTGCATCCACTGCTATTTCGGAACAATCTTCTGCTCGGATCTCATTCTTTATTCGGCACGCAATTTGTCGTTTATTAGCCATATGCGGCGCCCGCTGCCTATTTAGATCTGCCGGTTTTGATTAGCCTCGGCTAAAAATTAGTGAAGTACTGAAACCGGCAGCAAAAGGGATGTCTGCTGACCAATTTATCATGGATCTTAAGTCGGAGAGTAAAGTTATTCGTTCAAGAGCAGCCAAAGCCCTTTGTAACTTGAAATTTGAAGGAGAAGAAGTACGCAAAAAAGTGGGCAAGGCGCTCAAACATGCTCTCAAAGACCTTGACGAAGCGACCCAACAGGTTGTCACTGAAACCATTGAAAATCTCAAGAAATCTTCCAAATCGAAATAAAATTTTTTGCTCCGTATGCTGTGTTGTGGTATCCCGAATTAATTTTACCCATATAGCCTTTTCTTCGTATAATCCAAAACCCTCTCTGGCGGTAATCTGTACCAGAATATGGTGCAGATTCATCTCAATAGAGGCTCATGTGAGGTCGATGTATCATCGGACGACTTTGTCAATCGAACCTAAGCTGACAATTTTGCGTTTAACCTCTCCGAAGAACCGTTCGATCTTTCCGTTGGTCTTGTGGATGTTTTACTCAAGCAACGATGTGTTGAATTCCGTTTTGCTCCAGGAACTCTCCGAATGGATGCCGGGGCATTCTCCCGGTCGCGAGCTGAAACAAATTAAGGAATGAGTCCTTTCGGAGCGGATGTAACTTCCGTTGTTTTCGTTTTTTTATGTTCACCTCAACAGCCCATGCGAGAGATGGACAGAATAGATCTGGTTGTGAGAGATGTGGATCCCGCGTGTTTATTCGATTTTTTTCTCAAGATGAACGGGACCAAGATTGTTCTCGTGCTAGGATTCAAGGATTATCTGTTCAGTTGTTGAATTGAGGGGGGCTGGCTTTCTCCCAGGACCGCGAAGTTCAGAGCACCAGATTCTCTTTGAATTGAGTGACTAATTGGTAAATCCGTTGGCAAGTGACTTTGGAAATCACGAGTTATCTTTTACAACCGGCTTTTCTTTTTAGCCATTGCCTGATTATTCTCTCGACATCCCGATTTGATAGTTTACTCAAACATCGGCATTTACCCTGATGTTAAATGCTTTTTGTATACAACAGAACCATGTTAACAGAAAATATTTATACAATATCTGCCTATTGGGGGCTCGGATGCAAAAACAAGCCACCAATACTGTTCTCAGTTTTGGGCTGTTTTCACATCCAGGAAACGAAACATCATGCAATCAATGTCTGAAGCCAAAAAATACCCAACATCAACTGAAAGAAAGTCTGTTGATCAATTACTCTCGGATCTCCGGTCGGAGAGCAAAAATGTTCGTTCAAAAGCCGCCGAATCTCTTTCTAACTTAAAAATCGAAGGAGAAAAGGAACGCGAAACGGCGGTCAAGACATTAAAAGGTTCCCTTAAAGACCTTGATGAAACGACACGACCGGTTGTCACGGGAGCCATTGAAAGGTTCCAGGAGCCCTCGAAATCCAAATAAAAATTTAAGTGTTGCCATAAACCCCGCTTTCGCACAATACCTCGCGAAAAATATTGAAATCGGGGGTTAATAGTCATTCTCGGCAAGTATATTACGAGGATAACTAATAACCCCCATTTCTTCTAAGGATCTTGAGAGAGATCAAGCGAAATAAACTTAACAAATCTTGTTATGTCATTTTTGATATTTTTAGAGAACTCCCGTCGCTTCGAATGTTTCTCTCCGGCGGTAATGAGATTGAAGAGATTATGGGTCCGTTGAATCGTGCATAAATTGCTTGGATTGAGAGAAAAGGAGATTTATATTGGTTTTATCTGAGAGTTTCAACTGAGCCTCATGAATGTGAATGTTACCATCTCATTACCGTTAACAGATTCATTTTCTGAGTGGGACTCGGTTACACCGGCCTCTCTATTCATCAATAAACCTGTCGAAAAATGGTGAGGGGATCTCCTGAGACAGGGGAGATACAAAATCAATGGCTTCAACACCACATTGCATATCTCAGGTTGCCTCCTTTGACAAAATATTTTCCCTCATAATAACTGATGTGTGGGTTTCCGGCACCATCCAAGGCTAACGATGTATACCCTTGCTGATAATCATAGGGGCCGATACGATCCAAAGTCTCGATGTGCCAGGAACTTACACCACTTGCGGCTTGATCTAACCCGATATTCCCGGTAAGAGCTTGGCTAGAGTCGGCTGAAGAGTCAATATAAAGAGATTCGTAGGGATCTGTAGTTCCAGCAGATTCCTGCGAATTTTCTCCAGCAAGCACGGGAACGATGAGGGCAACCATAGTGCACACAATCATTCCAAAAACAATCACTGATCACACAGATCGTATGAGCATAGTGTCCTATCCCGAAATCATTTGACATCACATGTAAATATCGATGTGAGCAAATTATCGAATCGGGATATCCAGAGGATCATTCAGCAATGGGTAAATGAGAAACCCGTTGTTGAGATTGCCCGGTATTTCCAGATTACCCGTCAACGAGTGTATCAGCTCATCAACCAGTTCAGAGAATCGGGAGAATATCCGGTACTCAGGCAATCTGGAAGAAAGCCCCAAGCCATCGATGATCGAGCAGAAGAGTTGATCCTCGAAACCTATCAATCCAACAACATTGGTCCAATCCATCTGGAGAAAAAGATTGAGGAAACACTCGGGATCCATATCCCGCATAATCGAATCTATCGGGTATTGTTGAACCACGGTCTGGTGGAGATCAACATGAAAAAACGGCAACAACGGAAATATGTTCGGTACGAACGTACTCATTCCATGTCGATGTGGCAGGGAGACTGGAAAGAGTTCGAACTTAATGGATCGAAGAAATGGCTGATCGCATTCATGGATGATTCATCCCGCCTCATCACCTGCTACGGGGTATTCGATTCTCCAACTACCGAGAACACTCTCACGGTTCTGAATCAGGGATTCCAGATGTACGGTACGCCCCGCGAGATCCTTACTGACAACGGTACACAATTCGTTTCAGCTCGAAACCGTGAACAGGCCCATCATAAATTCGGAGAGTTTCTTGTTCATCACAACATCAAACACATCCCAACCAGGATAAAACACCCTCAAACGAACGGCAAAATTGAACGGTTCTTCGGAGAAGTCGAACGAAGGATCGCGAAGTTCGGTTCTGTCGATAAAATTGTTCACTGGCACAATGTCATCAAACCTCACATGAGTCTCGATTACGATGAGCCTTATAACGCATTCTGGTACCGTCTACCCCCGGAGAGGATTCTGAACTATGCGCAGAAATGGTTATATGTGTAAAATCAATTCGGGATACCACATACCCGGGTAACCAGGATTATCCGGGACCGGGAGGAAAAAAGTTACGTGATCAGGGAGATCAGGTCGTGCTTGGTTATTACCCCAAGGACTACCCGGCCTTCAACAACCAGCACGCCGTGGTTCTGTTGCAGGATGTTAATGACCGTCTCTACATCCATATCGGGGGGGACGGTTGGGAAACCGGGCTCCATGAAATTATTGACCGAAAACTGCTGGCTCCGGTGAAGGCGCTGCTGTTCTATCGCTTTTACAATAACCGTCTCGGAGATGCACCCTACCGGGATCCCGTTATCGATCACCGGTATCTGGGAGATGTTGTTCTTCTCGATGATATCGACAGCACGGGAGATAGAATCCTGTGGTTGTACCGAGAGGACCGGGGTGTGCATGATCTGGGATGCCTTGATCTTCTTTGGCTCTGCGCTGTTCAGGACAACGATGATCTTATTGAGGGTGCTGACCCGGGGATCGACATTCCCGGCCTCGATGCGGGCAACCATGGACTGGCTGATCCCTGCGCGTTTTGCAAGATCTGTCTGTTTCAGGCCAAGGGTCTCGCGGCGCTTCCGCAATTCGTCCGGGGTAGGGATATGCATGCTGCATTACCCATGGTTATAGAAGGCTAATAAAATTTTGCGTCCATTCACCGTTCCGCTGTGGTTCAACAATATTTTTTCCCGATTATACCGGCAAATGCCCGGTATTTCCGGATATGCACGCAGGATAGCACGTATGCACCCGGGTTATTTTACCCGGCCGGCGTGAAAAAACCTTTAAAGCTCCGTTGTGTATAAAGATCAACGATAATCCATCCACGATTTATGGATTTGTGTTGATCATGAACGATGGTATCAACGAAGATAATGATGATGAAGAGGCCCATCGGGTGCTCTCCTGTTTTTGTAAGAACTGGTCCGGATCACGATCCCCGTTCCGGGATATTTTCCCCATACTCCGGGCGGATCTCCGTCAACCCTTTGCCGCTCCTCCCGGAGGGCCGGCATTTTCTCAAGGAACAGCGGGACATGCAGGTATTCCCCGATTGAAATACCCGGGACTGATGGCCACATGAGCAGCAGGATACAACATGCATCGCACCCGAAAGGAGGTTCCGGGTGCCTCCTCCCGGGATCAGGCCCGTCTCCGGGTATTTCAGTAGTCCCCCCCCACGCAGCGGAAAATTCCGGTACCATACCGGCAGCGCAGCCTGCCCGGAGAACATCACATTCTCCGGGGAAACGGGAAATTATCCTTACCCGGGATACCCTGTTCACGCTCAGCCGGAACAGCGTCGTCCACATGATCAGCGAGAGTTACTATTACAAGACTGAACCATACTACACGATCCTGGACTACGAAAATAAGGGAATCACCGTTCAGCCTTCAACCCGTGCTGTCCTCGATGCCTATGTTGTGCCCGTATGCCTCGAGCGGGCAAAACGTGCCGGCATCCCGGTCTGCGAATGGGGTATCTCGCAGGGGTATGTCCCGCTCCCCTCAATCATCTACGGTCTCAATTATTTTGCAACAGCATCCGATTTTTTCATCGTGCGCGATGTCGGGGGTGCAAAAGAGGCAATCAAACACGTCACTAACAAGGGAAAATATCCGTTCTGCTACCAGAAACTTCCCGAAGACGCGGAGATCCATTCCTGCCCGGCCATCTTTGGGAAAACAGCCGGGTCATGCAGCCGGGTTGCCGACAGAGCGGACGGGATCTACTCCCTCTTTGGGATCCCCCTCGTCCGGATGACCATGGTCAAAACCGGGAACGATTTCCTGTTATCGTCCCTCTCGCCCATGCTCTATTCGCAGATGTCCGAGGGTGAGCAATCTCTCCTCTCGGCGCATCTTAAGCACCAGGAGTTTCTATGAAGCATCTGGGTATATTTGTCGACCGGAAGACCCTCTCGAATTCCGAGCAGCTCAACGCACTTATCCGGTGCCGGGATGTTGCGGAGAGCCTTGGCCACGATGCCCATTTCATCTTCCCGGTCGATATCGGGAAGATCCAAAAGATGGATGCCCTCTTCATCCGGGCCCGCACCGACCCGATGAATATTACGTACGTTGCCGCACGGACGGCCGAGCTTCATGGCATCCCGGTCATTGACGATCCCGCATCGATCCAGATCTGTGGCGACAAGATCAACATGTACTCCCAGCTCATGAAAAAAAATGTGGCCCTCCCAAAAACCATATTTTTATCGAAGAGAGAAATTTCGGTTGAGAAAGTAACGGAACTCTTCGACACGCTCGGGACCCCGCTCATCCTCAAGGAGCCTTCGACATCATTCTCCCTCCGGGTGGAGAAGGTAGCCACGATCGAGGAATTCTTCCGTGTTGCCCGGTGGTTTATCAAGCTCTCGGACTGGATCGTTGTCCAGCAGTATGTTGAGAGCAAATACGACTGGAGGATTGGAGTTCTCGGGGGAGAACTGCTCTATGCCTGCAAGTATACCATCCCCTCCGTGACTTTTAAGATCCAGGCTTCGGTCAACGGCCACATCGTCTATTGCGGGGTCGAGAGCGTTCTTCCCGACGCAGTTCCGGAACATGTCATCCAGCTGGGGATCGATGCGGCAAAAGCGATCGGCAACGGTCTCTACGGCGTGGATATCAAGAACAACAACGGCGATGCCTGTGTCATCGAGGTGAACGACAATCCCTCGATCGAGAGCGGTGAGGACGATTGCTACCCGGAGGTCTTCACCCGCATCGTCAACCACCTCATCCCGGTGTGAACACTATGAACGAAGACCTGATCTTACAAGCCGAATCGGTCTGCCACGCGTGTGGCGGGACCTGCTGTACCGATGCCTGCCCCCCGCTCAGCCAGGAGAGGATCCGGATTATTCTCTCCCACGGGAATTTCCAGGACAGGATAGAGAAGGAAGGATATCACCGGATCAAGGCGGGAAAGGACGGGCTCTGTTCCATGCTTTCGAACGGGAAGTGTGCCATCCATGCATTCAAACCGGAGACCTGTGTTGCGGGCCCGTTCACGTTCGACGTAACCGGTCGATCCCTCCGGATCTTCTTAAAACACGAGAAGATCTGCCCCCTGGTCGCGATCCTGAAAGCAAACCCCCCCATGTACGATCTCCAGTACGGGCGTGCCGTAAAAAACATCTCCCATCTTGTCGCCCGGCTTCCTCCCGGAGAACTGGAAGTCATTTCAGCTATCCCGGAACCCGATACCGATCTGGTAGCCGAGTTGCCGGTCCCGGAAAAGGCGCTGTAGATGATCGGCACCGAACACGAGTATTCCATCAACGACAGCCGGTTCAACCCGCTTCCGGTCTCCGACCAGATCATCCGGGAAATCTCCGGCCGGATAGAGAGCGAGATCCTCTTTGGTGATGTCAAACTCGGAAAAGAACTCCAGAAGACCGTACTTGAGATTATCCCGCGCAGCCCGGCGGATGATCTCCCGATCCTTGAAAAGCACCTGTTCCGGGGGATCCAGAAGTTTTACCATATCTTCCGTGACCGGTACCATCTCCTCGGCCTCGGGATGCACCCGATCCTGACCCTTGACCAGACAGCGGTCTGGGATCATGATGAGGGAGAATACTACGAGCTATATGACCGGCTTTTTGATATCCGGCAGCACGGGTGGCTGAATATCCAGGCTCTCCAGGTCAACATCTCGTATGCAAACGAGCGTGAACTCATCCGGATGTACAACAAAATCCGGATGCTCCTGCCGTACCTGATCGCGATCACGACATCCTCGCCCATGGTTGAAGGGAAGCTGACCGGCTTTTCTGACAACCGCCTCATCTATTACCAGAAGAACCAGGAGGAGATCCCGGGCATCTGTAACCGGATTATTCCGGAGAAGATCCGGTCGGTTGCGGATTACCGGGCATTCCAGGAAGAGATCTTCTGCGAGCTGCGTTCCCGCAATGCGGAGATCCTCTGCGAAGAGTGGCTGAATTCTTCCGGCGAGATCATCCGGTTCTCCCGGAAATGCCTTGAGATAAAGGCGCTTGACGAGCAGGAGAGTATCCACTCTGACATGGCAGTCTGTGCCTTTATCCGGTCGCTCCTCCGGTGCCGGGTGCTCCCCGTGGAACAGGACCAGGACGCACTGCTCGATCTCAACCTGCGTGCGATCCGGGGCGGGACCCACGAGCTGAAACCCGGGCTTTGGAAATTATTCGATGAGGCGTGGAAGCATGCTACTCCAAATGAACAGGCATACCTCCCGGTCATCCGGCACCGGATCGAGTGCGGGAGCCTTGCTGAGCGTATCCAGGACCGCGTGGAACAGCATGGCGATATCATTCCCGTGCTCAGCGAACTCGCGGAGTGCCTGAAAACCAACAGATCGTACATGGCGTGATCCCATCCCCGGCTTGCTGCGGGTAACAGTTCTCACGGTTTGTTCGATCCGGTGCCGGGTCGGGGATCCGGTTTTCGCGCAAAGAAGCAATTTTCAAGTACGATCGTGGACGAGATAGGTATACCAGGTACCGTCCATGTCGCGCACACTTCTTTTTGAAGCTGAAGGATACGATCTCTTAAAAAAAGCCGGTGTACCGGTCCCGCGGTTTGCCGTTATCCACACCCCGGCGGAGATAGGTCCGGCAGCCGAAGCAACCGGGTTTCCCCTCGTTATGAAAGTCATCTCCCCGCAGGTAGTTCACAAGAGCGACGCTGGCGGTGTTGTTACCGGCATCAGAACACTTAAGGAAGCACAAGAGGCGTATGATGCCATCCGGAAAAATGTCGCGGCATTCGATCCTCAGGCCGGGATCACCGGCATAATTCTCGAACAACAGCTTCCCCCGGGCCTTGAACTGATCATCGGCGGGAGGACCGACCCTTCATTCGAGAAAGTGATCACGCTCGGTATGGGCGGGAAACTTGTCGAACTGTTAAACGATGTCTCCATCCGGGTCCTTCCCCTGGATGACAACGAGATCCGGAAGATTATCCGGGAACTCCGGGGATACCGGCTTATCCGGGGTTTCCGCGGGGAACCGGCAAAAGACGAGGAGACACTTTTCGGGCTGGTCAGGGCGGTTGCCGCATGGTTCCGGGAAAATCCACAAATCGACGAGTTTGACATCAACCCGGTCATCCTGTACGAGAAGGGCGCATGTGCGGTCGATGCCCGTATCTACCGGGCGGATGCCGGAAATACCGTCGCACCTCCTGGACCGGCAGCCGCGATGAACGATGAACTTCTGGATATCCGTTCGATCGCTGTCGTTGGCGCATCGCAGGACCCGAACAAGGTCGGCTATGCCATCTGCCGGAACCTCCTCACCTTCCCGGGGGATCTCTACCCGGTCAACCCGAAGGGCGGGGTGATCCTCGGGAGAAAAGCGTATCCCACCCTTGCATCCATCCCGGGCACGATCGATGCTGTTGTCATCTCCATACCGGCATATGGTGTCCCCCAGATCGTGGAAGAGGCCGGGGAGAAGGGCATTCCCCTCGCAGTTATCATCTCCTCCGGCTTCCGCGAGATCGGGGAAGCCGGCCGCCAGCTCGAAGAGCATGTCCTCTCAATCGCCCGGCGGTACGGGGTCAGGATCATGGGGCCGAACTGCCTCGGGCTGATGCTTCCCATCCGGGGGATCAACACGACCTTTGACCCGGTCTCGCCCAAGCCCGGCAAGATCGCGTTCATATCCCAGAGCGGGGCCATCATTACGACCATCGTGGACTGGAGCCTTCCCGAGGAGATGGGGTTCTCGTCCGTCTTCAGCGTGGGCAACCAGGCAGATCTTACCTTCGAGGATTTCATCCGGTTTGCGGGAAACGATCCCGACACCCGGGCGATCATCCTCTATATCGAACAGGTCCGGAACGGCCCGCTCTTTATGGACGTGGTTCGCCGGATCGCGGAGAAGAAACCGATCGTTGCCATAAAATCCGGTTCATCGAAGATCGGGCAGAAGGCAGCGTCCTCCCACACCGGTTCCCTTGCCGGGAGCTATGAAGTCTATCTCTCCGCGTTCCGGCAGGCAGGGATAATCCCGGTCCGGTCGATCCGCGAAGCATTCCAGGCAGCAGAGCTCCTTGCATCGGAAGGCTTCCCCAGCGGCATGCGGGCTATCGTCATCTCCAATGCCGGGGGCTTTGCAGTCCTCTCATCCGATTATGCTGAACGGTTCGGGATAGAACTCTTCGAATTCCCTCAGGCTCTTGTAGAAGAACTCGATGCTATCCTCCCCGCGGACTGGAGCCGGGAGAATCCCATCGACATGGTCGGCGATGCCAGCGCTGACCGGTTTGCAAAGACCTTCGATGTCATGATCCGTAACCAGGATCTCTGGGACATCGCGTTTGTCATCGCGGTCCCCTCCGCAATCTCTGACCCGATCCGGGTGGCAAACGAGCTGGTCAGGTTCTCCAAGCATACCCACAAGATGACCGTCGGGTGCATGATCGGGGGCGACAGCATGAAGACACCCCTGCGGATCCTCCGTGATGCGGGGATCCCCAACTTCCCGGATCTCGAAGATGCCTTCCGGACCGTGGGGAACATCTGCCGGTACAAATGCGGTGAACATGCACCGGGTGAGAAGTGCCCGAAATAAAAAAAACGCAAGGCTAAAAAATGGTGACTGGGCTCATGCTGCGGGCAATTCCCTGCATGGCACAAGATAATTTTACGAGAGCCTGAGGCTTAAAGAGCAGGATTATTCTGGCAGGATTCCTTTTTCCCGTGGAATTACGGGAATTTTATAGGAGGATTTTACCGGAATAATTACAGGGTAATCTTCTTGAGGATACGACCGGACTTGAAGATCGTGATGCCGCCGCCACTCTGGGAGACAACAATCCCGACCGCATTTGTCACCGCGGTTATTGCGGCTACGGAATTGTGCCGGGTTCCCATGCCTTTCGGGAGCGAGACCGTAGAGGTATCGACGGTAATATACCGCCCGGCAGCCTCGATATAACCATCACCGGTTATCACAAAAGCCCCATCGAGCTGGGCGAACTCCTTGATATTTTCCTTGAGATCCGGGTTGGTCACGAGCCGGAGCTCCGGGGCATGGCCCTCGAAGGCATTCAGCATAATCTGCCGGGACTTGGCAAGCACGTTCTTGGTGTCGCCGATCAGGAACGTTGTGCCCACCGCCTTGCCCTCACGGCCTTCGATCGAGACCTCGGTGCAGATGTGGAAGACCGTGTCGAAGACCTCTTCCCGGATATCCGTGTCAGCGATAACCTGATCTTTCCAGGTATCCGTGCTGATACGGGCCTCCCCGCCCCGCTTCCGGTCGGTGATATCGTTTCCTATGCAAAGGATCTCGACGATGTGTCCCTGCTCGTCCCGGATCGCCTTGTTGATCCAGGCAATCCAGACCCGGTCGCCATTCCTCCGGATATTTTCACTGACATTAACCGCGTACCCTTCCGCATTGAAGCCGATGTCGTTTGCCATCATCGAGAGGTCATGGCTGGCGCGTGCTTTTTGCGGGACGATAATCCCGACAACATTCTTCCCGATCACTTCCTCGCTGGTGTAATCGAAGAAGCTGAGCGCATAAGTGTTGAAGAACGTGATCGTGCCCTGCAGGTCCATCCGGATAATGATGCTCTGCGTATTCTGGAGTACTTCCCGGTACTTCGCTTCGCTCTCCTTTAAGGCATCAACAATCTTCTTCCGTTCGGAGATGTCAGTAACGACAAAGGTCCCACCCTTTGCCACGTCATGGGGATCGACAAGCTGGGCTTCGATATGGACCGCCAGGGAAGAGCCATCCTTCCGGGAGAGCATGCTGTCAGCGATCGCGGATCCGGCCGGGTTTCGCCGGAGCTGGAGTTCCCGCAGGAGCTGGTCATTCTCATCGGGGGTCTTTGTCAATATCCGGAGATCCTTTCCCACCAGCTGGGGCTCCTCGTACCCGATCATGCCCGCAAACTGCCGGTTGACCCAGGTCATGGTGCCGTTCCGGAGCTGGAAGATCCCAAGGGGGGTGGCGGAGAGTATCGATGCCAGCTGGTCGTTATGCCCTTTTAACTCCCGCTCCGCTTTCCTCCGGAGCATGGTCTGCTTGAGGAGCATGACGAGATCCGCAAGCTGCGGGCGGATATCCCCGGACTTGAGCAGGCTCAGCTCGGTTGCGTTGCTGACTTCCTGGACCGCGATCTTGCCGTCCCTCCGGCCCAGCAGGATAACCGGGGTTATATTGCCGGTTGATTTGAGATATTTGAGAAATTCGATCCCGTTCATGTCGGAAACAAATTCGATCCCGTTCACCGCCGGGATCTCTTCATAGGAGATGATGACATCGTACGTCCGGCCCTTCAGTTTTTCCGCTGCGTTCTTGATGGACCGTACCGTGTCGATCCTGATATCCCCGGTCTTTTCGAGGAACATCCGGATCTGCAAAAAGAGATCGGAATTATCATCGACAAACAGGACAGAGATCATGGACGCTCACCCCGGAGAACAAAGAATAATTTACTCCATAGAAGTGGATAGTTGAGCGATAAATAGTTGTTTGCACAAAAAAAACCGGCCGGGGATACCAGGTTCCCTCAAAAAGATGATGGAGTATGTTACCCATTTTCCGCATCTGCTGAGTCTTCCGCGTCCGGAGAGGATTGTTCGCCGGGATCCGGCTCGTCCTCAATCCCGGAATCACGGGTATAATTGATCCAACCGATGAAAAGGATGATCGGGATCCCGATGGGGATTGCAAAACCGGCAGGACCGGAGAGCAGAAGCCCATACTGGGTTACGATGGCAAGAAAGAGCACAATCCCGGCTGAGACCGTCAAAAGGGATCCTTTTTTGATAAGATCGGGATTTTTCTTTTGGTATGCCAGAACCACAAGAAGAAGCGCAAGAGTCATGAGAACGACCCCGGCAAGCCAGATCAGGATCGAGAGTCCGCTCCTCCCACCCATCAGGCCGGTCAGGACATACGTGAGATCCCTGCCTGCAAGGATTAGACTGCTGCCCATATAGGTGACCTGGTACCGGAATACCAGCCACTGGACCCCGGCACCCATCCGGTCGCCAATCATGTAGATGTTCACCGGGATAAAAAAAATAAGAAACGGGAGAATGAGCGGAATCTTAAGCCGGGTCATGAGTACCTCAGCGTTGGTCGCACAGGCTACTTGAGCGTGTCGGATTGCCACAAAAGGGCCTGGAGAAAGCGTTACTTCCAGGAAAACGGGGCTCTGTAAAAACCTCAGATAAAACCGATATAAATCTTCTTTACCCTCAATCCAGGCAATTTATGCACAATTTGCGAAGAAATTCAACAAGCGAAAAAGGAAAAAAGGGTGGAAAAAGCAAGAAAAGGAGAAAAAAATTATTCGGTGTGTTCGATAATCGCGAGCTGGTACATCCAGTCCATCAGCGGATGACACTCCTCGACAATGCATTCGAGCTCGCAGCCGATGCAGGGGATCAGTTCTTCACCCGCAAGCAGGTCACAGGGGTTTACCGGTTGCCGCTTTGCCTTGAGAAGGTATGTCTTGATGCCCTCTTTCTTGAACTCTATCCGCTCGATAAGGCCCAGCTCTTCGAGCTTCTTGACGATCCGCGAACACTTGCGGCTATCAACACCAAGCTCCTTCCAGAGCTCGCTCTGGAGAACGCCTTCGGGCTTTGACTGGATCAGTTTAAGCCCTTCTTCTTCCGGATCCGCCATAGTGTCCACTCCAATAATCTCAGATAACCGGTGCGATCGTGAGGATGTTGTTGCCACGGATAACAACGGTACCGAGGCTCCTGCCGCGCTGGTTGTCGACAAATTCGATTGTCTCATCCATGTGGATGTTCAGGTACTCGTCAACCGCTACAAGGCGCCCCTGCAGCTTCCTGCCCTCATCCTTGATCTCGACAGAGATTTTTGAATCTACGAGCGCAAACACCTTCTTTATCGGCAATACAATTCCGTTAACCATCTGCCCTAATTTGGGATGCGAGATAATTAAAGTTTGCTCATTGTCCTTATTACGGCCCGGCAGGGAGGAATTTTTGTCAATCTTCAGCTGATCATGCCGGAAAAGTTCAGGAGAATTTCTGGTTGGTTTTTATCGACACACGTGACCCGGGGGAAGATAATGTCCCCGGGAATAAAGAAGGAAACTTTATTCGGGAAGTTTCTCCCAGCCGGGTGCAGGCCGTTTTCCGGCATGCCGTCCCGGACCTCCTGCCTCTTCATGCGGTGACCGGCGAGGTCCGACAGAGCCAAAGGGACCCTGTGCCCGGAGGAGATCGGCCAGCTCGTTGCACGTGCTCCGGGCACGGTCGAAAGCCGGGTCATTGAACATATCCGCCGGACCGATCAGCTCGCCATTATTTACCTGGAACCCGAGACAGGTGGCCCGGGGAGGACCGTCAGACCGGGTGCAGTTCGCGTCGCAGAGCCCGACCGGCACCAGGGGGCCGGCGAGGGAGTCCCTCAGCCATCCTTCGACAAGCGCCGGCGTACAGAACGGTTCGAGCGCCTCACCCACCGCGGGAAAACCATTCCCGGCCCGGATGAGCATAACCGGGGCAGCCTCATACGCGGTCTTCCCGGCTTTTTGCCGGGACCTGGCACTGGTGCATGCAGCCACCTCGCCGTCTCTCCGGAGGACCCGCCGGATCACGTACCGTGATGGTTCACGGATGCAGGCGAGCAGGCGATAGCTCTCCTCCGGGCACCGGAACGTGTGCCTGCTCATCGTTGCCATGTCATGGACGTCAAAATCAAAACCGGGCTGCATTGCCGGGTCACTAACCAGGCCGGGGGTATTGAAGGGATCGGCAAAGATCCGGTACAGGAAGATGTTCCATGCACCGGGCCGGGCCTTATCCGCCAGAAAGACCAGCACCGGATCGCTCTCCCGTTCCGCAAATTCGATCCCGGCAACAACCGGACACGCGGATCCGGTATCCCCGGCTGCCGGCCCTGCCCCGTACAGTTTCAGCTCCCCGGCAATTTTTCCGCAACTGGCAAAGACCTCCCCGGCAAGCCGGTGGATCCGGTCATTCTCCAGGCCATGGGAATGGGTCATGATAAGTTCAAGCCCGGCACCGCAGTGCGTAACGAACGAATCGATCAGGAGCTTTCCTTTTTCTTCCCTCAGCAGCTTCTGCGCCTTCTCAATAAGTTTCGGGTGGGTGCGGGAATTCCCCGGAAAACTTCCCACATCCGCCCGGAATACGGAAATCGTGGTCTTTGGCATGGATACTCTCAGGTACTTGAGATCGCACCGGAGCACTAAAAGATTTGCGAAAATACGATTTTAAAAAAAATGCCCGGGAGATGCCGGTTCCCTTCCCTGTTCAGAGATTATACCTCCCGCGGTTCATCACCAGCAAACCCTCCCCGGAAAATGTACCGGCGTATTGAGGCGGTCGGAGGCTCTTTTAGCAATGGGGAACCCGGAAAAGATCACAGGGAGAAGAGGGTTATTTTGCGGGCCTGCCCGATCAGCAACGAACTGCAAACCGGGAATTCCGGAGGATTCCGGAAAGAGAGGCGGCCCGGGCATTAGTTGTAGTGAACACCCGAAGATCAGATAACGTACCCGTTACCAACGTTTGTCTGCGGGGAATCTAAGAAAGAAGAAAAAAAAGAAGAAAAAATTATCGAAAAATTCAGGCAGCGGGGCTGGCCATCTTCTTCCGGACAAGGCTTGCCGACCCGTACGACCCGAATGCCCGGAAGAAGACAAGGCTCTCCGCGTATGCCATCGCCTGGATGGCCTTCTCGGTCTCTTCGTCAACAGCATAGATGTCCCGGAAGAACTCTTTGATTGCGAACTTGCAGTTGCCATCGAAGATCTGCCGGTCCTTCTTCCCGGGGTTTAAGGGCCGGTACTTCTCGAGCGTCCAGTTCTGGATATCCTTGTACAGGGCAGGCTCGTATACTTTCAGGGTATCAAAGACCACGTCCTGCCAGAACGTACCGATATTTCCCTTGATGATGTCGCCTTTCGGGAAATGCAGGTTGATGAGCTCGCGGGGTGTGCCGGTGATACCGTGCTGCGCGATCCCGACATTGAGCTTGTTGTCCCGGAGGGCTGCGGCGATCGCTTTTGTCTGCGGGATATCGATGGAGAGCTGTTCGACAACATTGCCATTCTCGTCGTACGTGTGACCATGGGTGCTGCCGTTTGCAATAGCGAGCACCTGCGGGTGGACATGATTCTCTTTCAGGGCCCGGATAAACTCAACCGCTTCCTCAGGCCGGGTAAGGACAAGCCCCTGGCCGTCTTTCCGCCCGATCTCCCCGACTTCGACTTCAAGGCCGAACTCGTTATCTTTCATCCTGCTTTTGATGTACTGGGCGAGATCG
This sequence comes from uncultured Methanoregula sp., assembly GCA_963666355.2. Taxonomy (GTDB): domain Archaea; phylum Halobacteriota; class Methanomicrobia; order Methanomicrobiales; family Methanospirillaceae; genus Methanoregula. The sequence goes on from CAXXCP010000009.1 coordinate 98,987, forward strand.
GTTGTCACCCGGATATTCTCGGCAAGCTCTTCCCGTACAGTTTTCCCTTCGAAGTTGAAGAGGTGGGAAGCATCGATGGCAAAGGACGTGTAGCCCGCACGGATCTGGGCATCGATCAGCTGCTTTGTCTGCTCGATCTCCGCTGCATCGCCTTTCTTGATCGTGATATGATCGGCGTGAAGGGCCCAGGCATCGAACTCGGTAGCCTTTGCGGCTGCGTTCATCTTATCCGAGAATACCTGCGGGGTCATACCGGTATACCCGCCCTTGAGATCACACTCTGACCGGGCGAGTTCCATGAAGACCGCTGAATCGGTATCCTTTGCAGCCCGGAAAATTCCCTCGGCAACGGTTGCGATCCGGACATTCGCCGCCATAATAATCGTCTTTTTGCCGGATACGCCGGTTAGTATTGCCGAACCGGGTACCGGACTAAAATTTTTCGGTTTCATTTCTCACTCCTGCCGGATTTTTACTCATCCTTCACTATTAAATTTTTCAATAAGGCCGATCTCTTTTTTACCGCCGATGTAGATCGGCGTGGTCTGGTCGATCGCGGCCGGCAGGATATCGAGGATATTCCCGCGGCCGTTGCTGATCGCACCACCTGCTTCGTGGACGATCTTTCCCATCGGGTTTGCTTCATACAGGAGCCGGAGTTTTCCCTTCTCCTTTCCTTTCAGCCCGGGGTACGTGAAGACACCGCCCTTGTGCAGGATCTGGTGGACATCGGCAACGAAACACCCGCTGAACCGGAGCTTGTACCCGGACTCTTCAAGATGCCGGATAAATCGCTCATGGGCCGGGAGGTAATCCTTCCGCAACGCGCCCGGTGAATAGATCTTTCCGTCCGGGATCTTCAGGGAACGGTGCCGGAGGACAAACTCACCGGTCTCATCCATGGCAAATTCGTGTACTCCCTTCCCGGTCGTGAGCGTGAGCGTAGTGATGGGGCCGTAGAGCATGTAGAGTGCTGCAAGAAGTTTTGAGCCCTTCTCAAGCACATTGTCCGGGGTGATGCCGATGATGGTACCGATGGCAAGGTTGACATCGATTAACGAAGATCCGTCAAGGGGATCTATCACAACGCCGAAGTTGTTCTTCGGGTTTTCGATCCCAATGATATGGTCCTGCTCTTCAGTGGCGATGTACCGGACCAGCCGTGACTCTTTCAGGCTGTTGATGAAGACGCCGTCGGCAAACTTGTCAAGCGGCATCTGCTCCTCGCCATACATGTTCCGGGTCTTTTCATCACCGGCCGAAGTTTTGAGGTTTGCCAGAAATCCTTTCCGGACAATGCCAGCCTGCCCGCTTAAGAAAAGGATCAGCTCGGCCAGGTTCTTTTCCGTTCCCTCACTGACAAGGAAATCTTTGAGTTTCATCATGAGCGCCTCCTGCTGCCACAAGGTACCCGGGTTTGGAGAATCCGGATCCCGTATCTGTGTAGTCGTTTGACCCGGTTGTTTATCAGGATTATTGCCCGGTTGGCAGTACTCTCATTGCAGAATTCACGTGCTGAACGCAATTTCATTGCAGGACTCAATTGCAAAAAAACACGAAAAACCCGGAAAGTGAGGACAATTCCGGAACACGAAAAAAGAAAAGGGCGGGAAAAAACCGGAGCACCTCGAGTGAGTGCCCGGTTTCCTGCCGACCTTTTATGCTCCGGTCTTGAGCATAAACGTAACTTCGAGCACACCGTTTTTCAGCGAGTGGGCCATGGTTGCGGGATCAGCATCCGGGGGAAGGGGGGTTTCTGTGTGGATGACCCGGTCTTCGCATGCTGCCTCAGCGATCAGGCTTCCGGCCCGGGTGGCAAGATTCAGGTTCTCTTCCGTTATCCCGGGAAGGGAGGTCACGATCCTCAGCAGACCATCGTCCCGGAAGATCTCCGGGACCGGATCTCCGGTGGACTCTCCTGCCCGGACCTGAGGTTCGGGTTCTGCTGTGCAGGAGCAGTAAGCCGGAGGGGACAGGGTCGGTGAGATTTCCCACCCACCCGTCATGAAATTCCGGGTCATCCGGCTGAAGAGCCGGTCGAAGATCTCCTCCATCTCCTCAAACCTGTCGGTCGAATCTGCGTACATGAATTTCTCCATTTTTTTGATCACTTTTTTCTCTGACCAATTTTTTCTTTAACCAATTTTTTTTCGCTGGTTACTTTTTGGTCTCTTTTGCCGGGTTTTTTCCCGGTATTTCCGGTACCCGGAGATCTTACTGTTTCATCGCCTCTTCGAGACTCCCGGTACGTTTTCCAATCTCCGCAAAGTCCTTCTTCCGCTGGTAGAGAGCGGCCCTGAGTTCTCCGGCCTCCTTTTCGGCTTTGCGCATCGTGCGAGCGTGGCTGATTTCGTCAGCTGCTTTCACCAGAATCCCGCGCTGCTCCTGGTTGTACAGCATCTCCCATGCCTGCCGCTCGGACTTCTCGATCGATTCGTGGTCGAGCGAGCCCTTCACCTTGAGGAGCGCGGCATCGAAGTGCGCTTTTGTCAGCATCACGTTCTTGATGGCATCGATCCGGTCCTTCTCATCGCGGTCTCCCATGGTGACGATGAACTCGCGCATCGCTGCCATCTTTGCCTCGCGGACGAGCGACTCGATGTCTGCGCCCGCGTAGCCTTCGGTATGCCGGACAAGTTCATCGACATCGACATCCCTTGCAAGGATGCTGCCGGTCTCGCCGCCTAGGTAGACTTCGAAGATCTTCTTCCTGCTCTCCGCATCAGGAGCGGGGACATAGATGTGCCGTTCGAGCCGGCCCGGCCGGAGGAGCGCATCGTCAAGCATGTCGGGACGGTTTGTCGCAGCTAGGATGGTGACATTCTTCAGCTCCTCCATCCCGTCCAGTTCGGTGAGGATCTGGCTCACCACGCTCTCGGTCACGTGCGATGAGCCCTGGTATGACCCGCGTTTCGGGACAAGCGCATCGATCTCATCGAAGAAGACGATCGCGGGCGATGCCTGCCGGGCCTTCCGGAAGATCTCGCGGACTCCCTTCTCCGACTCGCCGACCCACTTGGAGAGAAGCTCGGGCCCCTTGATCGCAATGAAGTTGCATTCGCTCTCGTTTGCAACCGCCTTTGCAAGCAGGGTCTTTCCGGTCCCGGGAGGCCCGAAGAGGAGGATCCCCTTCGGGGGTTTTGTCTGGAGCCGCTCAAAGACATCAGGGTACTTGAGCGGCCACTCGACTGCCTCTTTGAGCTCCTGCTTCACGTCATCGAGCCCGCCGACCTGCTTCCAGGTTATGTCCGGAACCTCGACGAGCACCTCGCGCATCGCGCTCGGCTCGACATGCTTGCGTGCCTCGGCAAAATCCGCGTTCGTCACCTTCAGCTGGTCGAGGACTTCGTCTGGGATCTCCTCATCAATCTTGATCTGCGGGATAATCTTGCGCAGCGCGTGCATCGCCGCTTCCTTGACAAGAAGCGCGATGTCGGCACCGACAAACCCGTGGGTGTTGTTTGCGAACTCTTCGATCTTCACGTCATCCGCGAGCGGGACACCACGGGAGTGTACCTGGAAGATCTCGAGCCGTCCTTTCTTGTCCGGGATACCGATCTCGATCTCCCGGTCGAACCTTCCGCCCCGGCGGAGGGCCGGGTCGATAGAGTCGGGCAGGTTTGTTGCAGCAATGACGATGACCTGGCCCCGGCCCTTGAGGCCGTCCATCAGCGCGAGGAGCTGGGCAACGACCCGCCGCTCGACCTCCCCCTGCACCTCGGCACGCTTGGGGGCAATGGCGTCGATCTCATCGATGAAGATGATGGCAGGCGAGTTCTGCTCTGCCTCCTCGAACTTCTCGCGCAGTCCTTTCTCGCTCTCGCCGTAATACTTGCTCATGATCTCCGGGCCGGAGAGGGTGATGAAGTGTGCGTCAACTTCGTTTGCCACCGCTTTTGCAATCAGGGTCTTGCCGGTTCCCGGCGGCCCGTAGAGCAGGACGCCTTTGGGCGGCTGGATGCCGAGCCGCTCGAAGATCTCCGGGTGCCGGAGCGGGAGCTCGATCATCTCACGGACCAGTTGAAGTTCGCGGCCGAGACCGCCAATATCTTCGTAATGGATATCGGAGACCTCTTTCTTGCCTTCCTCGGGTTTATACGGCTCCTCCTTGAGCTCGATCTCGGTGTCGTCCGTGACAATCGCGATCCCCTTGGGGGTGACCTTTGCAATCACGAGCGTGATAGCGTTCCCGATCACATCGACCCGGACGGTCTGGCCCTCGATCACCGATCGGCCCCGGAGAACCCGGGCGAGATACTGTTCACCCCCAACGAGACGGATCGGCTGGGTGGGCTGGATAACCACCTTCCGTGCGTACTCGGCCTCGATCTTCCGGATCCTCACCTTTTCGTCAATACCGGTGCCGGCATTCCCGCGGATGTTCCCGTCTATTCGCAGGACTGCAAAGCCGGTGTCCTGGGAGAACCCGGGCCAGACAATCGCCGCTGCTTTCTTCTTTCCCTGGATCTCAATAACATCGCCGGATACCAGCCCGAGCTTCTTCATCACCTCGATGGAGAGCCGTGCTATCCCCCGCCCGGCATCGTCATGCGCCGCTTCCTTTACCGTTACATCGAAAGAATCCTTATCTGTCATCGTAAATACTCCGTGAATTTAACCTCGACCGGGTCAAGGTTAACCATTAGTTAGTGTACCATTATATTTAAACATTTCAGTGATTATCATACCAACCGGGTTGGCAGGATACCCGTGGAGAAATATAAACACGATCCCGGGGACCCGGGGAACACAAAAAAATCTGTCTTACGCCAACTCAACTTTACTTGTTCGCTGGACAAGCCAGATTTCGCTCGTAAACGAAAAAACAAGTATTTATCTGGTCTTTCGGCGCACCGGTAGGAACATGAGTATTCTCGCAGATGCCAAGAGGGGCATCATCACAGAAGAGATGAAGATCGTCGCAGCGCAGGAAGGAGTCACCGAAGACTTTGTCCGGCGCAGCGTGGCCGGCGGGCACATTGTCATTCCCGTCTCTCCCTACCGGAAAGTCAGGATCTGCGGTATCGGTGAAGGCTTAAGGACAAAAGTCAACGCATCTATCGGCACTTCGACCGATATCGTCAATATTCCCGAGGAAGTCGAGAAGGCACGGCAGGCAGAGCTTGCCGGTGCAGACACCCTCATGGAGCTCTCGACCGGCGGGGATTTCCAGGAGATCCGCAGGCAGGTCATCGCAAATACGAAGCTCTCGGTAGGGTGCGTCCCGCTCTACCAGGCATTCATCGAGGCTGCCCAGAAGGACGGCGCTGTCGTCAACATGAAAGAGGACGATCTCTTCCGGATCACGGCCGAGCAGGCCAAGCTCGGTACCAACTTCATGGCGATCCACACCGGGATCAACTTCGAGACCGTCAAGCGGCTGAAGAACCAGGGCCGGCACGCGGGCCTCGTCTCCCGCGGGGGAGCCTTCATGACCGCGTGGATGCTCCACAACGAGAAGGAGAACCCGCTCTACTCCGAGTTCGACTACCTCCTTGAGATAATGAAGGAGCACGAGGTTACCCTCTCCATGGGGAACGGGATGCGGGCCGGCGCCATCCATGATGCGACCGACCGGGCCGGTATCCAGGAACTCCTCATCAACGCTGAACTCGCCGACAAGGCACACAAGGAGAATGTACAGGTCATTGTCGAAGGCCCGGGCCACGTGCCCATCGACGAGATCGCAACCAATGTCCAGCTTATGAAGCGGGTGACCAACAACAAACCGTTCTACATGCTCGGCCCCATTGTCACGGACATTGCACCCGGGTATGATGACCGGGTCGCAGCGATCGGTGCGGCAATCTCATCCTCGCTTGGCGCTGACTTTATCTGTTACGTAACGCCCGCCGAACACCTGGCCCTCCCGACACCGGAAGAGGTTTATGAAGGGGTCATGAGTTCGCGGATCGCAGCCCATGTCGGTGACATGGTCAAGCTCAAGAAGACCCGGGACCAGGACCTCGAGATGGGCCACGCCCGCAGGGAGCTTGACTGGGGCCGGCAGTACGCTGCCGCGATGAACCCGACCCGGGCAAAGGCTATCCGGGACGAGCGGAAGCCTGCCGATACGGATGCATGCACGATGTGCGGTGACTACTGCGCAATCAAGATCGTCAACAAGCATTTCCGGTTCTAACTTTTTTTGTTACTTTTCAGCACCTCTCCCGAAGATCTACCAGCTGATCAAAATACTAATACTGATTACAAATGACCGGTGATCGTCAACCGGAAAGTGCTCCGGAAAGCTTCTGGAATGCTCCTGGAATTATGCCGGACGGATCCGGAAGCAGTAGTTGATATAAAACAACGGGAGGATCGGCTCATTACCACGCTCGCTGCGAGAATAGTGCAACGGGAAGCCCGGATAACCGGGTTAGCAGAGCGACTGAACCGATCTGTCGGAACACCAGTCTTCTGCACCCACCATTTTTCCCGGTTCCACCGGGCTTAAGCGGCCCGGTCACCACGACCTCAGGCACCGTATCCGCAGGTTGAACCGGTAAGGGAATATTATCAGCCCGGTCCGGACCATTGGTCTGTGGATGTTTCACTCAGGTGACGATGTGTTGAATCCCGTTTTGATCCAGGAACTCTCCGGATGTTTGCCGGGCATTCTCCCGGGACTGCGAAGTTCAGAACACGGATTCTCTTTGAATTGAGCGATTAACGGGTAAATCCGTTGGCGAGTGACTTGGGAAATCACGAGCTGTCTTCTGCAACCGGCTTTCCTTTCAGCCATTGCCTGATTATTCTCCCGATATCCCGGTCTGATTGTTTCCTCGCACCTGAGTGCCTGCCATGAAACCAGGAAATCACCAATAAGCGATAAGTACAATTTTTTTTCAGTTATCGCCAGATTATCCCCCTCTGTGCAGAGTAATTTTAATCGTAATGATAAAAGATGAAAAAACCCATGTATCCGGCGGACCTAGCCGGTCCTCCGGAGGAAAAAGATGAGAGCCGCCCGGGCGTTTTTTGTCATCCTGGCTCTCGCGGTACTTCTGGGGGTACTGTTCGCGGTACCATGTACTGCGGCACATCCCGCAGATTCTGTTCCATTCAGCCAGAATTCCGGATTAACCGGGACCCCTGCCACTACCGCCCCGGTAAATTCCTCCACAGCATTACCAGATGTAATCTGGCTTGGTATCAGCTCCATCCTGGCAGCGATATTCCGTGTTGCTCCCTATTTTCTCTTTGAATTCGAACAGATTTTTCCCTTCTGGGCAATCGGTCTTGTGGCTGGTTCTGTCATAGCGGTCTATGGAAAATCAAAAATCACCGGAAGCGTCTCACGTCTGAAAGCAACCGGTTTTGGGCTCCTTGGGATCGTTCCTGCATCGTTGCTTGGCATCGCATCCCCCATCTGCATGTACGGGACGATCCCGGTCGCAGCCGCGCTGGCGCAGGAAAAAGTCCCTGAGGGCTGGCTTGCCGCCTTCATGATGAGTTCGGTCCTCTTAAATCCTCAGCTTCTGCTGTTCAGTTTCGCCCTGGGGCCCACGGTAGCCCTGGTTCGGCTCCTGTTCTGTATCCTGGGAGGTGTCTGCGCCGGCCTGATCGTGCATGTCTTTTTCAGAAACCAGAGATTCTTTGACTTTGCCAGTTTTGGGGAGGACGCCTGCCGTGACATTGATCCGGATATGCGGGTGCGGCTCCTGAAAAATATCTACCGTGCGATCATTATCACCGGGCCATACCTGCTGGTCGGGATCCTTATTGCAGCAGTGTACACAGCATACGTTCCGCCGGAGATAATTATCAACCTTTTCGGGGACTCGTCATGGTCCGGCGTTGTGCTGGCTGCTGTTATCGGGGTGCCGGTCTATATCTGCGGAGGAGGTACCATCCCGATCCTCAAAGCCTGGCTCGACGGCGGAATGAGCGTGGGCTCAGCCACGGCCTTCATGCTGTCAGGACCAGCCACAAAGATCACGAATCTCAGTGCAATTAAGATCGTACTCGGGGCCAGGAACTTTATCTTCTACCTGTTCTTTGTGATGGCCTTCTCCATTGCATCCGGGATGGTGATAGATACGATTGGCGTGAGGTACCTGTCATGAGGAAGAGAACCGTATTCAGGATCTGATTCAATGGAACAGCATAAAATCAAAAGATTGCTCGGGATGGTGGCGGATGGATCTGTCTCAGTGGAAGAGGCTGTCCTGCAGCTCCGGAAAGCACCATTTGAGGATCTCGGGTTTGCCAAGGTCGACCACCATCGTGGCCTGAGGACCGGCGCTGCCGAGGTCATCTATGGGGCCGGAAAGACTCCGATGCAGATTAGGGAGATTGCAACAGCCCTCTCTGCCGGAGGGCAGAAGACTATACTGGTCACCCGGATGAGTGCCGATGCTGCCTGGGTTGTGCAGCAAAACCTCCCACTGCAGTACTGTGAAACTGGCAGGATTGGCATTATCGGGGAAATGCCAGAACCGGACGGAAGGGGAACAATCGCGGTTGTCACGGGCGGCACGTGTGATATCCCGGTTGCCGAGGAGGCGGTCCTCACGGCCCAGGCACTGGGAAACGAAGTAACGCGAATATATGATGTGGGTGTTGCAGGCCTCCACCGTCTTCTTGCGCATACGGATGAGATCATGTCTGCCAGCGTTATCGTCGCCATTGCTGGCATGGAAGGAGCACTTTCCAGTGTCATTGGAGGCATTGCCGATGCACCGGTTATTGCCGTTCCTACGAGCATCGGGTACGGGGCCGCGTTTGAGGGGCTCGCGGCATTGCTTTCCATGCTGAACTCCTGTGCCAGCGGAGTGAGCGTGGTGAACATCGATAACGGTTTTGGGGCCGGCTACCTGGCAAGCATGATCAATCACATTGGAGCGGGATAATTAAAACGAAGAAGTGGCTGGGTGATACCGGGCGACACAGTCATCGACAAGATCCATCCGAAGCAGATCGAATTGACGTATCATCCATGGAGGGGCAAACACCATTCAGGTGTTAAGGGGATCGGCCTGATAACACTCGCCAGGATCGATGGTCTCAATACCTTCCCTGTCGACTATCGGATTTATGACAAAGACGGCGATGATTTGTCAAAGAACGATTATTTCCGGGACTTGTGTGAAAGATGTCTCAGATCGAAGACACTCCCGGTTTTTTTAAAAAAATTGCCCCCCCTGCACAATTTGAGCTCAGGGAAACCCTCCAAAATTTTCCGGAAATTTTTATCCGGTGTTGCCAGCATCCGGAAAATACCTTTCCGGATGATCCGGATCCGGCTTTATGTAAACACATTTTCCTTCCGGGTTTTCTCTTAGTACCAGATTTTTTCCGGGGGAGCCGGTGTAGGGGATTTGCGGGTTCTGCCGCAGTCGCAGGTCAGGTTCGTAACGATCCATTCATGCCGGAACAAAACGGGCACCGGGCTGGTACGAGAATAGTGACCATTATGGATGACAAACACTAAGGATCTCAAGGCAACCAGAGAAGCGATCATGACCGGCCATCCATCCGTACCTGAAAAGAGAGCGCTCCGCGAGGAGATGAAACGGAGGCGCTTTGCAATGACAGAACCGGAGATCCGGAGCCGGAGCGAAAGGATCTGTACAAAAACCCTCTCACTTGCGGGCAGGGCCGAAACGGTCATGGTCTATGTCTCCAAGAAACCAGAGGTAGACACCGGATCGCTCATAACCGGGCTTCTCGCCCGGGGCACCCGGGTCGTTGTTCCCATCATCGAACGGGAGACAACAAGCCTGCGCCTCTCGTACCTGGACGATCCCTCGGTACTCATCCCGGGAACATTCAATGTCCCCGAACCGGGGGGAAACGAGCTGCCGGCATCTCCCCGCGACGTGCAGCTCGTGATAATTCCGATGCTTGCATTCGACCGGAGGGGAAACCGGCTCGGGTACGGTGCCGGGTACTACGACCGGTTCCTCTCCGGAAACCGGGATATCCCCCGGATCGGTCTTGCCTTTGCCTGCCAGGAATCCGAATCCGTTCCTTCGGATGAAAACGATGTAAGGATGGACATTATTGTAACCGAGGATGCGACCATCCGGTGCGGGGAATCCGGGTAAACGGGCAGGCAGATCTCCCTGCGGATATACCAAAACGAGAGAGAACGAGAACTATTTAAAAAAGACAGCGGTGGGCACATACAATCAAATAACCCCGGTACCAACATGATCCAGCACGGTGATGCACTGCAGGTAAATTTCGGCGGGTTCGTCTCCCTTTCCACTATCGACTGGCGCGGAAGATCGGCCTGCTCGGTTTTTTTACGGGGATGTCCCCTCCGGTGCTCCTACTGCCAGAACGAAGCCATCCAGTCCGGTGAGGACTACCGGAACCTCAATGAAATCGTGGCTATGATGAGGACATCGGCACCCTTTATCAGCGGGGTCGTCTTCTCGGGAGGGGAACCGGCTGCACAGGGAGAGGCATTGATAGCGCTTGCGGAGAGCGCAAAAAAGATGGGACTTTCGATCGGTATCCAGACAAGCGGCCTCTTCCCGGATGTTCTCGAAACCCTGATCGGCCGTGGTCTTGCGGATAAGATTGCAATCGATTACAAGACCCGGTGGGAAGGATTTTCCAGCACCGCAAAAGGCGGAGTCGATCTTCCGGGCGGGTACCAGAAGAGGGTTGACCGGTCGATTGCGGTCTGTAAAAAAGCGTTTGAGGAAAAGAGGCTCCCGGAATTTGAAGTGGTCGTGACCGTCTTTTACGAGAACGAGAAGTATATCAGGACAATATCGGAGAAGATCGGTGACGCACCGCTCGTCCTCCAGCAGGGCGAGCACAAGATCCCGATGGTGCAGGACGAGATCGCAAACATGACTGCATATATTGCCCGGAAACAAAATACCATTGAGCAGTATACTCCCATGACCATTGGCGAGATCGAAAAGATCGCGGAGAGCCTGAAACGGGATCTCCGGATCCGGACCCGGGAAGTCGGGGAGATCGTCTTCAACCGGAGATTTATCTTATGAAAGTAATCGGCGTCGTAGGTATGCCTGCAAGCGGCAAAGGCGAGTTTGCACAGATAGCATCCGGCATGGGAATCCCCGTTATCGTCATGGGAGATATGATCCGGAACGCGGTGAAGGCTGCCGGGCTCGAACCCAGTGATGCCAACTTCGGGGCTACAGCCACAAGGCTCCGGGCCGAACGCGGGATGGATGCCATCGGGCAGCTCTGTGTACCGGAAGTTAGGAGCCGGTCGGACCCTCTCGTCCTGATCGATGGTATCCGCGGAGATGCGGAGGTGAAGCTCTTCCAAAGAGAGTTCCCGAACTTCACGCTCATCCGGATCGAATCCACGTTCGGGAACCGGCTCTTACGGGTCGCTGCCCGGGGGCGCCCGGATGATTTTAAGACGGCCGGTGAACTCCGGAACCGGGACGAGCGGGAGCTCGGGTGGGGTCTTGGGAAGGCTTTGGATCTTGCCGATCTCCGGCTCGAAAACAATGGAACGCTGGATGAGTTTTCCGCAGCGGTGAAAATACTCCTTGAAAAAATCCGGATGGACCCGTGATGCAGAAACCGTACTTCTCCTCATCGGCCAAGGTCTGGGACGATATCTCGTGGGTGTACGGGATCGAGGACGCGGGGTATTCCGGCTGGGAGATTGTCGGGGATGGGAACTACAAGCTCGACAACCCGGAATGCTTCCGGAGGATCGAGGACATGATCGCGAGCACGCATCTTGGAATGACGGTCCATGCCCCGTACGGCGACCTGAACCTCGCCACCCTCAATGACCCCATCTGGCATGAATCGATCCGCCAGATCTGCACCTGCATTGAGCATGCTTCCCGGATCACCGACCGGGTCACGATCCACCCGGGATACCTCTCACCGGTTGGGAAACTGATGCCCCAGAAAGTCTGGGAGCTCCAGAAAGAAGCGCTTCGCCAGATCGGCCGGTGTGCAACAGAGCACTCGGTCCTCGCCTGCCTCGAAAACATGATCGGGGTCAAGGAGTTTCTCTGCCGGATGCCGGAGGAACTTATGGGGATGACAGAAGGGATTGAAGGGATCGGTATGACCTTTGATTTCGGTCACGCGAACACGATCGGTAAAATAAATGACTTCCTCCCCCACGTGGAAGAAGCAAGCCACATCCATATCCACGACAACCATGGCATGTCGGATGAGCACCTTGCTCTCGGCGACGGGTCGATCAACTGGGAAATGGTCGGGAAAAAAATCTCACGCGAGTACAACGGTGTAATTGTCATTGAAGGACGATCGATCGAGGAGGCAAAGAAGAGCATGACGGTCTACCGGAAGTGGTTTGCATGAGCGGCGAGACCCTCCAGGTTTACTTCCTCGGGACTGCAGGTGCACTCCCGACCCCGATGCGCAACCCGCCCTGTATCATGATCCGCCGGGGCTCCGATACCCTGCTCTTTGACTGTGGTGAAGGCGCACAGCAGCAGATGATGCGGGCCCGGTGCGGGTTTACGGTCAATGCGATCTTCATCACCCACTGGCATGCCGATCATTTCCTCGGGATCTTCGGGCTTGTACAGACGATGTCATTCAATGGCCGGACCGAACCTCTGACCATCTACGGCCCCGAGTGGGTGTACGAATTTGTTGCCACGCTCCGGAAGGTCACCCGGTTCAACCTGAAGTTTACCATCGATGCCGTCGAGCTGGTGCATGGTTCATGGGTCCGGCTTGACGGGTACACCATCACGGCCTTTGCCGCAAGCCACGGGATACCGGCACTCGGGTTTATCCTTGAAGAAGACTCACGACCGGGCCGGTTCGACCGCGAGCACGCGATCTCGCTCGGGGTCCCCCCGGGCCCGCTCTTCGGCCGGCTCCAGCGGGGCGAGCCGGTCATGGTCGGTGAACCGGGCAACCAGCACGAAGTCCGGCCGGAAGATGTAATGGGCCCGGCCCGGCCGGGACGGAAGATCGTGTACACGGGGGACACCCGCACGATCCACCAGAATATCCGGGAGATTGCCCGGGATCCCGACCTGCTCATCCACGATGCAACCTACGATGAATCGGAGAGCGACCGGGCACGGGAGTTCTTCCACGCGACCGCGGCACAAGCCGGTGAGGCTGCATCCGTGCTCAATGCCCGGACACTTGCCTTAATCCATATCAGTTCCCGGTACACCGATCACCAGGCGCATATCATTGACGCGAAGAAAAAATTCTCCGGCTCGATCATAACGCCTTCTGACCTGGATATGATCGAAGTTGCGTTCCGGGAGTAGTTTTTTTAAACGTGTTCACTCATGACAGAAAGGATAAACGTCACTCGATAGTTGCGATTGACGCCCCTGGTTTCACACCGGATTCTGCCAGACCTATTACTCCATCAGAACCGGGAAGACCCGTCATGACTCTCTCAAAACGGCACATGGTTTGCCGGAGCCCGGGAGTCATGCATTTTCTTCGTCGGAGATTTTTGTTCTCCGACGTAACCTTCTCCGGTACTTTGCCCCAAAAAGGGGGTTTTTTCCGATCCGGCCCTATGATCCTATGATCCAGTATGCGATCCGCCCTCCAAATGCTGCTAATTAGTGTCTCATTTCTTCTGGCGTGAATTCCCGATTTTTTCACGAATTATTACCTCATTTTTGTGAATTATTACCTCATCGTAAGATCCCGGTCCGGGAAAATGGGTAATCCGGGCTCGTACAGGGCCCGGATTGGAGGTTATGAGGGTGGGTTCCATCAATGGTGAAAAACCGGAGATAATCATGGAAACCCTTCTAAACACATTTCATGTCGGTAAAAAAGTGGGCGCATGGTATGGAGGGGTTTGTTATGTGGTACCCATACCCACGTCCGATCCCCTGCCGTGCCTTCGTGCCGTTGTCGATAAAATATGTGCGTTATTTTTTAATTTTTATCCATGCCAGGAGTATCTGTCCTATCCCGAAATCATTTGACATCACATGTAAATATCGATGTGAGCAAATTATCGAATCGGGATATCCAGAGGATCATTCAGCAATGGGTAAATGAGAAACCCGTTGTTGAGATTGCCCGGTATTTCCAGATTACCCGTCAACGAGTGTATCAGCTCATCAACCAGTTCAGAGAATCGGGAGAATATCCGGTACTCAGGCAATCTGGAAGAAAGCCCCAAGCCATCGATGATCGAGCAGAAGAGTTGATCCTCGAAACCTATCAATCCAACAACATTGGTCCAATCCATCTGGAGAAAAAGATTGAGGAAACACTCGGGATCCATATCCCGCATAATCGAATCTATCGGGTATTGTTGAACCACGGTCTGGTGGAGATCAACATGAAAAAACGGCAACAACGGAAATATGTTCGGTACGAACGTACTCATTCCATGTCGATGTGGCAGGGAGACTGGAAAGAGTTCGAACTTAATGGATCGAAGAAATGGCTGATCGCATTCATGGATGATTCATCCCGCCTCATCACCTGCTACGGGGTATTCGATTCTCCAACTACCGAGAACACTCTCACGGTTCTGAATCAGGGATTCCAGATGTACGGTACGCCCCGCGAGATCCTTACTGACAACGGTACACAATTCGTTTCAGCTCGGAACCGTGAACAGGCCCATCATAAATTCGGAGAGTTTCTTGTTCATCACAACATCAAACACATCCCACCCAGGATAAAACACCCTCAAACGAACGGCAAAATTGAACGGTTCTTCGGAGAAGTCGAACGAAGGATCGCGAAGTTCGGTTCTGTCGATAAAATTGTTCACTGGCACAATGTCATCAAACCTCACATGAGTCTCGATTACAATGAGCCTTATAACGCATTCTGGTACCGTCTACCCCCGGAGAGGATTCTGAACTATGCGCAGAAATGGTTATATGTGTAAAATCAATTCGGGATACCACAACGCATTCGTCTACCGGATAAAATGAAAAAAATCAATTTGGTTGTTTGAATAAATCCATAAAGACAGAAATTGTTTCAAATGGTGAATTTTTTTCCTCGGATTTTTTTTCCCTGCGGGATGTTCTTTTCTCTTAACAAGACCGTTAGAGAATTGGCACATAATCAATAAAGATCCGGATATCTTTGGTGAATGCATGCCCTGTGAGCGCTGCGTATCAATGAGACCGAAATCCGGGATCCGACTGGTCTTATGAAGCAAACCCGTCCGGCAGCTATAGGTATTTGACGCATCCTGACCAACAGGTATTCCAATGGCAGTCGAGCCCGAATTCCGGTACAAGCAGTGCCTCATCGTGCGGAACGATGTGAAGATGAGCTGCGGCAAGAAGTGCGCCCAGGCTGCACACGCATCGATCGGTGCGTACAACGGGGCTGACAAGATCCTCCAGAAAGCGTGGCTCTCCGAAGGACAGAAGAAGGTCGTGCTCAAGGCAAATGACGAGCGGACCCTGCACGAGCTGCGGGTGATGGCGGAACGGTCGGGGATCTCGCACTCGCTGATCCAGGACGCAGGGATGACCGAGATCCCCCCGGGGACGATCACGGCGCTCGGTCTCGGGCCGGCAAAGAGCGAGGATCTCGATCGGATCACCGGGTCGCTCACGCTCCTATGAAACCGACAGCGTACCAGCTCGAACGCGATCTCGGGATGTCGTATTACGCGAGCGATGCCGACGGGATCGGCGGCCGGCTCCGCACGAGTCCGGAGGACTTCCTTGTCGAAGAGATCCCCCTGCCGGCCCGGGGCGGGACAACCGGCCCGTACCTGATCTGCCGGCTCACGAAGAAGAACTGGGAGCTCCAGCACGCGGTCAAGGAGATCGCAAAGCGCCTGGCGATCAGCCACCGGAGGATCGGCTGGGCCGGGACCAAGGACCGGAACGCGATCACGAAACAGTGGATCTCGATCTACGATGTGAAACCGGAAGATATTGCGCGTGTCCAGCTCAAGGATATCACGCTCGAAGTCCTCGGGCAGTCGAACGAGGCGCTCGCGCTTGGCGACCTGCAGGGCAATGTCTTCGATATCGTGATCCGCGACTGCGAACATGACGATCTCCCCGGCCATGTCCAGGCAATCCGGGACGGTGTCCTGCAGGGCGTTCCCAATTATTTCGGGCTCCAGCGGTTCGGTGCTATCCGCCCGGTGACCCACGTTGTCGGTGAATGGATTCTCCGCGGGGACTACGAGCAGGCGGTCCTCGCGTACGTGGGCAGGGAATTTCCCGGGGAAGCAGAACCCACCAGGGCGATCCGGAAAGCATTCCTTGACTCAAGGGACCCGGGGACCGCACTGCACGATCTCCCCCGGCAGATGGCGTACGAGCGTGCGATGCTCCAGCACCTCCACACCCATGCCGGCGATTATGCGGGGGCCCTCCAGGAACTCCCGCCCAAACTCCTCTCCATGTTTGTCTCCGCGTTCCAGTCGTACATCTTCAACTGCACGCTCTCCCGGCGGTTCGAAGACGGGTACGGGCTCACGACCCCGGTCGAAGGTGATCAGCTCATCTTCCTGAACGGCAGGACAGACACGGTTACGGCGGCGAACAAAAATGCCGTCGCTATCCACATCACCCGGGGCAGGTGCAGCATCGCGCTCTTCATGCCGGGCAAAGAGCCGTTTGCTGCAAAGTCTCCCGGGGAGCAGGTTACGGCAAACTTCCTTGCCGGGCGCGGGATCACCGCGGAGAACTTCGAGTCAGCATCGAAGTTTGTCCGGACAAAATTCGACGGGGCATGGCGGCCGATCGCGCTCAAGACCGATATTGCCGCATCTGTTGACAGAAAGGATGTGCGGCTTGCGTTCACGCTCCCGCCGGGTCATTATGCGACCACCGTTTGCCGGGAGTTTATAAAAGCGGACCCGGTCCGGATGATCTGAACTTTTCCACTCTTTTTGGAAACGGGCCCTCGGGATCCGGGATAATTTTTATAGATTTATGCGTCCGGCAATTTTATGGCCCTGTTTCCGGATCAGCACGAGCTGGATTTGAGCATATGGTGCATGCGGACCGATGCCTGAGTCTGGCATTCCTGAAACCCCCCCGGTTGCTGTCGCTTTTGAGTCTGCAGGTTATCACCGGATTCATGATTCAAAAAGCCGGGTTGGAGGGTTCCCTCCATTTCGTTTTCTCCTCTAAAAAAAAATCACCGGCGCCATAAATCTGCGTGCCCTGTCATGGACCGGGGATTAAGATTCTGAAAAAAATGCACCGATTATCCGAAAAAATCCGATGCATACCTCGACTTTTCCCGTCACAGGTCCTTTGAGCGATACTGAACATATGCCGGAAAACAGCAAAAAAGAGATAACCGTAACCTTCGATGCTTCCCGGTCCCGAAAGACGGTTTTCTGGTCGGGACCAGATTCTCTTTACTCAAACGACGGTTTGGTACTGCCAGGAAATTTATGGATATTCCAAAAGCAGGAAGAGAAATTACCTGCAGAATCATTCCCGCTGACCCTGACCGGTTTACCTGATTTCTTTTGGATGGCAGGTTCTCTCGAAAAGAGAGCAGACAAAATGAAAATAAGGAGATCCAAACCAACAGGTGGTTGCTCTGAATCAGGGCAACCAGGGTTTATCCTCCGTACACGATTTTAGCCGCCAGCAGCCGTATGTTCCCCGGCCAGTACAAGGGTATAGCGGTATACCGGGCCGACCAGGGTTTTGTTTATCGCATGAGGGCCTTTCTGGAGATCGATAAGGGACACGATCCGTGGATCGGTTCCGGTATCGGATTTGATGATCCAGGTCCCGGGTTGCTTAAGTGGCAGGGTTATCCTTCCCGATACATCCGTGGTGCCATTGACCATCAGGTCCTCGCGACCGACTGGTGATGCCATAACCCCCGCACCGGAAAAAGGTGTGTTTTTGTAGAGAACCCTGACCGTAAAATTCCCGGTTCCAACCGTGCGGATATCGGTCTCGGGGATTATCTCCCACGTAGTATGTGCCGGGATGCGCGCCTGGGAATAATCTGCATTTCCCGCTGCAAGAAACAGTTTGGAATAGCAGTGCTTCGGATAGGATTGTTCAACATACCATGCATCGGACCAGTCCGTTGTGGGTAACTGGCTGAAATCGATGTCCCTGACAGCTTTGTTAATCCAGAGATCTCTTGCGGAATCGGCCGGATCCGTGACAATATGTGTCCAGGTCCCCTCCGTATGATAAACAGTAAAACGATAGAGTCCATCATTTCTGATACGGTAGTCGAAGACCCGGTAGAGCCCGGAGATTCGGGCATCATCTCCGGTCTTTACGTCCTGGTGCCCCTCATAATCCGATAATACGGTGATAATATATCCTTCCGGGACCTCCTCGGAGACCCCCCACAGGTGACTGCTCCCGATGGCGAGCGAAACAGTCATCCCGGGGGATAAAGGATCGGGATCCGGCAGGGCCCAGGTATCATGCCCGGATACAACGGGCAGGAGACTGAAAAAAACCAGGAATGAGAATACCAGGATTCGTTTAGTGTTTATTCTGATCCCCCCGGATAGTAAAATCAGTTTTTTGATAAAAATTCCCGCGATTCAAGATATACCTCCAGATTGCGGGTACTGCGCTGAAGTGTATAGCGGCAGAACCCGATCTTCTGTTCGTAATATTCTGCCGGATATCTAAATAAACCGTGGAGTTAAATGAAATTTTTTTTTCAGTTATGATCTCTGGTTCCGGACATCCTGAGGTGCTGATAGTTGAGGAAAATGAATTTTACCCTGCGTTAGAGTACAATCCCCGAAAGGGACGCTTTCGAGGAAGCCAATTGTTCTACGAACCAGAATTTTTCCTCATGGGCAAAAGATTTCACCAGAGTCATACATTGAAAAATTCTGGTGGATGGTACATGCAAATTTTATTTCACTCAACGCCATGGATAAGATAAGTAGCCCTCAGATCTGGTATGGATCTTCGCGAAAAATATCTCCTTATTCTTGTTGCCGGAATTCTCTGCGTGGGGGTATTGCTCCTTGCTGTCCCCGCCCTTGCACCCCCGGTCGGTACTGCCGGTGGTATCATCGCTGAACCGGCTGTCACTGCTGTCCCCACGCTAGCACCCCCGGCCGATACTTACGGTAACCTCTCCGATGAGCAGGCAGTCGTTGCCGCCAATAACCGGTTTGCCGTTGACTTCTACCACACGCTAGCGAATGATACCGCGCAGGTGGACCAGAATATATTTTTCTCTCCCTCAAGCATCTCGACGGCATTTACGATAACTGCTGAAGGAGCGCGGGGCCGGACCCTTGATGAAATCCAAAATGTCTTCCACCTGCCCGCAGATCCTTGGGTCAGGAGGAATGGCAACTCGCGGGTATACGCGGCACTCAAAGCCCCGGGTGCGGATTACATCATGAGCACGGCAAATGCGCTCTATGCCGAGAAGACCTACCGGTTCCTGCCGGAGTACCTCTCGGTTGCCCGGAAGTATTACCATGCGAATGCAACGAACATGGATTTTATCGGTCATCCTGAGGAGTCCCGCCAGTTCATCAACCGGCAGGTTGAGTTGCAGACCCGGGACAGGATCCATGATCTTCTCTCTGAGCATTCCATTGGTTCGGATACAAGACTGGTAATCACCAATGCCATTTACTTTAAGGGGATGTGGGATACGGCATTCGACAAGGCACGGACGTCTGATCGCGTGTTCCGTACCCCCAATGGCAGCACACTCACCGTCCCGATGATGCACAGAGAGGCGGAGTTCCCGTACACGGAGACAGGAGAATATCAGGCAGTTGCCCTCCCGTACAACGCGACCGAGGGCAGGCCCCTCTCAATGTTTGTCCTGCTCCCGAGAGAAAACAATCCGACCGGATTTGAGGCCAGCCTGAGCCCTGAGTCCATCGCCACGATCAGGAAGAACCTGACTACCCGGAAAGTACTGGTCTCTCTCCCCCGATTTACCATGGACAGTTCCTATAATCTCGAAGATATCCTCCCAGGCATGGGTATGCCAACAGCGTTTTGCGAAGGTGCAGATTTCTCCGGCATGGACAGTTCAGGCGGGTTGTATATTGGCAAGGCATTCCACAAGGCATTTGTTGAGGTGAACGAGAACGGCACCGAAGCGGCAGCTGCAACAGCGGTAGTGATGGACTGGTTCGGAGCGGATATGAGCCCGGCTTTCTATGCAGATCACCCGTTCGTGTTCATGATCCTTGACAATGAGTCCGGCAACATCCTGTTTATGGGGCGGGTGACTGCCCCGTCACAGGCGTCGTGACGGGTGAACTTCCCGGCCGGGCTCTCCCCTTTTTTGCCCGGGGGTACCGGTACATGCAAATTTTCTTTCACTCAACGCCAGAGATAATACAGGCGGGCACCTGGACTCTGTATGGATCTTCGCGAAAAATATCTCCTTATTCTTGTTGCCGGAATTCTCTGCGTGGGGGTATTCCTCCTTGCTGTCCCCGCCCTTGCACCCCCGGCCGGTACTCCCGGTAACCTCTCCGATGAGCAGGCAGTCGTTGCCGCCAATAACCGGTTTGCCGTTGACTTCTACCACACGCTGGCGGGCGATACCGCGCAGGTGGACCAGAATATATTTTTCTCGCCCTCAAGCATCTCGACGGCGTTTGCGATAACTGCTGAAGGAGCGCGGGGTCGGACCCACGATGAAATCCAAAATGTCTTCCACCTGCCCGCAGATCCGGGGGTCGTGCGGAACGGCAGCTCGCAGATATACACGGCACTCAATGCCCTGGGTGCGGATTACAGCATGAGCACGGCAAATGCGCTCTATGCCGAACACCCCTGCCGGTTCCTGCCGGAGTACATCTCGGCTGCACAGATGTACTACCATGCGAATGCAACGAATATGGATTTTATCGGTCATCCTGAGGAATCCCGCCAGTTCATCAACCGGCAGGTTGAGTTGCAGACCCGGGACAGGATCCATGATCTTCTCCCCGAGCATTCCATTGTTTCGGATACAAGACTGGTAATCACCAACGCCATTTACTTCAAAGGAACCTGGAGCACGACATTCGACAAGGCGGAGACTCGTGATCACGTGTTCCATACAGCCACGGGTCGCACCCTGAACGTCCCGATGATGCACAACACGGCAAATTTCCCGTACACGGAGACTGAAGAATACCAGGCCATCGCCCTCCCTTACAACACGGCCGGGGGCAGGCCCCTCTCAATGCTTGTCCTGCTCCCGAGAGAAAACAATCCGGCCGGATTTGAGGCCAACCTGAGCCCCGACTCCATCGCTATGGCCAGGAAGAACCTCACTACCAAGACAGTACTGGTCTCTCTCCCACGGTTTACCATGGACACTTCCTACAATCTCAAGGATACCCTTCCTGGCATGGGTATGCCTGCAGCGTTTGACGCTGATGCAGCAGACTTCTCCGGCATGGATGGTTCGAAGATGTTGTATATCGGAGGGGTATTCCACCAGGCATTTGTTGAGGTCAACGAGAACGGCACGGAAGCTGCAGCTGCAACAGCTGAGATGATGTTGGTGCGGGGCCCCCCGATGGAAGTTCCCTGCCCATCTTTCGTGGCCGACCACCCGTTCATGTTCATGATCCTTGACGATGATTCCGGCAACATCCTGTTTATGGGGCGGATGACTGCCCCATCACCGGCTTCGTGATCGTTGAACTGCCCGGACGGTCTCTCCCCTTTTTTGCCCGGGGGTACCGTTACATGCAAATTTTTTTTCACTCAACGCCAGAGATAATACAGGCGGGCACCCGGACACTGTATGGATCTTCGCGTAAAATATCTCCTTATTCTTGTTGCCGGAATTCTCTGCGTGGGGATATTCCTCCTTGCTGCCCCCACGCTTGCACCCCCGGCCGGTACTCCCGGTGATATCATCGCTAAACCGGCTGTCACTGCTGTCCCCGCCCTTGCACCCCCGGCCGGTACTCCCGGTGATATCACCGCTGAGCCGGCTGTCACTGCTGTCCCCACGCTTGCACCACCGGTTGATACTCCCGGTAACCTCTCCGATGAGCAGGCAGTCGTTGCAGCCAATAACCGGTTTGCCGTTGACCTGTACCGCACGCTTGCGGGCGATACCGCGCAGGCTGACCAGAATATATTTTTCTCGCCCTCAAGCATCTCGACGGCATTTGCGATAACCGCCGAAGGAGCGCGGGGCCGGACCCACGATGAAATCCAAACCGTCTTCCACCTGCCCGCAGATCCGGGGGTCGTGCGGAACGGCAGCTCGCGGATCTACGCGGCACTCAATGCCCCGGGTGCGGGTTACATCATGAGCACGGCAAATGCGCTCTATGCCGAGAAGACCTACCGGTTCCTGCCGGAGTACATCTCAGCTGCACAGATGTACTACCATGCGAATGCAACGAATATGGATTTTATCGGTCACCCTGAGGAATCCCGCCAGTTCATCAACCGGCAGGTTGAGGAACAGACACGGGGCAGGATCCATAATATTCTCCCCGCGGGTTCCATTAATGACGTAACAAGACTGGTAATCACCAACGCCATTTACTTCAAAGGTACCTGGAGCAACAAATTCGACGAGGCGGGGACTCGGGATGACGTGTTCCATACCGCCTCGGGTCGCACCCTGAATGTCCCGATGATGCACATAAGGGCGCATTTCCCGTACATGGAGACTGACGAATACCAGGCCATCGCCCTCCCGTACGACGCGGCCGGGGGCAGACCGGTCTCGATGCTTGTTCTCCTCCCGAGAGAAAACAATCCGGCCGGATTTGAGGCCAACCTGAGCCCTGAGTCCATCGCTGCGATCAGGAAGGATCTGGCTTTCCGGAATGTACAGGTCTCTCTCCCGCGGTTTACCATGGACACTTCCTATAATCTCAATGATTTCCTCCCGGGCATGGGTATGCCTGCAGCGTTTGACGCTGGTGCAGCAGACTTCTCCGGCATGGACGGTTCGCATCTGCTGTATATCGGGGGAGCATTCCACAAGGCATTTGTTGAGGTGAACGAGAACGGCACAGAAGCGACAGCTGCAACAGTTGGATATTTGGCGGATGGCGCCTCCCCGAATGCAAAAGGAGAACCCCTATCTTTCGTGGCCGACCACCCGTTCGTCTTCATGATCCTTGACGATGAGTCCGGCAACATCCTGTTTATGGGGCGGGTGACTGCCCCGTCTCAGGTTTCGTGACCCTGAAGCAAACGATCGATTATCCTGTTTTTTGGGATCAGAAAAAATGAACAAAATAAAAAAATTTGCGGCGGAGAAAACCTCTTTCTTTTAAACCCCGCTGCCCTCCTTTGCGCCATCCCGCCCCGGGGGGCATCGGGCGCTTTTTTGATTCCTCTCGCAATTGACCGTATCAGGTACGCAGGTTCCGGGGGAACGTTTTGCCGCTCCATCGCAAATGCTAGTGTTACGGTGGCGGGGCGGAATCTGAAAAAGCGTCTTCAACCCCAGTACTTCTCTAAATTTACCTCCGTGAATTTTGGCAAGTCATCAATACTCTCAACCTCTGATCAACCAAACGGTCGAAGAACAGAAACAAATGAGACAAATTTGAGTTTTTTCCGAATCCCTTCCCAGACCAATAGCCGGAAGAAATCGAAACGGAACAAATCTTCAGCAACGGTTCTTGGTCCTCGTTGAACCTTAGAGAAGAACATCCATTGAAGAGAGACCCAGATATTTTTGAGAAGGAAAGAGATTATCGTCAGCAGGTACCGGATCACAACGTTTCTTGTGGATGTCCTTGCTTTCACGATATTCCGGATACGGTACGAAGACTCGATCGCAAACCGGTTCTTGTAGACCCGGTAGATCCGACGGGGTTTCCAGTTAATACCATACACGACGTAACCCAGGTTCACATTCCCGTATTTCTTATTCCTTCCCAGAAGGTACTGGACATCAATTGCCAGAGTAAGAGAAAGAGGTTCGCCAGTTCCCATCATCGTATACTGTGCATACCGGGAATGATTTCCCCGGAGTATTTTCTTGAGTTCTTCGCCGTGTTTTCTCACCGGAACAATGTGCGGGATCTTTTCCTTCTGGAGAAATGAGAACACATCTTTTGAGTAAAGTCCCCGATCAAGACAGAGTACTTGGGTGTTCACTTTTGCGTTGTGGATTATGGCCAAAAATTTCCGGATGTACTCGACCTTTGACACACCCTTCTTCACCGGGAAAACTGCAAGGGTCTGCCGTTGACCTTTTGTTGTGATGGAGAGCGAAACATACGAGTAAAATGTGGTTGTTGATTTCTTCATTTTACTCTTGAGGACGTAATCTTTGTTCGCTTCGATAATTTCGCCATAATAAGGATCGTCGGTGAAATCTATGGCAAAATGATACGATTTTCCGGGAACAAGGATCTGATCGTTTGAATAGGTGAGGATCTTTGATTGTATTTCGAAAAGCGATTCTAAATCCACCTTCGATAAATGGTATCTGACTGACGTTTCACACGGGACTTTTTCTCCGGCCTTATTGATGGAATGCACGGATAGTTTGGTTGCTGACATCCCAACAAGTGACTGGATAAGGGTCTTTTGTCTCAGTGTTCCGTTGATGGAAATGGTGAGATTCCGGTTGATTGCATCCACTGCTATTTCGGAACAATCTTCTGCTCGGATCTCATTCTTTATTCGGCGGGTGAATTGCCGTCTATTTGCCATATGCGGCGCCCGCTGCCTATTTAGATCTGCCGGTTTTGATTAGCCTCGGCTAAAAATTAGTGAAGTACTGAGTCCGGGAATTTATTTTTCGTTCCGTTTGTTCAGCAGGAACGATGTATATTTTGCAAGGCCGTACACCCCGTCCGTTGAAGGATGAACCTCGATAAAGTCCTCGAACTCGTGCACGGAAAAATTCCGCTGCATGAGAAATCCCATGTAACCCGCGATCAGGCCCCCGCCCGGTCCTGCGCTGCACATGCCGGTGATCCGGCCGGTTTCCGGATCTGCCATAACTTTTGCAAGGCCGGTATCTCCCGAAGGAACAGACCAGAAGGAGCCTGGGCCGGCGGGACCGGGGAGGGCAAGCGACGCGGAGTCACGGGTGTCCCCGGTGCAGAATGCCAGCTCGTTTGTGAGGTTGATCGACTGCGGTATGTACCGGCAATCCATCCGGCGATCGATGCCAAGGATATTGTCGGCGGCAACGATGCCCTGGTGCCGGGCAACCGGGGTAAGATACGGTGGTCCGGTGACATCGCCGCACGCGTACACGCCCGGGACACTCGTACGCATGCGGTCGTCAACGAGTACTTCGCCAAGCGGTCCTTTGCTGAGTCCTTTGAGCATCTCCGAACGAGGGATGAGGCCGGCGGTGATGAGGACTGCACGGGTATCGATCGAACTGTCCCTCCCTCCGGTTTTCACTCCCACAGACTCCACGCAGGAAGTGCCGGAGCACGAGCAGAAGGAGCAGTCCTCCCGGATCTCTACGCCGTCAAGTTCTTTTCTCGCGAGTGCACGGAGGTGCTTGTCCACGTTCTTTAAAAATCCGCTCCGGCTGACAACGGTCACCCGGCTCCCGAACCTGCTGAAGATATACGCAAACTCGGCAGACATTACCCCGCCCCCCACGATCACGAGCTCTTCCGGTACATCCGGGACAGACCATATCGTGTGAGGGTTGTAGACGCCGGCAAGGTGCAGCCCGTCGGCCTCCGGAATAAGCGGGCGGGAACCTGTTGCAGCGATAACGGCTTCTGCCTCCAGCCGTTCGTCCCCGGCAAAAACCTTGTTCCCATCAAGCCGGCCGGTTTTATTATAGATGATCTCAACACCGGCCCCCTGTGTCTCTTTGTCGAGAATACCTGCAATCTTCTGCTGGATCGCGCACATCTCCTTAATCATTGCAGGAAAATTCACCGATGGGACAGAATCAATGAGACCGGCACCTGAAAAAGAGCGGGCTGAATGTATCATGCGGGCGATATCATTCAGCGCACAGACCGGCATGCAGCCAACGTGGAGACACTGACCTCCGATTCCCCCGTGTTCAACAAGGGTGACTTCCTTACCTGCGGATGCAAGCCGGATCGATGCTATCCTGCCGCCCGGTCCGCCACCGAGAATTACGATCATGTGCGACCACCGGTGGTAAAATTGTGATGTGAATAATATCCTGAGAATCTGCCGGGAACCATGGGAAAGGATTACCGGGGAATCCTGACGACTTCCCCGGACGATTTCTGGTTTTTAGAATACTTCGACGCCTTCGTCCATTGGCTCCGAAAGGAGTTCTCCGGTGAATGCGTTGACCTCGACGATTCTCTTGCCCCGGATCTGCCAGACGGGAATAAATACCTGCCGGGTCTCGACCGTGATATTCTTCTTGTCGGGCTTGAGGATCTTCTCTTCGTAGAAGATTGCGTCTCCCTTCTCCTGCTTGATCCGGACTTTCTGGGTGAGGCGATCGATAAGTTCAGTGACCATCCGCTCGGATGCTTCCTCTTTCCGGATATGGGAATCGCATACTTCTGCGCTTGCAGGGATCTCCGACTCCTCGACTTTGCTTCCGTCGAGTTCGATCTTGATCCCGTTGATCGCATTGATCGCGGTGTAACCTTCGGCATCAAAGGGGATGCGCCGATCCTTGTACACCTGTTCGCCGGAGCTCACGTAGTGGATGAGGTAATAGGGGATGAACCGGAGCTTGGGGGTGCCCTGGATACCGGCAGCCCGGATTGCGGCCTGTTCGGACAATTTTATGGGGAAATGGGGAATTTCGATACCGGAGGTCTCTTCCTGCGCCGGCTCTTTTGCCGCGGCTGCCTGCGGGGCAGCTGCTTTTCGCTCCTTTTGTGGTGTCAGGTCGAGGGCAAGTTCGCGGTTGACAATGTCTGCGAGTACGGCTTCGCCCGTGTACCGGACAAACTCGCTGACTCCCCACTGGATGCAGTTCTCGGTAGAGATCTCCTTATCGAGTGTGAAGAGCAACTTCTTGCAGTTCATCTCGTGATCATCGATCATGAGACTGTAATTGGTTTTATCAAACTGGCCGATCAGGTTTGCATCGTTCGAACAGAGTACAAGAACGCAGATCCCTTCCCGGATGGCTGAGAGATCGAGCGGTTCATCGACCTCTTCAACTTCGAAACGTGCCGCTTCAAGAATGAGTCGCATCGCATTCCTGGCCTTTTCCCGCATTTCTGGTTCCATCAACTATAAATTGCCGTGGTCTTATAGAACAATTTTTCTATTCCGATGTCCGAGATTACTGATTATGAATTCCCCCCTCAAATTTGTTAACCATAAGATCGAGGATTTTGCGATCCAGGTTACGTTCGATCCGGTTGCCGGGGAAGGGAATGTTGTCTACAATCTCTCCCTCATAAAAAACGAGGATCTTGAATTTGCCATTTCAATCCTCAAGGATGCGTACCGGGCCGGGATCAGCGTCAGCGGTCTTGTCAAATTTTTCAAATCGGGAGAGAGAATTGCTGATTTTGTCGTCCCGGAGGGAGATACTGCCATCTGCACCATGTGCAGCATGACCTTCGACGGTCTCCTGATTAACCGGGGTATCCCTATCAACCCGATTGGCGGGGGGGTTGTTGAGGTAGAGGATCGCACACCCATCCGGTTCACGCATATCATCCTCTACGAGTATACGACAATCGACCCGCTCCAGGTCCTCATCTCCCAGAAGACAACCTCAGTAACGAAAGTCATGCGGAAGGGAAGCGGGAGCATCCTTGCAAATATCCGGGAATTCCACATGGAAGCAGAGCCGCTCGTAAGCGTGGTTCTCGATGAACTCTCAAGCAGCAGCTATTCCGGAATTCTTGAAGTAGGTATGCCGAACCTTTCCCTTCTCGGAGTGCCCGTGAGCCCGCAATATGTCGGGATCGCAGCAATCGGGGGCACAAACCCCCTTGCGGCAATTCGTGAGGGCGGCCGGTCTGTGAAGATCCAGGCAATGAAAGGGCTTATTGATGTACGGGAGCTCGAAGAGATCCGGACCTTTTAGACGGGGTTTCTTTATTAATCCCGTTTTTTTGCCCATTCGATAATGAGCTCGTAATACCGGGAGAAGAACCGGACAAAGCCTTCTGATTCCGAATAGAGAGCGACTGCGTCGTCCTCTCCCGATCCAACGATCACCATCACGCTCCGGTTATCGATGAGGCAGATTCCCCCGGCAAGCATGTCTTTTCCTCTTGCGAGGTCAACGGGGAGATCCGGCCGTTGTTTTACGTAAACCCGCATCTTTTTGGCAATCTTTCCTTCCCATTGCGGGGTAATAATCTCAACTGAATTTCGCCCGGCGACTTCTGCGAGCGCAGTCCTGATCTCGTCGGAAAAGATTCCCGGGTGGGCGATGATCCGGATCTCGGTGCGTGCAGTCCCCACCAGGTCGAGAATCCGGCTCCGGATATTTTCCATTCCCCGGACATTCCAGATCAGCTCCTCCCCGGCCTGCCCCTTACTCAGGCGCTCCTGCTGGATCGCGGCAAGAGCATCCCGGGCATATCCGGCATCCCGCTCGATCTTTCCCGAGAGCCGGGTGATCCCTTCATCGGGAGGGACTGCGGCAAAACGTTTCGGCGACGATTGGGAGACCGAAACAATGTTCTTCTCCCGAAGCTGGTCGAGGACCGGGTAGACCGATGCGCGCGGCACTCCCGAGATTCCGTGGATCTCGCTTGCCGTTGCGCTCGTGACCCGGAGGAGTGCGATGTAGACGAGGGCTTCGTATTTTGTGAGACCGAGTGATTTCAAGCAGGAGATTACCTGGGCATGATCGGTTTTCTGCTCGTGCATCAGGACATCACTTTATATCGTCCGATATTAAATGTTGTTATGAAAATAACAACACGTGATCTCTCATGAATTTTCGCAGATGGATACTCGTATTGATGGTCCTTGCCGTTACCTGCAGCCTGCCGGTGCTGGCCGTCACAACCTATCTCGGGGGTTCGCCCGATATATCGGCTGCAATAGCAGGCACTAATGAATTCACTGCCGGTAGCGATACAACCGTAAATGTCGTTATCCAGAACAGCGGCGTGAATCTGGTCAAATACGTTACAAAGGGAACCGTCGAACGCGATGATAACCCGACGACGGCAAAGATGCTGACAGTTGGTCTTGCCGCCGGAGATGCACCGATCATCGTCAAGTCCGATCCCCAGAATGTCGGGGATCTCCTGACGCAGGGTATGATCACCGTACCGATAAGGTAAAGATCCTCTCCAACGCAACCATGGGAGATTACACCGTCCCGCTGACGGTTACCTATACATACCTCGCGTCTTCCGATCAACCCGCATCCGAATCGCTCTATTCCAATTACCAGCAGGTGTCAAAGCCGCTCTCCCTGACGATTAGGATCAAGCCCGAAGTAAAGATCGAGGTTCTTGAAGCAGTTCCGGAGAACCTCAATGTCGGCGCCGAGGGTTACATCAACCTCAGGATCCGGAATGCGGGATTCGAGGACGGGAAAAGAGCGACCGTCCAGATTCTCCGGAATGGCGCAAGCCCGGTAATCCCGACCGACAGCAGCATCTTTATCGGGGACTTCCCCCGGAACGGGACCGTTTCTGCACGATATAAGGTAGCCATATCAGCGGATGCCGGGAAAGAGACATACCCGGTCGTTGCAGTCACGTACGAGAACCGCGAGGGGGACGTTGTTACCTCCACAACGGAGACCGTGGGGATCCCGGTGGGCGGGAAGATTACTTTTACGGTAGTCTCGGATCCAGCCCAGGTAACAATCGGGTCTGACACCACGATAGCAGTAACGTACAGGAATACGGGAGATGCTACGGCACACAACGCGCAGGCACGGATCACCGCAGTCACCCCTTTTTCGAGCAGTGACGATACAACCTATCTCGGGGATATGAAACCCGGTGAGCTTGCAATTGCCCGTTACCAGCTGAGCTGCAGCGGTAGTGCAGATGTAAAAAACTATACGCTCGATACCCAGGTACGGTACCGTGATGCTCTTGACAACAGCCAGGTTTCTGATACGTTCAAGGTTCCTGTTACCGTTATCCCAAAACCGGTGACAGCCGGCTTCATGCAGATCCTGCCCATTGTTGTCATAATCGCCCTTATTGCGGCGGGCGCCGGGTATTATTTACTTGTAATAAGAAAGAAGAAATGATGTTCTGGTGGGATGGGGAGCTGCCCGCACCGGCAGTCCGGTCAATTGATGAGATGCGCCCCGTCCTAGCCGACCCTTCGTGCGAGCGGGATACACCTCTCTATTTTATGTACCGCGACTGTGCGAAGTCGGATGCCGACTGGCGCTGGCTGCACGAGCACGGGCTGCGGTATGATATCACCGTAATTTCCGCTGCTGATCTCTGTGGGGAATGGGTGAAGACCAAGGGACACTATCACCCGAAAAACCCGGCCGGGGTCGGGTACCCGGAGATCTACGAGGTACTGGAAGGCGAGGCCCACTACCTCCTCCAGTCCCGGACCCTGAGCGATATCGTAATGGTAAAAGCACGGGCAGGGGATGTGGTGGTCATACCGCCGGAGTACGGGCATATCTCTATCAATCCATCCCCCGAAAAGACGCTCGCGATGGCAAATATCGTCTCAACTGCCTTCGAGAGCGAGTACGGTGAGTACGAAACGCTCCACGGGGCCGCGTACTATGAGATGTGCTCCGGCGGGATGCGGAAGAATCCCTGCTACCCGGATGTTCCCCCGGTCCGGTATATCGAGGCAATGAGTGGTCATGGGGATCACCGGTTCTCCCGGGGGCCATTGTACGGCCTGATCGGGAAGCGTGACGATCTTGCGTTCCTCAACAACCCGGAGAAGTATCTCCCGGTCTTTGCGGTACTGCTAAAAGGTTAGGGGCAAAAAGCCGTTTGTGTGCGCTCTTTTTGACGAGTGCAAGGACTTTTTCTTCAACCGATGTTTCAGCCCGCCAGTCCCGGGCTTCAAGCGCCATGAGTGCAGCATCTATTTCGGGATAGGAGAGGCCGATCTCCCGCTCGTCGCTCTGGCCTTCCCAGAGCCCGGCCGATGGGGTCTTCCGGATAATCGCATCGGGAATCCCGAGCGCCTTTGCTGCTTCATATACCCCGGATTTATAGAGATGGACGATCGGCTGGATATCGGCAGCATTGTCCCCGAACTTGGTGCAGTATCCGAGCATGAACTCGGTCCGGTTTGATGTCCCGCAGACGAGCCGGTTGTCCCGGTTGGCATGATAATACAGGATGGTCATACGGGTTCGGGCCATGAGGTTGCCGGTGAGGTACGGAGTCTCCCTGTAACCCGGGATACTCCTGAAGCCCTCAAGCACCGGATCGATTTTCATGATTTCGTGGGCCATCCCGAACTTCCTGCAGAGATCGGCTGCATCCCGGATATCATCCGGGTTGCTGACCGATGAGGGCAGGGAGAGACCGAGGACTCTTTCCGGGCCTATCGCGAGGCAGCAGAATGCAGCTGCGACAGCAGAATCGACCCCTCCGCTCAGGCCGATCACCATGCCGGACGTACCACTGTTCCAGTACGTGTACCGGATCATCTTTTCTATCTCGCCCATCCTGCACCCGAGTTCCATTAAAAACCCCTTGTTTTAGTTATATTAGATGAAGGAACTTTTTCAATTGTTCGGTGGTGCCAACGGCGATGACGGCATCGCCTTCAAGGAGGATCTCACCTGCTCCCGGCAAAACGATGGTTCTTGTTGCACTCTCGATCCCGATAATCCGTATCCCCGTCTTCTTCCCGTACCGCCCGACACTGACGGGATGCTGCGTTGTGACCTGCTTCATTACGACAATCGTCCCGTCCGGCAAATCGACGAGGACCGTCATGGACGCGGAGAGGACGATCCGCCCGATGGTCTGGGCACCGATAGTGGGAAGGAGGGCGACAAAGTCTGCCCCCGCCCGGTAGAGTTTGTCTGCGGATGCAGGTTCGTTTGCACGGGAAAGGATCCGGATTGCCGGGTTGAGGTTACGGGCCATTAGCGTTGTGAAGATATTGACCGAATCGTCATTTAAGGCAACAATGCAGAACTGGGCATCCTGAATTCCTGCATCCCGGAGGACCTGTTCGTCTTCAGCGTTTCCTATCACCTTGTCGAGCCCGTGATCGTGTGAGTCGACGATCTTGCAGGAAATTCCTGAAGCCCGGAGATCGTGGTACGCCGCCTTCCCGACATCCCCGAATCCTGCAATAACCGCGCGTGTTCCACGCTTTCCGTCAGAAAATATGTCGTGGATAACTCTCGCTATGCTCTCGGCCGGCCCGAACAGGAAAACCGATGTCGTGTCGTCAACGATGAGCCCGGGCTCCGGTTGCGTGACGAATGTTCCGGATTTCCAGAGAAATAACGGTGTCACCCCGTACGTTCCCGGGATGTCGAGATCCTGCAGGCGCTTTCCAATCGCTTTGCACCCGGGAACGACGGGGATATTGATCAGCCTCAATTCCCTCCCGGCCTGGTAGTGAAGGTTAATGGTGATCCGGTCAAGGCCGGGGATGTCGGGAACAGAGTCCCCGGCAGGATTGAGTACGGCATGCCGGGCAAGAATCCTTCCTGTTGCATCCTTTGGGGATAGCACGTAATCTGCGCCCGCGTACGTAAGGTATGTATCGAACGAGAGCTTGTCCACGACCGAGATGATCTGCCCTTTTGTCCTTTCCCGGATTCCAAGAATTATATTTGCAGTCATCCGTTCGTCTTTTGCAATGAGAATGTAACCGGCATCCTCGAGGTACGCTGCATCCCAGGTACCAGGATCGGTGTATTCGCCCCAGATGACGTATGCCCGTTTCCGGTAATGTGTTGCAATTTCGAGCGCCAGTGCCTTATCCCGTTCGATGATAAGGATATCGTGATCGGAGATTGTCAGGGCATCGATGACTGAACGCGTCAGTTCGTCATATCCTACGACGACGGTGTGGCCGGAGAGTTTGTGCGAAGTCTTTTTTGGGGGGATCGGTGCAAGGAGTGCGGTAAGAAACGGTGCGATCAGGAGCGGTACCACGATGAAGATCATGATAACTCCCGAGAGGATGATCTGGATCGAGAGCAGCATCGTGTACGGGTTCGTGAACCTCGGGAGCTCCGAATTACCCACGGTCGTCATCGATTCTACAACAAAGAGGAGCGCGTTTGCCCCGGTGATAGGCCTGCCTTCAAGGATAGGGTAGAGTTCGAGAATGATAAACGTGTATAACCCGATCAGCATCGCGAATGCGATGAAGTACAGGGAGATCTGGATCCCGGGCGAATTTCTCACGATACGCCAGATCTGTCCGCGTTTACTGGTCACTTATGATCTCCCCCGGGTTTTTGTTTTCGCAAATCAGGGAGATTCCGGGAAATTTTCTCGTGCCGGTTCCGGAGAAGATCCCGCATCCCGCACCCGTTTTTTGCAGTGCGGATACGTTCCGAGATCTGCACCAGCGAATATTTTGTTGCCGGGTGCCGTTCCGTGTAGGTATCCAGGACATCACCAACCCCCCGCTCGAAATTTTCACCGGCCGGCGCTTTTTGGTATGGGCCGATACGTCCCCCCGCAATTACGTCGGTATAGAGATCGACTTCCGATCCCGGTACGGAAATAAATGGTGTGATAACCGGAAGGAGTGTCCCCTTCTCATTCCAAAAGAAACGCTCCGGATTTCCTTTGAGGATGCTTACGAGAAATACGCGTGCAGTATCATCAAGGCATCGGCCTATTGCGATTTTTGTTATACCATGCCTGCCCGCAATTTCCTTAAGGGATGGCGATGCCCGCGTGAGAGCTCCGGTCTGCGAATCCACATCCCCGGCAGCTTCGTACAAACAATCGATCCCGTGATCTTCAACAAACCGCTGCAGATCCCTTGCGGTGTGAGCCCCCTCTCCCGGATTCCCCATAAACAATGCCGTAACCCGGACATCTCGCCGGTTTGCCACCAGCCCGGCAAGGAGATGGAGGAGAGCAGGACTCTTCTTGTCCCCGGTCAGGAGGACCCCGATGTGGTCTCCGGGCCGGAGCCAGTGATGCGCCCGTATGTCACGCTTTGCCTTTGTTTCGACATCGAGGAGAAAGTGGTTCCTGCAGAGATGCATGCCGGAGTAGGGCTGGAAGATGAGGGAATCCCGTGTGCATTTGGAGCATTGCATCGTTTTGTTCCGGTAAAACTCTGGAAGATAACAGATGTTTAAGGTTGTGATGGCACACCGTCCATGCAGGAAAACCCATGATTTTATATTCTGACGGGCAACCACTATGCAACCATGGCCGTCGCCGCGGAACATATCCGCACCCTGAATAAATACGAGAAAGCCATCCTCGCTGCCCTCGAACGCTGGATGAAGCAGTACGCCTGGGTACCGCTCGACCAGATCAAGCTGACAACAAAGCTCTCCGAATCCGAAGTCAATTACCGGCTCTCCCGTCTCATCAGGTGGGGAATGGTCCGGTTCAACCCGGTACCGTACGACGGGTACGCTCTCGTTTTCGGCGGCTATGATACTCTCGCGCTCGCGTCGCTCACAAAAAAAGGAACGATATCTGCACTCGGGACAATGATCGGTGAGGGCAAGGAATCGGTCGTGTACGAAGCCCTCGGTCTTGGCCCGGTTGCGATCAAGTTCCACCGGGTTGGAGGCCGCTCCTTCTCCTCCGCCCGGCTCAACCGGGATTATATCCCGGAGGTCGGTCACTGTCCCTGGCTTGTTGCCTCACGGAAATCCGCGGAACGGGAGTACGAGGCGTTAAAACTTCTTCACCCCCGGGTCAGCGTCCCGCTCCCCATCGACCAGAACCGGCACACGGTTGTCATGGCCCTCATAAACGGTGCCAATCTCAACCGGTGCAATCTCGAAGCCCCGGGCGAAGTTCTCGATGATATCCTTGTGCAGGTCGTCGAGGCATATCGCGCCGGTGTCATCCACTCGGACCTCTCGGAATACAATATCATGATGGAAGAGGACCGGGTCGTCATCATCGACTGGCCCCAGTGGATCGGGTCGGACCACCCGAATGCCCTGGCGATTCTCGAACGGGACGTGGGTAACATTGTCACGTACTTCAACCGGAAATACCAGCTGAAACGCGATCCAAAGGACGCACTGCGATGCGTGACCGGTTGAAAGTCTTTGGGATCGACATTATCAAAGGGTCGGTGCGGTCACGCTCGCGCCGGCCGATGTACGCTCTTGTCCGTATGACCGGCCCGGTCATCGAGAGCGAATCTGAAGTCTCGATGTTCCGCCTCTTCCGGCTGCTCGGCGAGGAGCGCCCTGATATCCTTGCTGTCGACAGCCTGCAGGAGATCTCGGTTGACCAGCACGAGCTCTTTGCCTTTCTCCAGCGTCTTCCCCCGCAGACAAAACTCGTGCAGGTTACCGGTGGCGAGCGGAAGGAGACGCTCGGGAAGGTTGCAGCCCGGTTCAATATCAGCTTCAACCGGTTCGACCCGTTTGCAGAAGCCCGGGCAACAGCGCAGGTAGCCTCACTCGGCGCGGGTGCCGAAGTAATCGCGTTCGAGAACGAGAGCGAGGTTGTCGTAAGCAGGCACCGGTCCCCGGGAAAGGGCGGGTGGAGCCAGAACCGGTATGTCCGGAAGATCCACGGTGCCGTGCAGCTGAAAAGTCGCGAGATCGAGATGGCCCTTGCCGCTTCGGGCCTGAAGTACGAGAAGAAGGAGACAAAGGCGTTTGGCGGAAACAGCCGGGTCGTCTTCCGGGTCTTTGCCACCCGGGACCAGGTGCCGGTCCAGACGTACCGGAGAGCGGATGTCCAGGTACGGATCAACGGGAAGCGTCTTGAGCGGATCCGGTACCGGCCCCTCTCGGCAAAACCGCGGTACCTGATCGTTGGCATCGATCCGGGTACAACAACTGCGATGGCGGCCCTCGATCTCGACGGAAATCTCCTTCACCTCCAGAGCTCCCGGCAGATGACCAATGCAGATGTCATCGAAGCGCTCTTCCGGGTGGGAAAACCGCTTGTTATCGCATCCGATGTACAGGAGATGCCATACACGGTCGAGAAGATCCGGCGGGCATTCTCGGCAATTGCGTTTACCCCAAAGCAGGATGTCAGTGTCGAGACCAAGGTCGAGCTCACTGCTTCCTACCCGTATGCAAACGATCACGAGCGCGATGCACTTTCTGCAGCGCTCGGTGCGTACCTCCAGTACCGCCAGAAGTTCCAGAACCTCATCAAGCGGATCCCCCCGGGCCACGATCTCGACGAAGTCCGGGCCCGGGTGATCCGGGGCCAGTCGCTTGACCACGTTCTCGGTGAGATGAAGGTCGTGCCGCAGGCCCCGGCAGTGGAGGCCCCCCCTCCTGTTGTCGGTGAAAAGCATGATGAGCGTGTCCGTGTTCTCGATGGCATGGTAAAGCGCCTCCGGACATTTGTTGCCGAACTGCAGGATGAGCTGAGCACAAAAGACTACGAGATCCAGCGGCTCCAGGGAAGGCTCCGGAAAAACCATTCTGCCCGCGAGGTGGAGCTTGCAAAAGATACAGAAGTCGTAAAGAGGGACGCCATTATCAGGAGCTTGAAACAGCGGCTCCGGAAGGAGGAGCGGCACAACCGGAATCTTTCCCGGAGAATTGCACGGATCCGGAAGTTTGCGGAGCTCTCGATGGAAGGTGAAGTTGTCCCGGTCAAAGTCATGGAATCCCTGACCCGGGACGGGGTCCGGCGCCTGGGCGAAGAGACCGGGATCGAAGCCGGGGATATTGTCTTTGTTCTCCGCACAAGCGGTTGGGGCAAAAGCGTTGTCCGGGAACTCGCGGATGCAGGTGTCGGCGCAGTTGTCATCAGTTCGCCTGCTGCAGCCGAGATCGACCCGCTCATGAAACCGGCGTTCCGGGAGGCTAAAATCCCTCTCCTGACCAATAAGGACGCCGGTGTCCAGGTCCGGGGGAAGCAGGGGCTTGCCGGCAAAGATTCGCTCGATTCTGCGCTTGCACAGTGGCGTGACGAACAGGCCCGGCACGAACGCGAGAAGAAATCGGAACAGATAGAACATATCTTCAAAGAGTACAAAAGTGAACGGGGAAAGGAAGTGAGAAAGAGTGGATGACCGGGAACTCTTAACCATCGTGATGGATGTTGTGGGGCGGGAGAACTGCCTCGATGACTGCGCGGTGCTGCCATGCGGCGACCGGGTAATGGTTGCAACAACGGATATGCTCCACCGGACAACGGACTTTGTTGCCGGGATGACCGACTGGCAGATCGGGTGGATGAGCGCCGCGGTCACGATAAGCGATATCGCGAGCATGGGTGCTGCTCCGGCCTACCTCCTCATCGCGGTCGGGCTCGATGACTGGCACCATCTTTCCGGCGTCATGCAGGGGGCACAGGACTGTTGCAAAAAATTTGGAACCGCAGTAATCGGTGGCGACATTGATCACCACGATGAGCTTACCGTTGTTACGACCGGCCTTGGCCTTGTCGAGAGCAAATACCTCGTCCGGCGCCTGGGCGCACAGTCCGGGGATCTTGTCTGCATCACCGGTACACCCGGCCAGGCCCAGGCCTATCTCGATGGTTTTAACGGTTTTCAAAAAGCGCTGTTCGAGCCGCAGCCCCGGGTTGTGGAGGGACAGCTCCTCGGCAGGTCCGGTGCGAGCGCGATGATGGACGACAGCGACGGGATCGCGCTCTCGCTCTACGATCTCTCCAGTGTAAACAATTGTGGTTTTTCGATCGAATCGGCAAAAATCCCGCGGGCCGGGGGAATTCCCGACGAACAATCACGCGAGCTTGCGCTCTATGGCGGCGGGGATTATGAGCTGATATTCACTCTTCCCCCTTCACGGCACCCGGTGCCGGGACTCTCGTACTCGGTTATCGGCACGGTCACTGCGGAAAAAGCGGTTCTTGCTGATGGCCGGCCGCTCGAGAAACGCGGGTACCAGCACAAGTGGGAATAGCGTCCGGAAAACTCCGCACCTCTGCTTAAATACGAATAACGAAGATTTTTATTAACGAAAGAGGGCCGGGTGAAGAGATCATGGAATCGCTGGAAAGCAAACTGGAGCGACTGAGTCCCGAACAGCGGAAGGAGATTGAGGACTTTGTGGATTTCCTCCTCCACCGGGCAGAGCCCGCACCGGCCCGGCCGTCGCCCTCCGTGCAGGCACCCCCGCTTCTCCCGGTAGTGCCACCCCCTCTCATGGTTCCGGATGCGCCTGAATCCAGCTCCCCCTTCTCCGGTGAATCCGCTCCCCGTCGCGTGATCGTCCGATCGTCTTCCCCCGCGGTTGCCGAAGAAGAACCCGAACCCGCGATTCAGGAGATAACGGTCGGGGGCGATGACTTCATGACCCGGGATTATCTGGATTACGGTAAATTTGAGGAGCAACCAAAAACCCTGCCCTCCTCTCCGGCAACCGAAGCTGTCAAACGGGTGAAAGAGAAGATCAGTAACCGGGCCGACAATGACAAGAGCAAACAGCTCCTTGACTGGATCGATTGATCCGGCGGCCTGGTGGTAAACGGCCCTGACCTTCTTCTTTTTGGGATAACCGCACCAATTTTTTCACTCATCGCCAGCGCTAATACGCCGGTAACAGATCTTATTTCATAACCAGACGGCAGGTGCCCGGATTGTCCGGAAAAAAATCTCCAGCAAACCAGATCATGAGGCTCATAGGAACGCTGCTCTGCATTGCAGGTTGTGTTGCTGCAGCTGGTTGTTTTAGTGAACGAAAAGGGCAGACCGATGTTATCGTGTATAAAACCGATTCGGGGGGAACGACGGAATGGGTAACAAATCTCGATACCGGCATGGACGATTATGGATCAACCATCATCGAATCTTATAGCGGAGGCTACATTGCCGCATGCGGGATTGCCGATAATCCCGACGGACATCTGAGTCCACCACTGTTTCCCCGGGTTGTCAGACTCAGTACTTCACTAATTTTTAGCCGAGGCTAATCAAAACCGGCAGATCTAAATAGGCAGCGGGCGCCGCATATGGCAAATAGACGGCAATTCACCCGCCGAATAAAGAATGAGATCCGAGCAGAAGATTGTTCCGAAATAGCAGTGGATGCAATCAACCGGAATCTCACCATTTCCATCAACGGAACACTGAGACAAAAGACCCTTATCCAGTCACTTGTTGGGATGTCAGCAACCAAACTATCCGTGCATTCCATCAATAAGGCCGGAGAAAAAGTCCCGTGTGAAACGTCAGTCAGATACCATTTATCGAAGGTGGATTTAGAATCGCTTTTCGAAATACAATCAAAGATCCTCACCTATTCAAACGATCAGATCCTTGTTCCCGGAAAATCGTATCATTTTGCCATAGATTTCACCGACGATCCTTATTATGGCGAAATTATCGAAGCGAACAAAGATTACGTCCTCAAGAGTAAAATGAAGAAATCAACAACCACATTTTACTCGTATGTTTCGCTCTCCATCACAACAAAAGGTCAACGGCAGACCCTTGCAGTTTTCCCGGTGAAGAAGGGTGTGTCAAAGGTCGAGTACATCCGGAAATTTTTGGCCATAATCCACAACGCAAAAGTGAACACCCAAGTACTCTGTCTTGATCGGGGATTTTACTCAAAAGATGTGTTCTCATTTCTCCAGAAGGAAAAGATCCCGCACATTGTTCCGGTGAGAAAACACGGCGAAGAACTCAAGAAAATACTCCGGGGAAATCATTCCCGGTATGCACAGTATACGATGATGGGAACTGGCGAACCTCTTTCTCTTACTCTGGCAATTGATGTCCAGTACCTTCTGGGAAGGAATAAGAAATACGGGAATGTGAACCTGGGTTACGTCGTGTATGGTATTAACTGGAAACCCCGTCGGATCTACCGGGTCTACAAGAACCGGTTTGCGATCGAGTCTTCGTACCGTATCCGGAATATCGTGAAAGCAAGGACATCCACAAGAAACGTTGTGATCCGGTACCTGCTGACGATAATCTCTTTCCTTCTCAAAAATATCTGGGTCTCTCTTCAATGGATGTTCTTCTCTAAGGTTCAACGAGGACCAAGAACCGTTGCTGAAGATTTGTTCCGTTTCGATTTCTTCCGGCTATTGGTCTGGGAAGGGATTCGGAAAAAACTCAAATTTGTCTCATTTGTTTCTGTTCTTCGACCGTTTGGTTGATCAGAGGTTGAGAGTATTGATGACTTGCCAAAATTCACGGAGGTAAATTTAGAGAAGTACTGAGACTGGATCCTTCCGGCACCATTGTCTGGGATACCGTTATGAATTCGACATCGGGCCGGTTCAATTTTACCCATTCCGGTGAAGTGAATTCCCTGCAGGAGTCAGCGAACGGATCCATAAGCGTGTGGACAAGAAATAACTACCGGGTGACCCTCGCTCCTGATGGAACGGTAGACACGGTCTGGATCCGGCCATCAGAGAGTGATGTTGTAGTTCCGGATGCGAACCGGAACTGGGATTGTGCTCCCGCCCCGGGCCCCTCACAAGGTCCCGGCGGGCGTGTTTCCCTGTTTCAAATTTTCGCACACACCGGGCCCGATGGAAAAGTGACGAATAGTTCTGATAATGGAGCAATCCGCATCGTGAAACGATCAGAGAGCGGCAGCATCATCTGGGATCAGGCCCTGATGCCCCCAGTATCGTATAACGAACGGGTTACCATCATTCCGGTCCGGGATGGGGGCTATATTGCAGTCGTGATGTCAGCGGAGATGGATAAAATCCCAACCGTTACAAAGGCCCGGACTCCGGTTGTCACCATCACTCCTTCCGGCACATCCGACAGGGACGGATGAGATTTCCGCCGTTTTGAATGACGAAAAAGCATACACCGGGATATCAGGCCGCCTCACAGTAGCTGAAGATCGATGCACGGAGCCATCCTCACGATGCCTCCCTTTCTTTATGGAGGATGGTGCCATGCTCCCAATATTTTTGAAAATCCGCCGGATCAGGCAATGCGGGTTTTATCTCATCAGATTTGTCAGCAATATGCCGGACATCGCCCAGAAATGTCGCACATGCCGGTCTTACCTTCTCAATAATAATCCACAACGAACCCGGAAGGACGACATACTCCCAAGGTCCTCCCTGGTGAATTCCTGTGTAACTGCCAACGCGATAAGAATATTCTTTCTCCAGGTTGTATTCGGTCGTGAAATTCACTTCAGGATTGTATTTTCCGGTGGAAAACTATGTCATTGTCTGCCCGAGTTGTTTGACTCCGGCAGTTTAAATCCGTCAAATCGCGAGGGCTCCGCCCTTCGCAACCCGGGAAGACCATTCGGTCTTCAAGAGAAAATTTTGAAAAGAAAATGGACTCGACGGGATTTGAACCCGTGGCCTCTTCGTTGCAAACGAAGCGATCTACCCCTGATCTACGAGCCCCTGCAAGGTTACTTGCGGCATACTATTTTTCTGCGGATTCCATATAGTTGTTACTGATCGAAAACTACGAGGAACCGGCAATGGACCCGGCGGGATTTGAACCCGCGGCCTCTACGTTGCGAACGTAGCGATCTACCCCTGATCTACGAGCCCGATGCGGTATACGAATTTCCCTTCGAAGGGATATAGTTGTTACTGTAATGCATTAAAAATGATTTTTAGAGAATGATCTCGATGTCGAGCTTCTCTGCGAGTTCCTTGTATCGGTTTCGTATCGTGACTTCGGTCACACCGGCCACTTCCGCGACTTCACGCTGGGTCCGGCGCTCCCCGCCAAGGATCGAAGAGATGTAGATTGCCGCTGCCGCAACACCGGTCGGACCCCTGCCGCTCGTCAGCTCGCGTTCTCCTGCCTGCCGTAGGATCTCTACCGCACGGCTCTGGACCTCACCCTTGAGGGTAAGTCCCGAGCAGAAGCGCGGCACGTAATCGATCGGGGAAGTTGGGAGGAGCTTTAAGCCCAGTTCGCGGGAGATAAACCGGTATGTTCTGCCGATCTCTTTTCTTGAGACACGGGACACTTCTGCGATCTCATCAAGCGTACGGGGGACACTGCACTGCCGGCAGGCTGCGTACAGCGCTGCTGCCGCGACACCTTCAATACTCCGGCCCCGGATCAGGTTCTTGTCCACCGCATCACGGTACACGACCGCTGCTGTCTCGCGGACGTTTCTTGGGAGACCGAGAGCGGAGGCCATCCGGTCGAGTTCCGATAACGCGAATGCAAGGTTGCGTTCTGTTGCATTGCTGACACGGATACGCCGCTGCCATTTGCGGAGACGGTAGAGTTGCGCCCGGTTCTTGGAGGAGATAGCCCTGCCGTACGAGTCCCGGTTGCGCCAGTCGATCATGGTCGAGAGACCCTTGTCGTGGATTGTAAAGGTCATCGGTGCGCCGACACGGGACCGCTTCATCCGCTGGTCGTGGTCGAAGGCACGCCACTCGGGGCCGCGGTCGATAAAGTCATCATCGATGACAAGCCCGCAGCTCTGGCACACGAGCTCTGCACGTTCGTAGTCATGGACAAGCTGGCGGCCGCCACATTCGGGGCAGACGGTCTCGGTGTGGTTCTCCGCCTTCTTCTCCTGTTCTTTTACTTTCGTTCTCGACTTGAGAGCTTCTCTCTCGGTCTGGAGGATTTTTAATTTTTCAACTTCTTGCATCCGCTTTCACCAGGTTTGCATCTCTGTTTTTTCGAAGAGTGAGCCGCTTCCGGGCGGGGCCCATCTCACTTCATAAAGAGTTTGTCGTTTGGCTGGACTGTGCATTTCCCGCGGCAGAGTACCGCCGCGTATGGGGCTTTTACATTCCCAAAGAGATCAAGGATCTTCCCGACCGGCTGCATGCGCCGGTCAGTAATCTCACTGTACAATGCGGGAAGCTGCGCGGCGTCGCACTGGATTACCAGCATCCGGTTACCAATGGTGCTCACCGCTCTTCCAACAACTTTCACAACAACCTCGGGGATTCGATGGAATTAATTTAATAATCTATATATGTGTGACAACAGCGTATAAAAACTTTGCGTGAAACTATAAATATAAATTTCAAAAATTGAGGAACTCACCGACATTTAAAGATAGTATCTCCCTGCATTCGGCTTCGTTCAGCCCGGCGCCTCGCGCAATGATGTATTTTGTCTGTTCATCAAGGATGTCGTGGGGGGCGTGGGCATCAGAATCAACGACGAGCCTGCACCCGGCTTCGCGTGCAATACGGGCAACATGGCCGTTGGTCCGGTTGTGTCCTCCCCGTGAGGTAAGTTCCAGGGCAACCCTGTTTCCCGCCGCGAGCTGTGCGTCTTCCCCGCTGACAAGCCCGGGATGGGCAAGGACGTTTACGTACCTGCAACCGCAGGCCGCATGGTTTGTCCCGGGAGCGACCGGCTCAACCGGTGTCTCTCCATGGACGACGACAATATCCGCCCCCTCATCTTTTGCACGTTTTGCAAGAGCCGCTATCTGCGGGGGCGGGACGTGAGTGATCTCGACCCCGCATAAAAGTTCCACGCCAAACATTTTTGCCGACTCCCGTACCCTGAATAATGTTGACAGGACCTCGGATGCATTGGAGGTATCAACGTGGTCGGTGATGGCAACAGTCGTGTACCCGGTCACGGCCATCCTTCGTATCAGTTCGATCGGGAGCATCTCCCCGTCAGATAATATCGTGTGGGTATGCAGATCGTACATTCCGCTCATCGCTTCCCGCCGTGTTTCCCGCTTATTGGTTTCACACTTATTCTCTGTGCGACTTTCTTCATGAGTGCTTCCTTGCTCTCCGTCCATTCAACAATGACCCGGCCTTCCCGGCGGATCCAGTGTTCAGGATGGTGGTGCTCTTCGGCCCGGTACTTCAGGTCAAGTTTATCCAGCGCCCGTTCGATGTCCGAAAGGACCGGGGCCTTGGCGCTGAGACTGCGCGGGACCCGGCGGCCTTCAGCCCGGGTATACGCTGCATTGAAGTAGCAGGGATAAAGAATGCGCTCACCGTGTACCAT
Organism: uncultured Methanoregula sp.; assembly: GCA_963666355.2. Classification (GTDB taxonomy): domain Archaea; phylum Halobacteriota; class Methanomicrobia; order Methanomicrobiales; family Methanospirillaceae; genus Methanoregula. The sequence continues at coordinate 142,729 of CAXXCP010000009.1, forward strand.
TGCAGGATCGTTTGTGGGTCAAGGTATAAACAGTGTACGCTCGTAACTTTCTAGTATGCATCACATCGACGTCAGGATTGAGAAAGATGTCTACGACGTCAACAACAAGCTTGCCGACAAGAACGCACAGCACCTGAAGGCACACGGGGTCCGGGCATTCGATCTTTTAGGCGCAATCGGGTCGGGAAAGACCGCGCTGATCGAGCGCCTCGTACCGATGCTTGCCAAACGGGGCCTCCGTGCGGGCGCGATTGCCGGCGACGTGTATGGTGACGATGATTACAAAAGGATAGTATCGCTTGGGATTCCTGCATTCAATGCAAATACCGGGAAGGAGTGCCACCTTGATGCGCACCTCGTCGAACACGCGATCGATCACCTCCCGCTGGACGCGATCGATATTCTCTTTATCGAGAATGTCGGGAACATGGTCTGCCCGACCGACTTCCGGCTCGGGGCGGAGAAACGGATCGTCATTGTCAGTTCTACGGAAGGGGATGATGTGGTGAACAAGCACCCGATGATGTTCCGCGACTCGACCATCGGTGTCATCAACAAGGTAGATCTCGCCCAGTTCGTGGGAGCGAACCTCGACCGGATGGAGAAGGATATCCGCAGGTACAACCCGGGTATGCCGGTTTTCCGGACAAATCTCAAGACCGGGGACGGTATCGCAGCACTGCTCGATACCATCCTTGCCTGATTTTTTTTATTCGTCTTTTTCCCGTAGCTTTCCCGAATAATCTTCACCGGGAAAACCCGGAAGATCCCGGGAAGGCATGGCTGGCTTGGGAAGTACTATAAATAATTCTGAAGGGAATATATAGAGCACCATCTTCGGGAGGAAGTTCCCGCGGAATAATTGATGGAGTAACACTATGCTCTGGCAGGGAGAATCAGTACGAAAGGTAACCGGTGGCAGGCGCCGTCCGGCAGCAATGAAGCGGAGAGCAGAGATCGGCCTTGCACCGGCAGACACCCATATCGGTGCAGAGCGGAGACGCATTGTCCGGACATTCGGCGGAAACGAGAAGTCCCGGGCCCTCCGTGCAGAGATGGTCAGCGTGACCAACCCGACAAACGGTGAGACAAAGAACGTGAAGATCGAGAACGTGGTGGAGAACGGAGCAAACCCGAACTATGTTCGGCGGAACCTCCTGACAAAGGGTGCAATTGTCCGGACCGAGCTTGGAAACGCCCGGATCACGAGCCGCCCCGGCCAGGACGGCGTTATCAACGCTGTGTTACTCGCATGAGCAAAATACCATCCGGGAAGACGGCCTGAAGAGCCGGGAAAACCCCGCTGGGTTTCCCGTGCCAGGTCCTTCTTTAAGAACCCGGCTTTCGTAATCTTTTTTCTTTGAGGAATTTCAATACCTAAGCTATGCGAAGGATCTATTATCGTTTCCCCCAGCGGGTGGATCTCTCGTTTGCAATGGGAATGCCCTTTAACGAGACCCTGAAATACATTGCCGGGTTCGACAACCAGGAGTCGACCAAGACGACCGGCAAGGAACTGATAAAGGTCAAGACCAAGGTAGGGATTGCCGTTGATCGTGCAACATTCGGGGACATCACTCCGGATGTTCTCCGCCCGGGCGTCATCACCGAATCGGTTGACCTCCAGATGTCGGTGCTCGCGCTTGCGCTGCGCGGCGGTGGGAAGGTTCCGATTGCAAACGAGATCTTCTACCTCCGGCTCACGGACGGTGTAACCCGGACCGACATCGATATCGCAAAGGATGGCAGGGGTGAAGGACTCGATGCGCTCGATGTGAAGCGAATTCTCCTTGGTGCCAACACGTGACCCTGCAGGTTACGCTTGCAGCCCCGTTCAAGCATTCGCGAAAGACGGGAATGCGGAAGAACGAGCTGGTCTACTATTACGCGCTCGACCGGAAATGGATGAGTACCGAACAGGCTAACCTCCTGCTCCGCCGGGCCGAGGAGGACGGACTCATCCGGCAGGAGAATGGTGTTTTTTCCCCGGTGTTCGATCTCGCATCCGTTGCGATCCCGGTCGGGTTCAAACCGACTGCGGCAATCTTCGAGCGTGACGATCCGGTCCAGGACCTGATCGGCAGGATAGCCTCTGCGGCAAAAATTTCCGAGACCGAGGTTGTCGCGGAGATGAACGGGATTATCAAAACCGGGTTTGATTCCCATCTCCTCCCCCCGGCCGCGCTCATCCTGCTTGCGAAAAAATACCGGGTGCCATTCGAGGATCTCCGGGATGGTCTCCGGCAGGGGATCGATAGATCATAACAAACCCCGGGTAACCCAATCTCTCTTTTGAGCAGTTTAAAAAAAATCCCGTTCGGGTTGAGGCCAGATAACAAAGTATTTCGCGTATTTCCCGTCAATACTAAAGTATCCTCCAGCACTTTTTGGCGGACGTGAGATCTCATGAAACGGAAGAGACATGATGTATGGGATAAACCCTGGGTCCTCGTATCGGTAATCGCCGGCGTTGTCATTGTTCTTGCAATGGCGGGGATGTTTTTTATGGGTGGAGGATCGGGTTCCCCACCGGTGCAGACGTCCCCGGCCACCGTTGCCCCCATGCAGGGAACTCCTGTGCAGGGGCACACCGTTCCGGCAACCGTTACGCCGGGAACAACGCTCCTTGCCAGCGGAACGCCGGTTTCGGTGCCGGCAACGACTGCCGTGTCCGTCCCGACCAGCGGAATATTTGTCCGGGTCAGCTATATCGGAGGATTTTCCGGAACCTACGGGACCGACGGCGCGCTTGAAAAAGTACGGGACTCCGGGGATAAAATTTATGCGCTGAACAAAACGAGCGGAAATGTTCTTGCAACGTTTAAGAAAGACGACGGTTCGACCCGGCACGAAATAACCGTCGAGATCGTCCGGGATGGTAAGACGCTGAGGTTCGCCCAGAACTCCTCGGCCTACGGTGTGGTAAGTATCAACTATACCGTATAAGTGCATCCATTTTTTTCAAGTCCGGCTGAATTGTCCCGGATAAAATTCTTTTTTAAAAAAGTATGTTATCTTCTTCCGGCCTTTGCCGTCTTCTCTTTCTTCTCGCCCTCGACTTTCGAAAAGAGTTCTTCGAGGGTCTTTTCCCCGTATGCCGTCACGCGCGCGTTGATCTGCACGAAGTCGGGGGTGATCTCGTTCGACCGGATTGCCTTGCGCCTGCGTTCGCCTTCCATGACCGGGTGGAACCCGACGCCGCCAGCGAGGAGGACCCTCTTGCGCCCGGCGCCGGAGAGACCCTTGCGTGCGGTTGTTCCGGTCCGGTCGGATGCGCCGGTGATCTCGATTTTGTATCCCGCGAGCCCGAGGGATCCCGCATCGAATTCATCCCCGATCTTCTTTCCCACGATTGCGCTTGCAATGCCACCGGTGGCGTCAACGTTATAGGCGCGACCGGTCTTGGGATCTGATACTACGACTTTGAAATCTGACATACTTGTTCCTCGTTATTGGTTTCTGGTAAAAACCCGGAAGGATTTTTCACGTCTCCGGATGCCGGCATATCCGCCTACACATGAGAAGTACCCATTTTGTTTGACCGGTACGATATTAAATCCTCGCTAGCCCGGGACCACGGATCCCCGGTACCGGTTACTTGCCCCAGAACGGTTCGGCCCTGCGCCTCATCGTGGTGTACTCGGCAAGGATCTCCTGCGTGCCCGGGTTCAGGGTCTTCATCATCTCTTTTTCAAGCACCTTGACGTGCCGCTCGGGAATATCGACAAGGAGGTCGTCCCCGACACTGACCTGCCGGCCGACCGTTGCACCTTCGATCGAGATCGCAACTTCGAGGCCGGCATCGGCCTCCCGTATCGTTTCCTGCCGGAGCTGCATGGTCTTTAAGTGGCCGACCTTCTTCCCGTCGGGTTTTATCAGCTCGACGTCGCTGCGCAGCTTCCCGCCAAGCACCCGGACACCGACAACCGCAGGGTTGCTCTGCCGGAAGACGCAATCCGGGAGGAGCCGGATCTTCGCCGGCATGACCACATGCTCGAACCGCTGCTTCTCCTGGAGGCGTTTCTGCTCGTCACGCCACTCGATGTACTGGTCGATGAGCTGGTAGATCACGCGCCCTTCGAAGACTTTTACCTGCGTGTACAGCGGGTCCTTGATCATGTCGCTTGCATCTGGCAGGATCGGAGTATTGAACGAGAGGAGGACCCGGAAGACCGGGTTCTTGATGGTCTCGGTCTCGATGAGGTCGTGCCTGCTCACGGCCCCGACCTCTGCACGCATGACACCGATCCCTTTCCCGTCAAGTTCCTTGCAGAGCGCTTCGAGCGCACCTATCGTGTCTGCCTTGATCACGATTCCCTCTTCCGCGAGGTTGACGTGGATCTCGGTCATCTCTTTTCTGATCTTCTCTTCGATCTCATCCCGGTTCCCCCGGATGACAAAGAACGGTGAGCCGGCGATCACTCCCTCGAGGTTTGGCGCCGTGACCTTGATCCCCGCAGCGGCTGCAACCGATTTGACCCGCTCGAACTTGTCCTCGATGAGGATCTCTTTCATGGGCCGGGGTTTTAAGAGCGACCGGACTTTTGTTACGAGAACATCGTCCTGGGTTGCTACCGCGATCTCATCACCGATGGCAAGCGTCCCGTCATACAGGATGACATCGAGCGTTGTCCCAAGCCCCCGCTCTTCCTTGACCTCGAGGACCGTTCCTGCACCCGGGCCTTCAACCGAGAGCGTGAGGGCCTCGCCCATGTACCGCTGGGCAAGCCCGATCATGACAAGCAGAAGGTCCGGTATCCCCTCGCCCGTGTGGGCGCTTACGGGAACGATCGCAAGATTGCGCCGGAAATCGGATACCCGGTCGAACCGGTCCGCGGAGAAATCGAGCTCGGAGAGTTTCCCGACAACCTCGTAGGTCTTGTTCTCGACATCGGTCTTTACTCTCTCGTTCTGTTTGGCAAACGAGGAGAGGAACGATTCGTTTGTGTTCACTCTCCAGCCGTGGATGCGATCGATCTTGGTCGCTGCGATCACAAACGGGGTCTTGCAGTTGCGCAGGATCTGGAGCGCCTCGATGGTCTGGGGCTGGAACCCCTGGTTGATGTCCACGACAAGGATCGCCATGTCGGCAAGCGCCCCGCCCCGGGCCCGGAGCGTTGTGAAGGCGTGATGGCCCGGGGTGTCGATAAAGAGAAGACCGGGAATATTGATGGGCATCTTTCCCATGGTCCCGCTCATGGTGCGGATCGCTTCGATGGGAACGATGGTCGCGCCGATATGCTGGGTGATAGCCCCGACTTCGGAAGATACGATCGATGAGCCGCGGATCCGGTCGAGGAGCGAAGTTTTCCCGTGATCCACATGCCCCATGACACACACAATCGGCGTCCTGATCTTCGGATTCTCCGCCATAATTAAAAACCACACCCTGTTACAACAAGCTCCGGAAACCGGGATGAAATATCTCCTGCATCCCGCACGCGGGGTTACTTTTTAAAAACCCGCCGCGCTCCCACATCTTAAGGAATATTGTTTGGAGCCACCTGATATGTAATGGACGTCCGACCCTATTAATAGTCGCCCTCGCGGAATGGTGAAAAAGCCGATTCATCCGGTGGGGAAATTTCTGGTCGATAAGGGGGATAGATTAATGTGAGACCGGTCCTAATGTAAAAGGGACATTTGCCGGATTCCTGGCAGTGTACAGTCACCCGTATGCCGGGGTGGGGTAGTTGGTCATCCTAGAGGATTGTGGATCCTCCGACCCGGGTTCGAATCTCGGCCCCGGCCTTTCTTGTTTTTTGCGTTTTTCCTGCGAAGCCGGAATTCTTTTTCCACGATACGGAAATCCATTTGAGTATCCGCAGTCGTGCAGGAAACGCCACAACGTTTTATTACTGTCGGCTGCAAAACATCAAATCGACCTTTTCGCATAACAAAACCGGGGCTGACAGGCCCCAGGCCCCGTGTGACTATTCCCGCAGAACGGAAAAAAGAGACAGCCCTAAATATAGTACAAAATATATACGGTATCGTAATGAAAAAGAAGATTATTGCAGCTTCGGCGCTCGTAGTCTGGCTTTTTCTGATAAGTTTTTTCATGATCTTATCCCGGCATGTTGACATTGAGGTCTTCTTTGTTCTCTGGCTGATCGGTGTCCTTGTTGTGGTTGAGATGATCGACACCCGGTTTTCCCAGCCGGTATACTTAAAATATGTCAAAATGCTGGTGGCCGCAGGAATTGTCATGTTTGGTGTCATCGTTACCCAGAAAGTCATGGAGATCCTGGTGAAATGAAACGGGAATTACGGTACATCATCCTCGCCGTGATAATAATTGCCGTTATCGGAATACTTGCCGTCCTTGTATCGGACACTGTCCTGTATTCTCTCGAAACCGATACATTCCCTTCCCGTTTTCATGATAACGTCGATGTGCTGAAAATAAAATCGATTAACAGTACGATGGACATTCTCCCGCTCCTGCAGGAATTGTCAGACTCTCCATTCCCCGTCAGCCTGAATATCCGTATCCGCAACATCGAGGAGGCCCGGAGGTATCTTGACTATTTTGCCCGGAATAATATCCGGGTCAAAAATCTCGTTGTTACGCTCGATATGGAAGACAGCGAGATCCAGGAATTGTCAAAGAATGCCGCCCTGCAGCGCGAGCTGCTGGATGAGCTGATGAGATCGTCAATCTCGATGGATATGCTGGACGATCTTGAAATCCAGTACCGGAATGCCGTGAACCCGGACCTTATGATGTCGGTAAGGTACCAGAGGGCTGCCCTGCTCAAGAAGATACACGGAATACGGGACCAGTACAGCAAAAGCACCGACACGATCATCGCAATCGATAAAAAAACCGGGCTTGATCCGGTAAAGCAGGAGAAGGGTCGCGAAGAAGTCCAAAAAATTGTCCAGGCTATGGATAAAAAATATGGGACTCCTGGGACTCCCGGGACGATACCGGAGATTGATTTCCCGATTCACCGGACCCTCCAGCTAACGTTCATCGTGCGGCCGGGAGCGGGAGTGTACGGCGATACCATAACCTGTTTTGGATCCCTTCTCTCCTCCGCGCTGGACCGTTCGGCGTCTGTTGAGAATCGTCCGCTGACCCTGTACCTTGACAATAAAATACTCCTGAACGGGAAAACGGATCCGACCGGGTCATTCTCTTACGATCTGAAGATTGACCGGATCAGTGCGGGGATCCATACTCTTTATGCCCAGTCAGATTTCACAACTTCGGAGATCCGTAAACTACGTGTTGATTCCGTAGATTCTGTCACAACTCTGGCTGTAGATTCCGGCCTGAACTGGACCGGCCTGAACTGGAGCCAGGTTGTTTGTTCCGGCACGGTGAATACCAATCTTCCGGTGAACGGTGCGCCGGTCCAGCTGGTATGGGACAAGACCCACCGATCCGAGGCGGTGACCGATGAGACCGGATCGTTCTCCTCAATACTCGTGCTGCCTCCCGGAAACCATACGATTATTGCAATGTTTGAAGGCGAGGGATTTCCGATCAATCCTTCGGTGAGCGAGCCGGTTGAGGTTACGATAACAAGACCTGCACCGATATTCGGGCTGGTGCCGCAAGCTGATGATCTCCTTGCGATCATCATCATTGCTGTCGGGCTCCTGTCCCTGTTCATTACCGGTGCGATATTCTACCTCCGGCGAATTGGTGTGAAGATCTCTTTAAAGCTGCCCGCATTCCCTGCATTCAAACGAACGGGACACAGTCTGGATCAACCAATAAAACTTCCGGAAGTACCCCGTGAATTGCCATCCGCTCCTCCCCCTGAAGAAAAGGCCCCCCCTGTTTCTGCGCCGGTTACCGATACTTCCCTTGCTTCCCGGTTCGGGCAGATCCTCAAAGATGAGGGCCTGAGCGCAGCCGCACATATGGCGTATCATACGATTACCGGACGCGTGGCTGGGGATCTCCGGATCCGGCAGTATCAGGTGCTGACCCCCCGGGAAGTATCACAATCCTGCAAAGGAAGGCGGTACTGCCGGACGTTCTCGTCGTTTGTTGCATTGTACGAACGCATCCGGTACGGGGGACAGCAGACCCCTGCGGTCAGGGTCGAATTTGAAGAGGCCATGGAATCAACCCGGTTGCGCGTGGAAGGTGAAGATCATTAGAAAAGCATTCTGGATCGCGGGAATTATAATCGTGGCTTCATTGATTCTCCTGACCATGCATTTCACTTCTAACGACCTTGATTTCAGCCAGTACAATAACGGTTGGAATGGCACATCCTCATTCTTCACCGATCTCGACCGGCACCATGTTTCCATGGTAAACGATCCTTCCGGAATTTTACAGCAAAAGGATCCTGCAACCCTTCTCATCATTGCACCCTTTAAGGCACCAAAACCTTCGGAGATCAGCGCGTACAGGACGTTCCTTGACCGTGGAAATACCCTCATCCTTCTCGACGATTTCGGGACCGGGAATGATATCCTGCGCGGGATCGGGAGCCAGATCTCAATTCTTCCGGGTAACCTGTCGAGTCTTGACCGCGAATACGATGACCCGTACTCCGTCGTTGTCTACGGGATGGCAGCCTCCCCGCTGACAGATGCCGGGACAACAATTGTCCTGAACCGGCCGGCCGCTCTTGACGGCGGGAAAACCCTGCTCATGACCTCGGTTTTGAGCTGGATCGATCTGGATGGTGACAAAAAGATCAGCCTTGACGAATCAATGGGTAATTTCCCGGTTATGGCCCGGGAAGAGATGGGCAGGGGAAACCTCTACGTCTTGTCTGACCCGAGTATCTTTACCAACTCAATGTATTCCTCCGGTGGTGAGAAGGATAACATGAAACTTATTCACCGGATAACCGGAGGAAATTCGACAATCCTTCTCGACCAGATGAATTCGCGAACCGCCGATGCGGAAGGGATAAGCTGGCTCTTCCACCAGACAAGAAGTAATTTAGGGTTTAAAATACTCTTTTTATTTATGCTGCTGCTATTTTTTATGGCTATATGGAAAAGCAGGATTCCGTAGGTGCTGAATGGATCAGAAAATTATGGATACAGAAATCGAAGATATTTCCCGGTCCTATGGAAAAATAAAGCAGAAGCTGGAAGAGTTTATTGTAGGCAACCAGCAGCTGATCGACAGTGTCCTCATCGCGATGCTCAGCGAAGGACACATCCTTGTCGAGGGATCGCCCGGGACTGCGAAGACCACGATCGCAAAAGCGATCGCGCTCATCACCGGGTGCGGGTTCAAGCGGATCCAGGGTGCAATCGATATCCAGCCCTCGGATCTTATCGGGGTCAGGGTCTACGATGCCGAGAAAAAAGAGTTTATCCTCCGGCACGGGCCGGTCTTCACGAACTTTCTTCTCGTGGATGAGATCAACCGGATCAACCCGAAGTCACAGAGCGCATTTATCGAGGCGATGAGCGAACGACAGGCAACAATCGATGGTATAACGATGCCGCTCCCGCCGCCGTTCTTTGTCATTGCAACGCAGAACCCGGCAGAATTCGAGGGGACGTTTCCCCTGATTGAAGCACAGAGGGACCGGTTCATGATCAGTGTCCGGTCAACCCATCTCAACCCGGAAGAAGAGCTTCATGTCATAAAACGGGTAAGCAACGGGAATCTTAACTGGGATAATTACAGCCGGGGAATCGCACCGGTCTGGTCCCCCCCGATCGTTCAACACTACGTGGATGTCGTAAAGGAGGTCGCTATCCAGGAACCCGTACTCCGGTATATCCGGGAGTCTCATCGCAGAGAGCAAAATCCCCCTTCCCGCAGAAGCCGGCCACGATCCCGCTTACGGACAGCATGGAGAGATACATGAACCGGGAGTAGCGGGCCGCGACCGTGGGTGCGTACCCGAGCTTCCGGATCTTCCTCGTTGTCCGTTTACAGAATTCGCCGTTCATTGTATATTCTCCTATAAAAATAAAGGAGAATTTAAGCGTGGCGGTAGCTGGGAAAATTATCGCAGTTATCCCGCGGAATTTTGTCGGGATCCGGGTAAACCGGGGCGTGAAAACGGTTTTTTTCTGAGGTCCCGGAACTCCGGAAAACAAGCGCGGCGCGGACCGCGGAAAAATCCGGTTTTACGAGGTTTTTTTTGGGAAAAACCGGTTACATTGCATACCCCTGCCGCAGTTTAATCTGCTTACCGCATGGTTCAATCAATAAGACAGGTCCGGGAAAATAGGGAAACGACCAATTTCTCCCGGGGCCGGATACAAGAGATCCCGGGAAGTTCCGGAAGAGTTCTAAAAAAACCGGATCGTGCAGGACTCTGGACTGTCATGGTATCTTTTGGCAAAGTCAAAAACCAAAGAAATCTTTCTCCCGGAAAAAAAGATGATCAATCCGCGATCGCGTGGAACCGTACCGGGTTTCCGGAGGCATGGACATTGTGCGGGACCGTGCGGGTCACCTTTGTCCCGGCCGCAACCCGGGCACCGGCACCAATGCATATCCCGGGACTGATGACTGCCCCCTCACCCACGGAACAACCGTCTTCAAGAAGTAACGCCCCGGCTTTTTTCCGCCTGCTGCCCGGGTAGGACGGGTCGGCCGGGAACACGACGTTTGCGCCGATATGAACCGTATCTCCGATCGTTGTCGATTCGGGAATCCGCACGTTCTCGCCGATCGTTACCCGGTTGCCGATCGAGACACCGGTGTCGATAAAGCACTGTTTGCCAATATGAACAAAATCTCCGATCGATGTCTCATCACGGATGAGCACGTTGTCACCGCACCGGAAATTGTTTCCGATAAAGACGTTTGCGAAGATGACGCAGTTCTGCCCGATAACCGGATTGTTACCGATCCGGTATCCCGGGAACTGGTCTATGCGCAATGAATGAGGCGATGGAATCCCGATGACGGTCGAGTCCAGTACGCGAAACGGCGGATTTGAGGTTTCAGTACTTCACTAATTTTTAGCCGAGGCTAATCAAAACCGGCAGATCTAAATAGGCAGCGGGCGCCGCATATGGCAAATAGACGACAATTCACCCGCCGAATAAAGAATGAGATCCGAGCAGAAGATTGTTCCGAAATAGCAGTGGATGCAATCAACCGGAATCTCACCATTTCCATCAACGGAACACTGAGACAAAAGACGCTTATCCAGTCACTTGTTGGGATGTCAGCAACCAAACTATCCGTGCATTCCATCAATAAGGCCGGAGAAAAAGTCCCGTGTGAAACGTCAGTCAGATACCATTTATCGAAGGTGGATTTAGAATCGCTTTTCGAAATACAATCAAAGATCCTCACCTATTCAAACGATCAGATCCTTGTTCCCGGAAAATCGTATCATTTTGCCATAGATTTCACCGACGATCCTTATTATGGCGAAATTATCGAAGCGAACAAAGATTACGTCCTCAAGAGTAAAATGAAGAAATCAACAACCACATTTTACTCGTATGTTTCGCTCTCCATCACAACAAAAGGTCAACGGCAGACCCTTGCAGTTTTCCCGGTGAAGAAGGGTGTGTCAAAGGTCGAGTACATCCGGAAATTTTTGGCCATAATCCACAACGCAAAAGTGAACACCCAAGTACTCTGTCTTGATCGGGGATTTTACTCAAAAGATGTGTTCTCATTTCTCCAGAAGGAAAAGATCCCGCACATTGTTCCGGTGAGAAAACACGGCGAAGAACTCAAGAAAATACTCCGGGGAAATCATTCCCGGTATGCACAGTATACGATGATGGGAACTGGCGAACCTCTTTCTCTTACTCTGGCAATTGATGTCCAGTACCTTCTGGGAAGGAATAAGAAATACGGGAATGTGAACCTGGGTTACGTCGTGTATGGTATTAACTGGAAACCCCGTCGGATCTACCGGGTCTACAAGAACCGGTTTGCGATCGAGTCTTCGTACCGTATCCGGAATATCGTGAAAGCAAGGACATCCACAAGAAACGTTGTGATCCGGTACCTGCTGACGATAATCTCTTTCCTTCTCAAAAATATCTGGGTCTCTCTTCAATGGATGTTCTTCTCTAAGGTTCAACGAGGACCAAGAACCGTTGCTGAAGATTTGTTCCGTTTCGATTTCTTCCGGCTATTGGTCTGGGAAGGGATTCGGAAAAAACTCAAATTTGTCTCATTTGTTTCTGTTCTTCGACCGTTTGGTTGATCAGAGGTTGAGAGTATTGATGACTTGCCAAAATTCACGGAGGTAAATTTAGAGAAGTACTGAACCTGAGATATGCAGCGTGGAACGGGACTTCCTGGAATGCCCAGACTGTTGATAACGGAGGCGGGTGGTGGTATGTGGGAAGGTTTTCATCATTAGCCCTGGATGCAGCGGGTAACCCCCACATCAGTTATTACGAGAATTGGAATATTTTTGGCGTGGGAGGGAACCTGAAATATGCAGAGTGGAACGGGAGTTCCTGGAATATCCAGACTGTTGATAACGGAGATGGAAAGCGGTTTGTGGGGATGTATTCGTCATTAGCCCTGGATGCAGCAGGTAACCCACACATCAGTTATTATGATGAAGGGAAAGTCGATGGTTCGGGATGTAATCTGAGATATGCAAAGTGGAACGGGACTTCCTGGAATATCGAGATCGTTGATAACGGAGGTGGGAAGCAGCATGTGGGGATGTATACGTCATTAGCCCTGGATGCAGCAGGTAACCCCCACATCAGTTATTACGAGGATTATTATTACGACCATTGGAAACATGAGGGCTCGGGAGCCAGCCTGAGATATGCAGCGTGGAACGGGACTTCCTGGAATCTCCAGATTGTTGATAACGGAGCTGTTGATAACGGAGGTGGGAAGCGGGATGTGTTGGGGATGTATTCGTCATTAGCCCTGGATGCAGCGGGTAACCCCCACATCAGTTATTACGAGAATTGGAATATTTTTGGCGTGGGAGGGAACCTGAAATATGCAGAGTGGAACGGGACTTCCTGGAATATCCAGACTGTTGATGACGGAGGCGGGTGGCAGTATGTGGGAATGGAGTCATCATTAGCCCTGGATGCAGCAGGTAACCCCCACATCAGTTATCACAAGGCAGGGGATAGCAATGGTTATGGATATACTCTGAGATATGCAGAGTGGAACGGGACTTCCTGGAATATCGAGATCGTTGATAACGGAGGCGAAGAGGGTCGGTATGTGGGAAGGTATTCATCAATAGCCCTGGATGCAGCAGGTAACCCCCACATCAGTTATTACCAGGGCGGAAGGGACGATCATGAAGGAGGTCACCTGAAATATGCAGAGTATCGTTATTAAACGTTGATGCATTTGGATTTAGTATCTCCCCGTTCCCGGCAGACCCCACACTATTTTTTGACCGGTTGACTGGTGAATCGGAAGTTGGATCGGTAAATGGGTCTGTTACCGAGCAATGGGTGGGTCAGCGTGTGTTCAGAGAATCGATAGTGAGCCGATACCATTGATCGCCGGGGGTCGATCGGTTCGATGGATTACTTGCCTGCAGGCCTCGCCCGAAAAATTGAAAACAAATCCCTGACTATTGACCAGGATTCTTTCGTTCTTCTACCCGGGGAGATTTCTGGCCGGCTTGCAATCAAAAAATTATGACAACGCAGGGACCCCTTTTTCCCCGAACATTTTTCCGCGTAATCTCGCGAAGGCCTCCGCGTCTCAATTTATTTACAGCAGGGTGGAGGGTATGGAGCTCCCCCTTTTACTGTGGCCCTGTGAAAAAAGGGTAGTGATTGATTGTGATATCCCGGTTTGAACCCTTTCAACGTCGGCATTTACCTTTAATGTCAAATGATTTCGGGATACTACCGGGAAAATTTGCAGGCAAAAAAAATAATTAAAAACAATTCAGATGCTATTGAACATGACCGGGTCCCCGCGGTTCTTTGAGATCGATCTCCTCCGCGGGATTGCGATTGCCATGATGGTCCTCTTCCACACCCTCTTCGATCTCTTCTGGTTCGGGATCTACCCGGTGACCGTGACGAGCGGGTTCTGGCAGTATTTCACGTTTGGGACCGCGACCCTCTTTCTCCTGGTGGTCGGGATTTCCTTTACGATCAGCTATGCCCGGGCCGCTCGACGTCTTGCACCGGTCCCGCTGTACCTCAAGTTCCTGAAACGCGGTGCGGGGATCTTTGCCCTCGGCCTGCTGGTCACGCTCGCGACCTGGCTGTACCTTGGCGAGGGGTTCATTGTCTTTGGCATCCTGCACCTGATCGGCGTCTCGATTATTCTTGCACCGCTCTTTTTTCCGGTTCGGGAGATACAATCTCGCGATCGGCATCGCGTTCATCCTGATCGGGTACCTCCTCGCCGCGATACCCGGCCCGTTCTGGCTTCTCCCGCTGGGTATTCACCCGGCAGCGTGGATGTCGGTTGATTACGAGCCGCTCTTTCCCTGGTTCGGTGTCGTGCTTGCCGGCCTTGGCCTCGGATTGATCCTGTACCCGGGCGGGGTGCGAAGCTTCTCCCTTCCGGAAATTCCAGTGAGATGGGAACGGGTTCTTACATTACCCGGGAAGCACTCGCTGTTGATCTATATTGTGCACCAGCCGGTGATTATTCTGGTTCTGCATTTTACGACCGGTGCGGTGCCGTTGTAAGGGAAGAAACAAAAAATCCCCGGGATGGATCGCGGTTTTATGCCTGCCGCCTGGCTTTTTTTTAAAGGAAGCGTTCAGTCCAGGTTCAGTACATCCCGGATAAGCGCAACGATTGCGAGCCGGTGCTTCTCGCTGATGGCACCGATCTTGTGCCGGAACCGTTCCCGGTCCAGGGCAACGATCGGGAAGACGAGTGCCACACTTTCGGTATCGAGACCATTGTGCGGGTCGGGGGAGAGCGTAAGGGTGTGCGAGAACCGTGCGCTGCTGAGGTTGCTGGTCAGCGGGATGACAAGGACAAGCCCGTTTGCACCGTCGACAATGAATTGCTGGTCGCATCCCCCGCTTTCCTGTCGTTCTCCACCGGATTCACGATCCGCATCCGGAACGGCCCCATCCTCTCATGGCAGAGTTCCGTCAACTCCCCGGAGTGCAACCCGCATAATGCCAAACCCTTTTCGCGAAACGGGAAGAGACATACGCGGTAAGGTGCCGGGATTCCTGCTCCCCCCCTTTTTCATCTTACGTCGCATCAAGAGGTTGGGGTTATCAAAAACGTGTGTTCCTCAGCTTCAGAAAAGGAGATCGTGCAAAAAAGAGAAGAAATTCAGAGTCCTGCCCGGTCAACGATGACATCGGCTACAGCTTTTGCATTTTTGAACGGAAAGTCCGATGCTTTCAGGAGTTTTCCGGCCTCTCCCGCTGTCATCTTCAGATCACCGACCTGGCAGGTAGTGTCAGCACCATTCGGGAACGCAGCAATGAGATCCTTCGGGTTCTTCACCGGGAACTTTGCTCCGTTCAGCGCACCCGTGATCTGCCCGTGGATCTGTTCCCTCACTGACAGGGTCTCACAACCGAGCATCTCTGAAATCGCACCCGCCGCTCCTGCGATTGGACAACCCTGGCTGTGCGTGCTGCACCCAAAGCAGGCGCCCTTGACCGCTTTTAATGATTCTTCAGCTTTTGCCTTCGTGACATCTTTGTCTGTGTACTTCCATACCGGCATTTCTTTCACCGGTCATTGGTCGGGTTGTTAGAAATATATACTTGAGCGTCATTAAAATGTATAAACAATCCCGGTACAGAAAAATGACCCTCGCGTTCATGAAGGGTCACGGACAACCGGGAGAAGGGAACTATGGGTGCTGCACTGGGGACACTGACCGAGATACGCGAGCTGAAGACGGAGATCACCGGCCTCCGTACTGACCTGAAAAGGTTCATCGAGCGGGCCAACCAGCAGCATGTGGAAGGTGTTCTCTCAGAGCTGAAGAAGAATTATGCCGGGCTCTTCTCCGCTCACCAAGCAGATAGTGCAAAGCAGGATCTCTCCGCTCACATGGTTCATGATTGTAAGATGCGGGAAAAGTGTTATGACGTGTTCATGGATTTCCTCCAGAACACCTCTCAGCACATCAAAGACGGGCAGGTATCTGATGAAATCATCCGGTCCTACCGTGAGCAGATGAAGACCATGCGGAGCAAGGGTCCCTTTGACCGGTGCGACACCTGCTTTACTGAAGTCCACCGGCTTTTCGAGAAACAGGTGGATCTCATGCAATCGCTTGGTGTTTACCAGAAGGCTGCTGATGATACCGGCAGCCCTTTGGAACCAGCGGATGATTCTGTTGTGAAGGATGTACTTGAGCCGGTTGCGAATATCCAGCGATTCCAGATCCTCAAATCTCTCATGGGACAGACCCGGACATTTTCTGATATTTCCCAATTGACCGGTCTCCGGGGGGGGAACCTCCTGTTTCATATCAGGAAACTCACGGACACCGGATTAATTCTCCAGCGTCACGACCGGGGAGACTACATCATCACCGAGAAAGGATACAAAACAATCACAGCAATCTCTCAGTTATATCAAATTCTGAATCCGGCTTGAAGATCCATTTCAGCGCTTGAGCCGGTACGCGGAGCTGGTGCGAGTACGCCGCACTGCACTAAACGTGAGGAGCGGGGCGGCGATAGCGAAAGATCATTGTTTATCCTTCTTTTCGATCCCCGTATGATCTGATCGGGCTTTGGAATTTCTTCCGGTATTTTTCGATCTTTCCGTTTGTCAGGCGATCAATGACACCAGGGAGTTCCGCATTAAAGGATTCAGCCAGGTGGATACGTGCGATAACATCAACGCGGACCCGTGCGTGCAGAAGCCCCATAATACAGGTTGTCATTCCGCCCGGTCTTTGCATGTACTGATCAGTATTTTCAATCACGGAGACTTCTGTACGCAGCCGGCACAGCCCCATCCTTTCATGGCAGAGTTCCGTCAAATCCCTGGAGTGCAACCCGCACCGTGCCGGACCCATTGCGGACCGGGAAGAGACACACGCGGTGAGGTGCCGGGATTCCTTCTCCCAGCCGGTTTGTCTCTCGTCGGAGACTTGCCGGATATGACCCCCCGGGGAGGAACTTTTTGTCATGGAGGGTGCCAAATTTGGCATTTTTTTGCTCTGTAGAAAACCTCTTCAAAATCGACGGCACCATGGACCGAAAGATCTAAGGTACATTGTCTCCATACTAGAGTGTGTGCTCAAAAAGTACAGAGACTAGTAAGAAATCGACGAGCCGGAATATCAGGTTTATCCGAGCAGCGATTTCGATCGTGAAAGCAATACGACTCAGTCCGTATTCCTGTAAATATTCGAAAAAGATCTACACCCGGTATCAACTTCTCGTCCTGATTCTCTTCAAAGACTATCGGAATCAGCATTATCGCGAATTTGTTGAAGATATCGGAGACATGGAGTCGATCCAAAAGGAGTTGGAACTATCAGTCGTCCCTCATTTCACGACTCTTCAGAAATTCTTCTGTCGGATAAAAACCCTGTACCTCCGCTACGCATTCAGGAAAACGACGAGTCTGTTCTATTCCAACGATGATCCAATTGCGATTACCGCTGTCGATTCGTCCGGGTTTACCAGCGGATATTCGAGTCACTATTACTCAGCCAGAACCGGCAAAATCCGAAAACATTTCCTGAAAACTTCGATCTCGGTTGACACCGACACACAAGCGATCACCGGATTCATCACTTCGAAAAGCCGAGTTCACGATACCCGGCATGCAGCCAGGTTACTCCCACAATGTCACAAGATACGACGGTCAGAGTGTTACGTTATGGATCGGGGATACGACTCCGAAGCGATTCATCGTCAGGTTCGGGAGGAACTGCTCGCTGACTCCATCATCCCGATCCGTTCCTGGAACAATCAGATTATCGGAGGAAAGTACCGAAACGAGATGGCTGGAGAATTCGATGATACCAGATACCGGAGAAGACAACTTGTCGAGAACAAGTTCTCTGTCCTGAAAAGAAAGTTCGGTGGCGATCTAAAGGCTCGAATATTCTCAATTCAGAGAAAGGAAATCGCAGGGAAAATGATTGTTTGTAACATCCACAAGTTCTTACAATTTCTCGTCATGGAGGTTTTCTACAGAGCAAAAGAATTCTTTGATAAAATTCCTTTCCCCATTTCAGTACACCGTCTGACCCCTCACAACAATCAATCCCGGAAAATCTTCGTATTTACTTCGTATAACTCCAAAATCCTGCTCAAAAATAAAGCATGCTGGTGAGGGGTCTGGCGGTGTACCCTGATATTTTATTGTCTGCTACCGACAGATCCAGAGAAAAAATTCCGACGCTGTTTTTTCCGAGAACCACCGCGATTTTTAAGTCTCTGCTGTACACCACCTGACCCCTCACACACGCCGGATTAATCTTAAAGCATCGGCATTTTACCGGATTATTTAACATCCAGAAAATTGCGAAGAACAGAGATATGGGTCACAGAAACCGTCCGGGAATTTGTCTGATACCAGAATGACGACAGGAATTTAATGCAGGAGGCCGATATGAAATAAATCCGGAAATTCCTATGAGCGACGAAAATATCAGGGTTCTGCCCGTGACAAAAGGAAGAGTGCAGTGCATGCCGGAGAAGAAAGAACCCGTGGATCACTGTGCTCTCTGTATCCACTGCCGGGAATTTTCCGTGCAGGGAAAATTCGTAAAATCTCCGTCTCTTGCATACTGTTCGAAATGCCGGGTGACAGAAAGAGTGGATCTCACGAAGGTGGAATCCGTGAGATGCGCTGATCGGCAGGGCGAGGGCTTCCACAGTATTACCAGCATCATTGGTTAGTAACAGGAAAACAAAATTTTTGGCAGAACTGGGAGGTTTTCGGGGCGTTCTTAAGAAGCCACGATCTTCTCAATTGCATCCATATCGATATGCTTTTCGAAGAGATCGGCAAGCTCTTCGTAGGGATCGATCCCGGTCGCCGGGATCGGTTCAAAACCCATTCCTTTTTTCCGGTAAAGATAGGAAAGGAGTGCATTTGCAGCAGAAGGGTTCAGGAAGAGACCGTGCATGTATGTTCCGAAAACAAGGCCATCGTCCGTCACCCGTCCATCACCGAATAACGCCTCCCGGTCTTTCTCCGATTCGGTAAAACCCATATGAATTTCATAACCGGAAACCTCACCCATACCTGACAGGACTGGTTCTACCGGGCAGGCGTTCCGGGTTACCTGCGTGGTTGTCTTTTCATAAGAAACAAACCTCGTGATTCCGTCAAGAAGACCAAGACCCGTGTAAACGCCAGCGACAGACTCAAATCCCTCATCAATGAGTTTTTTTCCAAGCATCTGGTACCCGCCACAGATACCAATAACCGGAACACCACTCTTTCGGGCCCGGCAGATCTCCCGGTCGGTTCCGGCCTTTTTTATCGCCGCCAGATCCTCGATCGTGTTTTTGGTCCCGGGGAGAATGATGCAATCGTATCCTGATAAGGAGTGTCCCGGCTGGACATAGTCCACAGAGGCGTACTGTTCGAGCAGTTCGAAATCCGTGAAATTGGATATCCGGGGAAGACGTATGACCGCAATTTTTATTGCGTCCGGACGGGTTTTTTTGTCGCCGATGGAGAGAGAATCCTCACTGGGAAGCGGGATGGAAAAGTGGGGCATGATTCCAAGAACCGGCACGCCGGTGAGTTCTTCTATTTTTTGTATTCCCGGAAGAAATATCGAAGGATCCCCGCGGAACTTATTGATAATGATCCCTTTTACCAGGGGACGGATATCTTCCGGCAGGAGAGCGATTGTGCCAACAATCTGGGCAAACACCCCCCCTCGTTCAATATCCGCAACAAGAATAACCGGTACGTTAAGGGATCGTGCCAGCCCGGTGTTGGCAATATCACGGTCATACAGGTTGATCTCGGCAGCACCCCCGGCTCCCTCGGATATTACCTGCCCGTAGCGGGAGACCAGTCTTTGATACGACTCAAGGGCTCTTGCAAGGAGCTCCGGAGTCTCCTGATAATATTGGCTGATATGAACGTCCTTGTAAGGCCGGCCGTGAAGGACAACCTGGGAGATACAGTCTCCCTTGGGCTTCAGGAGGACCGGGTTCATATCGGTATGGGGGGGAACCTTTGCGGCTTTTGCCTGCATTGCCTGGGCAATCCCAATCTCGCCACCTTCCGGGGTCACATACGAGTTGAGACTCATATTCTGTGATTTGAAGGGCGCAACCTGAACTCCCCGCCGGACAAGGCAGCGACAGATTGCCGCTACCGTAGTACTCTTCCCAACATGAGATGCGGTACCGAGAACCAGCAGGGACATATTCGTGTACTTGTATGCACGAATACTAAAAACAGGTTCTCTTGTGCTTTTTACAAAATTGATTTCTACCAATTCCGGTTAAAAATGAGCTCATCGAATTTGAAAATTCGCGGGAATACAAGGAAATACGTGAATTCTATCTATTCCATGCCAAGTAATAAATAAACAGAACCGTAAAATAGTTGTAATGATTGGTGGGATTTGCCCGACGTGTGGACTTCCAAAGGAATTATGTATTTGTGAGGAAGTTGCAAAAGAACAGCAGCGGATCAATGTAAAAGTGAACAAACGGCGGTACGGAAAAGAGGTTACCGTCATTGAAGGCCTTGATCCGACTGATATCGATCTTGAAGATCTCTCAAAATTTATGAAAAGCAAACTGGCCTGTGGAGGGACGGTAAAAGGGAACTCCATAGAACTTCAGGGTAATCACCGGGAAAGAGTCAAGGAACTCCTTTCGCTGAAAGGATATAATATAGAGAATATTTCCTGATGAGAGATCAGATCTGATTCTTTTACAGGAAATTCCTTTTTTTGTTTTATTGTTATCACTGAAGCTAACGGTCCGGACTAGATAAAGAACCTGAATGTCACCCAGGCAATCAGAAGCATCATCGCTGAATATTTCAGTCTTGCAATGAATCGCGCTTCCCCCATCTGCCCGGCAACGAGTCCTGAGAAGAAGCCCTGAAGCATTGCTGCATGGGCAAACAGGCGTTTATACGTGTTGATATCGATCTTTCCCATGAAACCCTGTGCTCCGGCAGCGGCCGCTGTTGCACCCGCTGTTGCCATGGTGGTCAGGAAGGTGGACACAAGGATTGCGATAACGAAAAGGAAAACCGCAAAGGAGACGAGAACAATTACGACGTAGATGAGCATGTTGTTCTGTCGTTCGGAGGCAAGGTTTACCACTTCAAAAGTGTCATTTGATGCTGCACGGAGTACGAGGCTGATATCCCCCCCCGCCTTGCTCGCCTTTGCTATGAGATCCACACTGCGGTCTGCCAGGGGGGTCCCAAGACCTTTTCCGAACCGGTAGATCGCGTCGACAAAGCCAACACCCCACGACATCTCATTATCAAGCTTTTTTATGTGCGGGGTGAGCGCCCCGTATTCTGCAGAGGCAACCAGGTGTACTGCATTGGGAAGAGTCATGCCGGAATCATTCATACCGGCAGATCGCGGAAGAAGTTGGGGAGGGCATTTTCCAGATTTTTCACCCGCCAGTTCTCTTTTAAGTCGAGGATTGCAACCGGAACAATAGAGATCAGAACTGCAAAAACTGCAAAATCATCAATCACGGTTGAATTAAACAGAACCTGGATCCCGTAGGATCGCACCATGGCAATAAATCCGCCGATGAAGACTATCAATGAAAGAGGCACACAAACAATGAGGATATTGACAGGATTTTCTGTGAGGACTAATAGCGGATGCTTCAGGAACCGGCCTACCCCTTCACGGGTCTGACGCTCGCGTTCCAGTTTCCGCGTGATCTCATTGACCTCCTGCTCAATCTCGGTCAGTTCTGCAGTTTTCAGGGGAACGGTGCTCCCGTGCCCCCGGTTGAACATCGCGCTGAATCGTTCCCTGAAACCCATTATTCAGGCCTCCGGGGTCATGGAACTGATCAGGATAACAAACATGATACTCCCAAGGGGGATCATAATGTAAACGACCGCGTAAAGGAACATGGGCCTGTTGTCCCCGGAAAGTACCGACATGATTGACTGGAGAATAATTAAGAAAAGCGTTCCGGCAACCATCGCTGTTACATAGGATTCTGCAATAAGACCGAGTGTATCCAAAAATAATTTCTGGGTCTGCCGGTTTTCCATTGCATACTGGGAGGCTTTCGACCGGAAGTATTCCGTGAGATTACCGCCGCTGGAGATGCTGGCAATAGCCCCCTGGAGGAATTCTTTTATCCGTTTACTCGGTGTGCTTGCTGAGACCAGTCTCAGCGCATCGATCAGGTCTCTCCCGAAGATATCAATCTCCCGTGCAATATACCGGGCCTCAACCGAACTCTGTCCGTAAACAGGACTGTCACCAAGAAGCCGGAAAATTTCAGCCAGTGTGATCCCGGCAGTCGACATGGACGTGATGTAATTTATCGCGTAGGGGAGACTCGCATCGATGTTCCTTCGACGGTTGCCAGCTTCAATCCCGGGATACATGATAAAAATGGCATAGGTCAGGCCACCGAATATAATCAGGGAAAAGACCGTTACAAGAATTGTTCCAAGGAGAAGACTGTGGGCTGCAAGACCAACCAGGGGCTCAGGAACTGCACCCCGGTACCTGACAAGTTCAGGAAGTCGCAGTATCCAGGTGAACAGGCCGATAACCACTGCCGCGGTAAGACCCACAAGTATTGAGCTGACATAGGCTGTCGAAAGATAGACTTCGAAAGGGGTTTTGAACCGGGCGGAGAGAAGATTATTCCTGAGCTGAGAGTACTAATCCCTCTTCTCTTTCATCCGTTTGCCGAGCAGGTTGAACGAGAACCGTTCAAAACTATTCATAGAGGTCCTTCCTCACCCTCTCGACGATTACTTCCGTATCACGGTGATACGAGATGAGAATCTTGGCAACGTCCTTATAATAGCGGATCTTCTTTATCCGCATCCATTCGAGAACCTCCTGCCGGCGTTTGAGCTCTTCCCGCATCCGTGCCTCGCTCCAACCCTTTGCCTCCATGATCTCTTCAAGAAGGTAGGATTTCCCGGAATAATTGATCTCATCCGTTGCCGAACGCCACTTGAAGACCTCGTTGGTGATAAGCTCGTTCGTTCTCGGATCAATATCAAGGATCTCAACAATCTGCTTGTTCCTTCGGATACGTTTACCCCCTACCCGTGCCTGGACCTGGATACAGATAAAATCGAGAGCGGAGAGCATGTTCCGGGGAACATCCATGGGGGGGTTCTCGATACGGTGGACAACACTTGCAACCGAATCTGCGTGGGTTGTTGAGTAGGTGACATGGCCGGTGCTCATCGCCTGGAAGAGCGTCTGGCATTCCTTTCCCCGGACTTCACCTACGATGATGTATTCAGGCCTCTGCCGCATCGCAGCCCGGAGGAGCTCATACATATTGATCTCTCCTCTTCCGGCAGTGTCAAAAGAGTCCCGGGTAATACTTGGGATCCAGTTCGGGTGCGGAAGCTTCAACTCACGGGTATCTTCAAGTGAGACGACTTTGGCCATCGGGGGGATGAAAAGGGAGATCGCGTTTAGTGCGGTTGTCTTTCCGGATGCTGTTCCCCCGGCAAAGATCGCTGACTTTCCGTTCTCCACGCACAGCCAGATATACGCGATTGATAACGGGGCAAACGTATGCCATTCGATGAGATCGGTGGGGGTGATGGGTTCATCCTTGAACTTTCGGATGGTGAATGTTGAACCGTGGGCAGTCACTTCCTGGCCAAGGGTCATCTGGATACGGGACCCATCCTGCATGGTCGCGTCGAGGATAGGTTCAGCAATAGATATGTATTTTCCCGCACGCTGGGCTAACTTGGTAACAAACGAATCGAGATCTTCTGCGTTATTGTACAGGAGAGTCGTTTTCATGGATTCGTAACTGGCATGGAAGGCAAATATCAGGGTGTTAACCCCGTCGCA
Source organism: uncultured Methanoregula sp. (assembly GCA_963666355.2). Taxonomy (GTDB): domain Archaea; phylum Halobacteriota; class Methanomicrobia; order Methanomicrobiales; family Methanospirillaceae; genus Methanoregula. Next base: position 166,581 of record CAXXCP010000009.1, read on the forward strand.
GGAGATATCCTCGATGTATTTGTCATGCATGATCGCGTCGATCAGGCCGTTACCCAGGAAATCCTTATGCATATTATAGAGAACTTTCTCGCGCTGGGGGGGAGTAAGACGGATCCCAAAATCACGCATTATCTCATCGGCTGCACCGCGGAGTTTCTGCTTTGCCTCCTCTTTGGAGATATCTTTGGTATTGATGTCAAGTGTCTCGAAAAGTCGCTCTTTGAGTTCTTTTAACAGACCTTTCTCCGGATCGGTGAGGACCGGTTCGAGAACATGATACGTGTATTCGTGGGTTGAGTGATCATACGTAATACGGACGTACGCATAAGGTTCATTGACGGGATACATCTCCATCTCTTCGATGCCGGGTTTTGGATCGAAAGAGAGATCGACAAGGGGGCCGTGCTTTGCCGGTGAATATTCCTCAGTTTCTGAACGGATTGCCTTGAAGAGTGAGGACAGACCGAAGCGTTTAGGAACGGCGAGGGGTTTTTCTTTACCCTCGGTCATTTCCGTATCTATAAAGAGATCCTTGAATCCGGCAGTTGAGAACTCCCGCCGGAAAATCTCATCAAGATCCTTTGGGAGTGAACCAGATCCCATTGTCTCAAAAGCACTCACCCGTCCGTGGAGCTGGAGCTCATCAATTTTAAAAGTCGCTCCTTTTGGAAGGATAAGCCCGGATATATCCGATATCTGATCTACCGAAATGATCCTCCCACTTGTCTCATCATCCTCAGGGATTTGGTCGGGTGTCAGGATCACGGTTTTTTTGGTAAACCCTTTTCTGCGGATTGCCGCTTTTGGATCCTCATCCGTGATTTCGATAATTCTGTTAACATCAGGATTTTCCGAATCGATCTGTGGCTGATGCCGGATCACCGGTTGATCGACTATTGCAGGCCCGCCATTTCCGGTACCCTCCGGTGCTATCGAAATCTCTTCGAGGAGATCATCAAAATCAGCAGAAACATAAACCTCTTTATAAACAGGAGCCTGGTATTCGTCAGTTTCGGATGAGACCTGAGTTTCATCACGGACTGTTTTACCCTTGTTAATCTGGCCAAGTTTTTTGATTAAAGCGGAGAAATCCCCGGGCTCAGGTGGACTTTGCGGATTTGATGCTGCCGGGGGTGCGGACAAATTCTGTTCATCCGGAGAATCAGGAGTCTTTTTCGGCTCCGCTTTTTTTTCGGGTTTTCCGATCATCTTCAGGAGAGAATCCATCTCATCCGGAGAGCCATCATCCTCATCTTTCAAACGTGGCACCACCCAAACATTACAAAAGCTAATTCCGGTCTCTTTTTGTAAAATACGTGATTACAAATATTTATATCTGCCTTGTATAAATTACCATCAAAAAAAGGCGGTCAGGAGGATGTCATGGCATATTGGCAGGAGAAATGGGCATGCATTTTCATCCACCGGCACTATCTGACTGGATGTTTTTCAGGAGTACCCGTATAAGCCCGAGATTTGCTCCTGAAGTTGTAAACACGCACAGGAACAGATCGCGGCAGGGTGCGATGATCAGTTTGTTGTCGGGAGTTTCCAGGATTATCTGATCAGGAGAACCGATCTTCATCTCCTCGGCAATCTTTGCACCCGAACGCATGAGATCTTCTGCCAGGGCCGCGATATGTTCGAAGTCTGCTTTCCCGACAGACAGGACGGGAAATCCTTCATAAAAAGCAGAGACTGCAATAACTCCATCCTGATTTGCGAGCCGGTTCATGTTGATCTCGTCGGTTTTTTGAATATCCCGGTATGCAGTTGTCATTCAATTCTCCCGTTTTAGGAAAATTCATCCATTCTCATCAGGTTTCACCGGTAAATCTCCCACAGAGATCCTTCCGGTCAGGTACGAGAAGGTTCGATTTTCAGGACATCCCAGACCCTTAAGGTTTTTCTTTTGGATATACTCTTCCGAAGATATGGTAAAATAATGTTGCTGCATTTAGAGTGCTGCAACAATCCGTTCCTTATTTTTCTTCAATTCGTACCGGATCCGTCCGACATTCGAGGTAGTATCTGCAACGATTGCAATCAATTCGTCTGCCGAGAGAGGGGAAAGGATAATCGGCCCTGTTTCCAGTTCCACGAGCATCTGGTTCAGTTCGCCTTTACCCAGAGTCATTCCCATAGCTTCAGAAGTCCCAAGGCCGGTCGATGCCATGGCACCCAGCGCGTCGATATCGACTTTCCCGGAGATTGCACTTTCGATTACAAAACCATCGCGACCGACAACTACAGCCGCGGTTATTCCTTCCACCTTCAGGAACTCCTCTAATAATTGCTTCAGCATATCCGCACCACTTTATAAAAAACCTCTATGTTTTTCCTATTAAAGGATTGGGTTATGGGCTCGTCACGCAATAATAACCCGGGGAAGGCAATCATACAGGAACAATCCACTGTTTTAACCCAGGAATGGTTTCTGTAATCCGACTGCTAACGGTTTTTTAAAATGCCAGGAACCGGTAACATGAGAAAAAAGAAACTATATAGATACTCAGGTTGCACTACAACATAATGCAGCTGCCGAGAGGTATATTTTGTGAGATCAAAAAAGGGACGCCTGTACCTGCTCTCCTGAATGATATCCATTCGAAGCGATTTTCCGGTATATGCATAATCTCATCCGGTCCGAAATCCGGAACATTTGTTTTCCGGTCCGGTGTCTGTATTCTTGCAGAATTTAAGGAGAAAACGGGAGACCGGGCTTTTCAGGAACTTCTTGAACTTAAGGATATGACGGTTGACGCTGCTCTGTCATCGCTTGATGAGGCACAAATAAAACTCTCGCTTGAATTCAACAAGGCTGCAAGAATAAGCTCACAACGGGCAGGTCTTACGCCGGCTGAAAAATCTCAAAACCCGATCGAACTTTCGGGATCTGCTAAAAAAAGAAGTCTTCATCATCGTGTTGTTGCACCGGAGGATAGCCTGCACGAGGGAAAAAACCGGGACCACGTGCTTCCACCTGCGGTCAGGCAGTCAGGTACTCCGGGTACAACTCCTGCGAAGAATCTGGATATCCGCGATTTATTCGAAGATGAGCAGACACCATCCTCATCGTTACCTACGAAGGAAAAACCTCCCGGGGATCCGGACAGTAAGATTGATCGTGATGAAAAGACGGAGCCGGCATGTACCGGATCGGACAGTTTCGGCGAGGATATTGACACCATTGGAGCCATGGATCTCGAGAGGGTATCAGAAAAGATCCGGACGGATTGCAAAACGCTCGTCAAGAGCCTTGACCTTGAGCACCTGATTAAGGACGATAAGAAATAAGTTACTGGAGAGGAGGAAGAGTATGATCCTGCAGATTCCGGAAAGCGTGATCCCGGTTGTCGTTATTGTCGTTATCGTTTTAGCAGTCGTCCTCCTGACAGCGGGAGTATACCTTCTCAAAAGAAAAGCCAGGAAGGGGACGGTAAGCCGGATCCGGGACACACCGGAACGGCCGAAAAGCCGGCTCGATTATCATTCTGAGTCGCAGATGACAAAAAAACTCCTGCGATCCCGCAGGAATGTCGTAAAACGGGGGGCTCCTCCTCAGTTACCGGTTGAAACTGGCGGGTTGACAAAGGGAAAGGAAAATATTACTGAAAGTTTTGCTGCCCTTGCCCGGAAATACAGCATTGAAGGAATTATTATTGCCGCACCAGATGGCCTTGTTTTTGCCTCTTCCGGGCTTTTAGGAGCTGCATCAGATGCTGCACTGTACAGCGACCGGTTTTTCCATGATCCGCTCACGGAAACACCGGGGTATCACCTGTTTGGGCTTTCTTTTGAAGGACAGGATCTTGTCGGAATTATCAGGACCGGAAAATCCATTCCCGACCAGATAGTGAAAAAAATCGCTTCCGACACAAAAGATATTTTAAACTGGTGGATATAAAACGGTTATAAGAGTTATTTCGCAATTTCCTTGGAAATCACCTAAAAAAGTCCTCTCATCACCGGGTGTCTGATGGTCAAGGTTTACACGATTGCTTCCGGCAAAGGCGGGACGGGCAAGACAACCGTCTCCGTCAATCTCGGTACAATGCTAGCCCAGCTTGGTAAAAATACCTACCTGATGGACGCTGATATAGGGATGGCAAACGTCGGCCTCATCCTTGGCCTCCAGGACGCACCGGTTACCCTTCACGATCTTCTCGCAGGAAAAGGAAACATCAATGACGCGATTTATGAAGGCCCCGGTGGTCTTAAGATTATCCCGAGTGGCATTTCGCTCCAGGGATTCCAGCAGGCAGACCCGGATAAGATCCGGGATGTAATGAGCGAACTTGTCAAGCGGTGTGAATTCCTCCTGATCGATGCCCCCGCGGGGATCAGTAAGGACGGGGTTGTTCCCCTTGCCGTCGCTGACGAGGTAATCCTGATCGTCAATCCCGAACTTTCCTCGATTGTCGATGCACTCAAGACAAAAATCCTGACAGAAGTTGTCGGGGGGCACGTTCTTGGCTGTATCATCAATCGTGTCGAACAGGAAAAAACAGATGTCATTATAAAGAAAATGGAGAAGGTTCTCGGAGTAAAAGTCCTGGGAATTATTCCAGAGGACGCTAATATCTGGAGATCAGCTTCATCGAAAATCCCGATTGTTATCAAGTATCCGGATTCTCCGGCATCAAGGGCAATTCGAAAGATTGCCTCCGATCTTATCGGGGTCGCATATGTCGAAGAAAAAATCGAGACCCGGCGTGAGAGCTTTATCGATCGGTTTTCCAAGGCGCTGTTCAAAAAGAAATCACAGCCAGAATAGATTCCTGGGAACGGTAATGTCTTCGGGCGCAATCAGCTGAACCGGCCCGGGTTACCTGATTTTTTTAAAGATCTATTTTGCCGACAGGGAATTATCGCAAAATGGAAAGGATGGATTGGAAAGTCCTGCGATAAAATTACGGCCGAGCGCCGATAGGTAATGAATTGCGTTATGGCAGGTGCGAGGTTTTTGCCAGGATATTTGTCGCCATTTTTATCTGGTCGGGTGTCTTTTCCTTGATCTGGATCAAAACAACCATCAGCTCATTCCGGTCATTCTTGATCGGACGTACGAGAAAGCTGATTTTCCGCCGTTTGCCGGAACGTGTCACAACTGCAGTATTAAATTCATGCGACACAACAAGCATCTGTTTGACAACCTCCCGTACAGGATCCTCAATCTGTTCGTCTGTCTGGTCATTGATAAACATCATGACATCCCGCCAGTGACTCATCAGGATCTGATCCTGTGGCAGATCCAAAAACCGCTCTGTATAAGGATTAAAGAAAATGATCCTTCCTTTCGTGTCGGTGATAAGGACCGGATCCAGCATATGCATAATCTTCTTTGGTTCCCCGATGAGACCCGGGTCCAGGGATTTTTTCCTGATACTGTGATTGTACAATGCCAGCTGGAGATTTGACGTGAGCTCCTTGTCCGAAAATGGCTTCATGATATACGCGTACGGCTGCGCAGCCTTGGCCCGTTCGAGGAGGTTATCATCGCTTAACGCGGTGAGGAAAATGATCGGGAAATGGAGGAGCTGGAACAGGTAAACCGCAGTCGTAACCCCATCCAGAATGCCGCTGAGACTGATGTCCATCATAATAAAATCAGGCTCGAGATCGACAGCTTTCAGCATGGCTTCTTCACCGGATGTCACTTTTCCAATCACGGCAAAGCCCTTTCGCTCCAGCATTGTTGCAATAAGGTTCAGTACTTCACTAATTTTTAGCCGAGGCTAATCAAAACCGGCAGATCTAAATAGGCAGCGGGCGCCGCATATGGCAAATAGACGACAATTCACCCGCCGAATAAAGAATGAGATCCGAGCAGAAGATTGTTCCGAAATAGCAGTGGATGCAATCAACCGGAATCTCACCATTTCCATCAACGGAACACTGAGACAAAAGACCCTTATCCAGTCACTTGTTGGGATGTCAGCAACCAAACTATCCGTGCATTCCATCAATAAGGCCGGAGAAAAAGTCCCGTGTGAAACGTCAGTCAGATACCATTTATCGAAGGTGGATTTAGAATCGCTTTTCGAAATACAATCAAAGATCCTCACCTATTCAAACGATCAGATCCTTGTTCCCGGAAAATCGTATCATTTTGCCATAGATTTCACCGACGATCCTTATTATGGCGAAATTATCGAAGCGAACAAAGATTACGTCCTCAAGAGTAAAATGAAGAAATCAACAACCACATTTTACTCGTATGTTTCGCTCTACATAACAACAAAAGGTCAACGGCAGACCCTTGCAGTTTTCCCGGTGAAGAAGGGTGTGTCAAAGGTCGAGTACATCCGGAAATTTTTGGCCATAATCCACAACGCAAAAGTGAACACCCAAGTACTCTGTCTTGATCGGGGATTTTACTCAAAAGATGTGTTCTCATTTCTCCAGAAGGAAAAGATCCCGCACATTGTTCCGGTGAGAAAACACGGCGAAGAACTCAAGAAAATACTCCGGGGAAATCATTCCCGGTATGCACAGTATACGATGATGGGAACTGGCGAACCTCTTTCTCTTACTCTGGCAATTGATGTCCAGTACCTTCTGGGAAGGAATAAGAAATACGGGAATGTGAACCTGGGTTACGTCGTGTATGGTATTAACTGGAAACCCCGTCGGATCTACCGGGTCTACAAGAACCGGTTTGCGATCGAGTCTTCGTACCGTATCCGGAATATCGTGAAAGCAAGGACATCCACAAGAAACGTTGTGATCCGGTACCTGCTGACGATAATCTCTTTCCTTCTCAAAAATATCTGGGTCTCTCTTCAATGGATGTTCTTCTCTAAGGTTCAACGAGGACCAAGAACCGTTGCTGAAGATTTGTTCCGTTTCGATTTCTTCCGGCTATTGGTCTGGGAAGGGATTCGGAAAAAACTCAAATTTGTCTCATTTGTTTCTGTTCTTCGACCGTTTGGTTGATCAGAGGTTGAGAGTATTGATGACTTGCCAAAATTCACGGAGGTAAATTTAGAGAAGTACTGGATTTGGGATCCCGCCGGGCAGGAAGTAAACGTTGGGGGCAGACCACTGGTATCAAAGATTACCTTCGCCCCGGTAAGCCGTTCATTTGAGAAGACCTCGACACTCCGCTCTGAACCGCACGTCACCGATGAGCCCGTTTCTTCACAGCGCATCTGGTACAGTATCCGGGGGAACGGGGAAATCCGGTCATCCGTAAACGAAATCTTGTTGAGATGCAGAAGATGACCGTTTTCCAGCAGGAAGATCTCCCGGCAATTACGCGGATCTGCCGAATAGGATAAACTGCCCCGGACATTGTCGGTACTAACACTGACGCTCTCATTCACAAGCCCGAGCTCCCCAAAAGAGATCGCTTCGATATCTTCGAAAAATTTCCGGGGATCCTGGGGAAACTGCTCAACCGGGTTCGGTTGATTCGCTGCTCCACCATGCACATCCAGCGTACCGCAGCCAGGGGATCTGTTCCGGAACCCTGCAAAGTACACCACATCATGGCCCTGCTTTTTTGCGGTAAAACTCATAGAGATCTTTTCAATCGAATCCTGTGGAAAAATCCCGATATCGAGATGGCCCAGGGCCACCGTGCCCGGATCAGGGTTGGCCTTTGCAACGACTGCATCCCAGAAAGTTGTCAGCCCCTGCTGGTGGGCTTTTCCGATGCAGAGTGTCTCCGGTTGCGATCCCGGGCCGGACAAAAGAGCGGCGGGATTAATGGTTGCAACCAGGCAGATGAGAATGAGAGCGCACCCAATGAGGATCAGGAGGACACTTGTTTTACGGCTCTTGATCAAATTCATACCGGGCAATGATACCGGTACAGGAATAATCCTGTTGTTGAGTGAAATTTTTTCTGCAGTATAGGTGAGCGATATCCCGTCCTGTCGTTTCAAAGAAAATGCGGGCGAATAAGAGATAACGTTTCACTCAACTCATTTGGTTACTCAATTTTTACCGGATTTTAATCACCCGGATCCCCGGTGCGAAAAAAAATTTTAAAGGAAATTACTCTTCGTGACTCCGGATCCGGGAAATCCGCTCACCTTTCGTCACTGCTTTTGCCAGGGCTTCGGCACCTGCAAGGTCACCCTCTTCTGCACTCTCCCGTATGGAAAACGTAATGTCCGTAAGAATTTTTCTGGCCAGGACCCGGCTCAAATCGTCCATCACTTCAATTGTTCTCTTATCCGGGTTACTTATCCGTGCGATTGCCCGGTCCCGTTCGCGGATACGCACAGCTTCTGCCCATGTGTGAAGGGAAGCCAGAATATCATCCGCGGATTTCCTGCTCAGGTGCCGGAGGAACAGGGAAAGTTCCGCTTCTACAAATTCCCGGGCACGCAGGGCTTCAGCCTTCCTTGAGTTCATTGTCTGCTCATTGATGGACCGGAGATTATCGATAGAGAACAACCTGACCCCGTCAACTGATCCCGCCCCTTCCTCCACATCGCGGGGTTGTGCAATATCGATAAGGATGAGCGGTCGCGGGTGGCCCTCTACCGGCCAGCACCGGTCTTTCATCGCCCGGGCCAGTTCCTCCCGGTGGATTATCGGGTGAGGTGCCGAAGTGCAGGTTATAACCACATCGGAAAGGGTGATGTAATGGTATAATTCGGAGAGGCGTACTGCTTTCCCACCAATCTTATCCGCAAGAATAACTGCACGCCTATAGGTACGGTTGGCAACATACATTGCCGTAAGATTCTTTGCCGCGAGTGCCTGGGCAACAAGAAGGCCCATCTCCCCGCTGCCAACCACGAGGATATGTTTGCCATCAAGGCTGCCGATCTCCGATTCGGCAAAGAGGACCGCGGCAGAACCGATTGAAACCGCTCCCCGGTTTATCTGGGTCTTCCGGCGCACTTCAACGCCGACATGAACTGCTTTGTTTACGCAGTGTTCAAGCAGGGTGCACGCGCTCTCTTCTTCCTGTGCGCCGGCTATCGCTTTTTTGAGCTGACCTATGATCTGGTCTTCACCCACGATCATGGAATCGATTCCTGCGGCGAGCTCAAACAGGTGATGAAGGGCCCGGGTTCCCTCGTGCAGGAAAAAACCCTTTCGACCAGTTTCTTCGAGAAAATCCTTGAGACTTTCCGGATCGCCTTCGACCATCACTTCGACCCGGTTGCAGGTCTGGAGGAGAAGGGCACCTTTAAAACGCGCTGCTGCTGCCCGGAGAAATTTACCCTCATCAGCGAACCGGAATGCTTCCAGTGCTTTGACATCGGCAGTATGGTGATTGACTCCGGCTATTGCCAGAGGGACTGGTGAATCAGGCATGAATGTACCGTCCTAGCACCTGCTCACGGGCAGAAGCGGGATCTGCTGCGAGCAGATCCCATACCCCCCGGTCATGCAGGACTTCATAAAGAATCTCATTTCTCCGCGCCTGCAGAGGTTCGACACTTTTTAGTTTTTCACGAAGTTCACTCTGGAGTGCTATCATCCCGTTCATTGCAGGGAATTCTGTTTCAAGGTGTTCGCGGATAAAACGGGATATCGCCGGGCTGCTCCCCCCGGTGGTGATTGCCAGCGTATAGTTTTCTGCTGCGGTAACAGAGGGGATTATTACATCTCCCGCTTCTCCATCAGCGTTATTGAACAGGATTCCTTTCACGCGGCAACGCCGGCCGATACGATTGTTCTGGCCGGGTTCTGATAAGGCAGCGACGACAAGGAATGAGCCATCGATAAGGGAGTTTATCTCTTCGTCAGACATGCGCACCATGTCTTTTTCAACCCGCCTTACACCAAGGGCGGCAATTTTTTTCCCAAAGGATCGGCTTACGACCGTGACCTGGGATTCCCGTAAAAAAAATACCGTTTTCCGGTAAGCGACCTCCCCTCCCCCAAAGATGACCACCCGTTTGCCGGAACAGTCCACGAAGAGAGGAATCATCGAGTAATTATTACGCGATTTCTTACATTAAGATGTTGGATTCGCTTCACGATACAATTGGTCATGCTATTCACATCCTTCACCCGTGAGAATCCCTCCCCTGAATCAAAAATCATGGCGTACTGTCTCGGTCTGGAGTCTCCCGCGAAAATTATCTGCGGTGAGCGCATCTGCCGAAAGCTTCCGGAGTTGGTTTTCGATCTCATTCTCACGGGATTCCAGGCTCCTGACACGCTGCTCCAGATCTGCAATTTTTTCACGAACGTTATCAGAATTTGTTGTATGACGTTTCATTCACATCCTCCGCGCTTGCTGAATACCAGTTGCACATTTTTTATCCTTTTCAAAGTTGCCATCCCGGTGTTTTTTGAATCTGCCCCGCCCTTTGTTCGATATGCTTAAATCATTTGAATGCTCACACTTTAGAGCGCATTAGCGCCGATAGTGTAGTGGTTATCACTAGGCGTTGCCAACGCCTAAACCCGGGTTCGAGTCCCGGTCGGCGCACTTTTTCCTGCATTTTTCAAATTTTCTGTTTCGACGGTCTTTCCCGTGACAGTCTGAATTTTCTTTGTTCTTTTTCATACCGGTGAGGTGGGTATTCCCGGACCAGACGCTAAAATTGCATCATCCGGTTTTTCTCCTTTGTCACAAACAGAGTACACCTGTCGCGGGTTCCAGCTTCAACACCGGTGCAGGAATTCACCGGTGATGGTGCGGGGCGTTGTGCTTCTGGTTCAACGTTCTTCTGCCGCATAGTCGCGGTATGATACCCGTGTGAATATTAAATCTTGCGACTGCCGGAGGTAAAATACGAAAAACGAAGGGGTAACCTCTGAAGAACTGCACTCATCGATGAAAGATACCCCCGGAATTTCAAAGAATCGGACCGTGTCAAATGGGAATTAAGGGAAAGCACACTTTCTTATAAAAATCGTTAGGATTAATCAAAGAAGATTATTTCTTCTTTGCCGGAGCCTTCTTTGCTTCGGGTTTCTTGACTTCCGGCTTCTTTGCCGCTGCCTTCTTTGCTGCTGCCATGGATCTTCCACCTCCTACCGGAAAGGGTTAATTTCAGATTATTTTATAAATCAATAAATATTTTGGTCTAAAAACAATATTGGCCTACAGAATTGACATCAAGAGCTGTTTCCCTTACAAGAATCAGGTTATTTTAAACGAAGAGACCGTTTAAGAATACTTTTTTACAAACTACGCAATCCCTCAAATTTCACCCGGTTTAAAAAATTGACGCAAAATTCCTGATTTTTTCCTGCGATAAACCTTAATAACCGGGTTGTATGAAGAACGGTCGCGCATGGATTTTTCCGTCGTAAAAAGGAAAAACGGCACCCGGGGATTATACCATACATTTATCCGTACCCGCAACCTCCCGGAGATCATGAAAAAGCAATTCATCCTGGGACTTGCTGGCGGTTTCCTTGGGATATCTACAGCCATTTTTATTATTCTTTCAGCAACTACCAGTGATTACACCCTGTCCGGTGTCCAGGCAGCCCTCTTCTCAACACTTGGAATTATGGGGGCGGCAATCTCCCGTACCGAGACCCGGTTTGCCGGGTGGATGCTTCTCTCTTCTGCCGTCTGGATCACCCTTTCCGTGCCTATTGCAGGGACCCTGAGCCTCTTGTATTTCTATACCCCCGCCATTATTCTTCTCCTCGCTGCCGCAATTCTTTCTTTTGCAGAACCCGAAGTACTTGTGGAAGACCCCGGATTGGAATAAACCGGGAAAATTCCCGGGAAATTTTTTAAAGAAAAAAGAACCGATACAGGGGATTGCTATTAACCTCCTGTTTCTTTTCAGTCACACAACGAAGCAGTGCCTGATAATTGAGGAATAACAGGTATTCTCTCCTTTTTTTCCTGCATTATTTTTTCAGGATATCATCGTTTGGTGTCTGACAACGATCCTGATGGTTTGCCCTTTTAAGAATGATCCGGTTGATGCCAATGTTTACGGTGCCATTGGCAACGATGATTACCAAAATCAGTGCAAAGAGGAACAGGTACTGGTTTCCGCCCTGCGTTAAGAATAGAAACAGGGAGTAGAGAATACCGGCGGCTGCAAACGCCCCGCATCCTATCATGCCTGCACGGACCGCGGTATGACTCCTGCTGCGGATATCGGGAAAGAGAAGGAGACCTATGACACTGATACCACAGAAGCCTATGCTGGTGAGAAGGAGAAGAGTAATAATTGCATCCGGCACTATGGCACTCAAACCGTCTCACTCCGGCCCGTTGCAGCCTGAATGGCAATTACTGCATAGCTGATAATTGCGAATGCAATTACGAGTTCAAGAAGGAAAAAACTCCCGAACGCTATTCCCGCAGACATTCCCCCGATGATTGCAATGGTTACCGCCGTACTTGCCGCAACAAGACGATCAAACTTGGTCGGGCCGGGGATAATCCTCACCGCTGCACAAGCAGCGAGGATAAAAAAGCACAGACTGGAAAAGAGCCAGGTATCGATCATAACTTGCATTACTGAATAGAGAATGGCTGGATATCAATTCTTCCAAAACTTTGTTTTCCCGCTACCATTTTTCCCGCTGCAATGATAACGAAACGGATGAACCCTGTACGTTTTTTTTGAGGATCGGGAAAAACCCGGTTTTATATTTCAGGCCCATTTTTATCTTCCAGAAGCAAATATTCCTGCAGATGCGCCCATCTTATCTTGGGAAGATTCTTCTTCGCTGGTGCGACCAGTGTCATGCACCGGTTCTTGCGAAGCACTGCTCGTGTGGCTCACCAACCCGCGAGGTCCCGGTGACCCCTCCCGGCGATGCCCGTCCTGCGTTCCCGGCGGATGTTTCACTCATCAACCGGATTTACGATGAACATTTTGGAGCAACGCTGATTCCTGAAGCTCACGTTGCTCTCCTGAATAAAGTGCCGGATAACGACCGGATGGAGGAGATTATTGTTGGCGGCGGGGTTGCCGGGATTATCCGGTATTTCCCGAAAGAGCGGCGATGGGAACCGGTACCCCGGCCGGAGGCATGTACCCTGTTCCTCCCGAAAAAGCGGTTTGTTGTTGTCTCGGACGACGCGGTCCCTTTCATACGGGACGAGGGTATGAGCGTTCTTGCGCCGGGCGTAGTATCGGTCGAAGATTCGGTAAAAGCCGGGGATGAGGTCTTCATCCTCACGCAGGAGAACGTCTGCATCGGTGTCGGTCGTGCCAAGGTTGATGCCGCAGCAGCCCGGGAAATGAAGAAGGGATCGATTGTCAGGACGCGCAGGAATGTGGCATCCACAATCGTACCTGGTGCCGCAACATGGGACGAAGTCGTGAAAGCAAATTCCGCAGCGCTCGCAAACGCTGAATCTGATTCTGTGGAATTCGTCCGCGAGGTGAAGAGGCGTAACCCGAACCTGGTGGCAAATGTTTCGTACTCCAGAGGAAAAGACAGCCTTGCCACGCTTCTCGTTGTCATGAAAGCGATCGGGAAAGTTCCGCTGCTCTTTGCCGATACCGGTTTTGAGTTTCCCGAAACATATGCAAACGTCGATGATGTCGCCGGAAAATACGGGCTTGATGTCATCAGGACAAATGGCATTTCCGAGTTCTGGGAACACTTTAACATGCAGGGTCCACCCGCGGTAAATGCCCGGTGGTGCTGTAAGGTCTGCAAGCTGATCCCGGTTGGTCGCCGGATCCGCGAAGAGTGGGGTGAGTGTGTCTCGTTTATCGGCCAGCGAAGGTATGAATCTGCATCCCGGGCGAAGAGTGACCGGGTCTGGCGAAACCCGAATGTTCCTGTTCAGTTGTCAGCAGCTCCTATTCACAACTGGACGGCAATGCATGTCTGGTTGTACCTGATGCAGGAGAACGCGCCGTATAACGTCCTGTACGAGCGTCACCTGGACCGGATCGGTTGTTTCATGTGCCCTTCCAGCGATATGGCTTTGATACACGAGATCGAAGAAGAATATGCCGAGCTCTGGAGTGGCTGGATCCGGAAACTTGTCGGGTATCAACAAGCGAACGGGCTGCCGGATGAATGGATCCGCGATGGACATTGGAGACTGAGATCGGGGTGCAGGGATGAAGAAGATAGCCATTATTGATTACGGGCTCGGGAATCTTCGCAGTGTTATCCGGGGCCTTGAAAAGTCCGGGGCACATGCATGCATAACCTGCGATGCTGAAGAGATAGCATCAGCTGAAGGACTTGTTCTTCCGGGTGTGGGAGCGTTTCACGAGGGGATGGAGCAGCTGGGTGCGCTCCAGGAGACGGTTGTTTGTGCAACCCGGGATGTCCCGCTCCTTGGGATCTGTCTGGGTATGCAGATGCTTCTTGAGACCAGTGAAGAATACGGTGTACATAAAGGACTGGGGTTAATCCCGGGGAATGTAATGCGGTTTCCCCGGGGTACCGGGCAGAAGGTTCCCCACATGGGCTGGAACTCACTCTCGCTCGCGTGCGATGATAACCCGCTCTTTGAAGGTTTCGGGAAAGAAGAATACGTGTATTTCGTTCACTCGTACTATGCGGATACAGCACCGGCATTTACTCTTACTACGACCGAGTACATCTGCCCGTTTGCCTCATCGGTAGGAAACGGCAACACCTTCGGGGTCCAGTTCCACCCGGAAAAAAGCGGGCCGATCGGTCTCCGGCTGCTGAAGAATTTTATCGCGCTTGTTTAAATCAGGAAGATCCCGTGTTGTCCCGGGATCACTCCATTATTTTCCAGCACGGGTCTTCAGGCATTTGGCATGAAAATCTCAAATCCGGAAGGAGGATAAGGTCAACAATCACCCCTTCCGGAATCTGATTCCTTCAACACAATAGCAGCCTCATTCAAAATCTTCAGGATTTCACCGAGAGTAGCGATAACGGGAATTCGGACTTTGACCGTTTTCGCTGAAGGATTTGAATCCCCATTGGCCTGATTAAAGAATTCATCTTGAGTGATCAAGTGCCATATGATGGTTACAATCTTCCTGGCCAAAGCGACAATCGTTTTACCGGTTTCAATAACCGGCTTTTTCCGGTCATAGAACTTTCGGAAAACCGTATTTCGGCTTCTCGAAGCAGCGTGAGCGATCTGAACGAGGATCCACCTTGCATGCTCTGAACCACGCTTCGTGATAGAACCGGTTCTCAGTTTGTCAGCAGACTGGTACACATTTGGAACTATCCCTAACCAGTTTGCAAGTTTGTCGCCAGTGGAGAAATCCGAGAAATTCCCGATTTCTGCAATCAAGGTTACAGCGGCGATATTGCCAATTCCGGGAACGGATTTGAGAATCTTGAGTTCATGTTCAAAAGTCTCATCGGCGAACTGAAAAATACAGTCAGTAAGATCGTCAATCTCATCATTCAGACATTTCAGGAGATTCAGGCAGTGTTTAAGCCGGAAGATTGCTTCCGGTGAAATCGTTGTCTGAAGGATTTCGTCGAGTTGAGCCGACTTTTTACGAACATTAAGAGGAAGCGTTTTTATGATTTCGGTCATCGGCATTCCATCGACAATGCCCCGAAGGATTCGCAATCCGCTCTTTCCAAAAAGATCGGTTAGCACCGATGAGAGCCGGAATAATTCCGAATCCAGGATATGATGGATCTCATTTTTTATGTCGGTTCGTTTCTGGACCAATTTGTGTCGGAGTCGCACAAGGGATCGAAATTCCCGATGGGTCTGGGCAAATATTCTCGAAGGCCGGATCATTCCCTTCAAGGCCAGTTGGGCGATAAGTTCTGAATCCACTTTGTCGGTTTTCTTGTGGGAAAACATCTTGATGTCACGGGCATTCCCGACAATTACGGGTGTATGCCCGTGCATCATGTCGTAGACCGGTACCCAGAAGTCACTCGTAGACTCACATGCGACCACGTCACATTTGTTCTTAATTGTCCATTCTTTGAGCGCGAACAGACCGGTTTCTGTACGTTCAAATCGCCGCTGTTCTTTGTGCCCATCATCGGTTAGTATCGTGGCTAAAATGAATTTCTTGTGAAGGTCCAGACCAGCAGATACATGAATTTGTTCGGTCATAGTTGATCTCGAATTATGGGCAGATCAATTGCCTTCCTGGCCAATTTGGCATTCGCGATCAAGTCGCAGTACGGCCTGCGATGGCAATTTAACGGTTAGTTTTTTTCCCAGGATCGCATCCTAAAAATTCGACAGCCTGCTCTGCCCGTAGTTCAAAATGAGTTCTTACCACTTGTTGATTTTCATGGGTAAGGCCTGTGACCTTCAGGTCTCATCGGTGTTTTTTTTGAGATTTGAAACGAGAGTTCTCTGACTCTCTTGTAAGCACCACATTCACAACAACAAGCGAGACTTCCAGCGTAACCCGGCGGGTTGGACATTATGCCCCGGGAGTCCGGGGGGAAAGGTGGCCCGGATTTTTATTGCCGATCCGTGACAAAGAAAAAGAGATCCCCTGGTCGACTTCCAACTTTTGTTCGGTAAAGCGGTGTGAAGAGGGACAAACAGGGACGCGTGAAATTTTTATTCGATAAAGCTATCCTTCCGGAACTTTATGGAGCGTTCAGCCTGTAACTTAAGGATCTCCGTTTCAATTTTTCTCCTGCGACTGATCCGGCTCAAACCCCAGAGAAGAGCTGCGGAAAGGATGACAAGTCCCGCAATAAGGTGAAACAGTATCGCACCACAGCCCAGTAATACCAGCAGGATCGGCCCGGTCTGTCTTATGCCGGCAATCGCTTCACGCCGTTTGGCGATCGTTGCCTCGATCGCGTCGGTTTTATGCGCCATAAAAGGGTCGATGCTCGCCCAATATTCCGGGCTGAAGGTAACCCCGTCGTTGGTCTGACCGTGGTGCTCGCGATCCATATACCGGAAAATTGCAATGTGATAATACTTTTAACCTTGGTTCCCGGCACGTGTTTTTGCCGGGATTTCATGTTATCTGGCAAATGAGAACGAAAGGGATGATTTGATCTCCCGGGGAAAAATTGCCGGATATTTCCCGGGGCACAGGTGTCATCTCTCTTTTATCCTTCCCAGTCAAAACGGTGCTCATCAATGGATGTGAGAATCGTCTTCCCATCAAGAGCAATGGTGGTCACGTTCCCGTGACCGCTGCCAATGAACGCACCATTTGGTACCTGGGTAATGGAGAAGCTGTCATATGCCGCGTAGTATTGTGTGCCGGTTTCATCGAAGACCCGGCATATCCCGTCCCACGCGCAGTACTTGATGGACCCATAGCTTACTTCGCCGGGGGCGGAGATCGGTGTATCGACAATCTTCCAGTATGAATTGAGATCCGGCCGGATAATTTCATTGACATTCAGGACGGGGAGGGAAAGTTCTGACCAGTTGATGAAATTTTTTCTTCCGGGAGTTGTCGGAATTACCGGAATGAGATTGATCCGTGATGATGCTGAGGTCTCATACGCAAAACCCGAAGTCTCTATACGGAAAGAATAGTTCCCGGGATAGAGGAGCGTGGTGTTAATGGACACCGTAAAGGTATTGGCATCCGGGCCTTGCTGTACGCTGCCGGTTCCTTCGGCCCACTCGTGAGAGCTGTCATAGTTTTGCGGGGTCGGGTGGAATACATTTAAGAAAACACCTGCTTTGAGCAGTGTTCCCGGAGGAAGATTGGTCGTGCCATTCACCACAAACGTCCCCGTTGTTGCTGTCTCCGGAAGTACACTATTGATCCAATACAGGTTCTCACCAGGGTTCCCGGCTGCCACGCTTGCGGTATTGACAACAAAGCCGCTTGTCACCAGGGGGTTCGCTATGAACCGTAAGCTATCCGGCGAAGTACCAAAGCAGTCACCGTTACCGGAGCATTGCAGGGCACCGGAAACCGGCAGGACGATCAGTAAAAAAAGAAAGAGACCAGAGAGCGTGAAGGCGGTTATGTTCCGTACAGGAAAAATATTCATGATCGGAATATTTTTTGTCCAAAAGGATAATGCCGGCGATAAGTGAAAAAGATTCTTCAGTTATCATGTTCATCTGAATTTTTTTGTTTTGGTTAAAAACTGTCCTATCTCGAAATCATTTGACATCACATGTAAATATCGATGTGAGCAAATTATCGAATCGGGATATCCAGAGGATCATTCAGCAATGGGTAAATGAGAAACCCGTTGTTGAGATTGCCCGGTATTTCCAGATTACCCGTCAACGAGTGTATCAGCTCATCAACCAGTTCAGAGAATCGGGAGAATATCCGGTACTCAGGCAATCTGGAAGAAAGCCCCAAGCCATCGATGATCGAGCAGAAGAGTTGATCCTCGAAACCTATCAATCCAACAACATTGGTCCAATCCATCTGGAGAAAAAGATTGAGGAAACACTCGGGATCCATATCCCGCATAATCGAATCTATCGGGTATTGTTGAACCACGGTCTGGTGGAGATCAACATGAAAAAACGGCAACAACGGAAATATGTTCGGTACGAACGTACTCATTCCATGTCGATGTGGCAGGGAGACTGGAAAGAGTTCGAACTTAATGGATCGAAGAAATGGCTGATCGCATTCATGGATGATTCATCCCGCCTCATCACCTGCTACGGGGTATTCGATTCTCCAACTACCGAGAACACTCTCACGGTTCTGAATCAGGGATTCCAGATGTACGGTACGCCCCGCGAGATCCTTACTGACAACGGTACACAATTCGTTTCAGCTCGAAACCGTGAACAGGCCCATCATAAATTCGGAGAGTTTCTTGTTCATCACAACATCAAACACATCCCACCCAGGATAAAACACCCTCAAACGAACGGCAAAATTGAACGGTTCTTCGGAGAAGTCGAACGAAGGATCGCGAAGTTCGGTTCTGTCGATAAAATTGTTCACTGGCACAATGTCATCAAACCTCACATGAGTCTCGATTACGATGAGCCTTATAACGCATTCTGGTACCGTCTACCCCCGGAGAGGATTCTGAACTATGCGCAGAAATGGTTATATGTGTAAAATCAATTCGGGATACCACAGTTTTTATTCACGGTGGCAATACAGTTCCACCCGGTTTTTCTAAAAAATGAATCAAGTTTCAAAGAAAACTCACAAAAAAGTTACCGTATGTCACGAATGCAAAGCGAACAAAAATTTTAAAAACAAAGAAAACGGTTTTTACGTGAAAAATCACAAAAATTTCATGTTCACTTTTTTGGTATTCACCACGTTTTAAATAAAAATGTTGCAGCTTCCAGTACTTCTCTAAATTTACCTCCGTGAATTTTGGCAAGTCATCAATACTCTCAACCTCTGATCAACCAAACGGTCGAAGAACAGAAACAAATGAGACAAATTTGAGTTTTTTCCGAATCCCTTCCCAGACCAATAGCCGGAAGAAATCGAAACGGAACAAATCTTCAGCAACGGTTCTTGGTCCTCGTTGAACCTTAGAGAAGAACATCCATTGAAGAGAGACCCAGATATTTTTGAGAAGGAAAGAGATTATCGTCAGCAGGTACCGGATCACAACGTTTCTTGTGGATGTCCTTGCTTTCACGATATTCCGGATACGGTACGAAGACTCGATCGCAAACCGGTTCTTGTAGACCCGGTAGATCCGACGGGGTTTCCAGTTAATACCATACACGACGTAACCCAGGTTCACATTCCCGTATTTCTTATTCCTTCCCAGAAGGTACTGGACATCAATTGCCAGAGTAAGAGAAAGAGGTTCGCCAGTTCCCATCATCGTATACTGTGCATACCGGGAATGATTTCCCCGGAGTATTTTCTTGAGTTCTTCGCCGTGTTTTCTCACCGGAACAATGTGCGGGATCTTTTCCTTCTGGAGAAATGAGAACACATCTTTTGAGTAAAATCCCCGATCAAGACAGAGTACTTGGGTGTTCACTTTTGCGTTGTGGATTATGGCCAAAAATTTCCGGATGTACTCGACCTTTGACACACCCTTCTTCACCGGGAAAACTGCAAGGGTCTGCCGTTGACCTTTTGTTGTGATGGAGAGCGAAACATACGAGTAAAATGTGGTTGTTGATTTCTTCATTTTACTCTTGAGGACGTAATCTTTGTTCGCTTCGATAATTTCGCCATAATAAGGATCGTCGGTGAAATCTCTGGCAAAATGATACGATTTTCCGGGAACAAGGATCTGATCGTTTGAATAGGTGAGGATCTTTGATTGTATTTCGAAAAGCGATTCTAAATCCACCTTCGATAAATGGTATCTGACTGACGTTTCACACGGGACTTTTTCTCCGGCCTTATTGATGGAATGCACGGATAGTTTGGTTGCTGACATCCCAACAAGTGACTGGATAAGGGTCTTTTGTCTCAGTGTTCCGTTGATGGAAATGGTGAGATTCCGGTTGATTGCATCCACTGCTATTTCGGAACAATCTTCTGCTCGGATCTCATTCTTTATTCGGCGGGTGAATTGTCGTCTATTTGCCATATGCGGCGCCCGCTGCCTATTTAGATCTGCCGGTTTTGATTAGCCTCGGCTAAAAATTAGTGAAGTACTGAACCTGATCGAGCTTGAGACCTCCCCAAGCCTGAATGCGTGCATGACATTTTTCAGCATTGTCGAAGTCATTGACGGCCTGGTCGCCGTGATACCCACGTTGTTAAGTCCTTCTTTGACCGGGTTTCTTACAATATCCGGGGGGCTGGCATCACCGGGAAAACGAAAAAAAGTCTTCAAGCTTACCGAGATTATCGCATGAATTGGTTACGATCGTCAGCGGCCTGATTTTTGTTGTTGGATTTGGGATAATGTCATAACCCGCATCCCGACCGAGACTATCGACAAGTGAGATCTTCATACGGTAGCTGATCATCATATATGATGAATTGTATAAATTTTGATCCATTTAGTTTTTGAAGCAAAGTATTCGTTCGCGTATTAACGGGAAAACCGGAGTTGTCAGGCAATTGTTTATCAGAGCAGGTAAACAACGGGCAGATCATAATGATGCACGCGTATTTTCTCATCTGCCAGTGGTGCTTTCTCCCGGGATTTTTCACCAATGGGATATTACTATATAAATTTTGCTTCCGCCAATCCGGAAAATGTTTTTACCCCTCCATCCTATGCAGTTAATAGCGATCGAAAAAGAGGTGTACTGCAATGAAAAAGGATCTGCTTATGTGGGACGAAACGATCTTCCGCGACCCGGAGGTACTTGAAATTGATTACGTTCCCGAGCAGTTTGAGTTCCGGGATACCCAGATGCGCGAACTTGCGTTCCAGATCAAACCCGGGCTTCGCGGGGGCCGCCCGCTGAACACGGTCTGCAAGGGTCTCCCCGGTACCGGGAAGACAACAAGCGTCAAGAAACTCTTCACCGAGATTGAGGAGACCACGAAAAAGCTTGTACCGGTGTACATCAACTGCCAGATTGACAATACCAAGTTTGCCATCATCTCACAAATCTATAAAAAGCTCGCCGGTCACCTCCCCCCGGCATCGGGAACCTCATTTAAGCAGGTCTTTGATGCTATCGCACGGATCCTGATCAAGGAAGAGATCGTTCTCCTGGTCGCGCTCGACGATGCAAACTATCTTCTCTACGAGAACGAGATCAACAAAGTGCTCTATACGCTCCTCCGGTCCCACGAGACATATGAAGGAACCCGAATCGGTGTCATTGTCATCATCAGCGATCTCGATCTCGATATCTCGAGGGCTGTCGATGCCCGGGTAGCATCGGTTTTCCTCCCGACAGAGATTGATTTCCCCCCCTATGGCGATGAGGAGGTACGGGAGATTATGAAGGCCCGGGCGAAGCAGGGATTATACCAGGGCGTGCTTGCCGAGGAGATGCTCGAACTCGTCGTGGAGCAGACATTGAAGAGTGGCGATCTCCGTGTCGGTATCGATCTTCTCAAGCGTTCAGCACTTGCTGCCGAACGGGCAGCACGGCGCTCAATTGAGCGCGAAGATATCTGCAAGGCATATGCGATATCGAAGTACCTTCATCTTTCAGGAACTGTAAAAACCTTAAAAGACGAGGAGCGGCAGATCCTCAAAGTGCTCGCAGAGCGAAGTACCCGGGAAAACGAGATGAACGCAGGCGATGTTTTCAAATCGCTCAAGGAACTGACCCCTATCGGGTACACCCGGTTCTACGAGATAATCAAGAAAATGGATGCAATGCGTCTTGTGAATCTTCATTACCGCGATGGAAAAGGCAGAACGCGGATTATTACGCTGCGGTACGAGCCGGAAAAAGTCCTTGAGTCCCTTACCTGACGCGAGGATCGTTTTGAAAAATATTATCAGTACGCAGAACCTCTTTTTATGAAACAGGGGTTTTTATTCATGCTGAGTGTTAACGAACTGGCACTGGAAATTTTCGATAATCTGGCAGATCTGGCAGAAGAATTCAATGCTGCCTACCATGAGCTCGATAATGGTGCACGGATTGTGGACTGCGGGGTGTCCGTACGCGGCGGGTACGCGGCAGGCAGGGCATTTACCGAGATCTGCATGGGCGGTCTTGGAGAGGTTAACTTCCGGATGGGTCATATCAAGGACTTCCCGATGCCCTTTATCGATGTCAATACCGACTTCCCATCGATTGCATGCCTTGGTGCACAGAAAGCCGGCTGGACTGTCAAGGTTGGCAACTACTTTGCGATGGGCAGCGGCCCCGCACGGGCGCTCTCGCTCAAGCCTAAGCACACGTTTGAAGTCATCGAGTACGAAGATGACTACGATTGCGCAGTGATGTGCCTTGAAAGCGATCACCTTCCGAATGCAGAAGTCATGGAGAAGATCGCTGAGGAGTGTCACGTTGACGTCGCAAATGTTTGTGCAGTTGTTGCACCAACATCTTCGATGGTGGGCTCTATTCAGGTAGCCGGTCGCTGCGTCGAGACCGCGATCTACAAGCTCAACGAGCTTGGGTTTGACACAAAGAAGGTTATCGCAGCGATGGGAACTGCACCCATACCACCCGTTCGTGGAGCCAAGCTTGCTATGGGTGTCACGAACGATGCGACCATTTATCATGGGCGGATTAGCCTCACCATGAAGGCTCCAGAGATCAAAGACTACCTTGATAGGATTCCGAGCAACAAGTCCAAGGGCTACGGCAAGCCATTCAACGATATCTTCAAAGAGGCGGGGTACGACTTCTATAAGATCGACACCTCACTCTTCTCACCGGCTGAGGTCATCATCAACGAGCTCTCCACCGGATCAGTATACCACGTCGGTGCGGTAAACACCGATGTTACGCTGAAGTCATTTGGTCTCCAGTAATACCAGAACTTCTCTTTTTAACCCGGGAAGATGTTTCGGGGAATTTTCCGTCTTATTTCGCATAAGGTTGCTTATCCCCTCTGAGGAGGAGAACAGTCCAGCGGGCATTGATCCGGTAAATATCCCGGAGGGGATCCAACCCCCGGAATGGAAGCGTTTTAAGGAAGAATGATAGATACAATGTCTGGTATTTCCCTGGCACGGGATAAAAACCTGAATTTTAAGTCTGTTCAGAGAGGCTTTGATATGGATCTCAAAGGAAGCAAAACTGAAAAAAATCTCCTTGCAGCTTTTGCGGGAGAATCCCAGGCACGCATGCGGTACACCTTTTTTACAAGCGTCGCAAAGAAGGAAGGGTATGAACAGGTTGCCGGGTTCTTCCAGGAGACTGCGGATAATGAGAAAGAACACGCAGAATTGTTTTTCAAGCACCTGAAAGGAGGAGAGGCTGAAATAACCGCCTCCTACCCGGCAGGAATTATCGGGAAGACCGCAGAGAATCTCCTTGCCGCGGCAAATGGTGAGAAGCTTGAATGGGGAACACTCTACCCGGCATTTGCAGACGTTGCCGAGAAAGAAGGATTTGCCGCTATCGCAAACACGTTCCGCCAGATTGCAACAGTTGAAGCATATCATGAACGCAGGTACCGGAAACTCCTTACGGGTCTCCAGTCGGGAACCGTTTTCTCCAAAGCCGCTCCGGTCTTCTGGAAGTGCCGGAACTGCGGGCATGTCCACGAATACAAAGATGCTCCTGAACATTGCCCGGTCTGCGAGCACCCGAGAGCATATTTCGAGTTGTTCTCCGAGAATTACTGATCTTCTTCTCTCTTTTTCTTACAGGATTTTCTTACAGGATCTTCTTACCGTGATCCCGGTCACATTCACCCTGCTTACCGCTCCGCGTTTAATACAGGAACTCCCAATAATTCTTCAGGAGTTTCCGGAAGGATGATAGTAATTGGGATCGATCCGGGACTGGCCCGGCTCGGGTACGGAGTGATAGAGGTTTCGGACCGGAAAGCGAAGCCCGTCTGTTATGGATGTATTGAGACCGGGAAGGAATTACGCCACGCAGAACGGCTTCTCAGGATTTATACCGAAATCAGTTCCCTTTTCGATCGCTATTCCCCTAGCCATCTCGCCATTGAAAAATTATTCTTTACAAAGAACATCTCTTCAGCGATGGGAGTGAGCGAGGTACGGGGAATTGTCCTGCTCGCAGCTGAACAGCGGCAGATCAGGGTCGCGGAGTATACGCCAAACGAGATTAAGCAGGCAATCACGGGTTCGGGCCGTGCAGACAAAACCCAGATGCAGGAGATGATTAAAAGACTTCTGCAGCTCGATGAAATTCCCCAACCGGATGATGCAGCGGATGGCATTTCGATTGCCTTATGTCATATCCATATCATGAGATAGTACAATGATCGCCCATCTCCGTGGAGAACCAGTCCAGACCGGTGACCGCTGGGTGGTTATCGATGTCAATGGCGTCGGCTACCAGGTGCAGGTGACCCAGCCGGCCCTCCCCATTCTGGCGAACACGAAGAACAAAGTCCAGCTCTTCACCCACATGGCTGTCCGCGAGGATGCAATCACACTCTTTGGTTTTCTCCACCAGAGCGAACTTGAAATGTTCCGTATCCTTCTTGGGGTCAGCGGAATCGGACCCCAAACCGCGATGAATATTCTCTCCCAGATCGGGATTGAAGAATTTGCAATGGCAATCCTGAATGAGGATGAGAAGACCCTGACCCGGATCTCCGGTGTCGGCCTGAAAGGCGCCAAACGTCTCATTCTTGAACTCAGGGATAAGATGAGGAAGGTCAGCGAGACGCTTGTACGAGCGGATGCCGGCCGTGGGACGCCGGCCGTCAATGATGCGATCAGTGCGCTTATCTCACTTGGGTTTGCCGAAAAGGAGTCGTGGGATGCAGTGAGCGGTGTGGTGCAGAACCTGAAATCTCCTGCTGTGCAGGATATTATCAGGGCGGCACTCATAAAACTGAAGGAGCGTTAAACGATGTCCGAGCGGATTATATCTTCACTGGCAATCCCGGAAGAATGCGACGATATCACGATCCGGCCCATGCGGCTCGATGAATTTATCGGGCAGGTCCAGGTCAAGGATTCGCTGAAGATCGCAATAGAGGCTGCCCGGAAACGAAGTGAGCCCCTGGATCACATCCTCTTTTCCGGTCCCCCGGGCCTTGGCAAGACAACCCTTGCGCATATTATCGCAAGGGAAATGGGAGCCGATATCCGGGCAACTAGCGGGCCGGTGCTTGAAAAACCGGGCGATATCGCGGCCCTCCTTACTCCCCTTAAAGAGGGAGATATTCTCTTCATTGACGAGATTCACCGGATTAATGCTGTTGTTGAAGAAGTGCTCTATCCCGCAATGGAAGATTTTTTTATCGATGTAATGATTGGGGAGGGCCCTAGTGCCCGATCGATTAAGCTGGATCTTGAGCGCTTTACGCTCATTGGGGCAACGACAAAACAGGGCCTTCTCGGTGCCCCTTTCCGGGACCGGTTCGGGATAATCTCCCGGCTCGACCTCTATTTATCCGACGAACTGGTCAGGATTGTGACGCGGAGCGCATCGATCCTGAAGATCCCGGTCACACCTGACGGGGCTGAGGAGATAGCTCGCCGGAGCCGGGGGACGCCGCGTATTGTCAACCGGCTGTTGCGGAGAGTGAGGGATTTTGCGACGGTCCGGGGCGACGGCACGATCACCCGGGAGATTGCAGCAAAGGCTCTTGTTATGATGCAGATCGATGAGCTTGGGCTTGATGAACTGGACCGGCGGATCCTTGCAGTTGTTGCAAACGATTTTGATGGCGGCCCGGTAGGGGTGAAGACCATTGCGATCTCAGTAGGGGAAGAAGTACGGACAATCGAGGAAGTGTACGAGCCTTACCTGATCCAGATTGGCTTTATCAAGCGCACACCCCAGGGACGGGAAGTTACTCCGGCTGCAAGGCGGCACCTCAGGAGCCCGCAAAAGACCCTCGTCTAACCGCAAGCCGGTTGGGCGATTCCTGAAGTTCCTCGTTCGGGCTGACATCATTGCATTATCAGGGATTATGAAAATATGCCATTTCCGCGTCTGCCGGTGTGATAACGAGAGTAAATACCGGATCACAAAAATGCTCTGGCGTCAACGTCAGGAGCGACCGGGTGAATGACAATGGGTAGTTCTGATCCCGGACAATGTCCGGTTGCGATTTCTTTGATGCAAAATCCCTTATAATGGAAAAGAGGGGAGATCGACAGCAGGAAAAATTTTATTTGGCAGTCTTCACTCTTTTTTCCGCATCGTTATCAGATATGGCATGAGCAGGACAATTGCAATAATGATAAAGAAATTGCCAAAGAGATAGAGAAGCTCCTCCCGGTCTTCATCGTAGAACCGGAGATCAAATGAAGAAGTCTTCTCCCAGCGGATGTTCGTCGTATTATCCGGGTTCCGGGTTACATTTGCCCCGAAGCTCAGCCCGGCAAGCAGGGGATTGCGAACGTCGAACTCCTGAGGGAGGCTTACATTGACCTGGTACGGAGCAATAAAATCATCCTGCAGGTTATTGTCGTGAAGAGGCGCTACATACGAGATCGTGTAGTTTCCTTTTTCGAACGTAATTGCCATCCGGCTATCGAAAACAGAGGGGTTTGTCAGGTTGAACCTGCAGGACGGGGAACAGTTCCCCGAGACCTGGATGTCGCTGACTTTCAATGGTGAAGCG
Organism: uncultured Methanoregula sp.; assembly: GCA_963666355.2. Taxonomy (GTDB): domain Archaea; phylum Halobacteriota; class Methanomicrobia; order Methanomicrobiales; family Methanospirillaceae; genus Methanoregula. The sequence goes on from CAXXCP010000009.1 coordinate 193,463, forward strand.
CCCCCGAGCAGGCCGGCTTCGGTAAAGTCATAGCGTGAGCTATCGGAAACCTCGACTGATGCCCGGTATGCTGTTCCGTTGGGAAACACCTGGTAGTCTGCTGACAATGCCCCGGTTGGAGGGACAAGTGCCAGGATGATTACAAGTGCAGTGCAGAGAGCAGCGAGGGAAGATCTGCGTCGATCTCGGTTGGGGGTTCGCATTGTTTTATCACCGTGTCCGGGTCCTTGAGCAGGTGGCCGGTGACGACGCATACGATCTTTTCGTCGCGATCGATCTTGCCCATCTGAACAAGTTTTCTGATTCCTGCTACTGAAGCTGCCGATGCCGGCTCGACACCAATGCCCTCCTTTCGGGCAAGATCCTTCTGCATAGCAAGGATCTCCGCATCAGTAACGGTTTCGGCAAGGCCGTTCGTTTTCCTGATGGCGGTGAGCGCTTTCTCTCCGTTGACCGGTGCGCCGATGCGGATTGCAGTTGCGACGGTCTCGGGATTTGCTTCGGGAATGTACTCGGGCAGTTTCTCGCGGATTGCCCGGACAATCGGGCTTGATCCTTCCGCCTGGATACCGGTCATCATCGGGAGCCTGTCGATAAAGTCCAGTTCCTGCAGTTCAAGAAGTCCCTTGTACACCGCAGATATGTTTCCGGCATTTCCAACCGGGAGAACGATCCGGTCCGGCACCTCGCCCAGCTGGTCGACAGCCTCAAACCCGATGGTTTTCTGCCCTTCAAGCCGGTAAGGGTTTATGGAATTCAGGAGATAAAGACCATGGGTAAGGCAGAGGTCATGAACCATTTCAAGAGCGCGGTCAAAGTTGCCGCGGATAGAGATGACCTTTGCGCCATGCATGAGTGCCTGCGCCACCTTACCGACAGCAACCTTTCCCGCAGGGAGTAAAACGACGGATGGTATTCCGGCTTTTGCTGCATAAACAGCAAGGCTTGCCGAGGTATTCCCGGTGCTTGCACATGCTACGCTCTTCTTGCCGAGCTGGAGCGCCATGGAAACACCGACTGTCATTCCGCGGTCCTTGAAAGAGCCCGATGGGTTCATTCCCTCATGTTTCGCGTAGAGGTGCGGGAGCCCCATTTCTTCTCCAAGGCGCTTAAGATGGTAGAGTGGGGTTCCGCCTTCCTGTAAGGTAACCGGGGGGATGGTCACCGGGAGGAGTTCCCGGTACCGCCAGACGGAGATTGGCCGCCGATTCCAGTTCACCTTCGAAACGGAAATCGCGTCGAGCGGGTATTTTACCGCAAGCAGGTGACCACATTTTTTACAATTGTAGATAATCTCGTCAGCGGGATAGGTGGCTCCACAGTTGACGCATGCGAGATGGTACATGGCATATCATTGGTCATCCGGATACATATAGGCGTGCGGTTTTGGTAATGGGGAATAAATGCCTGCCGTTCGTGCCGGTATCCGGAGTACCCGCGGAGCCTTCAGACGGTACCAGATCTGTTTTCGTACCTGGGCTATTTTTGAAGAGACTGATATAATTCATCCCGGCAATCCCCTCCAACGGGAAATGTTCTTCGGGCTTCATCGACAATGGAAGGAAAAAGGTCAGAAAAGATGAGCTGTTCCGCATCGCCCGCACGTTCGATAATGGCCCCGGCGGGATCCGCAGTCATCGAAGCACCAGAGTACCGGTCGACAGGCGTTGTACCTGTGGTGTTGATTCCTACAATGTACATCTGGTTCTCTGCCGCACGGGCCTGAATAAACAGCTCCCAGTGGTGAATCCTGCTTTCAGGCCAGGCCGCCGGAACAAATACTGCCTGTACACCCTTCCTCGCATACATGCGGAAGAGTTCCGGAAACCGCAGATCATAGCAGATCGCAACACCGCAGCGAAGGCTGCCCATACAAAAGATCCCGGGTTCATCCCCGGGCACGAAGAATTCGTTCTCCTTTGCGTGGGAGAACAGGTGGATCTTGGAATATGAAGAAAGGATCCCGCCGTCCTTTCCGATAACAATGGAAGTGTTTTTTGGACCTGAACTTGTGCTTTCGCGAAATGAGCCGAGAATTGCAATGTTATTCCCCCCGGCAAACCTCCGGAGTGAAGAAACGATCAAGCCTTCCGGTCCCTGGAGATTTTCCGAAGAATGAGGATCCCAGCCGGTCGCAAACTGCTCGGGAAAACAGATGATATCTGCGTCACAGCCAGCCGCATACTGGATCATACTCTCGGCTTTTGCAAGAGTTTTTTTTGGATCTTCCCACACGCTCGTGAGCTGGGCACTGCATACCCGTATCCGGACGGGATCTTTTCCGGGATCTGAATTACGGTGTGGCATTGCGTGGTTGTGCATACAGGATCACAACTGCACTCATAACGACAAGAATGGTTGTTGTAAGCAACAGGAAGGGGGCGATTGGCATCTTGACTCCAAGAAGCATGACGCCGATAATAATTCCCGCAACCGTTATGCTGCTGCCGATAAGCACCATTCCAACCGATGTAAGATCCCATTCAACCATGCCTATCCTCCGGCAAACATGGGAAATGCCACCCGAATGCCATTGATTACAAACTGGACCGCAATTGCGATGAGGAGCATCCCCATAAGACGATTGATCGCCCGGTACTCCCGCTGTCCAATCTTCTTCATGATATTATCGGAATGCCGCATCATAAAATATGTGATCACAATTGAAACGAGGATCGATGCGATAACTATTCCTGCGGCGGGCAGGGTTATTGCGGTTGCTTCATTCATAAGGACAATTGTCGTTGTAATTGCACCCGGGCCCGCGATCATCGGTATTGCAAGCGGCATCATCGCAACATCGTCCGTCTCCCGGGATTCATATTTTTCTGTTGCCGTCAGTTTTGTCCGGGATGTTTTAGCGTACACCATTTCCATACCGATGCCGAACAGGAGAATTCCTCCTGCAATCCGGAATGCTTCGAGCGTGATACCGAAAAGCTGCAGGATCCATGTTCCCGCGATCGCAACGATAAGGAGAATAACCAGAGCAGATCGGCACGCGTCACGTGCAACCATGTCCCTTGCGGGTCGCTCCATCGACTGGGTCAGGGAGACGTAAACAAGCGTTGCACCAAGCGGGTTGACAATAATCAGGACCGAAGAGAGCGACAGTAAGGTAAAACTCAGGAGATCTCCGGTCATCAGAGATAGGTGCGGTGTTGCCGGTTAATAGATATTATGGTGCGATTGATTGCCGAATAATTCCTGCCAGTAAAATCGGGGAAATATTCGCATGCGATGGGGGAGAATTCCGTGTTTGGTTATGGATTTTATGTTCAGCAGGCACCCGGCTTTTGTATACAACAATCGTGCATGATTCCCGAGCAACCGGGCATGAATGCATGGCTGAAATCAGCTCCGAAAAACCGGATAATTGGACTTTTTCGCCAGGTTTATCGTTAAAATTCGGTGTTCATGTTGAAAATTTTAAAAATTTTTGGGAGGGGTCACTTATGTCCACATTGAGAAAGGAGCGGCAGTCCACGAAAAACCACAATGATCTTTGACGTAAACAGGTTTTTTTCCCTCTCCCGGATATTGATATTGTAAAGTAATTACTGTATAATCCAGTAAAATACTTTACAAAATTTTTCACGGAGCTGTGCCTTGAGTATTTTTGCCTGGATGGTGTACCTGGTTTCCCGGCCCGGGTAGTCATGAATTTTCCGGCAAGGCTTCACTTTTTTTTAATTCTTAAACCCCGTCATCGCGAGAACAATTTAGATAAAACTCAGGTTCTAAACAAAACATGCTGCGCAATTTTCTCCAATCGTGATAGTGTTCCGGACAAACGGATCAGAAGCGATGAAGAACGTGAACCCGGGCACAGAGGAAAAGTCAACCAAAATCCCGAGGAAATTTCTGAAATGGAAAAATTGTAAAAAAATTAGTATTCGTAGAGCACGGATTCATCGATCCGCGTGTACGTGGTAAGCTCGGCTGGTTTGAAGTGGATCGCTATCTCGCGGTCTGCACTTTCCTGCGAGTCTGATGCGTGGATAACGTTGCGTCCGATATCGATCCCGAAATCGCCGCGAATTGTTCCCGGCATTGCTTCCTGCGGGTTGGTTGCACCGATAACTTTCCTGACAATCGAGACGACATTCCTGCCTTCCCAGACCATAAGGAAAACGGGTCCGCCCATGATGTACACCTTAAGACCCGGGAAGAAGGGTTTTGTAAGGTGTTCCTTGTACTGTTCCGTCACCCGCGCTTCAGGAAGTTTCTCAAACCGCGCTGCAACGAGCTTTAAGCCCTTGGCTTCAAGCCGGGAGACAATCTCGCCAACAAGACCGCGCTGGACCCCGTCGGGCTTGATCATGACAAAGCTGCGGTCCATGGGGGATCACTCTTTGCCGGTTTTGCCGGTTGCCTTACGGGCTGCTGCGGTCCACTCGACCTTGCGAGGTACTCTTCCCAGTTTCTGGTTGTTCTGGCACTTGGTGCTGCAGAACCAGAAAATGGTGCCGTCTTTCTTGACAAACATCTTTCCGGTGCCGGGCTCGATCTGTTCCCCGCAGAAGCTGCAGATGTGTTGTTCAACCATGGTTACCGCCTCGAAAGTTTCTTGGCTTCGCGCTCGGTTTCGATGAGCATAATGATGTCTCCTTCACGGATCGGACCTACCGTGTTACGGGTGATAATCCGGCCTTTGTTGTTGCCATCAAGGATGCGGCACTTTACCTGCATTGCCTCTCCATGCATGCCGGTTGAGCCGACAACCTCGATCACTTCGGCTGGCGTTGCATCGTCTGCCATAGTGGAATCCTCACGCCTTCAGCGCGGCAAGCTGCTTTGCAAGGTCATCGATCGTTTCTTTTGCCTTGCCGGGCTTTACGATTGCGGCTGCGGCGGATCCAACATCGAGACCGCTTGCGGCACCGATATCGTTCTGCTTGTTGATGAAAATGTACGGGATTTTCTTCTCGTCACAGAGGGGAGCAAGGTGCATAACAATCTCTTCGGGCTCGACATCTGCGCCAATGAGAACGAGCTGTGCAACACTGCGCTCGATGGCTTTTGTCGCTTCGTTGGATCCCTTCTTGACTTTCCCTGTGTCCCGTGCAACTTCAAGGGCTTCAAGCGCCTTGTTCTGGAGCTCTTCTGGAGCCTCGGTTTTTACGTAGCCTTTTGCCATATTTCACCTCATTCAGGAGTAGCGTGCTCCTTCATTACTCATCAGTTTCAACAATGATGTAGCCATATCAATTCGACAGGAGCGGAAATAAAGGTTTGTGAATCCGGTATTCCCGGGAAAGGAAATGACCGGGGCAGCCGGCCAGACTCACGGAGAAATCATCCGGATGGTAACAGGCGGTAAATGTCTGTTCCTTGCGCGGAATAAATTTTCTTAAGCCCGGATTGGGTTATATTTACCGAGTATTTCTCGCGCTCGGAATCACCGATACAGAGAAGAGTTGCATGGTATTTCTCCATAAGCGGGATTGTCCTGTCGGGCTTCTCATAGATCGTCTTAATATCGGATTTCCGCGCGTTGAACCAACCTGTATCATCGCTTCTCCACATGAATTCGTGGAACGGCATTCCGATTATCGCCGGGATCCCGGTAAACGATGATACCCGTGAATAGTACGAATAATCTCCTCCTTCCGCTTCCACGATCCGTTCATCCCCCGGAAGGGTACGGAGATACTGGATGGCCGCCGCATCCCCGGGATGTGTTTCATTCAGGTACGCGAGGCCGTCAAGAGTTCCCGTCCCATAGCCGGAGTTGTACGATACAACCGGAGGCAGCAGGAATAATCCCCCGATAGCCAGAACCAGGAGTGCAGCTGTAATCCTTGGCGGGATAACAGGGACACGTTCCGTGAGATACTTTCCCGCCATGGAGAAGGAAGCGATCCCGAGCATGATCCATGCCGGAAGATACGCTTTGAATACTGTATTCATCCGGAAGTAGGTATCCCCCATATTGTCCTTTAAGAAAAAAATCTCGCAGAAGATGAGGATACCAAGGCCGAAGAAGGCAAGAATATCGGCAAAATCCTCCTTCTTATCAACAAGAATGCGGGTGAGGAGGTAAGCCACCGGTATCGCTGCGATTGCTGCTGCACAATATCCCGTGAGCAGGAATGGGAGTGCAATAACAAGCAGGTAAGGGCGTCTTGCAATGTCCTTTATGAGAAAACCGAGGATGAGTGCTATAAAGAACCCGTTCACAAGAAGGAATTCAACCGGGTCTGACGGGGATCGCACGATTCCGATCCCCCCCGTGTGTGTCTGGAGCTGGAGATAAAACGGGAGGTAGAGCAGGATTGCAACAGGTGGAATTGCAAGAAGATATTTCCATGATTTCCGGATAGATTCAATTCCGTTGGATTTCCAGAGGATCACCGCTCCAACGATCATGGTGACGGGTGCGTAGATCAGGACGTCCCAGGTATTGATGAGCGGCATAGCCCCGAGGCTGAGTACAATAAGGGCTGTAATAAACCATTTTCCACGGCTGCCGAGAGTTATCCATCGTTTGTAGGCAAAGAGGAGCAGGAAGAGGAGAAAGGCCTGGTTGAAGATCGAGACAACATGGGCGTGGACATCCCCCCAGATAAACGAAAAAAGGGGATACTCATTGATGGTATTTGTTATCGAGCGGGTGCTGTCCCAGACCATGGAAGAGAGTGCTTTCTCCCTGGAAAAACTGCCAGAAGAATGACGGATTGGGGATAAAAAACAACAAAAGTGGCATCCAGCGGAACCGGTCGAGCAGGAGAGTCCCGATTGCATAGATATTCACAGCGGCAAGAGCGAATACTGTCGGCAGTGCAAGGTTAAATGCAATCCCTGAAGGAACTCCGCTCACTATTGCAAGGCAGCCGAATATCCAGTACCCGAGGTAGTAATATACATTCAGCGTGCCTCCCGAGAACCACGGATCGAGCGGCGGTACAACCGGGTTCCGGATAATGGATTCCAGGAATGCGTGGTCCATGAATTTTTCCGCATAGGATATCGTCGGGTTCACGAACCTGACATCAACCATCAGGAAAAAGCAGATGAGAAACAATGCCGCCCATCGCCATTCTCCTTTGAGCTCGGCGAGCCGGTAATTCCTGCAGTATACGTTGTACCCAAGGAGCAGGAGGAACGGGAGAACGCCGAGCTGAACCGGGAGACGGACAAGGCCACAATACCAGGTAATGAGCGTGAAGATCAGGAGCGATGCAGAGAACGAGACCGGAAAAGCAAAACTGCCGAACGTCTTTTTCAGCGATGGGTAAAGCGACAGCTGGAGCAGGGCGATAACTGCAAGCCAGCTGATAACAGAGAAGACCTGCTGTTCAATCGTCAGATTTTTTTCCTCCGCTCAGTTTTGAATCGAGCGCTGATTTTATACTCGGTATTACCCAGTCACCGAAGAAATAGATCGATACAATTCCCCCGGCAAGTGTGACGAGATTTTTAATAAGGTGATCGATCACGGCAATCAGGGTTGCAAATGCCGGGGCAACACCGGCAAGCCCGAACGTTATTGCCAGCGATAATTCGTAGGTCCCGATTCCACCCGGTGTCAGCGGGACTGCTTTTACAAGGTTCCCAATGACAACTGCAAGGACTACGATGGCAAGCGGGATCTGCTGCTGGAACATCATGATGACTGCAACACAGACGACTATGTCGAGAAGCCAGATAATAATCGAAGACATCCCAAGGACAAGAAGTGATCGCACCGAGAGCGAGGCTCTCTCGATCTCGTGAAGCATAGTCAGCACGATCTGGAAGTATTTGTTACCGGAGCTGCATTTTCCGGTACATCGTAAGAAAATAAAAAAGGCAATACCTGCAACAAGCGGCACAGCAACAAGAGTGTAAATCCACGACGGTGCATTCAGGACAAAGAACAGTGATAAGGCTCCAAGAAGTGCAACCGTGACGATATCAAAGACGCGCTCCACGACAAGGGAAGAGACCCCCTCAGAATAGGTCGTATTATACTCGTGTTTCAGGATAAAAACCCGGACAAAATCTCCAAGACGTGCTGGTACCACAAGATTTGCAGTCTGGCTTACAAAGACACAGGCTGTTGAGACAACAACCGGAACCTGATAGTTCAGGCCACGGAGTATGACGTGATACCGCCATCCCCTCAGCCACCACGCAGACAGGCAGATAACAATCCCGATGATCAGGTATGCGGGTGTAATGTGCTGGAGTGCAAGAAAAAGCTGGTCCTTTACATTGAACAGCATGTATGCAATAATACCGACAGCGATAACCGTCGGGACGACAATCGCGCTAATCTTTCGATACATGGATCTGCCACCAGAGCCGGAGAATGGATGAACCCATCTCGAAAATATCCTTTATCCTTACCGTTGTCCCTTTGCCAGCCCGCCACCGGACCGGGAATTCACTGACCGAATAACCCAGCCTCTGGGACCGGACAAGCAGTTCGGTATCCCAGAACCAGTGGTTCGAGCGGATAAGCGGGAGTATCGGGAGAATCCGGCTCTTCCTGAACGCTTTGAACCCGCACTGGTGGTCGAAAATCCTGCTGCCAAGAATCATTCTCACGAGGAAATTATAACCGCGGCTTGCGATCTCACGGCCCTCTGTCCTGACAATATCGCTTGTGGGGAGAAGTCTTGATCCGGTGGCAATGTCCGCACCTTCACGGATAGCACCGATCAGCTCCGGGAGATGTTGCATATCTGTTGCGAGATCGACATCGTAATAGCAGACAATAGTCCCTTTTGCTGAGCCGATAGCCCGGTTAAGTGCCTTCCCCCGCCCCTGGCGGTCATCCCGGTGCAGGAGGCGGACATGGGGGTCATTTTGTTCCCATTGTCGTGCGCACTCTGTACTTCCATCGGTACTGCCATCCTCCGCAATGAGAATTTCATAGTTATCAGTTATCCGGGAAAGTGTCTCGATCGACCGGGGAATTGCAGTTTCGAGTGAAATCCGGTCATTAAATACCGGGATTATCGCCGTTACTTCAGTAACCGCCATCAGGAACCCCGTGATTTAATCCTGTCGGCAACCTCAAACCCGGCCCTGATCGATCCTTCCATGCTTCTCTCCGGATAATTGGGAAGAGAGAACATTCCCGCCATGAACAGTCCGTGCTGTTCGTAGTCCGGGATAAGCGAGCGGTACCCGGTAGAATAAACAGGCCCTGCCCATGGATCTACTGCAATTTTGTGCCAGTGGATCTCCTTGCGTTCAACAGAAAATCTCGAACAAAAATCTTCAAGCATCCTCTCTTCAGTATCGTGGGAGAGCGAACCGGAGAAATAGGATGCCAGATATACAATATGTTCACCATAGCGCTCTGACGGGATAAAATTGGTGTGCGTGACAACAGCACCGTAAGGGGCGGGATCTTTCATATTCAGCCAGTAAATTCCTTTTGTTACTTCCCTGCCCATACCGAGAGTTACGCAGGCAGCCCCCTGATAGGGAATTACCGGAAGTTCCGGCCCCCCGATCCTTTCCAGTTCGTGAGGAGGGATCGTCGAAATGATCACATCGAAGGGGATGCCGTTAATTTCCCACGTATCGTGTGACTTTGTAACTGATACTGCCGGATTGCTTTTCTTTATTTTTCCGCCCCGGCTCTCAATGGAGTGTTCGAGCGAATCTATAAGGGTGTGAAATCCCCCGGTAAGATAGCCGAGGTGTTCCCCGGAAACACCGCGGTTCGAACGAATCGCGATCCGGCTGATGAGCCAGGCAGCTGACACTTCCTTCCGCCGCTCCCCGAATTTACTCTTTAACAGGGGTTCAAAGAATGAGGCGTATACATTTCGCCCAAGGCGACTGACAATAAATTCTTCTGCGGAAACATCGTCAAGCGTGCCAAGATCCATCTTTTTTGATCTCAACGTAAGCAGTGCAAGCCTTGCTTTATCGAAAAGGGAAAGTTCAGGATATTTGAGGATCTCGACGGGAGAATTCAAGGGATAGAGAGTATTATTGGCATAATATCCCGTTGTTCCGGTTCGCCATTCAAGTTTATCAAAAAGACCAAGATCTTCAATCAGGGAGAACAGGTGCCGGTCCCCGGCAAAACAGTGATGGTAATACCGTTCGATCCAATAGTCATCGATTCGGTATGAGGAGAGACATCCTCCCAGAAAAGGCATTTTTTCAAAGATCTCGATCTCGTGACCGGGAAGAAGTGCATGGGCTGCTGAAAGTCCGGTCAGTCCTCCCCCGATTATTCCGATTTTCATACTGGTGATCTATAGTATTTTCACAGCGAAATGAAAAAGGCTCCGTATTCTCCTGAAAATCGAACAGGAACCTCGTAAACCGGGAAGAAAGTTTTTGTACTGTCGAATTAAAGATTTATCACAGCAAAAGGACTTAAAAGAATCAAATGAAAATAATTACCTGTAGCCCATTGGATGGTGTCACCAGATGCGCGTATTTTTCATAGGTTTTGGTCAAGCGGGCGGCAAAATTGTCGATATGTTTATCGAGCAGGATAAGAAGCTCGGAACGAGCAGTTTCCGGGGTATTGCCGTCAATACCGCACGAACCGATCTGATGGGACTTAAAAATATCGAAATGAAAGACCGGATTCTTATCGGTCAGACGATGGTGAAGGGTCACGGGGTAGGCACCGACAACGTGACCGGCGCCCGTGTCACTGCCGATGAAATCGACAGCATCATCAGTGCTATCGACACCCGTGGCACGCATGATGTTGACGCATTCGTCATCGTTGCAGGTCTTGGAGGGGGTACCGGGTCCGGAGGGTCGCCGGTTCTTGCCCGCCATCTCAAACGAATCTACCGTGAACCGGTTTACGCGATTGGCATTATCCCTGCCCCGGAGGAAGGGAGACTCTATTCCTATAATGCAGCCCGAAGTCTCACGACGCTCGTAAATGAAGCGGATAACACGTTTATTTTCGATAACAGTGCCTGGAAAAATGAAGGTGAGAGTGTAAAAACTGCTTTTCAGCGACTGAACAATGAAGTCGTACGGAGATTCGGTGTCCTGTTCCGGGCCGGAGAGGTCAGCGGAAGGATGGGCGTTGGAGAAATGGTCGTTGACTCAAGCGAGATTATCAACACCCTCCGGGGCGGGGGCATTACATCCGTCGGATATGCCGTGAGTGAAGTTCTCAGTAAACGATCCAAACAGCAGAAAGGAATCTTTGGGGGACTAAAGGATAAGTTCGGACCCAAAAAGGAAGCAAATGAGCAGGTCTTGATGGGTGAAGATCGTTCAGCGAAAATTGTATCACTTGTTCGTCGTGCAATGCTTGGCCGTCTCACTCTTCCCTGCGATTACTCCACTGCAGAGCGTGCGCTCGTGCTTCTCGCCGGCCCTCCGGATGAGATGGACCGGAAGGGTGTCGAGAAGGCAAAGAGCTGGGTCGAAGAAAATATTGCCGGCGTTGAAGTTCGAGGCGGAGATTATCCCGTGAACAGCGAATACGTAGCGGCGGTGGTGATGTTGGCGACTGTTGGCAACGCCCCACGGATAAAAGAACTTCTTGACATCGCGAAAGAAACAAAAGAAGATGTTATTAAGTCAAAGGAGAAAAAATCGAGTATGTTTGAAGAAGGCATTGAGCCTTTGTTTGAGTGAGGTAGATGATGAAGGGTTTAATCAAATGGGCTGTAATCGCCATTTTCTTGATTTTTTGTGTTCCGGTAGTATCTGCATTCACTGTAACATCCTACACTCAGGATCCTACGGGTTCGATAAATCCCAGCACACCGGTTACGGTTTCGTTCAAAATCGATAATTCCGGGCAGTTCCCATCCACTGACGATCTGATGCTCTATACGGATCTCGAGAAACCGACGTGGACGTATACCATTATCGTAAATGGTGTTGAAAATTTGCGTCCGGTCCAGGGAGGAAAAAGCCTCGATATCACGGGTTTTGAGTTAAGTTATAAATCCGGGGATGAGGTTTCGGTACGGGTTACCCTTGAGGGAACTACTCCCACTGTTACCACTACCGGTGATAAAATAATCGTCCGGATAACCGAGAACGATGCCCGCGGCAATGCGATAACCAGTACTCAGGTTATAAAGCTCGCAACGGTTGTCAACCCCGAAAATGTCAAGGAAGCAATTGCTGCCCGCCAGGCCGATCTCCAGACGTTCCGGGCGAACATTGACGAGAAGGCAGCGATCGGTATCGATACCTCTGCAGCAGAAGCAAAATATAATGAAGCGAATCAGGATATCGCGAATGCCCAGGCGCAACCATCGAATGCCTATAAAACTGTAATAGAATACCTTAATGCAGCACTCACGGCAATTCAGGATGGAGGGAAAGCTCTTGATAAGGCATGGGCTGAGAATGAAGTTGCATCCGCACAAGTCCCAATTATTAATGTCGATGCCATCATTGCCTGGTTCAAAGGCAACCAGTCAACAACAAATGATGTACAGTTACCCGCGATAGTGGCCAAACGTGAGCTGGCCGTTGGATTCCTTTCGAACGCGAATGACGCAATAAACAGTGGTTCCTATGATGTGGCGCGTTCCAAAGCACAGGAGGCCTTCGCGAAAGGAAATGAATCCTATACTGATGCTCTTGCCCGGCAACGTGAAATAGGAACCGTTCCTGATATTATCGGAATGTTTTTTGGGATTTTCAAATCAGGTGTACTGGTAATTGGAGCCGGTGTGGTCCTTGTTGTTCTTGTTATCGTCGGTGTAATCATTTACCGCAAGCGCTCACGATGGGATGAACTGGGATAAACAAGTCAGGATTCCGTCAACACCCCTTTTTTAACGGCATATTTGCCGATTCTGGGAAAAACTTCACCACCCTTAACTTCACCACCCTTAAGATCCTGTAAAACAGGGTTTGCCCATCCATCCCCGAAAATTATTGCCCTCACTCCTGCGGGGTACCAGATTTTTTTGCGGGATTATACCATAGGATCTTCTGGCCAGACCCAGCTGGCGTACCTTTCACCGTGCCAGGACTGCATCGCAGATCCCCAATGAAATTTTGTCAAAGTATCCGCGATAGTAAATCCCACGAATGTTCACCCGGCAAATTATACGGTCACGCTTTAACATCAGATCACAAGGAAAGCTTGCTTCCAGATTCAGTTATACCGAGTCCTTGTTCCTCAATAATCCTGTTCCTTTGAGCCGGTTTATTCCCTTGCGGGTAAGCGATCTCAATCAATTCGACAGTGTCGATATAACCTACGAGAAACAGCCATTTTGAGTGTTAAGGATCTCATTTATTTTCGCCCACGACGGAAAAATACCTTGAATAAAATTTGCGGAGAGCCCGACAGGGTCATTGTCTTTCCTTATGGGTAAATTGACGGGGAATTCATCAGGTACCCTCGATTTTTACCGCTGCAATACTTCGGAGAAAAGTTCCCCGGGTCCGGAATTTTCTCTAAAAAGAAACGGGAAATTTCATGTTTTCTGACCCGGAATAACCTTTCAGCTTGGCCACCGGCATCTCCGATTGCCCTTCTTCAGGATTTTGCACTGGTTGAAATACGTCTCTCCCCACACCCATGGCTGGTAGTTGCAGCACATTTCCGGCTTGAGCTGATGAATTCCGCAGAGGTACCGGTTCTTCGCAACTCGTTTCAGAAACGGGCATACGGGGACATAACCCCCGGTATCCGGATCGCGCAGCTCGAAAGAGACAATGTCTGCAAGATCTTCCGGCCGGAGATCGAGGCAGCTTACCGGCCCACCCTTCTCCACGAATGCAATGTACCACCGCAGGATATCGGTCCTCTCCTGCTCGATCCAGGTATAGACATTCGCGATCGTGGGCGTTATGCCGGGACCGAAGATACGGCAGCACAGGCCACACAGTTCACAGGGCTCTTCTTCGGTGGGGAGATCGTCCATGGTTACTCTTACTTATTCGCCGGTAATCGGGAAAAAGAAGGTGGGAAAATATTCTTATCTTCAATTATGGAGCAATCGCCTTTTGCAGGTGCGGTGCAATCCGCTCAAGGAGAACACTGTTAGCCGGAGTTACAAATATTAGCTGATTACCGATCACGATAAGGCTTCCCGCCGGTCTTCCCTTGCCGACCGGGTGTGCGTTATAGAGGCGGATTGCCGCGTCGCGTGATTCTGCACTGTCAAATGACTGGGTTGCGAGCGTTACGGTGTTTCCGGAATCATCGCCAAGGACGTACGTCTTCCAACCGGTTGCCCCGGAAAGGTTCCACGCGGTATCCGTGACACTGATCACGGAAATGCCGGCGAGCTGTGCAGCATCTTTCACCGGTTCACCGGGGATAACGCGATAAGGGACTTCTCCGGCGACAAAAATCGTGATTCCGATTGGAATGACAAATATCATGACCAGGAATATCACCAGGCCGAGTTCGAGCCGGGGTGTCATCTTCATGATCTCACCTCATCATCCATTATGGGACATATGTTTTTCATCTTATTCACCCCGGGCAGCCTGTGCCCTCTGCCATCCGGGCTTTTTGAATTTCAGGAATACGAGAGGTGGCACCGCCAGGAGGAAGGTGCCAAGCAGGACCGAGGATACGTATGCGAGCCCGTTGGATGCAAAGAATGATGGGGGCATGAGCCCGACAACGAATGCAAGGATGGTCCCGAATAGTCCAAGCCCCCCGACAATCCATATCCCGGCTCTTCCGCCTGGGATGGTGAAGGGGCGGATTTTGTCCGGCTGGCTGTATCTGAGCTTGATCACCGATGCGAAGACCAGGATGTAAACAATACACAGAAGTTCCACCGTCATTGCCGAGAGGATCCAGTAAGCCTGGTTTACCGAGGGAAGGAAGACGTAGAGAAGGGAGATAAGCGAGCCGATGAGGGCCTGCACGACAAGAACTGCCACCGGCGCCCCGTATTTGTTGGTCTTATCGAACATAGGGGGCATGTTTCCTTCTTCAGCAACAATGCCGAGTCCCTTTGCCGGGCCGATGAGCCAGGCTGCAAGAGATACAACCCCGCCAAGGGTTATCAGGACCGCCATAGGCGCTACCAGGCCGGGAATGTGGGCAGCGGTAAAGAAGTACTGGATTGCCTGCATGACCCCGGATGCCAGGTTGAGCTGATCCGCGGGGATAACTATCGCGATGGCAAGGGTTGCAAGAACCGTACAGACAACGATGATTGCTGCGGACAAGGCCATCGCTTGAGGAAAGTCCTTCTGGGGATTTTTTGTTTCAAGGGCATGGAAACTCGCCATCTCCATTCCTGCAAAGAGAAGGATGATTGTTGCAAAGAATGGCAGGGTGGTAAAATCGATGGTGGGGATCATCGCCCCCACGGTTAACGGCGGGAGAACAAGCGACTGGCCGGAACCAAGCCACCACAGTCCAAGAAGAATAATGAGAATTGCCGGGATGATACTCCCGAGAATAACTCCGACATTTCCAAATTTTGTGGATGCCTCTTCCCCAAAATAGGCAATAGCAGTCGTACCCCAGAACGCGATCATCATCACGCTGAACATGTAATATGGGCTTGCGGCAAGTGCCGGGGTAAGAGCAAATGCAAGCGTTGAGGCGATGAATGAGAGGACAGTCGGGAACCAGACAAGGTTGTTCGACCACTCGCAGAAGAGTGCGGTAAAGCCGCCTTTCTCCCCAAATGCCTGTTTGACCCAGGCATAAACGCCACCGCCTTCCGGCCACCCGGTCGCAAGTTCTGCTCCGGCAAGCGATATAGGTATCAGGAAGAGGATGGCCCCGATAATGTACCAGCCGATACAAGACCATCCGTATACTGCCATCGATGGAAAATTCCTGATGCTCAAGACTGCAGCCACGTTGATCATGGCGAGCGCAAAAAGTCCAAGTACCTTTTTTGATGGAAGGCTGTTTTTATCCGCTGCCTCTTCGCTCATCGTCTCTTCTCCTTCACGCAATTCATCACGTACTCTCCCCCGATAATTTCGATACCGTGAGTGTCATGTTCCAAACCCGGGAACCGGTTATCAAAGTCCTGCATTGATTTGAGGTACTGGAGAACCGGGGCTTTCTGCCCGCCGGTCCGCTCACCCGGAGCGAGGAGTGGGATGCCCGGGGGATAAGGAACAATTCCGGTTGCTACGATCCGGTTGCCTGCTTTGGATATCGGGATCTGTTCGACCTCGTTCCGTACAAGTTTTCTATAAGCATCGGAGTACGATAGAGCGGATTCAGGCAGGAGAGAGAATGCTTCCTGGAGAAGCTCACACATGCGGTGATCCCGTTTAAACGCGTGCATCTCGCGTACAAGTTCCTGCAGGGTCTTATTGCAGTAACGCTCCGGCCATTTGGCTATGAGATCCGGGAAGACCTCTTCGAGGGGAACATTTTCATCGTACAATCGTTTGAACTCAAAAAGTTCCGTGATAAGGGTTCCCCATTTTCCCTTGGTAATTCCGATGGAGAAGAGGAAGAGGATGGAATAATCCCCGGATTTTTCGTTGATAATTCCCCGTGTGTCAAGGAACTTAACTACAATCGCGGCAGGAATTCCCCAGTCAGCGAGCGTCCCGTCATCTTTTACCCCGGGCATGAGGATCGTTACCTTGATCGGATCGAGCATGCAGTAATTGTCCGGAAGACCGGTAAACCCGTGCCATTTATCGTTCGGGTGAAGCACCCAGGCAGAGGGATTGTCGCGGAGCATTTCAAGAGACGCCTCGGAAAAGGGAACCTTCTTCTTTGTCTTTGGGTCGGTAACTGTTGGCGGCTGCCACATCGGGAACCACCAGTCGGGCTTTGTCCTGCCGGTACCGATCTCATTTTCCACCCGGGCCATGATCCTGCGGAACCGTATCGCTTCCTCGATGGATTCGGTAGTAAGCTGTCGTCCTGAAGCTCCGTCCATCATTTTCGAAGAAACATCGAGAGACGCGATGATGGTGTAGAGCGGAGATGTCGAGCTGTGCATCATGAACCCCTCGTTGAACCGGCAGTGTTCCACTGGCACCCGGCCATTCCGGATATGGATCATGGAGGCCTGGGAGAGTGCTGCAAGAAGTTTGTGCGTCGACTGCGTTGCAAACACCGTCGGCCCTTTCTCATTTTGAGCCCCATCACGCATGGCAAACCTGTCCCGGTAAAGCGGGTTAAACCGGGCATATGCATACCACGCTTCATCAAAATGAATACTGTCGACGCTCTTCCCGAGAAGTTCCTCAACATCCTTTGCATGGTAGCACAAGCCATCGTACGTGGAATTGGTGATGACGGCGTGGACGGGTTTTTTGTCCGGGAGGTTTTTTGTAAGCGGGCTTGTCGCAATCTTTGCGCCGATTGCTTTCCGGGACATCTCTTCCGGGGGGATAGGGCCTATGATCCCGTACCGGTTACGGGTTGGAATGAGATAGACCGGGACAGAGTGGGTCATCGTGAGGGCATGTTCTGCCGATTTGTGACAGTTTCGGTCAACAAGCACGATGTCATCATCGGTCACCCGGCCAAAGTACACGATCTTGTTTGCGGTCGATGTCCCGTTTGTCACAAAATAGGTCATATCCGCGCCAAAGACTTTTGCTGCGTACCTCTCTGCATCACCAACCGGCCCTGAATGATCAAGGAGCGAGCCGAGTTCCCCTACCGAGATAGAAAGATCGGATCGGAAGAGTTGTTCGCCAAAAAAATTGTAAAAAAGCCTTCCAGCCGCGGTTTTACGAAATGCGGTGCCACCGGCGTGCCCCGGAGTATGCCACGAGTATTCGAAATCTTCGGAGAACGTTACGAGCTCGCCAAAGAACGGGGGAAGAAGCCGGTCATGGTACCGCTTCGCTGCGGCTTTGATACGTCTGGCGATAAATTCCGAAGTATCTTCCATTACGTAAATGTACTCGTTTATTTCCCGGATCATGGAGATAGTGAGCGAAGCAGGGGTCTCCCCGGTCGGTTCGGCCATCAGGAATATCGGGATGTCTTCGTCACGGTTTCGGATCCCGTCAATGAGCTGGAGCGTATCCTTGTGCTTTTTTGTCGTGTCACCACCAAGATTCCAGTTGATGAGGATGCAACTGACTTCAGGAAGATTGGAGTATGCAGCACGTGCGTCAGCAGGTGAAGCGATGGCTGCGACACGAATGCCAAACTCTTCGAGTCCTTTCATGATTCGTTTTATTGCGTTGCCGTGGGGTGTGTCCGTATGGATGGTATCGTCAATTACGGCAACGAGCAGGTTTTCCTCAGGATTCAATTGCGCACCCCCGGGATCGCGGGATACAGCCCCCAGTGGGGTTCAGACCATGTCATAAGGATCGCTAGGGGATACGAGAATTTAAACAATAGGAATTGATGAAGCCTTGAACTATAGTGTAATTGAAAATTGAACTGCTTTCCGGGACCCCCTTTCTGCTCCCGGAATTGTTGGTGAACAGTTCCTTTTGTTGTTCACCAGTGGAAGGGTTCTTTGTAAAAATTTCAGCAGCCTTTTATGCCGGGTTTTTAAAAAAGAGTTATCGGTGAAACCAACCCGGACGAGTGAGGAAAGTGTTGTGTGAGGTACGAAACCGGGGAGAGGTCATTATCGCTGCAATGCCCCCCATGATTGATCATATTGCAGCTCAGGTTGTTGAGAAGGAACTCCGGGAACTCGTAGCAAGGGAGCCAAAAGCCCTGTTTTGTGATTTTTCCCAGACGAAATACCTCTCCAGTTCTGCTCTGCGCGCACTCCTGATTATCGGGAAGGTGGCAAAATCCGAGGGTCTCTTGTTTGGAGTATTTTCCACAAGCCCGTTTGTCGACCACATCCTCGCGGTATCGGGGTTTGCAACGCCCCATTCCATTTTTGACAATGAAGAATCAGCGGTACGGGCAGCAACCCGGAAATAATTTTTTCTGTTTCGTGTTTTTCCTGATCTGTGCCAAAGAAAGGTGTAGAATCCCGGGATGTCCGGCTTCTGTGAAAATTCAGGCATCTCCCGGGACATCCCGGGTGTAGAGACTGATACCTATGACAATGAGGCACAGGAAGAATGCCGCAAGGTAGACTGCCTGATACCCGAGCACGGAGAGTTCGGGAGTAAGCCGGGGGACAAGCAGGGTCCCGTCACGGGGGATCCCGGCTGCGTACATCCTGAGCGCAAAGATGTTCTGGAAAAAGGCAATTCCCATGACCATCCCCACATGGCGTGCAGTCATCATCACGCCCGATCCATTTCCTACTGAATCCGGGGAACAATGTCCCATAATAAGCCGGGCATTCGGGCCGAAAAATGCGGCGGTCGAGACCCGGGTGACAACCATCCCTGCCACAATAATAACAAGGAGGGTCATCGGGTTGAAGGTAAAGAAAACAAGGAACCCCGCAGCTGCCAGGCCTGTCGCGATCGCTGATATGCCAATGCTCCCGTGCCGGTCAGCGAGGCTTCCTGCAAGCGGGGCAACAAGGATCGAAAGAAGAGCAGGCATTGTCATGATAAGTCCCGCTGTTGAGTGATCAAGGTGCCGGGAATTTACCAGATACAGCGGCATCAGGTACGTTACCCCGGAAAAAAGCATGGTGATGATCAGGGATGTCAGAATACCGTACAGGAAGTTACGATTATGCAGAAGTTCCTGGCTGATGAGCGGATCCCGATTTTTCCTCTCAAGAATGATGAAGACAATCGCGGCAGTGATTCCTGCGGTAAAGAGCATAAGGAGGATACTGTCCGGAGTCCCGGGAACCTGAAGAAGAGAAAATCCTGAGAGGAGCAGGAGGAGGCTTATGATAAACGTGAGCGCGCCGGTAAAATTTGATCGTTCCGGTAGTTCCTTTTTCTGCGGGCGGGGGACACAGTACCATCCGAGGATAATGGCAAGCAGGACTATCGGAAGGTTGAGGAAGAAGATCCAGCGCCACCCGGCATAATCAGTAATGAAACCCCCGATACCGGGTCCCAGCGCAAACCCAACTGCTGAGAGGGAGATGAGGTACCCAAGTGACCTGCCACGGATCGATGAAGGAAGATATGATGTAATAATGGCCGGCCCGATTGCAGAGAACATCGCTGCACCAACCCCCTGGAGAATCCGGGCCCCGATCAGCAGGTGAATTCCCGGAGCTATCCCGCAAAGAAAGGATGCGATGCCAAAGAGAGCGAGACCTCCGATGAAAAAGTTACGGAAGCCGTACCGGTCGCCGAGTTTTCCCATGATCAGGATCAGCCCGGCTATCGTGAGCATATACGCGATGATAACAAGGGAACCCATCCCGACAGAAATATCCAGCGATTTTATAATCGCGGGTTGTGCGATGTTGACAATACTTGTATCGATCGCGCCGATAAGGGATGCCAGGGAAACGGCTACAACGATCAGACGCTGGCTCGTTTTACTCTGGAGGTCGAGCGGAAAGATCAGGGATTGAAAATACTTCACCATGGATTCTATGAATATCAGTTTCTGTCAAAAATTAATAATAATTATCTCCTGAATTGTTAATCAATGGCAAATAAATTTCTGCTGAAAAATTTTTTGTTGCCGCGAAAATGGCCGCTAATCGACAAATAAAGCAGATCAATGTCCTATTCGGGAGAAATAAAAAGGTTGGATGCGCATAAATCCCGGGAAAATATTCTCTTCTTTTTCTTAATACACAAGCAGGATGTACGCCATTGCGGTTGTCAGGAATGCACCCAGCAGTATAATGAATGCCACCGGAAGGATAAAGCCCATCATCCCGTTTATCGTGGATGCGATCTGGGAGACCCGTTGTGATCCAAAGACCACGATCCCCCGGCACCATGCTGTTTCACCGGCAGTGCGCGCGGGAGAAGCGTCGGAAATTGCATCCAGAACTGCTTCTTCGACAACATGGTAAAACTTTTCCAGCGGGATCTTCAGTCCAACCTGGTTTCTGCCGGATACCGTGTTGACCACATGGGTGTCGGTCGTCATAACTTCGCACTCATCTACATGGGAAAGTAATCGCTTCCGGATCTCGTCCCGTGTCCCTGTCTGCATATTATTGCCGTCAAAGAGAACATACGCTGTTCTCTGACCTGCAGCATCGATGACCAGTACCTGGACTCCAAGATCCCCGAATCCTTCTGTGCGTGAATAGGGAAGCTTCCGGGTTGCATATCCGGCGGAGAATGGAACCTGTTCCCGCTGCGCTGTTGCAGAAAACGCAAGCTCGGCAGCCCCGATATACTCCATTGCCCGTTCAGTTGCCGGGTAGACCCCATCTTCGAGCGAGTCCATGCAGTTGTGGGCATCAATAAATCCAACATGGCGGAAAAATTTCTCTCCGGATTTCATGATTGCAAACCCTACCGAGAAATCAAGATCCTCGGTAACCAGCGGCGACCGGGTTGCAGCAACAAGGATTGTATCGCCAAATGCCTGGGCGAGCACGTTTACCGATCCGGAACGAAACCGGGCAGCCCGTGTGCATAATGAGTTCATGCAGATATCCGGGAGTGAGGCAAGTACACTGTCACCCGCTTTCCTGACCTCGGTTTCATCGACCGGATTAAAATCGTGCGAAGCGGAACCGTGAAAGACCATCGCTCCCTCCCCGATCATCCCGTGAAGGATTTTCGGGAGGTTGCTCCCGCCAATCTCCCCGAGGGGACCCGGATGTACATTCGGGATGGTGACAACAATCCTTTCTTTCCCTTCCCTCTCCATGACAAGGGAAACCTGGGGTACGACAACATTCTCGCCAATACTCCGGAAGAAATCGTCAAGTTTTCTGCTTCCTTCAGAAAGGTGGGCAAGGAATGCGTTTGCAAGTTCGAGTGGACCTACCTTGAAATTGGCTTTCATTGGACGTTCGATTACGATGATAAATACCAGCACTCCAAGCGCGAAGCTGATATGGAGAAGGATTGAGAGCTGCAGAAACTGAAGACCGAGGAAAGGTGCAGCACCTGCGACTGCAATACCGGAATGAAGAAGAGCCGGAACAACAACTCTGCGAAGGTGAAAATCAACAACCGCTGCAAGGAGGAGCATACGGAATGAAAAGACAAAGGCAAGTGAGATTGCAAAGAAAACCGGAAACGAAGAACTGATAAGCAGGACCGGTGAGAGCGAGATGAAAAGCGAGATCACGAGACCTATAGCGGCGGTGAGACCCGACCATTCATACGTGAGTTTCCCCTGGAATTTCCGTGTGAGCCCGGGTGTGAGGGCGAACGCAGCGAGAGCCGGAAGAAGATAAACTGCGAGGGAAAAAAGGGTTGGATGCATGAGGCTTTTTCCACTTCCGAGAATTGCCATGAGCTCAACACAACCGCAGAGAAGAAAGATGACCGAGAGCGATCGAACCCATGACGGGCTGGTAACGATATATTTCGAAAGAGCTTCCAGTTTCAGATCCATCTCACCGGACAAGAAAAACAACCTCGCGAGAAGTTTCAAATCCTGAATCTGAAAAAAAGGTATCGAGGTGGACCGGGTGGTTTGTCGTGCCGGTAACTGATAATGTGCTCATTGATCTCTATGTGGACTGGGATGAGATGTGAATGTTTCCAGACGATGTTTAAATGCACCCGGCAATGAAACAACGAGGGAAAAAGGAGCCGGGCTGGAGATGAACCGCAGGGTAAAATTCATCTTTTTACTCCTGACCGATGCAGGAAAGCTCCTCTGGCATGGTTTTATGCAATATTTCTTCAAGAAGATTTATCGTGTAAAATGTCCATTGGGATCGATTAGCGGTGAAGCTCGTACGGCAAAAAAACCTGCTGAAAAGACCGAAGATTTCTTTCCGGATCTATCCGGTATTGGTGATCAGATAGCAAGGGATCTTCCAAAAACCTGGAATCCTGTGTCTTACCGGTATCCGGAATCAGAGACTAATAAGGATAGCAAGCCGGCCGATTCTTTTTCCGGGCATGCTCAGCCTTAACATTTCCCATCGGGACGATCGAATCCGGCATTTTCTTATTATCTGCCAAATTTTGCTCTGTAGAAAACCTCCATGACGAGAAATTGTAAGAACTTGTGGATGTTACAAACAATCATTTTCCCTGCGATTTCCTTTCTCTGAATTGAGAATATTCGAGCCTTTAGATCGCCACCGAACTTTCTTTTCAGGACAGAGAACTTGTTCTCGACAAGTTGTCTTCTCCGGTATCTGGTATCATCGAATTCTCCAGCCATCTCGTTTCGGTACTTTCCTCCGATAATCTGATTGTTCCAGGAACGGATCGGGATGATGGAGTCAGCGAGCAGTTCCTCCCGAACCTGACGATGAATCGCTTCGGAGTCGTATCCCCGATCCATAACGTAACACTCTGACCGTCGTATCTTGTGACATTGTGGGAGTAACCTGGCTGCATGCCGGGTATCGTGAACTCGGCTTTTCGAAGTGATGAATCCGGTGATCGCTTGTGTGTCGGTGTCAACCGAGATCGAAGTTTTCAGGAAATGTTTTCGGATTTTGCCGGTTCTGGCTGAGTAATAGTGACTCGAATATCCGCTGGTAAACCCGGACGAATCGACAGCGGTAATCGCAATTGGATCATCGTTGGAATAGAACAGACTCGTCGTTTTCCTGAATGCGTAGCGGAGGTACAGGGTTTTTATCCGACAGAAGAATTTCTGAAGAGTCGTGAAATGAGGGACGACTGATAGTTCCAACTCCTTTTGGATCGACTCCATGTCTCCGATATCTTCAACAAATTCGCGATAATGCTGATTCCGATAGTCTTTGAAGAGAATCAGGACGAGAAGTTGATACCGGGTGTAGATCTTTTTCGAATATTTACAGGAATACGGACTGAGTCGTATTGCTTTCACGATCGAAATCGCTGCTCGGATAAACCTGATATTCCGGCTCGTCGATTTCTTACTAGTCTCTGTACTTTTTGAGCACACACTCTAGTATGGAGACAATGTACCTTAGATCTTTCGGTCCATGGTGCCGTCGATTTTGAAGAGGTTTTCTACAGAGCAAAACAAATGAGACAAATTTGAGTTTTTTCCGAATCCCTTCCCAGACCAATAGCCGGAAGAAATCGAAACGGAACAAATCTTCAGCAACGGTTCTTGGTCCTCGTTGAACCTTAGAGAAGAACATCCATTGAAGAGAGACCCAGATATTTTTGAGAAGGAAAGAGATTATCGTCAGCAGGTACCGGATCACAACGTTTCTTGTGGATGTCCTTGCTTTCACGATATTCCGGATACGGTACGAAGACTCGATCGCAAACCGGTTCTTGTAGACCCGGTAGATCCGACGGGGTTTCCAGTTAATACCATACATGACGTAACCCAGGTTCACATTCCCGTATTTCTTATTCCTTCCCAGAAGGTACTGGACATCAATTGCCAGAGTAAGAGAAAGAGGTTCGCCAGTTCCCATCATCGTATACTGTGCATACCGGGAATGATTTCCCCGGAGTATTTTCTTGAGTTCTTCGCCGTGTTTTCTCACCGGAACAATGTGCGGGATCTTTTCCTTCTGGAGAAATGAGAACACATCTTTTGAGTAAAATCCCCGATCAAGACAGAGTACTTGGGTGTTCACTTTTGCGTTGTGGATTATGGCCAAAAATTTCCGGATGTACTCGACCTTTGACACACCCTTCTTCACCGGGAAAACTGCAAGGGTCTGCCGTTGACCTTTTGTTGTTATGGAGAGCGAAACATACGAGTAAAATGTGGTTGTTGATTTCTTCATTTTACTCTTGAGGACGTAATCTTTGTTCGCTTCGATAATTTCGCCATAATAAGGATCGTCGGTGAAATCTATGGCAAAACGATACGATTTTCCGGGAACAAGGATCTGATCGTTTGAATAGGTGAGGATCTTTGATTGTATTTCGAAAAGCGATTCTAAATCCACCTTCGATAAATGGTATCTGACTGACGTTTCACACGGGACTTTTTCTCCGGCCTTATTGATGGAATGCACGGATAGTTTGGTTGCTGACATCCCAACAAGTGACTGGATAAGCGTCTTTTGTCTCAGTGTTCCGTTGATGGAAATGGTGAGATTCCGGTTGATTGCATCCACTGCTATTTCGGAACAATCTTCTGCTCGGATCTCATTCTTTATTCGGCGGGTGAATTGTCGTCTATTTGCCATATGCGGCGCCCGCTGCCTATTTAGATCTGCCGGTTTTGATTAGCCTCGGCTAAAAATTAGTGAAGTACTGGGGTACAGCTATGATTACCCGGCAAATGGCGTGGGCGGTTCGTACCGGATTACCCGGGATGGTTATTATGACGCCACCGGCTCATACGCTTTCCTGCCCGGGGGTGCACCAAACATAGAGAAAAGGGTTACCCTCTCACCAAAACCCGTGGGAAGCGGGAAGGGATGGATCGATGTTTATTCCAA
>CAXXCP010000010.1:0-131640 GCA_963666355.2 uncultured Methanoregula sp.
CTCCGGAGGGCGATCGCACTGGACCGGCCGGTTATCGTAGACGTGGACACTGATCCGAAAAGGTTCTGATGTCCCACCCGGGCAAAACCCCACCTTTTTTCCGGCAGGATCGTTCCTTATCTCACAAGCATGGACGCCTCTCCTTCTTCAAAAGTAAGCAGCCCCAGTACTTCACTAATTTTTAGCCGAGGCTAATCAAAACCGGCAGATCTAAATAGGCAGCGGGCGCCGCATATGGCAAATAGAACGACAATTCACCCGCCGAATAAAGAATGAGATCCGAGCAGAAGATTGTTCCGAAATAGCAGTGGATGCAATCAACCGGAATCTCACCATTTCCATCAACGGAACACTGAGACAAAAGACGCTTATCCAGTCACTTGTTGGGATGTCAGCAACCAAACTATCCGTGCATTCCATCAATAAGGCCGGAGAAAAAGTCCCGTGTGAAACGTCAGTCAGATACCATTTATCGAAGGTGGATTTAGAATCGCTTTTCGAAATACAATCAAAGATCCTCACCTATTCAAACGATCAGATCCTTGTTCCCGGAAAATCGTATCATTTTGCCAGAGATTTCACCGACGATCCTTATTATGGCGAAATTATCGAAGCGAACAAAGATTACGTCCTCAAGAGTAAAATGAAGAAATCAACAACCACATTTTACTCGTATGTTTCGCTCTCCATCACAACAAAAGGTCAACGGCAGACCCTTGCAGTTTTCCCGGTGAAGAAGGGTGTGTCAAAGGTCGAGTACATCCGGAAATTTTTGGCCATAATCCACAACGCAAAAGTGAACACCCAAGTACTCTGTCTTGATCGGGGATTTTACTCAAAAGATGTGTTCTCATTTCTCCAGAAGGAAAAGATCCCGCACATTGTTCCGGTGAGAAAACACGGCGAAGAACTCAAGAAAATACTCCGGGGAAATCATTCCCGGTATGCACAGTATACGATGATGGGAACTGGCGAACCTCTTTCTCTTACTCTGGCAATTGATGTCCAGTACCTTCTGGGAAGGAATAAGAAATACGGGAATGTGAACCTGGGTTACGTCGTGTATGGTATTAACTGGAAACCCCGTCGGATCTACCGGGTCTACAAGAACCGGTTTGCGATCGAGTCTTCGTACCGTATCCGGAATATCGTGAAAGCAAGGACATCCACAAGAAACGTTGTGATCCGGTACCTGCTGACGATAATCTCTTTCCTTCTCAAAAATATCTGGGTCTCTCTTCAATGGATGTTCTTCTCTAAGGTTCAACGAGGACCAAGAACCGTTGCTGAAGATTTGTTCCGTTTCGATTTCTTCCGGCTATTGGTCTGGGAAGGGATTCGGAAAAAACTCAAATTTGTCTCATTTGTTTCTGTTCTTCGACCGTTTGGTTGATCAGAGGTTGAGAGTATTGATGACTTGCCAAAATTCACGGAGGTAAATTTAGAGAAGTACTGGGGCAGATCAATTGCCTTCCTGGCCAATTTGGCATTCGCGATCAAGTCGCAGTACGGCCTGCGATGGCAATTTAACGGTTAGTTTTTTTCCCAGGATCGCATCCTAAAAATTCGACAGCCTGCTCTGCCCGTAGTTCAAAATGAGTTCTTACCACTTGTTGATTTTCATGGGTAAGGCCTGTAACCTTCAGGTCTCATCGGTGTTTTTTTCTTCCGGTTCTTTTTGCGCTCAAACAATAACCAGGAAAGATATGTGCAATTCCGGTCTTGTTCAGGGAAATACCGGGCCGGATTTCTCTCTTCAATAACGGCAGAAAAAAAGTAAAACGGGCTGTTAATTCTCTCTCATTGTCCCGGTGGCTGTGTTGCTGTTTGGACTGACAATTTCGGAAACTCCCGGGAACGGTGTTTCCGGGTTGATATGCGATGAAATGACATCCAGATCCTTTGCCTTCATGCAAATTCTCCGGTTACCGCTGTTTTTCATGCCATAGACAAAGTAGATTAGGAGACCGACGCAGAGCCAGACGACGAACATGATGTGGGCAATCTGCGAGAGATGAATTATCAGAAATGCGCATGTGCCGATACAGAGCATCGGGATAGCCGGGACGAGCGGGCACCGGAACGGGCGGGCGAGGTCGGGCTGCTTGTGGCGGAGGATGATAACTCCAAGCGCGACAATCGAGAATGCAACGAGAGTCCCCATGTTAACAAGATCAGCTACAAGCTTCAGGGAGAAGATGCCGGCAACCATAGCGGTTATGAGCCCGATAAAGATTGTGACTTTAGCCGGGGTGCGGGTAACCGGGTGAATTTCAGAGAAGACCTTGGGGAAGAGACCGTCCCGTGACATGGAAAAGAGGATACGGCTCTGCCCGAAGATCATGACGAGCAGGACCGATGTCATACCACAAAGAGCACCGATAGAAATGATCGCCGCTCCCCATGAGTGCCCGATCGATTCCAGCGCGTAAGCTATTGGAGCCTTTGAGGCAAAATCCCCGCCTAGTTCAGCGAAGGGGACGATTCCGGTCAGAACAATTGCGACAACAATATAGAGAATCATGCAGACAGCAAGCGAGCCGATGATCCCCAGCGGAAGATTCTTTTGCGGATTTTCAACTTCTTCTGCCGCGGTGACAACTGCATCAAATCCGATAAAGGCGAAGAACACAATCGCCGCACCCGAGAAAATACCGAGCCATCCGTCCGGTGGCAAAAGGGGCTGCCAGTTGCCCGGTTGGATTGCTACAAAACCCAGACAGATGAAGAGAAGGATAACTGCGAGTTTGATCGCGACAATGACTGCATTGAACCTGGTACTTTTTTGGGTGCCAGCTACAAGAAGCGCGGTCAGCGCGAGCACGATGAGAATTGCCGGGAGATTTATGATTCCCCCTTCTAAACTGGGATTACAGAGCGATTGCGGGAGTACTATCCCGGCAGATTTCAGGAGTATCGTGAAATATCCTGACCACCCGATAGCAACCGCAGAAATCGCAAAACCGTATTCGAGAATCAGATCCCACCCGATAATCCATGCCCAGATCTCGCCAAGAGCTGTGTAACAGTAGGTATATGCACTCCCGGCAACAGGAATCATGGTTGAGAATTCTGCATAGCAGAGTGCGGCAAAGAGGCATACGATGCCTGCAATGATAAATGAGATCGGAAGTGCGTTTCCTGCATGTCCTGCGGCAACCCCGGACAGGACAAAGACTCCGGTGCCGACAATTGCACCGATTCCAAGAAGTACTAAATCCACCGGTTTTAAGACCCGCTTCAGGGAGCGTTCAGTCTCCGGCTCTGCAACCTGTACGTGGACCGGTTTTTTTGCAAACATTGAATGGTCCAAAAGCGAACGGAAATTCAACATATTCACCCCTCCATTTTTGTAATCATCGAAGCTCTATCCCTCGTGTGGAGGCTTCTTACAGAACGGAATTCGGAATAAACCGTTTCCGTGGAATTATTTCCGGTAATCTGGAAGAAGCCCTGGCTCCGGATATGATTCAGTTGTCGGGGCGCAAATATCATAAAATAAATGTTGAGTGAAAATTTTGTTTCACTAAATATTTGCCCGATTTTAAAAATACGGCTACATCAGAGTGCAAATAAATTTTCACTCATCCGCGGCTTTAAGCATTTGTCTGCGAAAACTACTTCACTATGAATCCCGACGGATCTTTTGCAGGAACCGGGGAACAATGTCGTGCTTCTCCCGGCTATACCCTGATAGGGAACATTGGTTTTGACCGTTTTTTGCAAATCCTACCGGGGTTTTTAAGGTAATCTTATGTCCCTGACATCGCCAGACATTATTGTCTTTACAAACTTTTTCCTGAGTGTAATTATCGTCAGTTTAAGTCTCTGGGGTTACCGGGTCATCGAAAAACCGACGCCGCTCTATTTCGGGCTTGCATATACCATCTTTGCATCAACCCACCTGATGCTCCTTTTTGCAATACCCGGATCTTCTGAAATCCTTCTCATGATTATGAGAATTTCGGGGTACATTCTTGTCGCGGTCGGCCTGTTTGCGATAATCCGGGATATTGCAGAGCGAAGAAGTGTCGAACGTGCACTCCGTGAAAGCGAGGAACGTCTTTCTGCAACATTTGAACAAGCAGCGGTGGGTATGGCCGAAGTCTGGCCGGATAACCGTATCCTCCGGTGCAATACGCGATTCCACCAGATTCTCGGTTACCACAAAGAGAAAGTCTTCTCCATGAATGTCTGGGATCTGATCGATCCTGCCGGCCAGCTTCACCATCTGGACTCTATGGCCCTTGTCCTCCAGGGAGTTCTGGGTGATTACACAGGCCAGATCCGGCTCATTGGTAAAGATGGGGGCCGGATATGGACAAAGGGTTTTTTCTCTCCGGTAAACGGTCCTGATGGAAAACCGAAATATTTTACGTTTGTTATCGAGGATATCTCGGTCCAGAAAAAAGCTGAAGAGGATCTCGCGCGCCTGAATGCAGGACTTGAAGAGAGAGTTATGGAGCGGACCGCGGAACTCGCGCGTACCAACGATTCCCTTATAGCCGAGATCTCCCAGAGGACCGCTGCAGAAGACCAGCTAAAACAATCGCTGCATGAAAAAGAGATCCTGATAAAAGAGATCCATCACCGGGTTAAGAACAATCTCCAGATCATTGTCAGTCTCCTGTACCTGCAGGCCAAAAAAACAAGCGATCCGGGTTCTGCCGATGCGCTTATTGACAGCCAGACCCGGGTAAAATCGATGTCCCTCGTACATGAAAACCTGTACCAGTCCGGTGATCTGGCTTCCATTAACTTCGAAGGATATCTCCGGAACCTTATTAAAAATCTCATGGTTTCCTACGGGATTGAGAACAACCGGGTTGTGACGCGGCTTGATGTAAAAGATCTTCCGATAACGATCAACACGGCAATTCCGCTTGGCCTTATCATGAACGAACTGGTTTCAAATTCCCTGAAATATGCCTTTTTACCGGGCCAGCCGGGAGAGATTGCAATAACCGGTAGCGTATCCGGCGGAAATCTTGTGATTACGATGAAGGACAATGGCCGTGGGATTCCTGCGGACTTCGACTGGCGCCATACACAATCGCTCGGTCTCAATCTTGTCCTGATGCTCACCCGGCAGCTGAAGGGAACGGTCGAACTTTCACGGGAATCGGGGACAGTATTTACCCTTACATTCCCGGTAGATAACGCAGCGGAGATAGTATGACGAAACATTCAATACTTGTTGTTGAGGACGAGGTCATTGTTGCCGAGAGCCTCAGGCTCAGCCTGTGTGGTATGGGATACGATGTTCCGGAAACGGTGGGGAGCAGTGAAGAAGCGATCCGGCGGGCCGAGGAGCTTCACCCCGACCTGATTCTCATGGATATTATCCTGGAAGGATCAACTATTGATGGTGTAGAAACAGCCCGTCGTATCCGGTCGCGGTTTGAGGTCCCGGTTATTTTTGTAACCGCGTTTGCCGATGAACAGACCCTTGAACGGGTCAAAAAAACCCAGCCTTTTGGCTATATCATCAAACCGTTCAACGAGAAAGAGCTCTGGTCCACGATTGAGATTGCCCTTTCGCGGCACAAAGCCGAGCAGGAAATTAAAAAACGGGACTCGATTCTTTTTGCTATTGGCTTTGCAGTAGAATGGTTCCTGAAACACCAGAAAAACGGGCAGCTCAAGGAAACATCGGAACAGGGAAGACTTGAAGCCGGTATCCGGGAAATTCTGGAGCACATCGGGCTTGCCGTGAATGCAAACAGTGTTGCAATCTTCCGTTTGTTCCAGGAAACGGATGGAACTGAAGGTGCGAAGATCCAGTATATCTGGGTCGCTCCCGGATCTGACCGGAATGGTTCGAACATGGAAGCCGATAAGATTACCTTCTCAACTTCCCTCTGGCGCTCGCTTCTTGCAACGGGAAATACCATAGCCGGCGATGTTGAGTATTTCCCGCGTTCCGAACGAAAATTCTTCGCAGACCGGGGGATCTCATCAATCGCCATCCTGCCGCTCTTCCGCTCCGACAAGCTCTGGGGATTTGTGGGCTTCTCAAATCCGGACAGCCGGGAATGGTCCGAAGGGGAGATTGAGGCCCTTCTTATTGCCGGTAATATTATCGGATCTCTGCTTGAATGAACGAGTCGCAAATAGCCGGCTTACATCCCGGCTCGATTATTTTTTTTTAAAGTTTCCACACCTGGATAAAAATCAAAATAATGCGCATGTATTCCCGTGTCATTCTTCTGGTAAAATCAAAACTGCCCTGATCTCTGATCATGCAACATAAGGTGACCCAAGCAAGGGAAATGCAAAACGTGATCCGGGATTTACCTGGCGATGAGGATGAGGGACTTTAAATCCCCTGTGACATTTTTTCTCAATCTCGTCATGCAGTATGAATCAGACCGCTACTGATCAGCGAAGAGCGACAATTACTCTGTTGCGAGCTGTGAACACCTCCCGGCACGTGGTTGGTTTCACCATGTTATCTGAGAGCAACGAACCTCTGCAATATCGGTCTTACCGCTGCACGAGGTGTTTGTGAGCTGACAAAAAAGCTCTTCCTGTCCCCCGGATCTGCACAGAACGGCTGTTTTGTGCCGGACCATTCACTGCAAATTTTTTTTCATCTAACCCAACGGCTATTACGTCTCCCCGCGAAGAGAAATTTGTAATCCCAGTTGCCGGCGGATCGCCCGGGAAAAGTACAACCATGGGAGAGTTTTTCAGGATGAAAAAGACGTGCCTCTGCATAATTGGACTGCTATTCGTGGGGACGCTCTGCGTGCCAGTGGCGGCTGATACGGGAGATCAGGATTACTGGAGTTTTAACGTTGTAAATATGGTAATCGGTCACTCCAATGTAAAATTCAATGGGCAGGGTAGCAGCAGTTACTCTTTCCAGAAGGTGTATGTCGCAAATTTTCTGGATCAGGTTGAGGTGAAGTTTGAAGTAGCAGGTGGTCCTGATACAACCGTTACCATCACGAAAGAGTATATGAACAAGCTCCGAAAAGAACATCCCGGTTGGGAGCCGGCTGTGGTTACCGAGGGTATGACTTTAACATATGATGTGGATGTGGGTGGGTTCGCCCTTCAACAAAGCGAAGATAGATTTTCCCGGTTTAGTATAACGCGATATGAACACCTCATGGAACGCGGTCTGTATCACTGGCCGCTACAGAAGTCCCAAGGATATGCTTTGGCGTCTGATAACTCAAAATTGCTCGTGTTCTCTGTGAGGAGCTGAGATAAAAGTACCGGCTATCTCCTTAAATCTACGAACCGCTGGATAGTGTTAATTGCACCCTCCAAAGTTCACATCGATAACCAGACCGGGGAGATCTCCTTTTTCCTGTCGCCGTTCACAAGCATTATCTTCAGGACGGGTTGATTTCCATAACGATGACAAGGAAGTGTGATATCTCCTGCCGGACCATTCACTGCAAATTTTTTTTCATCTAACCCAACGGCTATTACGTTTCCCCGCGAAGAGAAATTTGTTATCCCTGTTGCCGGAAGATCGGCCGGGAAAAGTTGATACCATGGGAGAGTTTTTTTGGATGAAAAAGATGTGCCTCTGCATAATTGGACTGCTATTTGTGGGGACGCTCTGCGTGCCAGTGGCGGCTGATACGGGAGATCAGGATTACTGGAGTTTTTACATGGTAGATAGAATTCTCGCTCACTATGATGTGAAACTCAATGGACACAGTAGCGGCCATGCGGCTTTCTATATGCTTCCCCAGAAGGTGTATGTCTCAAATTCCCTGGATCAGATCGAGGTACTGTATGAAGTTGTAGGGGGCCCTGACACAACCCTTACCATCACGAAAGAGTATGTGAACAAGCTCCGGGAAAAACGTCCGGATTGGGATCCAGCCTTGATTGCATGGGGTGGTTCTCTGACGTACGATGTGGATGGGGGATGGTTCAAGCTTCCGGCAGGCCAAAAAGAAAACTATACACTATCTCGGTATTTTATAAGGCCACACGAACACCTCGTGAGTCGGGGGCTGAGTCACTCGACGCTTGAGTCGAACATTGAAGTGTATCAGTCGTTTTGCGGAAAAGTGGATGTGTTCTACGTCAGGGACTGACAGGAGAGAACCGTTTATCCCTCTGCTGTACTAACCGCCGGATAGTGTTACCTGCACCCTGAAACGTCCACATCGATTCCCCGACTGTCATATTTTGTGACATTGTCCGCGTAATTTCCCAGGGTACCCGGTATTGTGGACCTGGCTGAAGGGTTTACTAATAAATCGGATGTTTTTCCGGACAATTTATCGGAGAGCAACGAAACTATGCGAAATTGGCTTTGCCGCAGGAGGTTCTTGTGAGCAGATAAAAAAGATCCTCCTCCCCTCTGGATCTTCACAACGGCTATTGTTTGCCGGTCCGTTTACTGCAAATTTTGGCATGAAAATCTCAAATCCGGAAGGAGGATAAGGTCAACAATCACCCCTTCCGGAATCTGATTCCTTCAACACAATAGCAGCCTCATTCAAAATCTTCAGGATTTCACCGAGAGTAGCGATAACGGGAATTCGGACTTTGACCGTTTTCGCTGAAGGATTTGAATCCCCATTGGCCTGATTAAAGAATTCATCTTGAGTGATCAAGTGCCATATGATGGTTACAATCTTCCTGGCCAAAGCGACAATCGTTTTACCGGTTCCAATAACCGGCTTTTTCCGGTCATAGAACTTTCGGAAAACCGTATTTCGGCTTCTCGAAGCAGCGTGAGCGATCTGAACGAGGATCCACCTTGCATGCTCTGAACCACGCTTCGTGATAGAACCGGTTCTCAGTTTGTCAGCAGACTGGTACACATTTGGAACTATCCCTAACCAGCTTGCAAGTTTGTCGCCAGTGGAGAAATCCGAGAAATTCCCGATTTCTGCAATCAAGGTTACAGCGGCGATATTGCCAATTCCGGTAACGGATTTGAGAATCTTGAGTTCCAGTACTTCTCTAAATTTACCTCCGTGAATTTTGGCAAGTCATCAATACTCTCAACCTCTGATCAACCAAACGGTCGAAGAACAGAAACAAATGAGACAAATTTGAGTTTTTTCCGAATCCCTTCCCAGACCAATAGCCGGAAGAAATCGAAACGGAACAAATCTTCAGCAACGGTTCTTGGTCCTCGTTGAACCTTAGAGAAGAACATCCATTGAAGAGAGACCCAGATATTTTTGAGAAGGAAAGAGATTATCGTCAGCAGGTACCGGATCACAACGTTTCTTGTGGATGTCCTTGCTTTCACGATATTCCGGATACGGTACGAAGACTCGATCGCAAACCGGTTCTTGTAGACCCGGTAGATCCGACGGGGTTTCCAGTTAATACCATACACGACGTAACCCAGGTTCACATTCCCGTATTTCTTATTCCTTCCCAGAAGGTACTGGACATCAATTGCCAGAGTAAGAGAAAGAGGTTCGCCAGTTCCCATCATCGTATACTGTGCATACCGGGAATGATTTCCCCGGAGTATTTTCTTGAGTTCTTCGCCGTGTTTTCTCACCGGAACAATGTGCGGGATCTTTTCCTTCTGGAGAAATGAGAACACATCTTTTGAGTAAAATCCCCGATCAAGACAGAGTACTTGGGTGTTCACTTTTGCGTTGTGGATTATGGCCAAAAATTTCCGGATGTACTCGACCTTTGACACACCCTTCTTCACCGGGAAAACTGCAAGGGTCTGCCGTTGACCTTTTGTTGTGATGGAGAGCGAAACATACGAGTAAAATGTGGTTGTTGATTTCTTCATTTTACTCTTGAGGACGTAATCTTTGTTCGCTTCGATAATTTCGCCATAATAAGGATCGTCGGTGAAATCTATGGCAAAATGATACGATTTTCCGGGAACAAGGATCTGATCGTTTGAATAGGTGAGGATCTTTGATTGTATTTCGAAAAGCGATTCTAAATCCACCTTCGATAAATGATATCTGACTGACGTTTCACACGGGACTTTTTCTCCAGCCTTATTGATGGAATGCACGGATAGTTTGGTTGCTGACATCCCAACAAGTGACTGGATAAGGGTCTTTTGTCTCAGTGTTCCGTTGATGGAAATGGTGAGATTCCGGTTGATTGCATCCACTGCTATTTCGGAACAATCTTCTGCTCGGATCTCATTCTTTATTCGGCGGGTGAATTGTCGTCTATTTGCCATATGCGGCGCCCGCTGCCTATTTAGATCTGCCGGTTTTGATTAGCCTCGGCTAAAAATTAGTGAAGTACTGAGGTTTCAAATTTTTTCCGGAAAACAATTCCCACCGGAAATCACCCGGCTTCAAAAAATTTTCAAATTTTTTTTTGCTCTTTGGATAAACCTCGAAAACACTTATCAGAAATTACGATGGGGCCACGGGTCGCTCACTGCCTCGCCGGGTTTGACCCGGGAGCATGACCTCTCTCACCCACCGATATTCCTCAAAACTGACCTTTCCGGATCGTATCACCCTCAGCTCCTTCCGGACCAAATCCGGGCCCGTTACGGGCTCCGATGCCGGATAATCCGTTCCGGGAACGCCCGCAAAACGCCCGGATTTCCCCTCCAGGAAAAGTCAGCGTAAAATGGCCAGATTGTAAAAACAAACGATTTCCGTGAAGATAAAAGACCCACAGGAGCTGAGCTTATTTTCGTTTGACCCTCCTCCAGCCTGTTTTTCCTGAGTTCTGCCAAAAGAACCCCCTCCATGGCCCTCCAATAAAGTCGGGGGTAATCGGGCGTATTTTGGAAAAATAGCGATAAATCAAGCGTATTTTTCCGGAGCCTCGGGAAAAATCCTGGTTTTGTCCGTTCCTTTTGAAAAAACCGGGGGATCAGTGCCAGAAGATCCGCCCCCGCATGCAGTTTTACCCGGGAGCTCGAGGGGGGATCATGATAAAGTAAATTCTGTCCGGGGACGTGCAGGTTCGCTCGATCCCCTGAAGATCGCCGGGTTCAAAGAACGATATTCCCAAATTGTCGATAACGGGTTGAACGAAATTCCGATCCCGGTTAGTACGGTTCTCCCGGGAAAATGCGGCAGAAAGAAACAGTCGAAAGCAAAAAACCGGTTCGATCGATGCGAGAAACTCGCGGATGAGATCGTGTCGTTCATGCATGATCTCTCGATTCCGTTCTCGGATAATCAGGCCGAACGCGATATCAGGAGGGTAAAACTCCAGCAGAAAATCTCCGGGACGTTCTGAAGTGAGGATGGAGCTGCCACCTTCTGCAGGATCCGCGGGTACCTCTCAACGGTTAAGAAAAACAATCGGCCGATTCTTATCTTCGCTTGTTCTCGCTTATCAGGGCGATCCATTTGTGCCCGGTTGATCTCACGCTAATGCTGAATAGTTACTGTGGTATCCCGAATTGATTTTACACATATAACCATTTCTGCGCATAGTTCAGAATCCTCTCCGGGGGTAGACGGTACCAGAATGCGTTATAAGGCTCATCGTAATCGAGACTCATGTGAGGTTTGATGACATTGTGCCAGTGAACAATTTTATCGACAGAACCGAACTTCGCGATCCTTCGTTCGACTTCTCCGAAGAACCGTTCAATTTTGCCGTTCGTTTGAGGGTGTTTTATCCTGGTTGGGATGTGTTTGATGTTGTGATGAACAAGAAACTCTCCGAATTTTATGATGGGCCTGTTCACGGTTTCGAGCTGAAACGAATTGTGTACCGTTGTCAGTGAGGATCTCGCGGGGTGTACCGTACATCTGGAATCCCTGATTCAGAACCGTGAGAGTGTTCTCGGTAGTTGGAGAATCGAATACCCCGTAGCAGGTGATGAGGCGGGATGAATCATCCATGAATGCGATCAGCCATTTCTTCGATCCATTAAGTTCGAACTCTTTCCAGTCTCCCTGCCACATCGACATGGAATGAGTACGTTCGTACCGAACATATTTCCGTTGTTGCCGTTTTTTCATGTTGATCTCCACCAGACCGTGGTTCAACAATACCCGATAGATTCGATTATGCGGGATA
This sequence comes from uncultured Methanoregula sp., assembly GCA_963666355.2. Classification (GTDB taxonomy): domain Archaea; phylum Halobacteriota; class Methanomicrobia; order Methanomicrobiales; family Methanospirillaceae; genus Methanoregula. The sequence goes on from CAXXCP010000010.1 coordinate 11,971, forward strand.
TGGATCCCGAGTGTTTCCTCAATCTTTTTCTCCAGATGGATTGGACCAATGTTGTTGGATTGATAGGTTTCGAGGATCAACTCTTCTGCTCGATCATCGATGGCTTGGGGCTTTCTTCCAGATTGCCTGAGTACCGGATATTCTCCCGATTCTCTGAACTGGTTGATGAGCTGATACACTCGTTGACGGGTAATCTGGAAATACCGGGCAATCTCAACAACGGGTTTCTCATTTACCCATTGCTGAATGATCCTCTGGATATCCCGATTCGATAATTTGCTCACATCGATATTTACATGTGATGTCAAATGATTTCGGGATAGGACAATGCTGAATAGTTACCGAAAATTTTTAAAATTATTTTCATCCCGTATAAAAAATTGTCTCCAGGCTCAACTCACCTGTCTGATCGTCCTTGTAACAGGTATTAAACATCTGCATAAGTGATTTCCCGACATGTTCAACCATCCAGAGATTTACCTTTTTTACAAATTGGTTGAAATCATTGTCGGTAATAACAACGTCTCCTCCCCTTTCGGCTATAAAGATCCACCCTGAAATCCATTCCGAATCATTGATATTGTTTTTTCAGTAATCGATAAAATAATATTTTTTCCGGAAATAAAAGATGAACTCGGAATGGTGAAGGATGTCGGCGAAAAACCGGTCATAATTGTACTCAAACAACGGGTACTGGGAAGGATCCTCTTCCGGTAACTCCCTGAGGATTTTTTCCAGAGTACGCCCATCGATGTTGACGGTCCTGAGCAGTTTCTGGGGATTGGAAAAATAATCACTGATCTTCTTGCAGGCTCCCCAGGGGCGGTACGCATCCCAGAGACTTGGATGTACCTGGACATACCAGCCGCCGTGTTTTGAGTCCGGACATATGGCATAAACCTGGTTTTTGTATTCGATTTCTTTGCATGCCATGCGGGAAAAATCAAGGGTTCTCATGAAACACACCCTGTGAATTAAAGAAGCTCAAGCGTTTCAGTGCCATTGTTATTGAATTTTACATAATATCGTTTCATCGTTTTTGTGTTACATAACCCATTGGGAAATTCCCAACGATGAATCCGCAACGTGGAATACTTTTTCGTCAGACTTCAGTGTTTCTACGAGTGCCTGGACGATTATCCTCAGGGTTTCCTTCTCGGATTCATTTTCGGAGAAAGTCTGGAGAAAGAGTGGAAACCCGTGTTGATTTGCTGCAAGCCCAAGAACAAATCGTTTGATCCCATCTGCCAACTTCTGGGGGCCCGGAAGTAATCTGGATCTCTTCAGTATTGGAATCAAATTTGTAGTCGACGCTTCCGCTGAAATTTATTGTATCTACATGGATACAATGAGAGCCAAACTCGGTTGGAAGCAGATATTCTGCTACGATCTCATTGAACAATAATGTCGGTCAGTATTCTGCAATTGCATCTAATGTTCTTCCGAGCACATCATCATTGAGTGCTCTTGACAGATACCCTTCACGAGAAGTCGTTCAAACCGCGAGATCTTCAATGAAATCGGGGAAGAGGTAAAATCGACGTTCGACAAAACCAGATCCATTGAGCGACATGGCTTTGATTACTGTCGAATGGGGAAGGTTGTTGTGTCGGGTTTTGGGGATTGCCCGATCGATTACTTTTCCGATGCCAAGGGTGTCAAAGGCTCCGCGGTTACTATTCCAAGATGGTTTTTTAGAAAAGATCGAATCTTCATCAAACCCTTCAATTATTGGCATATTATTTATTTAGGGCCTATTGTACAAAGATCTGCCGGTTTCAGTACTTCACTAATTTTTAGCCGAGGCTAATCAAAACCGGCAGATCTAAATAGGCAGCGGGCGCCGCATATGGCAAATAGACGACAATTCACCCGCCGAATAAAGAATGAGATCCGAGCAGAAGATTGTTCCGAAATAGCAGTGGATGCAATCAACCGGAATCTCACCATTTCCATCAACGGAACACTGAGACAAAAGACCCTTATCCAGTCACTTGTTGGGATGTCAGCAACCAAACTATCCGTGCATTCCATCAATAAGGCGTCCGGAGAAAAAGTCCCGTGTGAAACGTCAGTCAGATACCATTTATCGAAGGTGGGATTTAGAATCGCTTTTCGAAATACAATCAAAGATCCTCACCTATTCAAACGATCAGATCCTTGTTCCCGGAAAATCGTATCATTTTGCCATAGATTTCACCGACGATCCTTATTATGGCGAAATTATCGAAGCGAACAAAGATTACGTCCTCAAGAGTAAAATGAAGAAATCAACAACCACATTTTACTCGTATGTTTCGCTCTCCATCACAACAAAAGGTCAACGGCAGACCCTTGCAGTTTTCCCGGTGAAGAAGGGTGTGTCAAAGGTCGAGTACATCCGGAAATTTTTGGCCATAATCCACAACGCAAAAGTGAACACCCAAGTACTCTGTCTTGATCGGGGATTTTACTCAAAAGATGTGTTCTCATTTCTCCAGAAGGAAAAGATCCCGCACATTGTTCCGGTGAGAAAACACGGCGAAGAACTCAAGAAAATACTCCGGGGAAATCATTCCCGGTATGCACAGTATACGATGATGGGAACTGGCGAACCTCTTTCTCTTACTCTGGCAATTGATGTCCAGTACCTTCTGGGAAGGAATAAGAAATACGGGAATGTGAACCTGGGTTACGTCGTGTATGGTATTAACTGGAAACCCCGTCGGATCTACCGGGTCTACAAGAACCGGTTTGCGATCGAGTCTTCGTACCGTATCCGGAATATCGTGAAAGCAAGGACATCCACAAGAAACGTTGTGATCCGGTACCTGCTGACGATAATCTCTTTCCTTCTCAAAAATATCTGGGTCTCTCTTCAATGGATGTTCTTCTCTAAGGTTCAACGAGGACCAAGAACCGTTGCTGAAGATTTGTTCCGTTTCGATTTCTTCCGGCTATTGGTCTGGGAAGGGATTCGGAAAAAACTCAAATTTGTCTCATTTGTTTCTGTTCTTCGACCGTTTGGTTGATCAGAGGTTGAGAGTATTGATGACTTGCCAAAATTCACGGAGGTAAATTTAGAGAAGTACTGGGTTTGATTATTTGTTGAAATCCAGATTTTACTGCGGATTGTGGGATAAAACAAAAAAGGGATCCTATTTTTTCAGGGGAAATTTTTTATCAATGTAATCCGCCATGAAAACAGAGAATCCACCAATAAGCATGCTGCCGTATATAATCATCTAGCAGAATCGTTCATCCTTTCCAACAATCCAGCCACCAAGAAAATAAGACAGAATAATCGGAAGAAATATAATGCCCGCTATCATCACAAACCGAATTATCATCGTTCTATTTATCATCTTTAATCAGACTCCCTTATACAAAAAATACCGTCCATGAATTTTTCACCATGATGGGTATTGGGATTTCTACGGGACTTGTGTTCGGAGGTGCACCCGTATTCACATCTGGCACGACCCCATCCGTCGCACACACGGGGAAAACGATGAGCCCGATGAGAAGCCATACGAGTAGTAACTGCAAAGTCCCTTTTATCATGTTGATCGAAGATTTTGTCGGGACCCGGGGGAATAAAGATTGTTTTAAGTGCAAAGAAAAGTGCAGTCATACTCGTAACGACAGAGCGCCGGAAAACACTGCGGCCGGATAAATTAGTCGGAAAATTGCGGAATAAAGTAGCCACGGTTGTGTGCGCGGGGCATCCATTGCCCTGGTCTCCTTTTGTTTCTGGTCTCCTTATTGTTGCATGATTAGAGATCAGGGCATTTTTGATTTTACAGAAGAACGACACGAGGATACATGCGCATTATTTTTATTTTTATCCAAGTGTGGAAATTTCCCTAAAAAAAAAAATCTCCGGATTATTTCGCTCCGGGCTTCGAACCCGGTGCTGCGGTGACAACCTGCAGGGCCTCGGTGATATCGGGAAGGAGTTCCGCCGGGATCCCCATCACCATCTCTGCATCATCGATACCGGAGAACTTCCGGGACCCGTCGCACCCGAGCGAGAAGTTTACCTTGCCGTTGAGATACGTCTGGGCGCAGGTATCCGAGCATACCGACTGGATGCCGGCAAACTCCGCGTTGATTCTCCCGCCCATCCGGAAGAGCGTACTCTGCGAGAGCTTCAGCATGCTCCACGGGTTTGCAACAATGATAATGACCTGCGGGGTGAACGGCGCCTTTTCAAGAGGAGCATACATCGTCGCGTATGTCTCTTTCGTATCAAGGTGGGGAATTCTCTCGATTGTCCGCTTGCATGAGGCGGAGCTCTCGAATTTTCCGAGTTTGTAATAGAAATCCCCGTTTTTCAGCGTCTCGGTGATCTCCCGGAGACCGAGCGCCCATGCCCCGCCATTGCATTCGTGTTTCGGCGCGGTGGCATAGAAAATCCGGCCTTCCCTCCGGGCGAGGTTGACCATGGAGCAGTGGCGGATAGTATTCTCGATCTCCGGCATCCCCGCGGGGATATCCTCTTTCTTAGTCGCAAACCTCAGTGCAACCGGCGACCCGTCCATCTTCAGACTTTTTTTCAGAATATCGGCCGCCTCGATGTAGTGAATCGGGATATTTACTTCTTCTTTCATGGTACCTGCCTCATCATAATTCTGGATGATTTTTTAAAAACGCTGCCAGATACTGATAATAGGATGCCCCCTATTTTAATTCTCGTGAAATCTGCCCGGGAAATAACGATCTTGAAGCCCGGTTGTGGAGAGAACATTCCCCTGTCGTTTGTGCAGGCTTCCTCTTCCGGTTTTTTCGGGGACCGTTTACAAAAAATCAATGCCATCCGGTCCGTATGATCCGGCAATTCCGCGATTCTTTATATGGTTGGAACGGGTAAGAGAGGAACAAGCGGGAAAGCTGAATGACGCGGGACACGCACTATAGTGCAGTTCATTTTATCCAGGGAGCGGGAGTGGATCCAAAGAAATGGAACACGCTGCCTTCCCCGGATAGTGTAGCACGGACAGCCAGTGCGATCGAGCAGCGGGCAATCCACGTAATTGTTGTTGAGAACGCCGGGGAGGCGCTGGCTCAGATAAAGACGCTCATCCCCAAAGATGCTGAGGTGATGAGCGGTTCGTCGACTACCCTTATCGAGATTGGGTTTGAGGATTTTGTCGCGGAAGGGGCATCCGGGTGGAGGAGCATCCGGGAGAAAATCACCGAAGAGAATAACGAAGTGCGCAGGAATGAGATCCGGAGGAGATCTGTTGCCGCTGAATACTTTGTCTCCTCTGCAAACGCAATAGCGATGACCGGGGAGATCGTCGGTTGCGATGCGAGCGGGAGCCGGGTCGGGGCATGGCCGTACGCGGCCCGGCGACTCATTCTCGTTGTCGGGATCAACAAAATCGTCCCGACCCTTTCCGATGCGCTCGACCGCGTACGGGAGTACGCATTCCCCCTTGAAAATGCCCGGGCCCTCCGGGCGTATGGTACGCCAAGCATGATCGGAAAGTGCGTGATCCTTGCCGGCGAACGAAATCCCGACCGGGTCACCGTCATCCTCGTCAACGAAGTACTCGGCTATTAGGAGATCTTCTGATTACACAAAGCCCGCGAGCTCGGGGTGGACATGCCGGAGATGAAAATTAAGAAGAAGGTTTAAAGGGTTCTTACTGCTGGCTGCCGATAGCGCCCTTGATCATATCGGCAACGCCCGGGGGGAGGTTCATTGCCCCGAGCACCTGCGGGAGGATGCTCATGATTACCTTCTGCCCATCAGGAGTGGATGCGAAGTTCCTGAGTAACGACATTCCATCAGGTGAGAGGAGATATTTCTTAACTGCTTCCTGTCCTTCGGGGGTTGAGAGAAAGCTTCCCGCAGCCCCGCCGATTCCTGCCAAGTTTCCAAAATTCATGACTGCTCACTTCAATTACGTTTGTGCCTGTACAGGTCACATTGCGGTAAAATAAACCTATGCGAACCGGCGATCTCATTGGTTACATTGTCCCGGGGTGCCGGAACACTTTTTTTAAAGAAAGACTACAAGCAAGTAGAAAATAAAAAATAAAATGCACATATTTTATCAACGGCGGCACGACGGCACCGGCAGGGGATCGAAATTGGGTATGGGGGCCACATAACAAACCCCTCCATACCGTGAGCCCACTTTTTTACAGACATGAAATGCGTTTAAAAAGAGTTCCCATGGTGCGGGATACCGGGAAGACTTCATTTTAAATTTTCCCGATGGCACAACAGTGGCGCACAACCCCCGGGGGCGGGGGTGTGAGCGTCTCAAATCTGGCGACCACGGAAACTATCATGGTATGATCGTTCATCCGGTGGCTTATTGACGCTGGCGATGTGTGAAAAAATTGGATGGAATCATCTCCCGGAACAACCACCCCTTGATCAACACGGACTGAAAATGGCAGAAACATTACATTGACCCCTTGTGTTATCCCCCCAGACGACGACACTGCCATCGTCTTTGAGGGCAAGACTGTGGGCATATCCGGCAGCAATGGCAGTTACATTGTGGAGACCGGGGGGTACATTGCACTGGCCCTTTTCGTTATCTCCCCAGGCAACGACCGTGCCATCGTCTTTGAGGGCAAGACTGTGGGCATATCCGGCAGCAATGGCAGTTACATTGTGGAGACCGGGGGGTACATTGCACTGGCCCTTTTCGTTATCTCCCCAGGCAACGACCGTGCCATCGTCTTTGAGGGCAAGACTGTGGGCATATCCGGCAGCAATGGCAGTCACGTTGTGGAGACCGAAAGGCACATTATTCAGGCCATTATAGTTCATCCCCCAGGCAACGACCGTGCCATCGTCCTTGAGTGCGAGACTGTGGGCATACCCGGCCGTGATAGCAACCACATTATGGAGACCAAGGGGGGGTACATCCATCTCGTTCTCCCCCCAGCCAACAACGGTACCATTATCCAGAAGAGCGAAACTGTGGTCAGCACCCGTTGCAATGGCAGTCACATTGCGGAGTTCCGGTGGAGCCTTGCACGGGCCAGCAATGTAAATTCCCCAACACAAAACGGTGCTATTATCGAAAAGGATAAGATTATTGCGTTCATTGGCATCGATAGCGGTCACGTTGCGTAGCCCCGGGGGACCGCTACACGTACCAGAAGGGTAATCATCCCCCCAATCAACGACAGTACCATTATCGAGGAGGGCAAGGCTATGAACTCCCCCCGCAGAGATTGCGGTAGCGTTTAATGCTATTGAGTGACCCGGGGGCCACGGGTTGAGAAGGACATATGCAGTTCCGATAACAAGTCCGAGAGCCAGAACTAGACAAATGATCCATTTTCTTGGTTTTTTCGAAGGTAGATTTTCATTCATAATTGCTGGTGTCACGGGAGCCGGGATTCACCGGGGGAAAAGCGGCACGAACTCCTGTTTTTTAGTAACAAACTTTTAGGCATGAAAATTTATCGCCCGACAAAATCGGAGACTATCCTGCCGATCTCCTTTAAGTTGTCGTTATGGAAATCATAGCTGACAAAAACCTTGCCGGTTGAATCTACCTGAACGGTATCGAGAAGATTTGCATCGTTGATCTTGTCAAAACGACTGATATTGTACTCTGATAAAATCTTACGGATTTTTCGTGCCTTGACCTGTTCGTAATTACTCAGTTTTTTGGGCCTTCCACGTGGCATAATAGAGCATTACCCACAAAAATATATAAAAAAATGGGTTTTGGATCCTTATAACGGGAACCCCTGCACATAAAATAAAATTTATTAAAATTATCCAAAGATGATGTGTTCTTCCCACCAGGCCTGCTCGTCACGGCTTGCGAAGTTGCCGGGTAACGCGGGTTTCTGTTCGCCCGTATTTATATCCTCACCCGGGTCATCCGGTTTCCGGGGTACCGGGTTCTCGTCCATTCTTCTCCCGGCACGGGCTGGCAGGTTATCAGGATCATCGGGCATTGGTCGCACCGTTCCTGAGTTGACGGGGAATCGATAAAAAATTCCTGTTGAGTGAAAAAATTCCTGCACCAAATTTTCTTTATTTCCGGCGGCCGATCATACCGGAAAAGTATCCCACTGACCACAACCCTTTTTTCTCCCCTTGTTGACATTATGGAGAGACGCTATGCCAGATACCGAACCACGGAGATACCAGAAGATCGACGAGGCAGAGATAAACCTGGTCGTAGAATGCAAAGACAGCCACGAGTTTTACGAGCGGTACCGGGTCGTTTTTCCGGACCGGAAGAAGGGCATAGACAGCATCAGCAAGATCTGGAAACGGCGTGGCGATTTTATTAAAAAGCGACAACAGGAGGCTGCTGCCGCAAAACCTGTACTTCCGCTTCCCCCGGGTACAGGTCTTCCGGCCGTTGCCGGATTCTCAAGCCCTGAACTGGAGAAACTTCTCGCAGGACAGAACGCGACGCTTGCGGAACTGGCCGGTGTCATGAAAGAGCATCTCAGGGTCAGCAGGGATATCCTGGCAATCCTTGAAAAACAGAACGCTGCCGCGGAAGAATCCTCTCACAAACATGAGACAAAATCCCCGGAGCACAAAGATACTCCCCATAAACCAAAACACGAAGCCCCCAGCAGCATCGTTGTGGGTTCCTGAACCAAAAAAACCTTGAAAAAAAATATTTTCTGTTCTTTTATTCTCATTTTCGATCATCCTGCCGGATTATTCCTGCAAAATCCTGGCAAAATTCCAGCAAACGTTTTCCTGCGGAATAAAAAAACCAGATTTCCTGTACAGGTAACGATCAAATTTTTTCCGGATTCATTGCAGGAAGATTCAACCCGGAAAAATTCATGCAGCCCGTTTCCCTTTTCAAACAATTTTCCTCGCGGGTCACGCTTGCAAACATCCGTCATGATTATTTCCCGTCCGGGAAACCTGCAGATATGCTCTCTTATCCCGGATAATGAGAGAGACCCCGGGGCACTAGCCGGCTTTTCCATCCGGCACAATCGCTGCAAGCACCAGTGCGAGAACCGAGAGCACGAGCCCCGCCGCCATGGTGAGGCGGAACCCGGACAGGAATGTCACGGAATCGAGTTCCGTGAAGGTAACGGGCCCCCCGGGCCCGGCGGTTGCGAAGGTAAAGAGCATCGCGTAGACGGCTGTTCCCAGCACACCCCCGAGATAGATGACCGTGACCATCAGCGATGACCCGGTCTCCTTCTCATTCCCGGGAGCGATCTCGATAATCCGGCTTGACGCCGGGCCGGCTGCGATCCCGAATCCTGCCCCCATGAGAATAAGACCCGCTGCGAGAGGAAGGATCCCGTATTCCGGCGCGATGAGCATGAAGATCGCGGAGTACACAATAAAGACACCGCACGCCACGGCAACAAAGATGCGGCGGCCGAACCGGTCGGAGAGGTTCCCGAACGGGATGCTCAGAAGCGCGATCACGGCCGGGGGAACGAGGAGACATAAACCATTTGTTGCCTGGTCGAGATGCATCACATCCGAAAAGTAGAATGGAAGGAGGTAAATGACACCCATGAAGACGATATTCAGGAGAAGGTACGAGATGGTGACTGCGGAGAACTGCCATTTGCGGAAGATCCTGATGTTGAGGAACGGCTCCCGGACAAAGAGTTCTCGCACGATGAAGACCGCTGAGCTGATCAGGAAGAGTGCGCTGAGGGCAAGGACCAGTGGGTCCGATCCACCGAGAACCGCTACTTCCTCAAGCACATACGTTCCGGATGCCATGACAATGAAGAGGGCGACAGCCCCCGGGTAATCGGCAAATCCCGTTCGCATCACCGGCTCGTCCGGGGGGATCACCCGTGCGGAGTAGATAAATCCGATGATACCGATCGGGATGTTGACAAGGAAGATCCAGTGCCAGGAGAGGTACTGGGTAAGGATCCCACCGATCGCCGGCCCGGCTGCAAATCCGATGGACGCTGCCGCGGCTATCACGCCGATTGCTGTGCCGAGCATCTCTTTTGGGAGGTACCGTACGCAGAGGAGCGGGGCAACAGCCGCTATCATCGCAGCACCGGTACCCTGCACGAGGCGTGCTGCGAGGAGGAACTCAAGCGAAGGAGCAAGCCCGCAGGCTGCCGACCCGATCGTAAAGATGACTGAGCCGGCGAGGAAGAGCCGCTTTGCACTGCCCAGCGAAGCGAGTTTCCCAAAGACGATCAGCAAGCCCGCCATCATCAGCAGGTACGTGATGATGACCCAGCCAATGGTGCCCGTATCGGTACCGAAGTAGATAGCCATCGGAGGAAGAGCCACGTTGACAATAGACCCATCGATCCCGTCCATGACAACCCCCAGTGCGATGACCCCGAGCAGGAGTTTCTGGGCGGGGTGTTCGGTGATAATGGTGGACACGAGAGACAGGGTTGGGAGGGGGACTATTTGAAGAGATCGGAAATGGAATCGGAAACGGGGCCGGGCGTGGGGCCTTTCTGGCAAATCTTTTTAAGATCCAACGGGCTTTACACAAAAAACCGGGGGAGAGGTGTTAATCATGAAAGCGATCCAGATACACGAGTTTGGCGATTCCGGCGTTATGAAGTACGAAGACGTTCCAAAACCGGTTGCAGCTCCGGACGAGGTCCTGATCAAGGTCAGGGCTGCCGCGGTCAACCCGGTTGACTGGAAGATCCGGGAGGGATGGCGAAACTTACCCCTGCCACTCATTCTTGGGTGGGATGTCGCAGGAACAGTTGAAGATACCGGCTCGCTCGTGAAGCGGTTCAGGAAGGGTGACCAGGTCTTCTGCAGGCCGGATACCTCGCGGAACGGGGGCTTTGCGGAATATATCGCGGTAAAAACACCGGAAGTCGCAAAGGCACCAACGAGCATTCCCTTAAAAGTCGCGGCCGGGATCCCGCTTGCAGCACAGACTGCATGGATGGGACTCTTCGAAGCCGGGGAGCTCCGGGCAGGCCAGACTATACTTATCCACGGGGGATCCGGCGGGGTCGGGAGCTTTGCCATCCAGCTGGCAAAGCTTGCAGGCGCAAAAGTCATCACTACGACATCAGCGGGCAATTTCGCGCTGGTAACATCACTCGGGGCGGATGAAGTCATCGATCATGGGTCTGAGGATTTCAGCAAAAAAGTCCGGAACGTGGATTTCGTCTTCGATACCATCGGAGGAGAGACCCAGGCAAAGTCGTGGGGCGTAATCAAATCAGGCGGCATGCTTGTCTCTACGCTCGGGGCCGATGAGAAAGCCGCGGCTGTGCACGGGGTGAGCGGAAGATCGTTCATGCTCGTCTCGAACGGGGCACGGCTCCAAGAACTGGGCGCACTGGTCGACGCCGGGAAACTCAGGGTGATCATAGACAGGGAATTCCCGCTTGCAGAGGCACGGGCCGCACTTGACGCGAGCAAGGCGGGGCACGCGAAGGGGAAGATCCTCATAACAGTGCCATAAGGATTCCGGATATACAGGGCCGTAACGGAAAAGGGGGAGAGGGAGAAAGAGTGAAAGACCTGGATGAAAGAAACAGGGAGCTTGTCCGGGATTTTGCCGGATACAATGTTTTCCCCGGTTACCCTGGCCCCGCTATGCTATGGGGGTTCACAGCATTCCCCGGATCTTTCGTGCAGAAAACGATTGAAGCTTTTATTACCTTGGGATTACATCTGGAACTGGAGGCACCCGTGTTATGGTGAACAAAGGTCTTCAACTCATAACGAAACGAAAAGTGGAGCGACTCATCACCGGCAGCTGCAGGATGCCGGTGAGCCGGATCGGGAAAGAACTCGCGTTTCTCGGGTTCGTAGAAAAAGGTGCAGATCCCATTTCGATCGCATTTGAGCATAACGAGCACGAGCTCTATCTTGAGATCCAGCTCGAAGACAGGTGCATTCACAGCTACCTGCTCGTAACGTTTGCCGAGAAGAACAAGCGCCAGAGAAAATTCCGGTGGTAACGGAATATTTTCGGGGAATTTTTTTTAAAGAATCGGACCCGGAAAAGACCAGGAGCAAAACCCCTTTTAAACGGGGAAAGATGGGACCCGGGTCCCCATGATATGACCCCCCGGGAGCCGGGTCAGGGGATCATTTCGACCGAGACGACGTACGTCTGCACAACGCGGTCTTGCATGCCTGCGAGGGTTACCCCGGCACGCTCGGCAAGTATGGTAAGAAACCTGCGGGGTTTTGCGGTCCGGACCGGTTGATCCTCAGGTATCCTGCCGATAAACGAGAGGGTACCGGTCTTTCCCTTTCGCTCTGAACGGATAAGGATGTCACCGGCACCGGTTCCCACGAGATCTTCGAGAAGGTAGGTAACAAGATCCGAGAAATGATCCTTGTCTATCAACCCGAAGATCTCGCCCGACTGGTCCTCTCGTGCCAGGCGGATATCCTCAAGCAGCGGGGGCATCCCTATCCGGGCAAGAAGCATACCCGCAAACGCTTCGGCGTCATCTGCCGAGTCGAGGAATTCATCGTCCGAGCAGGATGGAACCGAGTGACCGGTAATGATCATGTCGAGAAGACCGCAAAGCTCGTGGCGTGCGGGATCCCGGGGCGGGCTGAAACCCCTGAGGATCGTCGTGTAATCGGAAAGAAGCCGCTGTGCACGGAGGACAAGCATCGGGTCAATAATATGCGCGAGTTCCTCTTTTTTAAAAGCACGCTGGAGTTTTGAAATAACCTGGCCGGCTTTCAGGGCAAGTGGCACGGAACCCTGCCTGCCGGCATGGTGTTCTTCGGCAAACGCGGTGAAGGCTTCGAGGAGATCGTCGATTACATCCCCCCCGATAAGACTGCTGACCCGTCCGGCGACATCGGACTCGCCGAGCTCTTCAAGGACGTAGATGACGTAGTAGAGTCTTCCCGCCATTACCGTAAAAAGTTCGTTCACCTGGTCCATGCAGTCTTCGGCATACGCGGCAGTCTCAAGGGCCCACTGGTGATCCAGCTGCACGATATTTGCAAGAGAGACCGCATCCTTCCGCACCGCCGCAAGCATCCGGAGGGTGTCCGGAAGGGGGAGGAGATGCCCATGGCCGGGAAGGACAACAGCGATCTCGCCTGAGGACAGGAATGCGATAAGGCCATCGAGAGAACGGATCAGGGCCTCCTGGCTCCACCCGATCTGGCCGGCGATACCCGGTGCTGACGCAAAGAGGACATCTCCTATGAAGAGAAGATTCCCGATCCGGAAGCAGGTACTGTCGGGACTGTGGCCGGGCGTATGATATGCATCAAAGGCTGGACCCGGGCCGAATTCGATCCTTTCGTGACGGAGGGTAAGACCTTCCGGCCCGATGGTATCCCGGGTGACAGCAATCCGTGCACCACTCCGGAATTCCTGCACTTCCTTTGCCGCGATCCCCCTCGCGGATGCGTGGGGGAAGAGACGGAGTTTTACGGGAATTGGTGTGACATCTGTCCCCAGCAGCTCGGCCTGCGTGAGCTTCCGGTCTCCGGATTCCAGCGCAACTGCACCATCTTCCTGGATACCAAGTACCACGGCATCTCCGAAAGCAAATGCCGGATCTTTCAGTACCGAGGCGTAATGGTCGACGTGGACATGGGTGAGAAAAACAAAAAGCGGGCGTTCCCGTTCTGCCCGGATTATGCTGGCTACGGACATCAGGTGAGCTGCCTGTTCGGGGAGGCCACCCGGGTCGATGAGCAGGATTGCATCCGGGGTCTGGACCAGGTACGAATTTGAAGATACCGTGTCTATCTTCCGGATGAACGGGTAGATCTGTGCCCCGCTACACCCGGGAACCGGTTGCCATTGTAAGGGGACGAGGGTGTCATTACCACCCGGCAAGGGCTTCTCCTTCGCCGGGGTAGATGGAAAAAATTGAGGTGAACCCTGCAAGTTTCAAGACCTTGTGCACCTCAGTGGAGAGGCAGCAGAGCCCATACTTGTCTCCCGGGTTCCGGAGTTTCTTTGCGGTGGCAAGGAGGACACGCAGCCCGCCGCTGCTGATATAAGATACCCCGGAAAAATTGAGAAGGATCTTCTTGTTTCCCTGCTCGATCTGGTGATTGATTGCCTGTTCAAGCGCAGGTGCTGTCGCGGTATCCACCCGGCCCTTGATGGTCAGGATCGTGGCACCATCGCGGGTTGCAGTTGTAATGTCCATGATGTATTCTCCCCCTGAGCCCCCGGTTTAACGGGATTCCTGATGAATGTCGGCTTTTTTCGCTGATAAATCCTATCCCTGCGGGAAAACGTCATGTATCAACGTTTATCCTTTTTTGCCGGGGACCCGGAACCGGCTGTGATCGGGCATCACGGGAAAAATCCCCGGGAAACATGCATGACGTTACCTCTCTTCAAAAATGATAACCGGGGCAGGCAAAAGACAAGTACACTATTAAAACAACAGGGCGTATATTTTACCCGGAGCAAGAGAATGCCCGCCTCGGAATTTTCCCCGGTGTTTATCCCCGTGCAACCGCCCGGCACCGGATCAGGTGCCGGTGCACAGGTTCAATGCGGGATTTTTTCCGGGCGGAACGATGCCACCGGCAAAGCAATGCCTGCTCCCCGGAGGCCGCAATGAAAGAGACCGCATCCCTTACCATCAACGCGGATATCGATGAGATCCCAAAAATCTCTGAAACTCTCGAATCCCTGATGCATGCCCACGCGTTCTCCGAAGAGGATATTCTTGATACCCAGCTTGCGGTCGAGGAGGCCGTGACAAACTCGATCGTTCACGGGTACGAGGGAAAGACCGGGACAATCACGGTATCGTTTGAGGTTACCCGGAACCGGGCCGGGATCCGGATTGAAGATGAGGCTGTGCCATTTGACCCGTTCTCTCTTCCCGAACCGGATCTCGACGGCAATCTTGAAGAGCGACGGATCGGTGGCCTTGGTGTCTTTCTGATCCGGCAGGTCATGGATGAGGTCTCTTACCGCCACGATAACGGGAAGAACATCCTCTCTTTGATCAAACGAAAGAAGGGTTGATCTGATTTTTAGGATTCCCGGATGATATCCTGGATGTACGCAATTCCGATCTTTGCCTTGCGCAACCGCGTGCTGTCGAGCAGGTGTCGCATGTCGACAAACTCCCCGTCCGTCACAATCTTTTTTACCTGGCTGCTCAGGTCCAGAGAAGGATCGTAGGGAATATTCCTGAACACAACCCCGTGATTGTGAAGATACATCTCCTTTGTCGCTCCGCGGTTGAGCGGGTTTGCGTAATAGAGTCCCGAGAGATTCTCCTCCGGAAAGAACGAGAGGTCATGGGCGAGATCGATCCCTACACCGAAACTGACGAGCGTGTCCCCTTTGTGGACATTGCCGGTATCCGATGCTATCCATTCATGGACGAGAGATGGTGCCATGATCGACGATCCTTTGGGGATGCCGGAACCGGCAACCGGTGATTTCTTGAGGCCGGAACTTGCGAGACTGTCAAGGACACCCCAGATCGTGACTGCAATAACACCGTGGTAACTCTTCACCCGTTCCCGGGCATTCGAGAAAATTGCGCGGTAGATATCGGAAAGGCTGACCCCCCGCGGGTTTCCCGTCTCAAGGGTGAGGTACTCGTTGAACGGGCCATCAAGGGTAATATTATAGCCGGTGTAGACCGGGACATCTCCCGAACTGTCCTGGGGGGTGAGGAAATCCGGGGTATTGTTCCCATCGGTAGGGAGCCAGACCATGGATCCATAGAGGGTTATCATCTCCCCGAGGACCGGCATGGCGTCGGCCACGTCTGCGCCGAGTGCACCAAGCCCAAGAGAGTACGTAATCTCGGAGAATTTTTTTGCACGGATATCCGATTCCTTAATGCTCGCATGGAGGATCTTTTCGAGATCGCCCGTTACCCGGAGGACCGGGGGTGTCGTCATCCACCCGGGCTCGATCGTGAGTTTAACACCGTTTTCTTCGATCTTTTTGTAGAAGATTTCATTGAACAGGGATGGGTTTTTTGATTTTTTTGCTCTGTAGAAAACCTCTTCAAAATCGACGGCACCATGGACCGAAAGATCTAAGGTACATTGTCTCCATACTAGAGTGTGTGCTCAAAAAGTACAGAGACTAGTAAGAAATCGACGAGCCGGAATATCAGGTTTATCCGAGCAGCGATTTCGATCGTGAAAGCAATACGACTCAGTCCGTATTCCTGTAAATATTCGAAAAAGATCTACACCCGGTATCAACTTCTCGTCCTGATTCTCTTCAAAGACTATCGGAATCAGCATTATCGCGAATTTGTTGAAGATATCGGAGACATGGAGTCGATCCAAAAGGAGTTGGAACTATCAGTCGTCCCTCATTTCACGACTCTTCAGAAATTCTTCTGTCGGATAAAAACCCTGTACCTCCGCTACGCATTCAGGAAAACGACGAGTCTGTTCTATTCCAACGATGATCCAATTGCGATTACCGCTGTCGATTCGTCCGGGTTTACCAGCGGATATTCGAGTCACTATTACTCAGCCAGAACCGGCAAAATCCGAAAACATTTCCTGAAAACTTCGATCTCGGTTGACACCGACACACAAGCGATCACCGGATTCATCACTTCGAAAAGCCGAGTTCACGATACCCGGCATGCAGCCAGGTTACTCCCACAATGTCACAAGATACGACGGTCAGAGTGTTACGTTATGGATCGGGGATACGACTCCGAAGCGATTCATCGTCAGGTTCGGGAGGAACTGCTCGCTGACTCCATCATCCCGATCCGTTCCTGGAACAATCAGATTATCGGAGGAAAGTACCGAAACGAGATGGCTGGAGAATTCGATGATACCAGATACCGGAGAAGACAACTTGTCGAGAACAAGTTCTCTGTCCTGAAAAGAAAGTTCGGTGGCGATCTAAAGGCTCGAATATTCTCAATTCAGAGAAAGGAAATCGCAGGGAAAATGATTGTTTGTAACATCCACAAGTTCTTACAATTTCTCGTCATGGAGGTTTTCTACAGAGCAGTTTTTTTGTTTAAGCTGTCCCGGGGAACTTTGGTTCGTCATCATAGACGAATACTTCCTCGATATTCACGCCAAAAAACCGCGCAATCTTAAAACCGAGATCGAGAGAAGGGACATACTTTCCTTTCTCGATGGCAAGAATCGTCTGCCGGGTGACCCCGACCTTTATCGCAAGGTCTTCCTGCGTCATATCATGCATTGCCCGGAATACCTTGATCTTATTCTTCATCGGTCTCCCAGTCCCCGTACTTCTTTGCGTAATAGATCCTGAAACCAACGTACAGGAAGATCATAAGACAGAGCAATCCCAGCTGGATGTAGCCGATTATCCTGCCCGGGAAGAGGCCCCCGGGCCGGCCCGGGTTGAAGGTATTGATTGCCGAAGTGATCGGGGGCGGAAACGAGGGCTCATCCAGCATCCGCATGACCTGCCCGATAGAGAATGCACAGAAGAGAACCCAGAACACCTGCATAGTTCGCATCGCAGCTTTTTCGGTAATCCGTGCACTTCGTTCGTCCTCGATGAGATCGGTTACCTTTGTCCGGGCAATATACACAATCACGACCCCGATGACAAAGGCACTCTCGATAAGGAGCGGGCGGTCGATCTCGACAGAATACCAGAAGATGGCAAGCAGCAGGAGGGCAATACATCCGGTAATGAGATAAAACGTATTTTTCTTCATGCTCTTCCTTTGTAAATGGTATTCGACATTTGGTACTATAAATGCAACTACCGGGTATTTTTTATCGGTTTTTGAGCCAGCAGTTTTTCAGCTGCTACCCGGTTCTTTCCCGGCCGGGCATCTGCTCGAACGGGTGTTCCGGCCGGATGATTTTACCGTAAAAGCCCCCCCTACGAAAATACCGGATGCCACCCCACCTCCAAAAGGCAGGGCTACCCCCCTCATAAAAAATGACCGGGACCCCCGGCCAAAACGCGTGCCCGTCACCTCCCATCAAAAACCGGGCCCTCCCCCCACCAAAAGATTCAGAGCCGGGGGAGTGAAGGGCAGGTACACACCATTGATGACCCGGGTATCCGGGCATCCATTTTTCTGCGGTGACCCGGCTCGTGCCCGAAAAACCCGGTGGACCGTGCCCGGTTTCCATAATCCTCTAGTAGTACGACTGCTATATCTCCGGAGACGAAATTGGAGAAGGAAGCGATGCGGATGGAAGAGAGCATGATCACCATTGGACTTATCCAGCTGGCAGTCGGGCCGGACCCGGATGAGAATCTCCGGCAGGCAATAACCCGGGTTGAGAATGCGGCAGGAAAGGGGGCGAAGATCATCTGCCTCCCGGAGCTCTTCCGGACCCGGTATTTCCCGCAACAGATCGGAAGCGAGGTCGCGGGATATGCCGAGACGATTCCCGGCCCGTCGACAGATGCTTTTGCTGCCATCGCACAGCGTCATGCCGTTGTTATCATCGTCCCGGTCTTTCATGTGGCGGCCGATGGCAGGTTTTACAATGCCGCGGTCGTGATCGATGCCGACGGCACGATCTCTTCACCGTACCATAAAGTCCATATCCCCCAGGATCCCGGGTTTTTCGAGAAGGAATATTTCTATCCCGGTGCCGGGTATTTCATCTTTGCGACCCGGTACGGGAAGATTGCAGTCCTGATCTGTTACGACCAGTGGTTCCCCGAAGCAGCCCGCTGTGTAGCGCTCGAGGGTGCCCGGATCATCTTTTACCCGACCGCGATCGGCCATCCCGGCGCTGAAACCCCCGAAGAAGGTCCATGGGCAGAGGCATGGGAACTCATCCAGAGGAGCCATGCGATTGCAAACAGTGTCCATGTCGCTGCCGTCAACCGGGTGGGAACGGAAGGGAAGATCCGGTTCTTTGGCAACTCGTTTGTCGCGGATGCATTCGGGAAGATCCTCGCCCGTGCAGGAGACGCGGAAGAGACCGTTATCGTGTCGGTTGATCTCTCCATGAACAAGGACGTGCAGGATTCCTGGGGTTTCTTCCGGAACCGGCGCCCGGATACGTACGCCCGGGTCTGCATCCCCTTCCCCGGCGGGATATTCCCGGTGATCCGGGAAGGGGATACCCCCCGGAACCGGGGGTTCCACATGCCGGCCGAATGGGAACCCCACGATGCCGTCTGGCTCTCGTGGCCCCACAATAAGGGAACATTCCCCCACATTGGTGCAGTCGAAGAAGCATACCTACGGTTCATTACCGCCATTCACCTCTCCGAGAGGGTCGAGCTGTTCGTCCCGAGTGCGCTTGCAAACCGCCTTGTCCGGACCCGGCTTAAGGAGGCAAAAGTTGATCTCTCCCGTGTAATCCTCCACACCATCGATTACAGCGATGTCTGGATCCGGGATTATGGCCCGAGTTTCCTTGTTAACCGGGCTATGAAGAAACTGGCAATGACAAACTGGGAGTTCAATGCCTGGGGAAACAAGTACCCCTCCATGGTTCCCGATGGGAGGATCCCCCGGATCATGAACCGGAGACTTGAAATCCCGGTCTTCGAACCGAAGATCGTCCTTGAGGGTGGCTCCATCGACATCAATGGCAAAGGGTCGGTCCTGACCACCCGGGCCTGCCTGCTCAACAAGAACAGGAATCCAAAACTCTCCGAAAGCCAGATCGAGGAATATCTCTGTGAATATCTCGGTGCCGTGAATGTCATCTGGCTCAACGAGGGAATCGTGGGCGATGATACCGACGGTCATGTCGACGACCTTGCCCGGTTTGTCGGTCCTTCGACGGTTGTCTGTGCGTACGAAGAAGATCCCCAGGATGCGAATTACCCGGCTCTTCACGAAAATTACGCGATCCTTTCGGGATCCCGGGATGAGGAAGGCAGGCCGCTTACGGTCGTGAAACTACCCATGCCGGCCCCGGTCGAAGATGGGGACGAACGTTATCCGGCGAGCTACACAAACTTCTATATCGGCAATACCGTTGTAATCGTCCCGGTGTTTGGCGACCCGCATGACAAGGGTGCTCTCGACATCCTGCAGGGGCTCTTTGCCGGGCGCAAGGTAGTTGGCGTTGATGCCCGGGCCATGGTTGAGGGCTTTGGCACCTTCCATTGTGCCACCCAGCAGCAGCCAAAACCCTGAATCATTCGGGAAGAGGAGACCAAACTCCGGCTGCCTCCAACCCGGTGAAAAGTTCCAGGCAAACGATTCCGAGATCCTTTGCGGAGGCGTTGAGGATGACGGTTCCTCAACCTCAGGTGAGGGATGAAAAAAAAAGAATGTAAAAAGGAAGCCCGCAAGGCTGATGGTATCCGGTAACCCGTGAGAACCTGGTGCGGTGATGGACAAAAATGCCATCCCTTGTAAGGGATTATGGCAGGACCAGCCCATCCTGGTAATGATCCTGACCCGGGTGAACCCTTTTAATCAGGGACGTATCGAAGATCTCATCCTCGCCAACAATGCGGGATGTATAGCCAAGCCGGTGCAATGTTGAAGAAAACCATGCGGTCGACTCCCGGTACTCCGGTGGCAGGGCAGCACAGTATTTGGGCGAGATCCGGTATGTCTCAAGCACATACTCTGCGTCGACCATTTCCGTTGTTGTCGCAACAATCCCTGCTGCCTTATGGGGATCGGTCCGGATCATCTCGCATGCCTCCTCGTGAGCCGCAAGGAAAGCCCGGAGGTGTTCCGGCTTGCTGAGAAGTTCTTTCATTACAACGATCCCGTAGCTCGGGTTGAACGGCCAGAGCCGGTCGGGAGGAACGGCCAGCTTTGTCCCTGAGTATCTCCTGCCGGCAACCGCAAGTGCCGGTGTCCCGGCGGCAGCTGCTATCTCGCCATCCATCACTGCATCGGGAAGAAGATCCGCCCACGGGTAATTTTTCACTTCGATATCGGTGATGCCGTGTTCAGAGAGGAGCTCGTTTACAATAACGTCGTGAATCGACCCGCGGGGCGGGCAGCCGATGGACGAACCGGAGAACTGCCGGAGGAATTCGGCCATGCCGCTGCATTCACCAAGAACTTTCGTTGATTTCCCGGCAATCATCACTGTCCCCTCGATATGTCCCCCGGCAATGCAGGTGAGCGGAAGACCACGATCGATCCCGATGATAACGGGAGGGAGACCGATATACGCGAGATCGATCTTCCCTGCCTGCATCGCGGTAATGATATCCGGTCCTGACGGGAAGAGGGTCCATTCGGCTACAATGCCCTTCCGCGCGAGGAGGTCAGATCCCCGCAGAAGAAACGCGGTATGATACATCGTGGACAGGTGTCCGATTCGTAATTTCTGGTTTTCTGTCATGGCAGCGATCCTTTTTCCGGTTATCCGATCTTTCTCCCGACAACGGTGACCGCATCCCGGACGCAGTTCTGGTCCGGGCGGAGCATCGAGACCGGCACATCAACGATCCGTTCGATGATCGAAGTGAGGATTGGCGCACAGACGATCCCCGCAGCCCCGTCCTTCTCCGCACGGGCGGCAGAGATGATGCAGTCCTCCAGGGAATTTGCCGAATACCCCCGGATCGTGTACTTCTTGTCACCGACCGGGAACTCCCGGAACTCCAGTGAGTCGAGAATGAACTTGGCACCGATCACCGCGATAAACCGGCCGTGATCCGGCTCGAGCACCGAGATGATCTTCTTCACTGTCGAGAGGCGCGGGTCCCGCTCGCCGAGTGTCACCTTATAGAGCGTGGAGGCAGGGATACCGGTGAGCTCTGCGAGCTCTTTTACGGTCATGTCCTTCTTTGCGAGTTCCTCGTTCAGGGCCGTGGTAAAATCGGTCTCAAAGATCCGTTTTGAGAGCATATTATCCTTAATGTGATAGCCACAAGATAATAATTGTTACTAAAAGGCTAATTTTTTCCGCTAATTGGATACTTTTAAAAATGGTTGCAACCATCATCTGATCGATGCACAGCGATCCAGATTACGAACTCACGATACTTCCCGGCCGGGACCGGGCCGGAAACCCGGAAGGGTTTGACCGGATTGTCCTGCGGCCGGGAGACACCCTCTCGATCGTCGGACCCACCGGTTCGGGAAAATCGGCTCTCATAAACGACATCGAGGTCCTGGCCCAGGATGATACCGCAACCGGGCGGACCATCCTTGTCAATGGTACCGAACCCCCCGAGGAGATGGTCCGTGACCCGGCAAAAAAGCCTATAGCGCTTATCACCCAGAATACGCGGGTCATCGCCGACCTCACCGTCGCCCGCTTCCTTGCGCTCCATATCCGGGCACGCGACACTGATGCCGAGGAACTGATCTCACGAACCATCGAGCTTGCAAATGAATTCACGGGAGAAAAGGTCGCAGCCGGCATGCGGATGACCTCGCTCTCCGGCGGCCAGACCCGGTCCCTCCTGATCGCAGACGCGATCCTGATCGGGCAGACGCCCATCCTCCTTCTTGACGAGATCGAGAATGCCGGCATCAACAAGGAGCGCGTCATATCCTGCCTCCGGGATTACCGGAAAGTCGTCATCTTCGTCACCCACGATCCGTACCTCGCGCTGATCACCGACCGGAGAATCGTCATGAAGAACGGGGCGGTTGAGTGCGTCCTCGAACCCCAGGGTCGTGAGCAGGAGATCCTCTCCACCCTCTCCGGCCTTGACGCGTTCCTCTGGAATATCCGGGAGAAGATCCGCGGCGGCGAGGTGATAACAGAACGCACCGGGAACCCGGTAAAAAAGATGGTGATCTTCGCGTGAAGCTCGTCATCGTTGCCGGTCCCCCGAGCGCGGGTAAGACTGCGGTAATCCGGCAGATCGTAAAAAAATTCCATAAAACGGCCGTACCGGCCTATCTCAAGATCGATGTCGTCCGGGCTTTTGAGGACGAGGAACTCCGCGAGGAGTTCGGCATTGCAACAAAGAAGGTCTATTCCGGAGACCTGTGCCCGGACCACATGGGGATCATGGTTCTCCGGGATGCGATCGCGTGGGCCGAAGGGCTCAATGCCGGCATGCTCATCGTGGAGAGCGCGGGGCTCTGCCTCCGGTGCACCCCGTACACGACCCAGTCCTTCGGGATAGCCGTCCTCCCCGCGGTCTCCGGCAGCAACTCGCCACTCAAGATGGCGCCCCTGATCGCGCTCTCCGATGCAGCGGTCGTGACAAAAACGGATCTCGTCTCCCAGGCCGAGAAAGAAGTATTCCGGGAATGCATCAGGAGCGTTGTCCCGGCGATCGATATCATCGAGACCAATGCATTGCAGGGGACCGGGATGCGGTACCTGATGCAGGCGATCACCGCGTGCCCCGGGATCAGCGACGCTGACGCGATCACCCTCCGCGGGACTCCGCCCCTCGGTGTCTGTACTATCTGCGTGGGGAAGAAAGATATCGGCTGGCAGCACCATTTCGGTGTCATCCGTCCGCTCGATGAAGCGGACAACATCTACCGGGGGGACTAACCGGTGGCATGGGTTCCCCCGGGCAGGGACTGCGGTGCCTGCGGCCTTGCGAGCTGCGACGGGTTCGTGGACGCGGTCCAGCAGGGAAAGAAGACGAATGCCGACTGCACGTTTTATTCGGCCGGCGCGAGCTCCGCCCGGGAAAAAACCCGGTACACCGGAACCGATGTTACCGGGGCAGAATACGACTTCATCATTCACGCGTTTCCCGGTGAACCCTCGGCGCGGAAGTTCGTGATCCCGTTCCGGGCGGATCTCGTGGAAAAATGGGATATAAAGAAAGGCGATCTCGTCACCGGCCGGCCGGCCGGGCCCGGGTGCCCGGTCTACCATGCGCTGCGGGTCTTATCCGCAAACCCGGTCACCGGGGTGCTGGAATGTCACACGGTCGGCCCGCTCGCGGCCCGGAAAGAGGAGTCGCACGATGTCCAGGCATATCACGTGCACGCCTTTGAAGGAATTGCAGAGACGGTTAAGCGACCCCCGACGCTCGGGCTCCGCCAGCGTTTCCTGCCCGGCTCCTGCATGATGGACCTCTCCCATACCGCAGTCGTCAATATGGTGCTTAAGAAGAAAGAAGGAATACACGTCCGGGTTGAAGATATCAGGATCATCTGATCAAATATCACCTCCCCAATATCCCCTCGCATACCCCCTCATATCTCCGGTAAGGCCAGGAACGGATTCCCCGGGATTGATCGGGAACGAAAGGAACATGATGCCTGTACTCCAGAAACACGAACGGAAACGATCAGGATCGAAAATAAAATGATACCCAAATACCGGATACGGTGCATCGGAGGCGGCGAGATAGTAGAAGACATCTCTCTCCTCTCGTGCCCTCAACCACACGATTCTCTCCTCCGGGCAGAGTACACGAACCGCAAACTCAGGCTTGCCCCCCACCCGGGGATCTTCCGGTACCTCGCGTGGCTCCCGGTAATCCATCCGCTTTTACCCGCAGGGGGCCCGGTTGCATTCTCCTGCAAAGAACTCTCCCGGGAACTCGGCCTTTCACAGCTGACCGTTTCGTTCTCCGGGTATTTCCCGGACCGGGGCGCAACCCTGACCTCCTGTTCCTTCAAGGAGCTCGAAGCGGCCCCCACCATGCAGCGGTTTTCCGAGCTCGGGAGAAAGATCCCGGTCATCGCATCGGCGGGAAATACCGGCCGGGCGTTTGCCGAGCTCTCGGCCCGGTGCCGGAGGCCGGTTGTCATCGTGGTCCCGGAAAAAGCCGTACCCCGGCTTTTTACTACCGAGCCGGCAAAGGATATCTTCCTTGTCGCCGTTGCCGGAGACTACTCGGATGCGATCGCGGTGAGCAACACACTCGCAGCGGTACCCGGATGCATGCCCGAAGGTGGGGCGAAGAATGTTGCCCGGCGCGATGGCATGGGGACCGTGATGCTTGACGGTTCGGTTACGATAGGGCGTATGCCCGACCATTACTTCCAGGCAGTCGGCAGCGGGACCGGGGGGATTGCCGCATGGGAGGCAGCGATCCGGCTCCGGCAGGACGGCGGCTACGGGACCGTCCTCCCCCGGCTTCACCTGGCGCAAAACGCTCCGTTCACTCCCATGGTCTCCGCGTGGAACGACCGGCGCCGGCAGATTATCCCGGCTATTGATATGCCGGACGCCCGGGAGAATGTCGGCCGGGTGATGTCCGATGTCCTGACAAACCGCAACCCCCCGTACGGGATCGCGGGAGGGCTCTACGATGCACTCGCGGAAACCGATGGTTTAATGTATTCCGTGTCGAACGCGGAAGGTGCAGAAGCCTTTAAGCTGATCCGGGAGACGGTGGGGATCGATCCCGACCCGGCAGCCGCTATCGCGACCGGGGCCCTCGTCCGTGCAGCAGAGAACGGTTTGGTCGGCGGGAACGATCACATTCTCCTGAACATAACCGGCGGGGGATACGAACGGGTGAAGGAAGATTTCGGGCTGCACCCGGTGGAACCGGTTGCAGGGATCGGTATTAACGAACCGGTTGATACCGTCATCAAACAGCTCAGGGTGTGGATTTCGCGGTATGGATGAGATGCAGATAATCAGCGAGATGAAAAGCGAGGGGATCAACCTGGTGAGCTCGATCCCCTGCGACCGGGCAAAAGGACTCTTCTTCCGGCTGCCGGAGGAATTCAATCATATCGGGCTGACCCGTGAGGAGGATGGTGTTGGGATATCGGCCGGCGCGTACCTCGCCGGTGCCCGGCCCATGATCGCCCTCCAGAGTTCGGGCCTTGGGAACATGCTCAACGCGATCCTCTCCCTGACCTCCACGTTTGCCCTCCCCCTTCCGATCCTTGCGAGCTGGCGGGGCGGGGCGAAGGAGACCATTCCCGCCCAGATACCCTTCAACCGGCCCCTGCCCAAGATCCTCTCCGCGGCAGGCATCTCCTTCAGTATCGTCTCCGGTCCCGACACGACCCGGGAGATCGGGATGGCAATCGCGGGAACGTATAAGAAACAGGTCCCCCATGTCATCCTCCTCAGGCCCGGTTGCGTGATGGAATCATCCGGGATCCCGGCGTGCACAACCCCGGAGGCGTGCCCGCCCCGGCCCCCGGTTCATTACATGAGAGAATGGCATGCCCCGGTCATGACCCGGTTCGATGCGATCAGCGCCATCGCCCGGAATCTCACGGGCGAAGTTGTGGTCTCGAACATTGGCGTCCCCTCAAAGGAGTTGTACGCAGCAAATGACCGGCCCCTGAACTTCTACATGCTCGGGAGCTATACGCAGGCATCCTCCATCGGTCTTGGGATCGCGAAGGCCCGGCCGGAGAAGCGTGTCATCGTGATCGATGGCGACGGGAGCCTTCTTGGGTCTTCGATCCTCCCGGTCATCGCAGCCGCAGCCCCCGCAAATCTCACGGTGATCGACCTTGATAACGGGGTCTTTGGCAGTACCGGTAACCAGCCCCGGCCCGGCTGCGAGACCGCGGACCTCCGGCTCATGGCGATCGGTGCCGGGTTTGACCGGACCTGGACCGTTCACGAGCCCGGGGAACTTGAGGATGCATTCCGGCAGTCAGCGGGATCAGGCCCGTGTTTCATTCACGCCCGGATCCGGCCCGGCAACAGTGACGTACCCAATATCCCGCTGAGCCCGGTCCAGATCCGGGACCGGTTCATGGCGGCGATGCGGTGATGTGCTCATGATGAACGGATTGCTATGATAGCACTCCATTCTTCCAGAAGAACATATTACCAGGGTTTTTACTATACTGCCGGAACACACTGGGATAAAGTGTTGAATACCTCATTTCATTCAGAGGTAAAACAAAGAGAGTGTCCGGTGAATTATCACTTCCTCCGAAACCCACTACGATGAAAACCGGGATTCTCCTGGTATGCATAAATTCTTTATACCTTTCGAATTGGAAGGGCTTACAGTAATCAAGCATACCTTTTGGATTTAACGAAGATCGATACTTACATTCGACTGCAAAATTCTCTCCGGTTGGGTTATATCGGAGAACATAATCTGGATTCAGAGAACTTTCAACAAATCGCTTCTCATTTGTCTGCCAGCTGTGGGTCTGTTCTACGACCGTGAAATACTTCTCATCAAATTTCTCAATAACAAACTTCTCAAACCTTTTTCCCTTCCATTCCGGTGCATCGGAAAATGTTTCCATCAGCGCGTCGAAAAGTCCCATGGGAAAAAATAATTCCCTCAATAATAATATAGATGCCGGTCATCGCTGACAGATCCGGGAGTCAAGTGAGCTTGCCCCCTTGGGATGCCTCCTCCACTGGGGGAGAGAGGTCGAAAAAATGGTGAGGAACGAAACGATCCTGGGGTCCAGAAATTTTCGATCATAAAAATTTGGACCGTTCATAATTTCATGCAAGGAAAACCTGGAGGGTTGGGAATTTTCGACCGTAAAAATTTGGACCGCTCATAATTTCATACAAGGAAAATTTGGAGGACTGGGAATTTTCGATTGTAAAAAAAATAGAGAACGCCAATAATTTCTCACAAGGATAATTCGAAGCACCGGGAATCTTTGATGACGAGAATCGGGTACATTGGTAATTTCGAGCAATGAAAATCTGGAGTGCTAGGAATTTTCGATCATGAAAATTTGGATCGCTCATAATTTCACTCAAAGAAAATTTGCAGAGTCGGGAATTTTCGATCATAAAAATTTGGATTGCTCATAATTTCACTCAAAGAAAATTTGCAGAGTCGGGAATTTTCGATCATAAAAATTTGGATCGCTCATAATTTCACTCAAAGAAAATTTGCAGAGTCGGGAATTTTTGATCATAAAAATTCGGTCCACACATAATTTCATGCAAGGAAAATTTGTCGTTCCGGAGATTTTCGATCATAAAATTTTCTCATGTTCGATTTTTTCCGTTCAGAGGACCCGGTCAATACCTTAATTATCAAACCCGGTGTAGAAGAGCCCGATGGCCCCCCCAGCTGAAGTTTTTGATGCAATTCTGATAGGAACCGGTTCCGGGCTTGAACTGGTCAATGGTATCCTCCAGGTCAACCCGGAAGCCCGGGTCGCTGTCATCGATAAGGACAAGCCCGGGGGAATCTGCCTGACCCGGGGCTGCATTCCCTCCAAGATTCTTTTGTATGTTGCGGATCTTGTCAGGATGATCGAACGAGCCGGTGCGTTCGGGATCGATGCGGAGATACGGGAGATACATTTTCCCCGGATCATGGAGCGGATGAGAACCATGGTCCGGGCAGATGCCGATCCGATAAGGAAGGGACTGGAATCGGTACCGAATATCTGGTTTTTTCCGGCTGTTGCTGAATTTGTCGGCCCGGCAACCCTTGTGGTAAGAGGAGCAACCATCACCGCACCGAAGATCTTTCTCTGTACCGGGTCACGGCCGGCGATCCCGGAGATTGCCGGCCTCGAAAAGACCGGGTACCTCACGAGCGACATCCTCCTGGATCTTACCCGGCTCCCGGAGAGCCTTGTCATTATCGGGGGCGGGTATATCGCTGCAGAATACGGGCATTTCTTCTCCGCTATGGGATCGGAAGTCACGATCATCGGCCGGAACCCCCGGTTCCTGCACGAAGAAGAGCCCGAGATCTCGGTTGCAGCGGAACGGGCGCTCGGAAAGTATGCCCGGATCCTCTCCGGATTCGAGGTCACCCGGATTGAACCGGAGACTCCTCGGGGGAAAACTATCGTTGCGACAAATCGTGCCGCGGGGACCTCTGTCGAGATCCATGCCGGGGAGATCCTCCTCGCTGCCGGGCGGGAACCGAACCACGACCTTCTCCACCCGGAGCGGAGTGGGATCGCAGTCGATGAGAAGGGGTGGATTACCACAAACGAACGCATGGAAACTAATCAGCCGGGAATCTGGGCATTTGGCGATGCCGATGGGAAATATCTTTTCAGGCACGTCGCCAACCACGAAGCCGCCGTTGCATTCTACAACGCGGTTCTCGATAAGAAAAAATCCGCCGATTACCACGCGGTCCCCCACGCGGTCTTCATGTATCCCGAGATCGCCGGCGTTGGTTTTGGCGAAGCGGAAGCGATAGAGAAGTTCGGCGAGAAGGATATCCTTATCGGGTTCTCCGAGTACAGCCAGACCGCGAAGGGAAGCGCGATGGGAGCTGAGGGTTGTTTTGTGAAAATTATCGCACGGGAAACCGATGGCCTCCTTCTCGGGGCCCATATCATCGGGCCGGATGCGTCGGTCCTGATCCAGGAAGTAATCAACGTTTTGTCTACAAAAGATCCCTCCCCCGGGCAGCTGATCCATGCCATGCACATCCACCCGGCGCTGAGCGAGGTCGTGCAGGCAGCCTGCAGGACACGTATGCATGTCGATGAGTATCACGCGCTTATGGAAGATCTTGGCTATCTCCCAAAAATCCGGGACGTTTAAGAGCCACCGAAAGACTCTGGTAAAAAATTATTCTCCATCTCCTTTCCCAAAAACAAGCTTCCGGGTCATGGCCCGGATCCACCGCCCGTTCAGAACCAGGTGAACCCCGACAAGAACGATAAGAAGAATTCCCGACCAGTCGTGGATATCGCTCATCAGGGCGAGCGGGAATACCAGCCCGGTAAGGCCGAGCGTACGCATCAGGGCCGTGAATTTGAAGAGCCCGGTTACGGCACAGACCACAAACGAGACGAGGAGACCGATATCGACAAGCCATTTTGCAATTTGCCTATTCATGGTAGCCACACAAGGGGATTCCTATTCAGTTATTGGATTTAAAACACGTGCCCGAAAAAAAGAGACTTTGAAAAGCACCGGGTTTGACGAACCCATCGGTTGTTGCAGGGTGGTGTCTGCAGGAGTATGACTCCCCATCCATTACCACACGTTCCTGGTCGCAACAGGAATTCAGGACCCTCAACGGAGAAGTTCATATCCGATGAGAAAATATGGTAATCCTTTAATGAACACAGACGACCGCTGGTCCCTGCCGGACCTTGAAACAACCATGGAATGGTGCCGCACTCGCCACGGGGAAGGGATCCGGTGCACGGTGGCGACCCTTGCCGAATACGCAAGCGACCAGTCGCAGTCGGGCCTCGCGCTCCGGGAAAATCTTGCCATCATCAGGACAATCGCGTTCCGTTTCCCGGACGCTTCTGTTGCAATAAAGCCGACCGCCCTTGGGATCCTCTTTGACGAAAACGAGTACCTGGCAAACGCAAAGATCCTCTTTACTGAGGCGGAGAAGAACGAGGTTGATCTTGAAATTGACATGGAAGGGACGGGATATGTCGATGCAACAATCCGGTCGGCTCGCGAGATCGCAAAGGAGCACCCGGTCACGCTCGCCCTCCAGGCTTACTTAGACCGGACAACGGCCGATGCCGACCTCTGCCTCAGAAGCGGTATCCGGGTCCGGCTGGTAAAAGGGACATATCTTGGAGATATACCAGATTTTGATACGATCCAGGCCCGGCTCAAATCCCTTATCACCCATGTCGCAGGGTCCGGTGAGAACTTCTGTGTCGGGACACATGACCCGGTGCTGATCGACTGGCTGACCCGGGAATCCGGCATCCCCCGCCACCAGCTTGAACTCGGTTTTCTCAAAGGTCTTGGCGATGAGACCAAGATTCGCCTCTCCTCCCTCGGATGGGACGTATCGGAGTACGTTCCTTTCGGGCCGGGGGGGGATGCGTACCGGATGCGGCGGGAACGCTACCTGGGCATGCTTGAAAAATCCGGCAAAAAACCGGTCCCTTAAATTTTCCGGGTGAATGGGAAACCCAGTCTTTTTCCCCGCTCTTTTTTTGATATATCCATGAACTCTTCCAGCGGATGCCAGGACCGGCACGGAAAATCGATCTCCGCCCGCAAATAGGCTTAAGAGATCCGGTGACCACATCAGCACCAGCGGAAGCTGATAAAAATATGACCCTGTATCGTTGCGATGTCTGCAATGTCTTCGAATATGATCCCGTGCGGGGAAATTCCTTGACCGGCATAAAGCCCGGTACCGAACCTGCCGATTTCCCGGGTGACTGGCGCTGCCCCATCTGTGCATCCGACAGGACTCATCTCAGGCTTGTGCCGGGACCGGGACATGCCCAGACACATGAGATTCCCTGCCCGGAATGCGGTGCCTCGATCTCGGTCTCGGTGGCACCGCAAACCCCGGAGATGCTGACCGGCTACCTCGCACCCTGGGAACGGTTGTCGGACACGACAGAGATCGCCATGGCGGATATCCACCGGATGGCGTCAACAGGAGAGTCCATTATCGAACCGATGCGGACAAAGAAACCCGTCATCTCCTGGGACGATATCCTGGTCAAAGGGGCACAGATAGCCCGGATTCCCAAAAACAGCGATGTCCCGGTCACAACGCGGACTGTCATCGGGCCGAAGGCAAAGTACCCGCTCGTCATCGAGACGCCGGTCTATGTAACGCACATGTCATTTGGGGTCCTCTCGCGTGAAGTGAAGATCGCCCTTGCGAAAGGAAGTGCAGCCATGCAGACCGCAATCGGGTCGGGCGAAGGAGGAATCCTCCCCGAGGAACGGGAGGCAGCGTACCGGTATATCTTCGAGTATGTCCCGAACCGGTACAGCGTGACGGATGAGAACCTTCGCTCCTCCGATGCGATCGAGATAAAGATCGGGCAGTCGGCAGAACCCGGCATGGGTGCCCGCCTGCCGGCAGAGAAGGTGACTGCCGAGATAGCACGGATCCGGGGATACCCGGAAGGTGTTGACATCATCAGCCCTGCGAGCTTTGAAGATATCCGCGACCAGGAAGGGCTGCGGGAGAAAGTGCGATGGCTCCGGGAAACTTCGGGCGGACGGCCAATCGGCGTAAAGATCGCTGCCGGGGATATCGAGGGCGACCTCGAGGCGATCGTGTACGCTCAGCCGGATTTTATCACCATCGACGGGAGGCCGGGTGCGACTGCTGCCGCCCTGAAATACATTAAAGCCTCCACATCCGTGCCCACCATCTTTGCCCTGTACCGGGCCCGGAAATTCCTGGACCGGCACGGTGTTAAGGATATCTCGCTTGTGATGACCGGCGGATTCCGGGTATCTTCGGATATCGCAAAAGCTCTTGCCATGGGAGCGGATGCAGTCGCGATCGGGACTGCGGCCCTGATGGCCTGCGCCTGCCAGCAGTACCGGATGTGCCACACCGGTAAATGCCCGGTCGGGGTAACCACCCAGACTCCCGAACTTCGCGAGCGGCTGAAATCTGACATATCAGCACGGAGACTTGAGCACTTCCTCCGGGTGACCACCGGGGAGCTGAAAGACTTTACCCGTCTGACCGGCAATACCGATGTGCACGGGCTTAACCGGTCGATCCTGTGCACGACAAACTCGGAGATCTCCGGTCACACGGATATCCCGCACGTATGACGGAGTGCCGGAAACCGGGATGGAAGAGAAGGATACTGCTGCGGCTAATGGCAGGGCCAGATCCCGCTGCCCTGATTAAAGGAAAGAACCGGAGCTGGTGATCGTGATTCAGGAAAAAATCGTAACCCGGGATAATGAGGCGAAAGAGCGAGGGGCTGGCGGGATGGACGCCGGGGCCTTATTCGGGCCGGACATAACGATACAAAAAAACGGGCCGTATCTTGTCTCGGGGAGCGTCCCGCTCAGCTCGCAGCTCATCACGAACGATGCACAGGGTTTTTCCCATCACTGGCGAACGGGAGTTACCTATCCCCTGCAGAAAAGTTACTTGCTCTGTCGCTGCGGAAAGTCGGCGACAAAACCGTTTTGCGATGGGATCCATGAAGAAGGGTTTGACGGGACCGAAGTCGCAAGCCGGAAACCATACCGGGAGCAGGCCGAAAGCTTTGACGGCACGGATCTTCTCCTCACCGACGTTACCGTTCTCTGTTCCTCGGCAAAATTCTGCGACCGGGCCGGGGGAATCTGGGAGCTCACCCGGCATTCCGACAGACCCGGTGCACGGGATATCGCCATAACCGAAGCATCAAACTGCCCTTCGGGAAGGCTGGTTGTCCGAGATAAAAAAACCGGAAAACCGATCGAACCGGAACTCCGGAAATCGGTCGGGCTCGTCACCTATCCTGGCGGGAAGAGCGGCGCGATCTGGGTTCGCGGGGGGATCCCGGTTGTTTCCGGTGACGGCACGAAGTACGAGATCCGGAACCGGGTCACGCTCTGCCGGTGCGGAAAGTCCGCAAACAAACCGTTCTGTGACAGCAGTCATCGTGATGAAGTGCCGGATAATCGTGCTAAGAAAACAATTAGATAGCCCGTGCTCCAACGATACAGCGTGGATGAACTCAGCACGTTCGAGGAATTCACCAGCCGGCATATCCGGCCTGACCCGGACCGGAGTGTCCAGTGCATGCTCCTCTGGACGGAATGGGTCCGGTTTTATATGAAACGATCCCGGTCGTTTCCCGAGAAAGTCCGGGAAAAAACATTTTTCAGGCTGGTATCCGACCGGTTTGAGGCCGAAATTGCTTTGGATGCCTCCCGTGGGCCGGTGTACCTGGGCCTGCGTTTTACCAAATAGGGCACCGGATACCCGGGGAACATCCCGCCAGGTCTCGCAAAACAGCACCTGGGTTCCCGGAGCCCGGGGAATTATGCATTTTTCCGTCGGAGAATTTTGTTCTCCGACGTAACCTTCTCCGGTACTTTGCCCCAAAAAGCGGGTTTTTCCCGAGCCGGCCTATGATCATACGATCCGGCATGCGATCCGCCCTCCAAATGCTGCTAATTAGTGTCTCATCTCTCCGGCGTGAATTTTAGATTATTTCACGAATTATTACCTCATTTTTGCGAATTATTACCTCATAGTGAGATCACGGTCCGGGAAAAAGGGTAATCCGGGCTCATACAGTGCCCGGATTTGAGGCGACGAAAAGTGAATCCCATCAATGGTGAAAAACCGGGAATAATCCCGGGGTTCACGGGTTCCTGATGATAATCGCACCAATTTTTTAGCCGGTTTCATAACACGACCAAAAAATTAGTTCCGGTCAAAAGATCCGGAGTTCTGGAGTTTTCAGTCGTAATCCCTGAACAGCGCCGGGTTCTGCCTGCGGATCCACGCGCGCCGGATGTACAGTCCGCCTGCTACGATGATCACGATCCCGGCAAGGCCGCCAAGGATCGCAACGAACGGGAAGCCACCTGTACTCTGCTGTTCCGGTGCCAGAGCGGGTACGGTCGTTGTGGTAACGACAGTGTGATCTGATTTAGCGGTACTTGTTACCGGGCCCGGTGTCACATAATCCCCGTCTGCTGGTTTGATCGAGTCCGTTGGGGAGATAGTGATTACCGGGGTGGCAACTGCAGTCCCCGTTACCCCGGTTATCCGGGTTGTCATGGCAAAGTACGAGAACCCCGGCGTTGTTGCGGAAAAGACGTAAGTTCCGCCGGATTCCCGGTCATATGTTGTCGGGAGTTCTGACCAGATTCCGTTCGTATTGTGCATCATGACAATGTCTTCTGGCTCCACAGAGTGTTGTTCGAGCCAGGATTTGGCGATTGCGAACGTGATCGTGCCATGGTCAATCGAGGAGGGGTTCACACCGACCAGCGTAATGGATGCAATACCTGCGGTTTTTCGGTTACCTGCCAGGGATGCATCGGTCATATGCGTATTGGTAATGATAAGTTCGGTCTGGTCGATCTTCACGTTCGGCACGACCGTTACCGATAAAATTACCGCAGGATTGTATTCATCGGCCGTAAAGGTGGTGGCAAAACTCATGGACTGGCCGGGACCGGCGCCGGGGGAGGTAATAACTGCTGTGGAGGCCCGCTGGACGGAATCATCGGAGCCGCCGGAGGGGGGATTATTGATTACGCAGGTGAACCGATCGGCCGCAGTGGTGGCACTGGTCCCTCCAGCAGCGGTGACGGTTATATCAACAGTACCTGCCGCCAGGGCGGGTGAGCTTGCCGTAATAGACGTATCACTGTTAAAGGTAAACGATCTTGCCGCAGTACCGCCAAACTTCACTGCAGTTGCACCGGTAAAGCCTGTCCCGGTGATAGAAACTGTGGTACCCCCCGACGGGGATCCACTGGGAGGTGAGATCCCCGTGATGACCGGGGGCGGGAAATACAATGCGGTGAACCCGTTCTGCAGTACACCCTGTGTTCCATCCGAATTTATGACCACCACGTTATACGTTCCCGTGATGAGGGGCGTGAGATCAACAGTGCCCGCATCTATGTGAGTAGCGGAGGCTACATTGATGCCTGTGCTATACCCTTTTGGCCACCAGTCTGTCGAACCAAGGTCTACGATCTCGAGTGCGTTGCTGTCCCGGGATGCAACGTAAGCGTAATGATCAGCGACCCTGACACTATAGGGGTACTTGAGCAGTGCTCCCCCGGTACCATGTGACAGGAACGCTTCATGCCGGGGTTGAAGTGGGTTGGAGATATCGATGACACTGAGTCTGTCATTGCCATTCGCAATATACACGAAGTTACCGGAGACACACAATCCCCTTGGGAAATTCACTACTGCCCCGTCCTGACCATCGAGAAGTGTGGCTGCGTGGACTGGGTTTGCCGGGTTGGAGATGTCCACGATCTCCAGCGCATTTTGGGTGATAAATCCTGAACCGATGTACGCGTAATTGCCTTTTTATATCGATCGACCTGGGGCTGAATAATACAGCGCCACCCTGGCCATTGGAGATACTGCCGGCGTGGACCGGTGCAGCCTTATTGGTGACATCCACTATCTCCAGGGCATTGCTCGTCTCACTGGTAACGTACGCGTAGTTCCCGACAACGACGACGCGCTGCGCCCCCTGCAGAAGAGCACCTCCGTCACCATGGACGATCTTGCCGGCATGAACCGGTGCCGCCGGGTTTGAGACATCCACGATCTCGAGCGCATTGCTGTTCCTGCTCGTGATGTATGCATAATTTCCGAGAACAAAAACACTGGTCGGGTAGTCCATCGCTGCCCCCCCGACCCCATCCTGGAGAAATCCTTTATGCGCCGGGGCCGCAGGATTGGTGATATCGACAATCTCGAGGCCCCGCAGGGTATACCCCGCACCTACAGCCAGGTACGCATAGTTGCCGGAGACAAACACGGAGCTTGCCAGGTTGAGAACTGCCCCGCCGGAATTATTTACAAGCGATGCCACGTGTGCCGGGGCAGCCGGGTTCGCGATGTTTACGACTTCGAGCGCGTTGCTCTGTAAACTTGCCAGGTATGCATAGTTGCCGGAAACCCGGACCTCGTACGGTTGCCTGAGGAGAGAGCCACCTGCCGGGTGAACGAGGCTCCCCCGGTGGGTAAGGTTAAAAATTTCATTGGTTATCCTTACCGTCGCACCGGTGCTAAAGCCGGTGCCGGTGATATCTGTTAAGGAAAAACTTGTTCTGTTGCCGCCGGACACCGGTGTGATACTGGTCACGGTAGGTGCAGCGGATACCGGCAGGCAGAGGAGTGAGATCATGCATGCAATAAGCAGGAAATGAATGAGAAACCCTGATAGTATTTGATGAGATCTTCGATTAACCAAATACTTCACCACCCGATTTTTTTCATATAATTATTTTTGGATATTTTGAGGTATAATATTTCCTACAGATTTACGCCGTATAAATTATATTTCTTAATATATTCAGTACTTCACTAATTTTTAGCCGAGGCTAATCAAAACCGGCAGATCTAAATAGGCAGCGGGCGCCGCATATGGCAAATAGACGACAATTCACCCGCCGAATAAAGAATGAGATCCGAGCAGAAGATTGTTCCGAAATAGCAGTGGATGCAATCAACCGGAATCTCACCATTTCCATCAACGGAACACTGAGACAAAAGACGCTTATCCAGTCACTTGTTGGGATGTCAGCAACCAAACTATCCGTGCATTCCATCAATAAGGCTGTAGAAAAAGTCCCGTGTGAAACGTCAGTCAGATACCATTTATCGAAGGTGGATTTAGAATCGCTTTTCGAAATACAATCAAAGATCCTCACCTATTCAAACGATCAGATCCTTGTTCCCGGAAAATCGTATCATTTTGCCATAGATTTCACCGACGATCCTTATTATGGCGAAATTATCGAAGCGAACAAAGATTACGTCCTCAAGAGTAAAATGAAGAAATCAACAACCACATTTTACTCGTATGTTTCGCTCTCCATAACAACAAAAGGTCAACGGCAGACCCTTGCAGTTTTCCCGGTGAAGAAGGGTGTGTCAAAGGTCGAGTACATCCGGAAATTTTTGGCCATAATCCACAACGCAAAAGTGAACACCCAAGTACTCTGTCTTGATCGGGGATTTTACTCAAAAGATGTGTTCTCATTTCTCCAGAAGGAAAAGATCCCGCACATTGTTCCGGTGAGAAAACACGGCGAAGAACTCAAGAAAATACTCCGGGGAAATCATTCCCGGTATGCACAGTATACGATGATGGGAACTGGCGAACCTCTTTCTCTTACTCTGGCAATTGATGTCCAGTACCTTCTGGGAAGGAATAAGAAATACGGGAATGTGAACCTGGGTTACGTCGTGTATGGTATTAACTGGAAACCCCGTCGGATCTACCGGGTCTACAAGAACCGGTTTGCGATCGAGTCTTCGTACCGTATCCGGAATATCGTGAAAGCAAGGACATCCACAAGAAACGTTGTGATCCGGTACCTGCTGACGATAATCTCTTTCCTTCTCAAAAATATCTGGGTCTCTCTTCAATGGATGTTCTTCTCTAAGGTTCAACGAGGACCAAGAACCGTTGCTGAAGATTTGTTCCGTTTCGATTTCTTCCGGCTATTGGTCTGGGAAGGGATTCGGAAAAAACTCAAATTTGTCTCATTTGTTTCTGTTCTTCGACCGTTTGGTTGATCAGAGGTTGAGAGTATTGATGACTTGCCAAAATTCACGGAGGTAAATTTAGAGAAGTACTGATATTCATAATATGATGTAGCATCCCGAAATTGTTTCACCCTTATAACTATTTCTTCGCATAATCCAAAATCCTCTCTGGCGGTAATCTGTACCATAAGGCGTTCGCATAATTCATCCCGATTGAGGCTCGCCCGCTGTTCTATCAGCAGATAAAACACGGGTTATGATATACTTATAGCGGAACCAATATGTTTTCACTATTAGGTAATCTCTGCAATTCTTCAAGCGATTAGATTTATTTAGATTAAAGTTGTATACATCTTTTCATGGATGTGTCCTATCCCGAAATCATTTGACATCACATGTAAATATCGATGTGAGCAAATTATCGAATCGGGATATCCAGAGGATCATTCAGCAATGGGTAAATGAGAAACCCGTTGTTGAGATTGCCCGGTATTTCCAGATTACCCGTCAACGAGTGTATCAGCTCATCAACCAGTTCAGAGAATCGGGAGAATATCCGGTACTCAGGCAATCTGGAAGAAAGCCCCAAGCCATCGATGATCGAGCAGAAGAGTTGATCCTCGAAACCTATCAATCCAACAACATTGGTCCAATCCATCTGGAGAAAAAGATTGAGGAAACACACGGGATCCATATCCCGCATAATCGAATCTATCGGGTATTGTTGAACCACGGTCTGGTGGAGATCAACATGAAAAAACGGCAACAACGGAAATATGTTCGGTACGAACGTACTCATTCCATGTCGATGTGGCAGGGAGACTGGAAAGAGTTCGAACTTAATGGATCGAAGAAATGGCTGATCGCATTCATGGATGATTCATCCCGCCTCATCACCTGCTACGGGGTATTCGATTCTCCAACTACCGAGAACACTCTCACGGTTCTGAATCAGGGATTCCAGATGTACGGTACGCCCCGCGAGATCCTTACTGACAACGGTACACAATTCGTTTCAGCTCGGAACCGTGAACAGGCCCATCATAAATTCGGAGAGTTTCTTGTTCATCACAACATCAAACACATCCCAACCAGGATAAAACACCCTCAAACGAACGGCAAAATTGAACGGTTCTTCGGAGAAGTCGAACGAAGGATCGCGAAGTTCGGTTCTGTCGATAAAATTGTTCACTGGCACAATGTCATCAAACCTCACATGAGTCTCGATTACGATGAGCCTTATAACGCATTCTGGTACCGTCTACCCCCGGAGAGGATTCTGAACTATGCGCAGAAATGGTTATATGTGTAAAATCAATTCGGGATACCACAATCTTTTCATGGATGTAAAACACCGGCTATGTAAACACGCTGATCAATCTCACAAGATGCAGCGAATATACATTAGGGCAAACGGGGCGTTTGTTCCTGTCGGCTGGATGTGCCCATCGTGTCAACAGTTGATTAAGGCCCCGCCACCACCAGATTCCCGTTAACGAGCCACGCCAAGGTCATTTCCAAGGCAAAATAAAGAACCGTAATAAACCCCCGAGCTTTCCTATCATGGATCGATAAATGCATCACCGTGTTTCAAAATCGCAAAGGGTTCTCATGGTGCGGGATACCGGAACGACTTCGTTTTAATTTTTCCGGGTGGACAACAGTGACGCACAAGATCAGGGAGATGGCGGGGTGAGCGTCCTTAATTTTGACGCAGCCGGAAACTATCATGGTGTAATCTTTCAGCTGGGTGTGTATCAGCGCTGGCGATTGAGTGAAAAAATGGTGGCGTTATCTGGGTGTTTTTCGTTTCAAGGAAAATCACATGTTCCTTAAGAAAGACCTGACCTCACCAGTGTGAGCATCGACAGTTATGGATCCCCCGGTGAAATAATCATCTGCACGGGGAATCTCAAAACCCCAGAAAATATATTGGGATTCAACTTCCCCACCAACCCGCAGCCCCCAACTCACAAA
Source organism: uncultured Methanoregula sp. (assembly GCA_963666355.2). Lineage (GTDB taxonomy): Archaea > Halobacteriota > Methanomicrobia > Methanomicrobiales > Methanospirillaceae > Methanoregula. Next base: position 51,504 of record CAXXCP010000010.1, read on the forward strand.
TCTGGTTGCATCCGCAGGAAAATTGTTTTGGACGCAATACTCGTATGCACGGGCCCGGGCCACTTCTTCGGAGATTGACGGGATAAGGGGCACCGTGATGGGGCTGGGGTCGATTGCCACGAAATACTGCATAACTTTCCCGGTGTTTGCATCAACGGAAATGTTGATATGGTTTAGAGTGCGAACAGACGGATGGTCTCTTTCATCTCCTCAAGGGCGGGACCGGATGGTTGTTCTTCCGGAGGGATTGTCTGGACCGGCAGACTGGTGGCTATCGGTTCTGGAATTTGGGTTGATCCTGATGCTGTGATCGGTATAACAATCCCGTTGTACACTACGGGTGCCAAAAAAAATGATGACGCCGATGAGAACAACACCGGCAACCAAGTATTTGATCTGGTGCGACTTCATGGTTATCGGACCTTTGTGGACCAGACGATGGCTCCGGTATGCGCATCGACAAAAGCGATCTGATCGCGGTACGCGGGTTCCGCTTCGTCTCCGGTCAGGCCGATACCCCAGACCAGATGCGGAACAACGTCATTAATCGAGTCGATCAGCAACTTTGTACCTTTATTCCCGTGCCGTATTTTCAATTCTGGGAACAGCCCTTCCGCGATCTTTTCTGCCTGTTCTTTCGTCACGGTTGGGGTCAGGTTCACGGGTGCGATACCGGTCAATACCGAGGGCTCACGCTCTTCATCGTACTGGCCAACGTGACCGGTGTATGGGTCGATGGCTACCCAAACATTATTTTCACCTTGGATCTCTGTATAATTCAGGGTGTTTTTATCCGGGGTGATGTAAAACTCTTGCCAATTATAGCTCAGAACTCCAGACGCCTCAGTTCGTTTTATATTGTTCCTAATTTCCCGTGTATCAGAAACATTATTCCATAACTCCGGGAATTTTTCCCGGGCATAGGCTTCGGCAATGACATACCCTTGGTCAAGATTGACGGTTGGTTTCTGGGTCATCTCCTGCTGCTTGTTGCTGACAACAAGCGGGGAAATCCAGAACGCAAAAAAAATGATGACGCCGATGAGAACAACACCGGCAACCAAGTATTTGATCTGGTGCGACTTCATGGTTATCGGACCTTTGTGGACCAGACGATGGCTCCGGTATGCGCATCGACAAAAGCGATCTGATCGCGGTACGCGGGTTCCGCTTCGTCTCCGGTCAGGCCGATACCCCAGACCAGATGCGGAACAACGTCATTAATCGAGTCGATCAGCAACTTTGTACCTTTATTCCCGTGCCGTATTTTCAATTCTGGGAACAGCCCTTCCGCGATCTTTTCTGCCTGTTCTTTCGTCACGGTTGGGGTCAGGTTCACGGGTGCGATACCGGTCAATACCGAGGGCTCACGCTCTTCATCGTACTGGACAACGTGACCGGTGTATGGGTCGATGGCTACCCAAACATTATTTTCACCTTGGATCTCTGTATAATTCAGGGTGTTTTTATCCGGGGTGATGTAAAACTCTTGCCAATTATAGCTCAGAACTCCAGACGCCTCAGTTCGTTTTATATTGTTCCTAATTTCCCGTGTATCAGAAACATTATTCCATAACTCCGGGAATTTTTCCCGGGCATAGGCTTCGGCAATGACATACCCTTGGTCGAGATCAACCGTTTTCGTCTGGTTTGCTCTTTGTCGCTCAGTCAGATTCGATACGTACCCGAAAGCCCAATTTACACTGTTCACTCTTCCCGTAGCAGAGTCTATGGAGTAAACAAACCCATTGGATGATTTATAGATACCATCACCAAGAGGTTCCAATTCCATATCCGGGGCATTCGCAAACATACGGATCGTATTACTCTCCTTTAATGTTGCGGGACTTGTGGGTTTTGCGGCCCGTGATACACCACTTTGAGATTTCAATGCTCCGCAATCGGAGCTAGAGCCATTATACATTGTCGTGAGACCACAATTGGGTTTCCACTCCTCGTGCCATCTAATCAAATCCTGACAGTAATCACCATTTGCTACTAAAATAGTGGCATGATCATTAGCACTTGCTATAGTCGATGAACTTGCAATCTCGTTCCAGAAGTCACTCTGATAATATTTCATCACAATGGGATTGAGGATATGTTGCCATCCCATTACGCACTTTCCCCCATGTTTTACAACAGCGTCAACAAGGTTCCCGTATCCCTTTCCTGTGACATCTGTGTCACCTGAATGACATGCTTGGAACATGGTGAGTTTTATGTCTTTATATGCGTCAGAAGCGACGAACGGGGTGTCGAATGCGTAATCAAAGATGGCGGTAGCGGGTTTTGTCCCATAAAAAAATTCTTTGTTAGGGCGATTAACGGTTATATTTCCCGGGTCACCTTCTCCGCAAAGAAGCAAGACATTGACCGTTTTGGTACGTGTTTCGATTTTTGAACGAACATCAGTTGCATACCCGTCAATTATTTCAGGATTTAGCTTTAGGGAGGCTTTCTCCACATTAGATGCCTTATTCAAAATTTCCATGATTTCCCCGTAATACTGCCATTCGTCACGAGTGTATGCTCCGACATTAAACGCGGTAATCGGTGCCGCATTTGCCTGACTTAATGCCCCCACTGCATAATCCTGTGTTCCCGCCACTACGCCCTTCGCCGTAACAGCCGGTACAGTATACCGTACCGTTGCATTGGCATAGTACATCGCACCAGCATCAAATGACGTGTAAGTTCCGGTCGCAATACAAGATTTAGCGGCAGAGCAGGTCACCGGTGTGCCGGTATAGACCAGCACATCACCGACAGTCCCGTTTTGTTGCTCCCAGATCTGCGGTGTGATGTTCATTGCTGGAATGGTCTGCGAGGCTGTTGCCGTGATGGTATACTGTAATGCGGAACTCTGATTTGTCAGATTCGCCTGAGCGGTTACAAACACGTTTACCCCTGAAGTCCCGTTGCCGGTAACGATGTTGATCCCGACCGGCTGGGTTGGGTCGACCCGGTCCTTCTGGATCCAAATCTTCCGCGTATCGGCCGGGTTGTTTGAACCAAGAACTCCGAGCGTCCCGATAAAGTATTTGGGTTTGGACTCCCCCGGTTCGACGAATGGTTCGACAGAAAAGACCGGTACACCGGTGCTGGAACTGGTGATTGGCGAACTCAAGAACAACTGTCCCCTGCTGGTAGCGCCGACACTGCACTGGCCATCGATACATATCCCCTGGGGAACGGTCTGGGCAGTTGTTGAAGACTGTTCATCGTACCACTTGGCATCGGTAACGTTCATCTGGGTCGTATTAACAAGGCCGTTCCAGGTAAACACGCCCACAACATAATTCTCCGGAGTATAGACAAAGGATTCTCGTGGCAGATAGTGAATGACCGATGACGGGAACACCGTTCCTTGCGGGAACCGGTATGGCAAGGCTTCCTTGTCATTGGCCCAAAGGATCTCGTGACCATCGGGAGCAAACACCCGCATGACGCCGTCTTTTGTATGCTCGAACAGGGAGCCGAGTGGAATGACCGTGCCAGATCCTACCCCCCCGGCCAATGCTTCCCGTGACAGCACGGGTTGCCCGGGACTGATGGGCCCGGTGATGTGCTGTTCCGGTGCAGATTCCCGGAGAGCGAACCCGACGTCATTGTAGAGTGCAACATCCGTATAATTCCCTTGGGTCGGTGGCTGCACCCCGGGGAGACGTTTCCCCACGATATGGAGCTGGCCGTCCGGGCCGATGACGGCCGCCCGGTCAGTTCCGGCGGCGATGGCTATATGTTTCACACCGGTAAATGATTTTGGGCCGCTGACCTGGCCGTAATTGTCCTTGCCTTCAGCATAAATCCGTCCGCCCGGTGTCAGGCCAAGACTGAACCCATTGCCGGCTTCGACCCGGCTGTAGGAAACGTCGGTCGGCAGGTTGAGCTGACCGTAGTCATTCTTCCCCCAGGAGACGAGACTGCCGTTGCTGTTCAGGGCAAGCGCGTGGTCTTTTCCTGCCGAGATCCACTTCCATCCCGTTCCCGAAGGAACGTTGCCGATAACCTCGGGATAATCTGCATAATTGCCCCGGGCTTCGAGATGGGTGGCACCGGCCTCGTCCTCGTAACTTGCAAGCAGCCAGTCGCTGTACTGGGAGATGGCAACATATTTTTTGCTGGACGCACTTGCCTGAACCGTTTTCGCTGAAACACCTCGGGGTGCGCTAAGGCTCGGTGTCCAAGTAACCAGTTCACCACTTCGGGTAATCGCCGCCCCGTTGGTCACCCTAACCCAATCGTTGCCGGGGAGATTCCTGCCTCCGATGAAGGTGTCCATCGACCCGTCCCGCCGAATGGCCGAGGCACCGCCAAGCGATGTATAATCAGTGTAAATCGGGAAGTGTGTTACTGCCGTCGTGTCACCAAACGGGACTACGTTCGACGTCCCGCCGACCGTGACATTCGTGCTCTTAATGTATGTGGTGTATTTCTCATGCGTATACAGTATCGTTGCGTTCGCATAGTAGGTTCCAATATCAGAAAGCTGATAGGCCCCGGTCGCACCACAGGATGTCCCATCCCAGCAACCACTCGGCGAACCGGTATAGATCAGCACATCCCCGGTATCGGTGTGCTTCCAGATCTGGGGGGTGATGAATATTCCGGAAACCTGTTGGGAGGACCCGGCTGTGACCGCATAGGATAAGGTTGAACCGGCATTGTTAAGGGTGGCATTTGCATTCACCCATATATTCGTATTGGGAATATTCGCATCGTTTGGCCCCATGATAAAGCGACGGTACGCCGGGGGACTTTGATCCTCTAAGTTTAAGCTCTCCGCTAATTTTAGGGATTGCGATTCGTCGAGAGTGTCATGGACTGTACCTCGCGATTTCAGATGCTTATGGGGTGTATATCTTGTGAAGAAGTCAAGCATATATATTCCCGCCGATGGGCCAGCAATCTTGGTGATAGTGATTCCATTCCTCACACCTGCATCGACATCATATGTATCAATACAACCCCATGCGTGCAGCACAGGAGTATCGCCAAATCCACTGTCGTGCCCCCATTTTTTGAGCCCGTCAATATCACTCTTCGTGATGGTAAGTTCGGTGTCAACCCCCCAGACCACCTCAAACTTTACCGTGACACTATCAATATCGTTCGAAACTGTCACTGTTTGATAATTTGCTTTTTTATTTTCTCCATTGACTGTTTCACTGCTTACCGCCGCAATCTTATCACGAATCTCAAAAGTCCAGTATCCCGACTGCGGCCCGGTTCCCGACACCGGTGTATCTACAAACAAAACTGCGGGGGCTGCACCGGGTTGGTGGATATCAGGCCCCGTCCCGGATATGCCGGGACGTGCAACCTCTGAATTTGGCTCGATGGGATCTTCTGCCGGAAGGGTGCTTGTAACGAGTGGGGATAACGTGACAACCGGGCTGACCATCGAGCGTTCTGCACGTTCGTTTCCGGCGGGAAGCTCCTGAACCGTTGCGGCCGTATCGTCAAGGGAAGCCAATGATTCAATTGTCGGAGTGGCTGTCAGTTCATACGTGACACTCACGGCCAGGGTACTGTCACCAATGATCTCGTCCACTATCTGGTTCCCGACCGGTACACTCGCGCTACTTGCCGTACTGTTCTGCGCGTCCGTTGCACCGACAGGGATTGTTATACACACCAGAGCAATCAGAAACAAGACTGTAACTAGGAGATACCGGGGCAAAACTACGGGGTTCCGGAAGAGATTCTTCCATGGGATTTTAAGTGAGCGGTGGTCTATCATAAAGTTCAGTCTGTGAAAATTAGGTGGAATTATAATAATCGTGACGATGAGTGAAAAATAAATTTCAGTTATGGGATCAGTGCCGGGTTCAGTACTTCACTAATTTTTAGCTTAGGCTAAAAGAAACAGCAAGATCTAAATAGGCGGCTGGCGCCGAATATAGTCAAACACCGGCAAATTGCCCGCCGAATAAAGACTGAGATCAGAGCAGAAGATTGTTCCAAAATTGCAGTTGAGGCAATAAATCGCAAACCTCAGCCTTTCCATCAACGGGAAGCTAAAACAAAAGACGATCGTCCAATCACTTGTCGGGATGTCAGCGAACAAACTCTTAGTTCACTTCATCATAGTACTTACGCACAGTCCCTGAAAAAAATCAGATTACATATTTTGGCTGCCTTAGGTATCCCGCGATAGCGGATTTTACAATCTCTCATTTAGCGTTATAGATAGATCTTACGCTCTTCTTGCAGATTGCCTAAAAATTAGTGAAGTACTGGGATTATAATTTGCATACCGGATACCACGGATGGTGTGTTCATTCCGGCCCCGGTTGATCGAAAAACTTTCTCCGGAAGGATTTCCCGATTCCCGGTCAAAAAGAGAAAAAGATTTCTTTTTCATCCGCAAATACTCGGGAACCGGAATACATCCTCCATGGACGCCGAACCATCCCCCCGATACAGCACCCCGGACCGCATCCCGGACCGCATCCCCGCGCCTCCCCTTGACCAGTTCAACTACGCACTCGAAGGGCTGGGGGATATGTCGATGCGGTTTGTTATCGATTTTGCCGGCCGGCTCGACGAAGCACGACTGGGCAGGGCCTGCATCGCCGCGATACGGCAGGCCCCCGTACTTGGGTCCCGGTTTGTCGAAGCAGAAAAACCTGTGTGGGAGATCCTTCCGGCTCTTGATCCGGCTGATCTTGTCCAGCTCATCCTGTCGCAGGATCCCAAACGTGACCTTGAGAAGACCCTTACCGGTTCCATAAATCCCGGGCGCGGCCCGCAGGTACGGCTTTCCATCATCCGGGGTGAACGGGACATTCTCTGCATCACGGTCTCCCACGCAGTCATGGACGCCCATGGGCTCCTCGCATTCTCGGCACTCCTCGCGATGCTGTACCGGGATGAACCGCCTGGCGATACCATAATCCCGGAAAGATACGACCGGTCCCTTGGCCCGCTCCTCGCAGGGCTCCCGCCCGGGATTTTGGAAAGCCTGCCCATACACGCGGAAAAATTTATTGCCGGCTGGAAATTTCTGGATACCGGGGCGCCCGGGCCGGAGAAGCGGTACGCGATCCGCACGCTCCCGGCATCGCGGCTCATCCTGATCAAAGCATCGGGAAGACAGCATGGGGCGACAGTCAACGATATCCTCCTTGCCGCGTTCTATACTGCACTCCGGGATTTCATCCGCCCGGAGACCGGCATCCGGGTGCCGATCTTCGTCTCGATCGATCTTCGGCGGTATTACAGCGGTCGTGAGGCAAAGGAAGCGGGAGAGCGGGAAGGATTTACCGGGCCTGGTGACCGGGACACCAGTCCTGTGTCCCGTGTTCACGCCCTGGCCCGGGCCATCTCCAACAAGTCTGTCGCGTTCCCGCTCCTGGTCCCGGTCGCGAACCGGACGTTTGATGAGACCATTCTCCTGGTGAATCAGCTGATGCATGAGCAGAAGGCCCACTATCCCGGCCTTGCAGCCGCTATCGAGACCGAAGCGTACGGGTTTGAAAATTTTTCGAAATTCAGGGAACGCGTGAGGGAGAGACAGCAAGCCTCGACCGTTACCCGGTCAGAACCCCCCTTTATCGGGAATATCGGGGTAATCCCCCCGGAAGCGTGTGCATTTAGCCCGGATCTTTTCGTAAACAATGCATTCCTTGCCGGCATTATCATCAATCCACCCGGCCTCACCTTCGGGATAACAACATTCAACGGGATGCTCACGCTCTCCATCGGGTACCGCTCTCCCGCGGTGTCGGAAGCGTCAGTTGAAGGGCTCCTCGACCGGATCGTGAGCTACCTGCCGGAAGGATAATTCCGGGCCTCATCGCCGATAACCGTGCAGACAACCGTTCTCTCGCGCCCGGCATTCACGTCCAGTTCGAGCAGCACGATCTGCTGCCAGGTCCCGCAGAGGAGATTGCCATCCCCGACCGGCACAGTAAGCGACGGACCGACCAGCGCGGCCTTGACATGCGAGCGGCCATTCCCGTCGCCCCACCGGGAGTCATGGGCATAGACAGCATTATCCGGGGCAAGAACGGAGAGGGATCGTCTGAGATCGGCAAGGACACCGGGTTCAGATTCGATGGTTGTTAAAGCTGCAGTCGAGTGCTGCACGAAAAGGTGAACGAGCCCGGTCTTCACCCGGCTCTCTTTTACCGCATGGCTGACCCCGGCGGTGATATCGATGATATCTCCTTCCCGCCCGGATTCGAATTTCAGGATCTTTCTGAACATGACATTCCCGGTTCGTTCTCAGGTTCCGGTAATGAAAAGGGTTCCCCCTCCGGCATCTTGTCCCGGATCCGACCGGGAAAAAAGCTGTACCGTGGGGTCCGCAATAATGGTTAAACCGCACCGGAACCAAGATGTATGAGAGTTTTCATGCAGCTTTCCGGGGCAGATCGGGCAGGACATGCAGGGGAAGGGGGAGGCAGCAGCACGCTGTACGGGCACCGGTACGCGGTGCTGACCATTGTCCTTGTCTCGGTCCTGATGGCGGTTATCGACAGCACGGTCGTGAATATCGCGCTCCCCACGATGACCCGGTTCTTCGCTGCCGACCTCTCCCAGACCCAGTGGACGATCACCGCGTATCTCATCACGATGACGAGCCTTCTCCTCGTTTTTGGCAAGGTCTCAGAGTACGCAGGGAGGGCACGGATGTTCCTTGTCGGGATCGCCATCTTCACAGGAAGCTCCCTCGCCTGCGGGCTCTCGGGAAACCTTGCCGGGCTTGTCCTCTTCCGGGTGCTGCAGGGCACAGGTGCGGCGATGATCTTCTCTATCTCCTCGGCTCTCATTTTTGCAACCACCCCGCCGGACGAGCGGGGACGCGCGATGGGATACCTGGGCTCGACTGTCGCGGTCGGCAGTATCGTCGGCCCGATCCTCGGCGGATTCATCGTGGACTCCCTTGGATGGGAGTATATCTTCTTCATCAATGTCCCGATCGGGATCGTGCTCATCCTCGCGTCGGTAAAATACCTCCGGTTCGATGAGGTGAGAACGGAGAACCTCGCGCTCGACTGGCATGGTTCGGCAGCGATGGTCCTTATGTTCGTCTCCCTGATCATCGCGCTCGGGAATATCGCGGAAGACGTCGCACTTTCACCGGTTACGATCGCTGCGATTGCAATTTTTGTCGCATCACTCGCGCTCTTCATCCGGCACGAAAGGAAATGCCCGGCACCGCTTGTCGATCTCTCGATCTTCTCGCACCCGGCATTCTTCTTCCCGCTTGTTGCGCTTGTTGTTGTCTTTGTGGCAAACTTCATGATGACGGTCGCCGGCCCGTTCTTCCTGGAAGGGGTCATGGGATACCGGCCTGCACAGGTTGGGATGATCTTCCTCATCACACCGGCCTTCATGGTCATCATGGCACCCATTGCCGGCTGGCTCTACGACCGGCGCAGGACCCCGTATTATGCAACGCTCGGCACCCTCATGACTGCCTGTGCCTTCTTCATCCTCGCGTACAGCGCTCTCACGATGAACCTTGCCGGGATCATCGGGGGCTTTGTCATGTTCGGGATCGGCTTTGGGTTTTTCCAGACCCCGAACAACACCGCGATTATGTCCGCCCTCCCGGCAAAACAGCTCTCTGTCGCGTCGAGCGTTACCGCAACGGCGCGGAACCTCGGGATGGCACTCGGGGTCTCGTTTGGCAGCATCCTCATATCAGTTCAGCTCGCGATGGCGGGTTATTCCGGGGAGGTGCTCGGGGCAGCTCCCCCGGTTCTTGCTTCAACTATCGCCGGGATCATGACCCTCTCGGGTGTGTTGTGTGTCATTGCAGCAATGCTGACACTAAAAGCGGTGAATTGATTAAAAAATGGTTTTTCCCAAGAGAAAAACAATGCTAAGAAATTTTTTGCTCTTTTTTCTGCTCTGTAGAAAACCTCCATGACGAGAAATTGTAAGAACTTGTGGATGTTACAAACAATCATTTTCCCTGCGATTTCCTTTCTCTGAATTGAGAATATTCGAGCCTTTAGATCGCCACCGAACTTTCTTTTCAGGACAGAGAACTTGTTCTCGACAAGTTGTCTTCTCCGGTATCTGGTATCATCGAATTCTCCAGCCATCTCGTTTCGGTACTTTCCTCCGATAATCTGATTGTTCCAGGAACGGATCGGGATGATGGAGTCAGCGAGCAGTTCCTCCCGAACCTGACGATGAATCGCTTCGGAGTCGTATCCCCGATCCATAACGTAACACTCTGACCGTCGTATCTTGTGACATTGTGGGAGTAACCTGGCTGCATGCCGGGTATCGTGAACTCGGCTTTTCGAAGTGATGAATCCGGTGATCGCTTGTGTGTCGGTGTCAACCGAGATCGAAGTTTTCAGGAAATGTTTTCGGATTTTGCCGGTTCTGGCTGAGTAATAGTGACTCGAATATCCGCTGGTAAACCCGGACGAATCGACAGCGGTAATCGCAATTGGATCATCGTTGGAATAGAACAGACTCGTCGTTTTCCTGAATGCGTAGCGGAGGTACAGGGTTTTTATCCGACAGAAAAATTTCTGAAGAGTCGTGAAATGAGGGACGACTGATAGTTCCAACTCCTTTTGGATCGACTCCATGTCTCCGATATCTTCAACAAATTCGCGATAATGCTGATTCCGATAGTCTTTGAAGAGAATCAGGACGAGAAGTTGATACCGGGTGTAGATCTTTTTCGAATATTTACAGGAATACGGACTGAGTCGTATTGCTTTCACGATCGAAATCGCTGCTCGGATAAACCTAATATTCCGGCTCGTCGATTTCTTACTAGTCTCTGTACTTTTTGAGCACACACTCTAGTATGGAGACAATGTACCTTAGATCTTTCGGTCCATGGTGCCGTCGATTTTGAAGAGGTTTTCTACAGAGCACTTTTTTTTTAAAATTTTCCAAAATTACGATTGGAGTCGCGGGTGCTCGCCACCTTATCGGGGCTCGCCCGTTGAGGATGGTAAAATGTGATTATCGCAAATTTTTTTTATCGAAAAACCGGGGGTTACGGAGGTGCACCCCCTGGGATACCTCCCCTCCGGAGTGAATGGGAGTACCCCTCACAAATCCACCGAGTGTTAAACACGAACGAAAGCTCCAGACAAAAAAAAATTTAAAAATTATTCCACAGTTTTCTGCGTCTCATCCGGCTTTCCGGATTCCGCAGGAGGTTCGGTCGCCGGCCCGGCCCCCGGCCCCGGTTCGGCCCCGTTCACCGGTGCAGCGTCCGGGTCTACCGGGACAACGGCAACCCCGATAATCCTGTCGTTCTCGTCAAGGCGCATGACCCTGACGCCTTTTGTCCCGCGGCCGATGATCCGGATCTCGGAGACCGGTGTCCGGATGACAACGCCCGACGCGGTCATGACAAAGATCTCGTCGGTTTCCGCGACTGCCCGTGACTCGATGACGACCGCCTCGCGTTCGAGCACCATGGTGCGGACGCCCTGGGTGGCCCGGCCGTGCCCGCGGAACTCGTCGAACTCGGTCCGCTTCCCAAAGCCGACATCGGAGATCGTGAGGAGAGTGTGCTCATTGTCAACGAGCGTGATTGCACAGACCGCATCCTCCTTGAGCCGGAGCCGCATCCCGATGACACCGGAAGCTCCCCTGCCAACAACCCTGACGGTCTCTTCGTGGAACCGGAGGCCGTAGCCAAACCGGGTGGAGAGGACAACTTCCCTCGTGTTGTCGGTCGCAATGACGTCGACGAGCTGGTCGCCCTCCTTGAGCCGGATGGCGTTTGTCCCGGTCGACCGGGGGTACGAGAACTGGTCCTGCGGGATCTTGATGACCTGCCCGAGTTTTGTTGCAAACATCAGGTACCGGTCCTGCCGGAATTCCCGTATGGGGATGACCGTGGTGATAACCTCGTCTTTCAAATTGAGGAGGTTGACGATAGGTTTACCTTTTGCAATCCGGGAACTCTCGGGGATCTGGTAGACCTTGAGCCAGTACACCCGGCCGGTGCTCGTGAAGCAGAGGAGATAATCCTTCATCCCGGCCGCGAAGACCGAGCTGACCACGTCGTCTTCCTTCGTGGTCATGCCCGTGATACCGTGACCGCCGCGACGCTGCTTCCGGTACGTGTCGAGGTCCATCCTCTTGATGTAGTTTGTCTTTGTGATGGAGACGAGCACCATCTTGTCCTCGATGAGATCCTCGGTCGAGAGCTCGCTTGTGTCAAGCGCTATCTCCGTTCTCCGGGCCTCGCCGAACTTTGCTGCGATCTCCGAGGTCTCCCGCCGGATCTCGTCTTTGATATTTGCTTCGGATGAGAGGATCGTCTCAAGCCGTTTGATCTCTGCCATAAGGCCGGCTTTCTCGTCAACGATCTTCTGCTGTTCAAGTGCCGCGAGCCTGCGGAGCTGCATCTGGAGGATGGCGTTTGCCTGGGGTTCATCGAGGCCGAACCCGGAGATAAGTGCAATCCGAGCATTGTCCACGGTATCCGACCCGCGGATGGCCGCGATGACCTTGTCGATGCTCGCAAGTGCGGTGAGGAGACCGTTTAAGATGTGAACCCGGTCCTGGCACTTGTTGAGGTCAAACTCCGACCTGCGCCGGATGACTTCGATCCGGTGGTGGACGAAGTTCCCGAGCAGGCCCGGCAGGTTGAGTATCTTCGGCTGGCCGTCAACGATGGCAAGGTTGGAGGCCGAGAAGCTGGATTCGAGCGCCGTGAACCGGTACAGGTTATTGAGAATAACCGCCGAGATCGTACCCTTCCTGAGCTCGAAGACGACCCGGATGCCATCCTTGTCCGACTCGTCACGGATGTCGCTGATCCCATCGAGTTTCTTGTCCTTGACCATGTCGGCAATTCCCGTGATCCACTGCGCCTTGTTCACCTGGTACGGGAGCTCGGTCACGATGATCCGGTCGCCCCGGTTGCCGCCTTCGGATTCCTCGATCTCGGCAACCCCCCGGACAACGACCCGGCCCTGGCCGGTGGCATAGATGTTCTTGACGCCCTCGACACCCATGAGGATGCCGCCGGTCGGGAAGTCCGGGCCCGGCATGATCCGGAGGAGGTCTTCGATCGAGACCGCCGGATCGTCGAGGAACCGGTTGACCGCTGCGCAGACCTCGCGGAGGTTGTGCGGCGGCATCTTAGTGGCCATACCGACTGCGATACCATCCGTCCCGTTCACGAGCAGGTTCGGGATCCGTGCCGGGAGCACGGTTGGCTCTTCGAGCGACTCATCATAGTTCGGGACGAACCGGACGGTCTCCTTGTCGATGTCCTCAAGGAGTGCTTCCGCGTACGGGAAGAGCCGGACTTCGGTGTACCTGCTCGCCGCAGCAGCATCGCCGTCAACGGAGCCGAAGTTCCCCTGCCCCTGCACGAGCATGTGCCGGTAGGAGAAGGGCTGGGCCATCTTGACGATGGTGTCATAGATGGACGCATCGCCGTGCGGGTGGTACTTACCCATCACGTCACCGACAACCCTCGCGCTCTTCTTCGTGGGCTTGTCCGACGTATTGCCCATGTCCCACATCGCGTACAGCGAGCGCCGGTGAACCGGCTTAAGCCCGTCGCGGACGTCTGGGATGGCACGCTGGATGATGACCGACATCGCGTAGTTGATGAAGGAGGTCTTCATCTCCTTCTCGATGCTGATCGGTTCGGTCTTGTGCGTCTCCATAACTTCAGGAGTTTGGGGGGGTGTCGGATCAGATGTCAAGGTTCGTCACCTCCTTCGCATGGCGGATAATGAAATTCTTCCGGATCTCCACATCTTTACCCATTAAGGTCTTGAACATCTCGTCCGCTTCGTATGCGTCTTCGATCAGGACTTTCCGGAAGATCCGGTTCTCGGGGTCCATGGTCGTGTCCCAGAGCTGCTGGGCGTTCATCTCACCAAGACCCTTGTACCGCTGGACAGAGACACCTTTCTCTCCCATCTCGGCAGAGACCTTCTGCATCTCCTCCTCCTTGTACACGTACCTCTCCTCTTTTCCTTTTGCGACCCGGAAGAGAGGGGGCTGGGCGATATACACGTAGCCAGCCTCGATAAGCTTTTTCATGTACCGGTAGAAGAAGGTGAGGAGGAGCGTCCTGATGTGCGCACCGTCAACATCGGCATCGGTCATGATCACGATGTGGTGGTACCGGGCACGCTCGATGTCAAATTTTTCAAGGATCCCGGTCCCGATAGCCGAGATGAGCGTCTGGATCTCGGCGTTCTTCAAGATCTGGTGCTCGCCGGCTTTCTCCACGTTCAGGATCTTTCCTCTTAAGGGAAGGATTGCCTGGAACTTCCGGTCCCGACCCTGCTTGGCACTGCCGCCCGCAGAGTCTCCTTCCACGATATAGATCTCGCTTTTTGCCGGGTCACGTTCCGAACAGTCGGAGAGTTTACCGGGAAGTCCCGAACTCTCAAGCGAGCTCTTGCGCCGTGCAAGGTCGCGGGCGTTGCGGGCTGCTTCCCGGGCCTTCGCGGCCGAGAGCGCTTTCTCGACAATGGTCTTGAGAACGCTGGGGTTCTCTTCGAAATATTCGGTGAGTGCCGCGTACACGAGCGAGTCGACAACCCCTTTGACGCTGCTGTTCCCGAGGCGCATCTTGGTCTGTCCCTCGAACTGGGGGCTTGCCATCTTGACCGAGACAACTGATGTCAGGCCTTCCCGCACATCCTCGCCCCGGAGGGTGATGGTGGCGTTCTCCTTGATGATCCCGTTCCTCTTCGCGACGACGTTGATGCCCCGGGTGATAGCGCTACGGAAGCCTTCAAGGTGCGTGCCGCCCTCGCGGGTATTGACCGAGTTGACGTAGGTATAGAGTTTCTCGTCGTACTGGGTCGTGTACTGCATCGCTACTTCGAGTTCGAGCTTGTTCTCGGGATCTTTCTTCGTGATATAGATGGGGTTCGGGTGGATTACCTCGATACCTTCGTTTAAGTATTTCACGAACTCGGCAAGTCCGCCGGCATAGCAGTACGTGGAGGAGGTCGAAGTATTCGTGGATGAATCGACTGTCCTTTCATCGGTGATGATGATGGTGAGGCCGGCATTGAGGAAGGCGAGTTCCCGGAGCCGGTGGGAGAGGATATCGTAATCGAAAGTTGTCGTCTCGAATATTGTTGCATCCGGGACAAAGTGGATGCGGGTGCCGGTCAGCTTGTTACCGACCGCGGCAAGGAGCGAGGCCCGGTCTTCCTGTTCGTTGCCGGTCGGGTACTGGGCAGCGGTGGTGAGATCGATCTGGCCGGACGCTGAAGCAAGGGCAGGCGATGACCGCCCGAACGGTGCAGGTTCCCCGTACCACCGCTGGTACCGGGCGAGGAGCTCGGCGAGTGTCTCTTCCCGGGTTACGAGGGCTGATGTGGGTTTGCCTTTCGCAAACCGCATCTCATAGATGTTGCCGTCACGGTAGACCCGTGCAAGGAGCCAGTTCGAGAGCGCGTTGACAACAGAGACACCGACACCGTGGAGACCCCCCGAGACCTGGTAGGTCTCCTTGTCGAACTTGCCGCCTGCGTGGAGGACCGTCAGGACAACTTCGAGCGCACTCTTGTGGTTCTTCTCCATGGTGTCGACCGGAATGCCCCGGCCATTGTCCTCGACCATGAGCGATCCGTCCTTGTTGATGGTGACCTCGACACGGGTACAGAACCCGGCAAGCGCCTCATCGATAGCATTATCGACCACTTCATAGACGAGATGGTGTAACCCGCGGTTGTCGGTACTCCCGATATACATGGCGGGGCGCTCGCGGACTGGTGCAAGTCCTTCGAGTACGGTGATGTGGGATGCGTCGTACGTATCAGTCAAGCGAAATCACCTTCAAAAAAGTCGATAAAATACAGTACGTTTATCACAATAATTATTGGTTGGATTTGGTATAAACGGTTGTGGTCAACGACATCGCCACATTTTTATAATTGCTTCCCGAATGCTTTCGGGAACGCCGGAAAAACCCGGAAGCAGGAGTGATATTCCACCCGGAAAAACCGGGTCAATCCGGGTCAATCCGGATCGATCCGGATCCGTGGTGCCGGATCAGCTGAACTGGCCGAACTGTGCGTCTTTAATCCCGAGCTCCTTGTCAATTGCGACAACAAGCCGCCTGAGCGTAAAGGTCACGTCGCGGGCATCTTCCCGGTCCATGGTTCCCGCCTGGTGCCAGATAACTTTCTTCCGGAGGAGGGTGGTGATCTCCTCGATCTCGGTACCCCGGAATTTTTCCGGAAGCTCAAGACCGGTGACGTGGTCCTGGACCCCGTGCCATGCCTGGTCCGGGGGAAGTGCGAAGTGCTGGGCGATGAGCATGATGCTTGTGATAAAACCGTGGCCGAACTGGTTCACCATGAGCGGACGTATTCCTGTGGGTGGTAAAAAAGGTTGGGGGAAAAAACGGAATCGGGGATGGACGGCCGAAACTGAAAAGCAGGGAAGAGATCATCAGGGACGAAATCATTTACCTGCAGCAAGTTACCGACATCATGGTCCCGAAAGCAATTTAAGGTAAAATCCCTGTCCGATCTGCCAGTCTTCAGATTCAAGCCACACGCCGACCGGAAGTTTTATCTCTCCCTCCGAATTCATTTCAGAATTCCGGGGCCGGCCGGCATCGGGCGGGGCGTGGAGATCGATCGCAAGGTTTCCGCTTTTCCCTGGCAAAAGAACGATCGTGGCTGGTTGAACATACGTTATTACATCAGCGGGTAAATCATCAATTGCAGCCAGTGAAACGGTGATCGTATTTCGTGAATACGAAGTAACATTCAGGACAACTGTTGCATTTTTCCCGGGAGCGATGACAAATGTCAGCCGGTAATATTTCCGGTATTGGATTGCAAAACCGGATGATCGGCTCATATCATACTGGAACATGTACGGGTACGCAAACAAGCTGGCCGAGGAGTTGTAAGGTTGATGGATTACCGGTTGGTCCCAGATACCTGGCTGGAACTCTGGTACGTTCGGGCTGCTTGCTTCATGGTGATCCATGCCGGTCATGAAAAAGTATCCGGGTATCGATACCAGCAAGATCCCGACGAGAATATAAACGAGTACGGGGATTTTCATCTTTTCTCTCCTGATTTTCGGTAACTCGATAAACAAAAGGATTGGTCAGTGAACGGATGACCCGCACTACTCCTGAACGTTCGCTTCGCTCGGGCATGGACGGGAAAATTTTTTATGGACAGAGGTTGGAGCATCCATGCCTGCGGGCAGGCACGGGTTCATTTTAGTGTGCTGACTAAGGGGTGAACCCGTCCTTTCTTTTGAGACACCATGGGGTTGTCCGCAATAAGCGGTTCGAATAGCCAATATGCAATTATTCTGTCTCGTTTCTCTCATGGTTGGCCATTTCATATACCTGTGGCGTAGTTGAACGAATTCTCTGCTTGATCGGAATGCGCTTTACCCGAAGATTGCGGTATCCAAAAACCGGGGTTATCTGATGCCGGATACTACTATCACTACCCAGATGATAGTAAAAGCCAAAGCAATAATGAGGGTTTTTTTCGTATGGAGCGATGCAAGATACCCGGTAAACCCACCAATTCCTGCAAGGATCGAATAGTACAGGACACCCTCAATAAACCAGTATGGCTGAGCTACAGAAGGACCAGACAGCACTATTCCGGCAATCATGAAACAGGAAAAAAGAAGCGCTCCTGCGAGAATAGCAATGATCCTGTTCTGTGTATACCAGCCGACAATTATTCCGATCACGGGAAAAAACGCAAACAAAATTACTGCAGATATGGTTACAAACAACATCTTCAAAAATTCAGGCACTCCGCCGGTAGTCATAATCATCTACCAGCAGTTCGGAGGTCTATTGCAGTTCCTTCCACCGCACTCACCATCGGTACCATCGCCATCGCCGCCAGCAACAATACAAGCAGGATGAAGCTGCGTCTGAACACTTTCATTCTTTCATGCCTCTTTTTATCAGCCGTTTCACTCTCAAGGCATGACCGAAACATCTTAACTGAACAAAACGTATCGTATGATGCCCTTGTGGCAGGATGAAGATCTCCGGATGTTACACGACAGCCTGGGGGATCCCCATCCTTTCCTTTTTGGTAAAAATTCTAAAAGTGCTGAATCAGAATTCACATAATTTAGAAATCACTACCAATAATTTTTTTTATGTTTTATAATATAAAATATAATCTGTTTAAAAAGGTGCGAAGTATCATGCAATCATTTGACATTAAAAGGTAAATACCGATGTGAGCAAATTATCGAATCGGGCTATCACATTCGGGCAGATGGACAAAATGAATAAATAGAGGGATATTTTATTTTCGGGAAAAAAATTCTTATCGAAGAATTTTTTTTATTGCGCGCTGGATGGTTCCAACAAAAATCCCCGATACGTTGTCTCTGGATTTTAATTTTCAATGTTTTGGTCTGAACGCCTTGTTCTTACCCGTTTCTCCTGAGCACAACTTTTTTTGATCGTGAACCCGGAATTTATCCGGGTCAGTTTTTTGGATCGCACCGGGATCAACACCATTTCATCGTGAGCCCGCCCGCTCATCGCCATGTTGTCAGGATCTCTTCCCGGCTGAACGTCGCCATGCTGAGCCGGAACAACCCGAGATCCACAACAAGGATTATGGCTGCTATGAGCAGGAGGTAGGGAACGGTAAGGGGGAACGACCCGACCAGGCCGAGCACATAGATAACGACGAAAGGGAGGACGATGAGGGACGCCATCTGTTGTGCGGTGCGGACATCGCCCGCCCGCGCCGAGCTGATCACGCTCAGCTCCACGGAGGTGATTGCCGTGAGCGGAACCAGCAGGAGCATGATGACTGCCATGATGGCGTTGGGATAATAGAGATAGCCAATGACGCCGGAGGTATAGGCATCCATGAAAGCCATGAAGATGATCCCCCCGATCCAGATGCCTGCAAGGGGGGGGACGAGCGCGCCGATGGTCTTGCCCAGCAGGATCTCAGCATCAGTGACCGGTGCGGCAAGAAGGGGTTCCAGGCTCTGGGTATCTTTCTCGCCGATGAGACTGTACGATGCGATCGTAGTGGGGATAACGGCTGCTCCGATGATGAAGAAGAAGGCGAATGCATTGATAGTGTTCAGCAGGTCCGGTACGTCGGCAGCGGAAACGCTCACGGAGCTCATTATGCCGAAGTGGAGCAGCTGCGGCATCCCGACCGAGGCGATGAGGGGGAACAGGATGGTGCTGTAGACGATGCTCCGTTTCTTCCGGAAGATATCCAGTTCCTTACGGGCGATGATCCACGCAATCCGGAGCCTCATGATACCTCCCCCACGATCCGGAAATACACATCTTCAAGGCTCGGGGAGAGACTGGTCACGAACCGGATCCTTCCGCCCGCCATGACCGCCGCTTCGACAAGGCCCGGGTTCTCCTGCTTTGCATCGGTTACATCGATGATGACCTGGTCGTTTTGGACAATGATCTTCCCGGTTGCATGCCGTTTGATCGCGGATACGATCGCATCCGTGACCTGCTCAAACTGGATCGCCGTCCTGTTACCCCAGAGCGACTCTTTCAGCTTCTCCGGCGTGTCGACCCGGAGGAGGCGCGACCGCATGACGCCTATACGGTCGCAGAGTCTCTGCGCCTCGTCCAGGTTGTGGGTATTCAGGAAGATCGTCTTCTTCTCCTTCCGGAGCCCCACGATGAAATCCCGCACCGTCTTTGAGGCCTCGGGATCCAGGTTGGCGGTGGGTTCGTCCAGGAAGAGGACCTTCGGGTCGTGGACGAGCGCACGGGCGATGGCGACTTTCTGTTTCATTCCCTTGGAGAAGGTCGCGACCGGCAGCTCCCGCTTCTCCCAGATCCCGAGCATCCGGAGAAGCCGCTCGATATTTTCGGCCCGGACCCGATCGGGCAGCTAGTGCAGCCGGGCGTAAAAATCGAGGTTCCGGTACGCGGAGAGCTCGGAATAAAGGCCGACGTTGTCCGGGATCAGCCCGATGTTCTTCCGGATTTCAAGGGAATCCTTCACGACATCGAGGCCGGTGACACGGGCTTCCCCGCTCGTAGGTGCGATAAGACAGCAGAGCATCCGCACCGTGGTGGTCTTTCCTGCCCCGTTGGGACCAAGGAGACCAAAGACCTCCCCTTCGGGAATGTGGAGCGTTACATTGTCGACCGCAGTCAGGTCGCCGAATTTCCGGGTGAGGTTGGTGAGATCGATCATGTCGGAGCACCTACTGGTTTTTCTTTAAAACCGTAAAACTGTATGGCCGAATCCATTCCTTTCCGCAAAATTCGAAGAGGGCTGCTCATTCTCTAAAGAAGAACTCCGTTCATGGAGACAATTCAAAAGTAACGACGTTTCTCCAAGAACGCCTTTTGTTTCGCCGCCGCAATCCTGCGGAGGGGCTCAACTTTACAGACGATAAATTGTATTAAATAAGCGTGGAGGTACCCAAACACGGCGTTTTATGTTTGCATAATAAATATACAACTTTATAATTATCTGCCATAAAAAATAGGTTGGTGAAAAGGAGTTTAGAAGTACTTCGCTTCCGCAGCTGTATATGTGAACTTGCCAAATGTTCAGTTGGCCCGGAAGTTTCGGACTCAATCGTGGGTTTGCTTAGATCGAATGCGTAGTTGTAGGTCATTCCTCACCGAACCATACAGGGTCCGATTGGTCTTCCATCTCGATCTCTGATACCTTTATACCGATTGCTTCTATGGGGAATCAGCCCGGTTGCAGCTCAATTAAGCAAATCTTATTTAGTTAAGACAAGTACAGTTGATCCAGGCCACACATGCATATCATGGAAGGATTTTTACCGGCAGGCTGGTGCCTCCTCTGGTGGCTTGTTGCCCTGCCGTTCATCGTCATGGGAATACTCGAACTCCGGGCAATGATGCGGAAAGACCGGGAATATCTTCCGCTGCTTGGTGTCTGCGGTGCGTTCATCTTTATCCTCTCCGCATTCAAGCTGCCATCGGTCACCGGGAGCTGCTCACATCCGACCGGGACGGGCCTTTCGACGATGTGCTTCGGTGTCTTCATCACCTCGGTCATCGGTGGGATCGTTCTCTTGTTCCAGGCGCTCCTCCTTGCCCACGGGGGTCTTTCGACACTTGGGGCTAACATGGTCTCGATGGCGATCGGGGGTCCCATCGCGGGATACGCGGTTTACCGGCTGCTGAAGGCTACCTCGGTGAATATTTATATCACCGTGTTTCTCGTCACAGCCATTGCTGATCTCGTCACGTACGTCATTACCTCGTTCGAGCTGGCACTTGCCTACCCGGCCCAGACCGGCGGTGTGATTACTTCGTTTGCCGCGTTCTTTGCAATCTTCGCGATCACCCAGATCCCGCTCTCGATTGTCGAAGGCTGCGTGCTTGCCCTCGTCTTCAAGTACATCATCCAGATGAAACCGGAGATCATCGAGAAACTTGGCGTTTTCTCGAAGGCACAGATCGACCGCGAACGGGCAGATCGGAACTCTCCAGCGTCACCGGGGGCGCCGTGATGCAGCTGAAGGGTTATTCGCTCGAAATTATCGCGCTCATCGCTATCATTGCGTTCATCGGGATATTCCTTCTTGTAAGTGCAGAAGGGACTCGCGAATTTTCCGGGTCCGATGATGTCGGATCGCAGAAGATCGCAGAACTCATAGGGAAGCCGGTGGACTCGTACCAGCCGCTCATTCCCCAGTACGTCCCTCCTAGCGGCGAGATTGAGGCGACGCTCTTTGCACTCCAGGCCTCGTTCGGCGGACTCGTTCTCGGCTTCATCTTCGGGTACTGGCTCGGGCAGAAGAAACCATTGTCGGCGAGCTGACCCGTCATGCTTGATCTCGACGCTGTCAACGATCGTTACGGCCATGATTGCGAACATCGCTACCACGACTATGGCAGAAGAGATAGCGACAGCGGGGCGGGCTACGGTCTCGTTGCTATCGTTGCCCTTACCCTGTGCATTCTCTTGCTCCCGCTGACGCTCCGCGCCATTGAACTGGGTCCGGCTGCGGTACTTGGGACAATTGCGGTGTTCTTAATCACCACGGTTGCAGCCATCCTGGTTCTGGTGTTCGCCGGTCTTGCGGGTCTTTGGGTCATCAGGTCTGAGATCTTTGAGAAGTACAGCGAGGTAATTTACCGGTCTTGTCATTGGCATCATGGGCGTGATGGAGGTTGTCGGAATTATTTAGCACCGAGGTCAGAAAGAGCCATGAGTAGATTCCCCACACTCGCATGGATTGAGGGGATGCATGAACGAGAGAAAATCTGAAAGGAGAAGAAAACCATATGCCAAAATTTTACGGATTGAACCCTGCACCTTCAACACGGCAGGCAATAGAACAGTTCGAGAACAATGTCCTGATCCGGCACAACAACCAGCAGCTGCTGGGGACTGTGTACGTGGATATGCAGGAGGACCACTGGTCGGTCGCATTCGCATACAACTATTCCGGAAACCAGGGTTGCATGGGCACGAGAACCCTCTCGAAGTGCGGTACTCCGCCCGGCCGGAAGATGCAGCGCATGTGCAGATGTTCCGATCCGATGAAGAAACCGAGAAGATCCTTGACGCCGGAACCATCAAAGACAAGGATGCGTTTATCCGGTATGCACTGGAGCAGGAGCGAATGCTTGCAGGAAAGGCTGCCTGAACGAGAGAGCACTGTGGAGCCAAATGATAACCGGGGAGAGGGCGCATGATCTGCAGGTATCTGGGGAAGTACTGCAGGGGCAACCTCTCGTGCCGCCGCTGTTCCGTACAGGGATCTGTTCCCCCCCGGTGCTTTCTTGCACCGGCTTGTACCCAGCCCCTGCCATTCCACCGGATCGTGATACAATCAATGTTTGTTGAACCGGAGTGAGCAAAACGAGCCGCATCATTCCGGTCATCGTCGCGCTGGTCATCGTCGCAATACTGACTATTGTCCTATGCACGTTCACCGGTCCGGCCGGTTTCGGCATTATCTCATCCGCACCGGGCACAGCCGACATCGTAGGCAGCATTCGGCTCCCCCGGGTCCTTGCTGCGTTCTTCGTGGGTGCCGGCCTCGCTGTGGCCGGTGCCGCGATGCAGGCGCTCTTCCGGAACCCGATGGCCGATCCATACATCCTCGGTACATCTTCCGGCGGAGCCTTGGGCGCATCGCTAGCCCTGGTTTTTTTCGGGGGATTCTTTGTCCCGGTCTTCGCATGGGTCGGGGCGGTCGGGGCGATTCTCGTTGTCTGGCTGATCGCGAGACGGAACGGTATCATCCCGACAGAAACTCTGCTCCTGACCGGCATCGCCGTCTCGTTCTTCTTCTCGGCAGTCGTCTCGTTTCTGATCTCGATTGCCGGCCAGAACGTCCACCAGATCCTTTTCTGGCTCATGGGAGGGTTCTGGAATGCATCGCCTTCCGATGCGATCCTTGCGGCCGGAATCCTTGTACCGGCCGGGCTCCTTCTGTTCTTCATGGGCCGCGACCTCAACGCCATCTCTCTCGGTGAAGAGACGGCAGCCCATCTCGGTATAGATGCCGCGAAAGTCCGGTGGATGGTACTGAGCGGCAGCACCGTGTTTGTCGCCGGTGCAGTCTCCATTGCCGGATCCATCGGTTTCATCGGGCTCGTAACCCCCCATATCGTCCGGATGCTCCTTGGTCCGGACAATCGTATCGTGATCCCGGCCTGTATCCTTACCGGCGGGATCCTTCTTGTCGTCTCGGATACCATTGCCCGGACATTCTTCTCCGATCTGCCGGTCGGGATCATCACCGCATTCATCGGTGCACTGTTCTTCATCTGGCTCATCCACCGGCGGAGGACTAAATCGTGAAGACCCCCGAACCAGTAACTGCCGCAAATCTCACGGCCGGGTACAATGGAGAAGAGATCGTCAGGTCCGTCAGCTGCTCGTTTGCAAAAGGCACTTTCACTGGCATCATCGGGCCGAATGGCTCGGGAAAGACAACGCTCCTGCGGGCGATCAGCCGCATCATTCCCGCAAGCGGCATCCTCGAACTAGACGGTCGGCCGGCCGGCGAATATTCCCCGGTTGAACTGGGCATGGCGCTCGGATTTGTCCCGCAGGACGAGGACCGGCCGTTCGCTTTTACGGTTATGCAGGTTATCCTGATGTCGCGGTACGCAAGGACAAGCCGATTTGATTCGCTCGCACCGGAGGATTATGCCCGGTGTCACGATGCTCTCGACCGGACCGGGATCGCCCAGCTGAAGGACCGGTCGATCCGGGCACTCAGCGGCGGGGAGTGGCAGCGGGTGCTCATTGCCCGTGCTCTTGCCCAGGACACGCCGGTGCTCCTGCTGGACGAGCCGACATCTCACCTGGATCTCGCGCACCAGACCGGAATCCTCTCGTTGGTACGGGAGCTTGCCGGTTCCGGCAGGACCGTGATCGGTGTCTTCCACGATCTCAATCTCGCCTCCCAGTACTGCGACCGACTCCTGATGATCCGGGATGGACAGATCGTTGCCGATGGAGCGCCATCTGCGGTTCTGACAACGGATAAGGTCCGGGAGGTATACGGGGCCGATGTCATAACGGCCAGCCATCCGGTAAGCGGCCGGACCATCCTGCTGCCGGTTGAATGCCAGGATTCCGGCAGGACCGAATCTCAGAAGATTCTCGTGGTTTCCGGAGGGGGAAGCGGTGCCGATCTTCTCCGGTTCCTGATCCGGAAAGGTTTTCCGGTCTCTGCCGGTATTCTTGCAGCCACCGATTCCGATTATGCGGTTGCAAAAATGCTCTCGATACCCTGCATCCCGGTCCTGCCCTTCTCCCGGATCCCGGCGCATGCCCTTGAAAAACTCAAAAAGGCGATTTCGCAGGCCGATGTGGTAATCCTGTCTGTTCATCCTGTAGGAGCCGGGAATTACCCGGTCATCGATCTCCTGCGCAGCGTAAAACCCGGGCGGCTCATCGTCTATCTTCCGGAAGGGAGGACCTTTGCCTCATATGATTTTGCGAAGGGGTTGGCGACCGTTGCATTCACCGCTCTCGTTGAAGCCGGGGCGCCATGCACCGGAACCTTTGACGGAATTCTCGAACGCATCCCTCATTCCACCGGCCCGGACACCGTACGGGAGTATAAACCATGACTACGAGTCCTCTCTATCTCTCCACATTCTGCTGTATCGATCATTCCCTGGAAGAAGCGCTCGACGTCCTTGTTCCCCGGACCGGCCATGTCGAGCTCATGGCGGACGGACTCCACGACATCCTTTCGGATTCTGCCTTGTGCAGCCAGTATTCGTGCACGTATTCAGTTCACGCGCCAACAAGTGAGATCAATATCGCAGCGGTGAACGAACGCATGCGCCGGTCCTCGATTGCAGTCCTCGATGATGTCATGGCAGTCTGCACCTCGATCGGTGCCCGCCACCTCGTTGTGCACCCGGGATATGCAGCATACGAGCAGGTCCGGGAACGTTCGCACAATTCGCTGATCCGATCCCTTGACGATTTCTCATGCCTCCAGGAAGAGCATGGGATCATTGCCTGTGTCGAGAATATGGGGGCGTGGGAGTGCTGCCATTTCCGTTCGCCGGATCTCCTCCCCCAGCTGGCATTTCGGGGGCTGGGGTTTGCCCTTGACTGCGGTCATGCCCGGCTCAACGGAAACCTCGACGCATTCCTCGCTGCTCAGAGGTGCTGCCATGTCCACCTCCATGACAATGACGGGACCTGTGACGATCACGCAGCCTGCGGCGGCGGCACGATCGATTTCCCCCGCATTATGGCCCGGCTCCCCCGGAAAGCGACACGGGTCATTGAGACCCGTCATCTTGCCGATGCCGATCGCAGCATCTCGTATCTTTCTTCGTTCACGAACGGTGAATCGCGATGAAATCTGTATCCATTTCCCCGTTACACCAAGCCCTTATCCTGATCGCGACCGGGCTTGTACTTGGCTGCAGTGTAGTGTCGGTTTCGGCAGTATCGGTAATGGACGATTCAGGATCGGTCGTCACCCTCAATGCCACGCCGTCGCGGATTGTCTCGCTCGCGCCTTCAAACACGGAGATCCTCGCTGCGCTCGGTCTTCTCGACCGGGTCGTCGGGATAACGGACGTCTGCAACTATCCCCCGGCAGTGAAGAACATCTCCCGCATCGGGAGCTATGCATCCATTAGCATCGAAAAGATTTCCGCTGCACATCCCGACCTTGTCCTGGCATCGGATATCACACCAAAAGAGACCGCTCAAAGGCTCCGGGATCTCGGCCTGACCGTCATTGTCGTGTCCCCGCATTCCATCGACCAGGTAATACGCGATATCCGCACAATCGGGGTTGCGACCGGTGACGATATCGGAGCGGATGCGCTCGCGGCAAATCTCTCGGCACGTCTTGCAGCTATTGCACCTGCGGGTCCGGCGGCCCGGCGCCCTACCCTTGCGCATGTTGTCT
Organism: uncultured Methanoregula sp.; assembly: GCA_963666355.2. Classification (GTDB taxonomy): domain Archaea; phylum Halobacteriota; class Methanomicrobia; order Methanomicrobiales; family Methanospirillaceae; genus Methanoregula. The sequence continues at coordinate 77,844 of CAXXCP010000010.1, forward strand.
GGAACGATCCGCTGTACGTGAGCGGCAGCGATACCCTGCAGGACGATGTGATCGAATATGCCGGAGGGTTGAATGCATTCGCGGCGGTGAACGGGTGGGGAACGGTCTCCCTTGAGGAATTCCTTTTGCAGAACCCGGACATCATAATCGTCAGCGGGGGAGGCGGCATGGACAATGCGACCCGGGACGTGATCCTCGATGATTTCATGACCCACCTGCAGTATGCCTCGCTCTCCGCGGTGAAGAATCACCGGGTCTATGCGGTGAACGCCGATGCCATCAGCCGTGCCGGACCGAGGATCGTTGACGCAGCCGAGCAGGTGGCAGAAGACATTCATGCTGACGCACCGGAGGATTGGGCCGTCAGGAGTGCGACACCTGTGGTCCGGTCGCCGGGTTTCTGTATCGGAAGTTTTGTCCTGCTTGCCTGCATTGCGATTGGTTTCCGGAAGGTGAAGCCCTGAGTGAAGAGAATCGTCTGCTGCCGGTACCTCGGGGGAGTTCCCTGTCATTGACTATCCCCCGGATCGGTGCAACCGGAATTCCCACGGGTGAATGCCTTGAAAAACAGGGTAACTCCGTCGTGATCTGTTTCCCCGGGTCGCGTAACGTCCTTTCCACTTCATGGTTGAACGGCGGTTTCCAGACTGAGCTTATGGCAGTCATCAACAACCAGATCCCCATCGAGGCCTGCGAAGCCTGCCACAACGGGAGAGAGATCCGAACCTATCTCGAAGCGGTTGCATCGGATCACGGATTTGATCCGGCCGGCGTGACCGTGCTGGTCACCCGCGCGGAGGTGAAAAATACCGCGATTGTTTCCGAAACATTCCGCGATCTTACGGTTACCGCTATCGTAACTGCCGGCATAGACAAGAATGGAGGACGGACCGGGGATCCGGCCTCTTATTATGAGAACAACGAAACGTTCGAGCCGGTTGGAGGCACCATAAATACAATCCTGATCATCGGTGCGGACCTGCCGGAGTATGCGATGTCCCGTGCGCTGATGACCGCAGCCGAGGCAAAGGCAGCCGCCCTCCAGCAGCTGATGGCCCGGAGCGTCTACTCGTCCGGGATCGCGACCGGGTCCGGCACGGACATGATTGCAATCACTGCCGATCCCGGTTCACCACTTCATCTGTCAGATGCAGGAAAGCACGCGAAACTCGGCGAGCTTATCGGAAAATCGGTGATGCGTGCGACAACCTCTGCCCTGGAGATGGAGACCGGGCTTTCGGCAATCTCCCAGCGGGATGCGATGACACGATTATTGCGGTACGAGGTGACGGAAGAAAAACTCTGGACTGCCATTGCTGGCATGACGCAATCTCAAGAAGGAGCTGAAGAGAAGGAAAAGTTCCTGAATGATGTGAAATCACGGGCAACGGATCCCGGTGCTGTTGCCCGCGTGGCGGCTGCCCTCCATTTGGTTGATGAAGCAAAATGGGGGCTTATCTCCGTGGAATCTGCGTGCATGACGATCGACCAGATATTTCCAGACAGCGATTCAAATCTTACCGGTACTCTCTCATATGAGAATCCTCTCAGGGCGCTTATCTCAGGTTTTTCACGATGGGTATATCAGGATTCCTGCAAGACAGGCACTTTCCGAAAACATTCATCCGAGCATAACTAATTGTAGCGTGCCAGAGTTTCTGTCCTAAAATAGTGACATAATGTCTCTCCTCTTTCGAGGAGCACCGTTCAGGAGTCCGCGGGTGAAAGCGGCAAGGGAGACCGGGACAGAAGTTGCATGCCTTTGGTCATGGTGCCTGCCCTCTGCCCCGCATGACCATGCAAAGAATGATACCGGCAGTGGCCGGAACCCTGCCCTGCGGACCAAAAGGATCCATGGAGAAAAAAACTGTTGAAAACCGCTAAGATGCAGGCAAAGAACAGCGACCCGCCAGACATTCTCCCGTTCACCTCCCTCAGGTTTCCGGGGTAAAAATACGCTTCGGGGTTCCTGCCAGCCACCCGGGATAACTGAAATTTGATTTTCAGTCAACCCAGAGTTTATCACTTTTTCAAAAAAAGAGGTATTATGATGTCCGGGCAGCCGTGATGCATGCCCGGCGCCCTGTGGATAATCGCGGGGCGATCACCTGATATCAGGAAGGTTATTCCATGAGAAAAGCAGTTCTGTATCTCCTTGCACTGGCGCTCATCGCGGGACTGGCCTGTACACCGGTCTCCGCTGAAGGGACCTGGAAGTTCTGTATTGTCGAGCAGATTGTCGGCCTGGAGTATACCTCCATCAATGGCATCCCTGACTGTAATTCTCCCGTGAAATTTGATCACCCCATAGATACCTTGGTAGTATCGGATGAGATCGATGCGGTCACCATAGTGTTTCAACCCGTGGCAGGCGCCACCACTACCCTGACCATCACGAAGGCCGATATCGGGAGACTCAATGCGTGGGCCGAAGAGAATCATCACCATGGCGGAATCCCGACGATCTGGGCCTGGGGTGGTGTCGACACCTACGATGTTGACGGGGGTTGACTTGATATCGCACCCCCCTCCGTGGATACGCACTCGGTCCACACATTCACGGGATTCCGTAATTTTGAGACGGTTGAGTACCTCAAGAAGCGGGGTCTGGCCCACCACCGGATCGGCCATATCGAGCGTCCGCGATGGGGGGCTCGGACCACTTCGGGAGCTGATGAAGGCCCGAGCTGGAGCCTCGTGGAAATGCACCTTGAGAAATAAACAATTTCCTGCAGGCCTCGGATGTTACTGTCACGATCCGGGCACCGTTGTACCCGGGCTCCCGGGGAGGGCGGAAAGCCACAGGCGTCCCCGTCCCGTCCGGTTCCCGGGATCAAAACCCACTTTTTTGGCAATGGCCGGACGGGTAGTCCCCTGAGCACACCCCTCATCGCTCCAACGCGTTCCGGCCGGGTGCTCTGATATCTGATTCCGAATTCCCGTCCTCGTTTCAATCCCCGGAATGCCCTCTCCAGTAAACTCTGGAACCGCATACACCAAAAAACGATCAAAATCCGTTTTTGATAGTGAGAAGGATAACGATAACGCCGACCGGGAGGGATCCTACCCTGTTGCCCCGAACAAAACCCAGACCGGGACTACCACGACAACCGCGAGGCTCAGGGCAAGGAAGCCCCACTCGCTCCCCCGCAAGGGTTTTTTCCCGATGAAGATGTGGCAGTCCTTTCCGTACCCGCGGCAGAGCATGCTCGTGTACACCCGCTCACCCTGCTCATACGACCGGATAAAGATCGTGCCGATCATGTACCCCACCTGCTTCATCCGGTACCGGTACGGAAGCGCCGGATCGAACGGGTCAAAGCACCGGGTAGAGAGCGACTCGTTAATCTTCCGGTAGATGTACCCGAAGACGAAGAGGTACCGGATCATCATCCCGAGCGTAAGCGCAAACTCGGCCGGGAGCCCCATGCGCCCGGCACCTTCGAGCATGTCCTGGAGTTTTGTGGTCGAAGAGAGGAGGATGATAGCGGAGACGCAGACGATGAACTTCACGAGCAGGATTGCCGCAAACTCAATCGACTCCCCGTAGATGTGGATACCAAACGGGAGGGTTGCGACAACGTGGAAGACCGGGGAGTAACGGTTCGTAAAAAAGATCTGGAAGAGAATGATCGTGAGCCCGAACGGTAAAACCATAAGGAGCCGCTTGCAGTACACGATGACCGATAACCGGGAGATCCCCCAGAGCAGCGCGAAGAAGAGGAAGAAGATTGCACCGATGACGAAGATCACGGGCGAGTACGGGACCGCGACCATCGCGATAATGAGCGCAAACGCAAAGACGATCTTGACCCGGGCATCGAGGCTGTGGATGAAGCTCGCTTTGTACGCCGCCTTCTCGATATAGAAGAGCTCCTCGATCATCGCCCAGCATCCTTCCGGGTGTAGGTGTCGATGAGCGCCCGCTTGGCATCCTCGTAATTGTACGCCATCGGGACGGGAACCCCGCTTTTCCGGAGCGAGCCGAGCATCTTCGGCAACACGGGAACATCGAGGCGTACCGACTTTAAGAGCTCGGGCTGCATGAAAATCTCGTCGATCTTTCCTTCCGCAACGAACCGGCCCTTGTTCATCACGTAGATGTAATCCGCGACCTCGCAGACGAGCGAGACATCATGGGTCGAGAAGATAACGGTCATCCCGTACTGCCGGGAGAGCGAGTTGATGAAGGCGATAAGGTCGTGGACTCCCTGCGGGTCGAGGCCCGCTGTCGGCTCATCGAGGACCAGCACCTCCGGTTCCATCGCGATGATCCCCGCGATCGCTACCCGTTTCTTTTCGCCCCCGCTCAAATGGTGTGGGACCCGGTGGGCGAGGTCTTCGATCCCGACGAGCTTTAGCGCCTCCTCGACCCGGTGGTGAATCGTCTCCTCATCGAGGCCAAGGTTGGTCGGGCCGAAGGCAACGTCCTGCTCGACCGTTGGGGAAAATATCTGGTCGTCGGCGTTCTGGAAGACGATCCCGACGAACTTCCGGACCTCCCGGATGTTTGCCTTTGTTATCGGCTCGCCCCGGATCAGGACCGAACCCGAGCTCGGCCTGAAGATCCCGTTGAAACACTTGAAGAGCGTGCTCTTCCCCGCACCGTTCGATCCGATGACCGCGATCCTCGAATTCCGGGGAGCGCAAAAGTTGATCCCGTGCAGGGCGGTGACCTTGCCGGGATAGGTGTAGGTTAGATCGCGGGTCTCGATCAGGTGCATGGAAGTCTCACTATTGTTTTAGGATCTGGAATTAAAAAGCCTCGTTAATTCTTCCTGGCCATGTACCTGCTCACGCCAAAGCCGAGCACGAAGAGGACCACGATACCGACTACGATGCCGAGTATTTCCCCGGGCTTGTCGAAGCCGGGAATTGCGTAGCCGTCCAGGGGCGCCTGCCATGAGAACGTGTTCCCGTTTGCCGCAACAAGCGAGGCGTGAGCTGCCTCGGCCCGGGATTCATCGATAACCGTTGAACTCCCGGAACCGGCACCGGAGATTTTTATGAATGTGCTGTCGAGCCCGTCCGGGTAGGTTGATGCATAGTACGGGGCGAGGATCGCAAAGCAGAGCGCAACGATGATCCCCGCGATGACAACAATATCGATCGCTTTCTTCGGGACCGGCTTTTCCCCGGCAGTGAAGATGTCGGGCCGGGCCCTGAGGATAAGGACGAGGGCAAAGGCTGTTGCACCGCCTTCGATGATCCCGATGAGTGCGTGATAGAAACCCATCGTGATAAGACCGACCGTAAGCGGGAACGTGCCCGCGATCGCAAGCTCGACAGCACAGACGATCGCGGGGATGAAGAGCGAGATCCAGCCGGTCGCAAAGGCAGCCGCGAATTTGTTGTGGAAGAGGTTGTCGAGCGACCGGTAGGTATAGAACCCGAAGAACCCGCCGAGGACGCCCATGTTGATGATGTTTGCCCCCATAGCGGTGATGCCCCCGTCACCGAAGAAAATTCCCTGGAGAATGAGGACGAGCGTGAGGATGAAGACCGCAGCGAAGGGTGAGCCGAGCACGATCGCTGCGAGGGCTGCACCGACAACGTGCCCGCTCACCCCGCCCGGCACGACCGATATCGGGAGGGCCATGTTCATTGTCTGGATGGCAAAGATCCCGGCGGCAAGAACCGCGACGAGCGGGACTTTCTCCTCCGACATCTCGCGCTTTGCCCACCGGAGAGAAAGGGCGATGAAAACAAGAGCGATTATCCAGTATACGATTGCCTGCGAGATCGGGAAGAAGCCGTCGGGAATATGCAAAGGGGAACACCACACCAGTTGTTACGAATTTATTCTATTGTACCACAAGACAGATAAAAAGGATTCCGATTTGATTATGATCTCTGGAGGAATTTTAAAAATTAAAAGAACTATTCCAAAAGTGATGAGGCCTGTGTAACTATTCAGCACGAAGCCTTTCTTTTCCAGCAGCGGGGATTTTTGTCCGGGGAGGTGATGTGAGATATAAAATTTCCCGGCAGCCGGGCTTCCTGCATGTTCTACCGTTTCATTCTCCTTACCGTGATACCGGTAGAATCGCGGCTTTGGAATTTTAACCGGATTCCTGATTTAGTCGCTGAACCGGCCCGCAGGATGCAATGACCCCTGCAAAAATTGATTGCACGATCACACGCATTGCATACCTGTGTGGCTGTTTTATTCTTACCGAGTACTACGTTGCGGAAATTTTTTTAAAAACCTATAAAGGGGAGGACGCAGTGATATTCACGTAAGTACCATGACGATGGAAGACGATCTCTCACGGATTGGCGTATCGCTCCCCAAGACTCTTCTCGACCGGTTTGACGAAATCCTGAATCACCGCGGCTACTCGTCCCGGTCGGAAGGAATCCGCGATGCGATCCGGACGTACATCACCTACTACAAGTGGATGTCCGACGTCAAGGGCGAGCGGGAAGGAGTCATCACGATGGTGTACGATCACGACCAGCGCAACCTCCTCACCATTATCACCGATATCGAGCACGAGTATCACGAGATCATCAAGGCATCCATCCACTCGCACGTGACCCATGAACGATGTCTCGAGGTCATCCTGGTCCATGGTGATGGATCCCAGCTCAAGAATCTTGCCGAGCGGCTGATGGCGCAGAAGGGCGTCGAGTCCGTGAAGCTGAACACGATTTCGCTTGATAAGTGAGAGATCAATTACTTTTTCGATCCGGAAGATACCCGCGAGCCGTGCAACTTTTTTTGTGCCGGCCCGATGGGGAACATTCCGGTAAATCTTTTTTATGGACCCCTGCCCGATCAAAAACTGTCGTGTATCTTATTGGGGGGTCCCGTCGCACGTTTGGAATTGCAGGCAACAGGAGTGTTTATAAAAAGCGTGTTCCTCCCGTAAACCCCGGTACAGCACGAAATGGTAAAATTTGCCTCCTGCCTTTTTGTATTACATTTTTAAAATTTTTGTGCATTTGTTGTTACGAAAATAAAAAAGTATAATACCTCATTTATCATATACAAAATGCAGGGTATCGCCGCTTCACGGCATACCAGAACGACAATATTCATCCAGCCTTTGCTGCGACTGGTGGACTGCGGGGAAACAGTTCCACCTGTGGGCAGCAGGAGGTGTTTTATGAGAACAAACCGGAGATGGCAGCCGTAGATTTCGGTTCACACACTGTCGGATGTTTGCCTTTATGCTGAACCCGGACACGCTGCAGTAAACCGGCGAAGTCCAGCGCCAGGGAAAGGATCTTTTCATCCACACGGGCAAGGAAGGATCGTCGTGTATTATCTCCATCACTGGTCCACGAGCAGGACAACACGGACAAGATCCTGCTGTCTCACCGGCTGCTGTTGAACCGTGCCTGGGGAGCAGGAACCTGAGTCGTACTTTTTTCCTAAAATCGGGAACATTAATTCGGGACACCCCACGTTGCTTCCCGGATATGCAATTTATTCCATTTTTTACTCCTTTAGTCCTTTTGGATCCGGGGGCTGAAATGGCATCATTGTCACAAAAAAAAGACCGGCAAACACTTCCCCGGTCTCCCGAACAGGCAGCATGCAGATGAATTACGGTTTACTTTTTACCGGAAAGAATAACTGCGAAAATTTTTGGAGTCAAAGATACGTTATTACCAAAATAGAAAATACATAACTTTTATGAGATTTTTTCTCCGAAACGCGAAACAGGCCTGCATGGTCATTGGCATCGTTTCTCTTATCGCCCTTTCGTGCCTGGTAACCGGTTGTACCCCGTCGGCACAACCGGGCACCGCTTCCGCGCTGGACTCACCGGTCCTTTCACCATGCCCGGCATCCCCCGCAACACCTTCGAACTGTCTATGTAAAATGGACACGTTCACAAGAAAAGATAATGGGACAGCGCAGATGATCCGTTTCGGATCACCGTTTGCCATAAAACTTCATGAAAACCCGCTTTTCGGTCCCACGTGGAATGTAAGCACAACTGCGGGTCTGGAAATTCTCTCAACTCATTATGATGCTATAGAGTGCCCGCAACCTGTGGGGGTATGTGGAGGCGAACGAACCTGGATTCTCAAGCTCACCGAACCCGGAAAATCGTCATTCACCGGGGTAGGTTATTCTCCCTTCGGGTTTAATGAGACCTATTCCCTGACCCTCATAGCAGCAATACCGATTCCCGTTCGAAGCGAAGAAATCCCGGTCTAAGAATTTGTTGAGAAGTCAAGATACAGAGTTAATTCTCTCTCACATCATTTTGCCGGAGCCATTTGAATCATGCATTTTCTCCGTCGGAGAATTGTGTTCTCCGACGTAATCTTCTCCGGTACTTTGCCCCAAAAAAGGGGTTTTTTCGATCCGGCCCTATGATCATATGATCCGGTATGCGATCCGCCCTCAAAATGCTGCTAATTAGTGTCTCATTTCTCCGGCGTAAATTCCCGAGTTTTTCCCGAATTATTACCTCATTTTTGTGAATTATTACCTCATGGTGAGATCCCGGTCCCAGTACTTCTCTAAATTTACCTCCGTGAATTTTGGCAAGTCATCAATACTCTCAACCTCTGATCAACCAAACGGTCGAAGAACAGAAACAAATGAGACAAATTTGAGTTTTTTCCGAATCCCTTCCCAGACCAATAGCCGGAAGAAATCGAAACGGAACAAATCTTCAGCAACGGTTCTTGGTCCTCGTTGAACCTTAGAGAAGAACATCCATTGAAGAGAGACCCAGATATTTTTGAGAAGGAAAGAGATTATCGTCAGCAGGTACCGGATCACAACGTTTCTTGTGGATGTCCTTGCTTTCACGATATTCCGGATACGGTACGAAGACTCGATCGCAAACCGGTTCTTGTAGACCCGGTAGATCCGACGGGGTTTCCAGTTAATACCATACACGACGTAACCCAGGTTCACATTCCCGTATTTCTTATTCCTTCCCAGAAGGTACTGGACATCAATTGCCAGAGTAAGAGAAAGAGGTTCGCCAGTTCCCATCATCGTATACTGTGCATACCGGGAATGATTTCCCCGGAGTATTTTCTTGAGTTCTTCGCCGTGTTTTCTTACCGGAACAATGTGCGGGATCTTTTCCTTCTGGAGAAATGAGAACACATCTTTTGAGTAAAATCCCCGATCAAGACAGAGTACTTGGGTGTTCACTTTTGCGTTGTGGATTATGGCCAAAAATTTCCGGATGTACTCGACCTTTGACACACCCTTCTTCACCGGGAAAACTGCAAGGGTCTGCCGTTGACCTTTTGTTGTGATGGAGAGCGAAACATACGAGTAAAATGTGGTTGTTGATTTCTTCATTTTACTCTTGAGGACGTAATCTTTGTTCGCTTCGATAATTTCGCCATAATAAGGATCGTCGGTGAAATCTATGGCAAAATGATACGATTTTCCGGGAACAAGGATCTGATCGTTTGAATAGGTGAGGATCTTTGATTGTATTTCGAAAAGCGATTCTAAATCCACCTTCGATAAATGGTATCTGACTGACGTTTCACACGGGACTTTTTCTCCGGCCTTATTGATGGAATGCACGGATAGTTTGGTTGCTGACATCCCAACAAGTGACTGGATAAGCGTCTTTTGTCTCAGTGTTCCGTTGATGGAAATGGTGAGATTCCGGTTGATTGCATCCACTGCTATTTCGGAACAATCTTCTGCTCGGATCTCATTTTTTATTCGGCGGGTGAATTGTCGTCTATTTGCCATATGCGGCGCCCGCTGCCTATTTAGATCTGCCGGTTTTGATTAGCCTCGGCTAAAAATTAGTGAAGTACTGGGTCCGGGAAAACGGGTAATCCGGGCTCGTACAGGGCCCGGATTAATGGTGACGAAAAGTGAGTCCCATCAATGGTGAAAAACCGGGGATAATCCCCGGGTCACGGGTCGCTGATGATAACCTGGAACCCTCCACCAATAACCGCCATTCCTTTTTACCCAAACACTGCACTATGACGGTGGAAAACCCGGCCGATCGATCTCCAGCACCACCATGATCTCCGGAGGAGTCTTTTGATACCAGGTATCGGTTGCTTTCGCGTGCAACCGGAACGGTGGCAATACTCCCATCCCCTGCATTTTTTTCAACTCACGATCCGGCGGTTCAAGCCCGTGTCCCGGAAAAAAATCCAAACACATTCAAACCCGGACACCGAACCGGGAACCACGACCATGACCGAACCCGAACCGGACCAGGAACAGAACGAAGAACCGGAAGATGTCGTTATGGTGGGCGATGCCTTCCTTGCCGGGGGAGTTGAGATCCACGCACGGATCGTGGAGGAAGCCGGGAGGCCGGGGGTGGACTTTAGTTTCCTGCCGACCGTCCACGACCGGGAAGTTCCCGCAATCGTGGCGGAATACAATGAGGTCATCGAGTGGATGGCCCGGGAGACGATCACGAAATTCCCAAGTCCCATGGCGCTCGGCCGGTTTTACCGGGAGGTGAAAAAGGACGGGCTCCGGAGCCGGTGCTGGTACCGGGTCATCGTGACCGCAACGATGGGGCCGGATGATGCGATCATCGCGAAGGTTCCGGACGAGATTGACCCGGGGCTCCTCCGGGCGGATCCTCATGTACGGTACCGGGCGAGGATGCTGAGGGGAATGCTCGGGAAGGGGATGAAGTAAAGAGACGGCAGCATACATTAAAAAACAGGAGAAATATTCCAATTGGCCCGGGACACCGACCACGAATCGTATTCCGGGACCCTGAAGTGCCATGACCCGAACGGTGTGCTGTACTTCGTCACCCTCAGTCGGGACTCGGTATCGCTCACCTCGTACTCGGACGATGCGATCAAGACAAAGGTCGAGAGCTGGGCAGACTCGGTCCCGGCACTCGCGTGAGGCGGAGTATGGAGATCGAACTTATCATTGTAGGAGCGTTCCTCGGCGCAGGACTGCTCGGCTACGTGATCATTCCCGGCCTGCTCGTTGCATGGGACCGGGTCCCCGATCAGATCGAAGCCGGAGGGAACGGGAAATACCGGAACAACGATCCGGGATGGAAGTCCCGGGTCAGATTTTCCCCGGTCTTTTTATTTTTGTCACAGTTTTTTTTTCGTAGCCGGACAATCCCGCCAACTTTTAAATACACATACATACACAGAGCTAATCATGTCCACCAGGACAATCAGCATCACGGATGAAGCCTACGAGCGCTTAAAAGCTCTCAAAAAAGACGAGAGAACCAGCTTCTCGGAAGTGATTGTGAAATATTACCCGGTAAAACGGAAACTTTCTGATGTACTCGCCGAGATCGGGGAGAGTACGGACCTTGCCGATTCCGTGGAGAAGGTCTCAAAAGAGATGCGTAAGAGCCGGTTGAGAAAGGTCGGATTCTGATCGCGATGCCGGTTGCTGACACTTCTTTTATCGTGGACCTCATCAGGAAGGATCCCGGTGCGGTTGCCCGGTTTGAACAGTTCGAAGACGAGGGAATCGCACTCCAGACAACCGGCATTACCGCGCTCGAACTCTACAAAGGAGCGTTCCTGTCGGGAAACGAGGAGAATAACCGGAAGGTTGATGCGATCCTGGAATTATTCACCGTAATTCCTGTTGACGAGATGGTGTACGAAACATTTGGCAGGATCGCAGGAACCCTTGCATCCCAGGGCGATCCCATCGGGGATTTCGATGAAGTTATCGCGGCGATTGCACTTCTCTATGATAGCGAGATCATCACAAAGGACCGGCATTTTTCAAAAGTTCCCGGCCTCCGGGCACTCTCCTGGTAAACGCGAAAAATTTCTATAAGAAAAGAGTGTCCGGTACAGGACTCCGGAACCCTACACCCGTTTCAGCGTATCGATGTCGGTGCTAAACGGTTTGTTGTTGCTCAGGTACGTCAGTTCGATCTCGTTCCCGAGGATCGTCCCGAAAGTATACCCGTTATTCTCTTCCACAAGGGAGAGCGTCTTTCCGTCAGCGCTGATGATCCCGGACATGGCATCGGAGGATTTCATGTTGCCGAATTTGAAGTCGAACCTGCCGGAGAATACCCTGCCGTGCTGTTCCTCCACGATCATCGAAATCGTGCCATTGCCATAATCCGAGAATCCTATACCCTGCGTATAGCCGTAGGTTGTCCCGTTCCAGGTGCCGGTGATGTCCGGGATAGCGGCCGGCGTTGCCGGTGCCTGCGGTGCGGCGGAAGTCTCAGCCGGAATTGCAGCCGGATTCGCGGCCGGTCCCGGGGAGGCACCGGGGGCCTGAAGTGTACTCGTGCAGCCGGATGCGAACAGGGCAAAAGCGATCACCATGATAAGAGCACATGCTGGTTTCATAAACGGTACTAAAATCGTATATCGCATAAATATAACGGGTTTATTCTCCGGCAGGCGCACCACTATACGGATATTCTTAAGAAGTGTGGTATCCCGAATTGATTTTACACATATAACCATTTCTGCGCATAGTTCAGAATCCTCTCCGGGGGTAGACGGTACCAGAATGCGTTATAAGGCTCATCGTAATCGAGACTCATGTGAGGTTTGATGACATTGTGCCAGTGAACAATTTTATCGACAGAACCGAACTTCGCGATCCTTCGTTCGACTTCCCCGAAGAACCGTTCAATTTTGCCGTTCGTTTGAGGGTGTTTTATCCTGGTTGGGATGTGTTTGATGTTGTGATGAACAAGAAACTCTCCGAATTTATGATGGGCCTGTTCACGGTTTCGAGCTGAAACGAATTGTGTACCGTTGTCAGTGAGGATCTCGCGGGGTGTACCGTACATCTGGAATCCCTGATTCAGAACCGTGAGAGTGTTCTCGGTAGTTGGAGAATCGAATACCCCGTAGCAGGTGATGAGGCGGGATGAATCATCCATGAATGCGATCAGCCATTTCTTCGATCCATTAAGTTCGAACTCTTTCCAGTCTCCCTGCCACATCGACATGGAATGAGTACGTTCGTACCGAACATATTTCCGTTGTTGCCGTTTTTTCATGTTGATCTCCACCAGACCGTGGTTCAACAATACCCGATAGATTCGATTATGCGGGATATGGATCCCGAGTGTTTCCTCAATCTTCTTCTCCAGATGGATTGGACCAATGTTGTTAGATTGATAGGTTTTGAGGATCAACTCTTCTGCTCGATCATCGATGGTTTGAGGCTTTCTTCCAGATTGCCTGAGTACCGGATATTCTCCCGATTCTCTGAACTGGTTGATGAGCTGATACACTCGTTGACGGGTAATCTGGAAATACCGGGCAATCTCAACAACGGGTTTCCCATTTACCCATTGCTGAATGATCCTCTGGATATCCCGATTCGATAATTTGCTCACATCGATATTTACATGTGATGTCAAATGATTTCGGGATAGGACAGATATTCTTAAGAAGGAAAAAAAGGAAATATAACCATTCACAGAAACGAGGTACCAACCATGCCAACAAGCAAGAAACAACTGACAAAGCTGAACCAGGCAAAGAAGGTCAAGGCAGAAGAGCTCTCGAAGCAGGCTGCAGCAGGAAGCGAGTCCGCAAAGAAGAAGCTCAAAAAACTCGAGAAGAAGATCAAGTAATCTGCAAAAAAAAAAATTTCCCCGTTCTTTTTTTTCGAAGTAAAAAATCCCAGCGTTCAAAAATCGCACCTTGCAGGTGATCCCGGGAAACTCAAAAGACTGCCCGTTTTTCCCTATCGCAGAACTTCACCCTTGTGATCGCTCTTCAACCATTACTGCCCTGCCGGTGGCAGACCCCCGGAAAATCCCGGTCTTTTCCCTTCTGCTCTTTGTTACACCGCAACTGGCGCGTTCCCGCTGTCCTGCAGGGTAAAAGCCAGGGCAAATTCCTGTACATTTTCTTTGGCATTGTGCACCAGAGGAACCCCGTGTCCCGGGAGGAGTGCGGTAAAATCGAGCCGGGATATCTTCTTAACGGAATTCCGGGCCGCCTCCATATCGAGGGTGAACTGGGGGGGCGGGCCTTCAAGTTTCAGCCCGTTATACCGGATCGTATCGCCGGCAAACAGGATCTTCGACCGGGGATCATAGAGGCAGATGCTTCCTGCCGTATGGCCCGGCGTATGGATGCAGGTCAGGTCCGCAACGGTATCGCCATCATGGAGCAGGATATCCGGGTGGACCGGCCGGGGTTTATAGAACGCCCCGATCGTACTCTGCAAGATCAGGATCCCTTCCGGTGCAGGCCTGAGCTGCTTGCCTGCAACATACCGGGCGTCGGCTTCGTGAATCGCAACCACTGCACCGGATATTGTCTTGAGCTCCTGTGCACTGCCGGTATGATCCATGTAATAATGCGTCAGGATAATTGTGCCGATGTCGGTGGGCGGCCGGCCGAGAGTGTCCTTGATGTATGCAATAATTTTCCTGCTGTTCCGCGGGAGGCCGGGATCGATGAGGGTCAGGCGGTCCCTGGTAGTTACCACATAACAATTACTGTTGACGCCATCCACCTGGTGGATATCCGGGAAGATCTCCATGCTGTTCATCACTCTGCTGGCACCAGACATTTATATAATTTTTGCAGGATTTGATATTCTGGTACAATTTCAGGCAACAATGCTGATCCCTGAGCAGCTGAACGGGAAATGTACGAATTTTCCCGTTCCGGCCCTTACTCCGGCTTTGTTTGTTATTCTCCCGGAAAGCCGGGCCCTGCAAAATTAAAGACCCGGCAAACCGGATACCGTATGGACAGCGGATCCCTTTTTGATAGAATCTGCTCTGTAGAAAACCTCTTCAAAATCGACGGCACCATGGACCGAAAGATCTAAGGTACATTGTCTCCATACTAGAGTGTGTGCTCAAAAAGTACAGAGACTAGTAAGAAATCGACGAGCCGGAATATCAGGTTTATCCGAGCAGCGATTTCGATCGTGAAAGCAATACGACTCAGTCCGTATTCCTGTAAATATTCGAAAAAGATCTACACCCGGTATCAACTTCTCGTCCTGATTCTCTTCAAAGACTATCGGAATCAGCATTATCGCGAATTTGTTGAAGATATCGGAGACATGGAGTCGATCCAAAAGGAGTTGGAACTATCAGTCGTCCCTCATTTCACGACTCTTCAGAAATTCTTCTGTCGGATAAAAACCCTGTACCTCCGCTACGCATTCAGGAAAACGACGAGTCTGTTCTATTCCAACGATGATCCAATTGCGATTACCGCTGTCGATTCGTCCGGGTTTACCAGCGGATATTCGAGTCACTATTACTCAGCCAGAACCGGCAAAATCCGAAAACATTTCCTGAAAACTTCGATCTCGGTTGACACCGACACACAAGCGATCACCGGATTCATCACTTCGAAAAGCCGAGTTCACGATACCCGGCATGCAGCCAGGTTACTCCCACAATGTCACAAGATACGACGGTCAGAGTGTTACGTTATGGATCGGGGATACGACTCCGAAGCGATTCATCGTCAGGTTCGGGAGGAACTGCTCGCTGACTCCATCATCCCGATCCGTTCCTGGAACAATCAGATTATCGGAGGAAAGTACCGAAACGAGATGGCTGGAGAATTCGATGATACCAGATACCGGAGAAGACAACTTGTCGAGAACAAGTTCTCTGTCCTGAAAAGAAAGTTCGGTGGCGATCTAAAGGCTCGAATATTCTCAATTCAGAGAAAGGAAATCGCAGGGAAAATGATTGTTTGTAACATCCACAAGTTCTTACAATTTCTCGTCATGGAGGTTTTCTACAGAGCAATAGAATCCTTTATATTTTTTCAGTGCCAGAATTGTGTCGACTCCAACCCATGAAGGACGCTTCAATTCTCATCGTTGAAGATGATGGCATCATTGCTCTCCGCAGTATGGAACTCCTCGCAAAACATGGTTACCATCTCCCCTGTCCCCTTGCATCCGGCGAGGATACGCTGGAGTACCTGGAAACCTCCCCCCGGCCGGATCTCATCCTTATGGACATCGGGCTGATGGGGAGAATGGATGGCATCGAAACAGCCCGCCGGATCCGGAGCCGGTACGATATCCCAGTCATCTTTATTACCGCTTATTCAACCGACACGAGAATGGGAGAAGCAAAAGAGCTCTCCCCCGCAGGCTATCTCATCAAACCATTCGTGGAACAGCAGCTCCTTGCAATCGTCCGTAATATTCTTGCAGCCCGCGTGCGGTAAACGATCCGGATGCCTGTCGCTTTTTCCCTCTTTTGCAAAAACAAAACAAATTCATTTCCGGATCTTCCGGAGAATATGCTCCTTGAGTTTCCCCGGTTCCCGGATCCAGTACTTCACTAATTTTTAGCCGAGGCTAATCAAAACCGGCAGATCTAAATAGGCAGCGGGCGCCGCATATGGCAAATAGACGACAATTCACCCGCCGAATAAAAAATGAGATCCGAGCAGAAGATTGTTCCGAAATAGCAGTGGATGCAATCAACCGGAATCTCACCATTTCCATCAACGGAACACTGAGACAAAAGACGCTTATCCAGTCACTTGTTGGGATGTCAGCAACCAAACTATCCGTGCATTCCATCAATAAGGCTGGAGAAAAAGTCCCGTGTGAAACGTCAGTCAGATACCATTTATCGAAGGTGGATTTAGAATCGCTTTTCGAAATACAATCAAAGATCCTCACCTATTCAAACGATCAGATCCTTGTTCCCGGAAAATCGTATCATTTTGCCATAGATTTCACCGACGATCCTTATTATGGCGAAATTATCGAAGCGAACAAAGATTACGTCCTCAAGAGTAAAATGAAGAAATCAACAACCACATTTTACTCGTATGTTTCGCTCTCCATCACAACAAAAGGTCAACGGCAGACCCTTGCAGTTTTCCCGGTGAAGAAGGGTGTGTCAAAGGTCGAGTACATCCGGAAATTTTTGGCCATAATCCACAACGCAAAAGTGAACACCCAAGTACTCTGTCTTGATCGGGGATTTTACTCAAAAGATGTGTTCTCATTTCTCCAGAAGGAAAAGATCCCGCACATTGTTCCGGTGAGAAAACACGGCGAAGAACTCAAGAAAATACTCCGGGGAAATCATTCCCGGTATGCACAGTATACGATGATGGGAACTGGCGAACCTCTTTCTCTTACTCTGGCAATTGATGTCCAGTACCTTCTGGGAAGGAATAAGAAATACGGGAATGTGAACCTGGGTTACGTCGTGTATGGTATTAACTGGAAACCCCGTCGGATCTACCGGGTCTACAAGAACCGGTTTGCGATCGAGTCTTCGTACCGTATCCGGAATATCGTGAAAGCAAGGACATCCACAAGAAACGTTGTGATCCGGTACCTGCTGACGATAATCTCTTTCCTTCTCAAAAATATCTGGGTCTCTCTTCAATGGATGTTCTTCTCTAAGGTTCAACGAGGACCAAGAACCGTTGCTGAAGATTTGTTCCGTTTCGATTTCTTCCGGCTATTGGTCTGGGAAGGGATTCGGAAAAAACTCAAATTTGTCTCATTTGTTTCTGTTCTTCGACCGTTTGGTTGATCAGAGGTTGAGAGTATTGATGACTTGCCAAAATTCACGGAGGTAAATTTAGAGAAGTACTGGGATCGTTTCCTGGATCTGTTTCTTCTCGTGCGTTCCCGGGAGGAAAAGTTCTTCGAATTCGGCATCCGAGTGGCAGATCTTCCTGCCCGGGCTGCCCCCTGGATTGGTCCAGGCTGCGTGTTGTGCTCTTTCCCCTTTTTTCCCGTCTCGTTTTTCGGTAATGATTTTGGCATGCAACCCTCCGAATGGTTCACCGGTTCACAAAAACCGGCTCGTCTTTCTGCTCCCGGTTAGGGTAACGTTTCCTCTTGATCCACACAAAGCCCTCACGCCTCGAAATAACAGCCACATCGACCGGGCCCCCGACCGTTTCGGCCTGGAGCGAGATCTTCCGCTTCATCGACGTGAGATTGACAAGCGACTCCGCCATCGCCGCAAGTTCGGTCTTCGGGAGGGATATGACCACGTTGATAACCGGGATGATATTCGAGTTCATGTAATTGGTCAGGTAATCCGAGATCTGCCCGGCCAGTTCATCGCTCTTTGGCTGGATCTGGTTCTTGAGATCTGCCTTTGCCTCATCGCCCAAAGATTCGATGCTGTCGACAATCGACCGCGGGTACTCCTCGAATAGTGCGGAAAGGCTGTCGGTCAGTGCGTTTGCGAGCCGGGGGTCGATACCTGCCATGAAGATATCCACCATCTCATGCTGGGCAAACGGGATTACGTACGCGCCGTTCACCAGCGAGATCTTCTTGTTCTCCAGTTCCCGGTACTTCAGGATCCCGGAGAGGCGCCCCTCCATGGCGTAGGTAACAAGGGAGGGAAAGATCTCCTGCCTGCCAAATCCGGTCAGAACGATACCGGAGAAATTCTGGGATGACGGATCCTGCGGTCCGGCATTTTTCAGGAAGAACAGGAACGGGAGCTCCCGGAGCCGGACCCGTGCCTCTTCTGTAAACGGCATCTGTTCAAAGACGTCTTCAATCGCTTTTCCCGTGACCTCCGTGTAGGTAAGGACAAGTTCCCGGACCCGGGCGTCATCAGCACCAGTGATGTACTCCATGGAAGAGAGCATCGCGTGAGTCTCCTGGATCTTCCCGGCAACGATCTCTGCAATCTGGTCTTCGCTGATCGCGCCCTGGAGCTGCATCATACGGGATGCGTCCTGCTGGAAGATGGTGCGGAAATCCAGGATATAACGGTAAATTTCCGTGGTGAAATATTCTTTCTCGATCCCACCGGTGATCAGGTCACCTTCGTTTTTTTAAGAAGGTAATGAACCGTTCCGCGTGTTCACCGAGGGTCGAAAGCGGGGTTGTGCCAAGGTTTTCCTCAAACCGGGCGAGGATCGGATCCCACGGGATCCCAAGGAAACTCGCGTTATTGTAGAGCATGATAGCGACAGTGTGGTTGCTTGAGAGATCGAAGATCTTGTTTGCTGAGGTGAAGATCTTCTGCGGGCTGTTGGCAGGACCGGTGACAAGACTCACGGCACTGTCGGCTGCGAGTGCAACAGCCTCCCGGTTCAGGATAACGATCTCAGCGGTCACGGGTCCCGTCCCCCCGTACCGGGATGCAGGTAATAGTGATCATCTTACTGCCGGGCATGGGTCGTCCGGCTTCTTCCGGGCAATCCCCACTCAGCAGTTTCATTGCAGCCTCAGCCTCCCGCCGGACGTCGGCTCGCGGATCAGCAAGCAGGGGCCGGAGAGCATCAAGCACCCGAATGTCCCCCAGTTTCCCGAGAGACCATGCCGCACAGGCCCGGACATCGTGATGGGGATCGGTAAGGAGCGTAACAAGGGTCGTAATTGATTGCCGGTCACCGACGGACCCGAGTGCACAGGCCGCAGCCCGGCGAATCCAGTGGTTGTCGGAAGCAAGCAGAGCCCTGAGGGGGCCGGCTGCCCGGGGATCGGCGAGTGTTCCGAGAGATTTTGCCGCAACGTATTGTACTGCTATCGATTGGTCGAGAAGTGCATCGATGAGCGGGGGGACACCCGCAGGATCGCCGGTCTCCCCGAGCATCTCCGCAGCTTTCAGCCGGCTGCCCGCATCCCCGTCCTTGAGCACGACCGCATAACTCTGGACATCGTTTGGCCGGTTGCGCATCCGGTCAAATACTTCCGGCAGGTCCTTACCGACAGGACCGGCTGCCGGGTTCCTGTCCGGATTCTGGAAAGGAAGTCTCTCGTGTGCCACGGGTAACTCTAAAAGGGCTCCTCTGGACATTCAAGATACTAGAATCTTTCTCACAAATCTCCCGGGTTTTCCGGAACGCATGAAAAGTCCCGGAACAGATCCCAAAAAACGTGGGGGGGAAATCCGGTTTTTCCGGCCCCGCTTGCAAAACCCCCATGCGAACAGGAAAACCAAAAACCGAAACGTACGGGTCCCGGACCATGACAAGCATTATTACAGGACTTGCACTATAATCAATCTGAACACATATTCGCGAGGCCGGGCCCACTGATGCGGGAAAACCCGGGGAACTCTCCGGCCCGTGCAGAGGTTTTCGTCATGTTCCTGTTCCTCATTACTGCGATTTTTCTTACCATTGTTTTCATCTCTTCCAGCGGCCGTTCACCCGACACGCTCGACCGGCTCGTAGATCATGACCGGGATCAGCTTGTCGCGTCCGTCCAGGAACTGGTATGGATAAAAAGCGTATCGGGAGAACCGGAACCCGGGGCACCTTTCGGGGCCGGCCCGCGGGACGCACTCACCTCCGCCCTTGACATCGCCAGCCGGCTCGGCTTTTCTACAACGAACCTCGATAACAACGCGGGGGTTTGCGGAGTTCGGCAAAGGGGATGATTACATCGCAGTTCTCGGGCATGTCGATGAGGTTCCGGAAGGAGAGAACTGGACCCATCCGCCGTTTGGCGGGGAGATACATGACGGGAAGATCTATGGGTGGGGGACTCTTGATGACAAGGGCCCCGCTCTTGCAGCGCTCTTTGGGGCCCGGGCAGTTATGGAGAGCGGTCTCCCCCTCTCGCGAAGAGTCAGGGTAATCTTCGGCGCGGATGAAGAGACCGGGGATGAGGATATCGCTCATTATAGTCTGACGGAAAAACCACCGGTATCCGGGTTTACGCCGGATGCGGCTTTCCCGGTCGTCTATGCCGAGAAAGGTATCCTCTGGATCGAGCTCCAGAGGAACTACTCGACAAGCTCTGCAGAGACGCTTGTTAAGAAGATCGAAGGCGGCTCGGCACCGAACATGGTGCCGGACCGGGCAACCGCCGAGCTTCTGGCCGCACACCCGGAGATGGTCATCGCAAACTGCGGGGAGTTTGTGCGACAGACCGGCTTTCCGCTGGAGGCAAGACCGGAGAAAGGCTGCGTGATCGTAACTGCCAGGGGCAAGAGCGCACATGCGTCAACCCCGGAGAAAGGACAAAATGCGATCATGTTCCTGCTCGGTTTCCTTGCAACCCAGAAGCTGAGCCCGGGTGCGATGACCGATGCTATCCGGCTTTTCAGCCGGACGATAGGGTGCGAGACGAACGGGAGATCGTTTGGGGTTGAGCTCGCCGATGCGCCTTCGGGAAATCTCACGCTCAATGCAGGCTGGATCCAGGCTACCGATAGCTTCTTCCGGCTGACCCTCGATATACGGTACCCGGTGACGCAGGATAAGGCCACGGTCGTGAACCGGATCCGATCGACCATGCGTGCGAGCGGGTTCTCCGGGAAGATCCTGAAGCACCAGCCCCCGCTCCACCACCCGGTGGACTCGCCCCTTGTCCGGACGCTCTCGACCGTGTACCGGGAGCAGACCGGCGTGATGGATTCACCGGTTGCGATTGGTGGCGGTATCTATGCCCGCAGGCTCCCGAATACTGTTGCATTCGGTCCGTTCCGGCCAGGGCAGGATCCACCCATTCACCGGCAGGATGAGTGCGTTGCGATCGATGAGCTGGTCAAATTGGCGAAGATCTATGCTCATGCGATTTACGAGCTTGCGAAGTAAGATTTTTTTTATTTTAGCCCGGCCCGGGTCTGTTATCGCCGTGGGAGCATTCTTCAAATTCCGGGCGGGTAAAAGACGGTGTGAAGTCATCAGCGTTTTCCCTTTTGGGTTTTATTCAATTGCGACAGGAGCCACGGGCACTCGCCGCCACGTCGGGACCCGCCCCGTTTGTGCATGACGGTTAAGACCGCAAATCAGAGAAATTTTTTTTTAAATCCGGGGGTCAGGAGGATTGCCCCATCCAGGGCTGCGTTCCTCTCCGGATGAGAGAAGGGGTCACCATCGCGAATTCCTCTTGCGTGTGGCAACAAGAATGACTTCGCCGTGCAAATCAAAATCATCAGGTGATCGATTATGGGGTTTTGACTCCCATACCCTTTTCAGGCGTCACGCCTGCCTTCCCGAAGGGCGCACCGCGGCGGGAATATTTTCGGTTGAACGGCATCCATCGATATCTGTTGCCGGTGTCCGGATACGTTGTTCCGTTTACGTTTCTCCCGGCACAATATTCAGTCATCCAGCTGCCGGCTCGTGCAGAAACTCACCCGGCATTTCTCGTAGAACTGCTTGTGGCACTCCTCAGCCGGCCAGAACGTGGTGGCCGGCAGGATCTCCGTGCGGACCGGTGCATCGAGACCCGCCTGGATGCGGTCGCGGAAGGCGATCGCCGCACTCTTCTGTTCTTCATCGTGACAGAAGATCGCGGACCGGTACTGCGGGCCGGTGTAATCCCGCTGGCCATCAGCCGAGGCCGGGTCGATAATTTTCCAGAAGATCTCGAGGAGCTGCCCGTACGAGATCCCGGCCGGGTCAAAGACGATCTCAACTGCCTCGGCATGGCCGGTAGTGCCGGTCGCGACCTGCTCGTACACCGGGTCGGGGAGATCACCGCCCGTGTATCCCACCCGGGTATCGAGGACACCATCAAGATGCCGGAAGACCGCCTCAGTATCGTGGAAGCAGCCGGCGGCAAAGCTCGCTCTCCGGGGATCGCTCATGGGTTGTACTTGGAGGGCAGGGTATTTTGGCGTTGTTGTTGTTGACAAAATGAAAGGGAACAGCCGGGAAGGAAAAAAGCGGAAATCTCATTTCCACGATTCTTCTGCTCAACGGTTCCTGTACTGGCGGCGCGAGATCGCATGGATATCGAAGACCGCATCAGCCTCTGCTTCGGAAAGTATGCCCTTCTCCACGGCAAGATTTTGGATCGACCGGTGCTGCACCATCGACTCGTGCGCGATCTCCGCTGCTTTCAGGTACCCGATCTTCGGGGTCAGGAGCGTTGAGAGTACCGGGTTTGTGCTTACATACATCAGCAGGTGGTCCCGGTTCGGCTCGATCCCATCGATGCAGTGCGTCGTGAAGACCGGGAGGTAATGGGTGAGAAGGTTCATGGATTCGAGAATGTTGTGGACAATAACCGGCGTCATCACGTTCAGCTCGAACTGGCCCGCCTGTGAAGCCATCGAGACCACGGTGTCGTTGCCGATAATCTGGAACGCGATCATGTCAGCGCACTCGGCCATCACCGGGTTGACCTTGCCGGGCATGATTGATGACCCTGGCTGGACTGGCGGGAGGACGATCTCGTCGAGGCCGGCGCCCGGTCCCGAATTCATGAGCCGGAGATCGTTTGCTATCCGGATCAGTTCGAGCGCAAGCTCCCGGAGCGAGCCGGAGAACGCAGTCATCTGCGCCCGGCTCTGGAGGGCCTCGAAGCTGTTCCGGGCCGGGACAAGTTTAAGCCCGGTGAGCTCCCGCAGATTCCGGATAACCGCATCCCGGTAACCCGGGGGGGCATTCGCTCCGGTCCCGGTCGCGGTCCCGCCGATCGCGAGCTCAAGGAGCCCGTCCCGCCGTTCCCGGATACGCTCCCCCGCCCGCGAGATCGCGGAGGCTTACGCGAGAAACTCATCGCCGAGCGTGACCGGGATCGCGTCCATCAGGTGCGTACGGCCGGTCTTTGGCAGGGACGTGAACTCCTGTCCCTTCCGTTCCAGTGCTGCGACGAGGCCGAGGATCACCCGGTCGAGCGCCTGCGCATCCTGAATAATTGCGATATGGCAGGCGGTGGGGAAGGTATCGTTTGTTGACTGCGCAAGGTTGACGTGATCGTTCGGGCTCAGGTACTCGTACTCCCCGCGCCCCCGGCCGAGAAGTTCGAGCGCCCGGTTTGCGATCACTTCGTTCACGTTCATGTTGAAGGAGGTCCCGGCCCCGGCCTGGAAGATGTCGACCGGGAACTGGTCTGCAAGTTTCCCGGCAAGGATCTCGTCCGCGGCAGCGATAATCGCCGCCCCTCGTTCCCGGTCGAGGACGCCGAGTTCCTCGTTGGCAAGGGCAGCCGCTTTCTTTATCGCCGCGTACGAGGAGATCAGCTCGGGCCGCTCGCGCCGGCCGGAGACCGGGAAGTTCTCCACCGCCCGCAGCGTCTGGATCCCGTAGTAGGCATCGTCCGGGACATCGAGCATCCCGAGCGAGTCGCGTTCGGTGCGCATCACCGGCCTCCCTTCGATCCATTTCCTTTCGGGCTCGTTTTCGGTTCCCCGCCAGCGAGCCGCTTCATCTGCATAAGTTCCTGCCGGGCATGCCCGATCGCCCGCTCGGGCGGGACGTCCTTCGGGCAGACCTTGTGGCAGTTGGCGTGGAACTCGCAGGCCCACCAGCCGTCCGGCCGGTTGGCGGTCGTGAGTCGCGATGCACCCTCTTTCTCCCGGGGATCAATCCGGAAACGGTACAGTTTCGCGAGCGCCGCGGGCCCGGGATACCCGGGGTTCTTTCCGTTGACCGGGCAGGCCGCGAAGCAGGCAGCGCAGAGGATGCAGGTCGTTTAGTGCTCCAGCTCGCGGACGGCCTGCGGGGTCAATGGCCGTTCGTCCGGGGGATCGGGATCGCCCGGCCGAAAGACCGGCCCAATCTCCCGGTAGTTTTCAAAAAATATTGTCATGTCCACGATGAGATCTTTGATCACAGGAAAGTTCGGGAGCGGCTCAATGATGATCTCCTTTCCCGGATCCCAGGGCTCAGCGTGATCCGACAGCGCGTAGTGCGAGAGATGCAGATCGAGCCGGCCCTCCGCAAGAGCGGCGAGCTGGGTCCGGCACGCGAGCCGGGGGACCCGGTTGATGAGCATCGCGCAGGTGCCGCAGACTGCCCCCCGGCAGGAATAGCGGAACGCGAGCGAGTCGTCGTACTTCTCCTGCACCGCAAAGAGTGCCGAGAGTACGGTCATGCCCGGGCCCGGTTCGATCTCGTACCGCTCGTAACGCTGTGTGGCGTCCGGTCCCGAGCGTGCAATCTTCAGGAACATCAGTACACACGCTCCTCAGGTTCAAACATCCCGGTCACCACCGGGCTGTACTCCAGGGAGATGTTCCCCTCTTCGTCCGTTCGGATGAGTGTATGCCGGAGAAAATTCCGGTCGTCCCGGGTGGGATAATCAGGCCGGTAATGCGAGCCCCGGCTCTCTTTGCGCTCCAGCGCCCCGACCGCCACGGTCTCCGCAACAGCAAGCATGCACTCCGCCTCCAGGTACCGGACGAGCGCCTGGTTCGCTACCCGGTCCCGGTTCGAGAACGAGACCCTGCCGAACCGGTCCCTGAGCTGCCGGATCAGGTCAAGCCCTTCAGCCATCGCATCTCCGGTCCGGAAGATGCCGAACTTCTCCCACATCGTCGCCTTGAGCGAGTCGATGAGCGGGAAGAGCGCCCCCCCGCCGGCCTGCGCAAGGATTCCCGCGATCTTTGCCTCCGCTTTCAGGACAGCTTCCCGCACGGCTGCCTGCCCGGGCCGGGCAACCGGGGGGATCTCTTTGATGATCGCGCCGGCAACGAGCCGGCCGAAAACCACTGTCTCCAGCAATGAATTGCCCCCGAGCCGGTTTGCCCCGTGGACGCTGACACACGCATACTCGCCAGCGGCATAGAGCCCGGGGAGCGCAGTCCGGCCATCGATATCGACATCAATGCCTCCCATCGAGTAGTGCTGGCCGGGCTGGATCGGGATCGGGCCGGTGATCGGATCTACGCCGGCGAAATCCATGGCAAGCTGCCGGATGCCGGGCAGCCGCTCCCTGATCAGGTCCGCCCCGAGCTGCCGGATATCGAGATGGACACAGTCGCCTTCGAACCCCCGGCCCTCTCCGATCTCGTGCATGATCGACCGGGCGACAACATCCCGCGGAGCAAGGTCGAGCGAGTTCGGGGCGTAACGGCCATGAACCGCTCGCCCCGGTTGTTTAAGAGGATCCCGCCCTCCCCCCGGGCCGCCTCGGAGATGAGGATGCTCGTCCCGTAGAGCGTTGTCGGGTGGAACTGGACGAACTCCATGTCTTTGAGACCCGCGCCGGCCGCGAGTGCGAGTGCCTGCCCGTCGCCCGTATTGATGATGGCGTTCGTGGACCGGGAGAAGATACGGCCGAATCCCCCGGTTGCCATCAGCACCGCCTTTGCAGAAAATCCGTGGATCTCCCCGGTCATGATCGCAAGCGCCGTGCACCCGGTGCACCGGCCACCGTCCCGGACCAGCGACGTGACAAAGAACTCCTCGTACACGGGTATCCTGCGGGCAGTGATCTGCTCGTACAGCGTGTGGAGAACGTTGTGGCCGGTCCGGTCCGCAGCGTAGCAGGTCCGGGGGAAGCCTGCCCCGCCGAACGGGCGCTGGGCGATCTTCCCGTCCTCGAGCCGGGACCAGACCGTGCCCATATGTTCGAGCTCGATGACGGTCTCCGGCGCTTCCCTGCACATCATGACAACAGCGTTCTGGTCCGCGAGGTAGTCGGACCCCTTGACTGTGTCGAATGCATGCCGCTCCCAGCTGTCCATCGCACCTCCCTCCCCGGGAACGTTCCCAAGCGAAGCATTCATCCCGCCCTGGGCTGCGACCGAGTGGGACCTCAGGGGGTGCACCTTGGAGAGGACCGCACAGGAGATCCCGGCCCGGTCGATCCGGAGTGCGGCCCTGAGGCCGGTCAGCCCCCCGCCAATGATAATCACGTCGTACTCATGAACTGCAGGTGCATCCGTAAGCGAACTCCCTCCTTTCTGCTGCACTTCTCCATCATCGTAGATAAAACATCGCCGGCCCCCTGCCTCTCCTTCCCCCACAGGCCGGGCTGCATCGCCCGGCCCAGTAGATTTTCTTTAAAATCCGATCGCAAAAGCCGGTGCAGGGCATACCATTTTATCTGATTGCGGGGATTCCCCCGTACCAGTGCAGGAGGCTTTCAGGTTTGGCAGAGGAATTTTCCATACTTTTCGGGGGGAGGGCAGGGCACGGGGTATCGAGTGCCGGCCAGATCATCGCCCATCTTCTCGGGCAGCGGGGGTACCGGGTGCACATGTACTTCGATTACCCGTCGCTCATCAAGGGAGGGCATAACTTCGCGATCGTCCGGGCTGCCAAAGGCCCCGTTGGTGCGATCCGGGAGAAGGTTGACTTCATCCTTGCCCTGAACCAGGAGACCGTGAGTCTCCACGAACCCCGGCTCGCCCCGGGGGGTGTCGTCGTCTTCGATACCGGGACAGCAAAAGTTCCGGGAGGTATCGGGATCGCGGTAAAAGAGATCCTTGCAAAAGAGTTGGCACCGGCAGTGATGGGAAACTCCGCGATCATCGGCGCATTTGTCCGGGCCGCGGGCATTCCCTGGGAGGATGCGGAGTTCGTCATCCGGAAGACGATGCCAAAGGGAACTGAGCTAAACCTCCGGGTCGCACGTGTCGCCTATGATGCATCCGAAGAACGGAACCCGGTTCCCCACGGGGGGAACCCCAGCCTCCCCGCGATGACCGGCAACGAGGCGATCGGGATCGGGCTCGTGGAGGCGGATCTCGGGATCTATTACGGGTACCCGATGTCCCCGACATCGAACCTCCTCCACTTCCTTGCCGGGTCTGCGGACGAGACCCGGGTCCGGGTCATCCAGCCGGAGAGCGAGATCGCGGTCATAACCATGGCCCTCGGCTCCGCGTACGCGGGGACCCGGGCCGGGATCGGGACCTCGGGCGGCGGCTTCTGCCTCATGACCGAGGCGCTCGGTCTTGCCGGTATGGCAGAGCTCCCCCTCCTTCTCGTGCTCGGGCAGAGGACCGGGCCGAGCACCGGGCTTGCCACGTACACCGCACAGGCCGACCTTCACTTCGCCCTGAACGCCGGGCAGGGTGAATTTACCCGGTTCATTGTCGCCCCGGGCGATGCGGACGAGTGCCGGGTCTGGTCCGCAGTCGCGATGGATCTCGCGTGGAAGTACCAGGCTCCCGGCATCGTACTTTCGGACCGGCTCATCTGCGAAGGGCTGTACAGCATGAACCCCGGGGTCCTGAAGAAGGAACGGATCGCGCCGGTCCTGCACAGTAACCGGAGTGACACGAGCGCCGGTCCTCGCGGAATCCCTTCCGGCTCATACCTCCGGTATGCCCCGGCGGATTCCGGTGTTTCGCCGCTCCTCTTCCCGCCGGCCAGGGGAGAGATCATCAGGGTCAACAGCCACGTCCACGATCCGGACGGGATCACGACCGAAGACCCCCGGGTCACCCGGGAGATGGCGGAGAAACGGATGCGAAAACTTACCGGACTCCGCGATGAGATCGAAGCAATGGATCCTGTCAGCGTTTTTGGGGACCGGAACGCAAAGACTGCGCTCCTCTGCTGGGGCTCGACCAAAGGGATCGGTGAAGAGCTCGGCGGTCGTCTGGGCCTCCGGGTGATCCAGCCGATCGTGCTCTGGCCGTTCCCGGTGAAAGCGTTTTCCGCTGCAATGGCGGGAGTGGAACGATTCTTTGCGGTAGAAACAAACGAGACCGGGCAGCTTGCCCGGCTTGTCAGCGAATTCGGGTACCGGCCCGCAGGGAAGATCCTGAAGTATGACGGGCGACCCTTCGTTATAGAAGAACTTGAAGCAGAGATCCGGAAGGTGCTCGCATGAACGATCGCAGGACCGGACACATGAACCCAAACGATCTCATCAGCCGGGCGAAGAACGTCTGGTGCCCGGGATGCGGGAACTTCTCCGTGCAGCACGCGATCAAGGACGTCCTCGCGGACATGGCGGACGAAGGCTTCCCGCTCGAACATGTTGTGCTCGTTGCCGGCATCGGCCAGCACGGCAAGACTTTCGATTTCCTGAACCGGAATGGATTTTATGCAATCCACGGGAGGACAATTCCGGTCGCGACCGGGATCAAACTCGCGAACCCGGATCTCCGGGTCATCTGCGTCGCGGGCAATGGCGACTGTTATGCAGAGGGCCTCGACCATCTCATCTTCGGGGCGAAGCGGAACGTGGATATCACGGTGCTCGTGTACGACAACCGGGTGTACGGGCTGACCACCGGGCAGTTCACCCCTACCTCCCCGTACGGGTTCCCCGGCCGTTCGACCCCGGCGGGAGAGAAGGAGTACCCCTTCAACCCGCTCGAACGGATGCTCGCCTCGGGAGCGGGCTTTATCGCCCGGGCATACTCGCGGCAGCGGGAGGGGCTTAAGCGGATCATCCGGGAGGCGATCGATCACAAAGGCTTCTCGTTCGTGGACATCCTCCAGATCTGCGCGAGCTATAACGATCTCACGGAGTACTACAATGCCCGGGTCTATGACTGGGACGAGAACAACGCGGGGGACCATGATGCGGCGTGCCGGAAGGCCCGGGAATGGGACTACAACACCGACGCCCGGATTGGCCTTGGCGTTATGTACCGGCATACCGGTGCTCCGGTCTTTGAGGAGAACTACCCGGTGCCGGTCTCGCTCCGGCCGGACGAGCGGGCCGCATGGGTGAAGAGGATCATGGACGAGCGGGGATAAGAAAAATTCCGGAAGCCTTTTTACGTTCACGAAAAGCGGGATGAGAAAAGAGAGAAGTAAAGGAGAGAATGAGGAACCGGGAATAAAGGAGAGAAAGAAAAAGCGGGAATAAAAAAGAGAGGGAGAAAAATTTATTCCGGTGACTTCGGTTTTTCCGGAATCCTTTCAGGAGCTCCGTTCGTGAGCCAGGTCGCAAGGATCGCGTTAACAAGGTTTCCGCCCTGGTTGTTGTCCCCGGATACGAGAACGTTGGGTGTTATCGTCACCTTCCCGTTGGCGATCTCCTGGATGAGCTTGATTGCCGCGATCCTCTCGGGCCCGAGGACATCTGTCTGCGCCTTGTAGGCAGCAGCCGTACCCTCCCCGACCTTCTGCGCCTCGTACGCGAGACCGTCGGCCTGCGTCTTTGTCGAGTCCCGGATACCCTCGGCCTCCTTCCTGAGAGCCTGGGCCTTGTCGGTTGCGATATCGATCGAGAGTTTTGCCGTGATCACGTCCATCTGCTTGTCGGCCCGGGCAGTCTTCTCCGAGACTGCGATCCTCTGCTCCTGTGCCTTCGCCTCCTCGGAGTACTGCTGCTGTTGCTGGACCGCGATCTCTTTCCGGGTCTGCGTTTCGAGAAGTTTCTCGTCCACCTTGATGTACGCGATCAGGAGCCCCTGCACCTCGACATGGTAGCTCGTGAACTCCTTCTTGACCTTGTCGAGCGCAGCAGACTGGATCGTGGACCGGCTGTGCACGAAGTCCATGGCCGCACGGTCGCCCGCTTCATTCCGGAACGATGAGTCGATCAGCGGATGAGCGACCTGCTCGATCAGGTTGTTCACCGACCCAAACCTCGCGATCACGTACGGGGCGTTCGATGGCGGGATGCGGATGATTAAGCGCACCTCGACTTCCAGCTGGAAGCCGTCCTTTGAGGTGAACTTGAGCTCGCTGTAGCTGAAGAACTCTGCAACCTTGGGGGTTTCAATGTTCTCCGGTTTTGGCGCAATGGAGGGGACCTTTGTCTCCCGGATCCCGGGCTTCTCTGCCCAGTCAATGGTGATCGCGCTCGTGGGCACGAGCTCCGCACGGTACGCGATCCGGTTCAGGTTGTACTTCCCGGGAGCTACCGGCTCCCGCAGGATACCCCGCTCACTCTTGCTCGTGATAAGCGGCGTCTCGATCGTCTCGTGCAGGGGCTGTTCGAGATTCGGATCCTGCGTAATCTCCGGGGCCTCCGGCTGCGGCTTCTCCAAATCCCTTCCCACACTCGAAATGATAACCGCAACATACCCCGGCGGGACGGTTGCGACATCGGACATGTTCACTTCGAAGAGGAGCGGGTTCATGTAATACTCTCCCGGCTGGAGCGTCTCCAGCTGTGGTCCCCGGAATCCCTTGTTCGCAATGAACGCCTGGCCATCCTGGAAATGCTTGTGGTCCCCGACCGGTTCAGGCGCAACGCTGTACCCGCTCGGCAGGGGGATCCCGTCAAGGGCTATCGCCACGCCGACTCTCTCCTTCGAAACAACCGTGACCGGCAGTTCCCGGATCCGGAAGACCTTCGTATTGATCCGGTACGAACCGGGCCGGAGGGCCGCCACCTGCGGGCCCTTGCACCCGCCATGTTCAAGGAACTTCCGCGCATCCTGGAACGAGTTGCAGTCGATCTCGTCGGCAAGCAGCCTTCCGGTCGGGATCGGCCTGCCTTCGATGGATTCAACAACGCCGATAAACGATGGCCGGATTTTTGTCACGGGTGCCCGCTGGATCTTCCAGAAGAGAGGGATCCGGAAGTAGAGCCCGGGCATGAGGATATCTGCCTGGACACCCACCTCTTTTTTCGTCGCAATGATCTGTCCCTGCGGAAGGGTAGGCCCGAACATCTTCCGGGTCACGATCCCGACCTCATCGTCACGCACGAGCGTCAATCCTGTCAGGACGAAGATCAGGATGACAATGCCAAGAAAAATGAGTTCAATCACACGTATGTCTCCATTATCCTGATGTGAGATTGGGAAACCGGCACAATAATCATAATGTTGACTGAAATTTTTTTTTCATTCATCGGTGTCTATATCCTCGTCCCCGCAGATTTTTCATGAGCTAATATTGCCTGGGATTACCATGGATATTAAAAAATTTTTATTGGAGAATGTCATTCCCGTTACGGGATGTACCGAACCTGCCGCTGCCGGCTACGCAGCTGCGGTTGGATATCATGCAGTCTTTGGAAACCTGCCCCCGGATTTCTCCGGGTCATCCCCGATCCCCCGGGCGAGCCGGATACGCTCGATCCGGATCGCTACCGATCGCGACGTGTACAAGAATGCCGTCAATGTCATCGTACCCGGAACGAACGGGCAGAAGGGTCTCCCGATAGCTGGTGCGGCCGGGGTCTTCCTCGACCCGCGGTACGGCCTCGATATATTCTCGGGCATGACGCCTTCGATCCGGGCAGGATCCGAAGTGCTTGCCCTCAGCGGCCGGGTGGTCGCGGAAGTGAACCCGGCTCTTCCCGATGCCTGCTCACCGGATATTCTCGTCGATGTCACGGTCCGGACGGGTAAATCCGATGACAGCGGCGAAGAACGGACCGCCACCGTCCATATTGCCGGCCGGCACGATACGATCGTGAGCGTCTCGGTTGACGGGCAGACCGTGTACGAGATGCCCGCGGATCCCGGCAAAGGATCCGGGGAGGTCCTGCCGGAATCGATAGGTGAGCTTATCGCGATTGCGGACACGATGGGCCCGGAGGAGATCGATCTCGTGTACCGCGGGATAACGATGAACCTGGAGCTTGCCGAGGCCGGGGAGTACCGGGTGTACGGCCTGGGACTCGGGATGAACCTGAAAAAAATGCTCGCACCCCAGTCCGCAAGCATCAGCCTCATCGACCGGGTCCGGATAACCGCGGCAGCAGCCGGCGATGCACGAATGGGTGGAGCACCATTCCCGGTGATGAGCACAGCCGGGTCCGGAAACCAGGGGATCACGGCGCTTATTCCCGTTGCCGTTGTCGGCGCAGCCTGCAGCTTCACGAGAGAAGAGGTCAGCCGGGCCGCGCTTATCAGCCACCTCTTTACGAAAAAAGCAGACCGATTCACCGGCCACCTTTCGGCCCTCTGCGGGTGCTCGATCAAGGCCGGTATTGGTGCAACGGCCGGTGTGACGTACCTGCTCGGGGGCGGGGAGAAAGAGATCGCGACTGCCATCAAACTCATGGTCGCAAACATTACCGGTACTCTCTGCGATGGGGCAAAGCCGGGGTGCTCGCTCAAAATTTCCACGGCAACCGGTCTTGCTACCGAGTGTGCCTTCCTTGCGGTAGGCGGCATGGAGATCCCGGCCTGTAACGGGATCGTCCAGGAGTCCGGGGAGGATACGATCCGGATCCTGGGAAAAATTTCCCAGGCTATGGTCCCGGTGGATGCTGCGATTGTTAAGATTCTTAATGAAAAGTCGTGCCGGCATTCCGGGTGAATTACCGGGGGCATGGGGCATCAGCCCCCATCACTCATCAAAAAAAATTTGGAAAATGTTGATCGAATTTTCAACGGAGGAGACTCCCATCAAATTTCCCCAAACTTCCTCGTCCCGTTCACCAGCCCGGCAATAATTACGGGAACATCGGCAATCGCAACCCGGACCTGCTTCATGGAATCCCGGTCCCGGATTGTCACGGTCTTTTTCTCTAAGGAATCATAATCCACGGTTACCGCAAACGGTGTCCCGATCTCGTCCTGCCTCCGGTACCTGCGGCCGATTGCCCCCGAGTCATCGTACTCCGCGAGGATGTTCTGCTTCTGGAGCGTGTCCTGGATATCGCGGGCAAGCGTATCGAGCCCGTCGCGGGTCATCAGGGGAAAGACTGCGACCTGCACGGGCGCGACCCTGGGTGACAGGCGCATCACCACCCGGGTCTCGCCATCTGCCTCATCTTCATCGTACGCCTGTTCGAGGACCGCATAGCACATCCGGTCGATACCGTACGAGGGCTCGATCACGTGCGGGACGATATCCTCGCCCCGGACGTCAACGATCTCATCCCGGACCTCGAAGAGGTTTGCCGGGATATGGATCTTCTCACCATCGACCACGACATCGGCACCCTCCGCAGTCGGTGTCGAATCCGCAAGCGCATCGAAGATTGCCTTCGCCTTGTTCCGGTACTGCTTGCCGAGCACGCCCATGTTGGGGATGATTCGCCGGCGCGGGACCTTCTTCGGTTCTTCGTACTGGATGAAAACGGTCATGGGGGTGCCGCTTGCTTCCCCGTGGGCGTTCAGGTCATAATTGGTCCGGTCAGCGATACCCACCGTCTCGACCCAGCCGAACCGTGTTGAAAAGACCTCCGCATCCCAGCAGTCGGTTGCATAGTGCGCCCTCTCGTCCGGCAGGTGCTGCCGGAACCGGAGGCGTTCGGGCCGTATGCCGACCTTTACAAGGAGCTGGTGCGTAAGCGCGACATAGTACGCCACGTACTCGTTTGCGATGACGCCCTTGTCGACTGCTTCCCGCATAGACATCGAAACTGCGGGTTCGTTCTTCTCCTGCTGCGTGGAGGTCAGAAGCGGCATCGTGTACTCCGCGTAGCGGCGGAACATGGGGTGAGAATTCTTGTTATTCGGGTGGACAAAGATCTCCGCCTCGGCCTGCGTGAACTCCCGGAGCCGGATCATTCCCTGGCGAGGGGAAATCTCGTTCCGGTATGACTTTCCGATCTGGACTGCACCGAACGGGAGCTTGTCCCGGTAGAACCGGAGGAGCCGGGCAAAATCAACAAACATTCCCTGAGCAGTTTCCGGGCGGAGATAACCGACCCTCTGGGAACCGGGGCCGATGCTGGTCTTGAACATGAGGTTGAATCCGAAGACCTCTACCTTGCCCAGCAGCTCTTCGCACGCGAGACACTTGCAGCTCACGAGTGCAAGCGAGAGATCCTCGTTCTTCATCGTGCCGGGATTCTGGATCCCTGCGGCCTCGGCAACATGGTCCGCCCGGAGGAACTCCTTGCAGTGCGGGCACTGGCACATCTTGTCGGCAAAGCCGGCTACGTGGCCGGAGGCGATGAAGACCGCTTCCTGCGCAATTGTCGGGCACTCGATCTCGTAATACCCTTCCTGGATGACGTAGAACTCACGCCAGACATTCTCCACCCGCCGTTTCATCATCGCCCCGAGCGGGCCGTAGTCGATGAACCCCGCAACTGCCCCGTAACATTCGGATGTAGGCCAGATGAACCCACGGCGTTTTGCAAGATCCATTACACTTTCAAAAACATCTTTGGAACCCGGTATCACGATATCCCTTCTGTAATCCTTATCGACTTTAGAGAGCGATCTATCCAAACGGATCGATCACCGAATGGTAAACAACTATTCTCCGCGAATAGTATAAGTCTCATTCTGGGGATATGAAAGCAGGGGTCCGGCCCTTTAGTTCCTTTGCAAATCCCCTGAATGATTTTATACTATTGCTCTCTATGGTGGGGCAGACGTTACGGTACCGGAAAACCTTCAGCCCGGATCGCGGGCCCTGTGCAGCATCCGGATCAGGCATCCAAAAACCCGGGTGAACCGGGGCCGGCTGCCTCTGATAATGATTCGCATGCATACGCAGATTTAAAAAAAAAATCTGTTGGAGCATAAAAATCAGCCCGTGATTTAAAGGTTTTTGGTCGAAAGCCCCTTAATGTCCTATCCCGAAATCATTTGACATCACATGTAAATATCGATGTGAGCAAATTATCGAATCGGGATATCCAGAGGATCATTCAGCAATGGGTAAATGAGAAACCCGTTGTTGAGATTGCCCGGTATTTCCAGATTACCCGTCAACGAGTGTATCAGCTCATCAACCAGTTCAGAGAATCGGGAGAATATCCGGTACTCAGGCAATCTGGAAGAAAGCCCCAAGCCATCGATGATCGAGCAGAAGAGTTGATCCTCGAAACCTATCAATCCAACAACATTGGTCCAATCCATCTGGAGAAAAAGATTGAGGAAACACTCGGGATCCATATCCCGCATAATCGAATCTATCGGGTATTGTTGAACCACGGTCTGGTGGAGATCAACATGAAAAAACGGCAACAACGGAAATATGTTCGGTACGAACGTACTCATTCCATGTCGATGTGGCAGGGAGACTGGAAAGAGTTCGAACTTAATGGATCGAAGAAATGGCTGATCGCATTCATGGATGATTCATCCCGCCTCATCACCTGCTACGGGGTATTCGATTCTCCAACTACCGAGAACACTCTCACGGTTCTGAATCAGGGATTCCAGATGTACGGTACGCCCCGCGAGATCCTTACTGACAACGGTACACAATTCGTTTCAGCTCGGAACCGTGAACAGGCCCATCATAAATTCGGAGAGTTTCTTGTTCATCACAACATCAAACACATCCCAACCAGGATAAAACACCCTCAAACGAACGGCAAAATTGAACGGTTCTTCGGAGAAGTCGAACGAAGGATC
Source organism: uncultured Methanoregula sp. (assembly GCA_963666355.2). Taxonomy (GTDB): domain Archaea; phylum Halobacteriota; class Methanomicrobia; order Methanomicrobiales; family Methanospirillaceae; genus Methanoregula. The sequence goes on from CAXXCP010000010.1 coordinate 113,552, forward strand.
GCGAAGTTCGGTTCTGTCGATAAAATTGTTCACTGGCACAATGTCATCAAACCTCACATGAGTCTCGATTACGATGAGCCTTATAACGCATTCTGGTACCGTCTACCCCCGGAGAGGATTCTGAACTATGCGCAGAAATGGTTATATGTGTAAAATCAATTCGGGATACCACAGTCGAAAGCCCCTTAAAGATAGCATTAAATAGGAGGTAGAGTATTGTATTGTCTATTCCCATACGGGGTTACCATGGCAGAAAGCAAACAAGACCAGCGAAAAACTCAGCTTCTGAAGCTCTTCAGTTCAATGTCCGGCAAGACAAAGATCATTGAGCCTATGAAGAATATCCATGGCACTTTGAGAGACAGCGACGCAATCGAGCGTGAAGTTGCCCTCGTAATGCGTGAGATCACCGAACAGGGGATCTTCAAGACCTCTTTAAAGCCCATCCAGCTTGCGAAGCTGGTTACCTCGTTCTACGCAGGAAAGAACGATACCGAGATCGCCCGCGAACTCGGGGACGAGAAACTCTCGAAAACCGTTGCACGGGCCCGGGTACGGTTGAAACTCTTCCGGGATCTCGATTTCAAGATGCCGTTTGACAAGGTTGCGATGGAGGAACTTGTTTCTTCCGGCAAGACCATGAAGGAAGTTGCTGACGAACTTGGAGTCAGCCCATCGACTCTCCGGGAGTACCGGCATGTCATCGAGGAACAGGAAGACCCGACCATCGATCCGTACATCAACCGGATCCGCGATGTGATGGAAGACCGCGACCTGACCGAACAGATGACCCGCAGCGCAACTGCGGATGGCCTCGGCGATTCAATCGATATCACTGAAGCCGAAATGATCGACGTGACCTAAGGTTCATTAAACCCCGGTCCCTGTCTTTTTTAGCGACGTTGCCCTCTCGCGGTCTCTTTTGCGGTTTCCTCCGGTTCTTATGTTTGTTCGGATGGAACGGTAACGTTCATTCAGGATGAATCCTATCCGGATATATGCATCTTACCTGGCTCGATCATTCGTGTGTCCTTCTTTCCGGTTCAAAGAAGATCCTCATCGATCCCTTCGTAAAAAACGGGAATCTTGCAAAAACCCATCCGGATCTCGTCGCGATCACCCACGGCCACGATGATCACATGGCCCAAGCAGTTGCGCTGTGCAAAAGGACGGTTGCGATCACCGAGCTCGCCCGGTACCTCGCCGCAAAAGGAGTTCCTGCCGAGAGCATGAATATCGGTGGGACAATCGTGGTCGATGGCGTGAGTTTCACGATGACCGCTGCGATGCACTCAGCATGGATTGAGGAAGCCGGCATGGGTTACGGGGGTGGAGCGGCGGCCGGTTTTGTGATCGGCATGGATGGCGTGAAGGTGTACCATGCCGGGGATACGGGCCTCTTTTCGGACATGAAACTGATCGGTGAACTGTATCACCCGGATGTTGCGCTCCTGCCTGTCGGGGGCAGGTACACGATGGGGGTTAACGAGGCGATGATGGCAGCAAACTTCATTGGCGCAAAGACCGTTATCCCAATCCACTACAACACCTGGCCAAAGATATCCGCAGATGCGGATCTGTTCAAAACGTCTATTGAACGGACAACCGATATGAAGGTAAAGATCCTGAGTCCCGGTGAAACAATCGAACTAACCCCGGTATAATTTTTCCCCTATCTGGAAAAACCGCGGAAATTTTTGCTTTCGTATTTTCTGTGGCAGGTGTTTCAAATTTTTTCTGATATTCCCCTTCGTTTCATTGTTATGCCCTTTTTGATTCTCGTGCGGGAACAAACCGAGAAAGAGACCCGGCAGGCCTGGGTCGATTTCTTTAACAACAGGATGAAGCAGTCTGAAAATACAGGAAAAGACCGGCAGTAAACGAAACCTGCTTTTCCCGTGCCAACCGGGTTTTTAAAAAAGGTCTCCTGTTTTTCCTGCAGGTTCCGGGTAACTTTTTTCTCCCCCGGGGGTTTGTTCATTATCACCGGAATACTAAATGATTCTTCTCTCCTGAAACGGGTTACTGTTCCGGTCTTACACATGTCCCGGTCACGTCGCTTTTAGCGCACCTGACAAGGGAAAAAGCAATCCCGATAACGCAGAGCATGGCAAATATTCCAAACCATGCCATCATGCTCGTCATGAGCGGTCCCTGTTCGGACGCGGTAATCTCTATTCTTCCAATAAAGATTGCAAGGATCATCGTCGCGATACCCATCGAGAGCATCTGGCCGATGAGCCGCATCGTCCCGAGGGTTCCCGATGCAACACCCAGCGATTTTTTGGGAACTGAACTCATGATCGCATTGGTGTTCGGTGACGAGAAGATCCCAAAGCCGATGCCGATGACGGCAAGAATCACCATAATATCCAGGACCGGCGTCGTGTCCCTGATAAGCGAAAGGGCAATAAGACCGGCGGCTGTCAGGGCCATCCCTACCGAGGCTATCCGGCCCGGGGGTATACGATCGGACAATCGTCCTGCAAATGGTGAACAGAGGGCTTGCATGACCGGCTGGATCACGAGGATCGTGCCGGCATACCAGGGATCGAAACCCCGGACATACTGGAGATAGAGGCTCATGAAGAAGGTGATCGAGAACGTTGCACTGTAGTTGATCAGTGCTGCAAGATTGGAGAAGGCAAATGCACGGTTCTTTGTCCAGAGGGCAATGTCCATGAGGGGATGGGGCACGCGGAGTTCCCGGGCGATGAATACGAGCAACATCACCGCTCCGGCAACCAGGAGAATTATTCCTTCCCGGGCCGGAAGCAGCGAGAACCCGTACATTACGCAGATGAGCGTGAGGCCGTACTGGATCGCTCCCCCGAGATCGAACGCCTCACCCTTTGAATCCGCCCACTCTCTCTTCAGGAAGAGCGAGATGAGTATCAGTGCGAAGATCGCGAGCGGTACATTGATGAGAAAGATGCTGCGCCAACCGAAGTTCCGGGTCAGGAAACCGCCGATGAACGGCCCGAGCGAAAGGCCCGTGTAGACGGCCGTGGAATAGATCCCCAGTGCCTTCCCCCTCCCGGTTACCGGGGTAACCTCCGTGAGGATTGCAACGGAAGTCCCGAAGATCAGTGCAGCACCTGACCCCTGCAGCAACCGGAGGAGGATGACCATCCCTGATGAAACGGAAAAGATCATCATGACCGAGGCGATGAGAAAGATCGAGAGCCCGGCCCGGAATATCTTCTTCCTCCCATAGATATCGGCAATCCTGCCGAACGGGACGAGAAGGATCCCGGCAGCAAGCAGGTACGCTGTCGAGACCCATGAGAGGGAGATCGCGTCCATCGAGAACTCTGCACCGAGTGTCGGAAGGGCAATGTTGACCGCGGAGAGGTCAAATGGCGTGATAAAACCCACAAGAACCGCGATGAAGAGTGCGGTCCTCCGGGTGTCGGTCTCCGGCATGTATGGTACTCTGATTAGCCGGGTTGTTTAATAAAGAAACGGGAAATGGGTTGATCCCGTATTGACACCGGCGGGAAATTCCCTGGCCAAAAATTCCGGTTACATCCGGGGGCTGGGGGGACTACCGTTTTCTTTTCTTTATCCAGAAAACCCGCGACAGTTCTTCGCGTTCAAGTTCGTCCCGGCGCAGGACAATTGCGTCATGGCCTGCGGTGAGATCCGGGATCACTTTGAATTCTAGCGCGTTTACCCTTCGGATCAACCGGATGATCTCTGCGGTGAGGAGCTGGATTGCTGCAACCTGTTCCCCGTGGGTAATTATCAGCCGGGTGAGATTCTCAAATGCCTCCGATGCTTCGTCGATAACAGAAGATGTCCCGGTGAGACCGTATCCACGAAGGGAAAGGTCCTTTTCCACGCCCCGCGCAGTAAAAACGGGGAGCCGGACGCCCATCACGTTCCGCAAACCCTGGTGGATTTCCGGAACCTCTTCAATCGATAAAGATACGAGCATCACCCCGGTTGAGCCCTCCATCATCTGGGCAATTGCGAGTGTATCTTCAGCACTGCGTTTTGCAGAATCAAGACGTTCCTTTGTTGCATGGGCCGAGCGGGCAATCTTTACCAGTTCAAGAACCAGTACATCGCGTTTCAGTTTCAGGAGACGATGTCCTTCCTTTGCCAGGATAATTTTCTTCCGGACTGCCTGGAGCTCTGCCCGGGTAGCCTTACTGTCGCCGGCTATCATGTTACCAGGTACCGTAAAATCTGTTCCCGGGGAATTTTGTCCTCTATACCCCGTGCGATCGCCCGGATGTTTGCAATCTCGTATTTTTTGCGTTCGAGATACATGATGACGGGCAAAACCGAGAACGGGTGGTGTTTTGTTACCGTGTCAAGGTGTGCAAGCCGGATTCTCGTTACTGCCATCTCGATCTCATGAATGGGCCGTTTTCCTCCCGTCCACCGGTCACAGATATAGGAATCAGCCTTTGCGGTACAATCTCCTTCATTGTTCGAGAACTCCCGGTACGCTTCAATAAGAACGGGATGAAGGCGGGTTTTTGAAAACGCTTCAAGAAATGCATCCCGGTCCTGTAACCGGTGAAGATCCAGCAGGCTTCGCACCGGGACGTACCCGCCTTCGATAAGGTGATCCTGTATATCGGTTGTTTCATGTCCTGCCCTGAGCCTGAGGAGATTCCTGAAATTATTCAGGTCGATTTCAAGCGTAAGATAGGCAAGGAACAGATCTGATCCGGGAATCCCGCTCCGGCAGTTCCTTGTGACATCGGCGTAATATTCCTGGTAAAGGCGTGTTTCAAGTCGCGAAAAGAGGCAGCTTTTGGCTTTTCGCTCGCATTCACGGTTCAGGACCGGGTGCAAAGCCCAGTCCTCCAGCCGGTCGATAACATTTTCGAAGGAATCGGCTTTAAGAAGGAATGCGAGGGATGAATCGTCGAGATCTCCTGCCGGGATCAAGACATTCCTGATACTGCCGGATGGAAGTCCCCGTTTTTTGCCCCGGAGAATTGCCATCACATTGGTAATATCCCAGCGCAGGAGATACCATTCGGTAAGTGTCCTTATCGGTCCTGCAACAAGGGCCCGGACACTCCTGCAGGATGTCGCAAGGTTCTCAATTACCGCAGTTTCAATCCGATCGAAGTCCGAGGCTGAACCGGAGAGGACGTGAATCTCTTTTGCGTACCCGTGTTCACCGACAAATCTCCCGATCTGGGGAACGCTCATGTTGAGCATCCGCAGGTAATCATCCCGCTGGATAAGTTGTCTGCTCCTGATCCGGAGCCGGGAACAGATGTAGATTCAGTACTTCTCTAAATTTACCTCCGTGAATTTTGGCAAGTCATCAATACTCTCAACCTCTGATCAACCAAACGGTCGAAGAACAGAAACAAATGAGACAAATTTGAGTTTTTTCCGAATCCCTTCCCAGACCAATAGCCGGAAGAAATCGAAACGGAACAAATCTTCAGCAACGGTTCTTGGTCCTCGTTGAACCTTAGAGAAGAACATCCATTGAAGAGAGACCCAGATATTTTTGAGAAGGAAAGAGATTATCGTCAGCAGGTACCGGATCACAACGTTTCTTGTGGATGTCCTTGCTTTCACGATATTCCGGATACGGTACGAAGACTCGATCGCAAACCGGTTCGTGTAGACCCGGTAGATCCGACGGGGTTTCCAGTTAATACCATACACGACGTAACCCAGGTTCACATTCCCGTATTTCTTATTCCTTCCCAGAAGGTACTGGACATCAATTGCCAGAGTAAGAGAAAGAGGTTCGCCAGTTCCCATCATCGTATACTGTGCATACCGGGAATGATTTCCCCGGAGTATTTTCTTGAGTTCTTCGCCGTGTTTTCTCACCGGAACAATGTGCGGGATCTTTTCCTTCTGGAGAAATGAGAACACATCTTTTGAGTAAAATCCCCGATCAAGACAGAGTACTTGGGTGTTCACTTTTGCGTTGTGGATTATGGCCAAAAATTTCCGGATGTACTCGACCTTTGACACACCCTTCTTCACCGGGAAAACTGCAAGGGTCTGCCGTTGACCTTTTGTTGTTATGTAGAGCGAAACATACGAGTAAAATGTGGTTGTTGATTTCTTCATTTTACTCTTGAGGACGTAATCTTTGTTCGCTTCTGCTCTGTAGAAAACCTCCATGACGAGAAATTGTAAGAACTTGTGGATGTTACAAACAATCATTTTCCCTGCGATTTCCTTTCTCTGAATTGAGAATATTCGAGCCTTTAGATCGCCACCGAACTTTCTTTTCAGGACAGAGAACTTGTTCTCGACAAGTTGTCTTCTCCGGTATCTGGTATCATCGAATTCTCCAGCCATCTCGTTTCGGTACTTTCCTCCGATAATCTGATTGTTCCAGGAACGGATCGGGATGATGGAGTCAGCGAGCAGTTCCTCCCGAACCTGACGATGAATCGCTTCGGAGTCGTATCCCCGATCCATAACGTAACACTCTGACCGTCGTATCTTGTGACATTGTGGGAGTAACCTGGCTGCATGCCGGGTATCGTGAACTCGGCTTTTCGAAGTGATGAATCCGGTGATCGCTTGTGTGTCGGTGTCAACCGAGATCGAAGTTTTCAGGAAATGTTTTCGGATTTTGCCGGTTCTGGCTGAGTAATAGTGACTCGAATATCCGCTGGTAAACCCGGACGAATCGACAGCGGTAATCGCAATTGGATCATCGTTGGAATAGAACAGACTCGTCGTTTTCCTGAATGCGTAGCGGAGGTACAGGGTTTTTATCCGACAGAAGAATTTCTGAAGAGTCGTGAAATGAGGGACGACTGATAGTTCCAACTCCTTTTGGATCGACTCCATGTCTCCGATATCTTCAACAAATTCGCGATAATGCTGATTCCGATAGTCTTTGAAGAGAATCAGGACGAGAAGTTGATACCGGGTGTAGATCTTTTTCGAATATTTACAGGAATACGGACTGAGTCGTATTGCTTTCACGATCGAAATCGCTGCTCGGATAAACCTGATATTCCGGCTCGTCGATTTCTTACTAGTCTCTGTACTTTTTGAGCACACACTCTAGTATGGAGACAATGTACCTTAGATCTTTCGGTCCATGGTGCCGTCGATTTTGAAGAGGTTTTCTACAGAGCATTCGCTTCGATAATTTCGCCATAATAAGGATCGTCGGTGAAATCTATGGCAAAATGATACGATTTTCCGGGAACAAGGATCTGATCGTTTGAATAGGTGAGGATCTTTGATTGTATTTCGAAAAGCGATTCTAAATCCACCTTCGATAAATGGTATCTGACTGACGTTTCACACGGGACTTTTTCTACAGCCTTATTGATGGAATGCACGGATAGTTTGGTTGCTGACATCCCAACAAGTGACTGGATAAGCGTCTTTTGTCTCAGTGTTCCGTTGATGGAAATGGTGAGATTCCGGTTGATTGCATCCACTGCTATTTCGGAACAATCTTCTGCTCGGATCTCATTCTTTATTCGGTGGGTGAATTGTCGTCTATTTGCCATATGCGGCGCCCGCTGCCTATTTAGATCTGCCGGTTTTGATTAGCCTCGGCTAAAAATTAGTGAAGTACTGAAACCCGGAGAAGTTGTCAAGGTCCAGACCGGTCTTGTCGTGGGATTTGAGGAATCGGTCAGCTATGACATCGCCCTTGCAGGAGGAATCACGACAGCCTTCTTCGGCGGCGAGGGGCTCTTTGTCTCAACCCTTACCGGCCCGGGCAAAGTCGTTCTCCAGTCAATGGATATCGCAAAGATCGCCGCAATGCTCATCCCGTTCCTGCCCAAACCCACGCAGGTCAATATCAAGCCGATCTGATAATCGGGCAGATCCCGGGAAAATTCAATCTTTTTTCGTCCACCCCAGCCGTTCGAGCAGGACTTTTGTTTCATCCTGTGCCCGGCTCCCTTCTGCCCGGGGCTGGACGACAAGGGTGAGGGCATCTTTTAAGGGGATGGTCTTACCGCCCGCTTTACAGAGCACGTACCCGCCATTGAACCGGCTGAGCGCTTTGACAAACGTGTCAAGGATCTTTTTCCGGCTCTTGAGATCGCTCTTCTTCAGTTTCATCAGGTGCTCGAAGATCGAGACATCGATGAGCGTGCTTGCCATCCAGCCGATCTCGCAGGTATAACCGAAGATCCATGCAATATGGGAATTTTTCGTTGTCGATATGAAATCATCAATATTGTTGCCCACACTGCACGAACCTATCAGGACGCCCTCAATGTTTGAGTAGTTCGCAGCACTCCGGACTGCTTTGAACATGGCGGGAAGTTTCATTCCGGTCTTTGACTTAAGGCCCCCGATTCGTTTCCCGGTGCCATGAGCTGCCACGTACAGGAAAAGCCGGTCCTCCCGGGTGTTGGTGAGGTCGTCTTCGAGCGCCCGGCGGAACCCTTCTTTCTCGTAAAAATTTGCATAATAGATATTGAAGTCGCCCTGGAAACTCTCCAGGCCTTCAAGAAATGCAAGGACAGAAGGCCGTTTTGGTTTCTGCTCGGGTGTCCACCAGAGCCCTTCGATGACGAGCAGTGCATTGGTCGACATGGTTGGGCGGAGATTATTCCTGCTTGGTAATAGAACCAGCTCTCTTTTCCGGAACCGGATAACCCAACAGGAAATTTTATGGGGTATGTGCGGTGTCGGAGGATCGTTCAGGATCCCGTGATCCCCGGCAAGCAAACTTCTGTTTTCCTCTTTCCCTCATGCAAATGTTCAGTTGTAAAAAATACGAGCGCCATGTACGACAGGTGTCCGGAATGTATACGGAACCGGGTCACAGATTCCCTGATCTGTTATCCGGCCCCACCATAATACCCCTGTTTTTCACGTTTTTGTCCCTGTTTCTGGCTCAATTCTCCAAAGAAGAGTCGCGCAAAAAGTATGCTAAAAGGGTTACCGGATCGCTGCAGGGGGTCAGGTGATAGAGGAGAAGATCGAAGAAACGGGAAAAAATCTGGTGATGAGCAGAATGCCCACGGAGAAACGGTTCGCATGTCTCCCTGGGATTTCTTAAAAAGGGTGCAGGGGGTATCGTGTGCACAAACGAGCATGTTGCGAAGAAGGTGTCAGGAACAAATGTTTAAATTCTATCCTGCACGAGGGTATCTGCTCATAGATTTGTTACATCACTACGATCGATGACTGACGTAGGGAATGATCCTTCATGCCAGATCCTGAAAACGAGAACGGGTGCGATAATCCGGAGACCCGGCCCGGAACCCGAAATGCATCTTCGACCGGCGGGTTTACTACCGGCCTCACCATGGAGAATATCATCGAGAAGACCGGGGAACTCGAACACCTCAACGAGCTGGTCCTGCTCCATCTTGAGAAACACGGGGGGTACAAGACACCTGAAACCTATTTCAAAGAGATAGGGCCCCTGCTCGATATGCTGGAGATCGAGATCCGTGTCCGGTGTGCGAATTCGATGGGGATGCAGCAGGTAAAACTGATCATCCAGGACTGGATTGATGGCGAGATCCGGGACCTCCGGCAGGACATGAGCTGAAAAACAGAGCATGGTTTTTTGCAGGGATCTGCCTGCACGTTTTTATACGGATTCTCTCCGGATGGAACAATCTCTCTTTCGTGCCGGTAACTGGCAGGGCAGGTTTTCCCGATCATTTTTCCGGCTGAAGAAGTTACGGGGCTTTCGCACGCATTTTTATATACCGGTATAAACCATTGGCCGCTGGAACCGGTGACTACCGATGACTGAGGTGAGAAGTCCTGACCGTACCAGCATACAGGATCTTGCAAAACAGATCCATTCCCTTGAAGCGGTAACCGGCGCGTTTTCGGATCATATCTCCCTCTATGTTCCCCCGGAACGGGGTATTCCTGAGGTAACCGGTTATCTCAGGGGAAGAGCCGGAATAAGCTATCCGGGCACCCATACGGCAACACAGGCCCGGATTCGCGAATCCCTCTATACCCTCATCTCCCGGGTGAGATCCTGTTCCGTGACTCCCCCAAACGGGATTGCAGGTTTTTGCCGGGGGGGCCCGGTTGAAGGATCCGAAAGCCCGGGTGAGGGATACTGCACCGTGTTTGAGCCACCGGAACCGGTCAACACCTATCTCTTTTGCCGGAGTACGATCTTCGAACTCGAACCCCTACGGCGAATGCTTGACGGAGAACACTATGGATGGATCCTTCTGGACCGGCGGGTGGCATACTGGTGTCTGCTCCATGATGGGCGGATCGGACACGCGGGCAGTCTTAGTTCCGATGTTCCCGGAAAACAGCACAAAGGCGGACAATCCGCACTCAGGTTCCAGCGCCTCCGGGTGAATGCGATCCGGGAGTTTTACCGCAGGGTCGGAGAAGATGCAGGAAATTTTTTCCAATCACAGGTAGTGCCGGAAAACCTCCGCGGTATTTTTATCGGGGGACCGGGTCCGACCCGGGAAGAATTTGCCCGGGGTTCATTTCTTCCGGTTGCTCTTGGCAAGAAAATCCTGGGAACCTGTGATATCACGCCGGTGACCAATGAAAACCTCTCCCAGCTTGCCGCACAAACCGAAGAAATGATTCGTGATTTCCGCGTCCGCCGGGCAAAGGATGCTGCGGAAGAATTTCTCAAACACCTCAAAAAAGAGACCGGTCTTGCCGCATATGGAAGAGATGTTGTTTTCACCAATCTCCGGAACGGTGCGGTGAGAACACTTCTCATCTCGCGTTCGCTCCAGGGCTCAAATGCCGAAATAACCTGCAATGAATGCGGGCATACCGGAGAACGGACATTCCGGCTGGGACCCGGTGACACCGTGGAGGCAATTCTTGCCACCGCGTGCAGGGTATGTGCGACACCGGTTCTTGAAGATGAGGATCTCAACAGCTTCGGGGAGTTGATCCAGCTCGCACATTTCGTTGGTGCAAAAACGGAGATTGTCCCGGAAAGCACCGGAGAAAATTCTGCTTTCCTCACGGCATCCGGGGGGATCGGTGCAATCCTCCGGTACCCGGCAGGAAATGAGAAACCGCGGGATGGGAAGTGGAACCGGAATGGAAAATGGAATATGGAATCCTGAATGAAAAAACCGGATGGCCTTCGTTCCCCGTGGGCTGTTCCGGGAGTACACTATCGGGGCCCTGCAGTCCACGAACGGGATTATCATCGGGCCGGTTCGCCACAACGCCGGGGGATCCATTTTTAAAGATACTTTGCTGACCGGCATGAATCCCGGGAGCTATCCTGCACGTTCTCCATCCGGATATCCGTGCAGCCATGGATATACTGAACCGGAACGTCTCCCTGCAGGACAATTGCAATCCCCAGTACTTCACTAATTTTTAGCCGAGGCTAATCAAAACCGGCAGATCTAAATAGGCAGCGGGCGCCGCATATGGCAAATAGACGACAATTCACCCGCCGAATAAAGAATGAGATCCGAGCAGAAGATTGTTCCGAAATAGCAGTGGATGCAATCAACCGGAATCTCACCATTTCCATCAACGGAACACTGAGACAAAAGACCCTTATCCAGTCACTTGTTGGGATGTCAGCAACCAAACTATCCGTGCATTCCATCAATAAGGCTGGAGAAAAAGTCCCGTGTGAAACGTCAGTCAGATACCATTTATCGAAGGTGGATTTAGAATCGCTTTTCGAAATACAATCAAAGATCCTCACCTATTCAAACGATCAGATCCTTGTTCCCGGAAAATCGTATCATTTTGCCATAGATTTCACCGACGATCCTTATTATGGCGAAATTATCGAAGCGAACAAAGATTACGTCCTCAAGAGTAAAATGAAGAAATCAACAACCACATTTTACTCGTACGTTTCGCTCTACATAACAACAAAAGGTCAACGGCAGACCCTTGCAGTTTTCCCGGTGAAGAAGGGTGTGTCAAAGGTCGAGTACATCCGGAAATTTTTGGCCATAATCCACAACGCAAAAGTAAACACCCAAGTACTCTGTCTTGATCGGGGATTTTACTCAAAAGATGTGTTCTCATTTCTCCAGAAGGAAAAGATCCCGCACATTGTTCCGGTGAGAAAACACGGCGAAGAACTCAAGAAAATACTCCGGGGAAATCATTCCCGGTATGCACAGTATACGATGATGGGAACTGGCGAACCTCTTTCTCTTACTCTGGCAATTGATGTCCAGTACCTTCTGGGAAGGAATAAGAAATACGGGAATGTGAACCTGGGTTACGTCGTGTATGGTATTAACTGGAAACCCCGTCGGATCTACCGGGTCTACAAGAACCGGTTTGCGATCGAGTCTTCGTACCGTATCCGGAATATCGTGAAAGCAAGGACATCCACAAGAAACGTTGTGATCCGGTACCTGCTGACGATAATCTCTTTCCTTCTCAAAAATATCTGGGTCTCTCTTCAATGGATGTTCTTCTCTAAGGTTCAACGAGGACCAAGAACCGTTGCTGAAGATTTGTTCCGTTTCGATTTCTTCCGGCTATTGGTCTGGGAAGGGATTCGGAAAAAACTCAAATTTGTCTCATTTGTTTCTGTTCTTCGACCGTTTGGTTGATCAGAGGTTGAGAGTATTGATGACTTGCCAAAATTCACGGAGGTAAATTTAGAGAAGTACTGATCCCTGTCCTTTGAACGCGGGTATGCGACAACAAATCCTCTTCGCGAAGAAGGATACTGATTTTGGCGAAGAGATGATGTTGTTACGAAAAAATCCAAAAAAAAGGGTAATGTACTATTTCAGCCCCTGAATCCAGGAAGGATTTACGAAAGTGAAAATGATAATAATTGGACTTGCAAAATGCGATGGAAAAAAGTACATCCGCCTGGATCAAAAACACTAAACGCTCCAGGGGCTTCGCACCACCGCTGTGGCGCCCCAATTGCGATAACGGGGTATCTAAGATTCGACGTCCAGGTAATCCGGAGGAATCGCATGCGCCCCCGCCCCCCCTCGGGAGGCAGGGCTGGCGCTTGAGGGGGCGAATGATTGTTAAAAATTAAAGAGGGTCAGGGGCTGGATTGGTCCTTAACCCCCAAAAAAAAGTGAATAAAAAAACCGGGGGAAAAGCCCCAAAAATATCAGATGAGGCCGGTCAGCCAGCCCCACATGTTGCCAAGACCCGTCGAGATGACAACCTTTGGATCGATCCCGAGAACCGGAAAGACAAAGATAAAGTACAGGATCGTCCCAAGCAGGCTTCCGAGGTTCGCAAGCGCAGCCACAAGGACAACACGGAAGAGCGGGATCTTTGACATCGCAGTCAGGGATTCCGTCTCATAGATCTTCCGGAAATCGGATACCGGGGGTTTTCTCACCTTCGCCTCAACATATGCAGCAATCCACCCGGCATGGAGGAGCGGGTTGAGCGAGGTCATCCACGCGACACCAAAACACGTGAGCGCCGAGTACGGGTGACCTCCTGCTGCGAGCGTGAAGAGGGCTGCGAGCACCCCGTGGATCACGACCCAGAACAGGAATGCGTACAGCAGAACATTCAGGCCGACACCGGAGAAGGCGATCGCGGCAAACAGGAGGGCAAAGAGTCCGGTTACGGTAAACCCGAAAATTTTTGCCCATGGCAGTCGTTTTGGTTCCCGTGTCAGCGAATCAAACGCCGGAAGGCTCGAAGGATTGTCGATATAGCCTGATATCCCTGCACGGTGGCCGGCACCGACAATCGCAAGGATCTTCCCCTCCGGGCGCTGGGCTTTTAAGAGGACAAGCTGGTGGGCGATATAGGCGTCCCTTTCATCGATTAGGGCCTTGGCGCCATTGGGGGAAAATTTCCGGAATTCTTCCATGACGACATCGATAACGTTCTGGTCCTTTAAGGACTCGATATCGATCTCCTGTCCCTTGTCAACTTCGGCGATCGAGATGATCAGGGCCCAGCCCATTTTTATCTTCTCGAAGAAACCCAGGGAGTTCCAGAACCGCAGGAGCGTGACACGGATGTCCCGGTCGACAAGAGCAAGAGGAATCCCGCGTATTTCTGCCTCAGCAATTGCCGCTTTCATCTCGGCGCCGGGCTCAACGCCGACATCGAAACCAATCTTGCGCTGGAGGTAAGCAAGCAGCCACTGGACGAGAAGGGAGTTAAAATTCTTTACTTCGAGAACATCCTGGACGGTTGGATCCCGGCCCTGCTTCTTGAGCGCCGAATACCGCGCAGTGTCGAGCTCGATAGCCACGACTTCCGGGTTAAATTCCTCGATAGCAGCACGGACTTCATCGACACTCTGCTGTGAAACGTGCGCTGTCCCGACAATCTTAATCTCGGCCATGTGACACCGTTGTTATGCCCTTCATATTGGCTCTGCCCCCTCTTTAATACAGGAGATGGGGCATTTCATGGAATTTTTTTTAAACGTGTTCATGTTCGACAGAATGGAAAAAGGTCACTCGATAGTTGCGATTGATGCCTCTGGTTTCACACCGAATTCTGCCAGTAGCTATTACTCCATCAGAACCGGGAAGACCTGTCATGACTCTCTAAAAACAGCACCTGGGTTCCCGGAGCCCGGGGAATTATGCATTTTTCCGTCGGAGAATTTTGTTCTCCGACGTGACCTTTTCTTTCACGTTGCCCCAAAAAGGGGGTTTTTCCCGTTCCGGCCCTATGATCATATGATCCGGCATGCGATCCGCCCTCCAAATGCTGCTAATTAGTGTCTCATCTCTCCGGCGTGAATTTTAGATTATTTCACGAATTATTACCTCTTTTTTGGGAATTATTACCTCATGGTGGGATCCCGGTCCGGGAAAACGGGTAATCCGGGCTCGTACAGGGCCCGGATTAAAGGTGACGAAAAGTGAGTCCCATCAATGGTGAAAAACCGGGAATAATCCCCGGTTCACGGGTCCCTGATGATAACCGCACCAATTTTTTCACTCATCGTTATGATTATTATAATTCCACCCAATTTTCACAAACCGAACATTATGATAGACCCCCGCTCACTCAAAATCCCATGGAAGAATCCCTTCCGGAACCCCGCAGTTTTTCCCCGGCATCTCCCGGTTACCGTCTTATTTCTGATTGCTCTGGTGTGCATAACAATCCCTGTCGGTGCAACGGACGCACAGAACAGTACGGCATGTAGCGCCAGTGTACCGGTCGACGATCTGACCGTGGATGAACCCACAGGTCACCATACCCCGGCCGTGAGTGTCACGTACGAACTGACAGCCACCCCGACAATTGAATCATTGGCTTCCCTTGACGATCCGGCCGCAACGGTTCAGGTACAGACCCCCGGGATTGAAAGTGCAGAACGCCCGATGATCAGCCCGGTCGTCACGTCAGCCCCCCTCGTTACAGGCACCCTTCCGGCAGAAGATCCCATCAGGGCAATATCAACCGTAGCAAGTCCCGGCATATCCGAGACAGAGCCTGAGTTTCACCCGCTCGGTGCAGCCCCCGTTGCTTTGTTCGTAGGTACACCGACATTGGGGACCGCACCATTGCCGGTAAAATTCCTCGACGCCTCGATCGGAAATCCCACGACGTGGGCTTGGTATTTCGGCGACGAAACGTACAATCAACCGTGGACCCTGCAGACAAACCAGGTCCCGTGGTCAGAGCGAACTGGCCAGAGTGGCGTCGCGATGCCGGATGGCAGTATCGTGGTGATGGGAGGATGGAACGTGGACCTGAGTTTTCCGAATGATGTGTGGATATCGAAAGACTCTGGGAGAACATGGACCCGGCAGATTGCATCAGCCCCGTGGAGCGGGCGTTCAGATTTTACCAGCGTCGTGATATCGGATGGCAGCCTTGTGCTGATGGGCGGTGCCAACCCGAACACGTTAAGTGATGTGTGGATATCGATGGATTCCGGGAGAACGTGGACCCGGCAGACCGCAGCAGCCGCCTGGGGTGGACGATATTTTCACACAAGTGTCGTGATGCCGGATGGCAGCATTTTGCTGATGGGCGGTTCCAACTCGAACTATGATGGTCTGAATGATATCTGGAAGTCAACGGATCGGGGTGCAACATGGACCCGACAGACAGACCATGCCTCGTGGCGTGGATGCTGGAGCCCCATCAGCGTTCTGATGCCGGATGGCAGCCTTATGCTGATGGGCGGTCTACCGGATAACGGCCATGGTTTGAATGATGTGTGGCGGCTGCCTCCTGTTGGGTCAACAGAGCAGAACCCCACACATACGTATACCGTTGCGGGGACGTATCCGGTAACGTTGCGGGTTTCCAACGCCAACGGGTACACCACTGGTATCAAGAATAATTATATCACGGTCGACTCTGCGAATATTGTGATCTTTGGTAACACATCGAAGATAACGACCCCGCCATCGCACTCGGCTTACAGCCGTCTTGGCGGGATGTCTGCAATACGGCGGGATGGCTCGACTGACACGTTCACGGGTGACATTGCTCTCAAAGGTACCGACTGGATTCAGGTAACGAATGGTGCGGCTATCAAAAAAGACGGGAATTTAGTCCGCTGGTCTTCAACGCTGTCCATGGCAGGCACACCTTTGCAGACCAGCACGGTCGCCGAAACCGGGAAAAAATATGTCTTCATATCCCAGTATAGCGACTGGCTGCTCGCAATCTACGAAGACATGGATGGCCAGACCCATCTGGAACCGATTGCAAACCCCGCCTCTCCCCCGGAGATTTTTAAGAACATGCCAACAGGTACCGGCTGGAAACAAATTGCTGCCGGGAACAATCATGCCCTTGCACTCCGCAGCGACGGTACACTGGTGTCATGGGGGAAGAATGACTACGGCCAGCTCAACCTGCCGGCCGACAAAATCTATAGTGATATCGAAGCCGGTGAAGACCTCAGTATCGGTCTGACAAACGATAGCCACGTTTACGCTGCCGGGTCGGACGTATCCGGCGCGGTGAGCGGCATAAACCGCCTGCCAAGTGGCGACTACATCGCCGTTGCCGCGGGGTCAAACATGGCTGCAGTTTTATCACGGCCGGTAAAGCCTTCTCCAATACCCCGCCACCCACGGATACCGGGTTTACCGATATTGTGCTTGGACAGGATACCGGGTTCGCGATTCGGGAATCTGCACCGGAACACCATGTGACCGGGCCGCTCAGTCCCGGCCAACCCGTTCGGTCTCTCGAAGCCACCAATGACTTTATTATCCCGGTCGGTTCGACCTTCGAGCATACCCACAATCATGTAATGCGCGTCATTGACCCGAATGGAAACGAGCTCCTCTGGGCCAATGATGCAGAAGCGGAACCTGTCCGGTTCCCGCAAGGGACTACGTTCCCCTATCCGTTGTGCACAATGTGCCAGCCGAATCCTTTGTCTATACACCGGAGGGTTACATGGCTGGTGTATTCACCTGGGATAAACAGATTCATACCACTTTGATGAACGTCACTGACGATGCCTGGTACGACGAACAGCACCCGACTACTCCGCAAACAATACCGCAAGCCGTCTGTATTGATGGCCAGTGCAGTGTCGGGGCTACCAGCAGGGGACAACTGTTCATCAGCGAATTACTTCCCTGCTCTCATAACGGTGGCGATATCCCGGTCTTTTCCGTAGACCGGTTCACCGAACCCAATGAGACGGAAACGAAGTACTATATCGGCCATCTGAGTATCCTTGGCTCCACCAACGCGGATGATAATCGGAAGATTTGGATCCAGAAGGACCGGGTCGATCCCAACCAACCGGTCGGGTTCAACATCGTCACCGGCAACGGGACTTCGGGTGTGAACGTGTTTGTGGGAGCGCAGGCGAACCTGACAACCAACGGCTCGACACTGGATTACCAGATCACGGCAACAGCTTCATCCGAGATACCGGGTGTGAAGGTCACACCGCAAATCTGGGAGAAGACAGATGCCGGCGATGTTCTGGTTTATACAGGCACGCTGGTCACCTGCTCTGCAGCTAAAACCTGTATCGCGACCGGAACTTACACACCATCGGATGCTGCGACCTACTTCGCCAACGCGACCGTGTTGTATACCGTGCCGGCTGTTTCTGCTAGTGGCGTAGCGGCGGGAACGCAGAATTATATTTCGATGGTGGCGAGTGGGGGGGATACTTATAAAGTTTTTGTTGAAGGAATCGATGTGTGGTATCCCGAATTGATTTTACACATATAACCATTTCTGCGCATAGTTCAGAATCCTCTCCGGGG
>CAXXCP010000011.1:0-74951 GCA_963666355.2 uncultured Methanoregula sp.
CGGGACGACACTCACAATGTAGACCGAAACCGGCTGGACACCGCCGACCATTCCCGGGGCAACCTGCGGGCACGAGCTGCTGAGTGCCTGGCCTTTTACAAAGTTCACCGAAACACTCGACCCGTCATTCCGCGCATTGTAAAAGAATGACTGGCCGGGGTTCAGGGTTTTTTCAAAGACATTCTTTTCGGAGCTGAAGACCGTGACATCAGACGATTTTGCCGTGCACGTTGTCCCTTTGCACTGCAGACAGTCGGGAGTAGTGTTCAGGCCAAGCGAGTACTCCCCGACAAGCGGTGTCGGGATCGCAGACGGATCGCCAATAATGTTCGTGACGAATGCCTCGGTCGGGCGCGAGCCGTACAGTTTCGCGAGGGTTATCCAGGTCTCACCCGCGCCACCAAGGCTGGTTGCAACGATCGGGTCTCCGGGCTTGAAGACAGAAAACGCTGCTGCATCCGGGACCGTGCCGGTGAGCACCGAGACGCTCATGGGTGTGTACGTGCAGACCGGCGCTTTATCACCGGTTCCAAAGTCGCAGCCGTACTGCTGCGGGTTGTTGATCGAAAGCGTGTTTTTGCTCTCGCTCACGGTTGCAACGGTCCCTTGCACGGTGACCTGCTGGACAACCGCTCCGGCTGTCGCGATAATGAGGCACAGGCAAAGAACTGTTACCAGAGCAATAAAAGAAGACGATCGTGTCATTGAATAGATCCTCCGGGAATTTTCCGGTTAATTTCCTTTTTGGCGCAGTGAAATAAAAATACTGCCGTACGGAACCTGAAGACCAGTTCTCCCTTACCAAAAACCAGGTGATCGGTTTTTGTTCTTCCGGTTACAAATACCGTATCTATGCAGGTGACATTCCTCGGCACCAACGGGTGATACGATACTGCGGCGGGAAACACGTGCTCGGTCCTTATCCGGTCGCGGGAATACGACATTATATTCGATGCGGGAAACGGGATTGCAAAAGCGGACCGGTACATCACGCAGGAAAAACCGGTTGTTGTCTTCATCAGCCATCTCCACATCGATCATATTGCCGGGCTGCACACGCTCGTCAAGTTCCGGCTGAAAAAAGGGCTCACGGTTTTCACCCGGGCTGGGAGCCTTCATGACCTGAATACCTTTGTCGGGGAACCGTTTACCGTTCCGTTCACCGGTCTTCCCTACCCGGCAACCGTCAGGGAACTCGAAGCGGGAAGCCACTCGCTGCCGTTCTTACTTGAATGCCTGCCGCTTGTCCATCCTGTACCATGCTTCGGGTACCGGCTTGAAATTGACGGAAAGGTGATCGCGTATTGTACCGACACCGGCGTCTGTGACAACGCTGTCCGGCTCGGCCGTGATGCAGACCTGCTCATCACGGAATGCGGACTCCACCCGGGGGATGTGAGTCCCCAGTGGCCACACCTCAACCCGGAGGATGCGATTGGGATCGCAAAACGCGCCCGGGCAAAACGTCTTGCCCTGATGCATTTTGGGGCCATGGTCTACCCGACGATCATGGAACGCCACGCGGTACAGGAAAAATTCGAGGCTGAATGTCCGGGTCTCATCGCGGCCAAGGATGAACTGACAATCGATGTGTAAATGGTTAATACCCTGATTTTTCCAAAAAAAATCGTTCCGGAAAAACCTGGTGTAATCTTCGATAAAAAGTTCCGTGCTTCCCGTTCAGATCTCGGATTTTCCGGAAATTTTCACAAATCTCTGACCCCCGGTTTTGTAAAAACGGTATTTTGTTCCCTCTTTTTTTGTTCCTGCCGCACATGATGGCTGGAACACTCAACTGTCCATAGGGGCTTCGCGCGCCACAATGAAAAACTCCTTTTTCATTCGTATGCCCGGCTCATCATGCGGTTCATTACCGGACAAAAACCGTATTTCCCACAAAAATCGTCTGGCTGAGTGCACTGTCTTAAGACCCCTGACGCCAAATACAAAGCAGCATGAATTCTCGTATACAATTCTCCGAGCTCAACCTTTCGCGCGAGATCGGAAAAGCAATAGAAGATATGGGCTTTGAAGAGCCCACACCTATCCAGGCACTCGCCATCCCTATCATCCAGGCCGGCCGTGACGTGACTGCCCAGGCCCAGACCGGCACCGGTAAAACCGCTGCATTTGGTATTCCGCTCATTGAAACGATCGACGCCTCCCTCCGGGCCCCGCAGGCGATCGTGCTCTGTCCGACCCGCGAACTCTGCATCCAGATCGCTGAGGAGTTCTCCCAGCTCCTTGCCCACTTCCCCCGTATCGCCGTGCTTCCCGTCTATGGCGGGCAGCCGATCGAGCGGCAGCTCCGTGCCCTGCATTCCGGCGTCCAGATCGTTATCGGTACACCCGGGCGGGTCATGGACCACCTCGAGCGCCGGACCCTTATGCTTGACAACGTGAAGATCGTTGTGCTTGATGAGGCCGACCAGATGCTCGACATGGGTTTCCGGGATGACATCGAGCTTATCCTAAAGAAGGTCCCGCAGGAGCGGCAGACCCTCCTTTTCTCGGCAACGCTCCCGCAGCCGATCATCGACATCTCCAAACGGTTCCAGAAGAAGCCGGAGTTTGTCAAGGTCCAGTACGCCGAGCTGACCGTCCCGAAAATCGAGCAGTCCTATATCGAGGTCAAGGACCGGGATAAGCTCGATGTCCTCTGCCGGCTTGTCGATCTTGTCGATCCCCAGCTTGCGATTATCTTCTGCAATACGAAGCGCCGTGCTGAGGAACTCGCGGGCAAAGTCAAGGCCCGCGGTTACCGTGCCGAGGAGCTTCATGGAGACATGAAGCAGTCCCAGCGCGACCGGGTGATGGGTGGCTTCCGCAAAGGATCGATCGATATCCTGATCGCAACTGATGTGGCTGCACGCGGGATTGACGTCGATGATGTGGACATGGTTATTAATTTCGATGTCCCGCAGGATGTCGAATACTATGTTCACCGGATCGGCCGGACCGGCCGGGCAGGAAAGGCGGGGCGGGCGGTGACGTTTGTCACCTCACGGGATTACACGAAGCTCCACGAGATCCAGAAATATGCCAGGATCCAGATCCCCCGGATGCCGGCCCCGAGCGAGAGCGATGTAGCAGAGACCCGGACCCGTGCAACCCTTGACAAGGTCCGCGAGACTGTCATTGCCGGCAACATGGAGAATTACATCAACATCATCGAGAAAGAGACCGATGCCGAACTCTCAACAATTGAGATTGCCGCAGCACTCTTAAAGATGCAGATGGAGCACGGCATAGAAGAGAAATCTGAGAAGCGTGAGGAGATCGACTTTGGTGATACCGGTGCGGAGGTCGGCATGGTCAGGTTCTTCCTTGGCGTAGGCCGGGCACACAAGGTCCAGCCCAAAGATATTGTCGGGGCGATCGCTGGTGAGACCGGGATGCCCGGGAAGGAGATCGGCGCGATCCGGATCCTGGACTCGTACTCGTTTGTCGAGATCCCCAAGCAGCATGCGGCAGAAGTCTACGCGATCATGAAGGAGCGGACAATCCGCAACCAGCCTACGGGTATCGAGCCGGCATCCGGGAAGAGAGAGAATTACCGGTAACATTCCGGTAACGAACCGGTAAAACCGGGCCGCGGTTCTCTTGTCCGCGCCCCTTGTCTCCAATTTTTATTTTTTCTTTCCGTTCGTTGTGTTTCCAGCTGTGTTTTTCACTAAATTTTTTGTTTGCAGCCGGGAATCCGAATTCATTTTTTGTTTTTGATCAATTTTTTTTATCAATTTCTTCACTGAATTTGGATCATCAGATTTTTTTCCCTGTTGTTCTTATCGGAAAAATGATCTCACGCAAAAAATCAGCAGAGTTTTTTTTTAAAGAAAGACTACAAGCATGGAGAAAATAAAAAATAAAACGCACATACTTTATCGACGGGGACACGACGGCATGGTCGAGAATCTTACTTGGGTGTGTGCGCCAGAAACCAAACCCCTCCATACCATGCGCCCACTTTTTTTTGCAGATGTAAAATGTGTTTAAAAGGGTTCCCCCATGGTGCGGGATACCGGGAAGACTTCGTTTTAAATTACCCGACGGCACATCAGCGACGCACAACCCCCGGGGGCGGGGGTGTGAGCGTCCTTAACCCTGACGCCGCCGGAAACGATGATGTTATAATCGTCCGGCAGGTTAAGTATTGGCGCTGGCGATGTGTGAAAAAATTGGATGGAATCATCTCCCGGAACAACCTCCCCTTGATCAACACGGACTGAAAATGGCAGAAACATTACATTGACCCCTTGTGTTATCCCCCCAGACGACGACACTGCCATCGTCTTTGAGGGTGAGACTATGGCCATCCCCGGCAGCAATGGCAGTCACATTGTGGAGACCGGGGGGTACATTGCACTGGCCCTTTTCGTTATCTCCCCAGGCAATGACCGTGCCATCATCCTTAAGGGCAAGACTGTGGGCATATCCGGCAGCAATGGCAGTCACGTTGTGGAGACCGGGGGGTACATTGCACTGGCCCTGTTTGTTATACCCCCAGGCAACGACCGTGCCATCGTCCTTGAGTGCGAGACTGCGAGCTCCCCCGGCAGTGATAGCAACCACATTATGGAGACCCGGGGGTACATCCATCTCGTTCCCCTTACTCCAAAAGTTCTCCCCCCAGACAATAACGGTGCCATTATCCAGAAGAGCGAGACTGTGGTCAGCACCCGTTGCAATGGCAGTCACATTGCGGAGTTCCGGTGGAGGCTCGCATGGGCCAACAGCGTAAACTCCCCAACACAAAACGGTGCTATTATCGAAGAGGATGAGATTATTGCGTTCATTAGCAGCGATTGCGGTCACATTGCGGAACCCAGGACCGTTACAGGCGACAGAACCGTGATCATCCCCCCAATCAACGACAGTACCATTATCGAGGAGGGCAAGGCTATGAACTCCCCCCGCAGCGATCGCGGTGGCGTTTAATGCTATTGAGTGACTCGTGGGCCACGGGTTGAGAAGGACATATGCAGTTCCGATAACAAGTCCGAGAGCCAGAACTAGACATATGATCCATTTTCTTGGTTTTTTCGAAGGTAGATTCTCATTCATGATAATAAATATCCAGATTAACCGTGTGTTCAATGTGAGTGGTTCCACGTGGGGGTTTTGGAGGAAAACCTCCTTACCTGGCAATATCCGTTTTTTTGGAGACCGATGTGATTCTGCACGAGGGGAATCTTGAGAAAAAGATCATGGTGGATCCTTTCATTTTAACTCGTTACCAGTCTTTCTTGTTGTCAACCGATGGACATTTAGCTGCCGTTGCAGTCATGGTGGAACTATTAGCCGGGGTTTCATCAAGGACAGGTTCCGACACTGCGGAGGAACTGTCCGTCTGGGGATCGTCTCGGGCGCTAACGGGAGTTACAGCAAGTGTCAGGGTTACTGCAACCAGCATCAGAGCCAGAAGAAACGAGAATACTCCGGGGTTTTTTCCAACGAGACTTTTTGGGTTTTTTGAGAACCGTGATGAAGTTACCACTATCGCATCAACTCTACTTCTTTGGTTAGCGGGTAAAATTTTTTCGTTTAAATTAACTCTGTGATAGTTTCAAGACATATTCAACACTTATTGGACAAAAAGAGTTAGTGATGTGAGGCAGGCAATACCCGTGAGAGCCCTCAGGTACGAACGCTGCGACCTCACGATTCTGCTGCTATCAGGGCGGATATATAGGGAGATACGTCCGGGCAAATGAAATAATATGCCTCCCGCCCGGATTTCTTAATCTGGACAATGCCATCATTATTGAGAGATTTCAGGTGACATGCGGTTGCTGCTGCAGATAACTCGACGCATTCAATGAGATCAGTACGCCGGAGACAGCCGTTACGATGAAGGTTCTGCAGCATTTTCTTACGCGTAGGATTATTCAGATGTACGACCAATCGGCGTTCTGGCTCGTTAAAGCACCTTTTCGAGGCGAAATACATTGTTTTTCCTGCGTGGTTCATCCCAACAATCTTCCCGGATGCGGTCAGAACCCCAAGGTGATAACACAATGTCCCCCGGTTTATACTCAGCATCCTGCACAGGTCATTGAAGTGAATACCGGCGGTGGAGACGATCCTCTCGTAAATTATCGAGCGGTTTGGGTGCTCCAGAAGAGCCTTGTCACACACCCGTTTGAGATTAAAAATACCCCTGTTGGATGCACAGAAGGCGGGATCAGAGTCGTCCGGCGTCGGAAGTGTGGCGAATTGAGAATCCCATGCCCAAACGAGTGTCTTTCCGTTCTCAGTAATTGCATAGGGTTCGTGTTTCCACGAAGGGTTGGTCTTAAATTTTGTCTTGGATATTCCCGGGTATACTTTCGGCCCAATCTCACCGGTTGATCCAGTGGATGTGCCGTATACCAGAACCGTTCCGTTCTCCAAAGAAATGAGGCTGGAATCCATTTGGGAAGCTATGGAACGTACCTTTCCGATATCACGGGGAATGTTGCACTGCCCGCAATAGTTCCAGCCCCAGGCAAACACTGAACCGTTCTCATCAAGGGCAACGAAGTGATACCTGCCGACTGCAAACCTGACAATTTTTCCCATGTCCCTTGGGACATTACCTTGGCCAAAGGTATTGTCCCCCCAAACCACAACAGTTCCATCCCGGGTCAGCGCGATAAAATTTGAGGATGAACCTTCAATGACAGTAACATTATTGGCAAGGATTGATGGCACTTCGGTCTGACCTTTATCGTTATTTCCCCAGGCGATGACTGAACCATTCTCCAGGAGAACGGCAACCGAGCCTTCAAGAGTATCCGTAGCCTGTGTAACATTTGTCAGGTTCGGTGGAACATTATGCTGACCGTGTCGATTACTTCCCCACACGACAACGGATCCATTTTCTAACCCGGCAACAACAAAATCAGATCCTACCGCAAAGGATCGGACAGCCCCAAGCCCCCGGGGGATCTCACACTGCCCTTCATCATTCAACCCTGTGCAATGAAGTGTCCGATTATCGTCCTGCCAGATTTCGAACCAATACCCATCGTGGTTATGCCGGATAGACGGATTCAGCGAACCGGTGGTTTGGTTCCCGCTACCTGTACCGTCAGGAAACGCAGTAACCGGCATCATTAAACTGATTACTACCATGCAACTGAAGATCGCTACCGCAACCGGGTTTACCAT
This sequence comes from uncultured Methanoregula sp., assembly GCA_963666355.2. GTDB lineage: Archaea > Halobacteriota > Methanomicrobia > Methanomicrobiales > Methanospirillaceae > Methanoregula. The sequence goes on from CAXXCP010000011.1 coordinate 7,153, forward strand.
CATAATCACCAGATTGGGGGCTGGATTGGTACTTAACCCATAATTTATTAGTCAATTGGTTTGCCGCCTAATACCACTTAACCATACCTTTGAGTGAAAATGTCCCTGCACTTATTTATGCAGGAACCCTCTCACAAAACAGGGGTAAGAATTTCGAATTACCCCCAGATTTGAAGCTTGGCAGATCTTCAATGAACACATTCAAGATATAAATGGGATCTCACTCCGGAGCCGGGATAATCCTGGATTACGTTATTCATTTCCCTTGCTCTGATCTCTTTACGTTGCATGATGAGAGATCGGGCATTTTTGATTTTACAGCAATATAGAGACACTACCAATCAATCCGCTTATTTTTTACGTTTGGAAAGACCCGGAAATTTTTTTTAACAAAATAGTGTGAAACATGCCGGAGCGATAAACCGCCTCTGCCGGTATCCTGGCTACCCACCAGTTTTCCCCAAAAACAGACCTCCGGGACAGCATCTCCCCAAGCCCCCTTTGCATAAAATTCAGGCCCTGTACGGGCTCCGTTTCCCAAAAACCGGTCCCGGAAACGCTCGTAAAGTGCCCGGATTTCAGTCTTCCCGAAAAATCGAAGAAAATAAGCCGGATTGCCAAAATACCTCATTATACGCGATAAAAATAATTGGTAAAAGCTGAGCTTCTTTTGATTTGACGCCTCCGTTACCCCATTTCATGGGAGATCTGCCAAAGAAAGTGCCTCTGTGGCCCTCCAATAAAGTCGGGGATATTTGCGGTTATTTTGGCAAAATGCGGCAGAATATTTGAGATTATACTCTTCAGGCACTCTTTGGACATAATCATGTCTCTTTGATCGGGACATGATCCCCGGCCGGCAAGCGGTTCCGGGCACACACTATTTCGTGCTTCAGATTCCGGATGAGCCTTCGCGCTGAATGGGGCATCGGGTTTCAAACCCGTAAAATCGGATCGATTAAAAAATTTCCGGAAATCATCCCGAAATTAAAAACAAAAACAAACAAAAAACCTCGGCAGATCATCCGGTCATTTCTAAAATATTTTCAGACGGAATGCAGCGAACAAACAGAATATCTTAATCAACTTCGTTTCTTTTATGGTTTTTAACCAAAACTGTGGTATCCCGAATTGATTTTACACATATAACCATTTCTGCGCATAGTTCAGAATCCTCTCCGGGGGTAGACGGTACCAGAATGCGTTATAAGGCTCATCGTAATCGAGACTCATGTGAGGTTTGATGACATTGTGCCAGTGAACAATTTTATCGACAGAACCGAACTTCGCGATCCTTCGTTCGACTTCTCCGAAGAACCGTTCAATTTTGCCGTTCGTTTGAGGGTGTTTTATCCTGGGTGGGATGTGTTTGATGTTGTGATGAACAAGAAACTCTCCGAATTTATGATGGGCCTGTTCACGGTTCCGAGCTGAAACGAATTGTGTACCGTTGTCAGTAAGGATCTCGCGGGGCGTACCGTACATCTGGAATCCCTGATTCAGAACCGTGAGAGTGTTCTCGGTAGTTGGAGAATCGAATACCCCGTAGCAGGTGATGAGGCGGGATGAATCATCCATGAATGCGATCAGCCATTTCTTCGATCCATTAAGTTCGAACTCTTTCCAGTCTCTCTGCCACATCGACATGGAATGAGTACGTTCGTACCGAACATATTTCCGTTGTTGCCGTTTTTTCATGTTGATCTCCACCAGACCGTGGTTCAACAATACCCGATAGATTCGATTATGCGGGATATGGATCCCGAGTGTTTCCTCAATCTTTTTCTCCAGATGGATTGGACCAATGTTGTTGGATTGATAGGTTTCGAGGATCAACTCTTCTGTTCGATCATCGATGGCTTGGGGCTTTCTTCCAGATTGCCTGAGTACCGGATATTCTCCCGATTCTCTGAACTGGTTGATGAGCTGATACACTCGTTGACGGGTAATCTGGAAATACCGGGCAATCTCAACAACGGGTTTCTCATTTACCCATTGCTGAATGATCCTCTGGATATCCCGATTCGATAATTTGCTCACATCGATATTTACATGTGATGTCAAATGATTTCGGGATAGGACACCTCCCAAAAGCGTACAATAAGGTTTTTTTCGGGGGACATTTTATCCGAATCCAGCCAAACAGAGCACCATACGAGATTTCACGGAAATTGTGTGTAAAAATGCACCAAAAATTGCAGGCGGGCATGCTCCGGACCCTCCCGGCTCCGGACCCTCTCCGTCGGAGAATGAGATCCTCAGGACCGCATCCCCCACACCATCCGCCAGGTCTTGCGGAACAGTACCTGGTTTCCCGGGACCCCCCCTTTTCTCGTCGGAGAAATTTGTTCTCCGACGTGACCACTTTGTTCACTTTACCCCAAAAAGGGGGTTTTTTCGATCCGGCCCTATGATTATACGATCCGGCATGCGATCCGCCATCCAAATGCTGCTAATTAGTGTCTCATTTCTCCGACGTGAATTTTGGATTATTTCACGAATTATTACCTCATTTTTGTGAATTATTACCTCATGGTGAGATCCCGGTCCGGAAAAACAAGTAATCCGGGCTCGAAAAGGGCCCGGATTTGGGTGGGAAGGCGAGTCCTGTCCATGGTGAATCCAGGGATAATTCCCGGATCACTGGCCCCTGATGATAGCCCGGAACCCCCCAACAATAACCACTATTCAGATAATGCAACGTGGATAAACCGGAATTTCCCACTTGCCGGTTTCTTTTGTGTCTCCTTATTTCATGATGGCACAATCAAAAAAAGGAGAAACTGCACCTTAGATCTTTCGGTCGCCGATGCTATCTATCCTCAAATAGGGTTTCCCATAAAAATCCAAAAACGGTACTCTTCCCGATGTTCCATCCTCGCTACCGGTTAATACGACAAACTGAACCGGCCTGGGGGAAATTTTTCCGGGTTGTTTTTCAATAGTCATATTTTAATTATTCTATGACTGAAAAATAATTTTCACTTCCCAGAAATCCTATGTGCTAATGACTAGCATGCTTGCTTATAACCTCAAAGGTGGTGAGCGAAAAATGTTTGACTGGAATGTATTCCTTAACATCATCATCGCGATTCTCCAGGCTATTATGCATTTCCTGCCCGCATGATGCGACGGGAATAAGGAGCATCGAGAAACGGGGCGAACGGTATCAGACGTTCATGAGTCCCGGAGAAAAGAATACATGACTACCCTCACACTTTTTTTTTACAAGACAGCGAAACAAAAAAAATTTCTCGCAATACCGGATTTTTCTAAATCGCGATAATGTGATCAGCGTTCTTTCGATCAATCCCTCTGCACGTTAAATTATACCGGGCATTTCACGATTTTTTTCCCCGGATAAGATAATGAAAGGGACCGGCGTCGCTGACAGACAAAATATCAAACCCTTCGGCCTCTATCACGCGCCGGGCCTTTTCGATTGAAAATCTCTTCTGCAGTGGCGGACCAAATTCCATGGGCTGATCCTTCCAGTCGAGATCAACAAGAATTCCGGATGATTTAAGCATCAGCTGTGCATTGCGGATTACCTGCCCGGGATCATTAAAGTCGTGCAGATCAATCCCGAAGAAGACGATATCGGCACAACGCTCACAGACAATTGCGGTCTCGGCTTCGCTCGTACAGGCAACAATATTTGCCTGGCCCTCCCGTTCTGCCTGTTCGCGGAGACCAGTACTTCTCTAAATTTACCTCCGTGAATTTTGGCAAGTCATCAATACTCTCAACCTCTGATCAACCAAACGGTCGAAGAACAGAAACAAATGAGACAAATTTGAGTTTTTTCCGAATCCCTTCCCAGACCAATAGCCGGAAGAAATCGAAACGGAACAAATCTTCAGCAACGGTTCTTGGTCCTCGTTGAACCTTAGAGAAGAACATCCATTGAAGAGAGACCCAGATATTTTTGAGAAGGAAAGAGATTATCGTCAGCAGGTACCGGATCACAACGTTTCTTGTGGATGTCCTTGCTTTCACGATATTCCGGATACGGTACGAAGACTCGATCGCAAACCGGTTCGTGTAGACCCGGTAGATCCGACGGGGTTTCCAGTTAATACCATACACGACGTAACCCAGGTTCACATTCCCGTATTTCTTATTCCTTCCCAGAAGGTACTGGACATCAATTGCCAGAGTAAGAGAAAGAGGTTCGCCAGTTCCCATCATCGTATACTGTGCATACCGGGAATGATTTCCCCGGAGTATTTTCTTGAGTTCTTCGCCGTGTTTTCTCACCGGAACAATGTGCGGGATCTTTTCCTTCTGGAGAAATGAGAACACATCTTTTGAGTAAAATCCCCGATCAAGACAGAGTACTTGGGTGTTCACTTTTGCGTTGTGGATTATGGCCAAAAATTTCCGGATGTACTCGACCTTTGACACACCCTTCTTCACCGGGAAAACTGCAAGGGTCTGCCGTTGACCTTTTGTTGTTATGGAGAGCGAAACATACGAGTAAAATGTGGTTGTTGATTTCTTCATTTTACTCTTGAGGACGTAATCTTTGTTCGCTTCGATAATTTCGCCATAATAAGGATCGTCGGTGAAATCTATGGCAAAATGATACGATTTTCCGGGAACAAGGATCTGATCGTTTGAATAGGTGAGGATCTTTGATTGTATTTCGAAAAGCGATTCTAAATCCACCTTCGATAAATGGTATCTGACTGACGTTTCACACGGGACTTTTTCTCCAGCCTTATTGATGGAATGCACGGATAGTTTGGTTGCTGACATCCCAACAAGTGACTGGATAAGGGTCTTTTGTCTCAGTGTTCCGTTGATGGAAATGGTAAGATTCCGGTTGATTGCATCCACTGCTATTTCGGAACAATCTTCTGCTCGGATCTCATTCTTTATTCGGCGGGTGAATTGTCGTCTATTTGCCATATGCGGCGCCCGCTGCCTATTTAGATCTGCCGGTTTTGATTAGCCTCGGCTAAAAATTAGTGAAGTACTGGAGACGAGAGACTGCATCCCCATCGATATCAACAGCGTACACCCTTCCCCGGTTCCCGACCCTCCGTGCTGCGGGGAGGGCAAAGTAACCATCGCCGCATCCCATATCGACAAAAATCATGCCAGGGGCAAGCCCTATCATGTCAAAAATCTGTTCCGGATCCTGCCACTTGCGACGCTCGGGATCGTCTGCTTTGAACTGCCGTTTACTCATAAGAAATCCCGTGGTTCTGTTAAACAGGGGAGAATATTATTTTTGTTCCGGATCGGGGTTTGGATACCGGAAATCAGGACCCCGGCTCCGGGATTCTTAAAAGAGGGGTATTGGCGGGATTTAGCATTGCTTCACAATCCCTGGCGATAATCGATATCGTGAGCTTCCGGCTCAAAGGTTTTGTGCAGCGATAAAATTATTATCTCCCATATAGGAGATAACGAGTCTTGGGAGATTGATCCCCAGCGCCTCCTTGAGAACATCCTCTACGGTCTCTACGGGCATGAAACTCAACTCGCTTCGTACGTCTTCCGGTACATCTTCAAGATCATGCAGGTTATCTTTCGGGAGAATTATCTTTTTTATCCCGGCCCGGTGGGCAGCCAGAATCTTCTCCTTTATTCCACCAACAGGAAGTACTGCGCCACTCAGGGTAATCTCGCCGGTCATTGCGACTTTCGGGTCAACGGTTTTGCCGGTAATCAGTGAAGCAAGCGATGTAAAGAGTGTTACCCCTGCTGAAGGTCCATCTTTGGGTGTTGCTCCCGAGGGCACGTGGATGTGGATATCGCTTTTGATAAAGTCAAAGCTGTTCGTGGTATGGGCAAGCCGCGACCGTATGAGGCTGTGAGAAATCTTCGCAGATTCTTTCATCACATCGCCCAGCTGGCCGGTCAGGGTAAGGTCACCTTTTCCGGGCATGAACGTTCCCTCAATAAAGAGAATGTCGCCCCCGACGGGGGTCCATGCAAGGCCGGTCACAACACCCGGGACCATCTCCTTCCGGGCATCTTCCTGCCGGATAATCTCTTTTCCCAGGATCTCATCCAACATTTCGGCTTTTACGATGAACGGGAGATCGACTTTTGCGGAAACAATCTTTTCGGAGACAAACCGTGCAGTCTTTGCGAGCTGTTTTTTCAGCCACCGGACCCCGGCTTCCCGGGTATATTTTTCGATGATGGCTGAAAGTGCCTCATCTTCAAACTGGAGTTTCTCGGCATTGAGACCATGTTCTTCCAGCGTTTTTGGAACTAGGTGATCTTTTGCAATGGCGAACCTCTCATTTTTCGTGTAGCCGGAGATCTCGATATACTCCATTCTGTCGAAAAGGGGTGCCGAAATGTTCGCAAGGGAATTTGCAGTCGCAATGAAGAGCACATCGGACAGGTCATACGGGACCTCCAGGTAGTGGTCTGTCCTATCCCGAAATCATTTGACATCACATGTAAATATCGATGTGAGCAAATTATCGAATCGGGATATCCAGAGGATCATTCAGCAATGGGTAAATGAGAAACCCGTTGTTGAGATTGCCCGGTATTTCCAGATTACCCGTCAACGAGTGTATCAGCTCATCAACCAGTTCAGAGAATCGGGAGAATATCCGGTACTCAGGCAATCTGGAAGAAAGCCCCAAGCCATCGATGATCGAGCAGAAGAGTTGATCCTCGAAACCTATCAATCCAACAACATTGGTCCAATCCATCTGGAGAAAAAGATTGAGGAAACACTCGGGATCCGTATCCCGCATAATCGAATCTATCGGGTATTGTTGAACCACGGTCTGGTGGAGATCAACATGAAAAAACGGCAACAACGGAAATATGTTCGGTACGAACGTACTCATTCCATGTCGATGTGGCAGGGAGACTGGAAAGAGTTCGAACTTAATGGATCGAAGAAATGGCTGATCGCATTCATGGATGATTCATCCCGCCTCATCACCTGCTACGGGGTATTCGATTCTCCAACTACCGAGAACACTCTCACGGTTCTGAATCAGGGATTCCAGATGTACGGTACGCCCCGCGAGATCCTTACTGACAACGGTACACAATTCGTTTCAGCTCGGAACCGTGAACAGGCCCATCATAAATTCGGAGAGTTTCTTGTTCATCACAACATCAAACACATCCCACCCAGGATAAAACACCCTCAAACGAACGGCAAAATTGAACGGTTCTTCGGAGAAGTCGAACGAAGGATCGCGAAGTTCGGTTCTGTCGATAAAATTGTTCACTGGCACAATGTCATCAAACCTCACATGAGTCTCGATTACGATGAGCCTTATAACGCATTCTGGTACCGTCTACCCCCGGAGAGGATTCTGAACTATGCGCAGAAATGGTTATATGTGTAAAATCAATTCGGGATACCACAGATGTTGATTACGACTAAAAAAATTTTTTTTAAGTTATTGAAGAATAATTGAGGTTTTTCCAGAATCTGGAAGCAGAATCTCTTAAGATAGTATATAATGAGGTTTTAATCAGTTAACGTTAGAATAAAATTATTTAATTAAATTATTGCTATGTTTCCTTCAAGCACTGAATATGGTTCATTAGTTCCTGGAAAAAAATCCGGCATTCTTCAGTACCCGGTGAGTCGACAATAATCCGCACAATGGGCTCTGTGCCCGATGCCCGGACCAGCGCCCACGAATCGGCCCGGAATATTTTTAGTCCGTCTGTTTCATCAGTTTTTGAATCTGTATAAACGGATTTAAGCATTCCGAGAACCTTTTCGCCCTCCGTCGCTTTGATTTTATCTTTGATCATACATCTTTTTGGGAGCTGTTTGATCAACACGGAAAGTGCCACATTTTCTGAAGCGAGAATTTTTACCATCATAGCAGCAGTCATTCCACCATCACGGCAGAACTGATGGGTTGGGAAAATGAGTCCGCCATTCCCTTCACCACCGAATATCACTTCCGTTCCTTTCTCAATTAATGATCGCATCTTACGAGCGACATAAATGCTGCCTACTTCCGTGTACACTACTGAGCATCCATTGTTTTTTGCTACCAACTCCACCATCTTTGACGTGCTCACGGGTGTGACAATGACCCCTTTCTTCACGCACATCGTTTGCGCAATAAGGGCAAACTCTGCATTCTCTTCGACAAAATCTCCATTTTCATCAACGAAGACTGCGCGATCTGCATCTCCGTCGTGTGCAACACCGAATGCTGCGCCAGACCGTTTTACGAGTTCTGACAGGACCTCCAGACCTTCGGCTGATGGCTCAGGAAGCCTGCCCGGAAAAGTGCCATCCATGATACCGTTGACTGTCAGGACTCTGCACCCTATTTCCCTAAGGATGCGGGCTGTTGTGAGACAGGCAGGGCCGGAACCCGGATCAACAACAACGGTAATTCCTTTACCCGGTTTTCCAGGGTAATGATTTACAATTGCTGTTACATATTCATCGATGAGATTTGGCGCGTAAGTCTGCCGGGAAATTTCGTTCCATTCGACCGTTCCTGCACTGTGCGAGAATATTATCTGTTCTAATCTGATTGTCTCCTCATCACCCATTTCGGTGCCGTCAGGTTCGATAATTTTTACCCCGTTATATTCAGGTGGATTATGTGAGGCAGTGATCATCGCCCCCCCATCAAAATGCTCCCGGATAATGTATTGAAGGGCTGGGGTAGGAAGAATGCCGCAATCGACAACCTCGCAACCCGATGCGAGAATACCTGCTTTGATGGCCTTAATCAATACGTCACCTGAAGTTCTTGTGTCCCTGCCTACGGCGAGCCGACCTTTCCTCATACTCCCGAGAGATTTGCCTATCGTGAACACAAGTCCGGGTGTCATATCTTTTCCGATAATTCCCCTGACCCCGTTTGTTCCGAAGAGCTGTTTCCGCCCCATGCTTGTTATTCCTCGTTTGTTTTCCTTTTCCACTCGTACTCACTCCAATAAAGATTAAGGATAAAAATTATCGAAAAGATCCAATGAATCCAGTACTTTTTGAATATCTGGATTTACCAGCAGAGAATTTTCTGTCTTGAGATCACCGATAACAATTTTTTTGAATGTCCTTTTTTTAAACCCTTCAATCACAGCAAAACTGATTCCCTGGTTGAAAAGAAATATCAACATTTCGTCAAGGGAATCGTTATGGAGAGCTATTACTGATTTTGTGCTGTCTATCCCTATGGAAATATAGGCTCCGGATTCAAAAAATCCCGTGCTGTCTTTATCCTTTTCAAGGATATAGTCGTGATCTCCCAGGTGCTTGATCACACCAACAGGACCAATTTTACGTAGTTCGGGAATCAGTTTTTTGATGAATGTTGTTTTGCCAGAGTTGGATCTGCCAACAAGCTGAATGATTTTCACGTTTGCTCTCCCGAATTATTTTCTGTTTTTAAAATTACATCAGGCACTATTTTTTCAATTTTTTCCGCAGGAAAGCAATATGAGTTCTGGGGGGAGGGAATCAATTCGGTGAATGCAACCGTTTTCCCGATTATTGGCGATTGGATCTTTTCCTGATAAATGAGACCCTCTTTGTCCAGCATATTTTCCGGAGGTTCGGATTCACCATTCTTGTCCGCTCCGCAAGGAAGATCATTTATAATATTTTCCTGCATATCTTGTGGAAGTGGTCCTTCACCTTGTTGAATTGAGTCCGATGATTCGATCGAGGCGTGTTCCTCAACCCTGGATTTGAGAATCGTTTTTGCTGCCTCTCCAACACTTCTCATAACGCCGGTAATTCGGTCTTCAATTTCTATTTCTTCATCAATATCGAGTGTTGTACCTTCTACTTCGAGAAGAAACCGGGCAACTTCACTTGCCTCAAAGAGCAGATCATCCAATTCATCGGTAGTAAAAAAGCCACACATCGCTCCATAAAAGAAAGTAGCACTGGATTTTCGAACCTTTTTCTTAAATGAGGTACGGGCCTGATTTACTGCCTGGGGCGTGTACTCCTCCTCCATGAACGGGACAAGTTCCGGCAGATGTTTTCCAATAAATGTCATCTCAGCCCCATTCGACGTACGAAAATCTGTGCATAACCGGGCAAGTGCCCATTCCCGAGCAGTTATGTATGTTCTTTTCCTGAGAAACTGGTTTACTTTTCGATAGGTTGCCCCATCAACTTTTTTAAATTTTTTATATTTGTTCAGCTCCTGTCGGATGTTCGGCTCGTCCATATTTTCTCCCATGTTTATCGACAAAATTTTCTTATTATTCTTCACCTGTTTTAAGTATTTTTTACGGGTTTGTATATAGCACTATTTGGTTTACGTTTACATTTTTAAACAATGAGATGGCGAAATTTTTTTTATAAACCCAGAGAATTTGAAAAAAAATCTGCTCTGTAGAAAACCTCTTCAAAATCGACGGCACCATGGACCGAAAGATCTAAGGTACATTGTCTCCATACTAGAGTGTGTGCTCAAAAAGTACAGAGACTCAGTACTTCTCTAAATTTACCTCCGTGAATTTTGGCAAGTCATCAATACTCTCAACCTCTGATCAACCAAACGGTCGAAGAACAGAAACAAATGAGACAAATTTGAGTTTTTTCCGAATCCCTTCCCAGACCAATAGCCGGAAGAAATCGAAACGGAACAAATCTTCAGCAACGGTTCTTGGTCCTCGTTGAACCTTAGAGAAGAACATCCATTGAAGAGAGACCCAGATATTTTTGAGAAGGAAAGAGATTATCGTCAGCAGGTACCGGATCACAACGTTTCTTGTGGATGTCCTTGCTTTCACGATATTCCGGATACGGTACGAAGACTCGATCGCAAACCGGTTCTTGTAGACCCGGTAGATCCGACGGGGTTTCCAGTTAATACCATACACGACGTAACCCAGGTTCACATTCCCGTATTTCTTATTCCTTCCCAGAAGGTACTGGACATCAATTGCCAGAGTAAGAGAAAGAGGTTCGCCAGTTCCCATCATCGTATACTGTGCATACCGGGAATGATTTCCCCGGAGTATTTTCTTGAGTTCTTCGCCGTGTTTTCTCACCGGAACAATGTGCGGGATCTTTTCCTTCTGGAGAAATGAGAACACATCTTTTGAGTAAAATCCCCGATCAAGACAGAGTACTTGGGTGTTCACTTTTGCGTTGTGGATTATGGCCAAAAATTTCCGGATGTACTCGACCTTTGACACACCCTTCTTCACCGGGAAAACTGCAAGGGTCTGCCGTTGACCTTTTGTTGTTATGGAGAGCGAAACATACGAGTAAAATGTGGTTGTTGATTTCTTCATTTTACTCTTGAGGACGTAATCTTTGTTCGCTTCGATAATTTCGCCATAATAAGGATCGTCGGTGAAATCTATGGCAAAATGATACGATTTTCCGGGAACAAGGATCTGATCGTTTGAATAGGTGAGGATCTTTGATTGTATTTCGAAAAGCGATTCTAAATCCACCTTCGATAAATGGTATCTGACTGACGTTTCACACGGGACTTTTTCTCCGGCCTTATTGATGGAATGCACGGATAGTTTGGTTGCTGACATCCCAACAAGTGACTGGATAAGCGTCTTTTGTCTCAGTGTTCCGTTGATGGAAATGGTGAGATTCCGGTTGATTGCATCCACTGCTATTTCGGAACAATCTTCTGCTCGGATCTCATTCTTTATTCGGCGGGTGAATTGTCGTCTATTTGCCATATGCGGCGCCCGCTGCCTATTTAGATCTGCCGGTTTTGATTAGCCTCGGCTAAAAATTAGTGAAGTACTGAGACCGTAGCATATTCGGCATTTGCCTGTTCGTCCACCATGACAACCTGCATCGTAATCTGATGATCGAATGTGCTGGTATCGGGGGTCTGATTCGTCGCGGTACCTGAAGAAACCGGAGTCGCCGGCACGATATCCTGTGTGCCGGAAAATGTACCGGTACATCCGACACTCAGCAGGATAACAAAGAGTATCCCTATGCAAGGGAGAATTCCGGATCGCATACAGGATAGGGACTGATTTTTATCGGACATTATCTACAACCGGAACCATGGGATGTTCAAATGAAAAAGCATTTCCCGCACAACTCTGAACGAGGTCTGATATTCCGGCAATTGCCGGGGGGATCTCATTCCCGCCCGGAAAAACGGGAGGGGGTTGCCGGCCTGCAGCCTAAAATGATTCATCGATTCGTCCTAATGCACAAGACAACGGCCCGGTCCTGAACCGGTCCCGGGTCCGCCCACGCACTACATACCTGGCCTCGCCCCTCTGCATGCAGGTGACAAGCCTGGCAAATGCCATCGATCTGGCACTAAGATATCCCGAGGGGCCGGGTCCACCTCCAAAAACCCCCTTTCCTTCAATTCGCCCCATCTACCCCCCGTGATCCGGGACTTTTGCCACCCATAAGCGTACATTAGCGTTTTCAAAGCGCGAAGGATAGTGCGCCGTTTCTCATGAATCGCACTCAAAACGATTTCTTTAAAACACTGTGTAATAGTGCACCATTTTTTGCAAAACTAAATCAAAAAACAGCGAAACGGAGCCCGTACAGAGCCCGGATTGCCCTACCGGAGATACTCTCGGGAAGAGGGCAGAAAAGGTTATTCCCGGTCTTCCGACGAGGCTGAACGCCCCCGTCCTCCCTAGCTTCGGGCCTTCCCTTCATTCAAAAGTGAATCCTTCTCAGACCAGATAAGGTAACCAAGGACAATCGCGATCGAAAGCCCGACAGCCGTATCGATGAGCCAGTAGGAAAGTATCTCCGGCGTCATCGGTTTGCCGAACTCGAGCAGTATCAGGATAAGGGGCGTCATGACCGCCGAATACAGTGCATAGTTGCGCACTTTCAGGAGGGGGTGCAGCCCGGCCAGGATCATCACGATCAGGGCCAGCAGCCCGATCGGAAGAGACCACAGGAGCAGGAGGCTCACCGCAAGAACACCGGCAAACGTCCCGATCGCCCTCTGGAATACCCGGGAGCCCGTGGTCTCAAGACCGGGCTGGACCACGAGCGCCACGACCAGGGGAATCCAGTATGCCTGTTGCTGGCCCCAGAGAACCGCCACGATCTCGGCGGCAAGCATGCAGAGGCCGATGCGCAGCGGGTACTGCCAGCCGGTCCTTGTGGACAGCGACGCAGACCACCGGCGCAATCGGTTTTTGATTGATGGCGATGTCGGCGGTCTGCCAGGGATCGCATCGGGATCCGGGACCGGTTCCATTCCCAGAACCCGGAAGAGCCCGGACGCCGCGAGCGAGACCAGCATGGTCCAGATCGCGCCGGCGATAAAGATGAGCGTTGCCCCGGCAGGACTGACAGCTCCCTCCGTATGGATGCTCGTCCCGATAACAACGAAGACGATGAACAGGCTGCTGTACCGGGCAATGGTCCGGCCGAACCTACCGATCACCGCCGCGAAGATAGTGGCGATAACGACAACTGCACCGGTGATCCAGCCATAACCCCCGGATGCCGAGCCGATCAGGATTGCGAGAGCACCGGCGATCACAGCGTACGCCAGCCGGAGACTCTGGTCGCGGAGATTCCCGTAGCCCCCGGCCCCGCCCACGGCAAGCCCCCCGATCGATGCGAGCATGCCGAGGTCCGTGCGCCCGATTGCCGCACACGCTGCAATGGGGATACCCATGCCGAGAGCAGAACCAACCATCCACGAAGGCGGCACCGGTACTTCACGCGACCACCTCGCAGCATCAGCAAGAACCGATCGTATCGCTGCCCACGGGGGTCGGATGTCGGTCATCTCAGGGTATATTCATCCGGAGAACATTTATGATTCTTGGTTTTTGATCCTCTGTCCCGGCTCGATGTGGACACATCCTTAACAGGAAACCTGATTATCTCTCTCGCATAATGGATTGATCAGACATCGCGACAAGTGAAGAGCCAAATGGAAGTCGAAGAACAGATCATCAGGGAACTGCACCAGGTGCCTCGCCAGCACTATCGCGAGATCCTTGATTTTATCCGGGAAAAAAAGAAGAAAGCCGGCAAAATAATTTCCGACACGGCACTTGCCAGCGAATCTTCCCTCAAAAAGGACTGGCTGCGTCCTGAGGAAGACGAGGCATGGGCGGATTTGTAAAGGGCGACATCGTTGTCGTCCTGTTTCCTTTCTCCGATCTGAGCAGCGCGAAGAAACGTCCTGCCCTTGTCCTCGCAACACCGGATGGCGACGATGTGATCCTCTGCCAGATAACCAGCCGGCTTATATCGGACCGGTATGCAATTCTCATCAGCGAGACTGATTTTTCTTCAGGATCTCTCCGGCAGGAGAGCAATGTACGGCCAACCCGGATATTTACTGCCGATAAAAGAATTATCCAATATACCGCAGGGCATCTGAAAGATGATACAATGACGACGATTGTCGATCGGATCATTTCCGTCATTCAACAATAGCCCGGCCAATTCTGAGTATTGTTGATCCCAAAAGCTATGAGGGTCCGGAACTAAAACATGTTCGCGTTTGCCAAAGCCCATCCATCCTAGGTTCATGCACCTTGCAATAAGCGACGTGAAATGCAGATTTTTTCGATTTAATAGTATCGAGGTGGCAGTCGCAATTCTCCAGCATCCCAAAACCCCCCTTCCTTTCATTTCGCCCCTCCTACCCCTCATGATCCGGCACTTTTGCCACCCATAAGCGTACAATAGCGTTTTCAAAGCGCGAAATATAGTGCCCCGTTTCGCCAGAATCGCCCGTAAAACGATTCCCCCGGAAACCTGTGTAAAACTGCACCGCTTTTTGCAAAACCAAATCAAAAAACAGCCAAACGGAGCCCGTAAAGGGCCCGGATTGCCCTTCCGGAGATACCCTCCGGAAGGGTGCCAAAAAAGGGTTATTCCCAGTCTTCCAGCGAAGACCCATGCACTTCCGCCCCGACGGTCGGGACATTGGAGAGATCCACGGTCCTCGCCGGGATGGACTCGCACGGTATGTACATGCCATTTGCCCGGATCTCCAGGATGGAGTCGTGCCGGATAAGGAAGAACTGCCAGGTTCCATCCGGTGACCGGACCCGGAACTCCCGGGCGGTCACGCGGGTCAGGGACTCATGGAGGTGTACGGTGTACATTTTTTGCTATTGGTCACGACGCCAGGACAAAATAGCAAAGTTCCTGAGAACCGTGCCGGATATTCAGGGAGATTTAATAGAAAAACAGATTTGACTTCAGACGCAAGGGTCATTCCTGCTTCTGCATCTTCCGGATCTCTTCACAGACTTCATCGAGATCGTTACTGAGCCACTGTTTCCGCTCTTTTGTGTAATCCCCGTGTCCGTGATCGAACATCTGGATAAACCGGATCATGTCGACAGGGCCGAGAGTCTTTAAAAGGGCATTCATTCCTTCATCATGAATTTCATGCAGTGTCTTCACCTTCATCTCTCGTCACCTCCTCGTACCACGTAGCGGGATTTACCACTCGTATAAAAATTGTATCGCTGTTGTGGCACATAATATTTTTCGGAATTCCCGGCCGTCACGGGTGTCGGGGCCACGCGATGAAGGCTCGCGATCTCGCGCTGGTATTTATAGAGGACTTCGAGTGGGCAGGTAGATGATTCGAAAAAATTATTAAGACAGGCTTGTTGGACCACGACAGTCCTGAACCCGATTATTAAAAGTATTTCAGACTGATGAGATGGTCGGAACGACAAGTCCTTTCCTGATCGCCCCCGCAAGAATAGACGCCGGATCCTGAAATTCTTCGGGAGTCAGGGTCAGGATATCGAGAGCAACCCTGAATTTCCTGACCGTCTGGATCTCGGCATCTTTTGTCAGAAGAGCCCGTTCAAAAATGTCTTTTTCGGCAAAATCACGAGAGATGATTGCAATATCGATGTCACTATGAGGAGATGTTGTTCCCCGGACTGAAGACCCGAACACGATAAGGTCGTTGATATGGATCCCGTTCTTTCGTGCGACAGCGCTGAAAAAATTTACCGCTTCGAGGACTTTTGCATCAACCATCTGAGAATCTCCTGTGTCTCGCGAAGAATTTTCTCTGTCTTCTCTTTTGTATATTGTTCAAGAACCTGATCAAGGTTATGGGGATATCTTCCGGTAATCCCGATACGATTGATGACGAACAACGAATCCATGAATTTTTGGGGTAACTCCAGCTCAAGGATTTCAACCAGAAATACGAGACTGTGAGTCTTATCCGGTGCTTCGTTGAACTTTTCCACATACAATGCTTTCAGGGCTTTTTCCAGGGCGAGGTGGCAGTAGAATATGACCGGAGGATATCGCTCTGCGGATACGAGAGATTCAGCAGTACCGAGATCGTATTGTGCCTGCCGGAACCATTCGTTGGAATCTGGTGCCATCCGGAATAAACCTCCTGACCACTGATCTTGGGTATGCTGTCAAACGAATAAATTGTTTCATCACGGCCTGCTACCCACCGGGACTGGCGATTGTATCGGATCACCGTTTCATTTTCAGGTTCACCCAAACCCCCCTTCCTTTCATTTCGCCCCTCTTACCCCTCATGATCCGGGACTTTTGTCACCCATAAGCGTACATTAACGTTTTCAAAGCGCGAACGATAGTGCCCCGTTTCGCCGGAATCGCTCGCAAAACGATTCCTCCAAAACCCTGTGTAAAACTGCACCATTTTTTACAGAAAACGATCGAAAAACAGCCAAACGGAGCCCGTAAAGGGCCCGGATTGCCCTTCCGGAGATACCCTCCGGAAGGGTGCCAAAAAAGGGTTATTCCCAATCTTCCAGCGAAGACCCATGCACTTCCGCCCCGACGGTCGGGACATTGGAGAGATCCACGGTCCTCGCCGGGATGGACTCGCACGGTATGTACATGCCATTTGCCCGGATCTCCAGGATCGAGTCGTGCCGGATCAGGAAGAACTGCCAGGTTCCGTTCGGCGACCGGACCCAGAACTCCCGGGCGGTCACGCGTGTCAAGGCCACGCGATGAAGGCTTGCGATCTCGCGCTGGTACCTGCAAAGAACTTCGAGCGCACAGGTGGATGAGCTCTGCGAGCGTTTCACTTTCACGTACACGACCCGGTCCGGCTCGTTGATGATGAAGTCGAAGGCACCGGTGCGCCTGCTGACCAGCTCTTCCACGTCACCGCGCCGGCCGGCAATCTCCTTTGCGTCATCGATGGCTTTTTTCGGGCGCCGGCCTTTGGTCATCGGGACCTTCCGGGTGCCGAGTGGTCCTCTTCAAGATCTTCGAGCCGGTAATCGATATCGTTGATCCTGTTGAAGATCGACTCGTTCATCCGGTCCTGCCGCTCCATCAGCGAGCAGACCAGATCCCGGACCGCTGCTTCGAACTTCACGTACGGGATCTCGGCATCTTTTGCGTTGATATCCATCGTGGTCCCGCGCCGGATGACATGCTTCGGTTCCGGTGGCCGGCCGAAACTTTGCCCTCTCAGTGCCGTGGCCCGCTCAACGAGCCGCGGTACCGCCGGACGTTTGGACTGCACGATCTTTTTCTTTTCTTCCCCGGGTTTTGGGCCGGTCCCCGATTCACCGGACCCTGACGGGCCCGGAATTTTCTTCTCTGAATCTTTTTCTGTAATGCTCTTATACTCCATTTTTTCTGTGGTTGTGTGTCATCGGGGCCCCTCTGACATCCGGATCCTTGGATATGTAATATAAAAACCTTACCTGAATAAATTTCAAAACGCGAAAACGGAGAGTTTTGAGAGTGTTTCAGGGCAATCGGGGAAAAGTGCGGGCGATTTCGAGTTCGCAAAAATGGGGTACTCGTACACTGGGCATGACGATCTCACACTCTGGTACAAGATATAATGCAGAGCCGTTTAAAAAAAAAGCGTGGAAAACGAAATTCTATCCGGGATCCTTAACGTATTTCCCCTGCGGGATTATCCCGGCCCCGACGACGAGATCTTCTTCCGGTTTTCCCGTACCCGGAACGCCACGATCTTCTCAACCAGATCGTACGGGATCGGCTTTCCGTACGGGAACTGCACGGTACCTTTCGAGGTTTTGTAAGCCGCAAGATCGTCTTTGAACGCTTCAATCCCGGACGCTGTCGGGAAGAACCCGATATGATCGGCAAAGGCCGCAAAATAGACGAGAATCCCGTTCTCCCGGAATGCCGGCATCCCGTAACTGATCGTCTCTTCCGCATCCGGCGCTGCCCTCCGGATCACCTGCCGGATCGCTTCCAGCAGACGCCGGGTATCCACGGGAAACGACCCGATATACTCATCCACGGTTGCAAATTTTGCTCGCACGATAGGCTCAAACCCTTCTCGAAAACGATCGGGATATGGCGTGATAAAACTTACCATTCTTCCCTTTTCGAAGGGGGTTCCCGGGTGGGTACGACAAAGACTCTGCTTCCCTCGATCTGCTTCTCGAGCGAACACTTGAGCGCATCGGCAAAATCCTGCACCTCCCCGATCTTCTTCTCCGGGTCGAAACCGAGGAAGATCTCGATATGGACAGTGCTCCCGGAGCGCCGCGACCGTACCCCGAAAAATTCGTTGTACTCCGGGTAGACCGAGCTCAGTTCCCGGAGAATAAGGATCTGGAGCTCCTCTTCAAGCGTCTTGTCAAAGAGGTCCGGGAGGGAAGATGAGATCTCCCGCCACCCGGCAACGAGGAGGAAACCAATGATGATGAAGGAGGCCGCAGGATCGATATACTCCGAGGCGGCGTATCCGGCGAGCGCAACGGACAGCACCAGTGATGCGAGGACAAGGACATCCGCAAATGCTTTTGCCCGCCGGAGACGCCACTGGGCTTCCATGATCGGCGAAGGGCTTGCCTGTGCGATCCGGTAATTCTTCCTCCAGAGACAGGTGTCCACAATGGCGGTAACGAACATGAGCGGAACGCCGATCTCTGCTCCGAGCGGGTGAATTGGTTCAGGCGAGTATATCCGGTAGAATGCGGAGACGATGATGATGACGATCGAAACGAGCATCACGGCTCCTGTTACCGTCCGGGTAATCGTTTCGAACTTTCCCATTCCGTAATCATAGGAGAACTGCCCACCGCCTCGGATCCGGATCAGGATTATGAGCGCAAAGACGGTTGCAAGAATCTCGTTGCCGCATTTCAGGACATCGGCAAAGAGGGTGACTGACCCGGAGAGGACAAACGCGAGAATCTCCGGGAATCACAGGGCGACATCGCAGCCAAGGCTTAAAAGAACGGTCCTCTGCCTCGCTGCCCCCGGGGACCGGGTGGGAACAATGGATCCCTGCCCGTCGGATTGCATGCCGTCCATGATACTCCTGAATATCGGGAGTAATCGGTAAAAACCGTTCCGGTTTTATGCCTGGTCGGGGAGCGGGAACCATGGAGTCTTACCCCGGACATCTAAATACGAGCCCTGCATATTATCTAAAAAGGTGCATCATGCCGGTCATCATACTCAAGGTAAGGAAAGGATTCTCAAAAGACCAGAAACGCCGGATTGCAGAAGAGTTCACGGAAACGCTCGTATCGGTTGGCGGGGTAAAGCCGGAACTGGTTACAATCTTTTTTGAGGAGCACGAACTCGAAGACATCGCACATGCCGGAAAACTCCGGTGCGATTGACCTGTCACCGGATTCTTTTCCCAGAGCACCTCCGGCCGGTGCGAATCTTCCCGCTTCATTGCCCGAACTATCGGGTTGGCGGGGACGAAAAATGAGACCGGTTGCAGTCCCCCTGCCGGCCCCCGGGTGAAGGGGACGGGGATTTTTCCTGCTCCGCAAATAGGGTGAAAAAAATTACCGCCGTTTCTGGCGGCGTTCCTCATAGGAGATCTCCCGGCTCGGCCGGTTGCCCGGGTCCTCATCATGCGGATCGCGCGGGGTCAGTTCACCGCTCTTCCGCTCTTCAAACGAGATGTCACGGCTCGGCCGGCCGGTTGTCGGCCGGGCCGGGGGATTATCCCGGTTTGTAGCACTCTGCCAGCGTTCATCGAATGGGATAGGGCTTCCGTTCCGGTCACCGGACCTGCCGGGCAGAGGACGCTCTTTCTGTGATGTTGCACTCTCCCACCGCTCGCTGAACGGGATCGGACCCGCTGTCCCGTCCCCGGATCTCCCGGGGAGGGGTCGCTCATTCCGGGACGTGGCACTATCCCATCGTTCGTTGAACGGAATCGGGCTGCTGCTCCGCTCGGGCGGTTTGCCGGCATTCGCGTACCGCTGGGCCGTCGCGCTCTGCCAGCGCTCGTCAAACGAGACGGGGTTTGCCCGGCCGGGGATCTCGTCCTCCTGCCTCCCGCGGGGGACCGGGCGTAAAGAGCCACCGGAACCCGCTGTATCGCCGCCATAGTCGTTCGGGGTATGGCGTATCCCGGTGTACGCGTATTTGCTGCAGGCGGCAGATGCCGCCGGTGCTACCGGATCCACCCGGCTCGACTCAGCGGGCCGGGTCCGGGGCAGCTCATCCCGCTCTTCCTCGGAAAGATCCGTAAACATCAGGAACTGGAGAAACGCCTCCGGCTCCCGGAAGAGGGATGCGTTGATACCTTCGAAGATGAAGTTCCGGTCAACATCCCCGTACCATCCCCCAAGCCGGACGACAATCGAGCCGTTACCGGGTTCAAAGACGTACACCCGCTCGATCTCGCCGTCCCGCCCCCATGCGGTCTCCGATATCCCCTGCCCTTCGAAGAGGAACGTCTTACCGACAGCCCCGCGTTCCCCACCGTCGCGGACAACGATCCGCCTTGCTCCGTCCTCGTAATGGTAATTATGAGGCCGCTCCCCGAATGCAAAAGTCTCGGCAAGCATCCCGTAATTATCGAACAGGAACCGGCGGACGACCCGGTCCTCCCTCCGGATGTCACGCTCGGTCATGATATTCGCATCCGGATCGAACCGGTAGATCCTCCGCAATGCGTTCTTCCCGGTATAGACCCGGACCCCCCCTCCGCCGTACTGGTAAATCCGCCGGACGGTATCCCGTCTCATCCCGGTAAACTCAGTGATTACTGGGTCTCTCATGACAACCTCCGCTGGCGTCTCAATAGCCTGTTTAGTCTTTAGTGGCATTTTTTCGGCAAAATAGTTTGTCGGTGCAAGGAGATGTCCCTGCCGGTCCGGAACCGTACGGGCTGGATGGAAAGGTAACCTTGATTCATGAATGCAGCACATGATGATCTTGCAATGACAGAAGAGCAACCGGAGGCAGTACCCTGTGATGCCCCGTCAATGGACCCGGCCACCGGACCGGGCTGCTTTGAACCGGATAACCGCAACACGCTCTATCTCGCCAGGTGGAGCACACGGTTCTGGGCCTGGCTTGTCGACGTAATCCTTGTTATCCTGTTCTTAAATATCGTGAGGGGAATCCTTGAACCCGTCTGGCCGATTCCCGTATACTGGGACGTTTTCCACAGCGATCCCTTCGAAATCGGGTTCCAGACCGTCTTTTTTTTCCTGTACTGGACCGTGCTCGAAGGGTTCAGGGGACAGTCGATCGGGAAGATGGTCATGAACCTCAAAGTCGTTTCGAGGACCGGTTCGAAGATCAACTATCATATCGCGGCTATCGAAAGTATCGGGAAGGCATTTTTCCCGGTCCTTCTCCTTGACTGCCTCATCGGCTGGCTCGGTATGCCCGAGACAAAACTCCGGGTCTTCAACCGGATATCCAATACGATTGTCATTAAGACCGATTACAAGGAGCCCGACGGGTTCCTGTACGTCAAGGATAAGGAATAAACCAAAAGAACAGCTGCAGACACAAGCCTGCCGAAACCTATTTTTTCCCGCAGGGTCTTTTTCCCGTATGCCCGATCAGGATGCTGACGAGGCCCGTCCCCGGGTTACCAGGAGTGACGAAGGGGAAGAGCCCGGAGAAGGCAACCGTGCTTTATCAATGCAACAGCAGGGAAACGAACCGGAAGGTACCCCGGAAAGGAATGAAGCGTACCAGGCAAAACTCGCTTTTTACCTGGGACAGCTTGACGATGAGAACGAAAGCGTCCGCTGGAAGGCTGCCGAATCGCTCGGGAGACTTCGCGACCCCGCAGCGGTACAGCCGCTTATTGATACTCTCTGGGATGATGACGCCCGGGTCAGGATGAAGGCAGCATGGGCACTTGGGGAGATCGGGAACCCGCACGCGCTCCCGGCCCTCCAGAGGCTGTACCGGATGGAGAACGAGAATGTCTGGGAGATCGTTGAGCGGGCGATGACTGCGATCAAGCAGCAGATGATGACCGGATGAAAACTGACACCTGCCCGGAGGACGTCTTCCCGGCAGATGGCCGGAGCCGCCCGAGCTAACGGACAGATGCGTGAAGTTTATCCATGTGCGTGAGTATAAGCCAGTACCAGCATGGACGATCTCGAATCCTTATACCGGAAAGTCGACGACATAGTCCTGATCGAGATCAAGCTCTCCTCAATCCTCCAGCTCTTCAACTCGTTTGACCCGGCACCGTTCCACGAGAAGGAGCTGGACACCGATGCGGAACACTATATTGTCGATACGGTGACCGATTTTCCCGCAAAGACAAAATTCCGGATGATCATCTACCTCCCTCCGGAGCTTATCAATACCGACCGGGCAAAGAATATCATTCCGGCTGTTCACAACCATTTCAAGTACAAGATGCTTGTCGCCGACCGGAAATTCCGGGCACATCTCCGGCACGGGAGAACAAGCATGATCATCGGGCTCTCGTTCCTTGCGGTTGCCCTCGTCACCCGCCAGATTCTTTTCCGCGATTACGCCGATAATTTTGGCGCACAACTGCTCGCCGACGCGCTCCTGATCTTCGGCTGGGCCGCTATGTGGGAGCCGATAACGGTCATGCTGTACGAGCTCTGGCCCATTGTCCAGAAGAAGAATGTATACCGCAAAGTCAGCGGGATGGATATCACCATCGAACCGCTCTACCTTCAGGCATTAGGGAAACCGGTGGAGTTTTTTGAGGATTGAGAGGGTCGAGAGGGTGCTTTTTAATGGACTGGCAGGTACACGTGCCGGTTCGTCGTCACTTTCCGATACAAGAGCCGCGAGGATATGGGAGACTGCTTCCCCGTTTGAAGCTCCATAACCCCCTTCCATGACCAGTGCAAAGGGGATGCCGGCAGCCTGCTTGAGGATGTGGACGAGGATGCGGAAGTCCTCCGGCCGGAGCCTCATCCCACCCAGGGGGTCGTCTCCAAGGATATCCTGTCCTGCCGCTACCAGCAGGGCATCGGGTTTGAACTGTGTGATTGCCGGTGCGAAGATTTCGGAGAAAACTGCCTGGTAGTCACCGATTCCCGACCGGGGCTCAAGAGGAGCGTTTATGGTGAATCCTTTCCCATACCCGGTCCCGATCTCATCCATCCTTCCCGAGAACGGGAACAGGTTCTCCTGATGCACCGAACAGTACAGGACTTTGTTCGAGCCGTAAAATGCGTGCTGGATTCCGTTTCCGTTATGTACGTCCCAGTCAATAATTGCAACCCGGTCAACACTGGTTATGAGTTTTGCCGCGGCGATTGCGATGTTATTGAGGAGGCAGAACCCCATCGGTTTATCCGGTTCTGCATGGTGGCCCGGCGGCCGTACAAGGGCAAAGCAGTGCTCTCCGTTGATTGATCGTTCGGCCGCAATTATCGCCGCTCCTGCGGCATGAAGAGCAACTTCGTACGAATGCGGGGTAACGTAGGTATCCGAATCCAGAAATCCAAGCGATGGTGTCGATGCGCACCGCCGCTCCAGCCACTTCAGGTAGTACGGGCTGTGGATACGGAGGAGGTCTTCCGGAGCGGCAATTGCAGAAACTTCGGCAAGTTTTCCTTCCGGGACGCCAGAACATGCATTCTCAAGCCGGGCCTGGCACTCAAGATGCGCCGGGTTATCATGCAGCCTGCAGATTGGATCCGTAATGACAGAATACCGGACCATGTCGTACTCCTGTGTGTTTATGATGGATATACCCGGCCGGGGATAATCATTTCGCCGTAGAGAATCCCGTACGCCTTCCGGTGCCGGTCATAACGATCCTGCGGCAATACCCGGTGGGGGTCAGCTCGTTACCTGTTCCGGATCCCGCCGCATGGGCTGGACCTGAATGCTTTTCATGTCACCTTCGGCAAACACAAACCGGTCACGGATTGTCCGGGGGAGTTCTGCCTCAGCGATCTTCCGGAAACCAAACCCTCCGTAGAATTCGATAAGATCAAGGGTCGAGTGCATGAAAAGCGGCTCATTCCCGCATGCAGTAACAAGGGCCTGAACCGCTTTCCGGGCATATCCCATCCCCCGGAACTCACCGGGAACAAAGACCGCATCGACTTCCAGCCCGTCGGGATGCCTCTTGCACCGGGCGAGGGCGGCAAGGGTCCCTTCCACAAATGCTCCGAATACCCGGTCTGCTGCCGGATCTGCTTTCTGCTGGTGATAATCAAGCCATACCGTTTCCGCAAGCGGATATTCCCCATGGGTGATCTCGCGTGCGGTAACATTCAGGCTGATATGGGGGCTCGTGATAAAGACCGGGCGTCCGGTTTTCAGGTACACACCGGCTGCAACATGCCCGAGCGGGATATTTTTCATATAATCCGATCTGCCGAACCGGGCAAGCATGATAAGCGATACATCATCCTCTTCTGCGACCCGCAGGATCTCCTGCACGGCATCGCCGGTTGCAATGCGGGTTGTCACCATACTTTTGTGGGATGAGAAACTCTCCCCGGCATCCTCCAGGAGATTTACGGCCGAATCTTTCTCCGTTCCGGAGTCCCGGCTCTTCGGATCAACGACATGAAGGAGGGTGACCCGGCGTACGAACTTCATGCTGTCCAGGTACCGGATCGTGTTTTCCGAGGGTTTGGAAAAGTCGACGGCGCAGAGGACATGTGAGAAGATATTCCTGCAAAACTTCTCATTCAGACCGGAGTGCGGATCTTCGATGCCCCAGAAGTACATGGCGAGGAGATCGATCCTTGATCTCCTGATAACATCTTCCGTCACGCTTGAGGAGAAGAGACTGTGCAGGAATCCTTTCTTGTGGTCTCCCATGATAATGAGGGATACATTCTCTTCCTTTGCGATCCGCGAGATCGGCCCGGCGACGTCGCCGTCAACACCCTCGATAAGGAAAGTCCGTACCGGCACCCCGATAATCTTCTCAAGGTAGTCCTTCTTGCCATCAAGAAGGGCCTGTGCAACCTCCTTTGGTGACGATGAACCGTGGGATGCAGCGGCCGTTTCCCCGACATCCATGACATGGACAAGCAGGATATATTCCATCCTCGGAATCTCCCCGATACATTCGAAGGTCCGGTCAGCATGGCGGGAAAAATCCGCGGCAACGAGCACTTTGGGAAACATTGTTTTTACCTCTCCGTTCCGGGCTCCTGCCGGCTCGGGCGAATGTTACTCTGCCCCGATCCGCGCTTCGAGCATGGCCCTGCATACCGGGCAGAACATCTTCTTCTTGCCGTCAAGCTCGTCAAGGGTATCGGGCTTGAACATGATACATTCGTGATTATTGCAATGGACAAGACCAAAGAGGTGCCCGAGTTCGTGGGCGCCTTCCTTGGTCAGCCGGTCAATGAGATCGTCGTCCGATGAATCCTTCCCGTAATATTCATTCTCCAGCCGGGCTGAAGAGACGACCGCAGCTCCGACCTGTTCCCGGGCAAGACCGAAAACGAAGTTGTGATTGCTCGTGAAAAGGTCCTGGTGGACAATCAGCAGGACCGGATCGGAAAGTTTCTGGCGGTACTTGAAGGCGTGGATACTGTCAAGAATTGCCGTCGCATCGGCTTGCCTGCGGGCGACACTATACCCCATTACCCGGATGTGATTTTCGGATACGGTTGCAGGGACACCAATAAGTGAGGAGATCCGGCGTTTGACCGGCTCCTGGAGACCGGCCGGTGATTGGGAATCCCAAAAAATATGGATATGCATCGCAATATTCTGTTGGAATGGGCGGCTATAAACATATTGAGACCTGCGTCGGTGAGTATATCACAATGAACTATTGCCGCGCCGTTGAAGTCGGGATAGGGAGAAATACGCCCGCAGCAGAGATTGTCAATGCTGCGGGAAGATTATTGCTCTGCACCGATGTCAGGGATTTTCCGGAACCCCGCAAGGCCGGGCTCCCGTTTGAAACCGACGATGTTTTTTCCCCGCAACTCCCGCTCTACAAAATCCCCGATGTCATCTACTCCATCCGTCCTGCCGTCGAGATGATCCCCTCCCTTATCGAACTCGCTCGAGCGATGAGGTGCGATTTGATCGTGTATCACCTCGGGTTTGAAACCTACGGGGATGGCGGGGAAGTCATCGATTGCGGCGTCCTCCTGCACCGGTATCACGCCGCACGGGAAGACAAAAAAAATATTAAAACAGGGTAGACTGGGAAGAGGAGGGTTTCTTCTTCTCCGGTTCGGCCGGCTTCCCCCCGGCTGCTGTCGCAGGTTCCTGTTTTTCAGGTAGAACCGGTGTGCATTCCTTGTCTTCCGGTACAGGATGTGCCATTCCCGGTTTCACCGGTTCCGGCTTTCTCGCCTCCGCCGCTGCAATACCCGGCGCACATTCCTGCCGTTTCTCTTCCCGGGTTGTTTCTCTTCTCTCATACCCGGCCGGGAATGCAGATTCTCCTTTTGGACAAACTTCTTTCACCAGCTTTTCTTTTACGGGTTTCTCCTTTGCTGCCTTCTTTGCAAGCTTCTCCAGCTCCTTCTCTGCCTTCTCCCGCTCCTTTTCTTCCGCGGCAAGGATCTTCATGATCTCCTGCGTTTTTGCCTTGTCATTGAGGAAATAATTGAGCTGGTCGGAATCAAGTCCCAGCTCACGGGCATAAGCCTCCGGCTCATTCTCGACCATCATCGAGACCGTGCTCAGGTATTTCTCCCGGAGGGTGCTCTGCGGGATGTGCATTGTTCCTGCCACCTTGTTGAGCAGGGCAATCCGGACCGCTTTCTGCTTCCGGGCAGCGGCCATCTTCTGCCAGCGTTCAGGGGGCATGATCCGGGCGTGAATACCGCTCCCACCGGCAATATCTGCGACACCAAGGAGCATGATCGCGCTCGCGTACCGCCAGAGCGTGTGGTACTGGCGCCGGTACACGTATCCCAAGTACTCGTCGGCCCGCGAGAGGTGGCGATATGCAAGGCCGATCGCTTTTGGGTCGTTGAGGTGGAAGAGATTGCCTTCGATCCACTGTTCGATGGTCTCCGGGGTGTCTTCAACCTCCCGGGAGATCCGCATCAGTTCCTCGTCCGGGATCTTCGAGAAGAGCGCCGAGATCAGGGTGAAGACCGAGGCACGTTCGTCTTTCTGCGATGTGTGAACCTGCGAATCATCGATCTTCTCTCTTCCGACTGCCGCGGCCCAGAGCATGTTCACCGCTGACCTGACGTCGCCCTCGGCACTCTCCGCAATCGCGTGGATCGCGGCATCCGTGCAGGTAAGTTTTTCTGCGGAACAGAGGTACTTGAGCCGGGGGGCAATCGACCGGGCCGGGATTGCCCGGAACTGGACAGGCTCGCATCGGGACCGGATCTCACCGGAGATCCCGTACAGGTCGTTAGCGATAAGGATGATCGGCTGCCGGGCATCCTTTATCGTGTCGACGATTGCCTTCGCGCCCCCGCGGTCGGCCGTTCCCTGGAGATTGTCGGCCTCGTCGATGATAATCAGTTTCCGGGAAGAGCCGGTCAGGCTCCCGGTCGTGCTCCCTACCCCTGCGACCCTCTCAATAACCGCTGCGGTCCGGGCGTCACTTGCATTGAGCTCAACCGGCTCCCAGTTCATGTCGTGCGCAAGCGCATATGCGCTCGAAGTCTTGCCGATGCCGGGCTTCCCATAGAGAAGGATGGGTTTTGCATGCCTCGTCCAGTTCTTCGCCCAGTCCGCCATCTGCCTGACTGCGGCAGTATTGCCGACGATATCCCCGAGTGTCGCGGGTCGGTATTTCTCTGCCCAGTCCATACCAACACGTTAGCGGTGTATCAAATAAATTATCTCTGATGAAACGCCAGTACCTAAACAGGCGAATGCGTATTGAGCATTCTTCAGGTGATGCCGTGGTCAAGAGCTGCTCCACAGAGACTATCGCAAAAGTTGTCAGGGAATACGATGGAGTCAAACGAAAATATGCCATCGGTGACATGGTAAATGCGCTAAAGATCGATGCCCCACATGTCATCGCAGCATTTGGAGAGGATGCGGCCGTGATCGCGCATGGAAAGGAAGCACTTCTTCTTGCAGCCGACGGGATCTGGTGCAGGCTCATGGATGCCGACCCGTACTGGGCAGGCTACTGCTCTGTTCTCGTCAATATCCACGATATCGCTGCGATGGGCGGCCGGCCGATAGCCATGGTAGACATCTTCTCGGTCTCGAAATCCACACAGCAGGACAAAGTCGTGAAAGGGATGCACGACGCTTCGGAGCAATTCGGTGTCCCGATTGTCGGAGGTCATCTCCATCCCGACGCGCCATACAGCGTTATCGATGTCTCAATCCTCGGCTCCGCAGCCATGGACTCGATCATCTACAGCCATACGGCAGAAGAAGGTGACAGGGTGGTTGCGGCAATAGACCTGAACGGGCGCGTCCACCCATCGTGTGCCCTCAACTGGGACTCGGTCACGATGAAATCTGCAGAAGAAGTGCGGGCGCAGATTTTACTTCTCGAAGAGATCGGAAAGAAGCACCTCGTAACCGCAGGCAAGGATATCAGCAACCCCGGGATCATCGGGACGCTCGGGATGCTGCTTGAAGTCAGTGGAAAGGGAGCGCTTGTTGACCTCGGGAAGATCCCGACCCCTGACCTTGCGGCAAACAATATGACCTTCGAGCAGTGGGTGCGCATGTACCCCGGCATGGGATTTATCATGACCGCACCTGCGAAGAACGTGCCGGAGCTGGTCCGGCTCTTTGCCGGCGTAGGTATGATTGCATGCGATATCGGCACCGTCGACGCTTCGAAGGAGCTCAGGATCCGGTTCGACGGAGATGAGACAAAGGTCTTCGATTTTGTGACAGATGGCATTACGCACCTCACAAAAGAGGATGTCCCATGCAGGGTGCCATAAAGAAAATCGGGATAGGTATCGCGAAGGATGCCGGTAAAATACTGGAAAGTGCTGTTGCCGCCGGATCTCCCTGCCGGGAGATCGTTTGCTACAGTAATCCGGGAACCGTTGACCGGAACAGGGTCGCGGGGTCTGTGAAACTGGCAGAACGCTCCCATCCCGAACAGGCGATGGCAGACGACCTCGTGGCAGGCAGGATCGATGCGGCAGTGCGGGGAACACTTCCGTCGACTGCTACGCATAAAGCACTTATGCGGGCGGCAGGTGTGGATCATATCGAACGCATCGCACTCCTCGAGACACCCGGAGGGAAAAAATTCCTGTTTGCCCCGGTCGGAATTGATGAGGGATGGACGATTCCCCAGAAACTGGAACTGATCCGGAAGGGGCGGGTCATCGCAAAAAAGTTCGGCCTGCCGGAGAAAGTAGGAGTCCTGTCCGGGGGCAGGCTTGGCGACATCGGCCGCCACCCGAGGGTTGATGCAAGCATGGCGGATGCAGAGCTTGTCGCAAAGCTCGGGAATGCAACCCACCACGAGATTCTTATCGAGGAGGCAATCAAGGACTGCGGCCTCATCATTGCCCCGGATGGTATATCGGGTAACCTTATCTTCCGCACGCTCACGTTACTGGGTGGCGGGCTTGGCCATGGCGCGCCGGTCGTAAATATCAGCAGAATTTTCGTGGATACTTCGCGCGCCTCACCAAATTACACCAATGCGCTATTGCTCGCAGCATCTTTGTTGGAATAATTTAAAGTCTTTAAAATGCTCTTTTTTTTCGAAAAAATCGATTATATAAAGATAAAAAATATTCTGCGAAGTTTTGCGGCTGAATTTCAATAAGCAGCAAGGCATGCCTCCCGATCCTGTATTTGCGGGCAATATGAGGGATTTTCCCAGAAAGTTTTTATATATACCCAGATACTTTTTAGATTGAGGTAAGAAACATGGCAGATTTACCAATCGCAGCCGTTGTACGGATTGCAAAGAAGAACGGAGCCGAACGCGTTGGAAGCGACGCAGCAGAGGCACTCGTTGTCAAGGCCGAGAAGTACATTGCACAGCTGACCAAGGAAGCAAATAAGCTTGCCGAGCACGCTGGTCGCAAGACGATCAAGAAAGAAGACGTTGACCTGGCGGCTAAGTCCCAGTAATCAACTCTTTTTCCTCTTACGCAAAAGAAGACCTTTCCTTATTCTACCGGAATTATTCTGTTTCGCATCCCGGCCTTTTTGCGGCAGGGACAATTTTGAGACTGTCTTGCCAGAATTCAGGAGAAATAACAGGAGTTTGTCTTTGGGGAGATCTGACCGGACATTTTCAATCCGGGGACTGTTGATCCGGATCGTTTTTCGTTCGCGATCCTGATCGTTATTGCGTTTGTATTCTGGTTTCAGTACTTCACTAATTTTTAGCCGAGGCTAATCAAAACCGGCAGATCTAAATAGGCAGCGGGCGCCGCATATGGCAAATAGACGACAATTCACCCGCCGAATAAAGAATGAGATCCGAGCAGAAGATTGTTCCGAAATAGCAGTGGATGCAATCAACCGGAATCTCACCATTTCCATCAACGGAACACTGAGACAAAAGACGCTTATCCAGTCACTTGTTGGGATGTCAGCAACCAAACTATCCGTGCATTCCATCAATAAGGCCGGAGAAAAAGTCCCGTGTGAAACGTCAGTCAGATACCATTTATCGAAGGTGGATTTAGAATCGCTTTTCGAAATACAATCAAAGATCCTCACCTATTCAAACGATCAGATCCTTGTTCCCGGAAAATCGTATCATTTTGCCATAGATTTCACCGACGATCCTTATTATGGCGAAATTATCGAAGCGAACAAAGATTACGTCCTCAAGAGTAAAATGAAGAAATCAACAACCACATTTTACTCGTATGTTTCGCTCTACATAACAACAAAAGGTCAACGGCAGACCCTTGCAGTTTTCCCGGTGAAGAAGGGTGTGTCAAAGGTCGAGTACATCCGGAAATTTTTGGCCATAATCCACAACGCAAAAGTGAACACCCAAGTACTCTGTCTTGATCGGGGATTTTACTCAAAAGATGTGTTCTCATTTCTCCAGAAGGAAAAGATCCCGCACATTGTTCCGGTGAGAAAACACGGCGAAGAACTCAAGAAAATACTCCGGGGAAATCATTCCCGGTATGCACAGTATACGATGATGGGAACTGGCGAACCTCTTTCTCTTACTCTGGCAATTGATGTCCAGTACCTTCTGGGAAGGAATAAGAAATACGGGAATGTGAACCTGGGTTACGTCGTGTATGGTATTAACTGGAAACCCCGTCGGATCTACCGGGTCTACAAGAACCGGTTTGCGATCGAGTCTTCGTACCGTATCCGGAATATCGTGAAAGCAAGGACATCCACAAGAAACGTTGTGATCCGGTACCTGCTGACGATAATCTCTTTCCTTCTCAAAAATATCTGGGTCTCTCTTCAATGGATGTTCTTCTCTAAGGTTCAACGAGGACCAAGAACCGTTGCTGAAGATTTGTTCCGTTTCGATTTCTTCCGGCTATTGGTCTGGGAAGGGATTCGGAAAAAACTCAAATTTGTCTCATTTGTTTCTGTTCTTCGACCGTTTGGTTGATCAGAGGTTGAGAGTATTGATGACTTGCCAAAATTCACGGAGGTAAATTTAGAGAAGTACTGGATTCGGAAAAAACTCAAATTTGTCTCATTTGTTTCTGTTCTTCGACCGTTTGGTTGATCAGAGGTTGAGAGAATTGATGACTTGCCAAAATTCACGGAGGTAAATTTAGAGAAGTACTGGGTTTGGAGAAAAACCGGTAAAACCAAAATGACGTGGTGATGCATCTTCCGGGCCAGGGAGCATTTTTCCGGACTCTTGCCGCTAAAACCAGCCAGGGAGAATTTTCCCGTACCCGGTTTTCGCAGGAAATGCGAGAGAAGGGATAGGAATCAGAACGTTCCTTTCGTACTCCTGACAATGTCCGGGTTTGTGCTCATCTCAAGCGCTTTTCCAAGGGCGATCCCAAATGCCTTGAACGCCGCTTCGCACTGGTGGTGATCGTTCTTCCCGGTGAAGGTTATGTGAGCGGTGATCCCTGCCCGGGTGCAGACGCTGTAGAAGAAATGCTCGAAGAGATCGACGGGGATTGTCCCGATTGTCTTGTTGCCAAAAGTCCCGTGCCACACGAGGTACCCCCGGCCCCCGCAATCGAGGGCAACCGTTGCAATCGATTCATCCATGGGGATAATCGCATGGGAGAACCTGCGGATCCCCCTGCCGTCTCCCATGGTTTTTTTGAGGGCATCGCCGAATACAATACCAATATCCTCGATGGTATGGTGGCAGTCAACAGCAAGATCGCCGGTAGCACTACAGCTCATGTCGAACCCGCCATGCTTTGCCATTGCGGTGATCATGTGATCGAAAAACGGTATCCCGGTCTCAATAGTGAGCTTTCCCGACCCGTCAGGATCAAGAATAATCCGGATCTTCGTCTCTTTTGTCTCCCGTGCAACTTCAACACTTCTCATCGACTCTCCTCCAAGGCTTCTTTGAGTTTTATCTTTCCGCTGTACAGGGCAGAGCCAAGCACAGCCCCAAACGCCCCGGCGTTTCGGAGCCCGGCAACATCTGACCGGGCAGATACTCCACCGGCAACGACAACCGGGATCCTGACATGATCGATTAATCGTTTTACCGGCTCGAACCGAACCCCCTGCTGCAGGCCTTCAACATCGACGTTCGTGTAGAGAAGGAACCCGGCACCAAGCTGCTCGAACCGGGCAGCCCATGCAAGATAATCGCCGGCGGTCTCCTGCCAGCCGTGGACCGCGACCTGCCCGCCTTTTGCATCGACACCCGCCATGATCCGGTCGCTGCCGAACTCGCGGGCGAGATGCCGGATACACTCCGGATCCTGGGTTGCAAGCGTGGAGATGATCACCCGGGAGACACCGGTATCAAGCCAGCGGAAAGCATCCTCAATACTCCGGATCCCGCCACCCAGCTCAATCTCTACACCGGTCTTCTTGACAAGCTCCGTAATAAGATCGGCATTCCTGGAAGAACTGCCAAACGCTCCGTCAAGGTTGACAACGTGGAGCGCGTCTGCGCCGAGCTCGAGCCACCGGGTGGCACAGGAAAGGGGATCGCCAAACGAGGTCGCACTCTCCCGTTTACCCTGCACGAGCTGGACACATTTACCGCCAAGAATGTCGACAGCAGGAAAGATGCGCATTCTCCGTTCTCCTTCACCGGATCATCCGTTGGATCGCCATAACGAGGATGTCCTTTGCCCCCGCACGTTTGAGCGAGTTGATCAGGGAATAGACGCGTTCCTCGCTGACGACCGCGTGAACAGCAACGAGATCCTCGGTCGAGGCTACGTCCATGACCGTCGGTCCCGAAAGGCCGGGCAGGACACTTCGAACGGTATCAAGGCACTCGCGTTTCACGTTCATCATCAGGTAGCACTGCCCCCGGGCCCGGATCACACTTTCGAGAGCAAGGTGGATCTCATCGATCTTCTCCCGCTTCTCTATCATGGATTCCTTGTTTGCGATGAGGTACGTTGAAGTCACAAGAACCTCATCGATAACCCGGAGCCGGTTTGTCTTGAGCGTGGTTCCCGAGCTGGAGAGATCGATGATCGCATCCGCGATCCCGAGATGGGGTGTCGCTTCGCATGCTCCCCCGACCTGCACGATCTCTGCACTGACCCGGTGTTTCGCAAGGAACCCCCGGGCAATGATGGGAAATTCCGTTGCAACCTTCTTCCCGGCAAGTTGCTTTACCGAAGTTACCGGGGAATCTTCCCGCACTGCAAGGACGACCCGGGCTTTACCGGTCTGGATATCGAGGAGCTCCTCGACATCTGCCTCCCGCTCGATCACCATGTCGTGACCGGTGATACCGAGATCCGCTGCTCCTGTTGCCACGTATTCGGGGATATCGATCGGCCGTGCAAAGAGAATCTCCACATGCGGATCGAGCGTGCGGGAGATGAGACGGCGTTCCCCGGATTCGGAGAGATGGAGCCCGCTTTTCTCGACAAGATCGAGAACCGGTTCGGCAATCCTTCCTTTATTGGGAATAGCAAGCCGGACAACACCGGAAAAAGAGGGGGAGCGGGCTTCTGTCTTTTCCCGCGAAGATTTTTTGTTTGCCATATTTGTATCAGAATGTCTTGAGCTGGCCGGTGATAACCTTCTCGGTTATGCAGGTAACATTTGCAAGCTGATCGTTGACGATCGCCTCAATCTGGGGGTTGATGTCCTTTAAGGTGTACCCGTGCTTCGGCAGGACCTGGACACTTGCGACAAGCGGGAGATCGATCGGCTTTCCGATCTGGGAGAGAAGCCGGACGTACATTTCCTCGATCCCGTCCACCTTTGCAACACAATCCTGTGCTATCTGGGTCGAGAGGAGGTTGTAGATCTTTCCGATATGGTTGATCGGGTTCTTCCCGCTTGTTGCTTCCATGCTCATGGGCCGGTTGGGGGTAATAAGCCCGTTGCACCGGTTGCCACGGCCGACAGAGCCGTCATCTCCCATCTCGGCAGAGGTTCCTGTCACGGTGAGGAAGACGCTGTTTGAATCGATGTCGTCGGCAGTGTTCACGTGCACGTCAACATGGCGGCTCGTGTGCTTCTTTGCGATCTCGGTGATCTTCTCCTGGAGGAGGTCGCGGTAGTGGATATACTCGGTGATTCCCGAGCAGTACTTGTCCACCATGGCGCAGGCGATGGTGAGGGTAATATTGTCACCGTCACGAAGGCCCATGATCTTGATATCCTGCCCGATGACCGGGTATTTCGGCCGGATTTTCTCATCGATGACTTCTGCAACGCTCTTTGTTATCATCTCGATCTCCGAGAAGGGTGCATGGCCAACACCAAACGAGGTATCGTTGGACCGCGGGGCTGTTCCCTGGCAGGGCCGGAAAACATCCCGGAGATCGGTCGAGCCGACACCGAGCCGGCAGTCAACGATAACATCGCGGCTGAGGTTGAGATCGGGGAGGATCTTGTGCAGGTACGTGTGTGCAGCTTCGACAGCAATCGCATCGGTTGAGATGGTGACTCCGTCAAACTGCTTGGTAGCCCGTCCGTCGAGAAGGATATACATCGGCCGGACAATCTTGCCCCCGCCATACTTAGGCACGGATTCTCCGGCAACGACTTCGCCCTGGTCGGTGTTGTGGTGGAGGACGACGCCGAATTCATCGAGGTAGGCTTTGCAGAGGGCCTGACTGATCGACTCAGCGATACCATCTGCAATACTATCCGGGTGGCCAAGGCATTTTCGTTCTACAAGTTCGATCCGCTGCTTTTCGAGGGGTATCTGGTCTAAGGCTTCAATCTGGATATTTCTCTTCATTGGTATCCTCGTGACAGTTGATACTAATAAAAGGGGCAGGAGTCAATATAACCATTTCTGAAATCGTAATAGCTGAATACTAATTTTATAACCGTCAGTAATTTTTTCAGATGATTGAATACGATCACGAATGCAAACAGGTTTTCGGATTTTTAAGAAAAAACCGGGATAAACGGCCGGAATAGACAAGAAAACCATGTGAGAGATGAGGAAACGCACGCACAAAAACAAGATTCCTGCAGCTTTACCTCCGCAGGAATTTGTGCAGGATCGTCATCTCGCTTCCCTTGGGGGCGACCTTTTTCACCGGTGGCTTTGTCGGCACCGGCTTCTCTGCTTCCATCTCTTCTTCTTCGATATCGACCCGGGGAGCCACCCGTTTCTCGTGATGAGCCTGCGCCGGGGCATGCAATGCCGGAGCCGGGGGCTGTGCCTGACTCTGGCCAAGCCTTGTACCGCAGCCGGGGCAGAAATTCGCTGCATGAGGGAGTTTCTTACCGCAGTGGTGGCAGAACTGGGGGGTCCCGGTCTCCTCCGGCTCCTCCCGTTCGACGTGGGTAAAGGTACGTTCGGCCTGCCGTTCGTAGGCCTGGACTTCGGGTTTTTCCTGTACAAACGACCTGCGTACCGGCGCCCGTTCCGGCTCCGGTTCCGGCTCGGCAACGGTCTCGATTACCTGTCTCCGGACCGGTTCGACCGGTCTCCTTGCCTGCTGCTGCATCGGGGACTGCCGGATAGGTTGCATGGCTCCTTTCATCGCGACTTTCATCGCAGACGGGGCCTCGTGTTTCCGAACAGGGGCTTCTTCGACCTCCCGTGACGGTTCGATCTCCCGGTCATATTCCTGGTTTACGACCGGCTTTCGGGCCGGCTCGGGGACCTGTCGGATCTGTGCACGCCGTACGGGCTGTTCTACCGGAGGCTGTCGTTCTTCTTCCACCCGCTGGCGTGGGACCGTATACGGGGTCACGAGTCTTTTTACCGGGGGCTGCTTCTCGTGATCCTTTGCCGGCTTCCGTGCCGGGTGAAGCTCCTGGTTCCGGGCTGCTTTTTCGGGTCTGCCGGGCTCCGGCTTTATGAATTCCACAACATCTTCGGGCTCCGGCTTCTCCTCTTCCGGCTCTTCCACCCGGCGCTTGAGCCCCTTCTTTGGCTGCTTCTCTTCGTTTAGAAGGGCAACCCATTCATCGATCTCAGCAGAACGGTCCATCCCATTCTGTGCAAAGACAATCTTCATTGTCTTGATCTCATCGTCCGGCGACCTGATGGAGAGGACGAGGACCGGGTCGGAATTCTCGGAGAACTCGATGATGCTGCCGACAATCGTATCCCGCTGGATATCTTTTGCCGTGACCTTGAGTTTCTTCTCCTGGGTATCGATTAAGAAGATTCTCTGGTTGGTGAGATAGGCATGGAAAAAGAACTTTTTCACCGAAATATTGAGCGAGCCTATCAGCACCTGTTCACCGGGCTGGAGGATTTTGGAGAGCCCTCCTTCCTCTTCCTCCTCGCCATCCGGTTCGTCGCCAGAGTTTCCGGCAGTACCTGCCTTGATGGGGTCAGCGGAGAGATCCGCCCTGCCGCTGCTGACTCCCTTCTTCTCCTGGCGTCTCGTAATTTTATTGCCGCAATAGCCGCATTCTACCGTATTATCGCGAACTTCTATCCCGCAATGAGGGCATTTCATGGATAGGCACTGCTCCAGGGTATCCGGTGTGGATAAGTATAATCTTTTATTGGAAGATGAAAAATTCTCTGATCAGCATCCCCCATCATCCACGACGTATTCAGCCGATTCAGGCCATTGCCTGTTTTTAAGGGCTTCCGTAACCTGTGCCCGTTCATCATCCTTCCCGCTTGCATAGATGTACAGCCCTGATTCCTTCCGGTACATGCAGAGCAGCGCGTTAATCCGGCATTTTATATTATCGTGATCGAGATAGCAGTCTTCGGCAGTGATCCTGCCGAGTGTATCGTTGATCACGGACCGGAACGTGTCCGGGCAGTTAAACGCTGCATAAATCCCCCGGTTGGCGACCGCGATAAGGACCCCCATCCTTTCTACATCGTTTGAATCTTCGACCTTGAACGTCCCGTACCGCTCATCGCCATGCATATTGAGGAACTGGCGATAGAACGGGTCGTGCCGTTCCTTCAGCTGGCCGAGAAAGAGCCCGGCTTTCATCGGAAGGTACTGCGGGTACCTCGCGTTGACCGGGTCCCGGAGATGTGCGTATGCGGGTTTCTCAAGGAAATCCCTGAGCAGCTTATCAGACCGGGCGAAAAGGTCTTCTTTCAGATTCCCAAAAAAGTTCAGCTTCACCGGTTTGAAATACAGAATCTTATCCCCCAGTGGCACCGCAATCGAGCCGTCCCTGAGATGGGAGAGACTTCCGGTCTTCAGGACCGGGGCGGCGGAACGTGAGGGAACACTGTCAGCCCGCTGTACGGGAACCTGGCCGGTTGCCATTGTCGCCGCGGCCGGCTTTGTTACTCTGGGAAGGCGGGAGCCACCCAAATTTGGTCCGCGCGCGATATCGGCCCAGGTATCAGGAGAATATGTCTTATCAAGGTGTTTTTTCCAGAGCGGATCCTTGATAGTAGCTATCGAAACGAGGCGGTACTGTGTCCCGACCGGGATGAACTTGGCCCCGCAATGGGTACATTCGATATTGTAATCCGTGTGCGGGATTCCGAAGAGCTGCTTTCCGATAACCTTGTTCAGGATGCCGGTCCGGCAGACCGGGCAGACCTTCATCCAGGCGAGGTCGAGAGGATCATCCCCGGAGCCGGGGAGGCTCGCTGGTACGGGTGAAGCGATGTGCCATGTATACGCGGGGAGGAGCTGGATTGCCTTCCGGGGCCGGTGGAGCTGTTTGTCGAGGAGTTCGATCTGCCCGGCAATCCCTGCGCTGCACAGGACTTCGGCTATGACAGGGACAACAGTCTTTCCCGATACCTGAAGCCGCTGTTCAAGACAGGAGTCGAGCCCTTTTGTAATATAATCCGGGGCATCCTTCGGGGTCGTGAGCGGGAGGGCCTTTTTGAACTCTGTGTTCAGGCACTCCATGGTCACGCCGATAAGGTCACCGGTAACATTGACACCGTTTCGCAGGAACGGCAGGCGAGAGACGCGGCGGCTGACCGTCTCGGTGACCAGCGCAAACATCCCGGGAGGAATGGGCAAAGACGGGGAATCGGACATGGATATGCTTCTTACGATTGTCACCGGAAGAGGATAAACCTGAAGGTGTCCACAGGGACCACCCGGTTTTGAAGAATGAATCAGGTATAAATCAGACCGCTGGATCCGGAGTATCCGGCTTTTGCTGAAAAATTTTTTGAGATAAGATGAACCGGGAATGTTTTGATTTATGGGATTTTTTCGGGTAATGCGCAAAACTCTCGAAGAGAACCTGACTTGAGAGAGCCTGACCGTGCGGACCTTTCTAAAAAAGGAGGAAAAAAGAGGAAACGGATGAGAGATATCTAGCAATGGCACCGGAACAGGTCACGGACCATGTCCGGGATCTCGGAGACCCGTGAGGCGACCGGGACCCCGTGCTTCCTGAGCCTCGCGATCTTCGACCGGGCATCTCCCTCGCCTCCTTCAACGATTGCGCCGGCATGGCCCATGCGCTTGTCGGGCGGCGCAGAGATACCTGCAATATAGGAGACGACTGGGAGATCGGTTGACTTTGCACCTTCCTCTTCAAGGTTCCCCCCGACCTCGCCGATAAGGACGACAGCCTTGGTCTGCGGATCGTTTGCGAACTCTTCAAGGACGTCGACAAAGGTCTGGCCGATGACCGGGTCGCCGCCAATACCAACAACCGTGCTCTGGCCGATACCCGCCCGTGTGAGCTCGTCTACTACCTCGTAGGTAAGGGTCCCGCTCCGGGAGATTACCCCGACATTTCCGCGGGAGAAGAGGCCGGCGGGCATAATTCCCATCTTGACCTCACCGGGCGACATGAGGCCGGGGCAGTTCGGTCCGATAACACTGCAACCGAGTGTCCGGGCGTAGGAGATCGCCTTCATCGTATCGTGGACCGCAATGTGCTCGGTAATGCAGACGATCGTTTCGATCCCCGCATTTGCCTCTTCCATAATTGCATCACCTGCAGCGCCTGCCGGGACGAAGATGACACTCGCACCTATGTCATGGTCCCGCATAGCTTCCTTCACCGTATTATAGACAGGGACACCGTGGACCTGCTGGCCGCCCTTCCCGGGCGTTACCCCCGCGACTACACCTTTTCCTCCGACCTGCCGGGCGTAGGCGTTCATGAGCCCGATGTGGAACTCGCCCTGTTTCCCGGTCGCGCCCTGCACGAGGATGCCGGTATTTTTGTCACCGTAGATCATGAGGCCACCCCTACTGCCTTTTTGACAACGAGATCCATCGTGTCGAGCATCTCGTACCCTTTCTCTGACAGGAGCCTCCGGCCTTCCGCCTCGTTGGTGCCCGCAAGCCGGACGATCACTTTCTGCGGGATGTCGGCAGCGATGATACCTTTTGCAACCTCGTCGCATTTCGTGATCCCGCCAAGGAGGTTGACCACGATGACCCTGACGGTCGGGACGCTCGCAACGAGCCGGACCGCGTGCCTCACGCGCTCGCTCTCGGCTCCTCCTCCGACATCCAGGAAGTTTGCCGCCTTCCCACCATAGAACTCGATGAGATCGAGAGTCGCCATCGTGAGCCCGGCACCGTTCCCGATGACCCCGATCGAACCACCGAGCTCGACATACGAGAAGCCGTGCTTCTCAGCCTCGGCTTCGCGCTCGGTCAGGTCACGATTAACGGAAAAACCCTGGC
This sequence comes from uncultured Methanoregula sp., assembly GCA_963666355.2. Classification (GTDB taxonomy): domain Archaea; phylum Halobacteriota; class Methanomicrobia; order Methanomicrobiales; family Methanospirillaceae; genus Methanoregula. Next base: position 47,329 of record CAXXCP010000011.1, read on the forward strand.
GCCCGAGCGCATTGTCATCAACAATGATCTTGGCGTCGGCTGCAAAGACACCGCACGGCGAAGTGACAAGCGGGTTGATCTCGGCAAGAAGAGCGTCCTTCTCGCAGAAGACCCGGTAGAGCTTGTTGATCACGGCCCCGATCTCTTTCGGTGCCGAGCCTACCAGCTCGCGGAGCATGAACGGAGGGACATCCCTCATCAGGGGCATGACGACGGCCTTCCGGATCGCGGCCGGGTTCTCCCGGGCAGTAATCTCGATGTCAACCCCGCCTTCTTCAGTGAAGAGGATGAGGGGCTGCTTGCTCGACCGGTCGACCGTGATCGAGAGATAGTATTCGTGCCGGATGTCGAGCCTCTGCTCGGCCAGGATCTCCCGGACCGGGAGACCTTTGATCTCTTTCTGGAAAAGAGCGTGAGCAGTTGCGACTGCACTCGCCTTGTCCGCCATCAGGATCCCGCCGGCTTTGCCCCGGCCACCGACATCGACCTGCGCCTTCAGCACGATCTGATCCCCGAGTTTGTCGAGGTGGGCCGGGAGCTCGTTCTCCGACCGGATCAGGCAGCCTGCCGGGACCGGGATACCGTATTCCCGGATCACGTTTTTTGCTTCGTATTCCCGTAATTTCATGATCTTCCCCCTGGTGTTCCCTCGGCTCCCTTTCCGGATGCTCCTTTTGCGAGTTCGAAGCCGAGTTTCATGGCCTTCTGGTTGAGCGCCTCGGTCCCTTTCGGCACGGAGTCGAGGATGGCCTTTTCAAGCGCGGTCTCGCTGACAACCCGGGTCGATGCGACGAGAGCCCCGAGCATGACGATATTTGCAACGATATCCTTCCCGAGGGTCTGCTTCGCCTCCCTTGTAGCCGGGATCTCGATGCAACTGCACGCCGGGCGGGAGTGGACAAGCGTTGTGTCGACGAGCATGATAGCATCTTCCGGTGCGCCCGCCCCGTACTTCTCGAACCCTTCCTGCGACATGATCACGAAGATCTTCGGGTTCGTGACCTTCGGGAAGAAGATGGGATTGTCATCGATGATGACCTGGCTCATCGATGCCCCGCCGCGGGCCTCGGGGCCGTAGACCTGGGTCTGGACCGCGTACTTGTTGTCGTACATAACGGCAGCTCTTCCGAGAATGACTGCCGAGAGAATAATCCCCTGCCCACCGAACCCCGAGAACCTGACTTCGTGCCTCATGGTTTTGCTCCCGGTTTTACTTCTGGTTTCACGCCCAGGTACGACCGGTTCCGCCGGGCGAGCTCCCCGACAACAAACATGTCCTCAGGGACTCTCTCGCCAGCTTCGATCATCCGGTCGACCTTTGCTTTCAGGATCGCGTGGGCCCGGAGGTACTCGACGTGATCTGCAACCTGCCTGAACTTGTTCCTGCGGCCGAACGCGGTCGGGCACTGGACCATCGCCTCGATGAACGAGAACCCTTTCGTCTCGAGCCCCACCTTGACCGCCTTCTCGAGTTCCCGGACATGGTACGATGTCCACCGGGAGACATAGTTCGCCCCGGCCGCAATCGCGAGCTCGCAGAGATCGAACGGGATCTCGGCACACCCGTACGGGGTCGTGGACGAGGTGCATCCTTTCGGCGTGGTCGGGCTTCCCTGCCCACCGGTCATGCCATAGATCTGGTTGTTCATGCAGACCACGGTGATGTCAATATTGCGCCGGCACCCGTGGATGAAGTGGTTTCCGCCGATCGCCGCCAGATCGCCATCGCCGGTAAAGACCACGACGTTCAGCCCGGGGTTTGCCATCTTGACGCCGGTGGCGAACGCGATCGCGCGCCCATGGGTGGTGTGGAGCGAGTCGGTGACGATATAGCCGGGAGCCCGGGAGGAGCACCCGATACCGGAGACAAAGACCGTCTCCTCCTTCTTCCACCCCATCTGGTCAACGGCGGCAAGCGTACAGTTGATGATCGTACCATTACCGCAGCCTGCGCAGTAGATGTGGGGGAGCCGGTCCTGTCGGTACCACTCATCGAAACTCATCGTTTCCCCTCCAGGACCGCGACGAGCTCCTCTGGCGTGTGGAGTTCTCCGCCGAGTTTCGGGATGCTGACAACCGGGGCCTTCGCGTGCCGCTCGATCTCGCGGGCCATCTGGCCGAGATTCATCTCGGGGACAAGGAACCGTTTCGCATTTTTAAAGAGCGAGAGTGCCTTCCCGGGGAATGGCCAGACCGTGCGGAGCCGGAGGAAACCTATGTTCCTGCCGGGCCGGTCGTGTAGCACCTGCTGGACAGTCCGAACCGGGGCGCCGTACGCGACAAAGACATCCTCGGCATCAGGATTGATGATATCGTAGTCTGCGATTGTGTCGCGGGCGAGTTCGATCTTGTCGACAAGCCGCTGGACAAGATCTGCGTGAAGCTTCGGGTTTGTCGCAGCCGGGTAGCCCCGCTCATCGTGGGTGAGCCCGGTCACATGGACGCTGTAACCTTTTCCGAACTGGGGGAAGCCGGGCACGAGATCATCCCCCGGCCTGAATGGCAGGCTCCCGTGCGCAAGCTCCTTCCGGGAGACCCGCTCCACGGAATCGGGGATAATAATCTTCTCCCGCATGTGCCCTACAACCTCGTCTGCCATCAGGAAGACCGGGACCCTGTACGTATCAGCGAGATTGAAGGCTTTCACCGTCAGCTCGAACATCTCCTGCACGCTGGCGGGACAGAGGGCGATGATGCTGTAATCGCCGTGCGAGCCGAACCGGGCCTGCATCATATCACCCTGGGCAGCCATTGTCGGCTGGCCGGTCGAAGGGCCTCCCCGCTGGACGTTGACGACAACGCAGGGGGTCTCGGTCATCGCGGCAAACCCGATATTCTCCATCATGAGGGAGAAGCCGGGCCCGCTTGTCGCGGTCATTGCCCGGGCTCCCGTCCACGAGGCGCCGATGATCGAGGCCATGCTCGCGATCTCGTCCTCCATCTGGATGAAGACCCCGTTCTTCTTCGGGAGCTTTAAGGCCATGTGCTCCGCGACCTCTGTCGAGGGCGTGATCGGGTATCCGCCAAAGAAGTTGCAGCCGGCGGCAAGTGCACCTTCTGCACAGGCAGTATTTCCCTGCCAGAATTCAGTCCGCGTCAATATTCAATCGCCACCTTCTTCCGCTCGTATGGTTCCTCTTCCACCAACGAGATAGCCTGGTCGGGGCAGGTAAGCTGGCAGACCCCGCAGAGCGTTCGGCCGTACAGGTTCCGGAGCCGGCAGTTGGTGCAGCGCTCGGGGCGGTCGAGCTCCGGCACGATGGTTCCCTTCCGGTTGGGCTTCCTGCCTTCCCGGAAGATCTTATACGGGCAGACTTTCGTACAGAGATTGCAGCCCTTGCACCGGGTCTCGTCAATGGCGAGCTTCATGTGAGAAATCCTGTCGTATTATATTAGTATGTCCGCGTGAAAAAAACCTATTCTTTCCCGCAGACCAGAAAACTGCACGTGGTCTCCTTATTGTTCCGGAATTCCGATCCTGCACGATCAATAACCGTGCTGAAAACATCGTTCCCGTGCGCATCGATGCCTACCACGAGCGGGAGGTGGTCAAGTTCGATCGCCCAGATCGCTTCGGCCATCCCAAGATCCTCGAAGAACACATCCTTGAGCTTCATCCTGGCGGAGGCAAGTGCTGCACAGCCACCGGTGAAAGCAAAGTAAACCCCACGCCCCCGGAGCTGCTCGCGGATGGTCTTTCCCATCCCGCCTTTTCCTATGAGCCCCCGGACTCCTGCGTCAAGCAGGAACCCCGAGATCTCATTCATCCGGGCGGAGGTCGTGGGCCCGGCGGCAACAACCCGCTTGTGCTTGATGACCGGTCCGCAATGGTAGATGACCGCCCCCCGGGGAGGAAACGGTATCCCGTCCTCCATCATCCGGAGGTGTGCTTCGTCACGGGCGGTGTAGACCATCCCTGATAGCTCCACGCAGTCGCCCGCCATGAGCCTGAGAACCTCGTCGCCGAGCGGGGTTTTGAGCTGCAAGCACGGTGCCGGGTCCTTTCCCGGGTTCTTCAACGACTCATCCCCCGTCACCATCTCACCTCAATCGTCGCGTGCCGGTTCGCCCAGCACTGCACGTTGACAGCGACCGGGAGCGATGCGGTGTGGCACCCGGCGGTTTTGATTTTGACGGCGAGGGCGGTTGTATCCCCGCCAAGGCCCATCGGGCCGATCCCGAGCTTGTTGATGGCGCAGCAGATACGCCCCTCATCCTCATCCATCGTGTCGACCGGGAGGAGAAGGGCTTTCTTTGCAAGCGCGGCGGCACTGTCGAACGTCCCGCCGATCCCAACCCCGACGATGACCGGGGGACACGGTTTTCCACCAGCGATGAGAATCGTCTCCACGATGAAGCTCGCGATTTTATCCTTCTGCGAGGGAAGAAGCATTGCTATCCGGGACATGTTCTCCGCCCCGGCACCCTTTGGGAGAACGGTGACGGTAAACTTGTCGCCTGGCTTCACGTGGACAGCCGGCATTCCGAGGCCGGTGTTGTCGCCGGTATTCTTCCGGGTGATCGGGTGTACGACGTTCGGGCGGAGCGGAACCTCATCGGTTGCCCGCCGGACGCCCTCGGCTACGGCATTGTAGAGAGCCTGCGTAAGTGGGACGTCGGGAGGGATCGTGAGGTAGACGACCGGTACGCCGGTGTCCTGGCAGATCGGGACACCAAGCCGCTCGGCCTCTTTTACGTTAACGAGAATATTTGCAAATTCGCCTCGAGCGACCGGGTTCGTCTCGGCGACAGCTGCCCGTTCGATGACCCGCGTGACATCCGGGGGCAGCCGGATCACCGCCTCACGGTAGGCCCGGAAGCTGGCATCAGCAAGCGCTGACCTGAGGGGTTCGTGGTCCTGCATTCAATTATAGTGAGGAGTAGGGAGTAATATAGGGATCGGGGAAGGAGGGATAGGATCCTTCCTATTCCTGCTCTACCTGATCGGTTATGATCCGGCGCTTTGCAAGCAGTGCTTCATGGACCCGGTCCATAACATCCGGTAGCCGGGCTTCGATGACCCTGACACCTTCCTCGGTACTGCCACCTTTGGTTGCCACCCGTTCGATAACCTTGTCAAAGGTCATCTCTTCGTTTGCGAGGATGCGTGCCGTCCCTTCCATGGTTTCCCGGAGAAGATACTCCGCGAGCCCGGGCTGGATAGCGCCGGTCCGGACAGCTGCATGTGCAAACTCTTTCATCATCGCCGCGATGAGGGCCGGGCCGCAACTGGTGAGGTTTGTGCACACCTCGAAATTCTTCTCATCGAGTTCTACCGCGGTGCCGATGGCATTGAGAAGACGGAGCACCCGGGTTTTGTCCTCCGGCAGAACCCGGCTTCCCCATGCAACCAGCGAGATCCCCGCATTCTGTTCAGCGGTCACGCTCGGGATGATCCGGACACACCGGGCCTTATCCCCACACCATGCTTCAAGATCCTCCAGGCTGACGCACGCTGCGATGGAGACGAGCAGGACGTCCCGGTTCAGTTCTCCCCGGATCTCCTGAAGTACATCGTGCACTTCGAGAGGTCTTACACAGATAAAGAGAACATCTGCCCAGTCTGCCACACGCCAGTTGTCCGGTACGGCAACAATTCCGATCTGTTCAGCGAGAGCCCTGGCGGAGAGCCCGGTCTTTGAACTTGCTGTTATTTCGGCCGGGGTCACAAGACCGGTCCTGATGAACTGCCGGACCAGCATGCTCCCCATCGATCCGGTGCCGATGAACCCGTAGCGTGTCATATTTTTCAGATATATCTTAGTCGATGAGGAATAAAATGGAAGTGTGGGAAGGGTTTCTTTCTTGCGAAAGCCAACTCCCGCACTACAAGGCGCCGATCAGAAAAAATAGTTGGACTTCACCGGGTTTGGAATTGGGAGAGGAAAGGGTACATCATTTTGACTGGGGTAGCCTGCACGTTTTGTTGTGGGGGGTGGGGCGTTCCGGAAAATAGTGGGTGGTTGTGCTTATCCCCTCTTCCTCACCAGCACCAGAGCCCCGCAGATCCCGACACCTGCAAGCACAATCATTAGCGACGGTGCCGCCTTAGTCGTCGGGGTCGGTGACGAACCGGGGGTGAGCTTTCCGGAAACGTCCGCATAGCTTCCGGGAGTAACGGTAACGGTCGAGATCCAGTCCTGGTAGCCTGACTGGCGGAGCGTGATGCTGTGGCTCCCCTGCGCGATGTTCGCAAGGACCATCGGCGTTATACCGCTGTACTTGTTATCGAGATAGACACCGGCTCCGCCGGGAATCGAACCTACCGTAATCTGGCCGGTCGTATCGGCGGGGCCTGCGTTCACCGGTACCATTGTCGCTGAAATTTCGCTCACGCCGTTTGCCTGGATCACCGCATTCTGCGAGAACGACTGGTAATCGGGGAGGGTGAGGACTACGGTATAAGTCCCGGGGTTCAGCTGGGTGATGTACACCGGGTCGTTCGGGTACGTGGTTCCCTGGTAATCTCCGTTAAGAAAGACCGCTGCTCCCGGGGGAACGGACTGGACCGTGAGAGTGCCGAAAGGTGACGATGCGGGAAGCGGGGTCATGCCGGGGTTGTGGCTGAATGTTTTCCCATCCTCGATCGTTATCTGTCCGGTGTAATCATAGTACCCCGCTTTTTTCAGGACAAGATCATGGTAGCCCGGCGCGAGCGGGATGGATTGCTCGCCGTTCCCGTAATAGATGTCGTCAACGTAGATGTCCGCGCCAAACGGATTGATGGCAAGGTACCCAAACGAAGGAGGATTCACCACGAGATTTGCATTGACTACTCTCGTTCCCGGACCGCCGACGTTCTCGTAGCTGCTCCAGGTCTGGTAGCCCGGCATACTCACGGTAATCGTGTGTGACGTGTAAGCAGGTTCCGGGTACGTGTCCCCGGAAGAGTATCCGCAGTGGTTGTCAAAACAGACCGACGCACCGGTTGGCGTGGTGTAGACAATGAACTGCGATCCTTCGGCTGCGACCGGTGCAATACCGAATGCAAGGATAACGAGAACGATACCGAACGTGACGAGGTGTCGTGGATTCAGGTTCAGGCTGGCCATAAAAGGAATCGGCAGTTGATATTATGAAGAGATATGGTTCCGGCCGGAGTGAACGGGGGGTCTCCCACCTCTCCGGATGTATTTCCGGAGACATGGGGCCGGAGGGGGTCCCTCACGTTTTGGAGCGGGGGGAGGGGGAGGGGCCTGTCCGGGCACATGAGGGGTCCCCACCCCCCGTATTTTTCCGGGTCGTGGAATTCTTCTCTCCGTCGGGGCTCCAGACGAAACCGTGCTGGCGTTTATCCAAAACAAGGGGGATAGGGACCCCTCTTATCCTGCAACAGGTGGGGGAGGGGGGTATCCTCACTTTTTGAAGAGGAGGGTACGAATGGTCCTCTTTTTTTTGAGGAGGAGAGGGATACCCCCTGCCTGAACTCCTGAAGGGAAAGAAAATCCGGTTAACCATTACCACAACAGCTGAAAATAGCTGCCAGACAGGAAAACAAACCGGATCATACAGGAGATCCGCAAAAAAAAGTATCGGATAAAAAAGAGGGAAGTGTTATTTCTTGCCCTTTGCCGGGGCTGCGCCTTTCTTCTCGTCCTTTGCGGGTGCTGCTTCCTTGCCACCCTTTGCCGGGGCTGCTGCCTTGCCGGCATCCTTGCCACCCTTCGCGGCGCCCTTTGCAGCCTCGGCTGCTGCTTCTTCGGTAACGACCGGTGCTGCAATGACCTTCTCACCGACAAGCTTGGGTGCAGCGATGATCTTGCCGCTGACCTTAAGCACGCTGGTCTTTAAGTGGGACGGGGTCGGGAGCTTGTATCCCGCGTGGTTCAGTGCGTCCTTGATCTTCTCAAGGTACTGGGGGGTTGAATACACGGTCATAAGTTTCTGGCCGGCTTCGACACGGGCTGCCGTACCGACTGCCTTGCCGAATGCAAGGCGCATGCCTTCCGAGACACGGTCCGCACCAGCGCCGGTTGCCTGCTTGTTCTCCCGGAGAACGTGGTGAGGGAAGACCCGTACCTTGAAGTGGAAGTTTGACCTGCCGACATCTTTCATCAGCCTGCGGTTTGCGGTAATGCGGGCTGCTTCGAGTGCGCTGTGCCGGATCTGGCATGCCTCTTCAACAACGAGATCGACTTCTGTCGGGAATTCCTGCGAGAGGTTGCCCATCTCGAACTGTACAATCTTGCTTCCTGGAACACCGCCCATATATTTGCGTCGGGTATAGGCTCTCTTTGAGATGTTCCTGTACATCTTTGCCGGTTTTCTGACCATCGCGTCCTACTCCTGTGTACTATTGGCAAAAGCGGGCAAAATTATCGATGAAATTGATAGATAACCATGCCGCTACGCTTTACAAACTGCTTTAATAAAATGGAGATGCGGCCTATTAAACCTTACTGGAGTATTCCTTACTGGTTAATAAGATCGAGAACATGTCGCCGGACTTTTGCAAATTCCACACTGGTCCGGTCCCGGGGCCTGGGCTGTTCTATGGTTACGATCTCACGGATGTGCCCAGGCCGGGGCGAAAGAACAACAATACGGTCCGCAAGGAAAACAGCCTCATCAACACTGTGGGTGACAAAGATGATGGTCTTCCTTGTCTTGATCCAGATATCGATAATATCGTGCTGGAGCTTGTTCCGGGTCTGGGCATCGAGCGCCCCAAACGGTTCATCCATCAGGAGAACCGACGGTTCCACGGCAAGTGCCCTTACGACGGCCACCCGCTGGCGCATCCCACCCGACAACTCGTACGGGTAGCTGTTCCCAAACCCGGAGAGCCCGGCAAGTGCAAGGTATTTCTCGACAACAGGCTGAATATCCGTTTTGGGTACTCCCTGCAGCTCAAGACCAAACGCGATGTTCTCGTTCACCGTGCGCCACGGGTACAGGGAGTAATCCTGGAAGATCATCCCCAGTTTCGGTGTAGGCCGGTTTACCGGATTCCCGTTCATGAGCACGCTGCCGGAGGTCGGGTGATCGAGACCGGCGATAATCCGGAGGAGGGTTGTCTTCCCGCAACCACTCGGGCCAAGGAGACAGATAAACTCCGAATCTTCGACTTCAAAGTTAATCTCCGAGAGCGAATCCACCTGCTCGCCCTTTCCCTTGACAAACCGTTTCGAGAGATGGTCTATTTTGAGGGTCATCGTTCCAGCTCCCTCCATGCAAACGAATGCCGGTCAACAACCTTGAAGAGGTAATCGCATCCGATACCGATGATCCCAATCACGATCATCCCCGCGATGATAACCGGCACCTGCCCGAAGTTATAGGAAGAGATGATGAGGTAGCCGAGACCGGAGTTCGTCCCCGGCATCATCTCTGCCGCGACTACGCACATCCATGCGATGCCGAACCCCACCCGGAGGCCGGTCCAGATCGTCGGGGCGGCTCCCGGAAGGATGACACGGGAGAGGATCTGCCGCTCTTTTGCCCCAAGAATCTGTGCGGCCTCGATCCAGGTCTTCTTGACCCCTTTGACCCCGTCGAGAGTGTTCAGGAGGATTGGGAAGAATGCGCCCATGCCGATAATGAAGATCATGGAGACGATGCCTATCTTGAACCATGCGAGCGCAAGCGGAACCCATGCCAGGGGCGGAATCGGCCGCAGGAGCTGCATAAACGAATCGAAGAGATCGTGCACGATCTCCGACCGGCCCATGCCGATGCCGAGCGGAATTGCGAGGGCAGCTGCAACAAGGAAACCGGCAATAACCCGTTCAAGGCTGATGACCGCATTGTCGAAAAGGCTACCGGAACCAAAGGTGAGTTCACCACTGAACGGGTTGAGAAGCACGGCAAAGACGGTTTCGAGCCGGGGGAGAATAAACGGGTTATTCAGCAGGATCGCGGCAACTTCCCAGCCGACGATGATGGCAACGGGAAGGATGATCTTGAGGAGCGAGTGCCACGGGATAGCGTGCCTGAAGGAGCTGCGGTTCATGGGACGAAGGATTCCTGTACTGATGTACCACCGCTGGAAGAAAAAGATAATTGGAAGATTAAGATTTACGAGGTCTCTTTAAACGAGAGCCCGCTGTCTTTAAGGGCGAACTGGAGCATGACGTCCTGGATCGAGCCCTTGCCGGGTGCGGCGATCTTTAAGGGGTTGCCTGCCGCCGATCTCTGCTGTGCCCAGGTGATAAAACTCTTCCAGTCGGAGACCGGTGCGGATGCATCGACTATCAGGCCGGAGCCTTCAGTGTTCACCGGGTTGATGATCTTGATCGGGGTTCCCTTGTCGATCGCTGCGATTGCGGGAGGTACGCCGACGTAACCCATCTGGACGATATCGGTTGCCGCCATCTGCATGACCTGCGGGCCTGCATCCCCGCCGACAAGCTTGACTTCTGCTACCGGCACACCGTTCACGATCAGGTCAGCCGTATCCGGGCGCGCCATCGTAACATCACGGGGCTTGAGAGCGATACCGTACGTATCGTTGAAGTACTGCCACTTTTTGAGCGCAATATGGAGCGCAGCTGAGTGCATGTCGCCGTTCAGGTACCCGATTGTGATCGGCTTGCTTAATTTCGCCGGGGTCTTGAAGGAATTCGCTGCAACCATCTTCTTTGCATCCTGGTATGGTGCAAAGTTGAAGAGCTGGGCGTCAAGCCGGGCAGAATCGGAGTTCTTCAGCTGGTTGGTGACGTACCCGAGCTGGATCTGGGTGTTCACGAACTGCTTGGTCGCATTGACCCATGCCAGGGTCGGCTCGTTGGTGTATTTCACCGTCGGGAACGCATCGTCAAGGACATCCACCGAAGGTACGGTGACATTGCCGTACGTAAAGTTGCTGCCGCCGACAAGGGAACGCTGCTTCGAGCTGGGAGGCTTCTGCGGGATGGTCAATGATGTATTTGCTGGAGAGCTGGGTAAGCGCGCTCACCGAGGAGACAATGTCAGGGTTCTCTACGATAAGCGAATCGCTCGCAAAGAGGATGCAGCAGGGGTGGTTGACATTGCTCGCATCCGGAGGGGAGATTGCCGGAGTAGGTAACGACCTTCCGAGGTTGCTCTCGCTGCCGATGGAGACAAAGGGCTGCCACGCGATGTAACCGTCAATCTGTTTCGTGGCAAGGAGCATTGGCATCGGGCCGACACCTTTGCTGTACAGGATACCTACGGTCGCTCCGGAGGCTGCCGGGGCGGTTGTTGTTGCTGGTGTTCCGGATCCTGCCGGTTGCGTGCAGCCGGCGATGAGGAGTAAAAGAACGGCTGCGATACCGCAAGTGCTGTGAATCGAAGAGATTTCATAGGGGAAATGTTGTTCCGGCTGTAATAAAAAAGTGTATTTTTTAATTGCAAATTCTATATAATTGTATTAATTTTCTTCTTGAAATTCCCCAAATCGTAGGGGAATTGATTGTAATGTCCAATAAAATTCCTGCTGATTGCGGATTTTTTCTGGTTATGCGGGACAATTCGGGAAATTTTTGTAGATTTAACCCAATTGTATCTATATTATGGTACAGGCAGACCCAATCGACAAGCTCATGCGCCGCTGCTCTCATCTCTGATGAGGAGTTTGTCTCAACTCTTAACCACCTTCTTCACCACGAGTTGCGTATCAGCGTCCGGGAGTTATCCGAAAAGAGCGGGATTGCCCAGAGCTCGCTCTATAAGATACTGCATGGCAAGCGGTCGCCCAATCTTACTACACTGAGGGAGATCATCAAAGCCCTCCGCCAGTTCTATCATGTAAGCGAGGAGGACTTCATCGGCCTCATCGCTGCCCGCCAGGTGCTGGAAAGCGTGGAGGACCGGGTCATCGATGTCGAAGGGCACCGGAGAAGGGTCAGGGAATACCCGGTTCATACCATGGAAGATGCGATCGTTGCCGCGGTCCGGGCCGAACGGGAAGGAGCGCTCGCGATTGTCTGTGCCCCTATCGTATCCAGCGTGATCGAGCAGCTTGTTCACATCCCGGTGGCGACCATTATTCCCCGTGAATCTGTCCAGCGGGCGATCGAGGTCGCGGCACGCAAGGCGTGGTTTTAATCAATGCGCGACCAATCACTAGAGCAGGTAATTACGAGAATAGCCTGAGGTTAACCGATGCGAACGGATGTAGTAAGGCTGGGGCGCCTTTCCGGCGAGAGGACGGGAGAGATGATGAAATTCCTCTCATCCATGCGAGCTGACCCGCTGCATTGCCGATGCCGATATCCTTGTTGATATCGCCCACGTGCTGATGCTGGATAAGCAAAAGATCATCGACCGCGACATAACAAAACAGCTGATGCCGGCGCTGCTCGAACTCTTCGACGAGGGAATTCCGGAAGAGGTCTTCGACGACCGGTTCGAGGACGTCCATGCCGGGATCGAGTCGCTGATAATCGAAGCCATCGGAGCGGACGCCGGGGGCCGGATGCATATGGGACGCTCCCGTAACGACGAGGTCGCAACCTGCATCAGGATCAAGCTCCGGGAAGACCTCCTCAAGCAGATGGCTGCGCTCCTAAAGGTCCGGGAAGTCCTTGTCGCCCTCTCAGAGCAGCATATCGAGACGGTTATGCCGGGTTTTACCCATATGCAGCACGCCCAGCCGACAGTCCTTGCCCACCACCTCCTCGCGTATGAACAGCTCTTCTCCCGCGACTTCGACCGGCTGAAGGAGGCGTATGCCAGGGTAAACCTCTCCCCGCTCGGGGCCGCAGCCTTCGCATCGACCGGCTACATGATCAACCGTGAATACACCGCGACCCTGCTCGGGTTTGACGGTATCGCGGTGAACACCATGGACGCGGTCGCCTCCCGCGACTTCGCTCTCGAAACGCTCGCAAGCCTGTCGATTCTCATGACGAACACGAGCCGGCTCTGCGAAGAGCTGATCATCTGGAGCACCTCGTTTGTAAAATTTGTCGCTCTCGACGATGCGTTCTGTTCGACTTCTTCTATCATGCCCCAGAAGAAGAACCCGGACACCGCCGAGATCATGCGTGCAAAGACCGGCTCTGTCTTCGGTGCATTGACCGGTGCTCTTGTAACGGTCAAAGGCCTCCCGATGAGCTACAACCGTGACCTGCAGGAACTTACCCCCAACATCTGGCGCGGTATGCGGGACGCCAAGGAAAGCCTCAGGCTTCTCGTTGATATGCTCTCCAGTGCGACGTTCGACACCGAACGGATGAAGGAAGAAGCGGCAAAAGGGTTCTCCACGGCAACCGAGCTTGCCGATACACTGGTCAGGTCGTATGGTCTGCCGTTCCGGACCGCCCACAATATCGTAGGGCGTGCAGTGCAGAAGGGCGATCTCTCACTCAACACACTCGAAGAGGCGGCAAAGGAACTGGATGCAGGCCTCTCCCTTGTGGGGAAAGGACTTACCCAGGCAACGATCGATGAAGTTCTCGAAGCGAAGTACTCGGTTTCTTTACGAAAAGCAACCGGGGGCCCGGCTCCGCTCGCGATCAAAATCGCAATAGAGGAGCGTAAGAAACAGCTCGATGCAGACTCGGGCACCATCGATGAAAAACTTGCAAAGCTGAAGAAGGCAAAGGAAGACCTGATTGCCGATGCGAGGAGGATGGTACCATTACCGGCGGAATAAAAACCCCCTGCACCCCGGACGTGAAATCCGGTGACATTGTCCGGTGCGAGTACGGCGGAACGACACGGAAGGGTACCTACATCACGAGCAGGAACGGGATGTATGTTGTCAAGCTCGACTCGGGATATAACATCGGTATCCCCCCGCAGTCCTGCAGCTTTGCCGACCGCCCGGTCATCGAACCCGGGAAGAAGCCCGAGATCGTGCAGGACGAAAATCTGCCGGAGCTCGCCATCGTCTCGACCGGCGGCACGATCGCAAGCCGTATCGACTACCGGACCGGGTCCGTGACCAGCCAGTCGGACGCGGCAGCGATCCTGCATGCTATCCCCGAACTGAAGAAGGTCGCGAATTTTACAACCCGGTCGCTTTATACGATCCTCTCGGAGAACATGACCCCCCGGATCTGGCAGGAGCTTGCCCGGGCAGTATTCGAAGAGATTCAGCGGGGAGTGACCGGAGTTATCGTGACCCACGGCACGGACACGATGACCTACACTGCTGCGGCGCTCAGTTTTATGATCGACACACCGGTGCCGATCATTCTTGTCGGGTCCCAGCGATCTGCGGACAGGCCATCAAGCGACAACGCCATGAACGCGGTCTGCGCTGCTCAGGCGGCCGCTTGCGAGCTCGGCGAAGTCGCAGTCGTCATGCATGCGACAACGAACGACGACGCCTGCTCCATCCACCGGGGCACCCGGGTCCGTAAGATGCATACCTCGCGGAGGGATGCATTCCGGAGTATCGGTATCTCCCCGATCGGGACGATCGCTTACCCGTCGCTTGACGTAAAACTGGGATGCGATGCGATCCGGCGGAACTCCTGCAAACCTGCACTTCACGACAAACTTGACGAGCGCTGTGCCCTTATTACGTTCTACCCGGGGATGTCGCCGGAGATCCTGAAAGCGTACGAGGGATATCACGGCATTGTTCTCTCGGGAACGGGTCTCGGCCACGTGAGCACGGAACTTATCCCGAACCTCACCATGCTGATCGACAACGGGACAACGGTCATGATGACCTCGCAGTGCCTGAAGGGAAAGGTATGCGACCGGGTCTATGACACCGGCCGCGACCTGCTGGACGCCGGTGTTCTCGAAGGCGGGGACATGCTTCCCGAGGTTGGGCTGGTGAAGATGATGTGGGTTCTCGGGAACGAAAAGGACAAGGGGAAGGTCCGGCACCTCCTCCAGATGGATCTCAAAGGCGAATGCAACCGGAGGAGCACCCATGGCTGAAGGGCCCCGGCTGACTGCGGGGATCGAGATCCACCAGCAGCTCAACACGAAAGAGAAACTCTTCTGCCACTGCCCCACTACGCTTCGCGAGGTGACCGAACACTCAGGGGAAATTTTCCGGTACCTCCGGGCGACCGAGAGCGAGATGGGCGAGATCGACTGGGCCGCAAAAGAGGAGATGAAGCGGGACCGGAAGTTCCAGTATTATACTTATGATTCCACCTGCCTTGTCGAGAACGACGAGGAGCCCCCTGCGCCGATGAACAGCGAGGCGCTCTCGGTCTGCCTGACCATCGCGAAGATGTTCGGCATGACCCCGATCCCGCAGGTGCACACCATGCGGAAGCTGGTCATTGACGGCTCGAATACGAGCGGATTCCAGCGCACCGCACTCGTCGCCCTGAATGGCTGCCTCCCGAACGGGGGACAGATCGAGACGATCTGTCTTGAGGAGGAAGCAGCGCAGAGAGTGAAGGATGATATCTTTTCACTCGACCGGCTCGGGATCCCGCTCGTAGAGATCACGACATCCCCCTGCATGCATACGCCCGAAGAGGTCCAGCAGATGGCAGAGTATATCGGGATGGTACTCCGCTCGACCGGTAAAGTCAAGCGCGGTATCGGAACGATCCGGCAGGACGTCAACATCTCGATTGCGGGCGGTGCCCGGGTCGAGATCAAGGGCGTCCAGGAACTCGAGCTCATAGCCGAAGTCGTCCGACGCGAGATGCTCCGGCAGCAGAACCTCATCTCGATCCGTGACGAGCTCGTGTGCCGGGGGGCGTCGGTTGATGCGAAAGACGGCACCGACATCACCGATCTCTTCCGGGAGACGAAATCCACGGTACTCAAAAAGGCAAAGCGGATTCACGCGATCCGGCTGAAAGGGTTTGCCGGGCTTGTCGGCCGGCCAATCCAGCCGGACGGGCGCCTCGGCAGCGAGATGTCCGACTATGCCAAAAAGTGCGGGGTTGGCGGGATATTCCATACGGATGAACTGCCGGCATACGGGGTCACGCAGGAAGAGGTCGACTGCCTCCGGAGCCGGATGCAGGCTGTGCAAGGAGACTGTGTTGTCCTTGTCGCGGGCGCGAACGACAAGCAGGCCGAATGCGCACTCGGCCAGGTCGTTACCCGGGCGAAGATAGCAATGTCGGCAATGCCGGTCCCGGAGGAGACGCGGAAGATGCTCGAAGAGGGCAGCACCGGGTACATGCGCCCGCTTCCCGGAGCAGCGCGGATGTATCCCGAAACAGACGTCCTCGCGGTATCCATCGACGATGCACGATGGAATTGTATCGCGATTCCCGAACTGCTGAGCGAAAAGGCCGGCAGGTACGCTAAGACATACGCGATCGACCTGCCCTATGCGACCCAGCTGGTCTCATCGGAACGGCTCCCGGTATTCGAACGCGCGGTCGAAGAGGGAATAAAACCGAAACTCGCCGCATTTACGCTCCTCTCCACCATGACCGAACTCAGGCGGCAGGGAGTCAACGTCCAGAACATCACCGATGATGCATTTATCGGGATCTGGCACGCGGTCGAGAAGGGTCGGGCGGCACGCGAGGCAATCCCTGATCTTATCAGCTCGGTTGCAGAAGGCTGTTCGGTTGAGGCGGCAATCGCAAAACTCGCGCCATCCGTTTCGCGCGAGGAACTCGAAGCAATTGTCGGGAAGATCCTCGACTCCCGTTCGGACTTTGTCCGGGAAAAAGGCAGAGCTGCGCTCGGCCCGCTCATGGGAGTCGTGATGGCTGAAGTCCGGGGATCGGTTGACGGCAAACTGGTAAGCGAGACTCTCCGGAAAGGGATCGAGGCGAAGCTTGCGGAAAAGTGAGGATGTAAAAGAGGAATGGCGTAGAGAAAGATCCTTCATGGAACCCCCGTCCACCGGATCCTGAAGGCGCGAACATTTATGAGTGGGGCGGCAGAATTAGATAAGGTGTTTAACTATGGGTAAAACAGGCACAACCATCTGGGCACAGGTAAAAGGCGTAAAGGGCCAGATCAGGCTCGTTCCTAAGAAAGAGGGCGAGCACAAGACCCCGGGACCGAACCAGCGGTTTAAGGCAGGCGCAAATGTCAAGCAGATCGACCAGGCCGCAGAAGCAGCACAGGGCCGCGGTGGTGCACGGCGCGGCGGTGGCCGTGGTGGAAGGCGCGGGGGCGACCGGTCCGGTGGATCCGGCATGAACGAGTCGACCGCAAACCCCATGATCCGTCGGCACATGAAAAGGCCGAAGATCTCAGCGCTCGGCGCCAAGGCAAAGTCCTCACGGTAATTCCGCGGGAACTATCCTGCCCGTGATGGGTAAGAGAGGTTAACCCGACCTCACTGATTTTTTCGCACTCTCCGTGTGGAGCTTTTCCGGGACAAATTTCTATGAAAACTATATTTTATTCCCAGCTTCTATGGTGAGTATGGATCTTGCAACCGCAGTAAAAAGTTACCAGTTCGGCGAGCGCGCCAAGTCCGAACTGATTATGGTCTCCCAGCTTTCCATGGCACTTACCGGTTTTCAGCCCCAGGAACGGGGCGGTGGGAAGAAGATGCTCCTCATGACCATGGAAACGGTGAGAAGTGATCTTCTGTTTGCCCACCGCAGCACCGGGCAGTCCGAGTTCCAGAAAGCGACCAACTCGTTAAACGAAGCGATCTCCCTGGTTGAGAGCAACCAGCCCGAACAGGCGGCTGAGAAGATTGCAGGAGCAATCAGCGCTGCAACAACCTCTGCGCAGGAAGCATGGCAGGTACTCTCGGAACATGGACTCCTCTGATTTTTTTGGATTCCTAACGAGCCGTACATCGGTGCGGGAGTACGAAAATGAACCGGTTCGGAGCGAAGAGATAAAATTCATCCTGAACTGCGCGAGTACCGCCCCCAGTGCCGGGAATCTCGAAGCCTGGGACGTCGTCATTGTCGAGGATGAGGACGGGCGTCTTGAGCTCGCCGACGCCGCTTTCAACCAGTCGCACATTGAGCATGCCGCGGTCGTGCTCGTGGTGTGCGCAAATTATGTGCGTTCCATGTCGCGGTACGGCGAACGCGGCATCCTCTATGCTGTCGAGGATGCAACCATTGCCTGCACGTACATGATGCTTGCTGCCCATGCAAAGAACCTGCACACCTGCTGGACCGGTGCATTTAACGAAGACGAAGTCCGGGAGATCCTCCAGCTCCCAAGGCACGTACGCCCGATCGCATTGCTTGCGGTCGGGGCCGGACACCCATCGGGCGCTCTCTCGCCGCGTATGCCTGTCGGCGAGCATGTGCATCGTGATATATGGTAGAGGAGAGTTGTATGCCAGATTATAATGTAACCATCGAATCGGCGTGGATCATACGCGATGTCAAATCGCTCGACGATGCTATTGGAATTGCGATCAGTGAAGCGGGAAAACGGCTGAACCCCCACGCAAAATACGTGGAAGTGGAGGCAGGTTTCCTGGCGTGCCCGTATTGTGAAGAGTCCCTCTCAAGCACAATTGTCGTCGCCGATACTGCTCTTGTCGGCCTTGTCCTCGAGATGAAAGTGTTCAGGGCAGAATCACCGGAGCACGCGGGAAGCATTGCTAAATCCGTAATCGGGAAAGCATTGCGCGATGTCCCGCTTAAAGTCCTGGATGTGCAGGTATTATGATCCACGTAGTCGGACATACCGCGGTCGATCATATCTCGAAAGTTCCCCACCTCCCGGCGAAAAACTGTTCAACCCATATCACCGACCGGCAGATCTATTTCGGCGGCGGTGCCGCAAATATCGCTGCCGGGATCGCGATGCTGGGCGGCAGGACATCACTGATATCCTGTGTCGGTGGGGACTTTTGGGGCCACGATTACGACGAGTGGCAGAAAAAACTCGGGATAGACCAGCAGTTTTTCACCGTGCCCGGGGCCCATACCCCTACAGCTTTTATGTTCACTGACGATGCAGGAGACCAGATGACCTTCTTCGAATGGGGCGCATCAAGGGCCTTTGCAACCTCGGAAGCCCCCGGTCTCCCGTTTGCCCACCTCGCTACCGCTGATCCGGTTTTTAATTGCAAAGTCGCGGAAAAGAGCAAATTTGTATCGTTTGATCCCGGACAGGACGTTTTCTATTATTCCCGGGAGCAACTGGAATCGATCATTGCCTGTACAGACATCCTCTTTGCAAACCAGCATGAAGTCAGTCAGATGTGCTCGACGATGAACATTTCCCGGGAGAAACTCATAAGTGGCGTGGATATGGCAGTCTTTACGATGAGCGGAGATGGGAGTACCCTGTACATGAGTGGAAAAGAGTTCTTCATCCCGGTCGTCCCGGTCACGCTTGCCGACCCCACCGGTGCAGGCGACTCGTACCGGGCAGGGTTCCTTACCGCGTTCCAGAAGGGTTATCCAACTTTGACTTGCTGCAGGATAGGGACCGTCACGGCATCTTTTGTTGTTGAACACGTTGGCTGCCAGACCCATCTGCCGACGTGGCAACAGATGCTCGAACGGTACCAGAAGCATTTCGGCGTTCTCGAAAACCCGGAGATAAAAGGGGAATAAGGATGAGCTGGGCGGCCCTGACTTCAGGAGGAAAGGACTCGGTCCTTTCTATTCAGAAAGCCATCGACCAGAGGAAAGATGTCAGGTACGTGGTCACGGCCCGGCCCGAAAACCGGGACTCCTATATGTTCCATTCGGCAAATCTCGATGTTGTGCCGGTCATCGCGAAAGTCGGCGGAATGGAATACGTGGAGATCACAACCCACGGGCGCAAGGAAGAGGAGCTTGCGGATCTGGAAGAGGGGCTTTCAAATCTCGATATCGAAGGTGTTATCGCCGGCGCAGTCGCATCCGAGTACCAGGCAACAAGAGTGAAGAATATCACGGACAAACTCGGT
The DNA here is from genome assembly GCA_963666355.2 of uncultured Methanoregula sp. Classification (GTDB taxonomy): domain Archaea; phylum Halobacteriota; class Methanomicrobia; order Methanomicrobiales; family Methanospirillaceae; genus Methanoregula. The sequence continues at coordinate 67,013 of CAXXCP010000011.1, forward strand.
ATAGATCTCTTTACTCCGCTCTGGCATATGGACACTGAGACGCTGCTCTGCGAAGTTGCCGAAAGGATGGATGCGATGATCATCGTCACGGCAGCAGAAGGACTGGATGAAACGTTCCTTGGAGCGCATATCGATAAAACGCTTATTGCCCGGCTAAAGCAGGTCGCCCGGAGACGGCGGATCAACCTTGCCGGAGAAGGCGGCGAGTACGAGAGTCTCACCCTCAATGCGCCGTTTTACTCACGACCGATAACCTATACAACTTCTGAGATCCGGTCCCTGCCGGATCGCCACGAACTGGTACTGGGAGGGTTTTCCTGAAATGGCGCAGGGCAGTGACGTAAAACTCGGCCAGCTGACGAAATATATTTTCACTGCCCCGTCATGGAAGCGTTCGCTCTTCCTTATCATCCTGCTCGGCCTCGTGATCGATGGCGCAAATGCCCGGGCATGGTTTAGCCTCCCGTTCCCCAACTCGTTTGTATTTACCCTCCCGGCCGCGATGAGTTCCTATTTCTCGCTGCCGGAACAGTTCCCGTTCTCCGGCACGATCGCATTCACCATCCCCGCAATTGCGGCTCTTGCCCTGACAAAGCCCATTATCGAGTACGGCGGGAAGACCATGACCTGGAACCGTTCATCGCTCCTCGCTCTTGCCTGCACGGTGTTTGGCGTTATCATTACGCTCGGATCGCTCTTCTTTTCCGTCAAACTGATTCCGCTGTTCTACGCGATCTCACTTGGGTTTATCTTCGGCTTGAGGCTTTTTATCCTGGTCGCGATCTCTGATTACCGGCTCCCCCGCATGATCCTCCCCGCTTTTACCCAGAGCGGTGTCGGGATCCTTGCGGGAATACTCCTCTTCTCCCCGGCATTCGGCCTCTTCGCGCTCGTCCTTCACATTGTCTTCGGCCTGGGTTTTGCGATCCTCATCTGGATGATCGAACGGCCCCTTCAGCGGGCATTCAAAATCCGGGGACTCGCATTCATCAATGCATTCATCGCCCACATGACCGATGGCTCGAAAGGGATGGAGGAGTTCTTCCGGGAGATCGGAGAGGAAGTGTTTGTTCCACAGGTCAGTTTCTTTTTCCGCAGGAACAATGCGAAACCGGTCATTTTCACCGTTCCCAACCTGCATCCCGGGCCTATGGGGGAGATTGGCGGTGGAAACCTGCCAAAAGTGATCCACGATCATTTCGAAGAGGAGACACTGGTCGCCCACGGATGCGCCACGCACGACTTTAATCTCGTTTCCGAAAGCGAGATCGGTAAAGTCATCGATGCAGTCAGAAAGTCCCGCGACGGGATCGGGTACTCGGCAATGGCAGGAAGGTCAGGCAGAATATCGAACGGTACTGCCCAAGTACTCTATCAGCGGTTCGGTGACTCTGTCCTTCTTGTCACTACCCGGTCACCCCACCGTACTGAGGATCTGGATTTTTCCATTGGGGCTACAATCATGGCGGAAGGACACCGCTGGTTCCCTCACGTAGCGGTTGTTGACGCACATAACTGCATGACCGATCTCTCATCTCCCGTTCTCCTTGCGACGCTGACAGCAACGGAATACCAGAAAGCATCTCTCGATGCAATGGACTCCTGCCGTACGACGTCGCTTTATCCGTTCCGGATCGGGGTTTCGCATTTTGTCCTGCCCTATGTCCGGGAACAGGGTTTTGGTGATCTCGGGATCCAAATCCTCGTGTCAGAAGTTGATGGACTGCGGACTGCCTACATCCTTATTGATGGTAACAATATGGCGGAAGGTGTTCGGGAATATCTTCTCAAACAGATCCTGACAAAAGTGGATAATGCCGAAGTTATGACAACAGATTCCCATGTTGTAAACACAATCACCGGGAAAAACCCGGTGGGGATGAACGTTTCGGTTTCAGAGTTCAGTCCTTATGTGATGCAGGCACTCGATGAAGCGATCGGGAACCTGGAACCGGCACAAGTAGCAGCAAACACAGCACACTGCGAACATGTGGTAGTATTTGGATCCAACCGCATCTCGCAGTTGGCAAGCACGGTAAACGCGATGCTTGTCTTTGTGGCACCACTCTCACTTGCGATGCTGCTGCTTGCATTCCTGCTCTCGCTTATTGCATATGTTGTCATGGTGTAGATACAGCGAGTAGTGTTTGATTTTTGCCAGGAATTGTCCGAATTCTCCAAAAATTTCTGGATACTTTGACAATAAATTGAACCGGAATACCAATTTTATGGGAAAAATAATTACAAAAAAGCCTAATTTTTCCAAAATTTTTCGGGAAAGTCAGATGATACAAAAATGTTTGGAAATTTCGGAATGGTTAACACAATTTTGATGTGCAAAAGATCACAAAATTTCAGATTCGCACAATGATTGTTCCCGCTTTTTTGGGAAAAAGGGAAAAATTTCCCGTTTTTTTTAAATAATTTTATTCGTAGTCAATTTTTAAACTTGATTTTATTCTCTATTATCTCCCAAATTTTCAGATTTTTAATGGACCATTAAATTGCATCCAATACAATAAGGATACGATTTGAATTCTCACCGGCTAATCAGATTAAGAATTTACCGGCTTTCTTTTTTGTCGGCTCTGTTGAATCCTTTGCAAATCGTGCATAAATTGCCTGGATTGAAGGAAAGGAAGATCTATATCTTTTATCTAAGGGTTTCAACTGAGCCATTTTTTCCGCAATTTATTGAGAGTACCGATGATAAGGTATCCATTGGTATCCATTTTTTTGGGGGGGATATTTGGATATTTTGGAAATCTGTGAGAAAAAATTACCCGAAATTTGTGGGATTAACAGCAAACGGTTTTGTCTTATCGCAAGCGAGAGAGGATTGCAAGAGTAACTCTAGAGAATCTAGAGAACGGAAACACCCAGTCCAAACCAGAGTATCAAAGAAAAAATACCCCCGACCAGATTCGAACTGGTGTCGCCGGATCCAAAGTCCTGCATGATTGACCGCTACACTACGGGGGTAAGCTGTGGGATAAGTATAGGGAAGTGTTCGTATTAAATCGATGGGGAAGACACATAAGGATTTGTCCACCCGGTATGAAAAAATTTGAACCGGAAAGTAATCATTGATGACGATCCGAGAAGAGCTACGAACGATAATATGATTTTCGAAGCCGATCTCCCATTTAAATTTTCTTTGCTGCGATCCCGAAAATCAGAGTTTGATCCCAGTACTTCTCTAAATTTACCTCCGTGAATTTTGGCAAGTCATCAATACTCTCAACCTCTGATCAACCAAACGGTCGAAGAACAGAAACAAATGAGACAAATTTGAGTTTTTTCCGAATCCCTTCCCAGACCAATAGCCGGAAGAAATCGAAACGGAACAAATCTTCAGCAACGGTTCTTGGTCCTCGTTGAACCTTAGAGAAGAACATCCATTGAAGAGAGACCCAGATATTTTTGAGAAGGAAAGAGATTATCGTCAGCAGGTACCGGATCACAACGTTTCTTGTGGATGTCCTTGCTTTCACGATATTCCGGATACGGTACGAAGACTCGATCGCAAACCGGTTCTTGTAGACCCGGTAGATCCGACGGGGTTTCCAGTTAATACCATACACGACGTAACCCAGGTTCACATTCCCGTATTTCTTATTCCTTCCCAGAAGGTACTGGACATCAATTGCCAGAGTAAGAGAAAGAGGTTCGCCAGTTCCCATCATCGTATACTGTGCATACCGGGAATGATTTCCCCGGAGTATTTTCTTGAGTTCTTCGCCGTGTTTTCTCACCGGAACAATGTGCGGGATCTTTTCCTTCTGGAGAAATGAGAACACATCTTTTGAGTAAAATCCCCGATCAAGACAGAGTACTTGGGTGTTCACTTTTGCGTTGTGGATTATGGCCAAAAATTTCCGGATGTACTCGACCTTTGACACACCCTTCTTCACCGGGAAAACTGCAAGGGTCTGCCGTTGACCTTTTGTTGTGATGGAGAGCGAAACATACGAGTAAAATGTGGTTGTTGATTTCTTCATTTTACTCTTGAGGACGTAATCTTTGTTCGCTTCGATAATTTCGCCATAATAAGGATCGTCGGTGAAATCTATGGCAAAATGATACGATTTTCCGGGAACAAGGATCTGATCGTTTGAATAGGTGAGGATCTTTGATTGTATTTCGAAAAGCGATTCTAAATCCACCTTCGATAAATGGTATCTGACTGACGTTTCACACGGGACTTTTTCTACAGCCTTATTGATGGAATGCACGGATAGTTTGGTTGCTGACATCCCAACAAGTGACTGGATAAGGGTCTTTTGTCTCAGTGTTCCGTTGATGGAAATGGTGAGATTCCGGTTGATTGCATCCACTGCTATTTCGGAACAATCTTCTGCTCGGATCTCATTCTTTATTCGGCGGGTGAATTGTCGTCTATTTGCCATATGCGGCGCCCGCTGCCTATTTAGATCTGCCGGTTTTGATTAGCCTCGGCTAAAAATTAGTGAAGTACTGGATCCTGAAAAATGGAAAATGGTTTTCAAAAACAGAAATTCCCGACACTTTTGCCGCTCATATTAAACCAGGAAAAATTTTTCGTTTAAAGAGGATAGTGTTTTTATATAGCATTATGCAGTTTATATTTTGACAGAGACAAGGAGGTACGTGAATCTAAAATCGCAAAAATTTTCCTTTAATAGCGAAAACAGAGGAAACTATGTCTTGAAATTATTTCCATAAAATCAAGGGTACCTTCGAAATATTGTGAAGACTTTCACTTTTTTTTTACAATAATCAAATTAAATTCAGTTCTTTCGTGAGAATTGGAAGGTTGATAATAAATTTCTCATTCACCATTTTATTATTACAAAAGTGACGCGAAAAACAATTTTTTTACGAGAATGTTTTGCATGTGAAACGTTGGGATACATCAGGGAATTTATGCATTTTCATCGTATTTGGAAAGTGTCCTATCCCGAAATCATTTGACATCACATGTAAATATCGATGTGAGCAAATTATCGAATCGGGATATCCAGAGGATCATTCAGCAATGGGTAAATGAGAAACCCGTTGTTGAGATTGCCCGGTATTTCCAGATTACCCGTCAACGAGTGTATCAGCTCATCAACCAGTTCAGAGAATCGGGAGAATATCCGGTACTCAGGCAATCTGGAAGAAAGCCCCAAGCCATCGATGATCGAACAGAAGAGTTGATCCTCGAAACCTATCAATCCAACAACATTGGTCCAATCCATCTGGAGAAAAAGATTGAGGAAACACTCGGGATCCATATCCCGCATAATCGAATCTATCGGGTATTGTTGAACCACGGTCTGGTGGAGATCAACATGAAAAAACGGCAACAACGGAAATATGTTCGGTACGAACGTACTCATTCCATGTCGATGTGGCAGAGAGACTGGAAAGAGTTCGAACTTAATGGATCGAAGAAATGGCTGATCGCATTCATGGATGATTCATCCCGCCTCATCACCTGCTACGGGGTATTCGATTCTCCAACTACCGAGAACACTCTCACGGTTCTGAATCAGGGATTCCAGATGTACGGTACGCCCCGCGAGATCCTTACTGACAACGGTACACAATTCGTTTCAGCTCGGAACCGTGAACAGGCCCATCATAAATTCGGAGAGTTTCTTGTTCATCACAACATCAAACACATCCCAACCAGGATAAAACACCCTCAAACGAACGGCAAAATTGAACGGTTCTTCGGAGAAGTCGAACGAAGGATCGCGAAGTTCGGTTCTGTCGATAAAATTGTTCACTGGCACAATGTCATCAAACCTCACATGAGTCTCGATTACGATGAGCCTTATAACGCATTCTGGTACCGTCTACCCCCGGAGAGGATTCTGAACTATGCGCAGAAATGGTTATATGTGTAAAATCAATTCGGGATACCACAATCGTATTTGGAAAGAGGAAAGAATTGCTGATACACCTGTCTTCGTTCTTCGATATCAGTATGGAGATATATCTCTGTTGTTTTGATCGAGGTATGGCCAAGGTTCTCCTGCACGACCCGGAGGTTTTTGGACCTTCGGTATAGTTCACTGGCATAACTATGGCGAATCTTATGGGGAGTAATGCCAACCGGTGCATAATGCTTGAAAATGTGCTGTATTGCACGAGAGGAGATGTTTTTTCCCTGCTGTCCTACGAAAAGCGGCCCGATAATCCGGTTTCCGATAAACCGTAGAATATCCCCAATCGTGTCATCATCCAGGAAAACAATCCGGATTTTATCACCTTTTCCCCGAATTCTTATTGTATGTTCATCAAAATCAATATCCTCAACATTAATGTTGCAGAGCTCAGAAACCCGTACTCCCGTTGCGTAGATCGTCCTGACAATCAGCTTATCCAGGGGATCCTCAATAGAATCAATTAAGCGCTGGACCTGGTTGTGCTTCAGATATTTAACTTCCTGTTGTCTGATCCTTGGCCGTTCGATACCGATCAACGGGTTTGTGCGGACTGCACCCTGCGTATACAGGAACCGGTAAAAAGAACTGAGTGTTGAGATAATCCGATGGAATGTTTTTGGTTTATAAGTCTGCATACTCGAGACAAACGAGAGAAAATCTGTAATCATAACCGGAGTTATTTCAACGTCTGTATCAAGCCGGGCATTCTCAAAATCTTTCCAGTAGATGACAAGTTTTGTCACTTCATTGTTGCGGCGAAGCCAGACATAATAAGCAAAGTGCTTAATAACCTGCTCATAGCTGTCAATTGTGCGGGGAGAGTAATTTCTCATTCGGAGATAATTGCGGTAGCTTTTAAGCCACTCCGAAAAATACCCGCTTTCCATGGTCTATTCTATCTTATCTCGAATAAATAAAGGTTTGCGCAGAATACCTGTTCTACGAAGTCCCGGATTGTAATGTTCTCCGACGGTAGCAGCAAATGTTTTTCACAATTGAAATCAATACCGGCACCATATTTTTAGAAAATTCGGAATTTTTGGAAATCGTTATTGTGTTTTTACTCAGCAGATCATTATCCATCTTAATCACCGAGTTTCAAAAACCGTCTTCTATCATTTTTTCCCCACCTTAGCCCGAAAATAAGGAGAACTGCCATAAAAACAGGGTTGAAAGAGGTTTTAAGATCTTTCCGACGAGGCCACCGGTTTTTCATGAACGATTGAGGAAGAAGGAAAGATGCAAAAGAACAAAGCTCTTACCTTTCTGCCAAGATTGAGAGAAAATCACACAAAGTCATTTCTCTTTTAAAATATCTTTACCAGATTGATGTCGGTAGAGTGTTGTGTACGGGATATCAAGTATCCGGGATATTGCTGCCAGTGAGATATTTTTTGTCCTGTAACTCCCTGACGCGCTTCCAGGGAATGACTCTTTGGGGTCTGCCAAGATGCTTCCCTTCCGCTTTTGCTCTTGCAAGACCAAGTTTTGTTCGTTCGATCAGGTTCTCCCGTTCCCGGTCTGCTACCCAGGAGAAAATCGAGAGCATGAGATCCCTCAGTTTTTTATCTTCGATCCTGCTCCACGATTCTGCCGGTGATAGTGACCAGACCCGGACACCGGATGTTTCAAAATTCCGCACAGTATTCAGGGTTTCAAGAAATGATCTTCCCAGGCGGGAGATTTCGAAAACGTAGAGCGTTATTTCTTCCCCGTGGATGCTTTTGATAAAATCCATCATCCCCGCGTATCCTTCCCTTTCTTCCATTGCGGATATTCCAGAGATGTGATCCACGAAGATTGAATCCCTGTCTAACCCTTCCCTCAGGAGTAATTGAATCTGGTTTTCTGCATTCTGGTCTTCTCGTGAAACCCGGACATAACCAATTTTTATCATAAGTCAACCTTTAAGATAAAGTTATTTTATCAAATTCCTATATGAATTTTGGTAATTATTATCGCTCGTTTTCTGTAAACATTTTCTGCGGATTTTAGGAAAATTCGGGCTCTGTTGAAACCCT
>CAXXCP010000012.1:0-42560 GCA_963666355.2 uncultured Methanoregula sp.
TAGAACATGTATTCCCTGTAGGAGAACTGCTAGGTATCACGCTATTCGAAGTTGCTGAGCTGACGGGATTATTGGTTATAGTGATAATCGAAGAGTTCGTTTTCGGTACCACAGTCTCTTTCATCTCAGTACATCCGGTGGTAAATACGGTGACGAGAAGAAGAACCAAGAAACACAAACAATATCTATAAAATTTCATTAGATCCTCATAAGTTTTATTCTTATGACATCTGCATTTGTGTGATTTTGAATCAACACACTGTCATTGTAAATTAAAATATATTATTAAAATATAAATTTTTGTTTTTTTATTTTCATTATCCCTTTTGTTGAATTTATTCATAATATAATCATGATTTCATCTTGAATATCTGATTCAAATTTTCCCTTCTGAATTTATTTCACAGTCGTTAGTATTCCTTGAATGAATATCGTAACGAATGATAACCAACGAACATTTTTTTATGAGTATCTGTGATCCTAAATACTAACTATAACTAATAATTTTAGTAATTATTCAGCACCTCTCTGAAGGTCAAACCGGCAGATCAAAATACTAAGATGCTGATAACAAATGACAGACGACAGTCAACCGGAAAGAGCTTCTGGAATTATGCCGGAGGGATCCTGAAGCAGCAGTTGACATAAGAGAACGGCAGGATCGGCTCATCACCCGGCTCACAGAGAGAATAATGCAACTGAAAGCCCGGATAACCGAGTAGGAAGCGCGACTGAACAGGACCAGTCGGAACAGCAGTCAACCTCCGTCGAATGGATGGAGCCGCCGCCTTCTGCAGGATCCGCGGGGACGAAAGCTGCACGGGAGAGACCGGTAAAGGAAAAACCGGAAGAGACCGGCGGGGGGCCCGGTGTCTCCACAAATCCGGTGAAACGTGCGAAGAGAAAAGGCCCTGCCTAAAATGGCGGGAGCCGGGACCGGGAGGCAACAGATGGATAAAAAATTCGAAGAGATCGCCCGTTTTTGCTGAGCGCTTGGGATCTGAGCCTGGCTCGCACGCCTTCGATCACACACTGCGGGTAGCCCGGCTCTGCGAGCTCATCGGACGCAGTGAAGGCGCAGATCCCGGCATCCTGATCCCTGCCGCCCTCCTGCACGATATCGCCCGGCCTGCCGAGAAGGCCCGGGGAGTCCCGCACGAGATTGAAGGGGCCCGGGTGGCGGAAGAATACCTTGGGTCAATCGGGTACGATCCCGCTCTCATCCCGGCGATCGCAGCTGCCATCAGGACCCACCGGTTCCGGTCGGATGAGAAGCCGGCAACGCCGGAAGCGAAGATCCTCTCGGACGCGGACAAGCTGGATGCCATGGGTGCGGTCGGAATCGCACGGACCTTCATGCGGGCCGGGGAACACGGCGGGGAGATGCAGGATGCCGTCGACCATTTTCACGAGAAGCTGCTCAGGCTGCCTGATCTCCTGTACACTGCAACGGCCCGGGAGATCGCAGCCGACCGGCACCGTTTTCTCACCGGTTTCCTCCGGGAACTCGAAGATGAGACCCGGGACGTGCGATAACAAAACCGGATCGGTCCTGCCTTGTTTTTTTTACCGATCGTACCGGAGGGAAATCACCTGCGTCTCTTCTCTCTTCCATCCCGGGGCACTCCTATCACCCGCGGTTTTATCGCCTCCGGGCCGGAAGGTTACGTATGGAAATGATCCTGAAAGTTGTGGGAAGTATCGTTGGCATCTTTGTCATCCTGAACGGCCTGTGGGTCATCACGATGCCCCCCACCGGAGACGAACCGCAGGGATACGCCATAGTTGCGATCGGCTTTTTCATGCTGCTCCTGCTCTTCTCCCTGTCGCGGGCAGGTCCGGGACGGTATTCGTAAAAAAAAATTCCATCGCCGGCTTTGCACGGGAGGCCGGCATATCTTTTTATCCCCGCACGCAGATCACGACCGTCCAGGGTGAATCTCCCAAATGGTATTTACGGAAAGATTGCAAAGACACGTGAGATCCCGGTCGGAAAAATGAAACATGTCGAGACAGGCACTACTGAACTCTGCCTCGTGAACGTGAACGGGACCCTCTCCGTACTTTTGGACCGGTGCCCGCACATGAACGCTCTTCTCTCGATGGGAATTCTGCAGGGAACGATCGTGACCTGCCCGCTCCACTACTCCCGGTTCGATGTCACGACCGGCAGGAAGATCTCCGGGCCGGTCTTTCCGCAGCCTGAGGTTTTGAAAAGCTCCCGAAGAACTACCTGGACTACCTCACCCGGGTCACCGGGATAATAGCTCCGGTCAAGACATACGACAACCGGTCGTACCCGGTACGGGTCGAGGGATCGAAGATCCTGGTGGATGTATAAGAAAAAACTATTTTTCGAATTTTTCCCCAAGCCTGAAAGAAAATCCGGGGAAAATTCGCCATGGAGAGCGATTGGGTCACGGGAGGTTGCCGCCGGCCCGCTTCCAAAGGCCCGACACGAAAAGTTTTTTTTTATTTTGGGATCCGGACGCCGATCAGGTAGGATTTGAGATGGCGTGCGGTGACATCGAATACAAACATCCTGTCTCCAACGAAAAATTTCTTTGACCACGGGCGGGGATCGCCGGCGCGCTGCCAGAGGCTGATATCAAGGCTCCCCGGAGGTTCAACTGTCGCGATCTCCTTCCCGGTCGCGGGATCCGAGACGAGGATGGCGAGAGACGGGAATACCGCTGACTGGGAACCGGTGGCTGCGTGTGAGTCCTGCCCGCCGGTGGCAAGCGGATCCGCCGTGTACCACATCTCCCAGTACCCGTACGGGACTGAGATGTTTACGGTCTGGTGGCCGGAGATGCCGGTGACAACCGCGACGGTTTTCAGAGTCGGACTCTCGCCGAAGGGATCGGGGACCGGAATCGTCGGGCCGGTTGTTGTCACGGCAACCGTCTGGGCAACAGTCGGCAGTTCAGGTGTCGTGGGCACCGGGGTCGCGGTCCCGGGCGGCATGGTGGCCGCCGTCGTCGTAGCGGTACCTGCAGGACCCGGGCCCGGCGCGATCGTGCAGCCGGCGATAAGCAGGAACACGGTAAGGGCGATTACGGGAATGACGATGGAGGCTCGCATAGTAAACGTTTCTTTGCACATCCCGTAATAATAATCGTTCTATCCGGACCGGCGTCTTCCGTACCCTCCCGGCCTTCCCTCGCCGGTTCCGCTCCACCTGCCCCCCGAAACTACCCGGGCCCCCACTGCGAGAGCGTTGTCCGTGACGGATCGATATTATTCCACTCCCGCCGGGGGCACCCGGCTCTGCGCCGGCGATCGTGCTCAGGGACCGGATCGGAAGCTGAAACGACCGGATAAAAGTGATGGGGAAGGCGGGGGAAACGCTGGTTGAGGCGCAGACACACGGGCAGGAAGCCGTCGAAGAAAGCGAAGATGATAAGAAAAGGGTGAGGAAAAAGAAAAACCGGTAATAATTTTATTGATAAAAAAATTTGCACATTTGGATTTTTTCTTCCGGAAAATCTAATCGCACGAAGTTGCATTCGGGCGCAGATGCTCGTCGAGAAGCTCGCGTAATACCTCCCGGCCGCACGGTGCAGGAATTTTTCGTCCGATCTTTCTTGCTGTCGAAAGCCAGAGATCTATCGCGGTTTTAATCTCCCGCAACGCCTCTTCCTCGCTTTCACCAAATGCAGAGCAGCCGGCCAGTTCGGGTACTACAGCAATATAGCCACCATCATCTTCGCTGTAGAAGATCTCTATTGCATATTTATACACCGGGCTCGTCCTCTTGAAGCGAGTATTCTTCAATTATTTTACATAGCTGTTTGACCTGATAGGGTTTTGCCATTCCTGCAACGTCCTGAAAGTTGAGAAGTTCCCGGACGCCTTCCCGGGTGTAAATCCGGTGACTGCCCTTCCCGCCACGGCGGGTGAAACCAAACAGTTCAGCTGCCCGGCAAAGATGTTCAAACCTGATATTCTTTGCCTGGGTTTTCAGGTTTTGATACATCTCTCTCTTCTTCATGGCACCCTTTTTGTTCCCGTTTTCCGGAATTTATGGTAACGACATAATTTTTCCCGGCAGTTCCGGCCGGGTTTTCACCCGAGTCCCCACTGCGAGAGCGTTGTCCGTGACGGGTCGATATCATTCCACTCCCACCCAAGCGCCTCGATGATCCGGGAGATTGGCATCTTGATCGTCTTCTCAAGCATCGTCTCCCAGTCGACCACAAACTCCGGGGGCACCTGGTCGCCGTATTCGAATGCGAGGACATCGGTCTTCGGGTACTTCGCGGTCACGCACCGGATGTAGACCCGCTTTGGTTTGCTTCCCTTCCCAAAATCCGTCTTAAGATGGACGTTTGCGTACCGTGCGGCACGGACCTGGGCGTCATCGGTCTCGTACTCGTGAAGCCCTTTCCCGATCCCGCCCGGGATCCCGACCTGGTCGAGCGAATATTTCCCGGCCCGGTATTTTTTGATCACGTCCGCGAGGTACGCCTTGATCCCGTCATAGCCTGAACCTTTAAGGATCATCTCCATAACGTGCTGCTGCACCTCTTTTGTGATCTGGGGCGTGTCGCTCCGCCGGATCTCGAAGCCCACGATATCGGTCTCGTGGACATCCTTGCCCTCTTTCCAGACGAGCGAGCCGGCGTACCGCTTCTTCTTCCCGGCCTGGAAGAACCGGGCATAGATCTTCTCGAACTTGATCGAGAAGAAGTGCACGTCGGCGTTAAGTTCCCGTTTGGCAAACTCCTGGTAGCTTGCGTTGAGCGTCTTCTCGATCGCCCGGGCCATGGCGATCGTCTGCTCCCGGTCGGGATGGTTCGGGAGCTGGACCATGCAGGAATCGGTGTCCCCGTAGATGACCGTGTATCCCTGCTGCTCGATGACCCGCCGGGTATGCTCGATGATCGCCCGGCCTACCGAGGTGACCGCAGAACCGATCTCCCGGTCGAAGAGCCGGAACCGGGTGTAGCCCGAGACCCCGTAGTAGGTGTTCATGATAACCTTGAGCACGTTCTGCTGCATATCGTAGAGAACGTACTCGGGCGAGCCGAACGGGAAGGTGTTGCGGAGGGCTTTTTTCTCGTCCCGCTCTTTCAAGAGGTCCGCGATGATGCTCCGGGTCAGCCCGTCCGGTTGTTTCCGGAACCGGATCCCATTCGGGGCCCGGAGCTCGCCGCCCGGATCTTTTGTCTCGGGCGAGGCGTTGATCGTCATCATTGCCATCGGGTACAGGGATTTTAAGTCGAGAACAACCACGTTCTCGCGCACGCCTTTGCTCGGCTGGAAGACTGTCGCGCCCTCGAACTCTTCCGCGTTTGCAAACCCTTTCGAAGGCAGGACGTACTTCCCGAACGCTTTCCGGAGCACATAGACATCGATTACGTTCGATGAGTTGAGCGTCTTGTCGAGCGGGCAGCCGACATACCGGGCGATCTCCCGGTAAAAATCGACGATGTTGTCTTTTTTGTTGATCGCAACACAGAGCTCGACATCCTTGAAATTGTACTCGACCAGGAGAGCGGGCGCCGTCTTCCAGAGACCCGAGATCGTCCCGGTGTACCGGACCTTCTGTTCGCCCACCTCTTCAAGCGCGATCGCATCGAGCCGGTACGACTCCTTCTGGGAGAGGTGCATCTTCTTGTAGCCGGTGAGGAGATCGAAGAGGGCCCGGCCCCGGAGGGCGCTGCGCTCGCTCTGGCCGGGAAGGCGTGCGAGCTGGGCAGACGGAATCCCCAGTTTCTCCATCCGGCCGGTGATGTACGGCATATCGAAATCGATGAAGTTCCAGCCGGAGAGGACGTCCGGGTCGCGGGTGCTGATGTACTTCGCAAACGCTCTCAGCATCTCCTGTTCGGTCGTGTACGTGCAGACCGTATGCTTCCCCTTCCGGAAGCAGCCGTTGACAAGCCCGCCCGACTCCACCTTCTCATCGATCTCCCGGGGCGTCCCGCTGCTTAAGAAGAGGAAGGTCGTGTAATCAGCGTCGAACGAGTCATAGCAGGTGATGCAGATAATGGCGTCCCGCTGCGTATCGGGGAACCCCCGTTCATCCTCGCACTCGATATCGATCATGCAGGTCCGTGCCGGGGCATCGACCTCTGCGGCTATCAGCTCCCGGTAGTCGACGGACTCTGACGGGGCACAGACGCCCCCGGTCAGCCCGGTATCTATCATGAACCGGGTGGCAAACGGGATGTCGGCCTCGAAATGCCGGTACCGGTCCCGCACATCCCGCACATCGGTCGGCTGCCGGGTGTAGATCCGGGCGAGTTCCTCCCCCCGGATCGAGCGGTAGCTCGTGCCGGCTTCTACGGTTGCCACGGATGGCGGGTTCTTCTCCCGGGCCTCATCTGCGGGTGCATAAAAGTACGGCTGGAACCCGCCCACATCGATCTGGATCGCGTTTCCCTGCACATCCCGGCCAAAGATATGAATGACCGGGCCGTTTGCCGCCTTGCTGTACTCAACCTGGTTGATTGCGATCTTCACGCCCGTGAGCTGCCCGGGCGGGGCCGGGGTAGTCGAGCAGATATCGGCAAACGTCGACTGGGCTGTCATCCGGAATCCACCGCCTCCCTGCAAAGATCTGCTACGAATCTCCCGGCCTCATCCATCGTCGCCTGCTCCCATGTGTCGAGTTTCCACTCATCGATCTTCCGGATCCCGTTCTTATCGAGCTGCACCGGCACGCCAAGCGAGCATCCCGACAGGCCGTACTCCCCATCGAGGACCGAAGAGCAGATCGTGCTCGCCCGGGAATCCTCAAGCACCATGCGGACGAGCTCTGCGATGTGGTGTGCGGGCCCAAAGACCGTCCCGCCTTTTCCCTTGATCACTTCCATGCTTGAGCCGCGGAGACGGAGGAGGATCTCGTCCCGCTGCGTTTCTGTGATCTTCTCCGCACGTCCTGAAAAGATTGGGACCTGGTGCTCGCCATGCTCGCCAAGCACTGCAACACGGGTCGCGTGGGATGCATGAGACGTGCTTGTCACCGTACCCAAAAGCCCGCGATCCCGGAGGGCGATTTTGAACCGGGCGCTGTCGAGCTGGCCGCCAAACCCGATGCACCGTTCCCGGTCTATCCCCATACGATCGCAGAGGTAAAAATTCAGCGCGTCCATCGGGTTTGTTACCGTGATGAGGATTCCGGAAAATCCTTTCATGAGCTCAACGAATTCCCGGGCAGGCCCGAGGTTTGCGTGGAGAAGATCGGCCCGGGTCTTCACCGAAGGATTCCGCGGAAGGCCGGCGGAGAAGATACAGACATCTGCATCCCTGAGCTCTTCCTTCCGGGTGCTTATCGCGAGATCGAGGCCGGTGTGCCTGATGTCGAGCGCCTGCGCCTTCAGGAGATCTGCTGCACAGTCCCAGAGGACCATTTCATCCGCGAGCCCCCGGGTCGCCGCGAGGTACGCGACCTCGCCACCGATCCTTCCCGTCCCCATAACCGCAAGACGCGCCATCCGGTTACAATATGCGTACGCTAATAATAAATAACGACCATTTTCTGATGACATGGTTTCACTACAGCCGGGCCCGGTCACGGTCGGGGGAATTGCACTCGACAATCACCTGGTCCTTGCTGCCGGCGTGCTCGGGACGACAGGTTCGTCACTCGCACGGATGCTGTCGCTCGGGGCCGGAGGAGTGGTAACCAAATCGATCGGCCCGGAACCAAAGGACGGGCACGCCGGCCCCTGCCTCGCGGTGCTGGACGACGGGCTCTTGAACGCAATGGGGCTCCCGAACCCCTCACAGGATTTTGTGGCGGAGCTCGCACCGCTTGCGAAGCGACCGGTTGTTGTCAGCATCTTTGGCGGAAACCCGGAGGAGTTTGCGAAAGTGGCCAGCTGGTTTGCCGGCGTCGCTGCCGGTTTTGAGCTGAACCTCTCGTGTCCCCATGCGGAAGGGTACGGGGCGGCAATCGGGAGCGACCCGGCGCTTGTCGAGGCATGCACGCGTGCGGTCGCAAAGACCGGTGTCCCGGTATGGGTGAAGTTGACACCAAACGTGACCGACATCACCGGGATCGGGAAGGCCGCCGAGAAAGGAGGGGCGAGCGCTATTGTTGCGATCAACACGGTGAAAGCCATGCGGATCTCAACCGCCCTCCGCCGCCCGGTGCTCGGGAACCGGTTCGGGGGATTATCCGGGCCGTCCGTCTTCCCGGTTGCTGTCCGGTGTGTGTATGAGCTGTACGAGGCCTGCCGGATTCCGATCATCGGGTGCGGCGGGATCTCGAATGCGGACAACGCGATCGAGATGATGATGGCCGGTGCAAGCGCAGTCGAGATCGGCAGCGCGGTGTATAACGACGTGAAAGTATTCGAGACGATCAAGGCCGGCCTGTATGCTAAGGACGGGATTCCCGCAGGCGAGATCGTGGGGTGCGCCCATGGATGAGAACCTCTCTGTCCCGGTAACGATTGTCCGGATCCGGCGCGAGACGCCCACGATCCGGACCTTCGTCTTCGACCGCCCCTTCCCGTTTATGCCGGGCCAGTTCGTCATGGTCTGGGTGCCGGGCGTTGACGAGATCCCCATGGCACTCTCTTCTGAGAACAGCATCACCGTCCAGAACGCGGGCGATGCGACCGCGGCACTCTTCGCGCTCGATGCCGGCGCACAGATCGGGATCCGGGGACCGCTGGGGAATGGTTTTTCCAAGGGCGAGAAAATGCTTGCGATCGCGGGCGGGGTCGGTGCAGCCCCGCTCCTGCCTCTTGCAAAATCTGATTGCGTCATGACCATGCTCCTCGGTGCCCGGACGGAGGCAGAGCTCCTCTTTGTCGACCAGCTGGACGAGTGCACGGATGTTCTGATCGCGACGGATGACGGATCGCTTGGCACGAAGGGTTTTGTCACCACGCTTATGGACGATCTCAATCTCGGCACGTACGATCGGATCGCGGTCTGCGGGCCGGAGGTCATGATGCGTGCGGTGCTCTCGAAAGTGGACGAGAAAGGGATCGCATACCGGACCGAGTTCTCGCTGCACCGGTACATGAAATGCGGGGTTGGGGTCTGCGGCTCGTGCTGCATCGACCCTTCCGGTCTCCGGTGCTGCAAGGAGGGCCCGGTCTTCTCCGGTGACATTCTCTTAAAAAGTGAGTTCGGCCACTACGCCCGGACCGCAAGCGGGCGGAAAAAGAACCTGTAACGGATCCCGGTCTCTCCGGTCGTCCCGATTTTAAAAAAAAGGTCGCCTGCAAAAGCCCGGCCCAAAAAAATTTCGAATTTTTCAACTCAGATAATCAGTTTTCTTTCTCTCTCTTTGCCGACAACCGGAACGCACCCGGGGAGACACTGATAACAAACCGGGCTCCTTTCTCCGGCACCCCTTCTTCCCGGATCCTGATGCCGGTGATACTGAGGATCTCTTCTGCAAGGAAAAGCCCGTACCCGGTATTCCGGTAATATTCGCGCTTGAAGATCCTGTCCTTCTGTCCGGCCGGGAAACCGGTTCCGTCGTCCTCGCAGATCAGGTCGAGCCCGGTCTCCGATATCTTGTAGGAAAAGCGGATTTGCGTTGCTCTCTCCCCGTGCCGGATCGTGTTCTCGACAAGATTGTAGAACACTTTGCCAAGGAGGAGGTCGGCAAACAGTTCCAGGTCCCCGGTCTCGCATTCCACCCGGATCCGGCCGAGATCGACTTCATCAATTGCCTCACGGATAATGGCTGCAACATTCTGCCACTGCGGTGTACTTGCCCCGATATTCTGGTAATCCCGGGTAAACTGGATCTGTTTCTGGATGAGATGGGTGATATTCTCAATTTTTTTGAGATTGGCAACCAGTAACGGATTGTCCGCCATCTCCATCGTGAGGGAGAGGTACATGACAATCGCGGTGATCTGGTTGAGAATGTCATGCCGGGTAATGTTTGAAAGCGTATTGAGTTTCCGGTTCGCGAGCTGGATCGCGTCCTCAAATTTTTTCCGTTCCAGAATCTCGGCCCTGAGTTCTTCGTTTGACTGGAGCAGATCCTCGGTCCGCTCCCGTACCCGGATCTCGAGATCCTCGCGTGCTTTCCGGATTACCTGTTCGGAAAGCTTCTGATCGGTGACATCGATGGCGGAACAGATTACCATATTCATCTGGGTAAGAGATGCGGAGATGAGGAACTGCCTCACGCAGCCGTCCCGGGTATGAAAGAGTATCTCAGAATCCCCTGACCGGCCGGCTTCACGTATCCGGCTGAAGAAGGCGTCGGTTTCAGTCGATTCGAGCAGGATCCGTGCGAGATCCTTTCCGGCGAGCTCATCAGCTTCGTACTTGAGCATATGGGCGAACCGTGCATTTGCATCCGTGATCCGGGTGGTCTGGAGATCGAACATGAATATTCCTGCCTGGGAGTTTTCAAAAATTCCCCGGTATTTCCGCTCTTCGGTCTTGAGTCCCCCGGCAAGCGATGAGGTGACCGCCCCGATCGTGACAAAAATCACGAACCATGCAGTGGAAACCGCGACAAGGATGTTGTTGAGGTTACTCAGCAGGCAGATAAGAACAAGGTACGCACTGCTTATCGTGACCGAGAAGATCACGCCTTTATCCGGGTAGAAGTACGTATACATTATGATGGGCAGGAAGTACAGGAAAGGAAAAACATCGTAAATCCCATGGGTGACAGAAAAGACCGTTGAAAAAAATGCGACAACGATCGTCACCGCTATTGCAACCGACCAGTACAGCTTATGATATCCTTCGGATGGCTGCGTCATTTGTTCTCATCCGGGATGTGATCTTCCTGTACCATTTTGGCGATAGTCTCCAGGCGGTCGGACTGGCGCATCCGGAAAAGTTCTGCCCTGAGCTCTTCATTGATACGTTCGAGGCCTGCTGTCCTCGCACTGACCTGTTCCTCGAGATCGTCCAGGGCCTTCTGGATCTCTTCATCTGCGCCTTTACTGCCGGCAAAACCGGTGACAGAACAGATGATATGTTCCCGGGTTACCAGGATGGGTGAGACAATAAACCGGAGCAGGCTTTTGTCCTTTGCCTGGAACAGGACCTCGGTCTCCCGTTCCTGTACCCCTTTTTTCACCTCGGAAAGGAATCGTTCAAAGTCCTGTTCATCCGGCCAGATCCGATTGATACCCGACCCCTCGAGATCATTGCGGTCATATGAAAGCCACCGGGCGCACTTTGCATTGATCTCCCGGATCGTCTTGTCCCGCGGGTCAAAACAGATAATCCCGTCCAGGGAATTATCGAGGATATGATGCATTCGCGTCCGTTCTTCTTCCAGTTCATTTGCGTACGATCCGGTCACGACCCCGATGGTAATAAAAATTGCAAACCAGGCTGTTGACGTGGCAATGGTCGTGGGACTTGATCCCGCGAGGAGGTACACGATGCCGATATAGGTTACACTGATCCCGACCGAGAAGATGACAGCCCGCCGGGGATACAGGTAGACGACCAGGATAATTGGCAGGAGATAGAGAAACGGGAAGACCGCAAGAATGCCATGTGTGAGGGAGTAGATGGTGGAAAGTATTGCTCCGATACATGAGGCAGTGATGACAAAAAGGGAAAGAATCACTTCGTTCTCTTCTGACAATCGTTGTTCCATGGCTCTCGTATTCCTGCTCATGCTGCCGGATCTTCAGTACACTACGATATATATTAAATCGACGATCTGAATAGATATAATTTTACACCGGGTTATCGGGAATTTGTAAAAAAATATCACCAATTCCAAAAAGCCCGGGCAAACGGGCCGGGCCGGAAATCAGCGTTGGCGGATGATCCTCTTAGGGACCATTCGCGTTAATGCGATCGAGGTCCTCGACCTTGTTGATGTTGGTAAACGTGCGGAGCATGGGATCTATTGCCCGCAGTTCATCGACGGGGACATAGCAGGTCGAGATGCTCCGGATCATCGTCCGGAGGGAGAGGGAGTCGTGGCTGTCGAGGTACTGGAGGAGGGCAGTCCGCCGGTACACCGCGTGGAGCGGTTCAAGCATGTCCATGTTCCAGCTCGGGATTGCTGCATCGCAGTCATCGATCCGGTCAAAGAGGTGGGCGACCACGCCGGGATCGATGCAGGGCATGTCGCAGGCGGAGACAAAGAGCAGGTCTCCCTTCGCCTCGATCGATCCCGCGTGGAGCCCGCCGATCGGGCCGATGCCCTGCCGGATGTCGTGGATGCACCGGACTTTCGGGTTCGCGATATCGTTGAACCGCCGGCACTGGTCCGGGTCCCGGGCCACGATCACGATCTCGTCCACGACCCGGCCGAGCGAGTCAAGGAGACGCTCGATGAAGGTCTGCCCCCCGTACGTGAAGAAATATTTCTCCCTGCCGTTAGCCCGCCGGGCCTCCCCGCCGACAAGGATGACCGCAGACCTCATGGCCGGTCCCCTGCCTGACACCCGGCGGCCCCGGGTGGGTTGAGCACACAATTGCAGAGCGTCTTTGCCCGGAACCCGGAGACGATCGCAGGGCTCGCATCCACGCTGATCCCGGCCGGGACAGTCTCCCCGGCGCTGAACCGGTACGTGCCGTCGCCCCGGATGCCGGTCATTTTGAAGCCGGAGACCTCTATTGCTTTCGCAGAAATGTTCCGGCAGATCGCATGCACGTCCGCTGCCGCCGGGAGCTTCGCTGCGCCAGAGAGCCCCACCGCTCCTGCGCCGAGTACGAGAATGTTCAATCGCATTTTGGATTAATTCCGGTGCCGGATAAACGGCATGATGTTACCAGAGATCTGGGTGGTTATCAGGTATAGGTGTTGCCAAATTTTTAGAAGGGTATCGATAAAAAGCCGCGTTTTAAGTTTTTTAAAAGCTGAGGGCCTTAAAACAAAAAATGCATGAACGTGTTTAGGGTTATGACTCTTTTATCCAGAAATTTTTTAGAGAACCCGCCTGACAGGGAGAACCGGAATATTTCGGGAACATACTCTCTATTTTCTCTCGTGATAGTTTCACACCGCTCACGCCGTACCTTCATAACCCCTCCCGGAGATTTCAGTTCCAGTACTTCTCTAAATTTACCTCCGTGAATTTTGGCAAGTCATCAATACTCTCAACCTCTGATCAACCAAACGGTCGAAGAACAGAAACAAATGAGACAAATTTGAGTTTTTTCCGAATCCCTTCCCAGACCAATAGCCGGAAGAAATCGAAACGGAACAAATCTTCAGCAACGGTTCTTGGTCCTCGTTGAACCTTAGAGAAGAACATCCATTGAAGAGAGACCCAGATATTTTTGAGAAGGAAAGAGATTATCGTCAGCAGGTACCGGATCACAACGTTTCTTGTGGATGTCCTTGCTTTCACGATATTCCGGATACGGTACGAAGACTCGATCGCAAACCGGTTCTTGTAGACCCGGTAGATCCGACGGGGTTTCCAGTTAATACCATACACGACGTAACCCAGGTTCACATTCCCGTATTTCTTATTCCTTCCCAGAAGGTACTGGACATCAATTGCCAGAGTAAGAGAAAGAGGTTCGCCAGTTCCCATCATCGTATACTGTGCATACCGGGAATGATTTCCCCGGAGTATTTTCTTGAGTTCTTCGCCGTGTTTTCTCACCGGAACAATGTGCGGGATCTTTTCCTTCTGGAGAAATGAGAACACATCTTTTGAGTAAAATCCCCGATCAAGACAGAGTACTTGGGTGTTCACTTTTGCGTTGTGGATTATGGCCAAAAATTTCCGGATGTACTCGACCTTTGACACACCCTTCTTCACCGGGAAAACTGCAAGGGTCTGCCGTTGACCTTTTGTTGTGATGGAGAGCGAAACATACGAGTAAAATGTGGTTGTTGATTTCTTCATTTTACTCTTGAGAACGTAATCTTTGTTCGCTTCGATAATTTCGCCATAATAAGGATCGTCGGTGAAATCTATGGCAAAATGATACGATTTTCCGGGAACAAGGATCTGATCGTTTGAATAGGTGAGGATCTTTGATTGTATTTCGAAAAGCGATTCTAAATCCACCTTCGATAAATGGTATCTGACTGACGTTTCACACGGGACTTTTTCTCCGGCCTTATTGATGGAATGCACGGATAGTTTGGTTGCTGACATCCCAACAAGTGACTGGATAAGGGTCTTTTGTCTCAGTGTTCCGTTGATGGAAATGGTGAGATTCCGGTTGATTGCATCCACTGCTATTTCGGAACAATCTTCTGCTCGGATCTCATTCTTTATTCGGCGGGTGAATTGTCGTCTATTTGCCATATGCGGCGCCCGCTGCCTATTTAGATCTGCCGGTTTTGATTAGCCTCGGCTAAAAATTAGTGAAGTACTGGGCTCAGAAACCGGAGGGTCATGTGAGGGGTCGGGCGGTGTACGTATTTTTTAATGGCCTTAAGCAACAGATCCGGAGGAAGATTTTCAGGATATATTTGCCCGCGTCACCCCGATTTGCCGGCATGTGCTGTACACCATCAGACCTCACCGGTGTGCTTTCGCGTAAACCAGGTGCATCAGAACTTCACAACGATATCTTCCAGCGGTATGTGCAACCAGCGGAATCCTCTCGTTCATGCCCGGCCTTTATCGTTCCCGTGGCATCGGGGGTAGGCACCTGAGTAAATTACCGGGGATTAACTCTGAAAACCTCTTCATCAGGTTTATTTATTTTTATTCTGAATGTACAGCATAGCGTAGAACGGCGCACGTGCACCGGTGGAAAATCCGGTAAACCGGCCCGGACCATCGATGAGGTCCGGAATCCGGCGTGGACGTTTGCGTGGAGAAGATGACATGGTCTCACAGTTTTTCCTGTTCACGGGAACCATTACGCAGGAGAGACTCTCGTGGATTGAAGAGAGCCTCAAGTTTTTTTTCATGAAGGTATATCCCGAATCCCTCCTTCACCATGCAAAAAAAGATGACTTTGCGTTTACGTTCTTCCTCACCGGGGACTCCCTGTACAGCCTGATCGATCCCGCAACCCAGCCGCTCTGGGAGATCATCCTCTCGCTTCCCAGTGTCCGGATCATCTGCGACCGGCAGGAACTCGACCTGCGGGGCATCACGGTGGAGCGGCTGAAGATGCGGAACCCGGACCAGGTTATCGATCACAACAGCCTTGGGCTGAATGGCAGGCAGTCGTTCTGGAAGGACGTGGTGAAACTCGCCCGGCAGAACGAGCAGCCGGCACCGAGCACGATCGGGTACCTCCAGCTCGATTCACCGTACATGCACCGGCCGGCCCTGTACCCGCTGCTCTGCCTCTCGGCTGCCCTCGAAGTCCACGCATCTATCGATCTCTACGCGTATCTCGATGGCGTGCATCTTGGCCATACCGGCCAGAACCCGACCGATGCAGAGAACATCGGTGCCGGGCTCGAAGACTTAAACGACCGTGCCGGGAAACGGGGATTGCAGTGCCAGATGATCGCGTGCGGAAGATGTGCAACTGCCCGGGGATACAGTACATGGGACGACGGACAGGGAGCGGTTATCTCGACCTGTGCGATCCGGCCGTTTAAGATCCGGGACATGAACGCGATCGTGGAGCAGTTCCGGAGAAACCACATCATCCTGGGTGAATCCGCCGGAGACATTCATCTCAGGAGGGAGACTTCCGGGTCCAGTGCATTCAACCGTGCTGATAAGGGGACACCATCACCACCGGTTACGATCCTTGTCACAAAGAACCCGTACGGTTCCGAGAAGGCATACGGTGCCCTCTCGCTTGCGGTCGCCTGCGCCCACGAGGAGGTCACGACCCGGGTTGTCTTTATCGAAGAGGGAGCCCACGCTCTGACCGGAACCCACGTCATCGATCCTGAATCCCGGATCTTCAATGTGCAGGAACTCATCGATGTCATCGCGGGAACCGAGAACCTCCAGATGTACGCGTTCACGCCATCGCTCCAGATGCGGAACCTGCCAAAGAACAAGAAGCTGACCGCGGTGCTCGATCTCGGGGTTCCCGAGCTCGGGCAGATCCTCTTTTACCCGGCCGGAAACTCGCTTGCAGACCACCAGAGGATCATCTTCTTCTGATCCAGCCTTTTAGGAAATATCCATGAGTTCCGGCACGGTTGGTTGGGTTGCGGGGATCGATCTTGGTTCCACCGCGATCAAAGTCGTGATCACGAACGGGTCCGGGTATATTGCAGACATCGCACCTTCCGGATGGACGCCCAAAGAATCCGCCCGCGATCTTCTTGCATCGGTCCTGTACCGTGCTGGCATCGCAGGGATCCCGCCGTTTGCGACAACCGGGTACGGACGGAAGTGCATGGAGGAGGCCGCGATCATGCCGACCGAGATCGCGTGCCATGCCCGGGGCGCTGCGTTCCTTGTCCCGGGATGCCGGTTTGTTATCGATATCGGCGGGCAGGACGCGAAAGGGATCCGGCTTTCGCAAAACGGCAGAATCGAGGACTTTGTCATGAATGACAAGTGCGCTGCCGGGACCGGGAGGTTCCTCTCGGCGATGGCAGCAGCCCTTGGCACCGACGTGGATTCGCTCTCGGGTTACGCACGCGGTGCAGAGCCCCACCGGATCAATTCGATGTGCACAGTCTTTGCCGAATCCGAAGTGATCGGGCTTGTCAACCAGGGGATCTCCCGCGAGTCCATCATTGCCGGCATCGATGCCTCGATCGCCCGGAGAACTGCATCAATGGTTTCTGGTCTTTTGCCGCAGCCCCCTGTCGCGTTCACGGGCGGTGTTGCCCGGAACGGCGATATCGCAAACCGGCTCGAAGCGTCGCTTGGGATGCCGGTGATCGTACCCCCTGATGGGATCTATGCAGGGGCACTCGGGGCGGCGCTGATCTGCCGGGAACTGCGGGAAGCGGGCCAGTGAGCCTGGGGCTTTTTACCAATCCGGGAAAATTTTTTTATATTCCGGCCGGACAAAAGGGAGACTCATGCCAGAAGAGCACACGGACAGGTGTCCCTCCCGCGGACTCTCGTGGAAGACGGCTGATACAACGCCAACCATGTTCTGCCGGAAGTGCAGCAAGAGGTTCCCGAATTCGTATGCGGCGGTGGAAGTGAAGGGGTAGTTGCAGGACACCGATAAATTAACTCTTCCAGCGGGAATTGTCCGCATTTCAACCGATCTTTTATTGAAAAATCGGAATTCAAAACGAAATCGTTATTTTATTGACGCTCCCGGGGCTCTTCTTTCCTCCGGGTCTTCCCGGGACTCGTGGGAAACCTCGCGGGTTTGTCGCGGATTTGTTGAGATCTTATCCTGCCTGAAGAATCATATCTTGTCCGATCCGCAACCCCGATGGATTTCAAATTATCACAATACCTTTATAATTCCGGTGGATTCAGTAATCACGTACCCGTTCAGGATAACATGCCATGAATTATTCCGACCCCCCCCCCCCCAACACCATTTCCAGTGGAGGTGACGAGCCTGACAGCTGATCGGAAAATCCGGGTTGCAGCAATGGCCGCGATCCCCTTCTTCCTCATTCTTATCGCAATTCTGCTCGTCCTGCGGATCCCCGGCTCGTTTGAACCCCCGTATCTCTTCCTGATCCTCAATATTATTTTTACCGGCATTATCCCGCTTGCGATTGCTGTCATCGCGTTCCGGTCCTGCCAGCGAAATCCTTCCATAGGGATTCTCTTTATCGGGATCGGCATGCTCATCTTCGGGATCAGTTCCATTGCCGCCCCTCCTGCCATGGGTCTGCCCGGCGGCAGGAACATAAGTCTCACGATCCACAATACGGCTGCGCTTGCCTGTGCTCTCTGCCAGCTTGCAGCAGGTGCAGTCCTTCTCTCCGGCATCGGGCCGCGGAATGCAGGGATGCACACCGTGGAGATCGGGATCATGTACGGGATCGCGGGGATCTTCATCGCACTGCTCATCGTTGCCACGACCCTCTGGGCAATGCCGGTCTATTTCCTCCTGGGCACGGGATACATGATCCTCCGGGAAGGTCATCCCATCCCGCACGATAAAACCCTGCCTGAAAACCCCGGACCACCCGGAACAGCCACTGTGGTATCCAGAAATTCCGGCAGTGGCATGCCGACTCTTAGCAGACAATGGGGGGGTGCCTGAGATGAAGGCCCGAAAGAAAACCCCAACTCGCAAACCCGTTCCGAAGCCGGGTATCCTGGGCAAAGCCCCGGGTTCACGGAGTAAATCCTCTGACGCGGAGTTGCTTGAGGGCGGCGGCAGGATGGGAGATCTCATCCGCTCTTTCTCCTGGGAAACGACCCCGCTCGGGCCCCAGAAAGTATGGTCCCCAGCGCTAAAGACAACCGTCGGCATGATCCTGCGGGCGAAATTCCCCTTCATTCTCTGGTGGGGGGTGGACTTTATCCAGTTTTAGAACGATGCCTACCGGCCCATTCTCGGCGACAAACACCCGGTATCCATGGGACAGCCCGCAAGCGAATGCTGGGAGGAGATCTGGCATATCATCGGGCCGATGATCGAAGCCCCATTCATGGGAGAGCCAGCCTCCGAGAGCGATGATCTCATTCTGCTCCTGAATCGCAGGGGATTTCTGGAGGAGACACATTTTAAGATCTCCTACAGTCCGATTCCCGATCCTGCTGCGCAAGTGACCGGCATCGGAGGTGTGCTCGGAACAATAGCCGAAACCACCGACCAGATCTTTGCCGAGCGGCAGCTCCGGACCCTGCGGGATCTTGGGGCACGGGCCGCTGAAGCCTTAACGAGCGACGAGGCATGCCGGGCGGCAGCCGCGACTCTTGCCGATAACACCCACGATATTCCCTTCGCGCTCTTCTACCTCGTCGATGCCGATGGATCCGGGATGCATCTTGCCGCCAGCTGCGGGTTTGAGGCCGACAAACAGGCAGCCCCTGACTTCATGCGCTGTGATGGTGCTATGTTATGGCCCGTCGGCAATGTCGTGAGGCACCGGCGTCCCGAAATCGTTCCGGATCTCTCCGCCAGGTTCGACAGCCTTCCCGGTGGACACTGGTCCACGCCTCCCGACAAAGCTATTGCCCTCCCGCTCTCCGTGCCGGATCAGCCGCAGCCCTATGGAGTCCTGATCGCGGGGATCAGTGCGCACAGGGAACTCGATGAAAAATATCGTACCTTTTTCGAGCTGGCCGCAAACCACGTGACAACGGCTATCCGCAACGCGAATGCCTATCAGGAGGAGCGGGGCCGGGCCGAGGCGCTCGCGGAGATCGACCGGGCAAAGACTGCGTTCTTCAGCAACGTCAGCCACGAGTTCCGGACCCCGCTGACGCTCATGCTCGGGCCACTCGAGGACCTGCTCTCGCGGAGCCATACGGAACTCCCTCCCGCTGCCAGTGGTCAGCTCGAAGTCGCGCACCGGAACAGTCTCCGTCTCCTCCGGCTGGTCAACACCCTTTTGGACTTCTCCCGCATCGAGGCAGGGCGGATGCGGGCAGTCTTCGAGCAGACCGATCTTTCTGCATTCACCGGTGAACTCGCCAGCGTCTTCCGTGCGGCAACCGAACGGGCCGGCCTGAAACTCGTAGTGGACTGCCCGCCCCTGCCCAACCCCGTGTACGTAGACCGGGAGATGTGGGAGAAGATCGTGCTGAATCTGATCTCCAATGCCTTCAAGTTCACGTTCGAAGGGGAGATTGCAGTCACGATGAGGGCATCGGACGGGGGCGCTGAACTGCGAATCCGTGATACCGGCGTCGGCATACCGGCAGAGGAACTGCCCCGGATCTTCGAGCGGTTCCATCGGGTACCGAACATGCGGAGCCGTACGTACGAGGGAAGCGGGATAGGGTTGGCGCTGGTCCATGAGCTGGTCCGGATACATGGCGGCAGCGTCCGGGCCGAAAGCCAGCTGAACGAAGGTACCACGTTCATCGTGTCCGTCCCCTTCGGCACCGCACATCTGCCCCCGGAGCAGATCGGAGGAACGCGTTCGCTCTCCTCAACCTCAGCAGGCGCCCTGCCGTTTGTCGAGGAGGCGCTGCGATGGCTTCCGGACAATGGCTCCCCGGGCGAACCTGAACAGCTGCCTCGGGAGGAATGGATGCCGGTACCCTGTCCGGCAGATGGCACGAACACCTGCCTGCCCGCGATCCTCGTGGCCGATGACAATGCCGATATGCGAAGGTACCTGACCCGCATCCTCGGCGAACGTTACCGGGTCCGGACGGTCCCTGACGGAACTGCAGCATTTACAGTGGCCCGCGAAGACCGGCCCGACCTTATCCTCTCAGACATCATGATGCCGAAGCTTGACGGGATCGGCCTGCTCCGAAAAGTCCGGGCGGATGAAGAGCTCCGGACCATTCCCGTCATCCTTCTCTCCGCCCGGGCCGGGGAGGAGGCGCGGATCGAAGGTATGCAGGAGGGGGCTGACGACTATCTGGTAAAGCCCTTCAGTGCCCGCGAACTCCTGGCTCGGGTTTCGGCGCACCTGGATATGGCCCGGCTGCGGAAAGAATCTAAAGAGGCGATCTGGGAGAGTGGGGAGAAGTATAGGAACCTGTTCGAATCGATGAGCGAAGGATTCGCCGTTCACGAGATTGTTTGCAATGACGCGGGAATCCCCCGGGACTACCGGTTTCTCGATGTCAATCCCGCATTTGAAAAGATGACCGGGCTGAAACGAGAGGCTGTGATAGATAAGCGGGTTACCGAAGTACTCCCTGGGACGGAGTCGTTCTGGATCGAGCGGTATGGCAGGGTCGCCCTGACGGGCGAGCCGGATCGGTTCGATGAATACTCCGTCGTGCTTGACCGGCATTTCAGTATTTTTGCGTTCTCTCCCGGGCCCCGACAGTTTGCGACGATCTTTTCCGATATCACCGACCGGAAGAAGGCAGAGCTGGCAATTTTTGAGGAGAAAGAGAAACTCAACGCTCTTATCCAGAGCATGCCGGACGAGGTCTGGTTCGCGAACCCGGAAGGGAGATTCACCCTCGCGAACCCCGCCGCCATGCTCGAATTTGCACTGAACGGGCCGGATCCATTAGATATCGAAAAGTTCGCGGCAAGCCTCGAGGTGTTCCGGCCTGATGGATCCCCGCGGCCGATTGAAGAAACCCCTCCGATCCGTGCACTGAACGGCGAGATTGTCAGGCAGCAGGAGGAGGTCGTCCAGGTCCCATCGACCGGTGAACTCCGTGTCCGGCAGGTGAATGCTGCACCGGTGAGGAATGCCGCGGGGGCGATCATCGGCTCGGTCTCGGTAGTGCGAGATATCACCGAACAGAAGAGGGCAGAAGAGGCACTACACAAGGCAAACGAACGCTTCGAGAACGTGCTCGGGCATCTGGACGACTCCTTCGGGATCTTCGATTCCCGGTGGCGTTACCTGTTCCTGAACGAAGCGGCCGCACACCGGTTGGGGAAGTCTCGCGTTGAGCTGGTTGGCATGGACGTGCGCGAGTTGATCCCCGGGTTCGGGGAAACGCCAGCTTTTGGGCAGATGCAGGCAGTTGCAGCCGAGCGGAAGCCGCACGAATGGACCGAGCGATCACCGCTCACGGGTCGCTGGCTCGACTGGCATGCATTCCCCTGGGAGGAGGGTGTCGCCGTCTTTTCGCGAGACGTTACGGAGCGGAAGAAAGCGGAAGAGGCGCTCCGGGAGAGCAATGCAAAATTGCAAGCGGCCTTCGCGGGGATGGCGGAAGCCATCTTCATGGCCGACCGTGATGGGCGGATTGTCGAATTCAATGATGAATTCGTCCGCTACCACCGGTTCCGGGACCGCACCAGCTGCAGCCGGACCACTGCCGATTGCCCGGAATGTCTCGAAGTCTGGCTGGAGGACGGGACCCCCGCCATCTTGGAACAATGGGCCATGCCTCGTGCCCTCCGGGGCGAGACGGCAACCAATGTCGAATACCGCTTACGCCGCAGAGATTCCGGCGAGACGTGGTGGGGCAGTTACAACTTCGGGCCTATCCGGGATCCGGACGGCTCGATCACCGGTGCCGTCGTGATGGCCCGGGATATCACCGACCAGAAGCGGGCCACACTAGCGCTTCGCGAGAGCGAAGAGAAGTACCGCGACCTGGTCGAGGATGCACGCAGTATCATTCTCCGGTACGACACGCTCGGCCGGATCACGTTCTTCAATGAGTATGCGGAGCAATTCTTCGGGTTCCCGAAGAACGAGGTGCTCGGAATACCTGCGGTGGAGACGATCGTTCCCCGCCGGGACTCGTTTGGCCGCGACCTCGAAGCGATGATGGTGGATCTCGCGGTCCACCCCGAGCTCTACACCATCAACGAGAACGAGAATATCAAAAAGAATGGCGACCGGGTCTGGATCCACTGGAGCAACAAGCCGGTCTTCGATGCGGACGGATCGGTCCGGGAGTTCCTTGCCGTCGGGACCGACATTACCGAACATAAGAGGATCACGGAAGCTCTCCGGACGAGTGAAGAACGGTTCCGGATGCTTACCCAGCTGTCTCCTGTCGGGGTTGGTGTGAGCAATCGGGAGGGCATCCTTATCTATACCAATCCCCGGTATGAACGCATTCTCGGGTATGAGCCCGGGGAACTTATCGGCATGAAAGCCTCTGCCCTCTATGCGAATCCGGAAGATCGATCGTCCTGGCTGGCACACCTCGATCACGATGGAGTTGTCCCGGATGTCGAATTGCAGCTCATGAGAAAGGGTGGTATGCCGGTTTGGATTCTGGTTACCGTTTCCCAAATCCCATATGGTGGAGAAGATGCGGTGATGGGCATTATCCAGGATATCACGGATCGCAAACAGGCTGAGGAGGCACTGCGGGAGAACGATGCGCGGCGGGAATTCCTTCTCAGGCTGAGTGACGCGCTACGATCCCTTTCAAGCCCCCGGGCCATCCAGGTCACGGCCACGCGTCTGCTCGCCGATCACCTGGGGGCATCGCAATCGAATTACACCGAATATTCCGGGAGATGCGGCAAAGTCAGTTGCGAGAGCCTGAACGATCCCGCAATCAGCCTTGTTGGGTCTTATCCGATCAGAGATTCCTATGCAACGTGGGACATCCTGCGCTCAGGCTGGAATCTGGTTATACCGGATGTGGAGGTTTTTCCGACATTATCTGACGAAGAGCGAGCGATCTATCGTGCACACAATAACCGTGCTAATATTTCGGTGCCAATTATCCGGGAAGGAGAACTCATCGCCACACTCAACGTCCGGCAGACGACCCCACGCGAGTGGACCCCGGCTGAGGTGGAACTGGTCCGTGAAACTGCCGAGCGAACGTGGCTTGCGGTCGTACGCGCTCAGGCCGAGGAGGCGCTGCAGCAGAAGAACAACGAACTTGTCAGCCTTAACGAGGAATTGTCTTCTGCCGAGGAAGAACTCCGGAAGAGCAACGTGGAACTTTCGAAGAACGAACAACAGGTCCCAGTACTTCACTAATTTTTAGCCGAGGCTAATCAAAACCGGCAGATCTAAATAGACAGCGGGCGCCGCATAAGGCTAATAGACGGCAATTCACCCGCCGAATAAAGAATGAGATCCGAGCAGAAGATTGTTCCGAAATAGCAGTGGATGCAATCAACCGGAATCTCACCATTTCCATCAACGGAACACTGAGACAAAAGACGCTTATCCAGTCACTTGTTGGGATGTCAGCAACCAGACTATCCGTGCATTCCATCAATAAGGCCGGAGAAAAAGTCCCGTGTGAAACGTCAGTCAGATACCATTTATCGAAGGTGGATTTAGAATCGCTTTTCGAAATACAATCAAAGATCCTCACCTATTCAAACGATCAGATCCTTGTTCCCGGAAAATCGTATCATTTTGCCATAGATTTCACCGACGATCCTTATTATGGCGAAATTATCGAAGCGAACAAAGATTACGTCCTCAAGAGTAAAATGAAGAAATCAACAACCACATTTTACTCGTATGTTTCGCTCTCCATCACAACAAAAGGTCAACGGCAGACCCTTGCAGTTTTCCCGGTGAAGAAGGGTGTGTCAAAGGTCGAGTACATCCGGAAATTTTTGGCCATAATCCACAACGCAAAAGTGAACACCCAAGTACTCTGTCTTGATCGGGGATTTTACTCAAAAGATGTGTTCTCATTTCTCCAGAAGGAAAAGATCCCGCACATTGTTCCGGTGAGAAAACACGGCGAAGAACTCAAGAAAATACTCCGGGGAAATCATTCCCGGTATGCACAGTATACGATGATGGGAACTGGCGAACCTCTTTCTCTTACTCTGGCAATTGATGTCCAGTACCTTCTGGGAAGGAATAAGAAATACGGGAATGTGAACCTGGGTTACGTCGTGTATGGTATTAACTGGAAACCCCGTCGGATCTACCGGGTCTACAAGAACCGGTTTGCGATCGAGTCTTCGTACCGTATCCGGAATATCGTGAAAGCAAGGACATCCACAAGAAACGTTGTGATCCGGTACCTGCTGACGATAATCTCTTTCCTTCTCAAAAATATCTGGGTCTCTCTTCAATGGATGTTCTTCTCTAAGGTTCAACGAGGACCAAGAACCGTTGCTGAAGATTTGTTCCGTTTCGATTTCTTCCGGCTATTGGTCTGGGAAGGGATTCGGAAAAAACTCAAATTTGTCTCATTTGTTTCTGTTCTTCGACCGTTTGGTTGATCAGAGGTTGAGAGTATTGATGACTTGCCAAAATTCACGGAGGTAAATTTAGAGAAGTACTGAATCTGAGGATCGCATTTCCGGCTCCACAGGAAATGGTGCCAACACGCGACAAAATTCCTTCTATAATCGGGTATTTTCAAAAAATATTCATTTTACGCGAAATAAAACCGTGCTATTAAACGGGCCGTTAACGCCCCAGGTTTTCCGGACGGGTGATTGGAGGTTCCCGGAAAATCAGGAAAATTTCAGGCCCTGGGGGCCTTGCACCAGGCCCGTTCTTTTCCCACCGGGACGGTTCGTTTTATGATTGATCGAAATACGAGGAGATCTGCCTCCCAAAAGCGTACAATAACGTTTTTTTCCGGGGCAGTTTTGAGCTACGTTTGGTAAATATCGGGGAAATTTGCGAGTTCTGGAAACGGGGTGTAAAAAAATGTCAAATTTGGCACTATCACCGACCAAAAGTTCCTCCCTGGGGGGTCATATCCGGCAAGTCTCCGACGATAGGTAAACCGGAGGAGAGGGAATCCCCTACCTTACCGCGAGTGTCTCTTCCCGTTTCGCAGAATGGGTTTTTTAAGGGTGGGGGTGGCACTCCTGGCATTGAGCAAACTCTGCTACGGACGGACGGGGCTGCGCTGGCTGCTGAGCATGAAGCCGGGTGAGAAACGCGCGAAAGCTGAGGTGAAGCAGAAAAGATTTGCCGGCTTTCTGCCTGATGTATGATTCAATAAACGGGTGTTTGCCTGAGCACGAATAATTCAGGAATCAACAGGAGCACGACCCCAAGTCACCTTCGACCGGGAATGAGGATCTCCAACCAGGTGATTCACAAATAGTATGAGATCCGGGAGAACTCCAGCAGTAAGGAGGGAAGCCATCGGATAAATTCTCTGGATTTTTCAGCCGGATATAGCGAGTCTTCCTGAGGAATTTATTGTACGCCGGTTCCTGCCGCCAGACTTCATCAATCGCGCTCTTGACGATCTTCATCATATGAAATCTGTCAAAAATAGTATGCATGACCGGGAGATCTGCAGAATGTGGGTTAGAGGTACCCGGTACGGATAAGTAAACAGAATGCACGATTGACAATTTGTGAAAACGCAAATAATAATAAAAATTTGCTCTGTAGAAAACCTCTTCAAAATCGACGGCACCATGGACCGAAAGATCTAAGGTACATTGTCTCCATACTAGAGTGTGTGCTCAAAAAGTACAGAGACTAGTAAGAAATCGACGAGCCGGAATATCAGGTTTATCCGAGCAGCGATTTCGATCGTGAAAGCAATACGACTCAGTCCGTATTCCTGTAAATATTCGAAAAAGATCTACACCCGGTATCAACTTCTCGTCCTGATTCTCTTCAAAGACTATCGGAATCAGCATTATCGCGAATTTGTTGAAGATATCGGAGACATGGAGTCGATCCAAAAGGAGTTGGAACTATCAGTCGTCCCTCATTTCACGACTCTTCAGAAATTCTTCTGTCGGATAAAAACCCTGTACCTCCGCTACGCATTCAGGAAAACGACGAGTCTGTTCTATTCCAACGATGATCCAATTGCGATTACCGCTGTCGATTCGTCCGGGTTTACCAGCGGATATTCGAGTCACTATTACTCAGCCAGAACCGGCAAAATCCGAAAACATTTCCTGAAAACTTCGATCTCGGTTGACACCGACACACAAGCGATCACCGGATTCATCACTTCGAAAAGCCGAGTTCACGATACCCGGCATGCAGCCAGGTTACTCCCACAATGTCACAAGATACGACGGTCAGAGTGTTACGTTATGGATCGGGGATACGACTCCGAAGCGATTCATCGTCAGGTTCGGGAGGAACTGCTCGCTGACTCCATCATCCCGATCCGTTCCTGGAACAATCAGATTATCGGAGGAAAGTACCGAAACGAGATGGCTGGAGAATTCGATGATACCAGATACCGGAGAAGACAACTTGTCGAGAACAAGTTCTCTGTCCTGAAAAGAAAGTTCGGTGGCGATCTAAAGGCTCGAATATTCTCAATTCAGAGAAAGGAAATCGCAGGGAAAATGATTGTTTGTAACATCCACAAGTTCTTACAATTTCTCGTCATGGAGGTTTTCTACAGAGCATAAAAATTCAGTTTTTTCCGAGAAATTTTTCGATCCCTGCTTTTAATTCGATGAGAGTGACCGGCTTCATCAGCAACCCAAGTTTTGGATCGTTCATCGTCGCCATTTGCTCATCAGCCGTTGACATTGCAGTAAACAGTATTACCGGGATTTCCGCCCGCCCCATATCCTCCCGGACTCTCCTGAGAAATTCCCATCCGTTTATGGGAGACATCATGATATCGAGGAGAACAAGGTCAGGAGAATTTTTTTCAACATCCCTTAGTGCCTGAAGAGCATCCGGCTCCAGAACCGGTTCGTACCCTGATGTTTTCAGCAGGATCTCCATCATCTCACGGATCGGCTTGTCATCTTCAACAACCATGATTTTATAGGGCATCTTTCACCTCTTTTGGCAGATGGATAGTGAATGTGCTTCCGACATTCACCGTACTTTCGACTGTTATGTCTCCCCCATGCATCTGTGCTATCTTTTTCGCAATCGACAGGGAGAGACCGATTCGTTCGAATTTTCTCGATAAGTTTGCCGCATCCGGAAGCTGGAACGGTTCAAACACCGATGAGAGTGCCTCCTCCTCGATGCCAATTCCGTTGTCCTGGATTGCAATGTGATGCATAGCGTCGCCGGGATTGGTGGTGTAAAATATCCTGATCTTCCTTGGGGATGTCGAGTAATTGATTGCATTCGAGATAATCGAATCAAAAACGACGTATAACCTGTCCATGTCCGCTGATACCAAAAGGTTTTGGGGGATTTCAAGATCGATCTGTGCATCCGCAGCGAAGCAGCGTGCATCCACCACGCTCTTTACGAGTGTCGCGAGCGAAAATGTTGAGTATTTCAGGATAAGTTTACCGCTTTCCAGAACCGAGAGTTCGAGCATCTGGTTAACTATCTGGCGTTCGCGGTCAACGCTTGAAAGGCATCGTTCGAGAATCTTTTTTGTATCCTCATTAATACAAAAACCCTCGGGGTCCTGGACAAGGAGGTTCAGGTAACCAAGAATCGGCTGGAGGGGGGTCCGGAGTTCATGGGCAAGCGTGACAATAATGCCTCTTCTCCGATCGTTATCCGCCTGGATCTTTTCTGTCAGGCGCCACTTCTCCGAGTTGTCGACAACATTGATCAGCGTCGCTGGTTTCCCGAAGTGAACGATGGGTACCGTGAAAAGAGCCGCGATGTGCTGGGATCCGGACTTATTTGCAAACCGGAATTCTCCTTTCGCAGGTTTGTCCGGGTCTGATAAATATTGCTTGAACGCCGAAAATTCTTCCCGGTTCTTCTCTGCGATAAACCGATCAAGCTCCTTCCCAATCAGCTCCGGCAGCCCGTACCCCGAAAATGTAACAAATGACGGATTTGCGTAGCGGATGATTCCCTGTTCGATGATAATAATCCCGGTTGGAGAGTGCTCGGTGAGCTGCCGGTATTTCATCATGTTGTCGTTATTTGCTTTTTCTGCAAATTTACGTGCGTTGATATCTATTGCCGTAACACTGACTGCTTCGGAATTGAGCGTACTCCACGAGAGGTTGACCCAGCAACCATCGCCCTGTTTGGTTCGAAGCCGGGTTTCAAAGTCAGCAGTATCGGGATGTTTTTCAATTCTTTCGAGGAATCGTTCCTTTTCACGTGGGGTAAAAAAAAGCTCGGAAAAATCCGCCTCTTTCAGTTCTTCGCGGGAATAATCAAGCATGCCCAGGAATTTATCATTTACCTGGAGCGTGGAAAAATTGCCCGGGTTAAAGAGAATGATCCCGAGCTGGGAGTTCTCGAACAGTTTCCGGTAGCCCGTTTCACTCCGGTGAATCCTTTCGATAAGATACGCGAAGATGACTGCCACAATGACAAACAGGATTCCTTCGAGAAATACCGCTGTCAGGGATGCCGGGTCCGGGTAATTGTAATAAAATCCCACGGCTTCGAATGCAACGCCACAGATCCCTGCAACAATTATCCCCCGGCGGGGATACGAATATGCTGCATAGATGATGGGAATGTAAAAAATCTGGTAACTGATGATGTCGAGTGATCGGGAAAATGCAAGCGCGCAAATCACCGCACATGCCACGGCAAGTGATGAAATTACCAGGAACCTGACAATATCTGTTGATGAAAAATTGTACCGGTAATGCGCAATTGCCGTAACTCCCATGCTAGGTTCGTGATTTGAAACTTCTTTTATTTTAACTGCACTGTGTGAGAGCCCGAAATAATCATGTTTCAGATCATACTATCCGGGGAAAGCCCTGGTTTTGTCATAATAAGGACCCGGTCTTGTTTTCTCTGGCAGGACAGCGGTTTTGATATGCGGGCGAAAGAAAAAGGTACGGTAATGCGTCCGTATGTCGTGGTAAATGTGGCTATGAGTGCCGACGGGAAGCTCTCGACGATTGAACGCCGCCAGGTAAAGATATCCGGCGATCAGGATTTTGTCCGGGTCGACCGGCTGAAAGCAGGATGCGATGCGATCATGGTGGGAATCGGCACCGTGCTTGCCGATGATCCATCGCTTACCGTGAAGCGTGAAGAGTGCAGGGAGCTCCGGAAGAAACGTGGTGTTGATGAGAATCCCGTCCGGATTGTGGTGGACAGCACGGGACGAATTCCCCTTCATGCATCCATTCTCCACAAAGGTACGGGAAGACGGATAGTAGCGGTTTCGCTCAAAGCCGATCCCGACAGGGTTGCTGCCCTGAAACAATATGCAACGGTAATCACGGCCGGCGTCGATATGGTCGATCTTCCGGCACTGCTGGATGAGCTTGGCAAAATGGGTATCCAGCGCCTGATGGTTGAGGGGGGAGGAACCCTGATTGCCGGTCTCTTCCGATCAGGTCTGGTGGATGAATTTTACACATTTATCGGGAATATCATCATCGGGGGGAAAGATGCTCCGACGCCCGCTGACGGTACAGGCTTCCTGAGGGAATCGGAATTTACCAAACTCACCCTTATGGAATCTCACCGGATTGAGAAAGGAATACTCCTGCACTGGCATGCAGGGCGGGTGGAAAACCCCGTTTCGCCATAGTTTTTTCCCTCACCTTCTCGTGGGTTTTGCAAAAGCTGTCACAAGCTAACCAAATTCCTTTATCCGTATCGAAAGAACCTGTTTTTTCCGGATTTTCATGGGTCATGGGTATTCCTAAAATTTACGGTTGAACCAATACCAACACTCATCTGCAATAATCGGAAAAGATCACTGGTACGTATATCGCGATAATCGTTCTCGCCGTGGTCTTTCTCCTGATTGCGATCCGGCAGGTTGG
This sequence comes from uncultured Methanoregula sp., assembly GCA_963666355.2. Lineage (GTDB taxonomy): Archaea > Halobacteriota > Methanomicrobia > Methanomicrobiales > Methanospirillaceae > Methanoregula. The sequence continues at coordinate 29,896 of CAXXCP010000012.1, forward strand.
CAGATACAATCTCAGGATCTGGCAGATCATGCTCGGGGGAGCGATTGCGGTTCTTGTTACCGGGCAGATCTCTCCTTCTGGTGCTGTAGCGTCAATAAATCTGGATGTCCTGCTCTTTCTGTTCGGGATGTTTATTGTCGGTGAAGCTCTTGTATCGAGCGGGTATCTTGCTTCCCTTGCACACCAGTTGTTCTCCCGTGCAAAAACCACCGATCACCTCATTATCGCAATTCTTTTCGGGACCGGTATCCTCTCCGCGCTGCTCATGAACGATACCCTCGCAATTATCGGAACGCCGCTTATGCTTGGTCTTGCCGGGAAATTCCGGATCCGGCCCCGGCTTCTCCTTCTTGCGCTCGCGTTTGCCATCACCACCGGCAGCGTCATGAGCCCTATCGGAAACCCCCAGAACCTTCTTGTTGCGATAAACTCAGGCATGGCGTCACCGTTCCTGGTGTTCGCCCGGTATCTTCTGCTGCCGACCATTGTTTGCCTTATTGTTCCCTACCTTATCCTGAAGATCGTCTACAACGATGATTTCCCCGGGTGGACCCTGATCCACGAGCCCCCGGTTCCCGGTGATCCTGCTGCAACCGTACCGGTGAAACTATCGCTTTCAATCCTCCTCATCCTTGCTGTGGCCAACATAATTGGTTCGCTCCTCTGGGGAGGGATGCTCATTTCCCTGCCGCTCATCGCTATCCTGTCAGCAATCCCCGTGCTGGTCCTCTCCCCCCGGCGCGTGGAAATTGTTCGGAAGATCGACTGGCACACGCTTGTGTTCTTTGCAGCAATGTTTGTATTGATGGCAAGTGTCTGGCAGACCGGTTTCTTCCAGTCGTTTTTCAGCGGGGCTACCCTGTCCTCGGTTCCCGCGATCCTCGCCATCAGCATTGTCATCAGTCAGTTTATCTCGAACGTCCCTTTTGTCGCCTTGTTCCAACCCCTGATTATGCAGGCAGGTGGCGGTTCGGCGCACCTGATGGCCCTCGCAGCCGGGAGCACGCTTGCAGGAAACCTCACCATACTCGGGGCTGCGAGCAATGTCATTATCATCCAGAATGCCGAGAAAACCGGAGAGACCATCACGTTCTCTGAATTTGCCCGGGCTGGCGTGCCGGTTACTCTTGTTCAGCTGCTCATCTGCTGGTTTTTCCTTGCCCAGCTTTAAACGCTTTTTCGCGTTGCCGGATTTATATGAATTCGCAGGGTTTCTGCAGGACCGGTGCCTCCAAGTTCCGTCAGTATGAAAATGAACCGATTGAGTGGTGCAAAAATATGCCCGGGTAACTTTCAAAAGACAAAGGTTTTTAAAGAGCAGGAACCCGGTACCCCCCTCAGAAAATGTTACAAAAAACAGGATCCTCCCGTCAAATTTTTTTAAGACCAGGACATCCCCCCAGAGAAAAATCTTCCCGAAATGAGACCCCCTCACCAGAAAAAATTTCCAATCAAGGGGCTCCCCCACCCAAAAAGCCAAAAATGATCCGAAAAATGGTGATTTTTCTGTCGAAGAATAAAACCGGAAAACCGGATACTCCCTGACATACAATTTCCGGTAACAAGATACCCCTCACCTGCAATAGCTTCCTGCAAGAAGATATCCCCCCTCCCATTTTTTTTAAAAGATATCATCCCCCACCACCTTACATTTTGATCCCCTTACCCCCTCCTTCCCTCCATTGTTTTTGTGCCACAGGAAAACCCGGGGGATACCTCATGGTCGGATTTTTGTTAAGCTAACTTTATTATCTTTCAGCGGTATTGCGCTCTCACGGGCACTGCGTGCTCACTCATACGTCTGCCGGGTTCTCTGCCAGAATATCTATCAGAAGGTACCCGGCACTCCGGATAAGGACGCGAGTTGGCACAAGAAAAAGCCTGTAAGACCGGGTGATACATATGACAGAATCCGATGGATATGCAGGGTCGATCCTTTATGTTGATCTCTCACGAGGATCGGTGAACCGCCAACCTGTCCCCGAAGATCTGAAGCGTCAGTTTCTTGGGGGGAGGGGATTTGGTGTAAAGCTTGTCAGCGATCTTGTTCCCGCAGATGCGGATGCGCTGGGACCGGAGAATGTGATAGTCTTTGCCACCGGTCCGCTCACCGGAACCGGTGTCCCACTTGGCGGCCGGCACCAGGTAGTCTCAAAATCCCCGCTCAACGATACTCTCTGTTCATCGGACAGCGGGGCATTCTTTGGCCATGAACTGAAAGTTGCGGGATTCGATGCTGTTGTGGTCAGCGGGAAATCGAGAAAACCGGTATTCCTCTGGATCAACCACGGGGATACAGGGATCCGGGATGCGACACCATACTGGAGAATGACCGTTACCGAAACAACGGCCGGGATCCAGAAAGACCTTGCCGACCCGCTCGTCCGGGTTGCATGCATCGGGCCGGCTGGTGAGAAATTATCGAGAATCGCCTGTATTATGAGTGACCAGTTCCGGGCTGCAGGCCGGGGGGGGCTCGGTGCGGTCATGGGCTCGAAGAATCTAAAGGCGGTTGCCGTCCGGGGTTCTGGAAAGATCGATATAGCAAAACCGGATGCCTTTAAGGTAGCGGTTTTGTCTGCCCGGAAGAAGATCCAGGCCGGGCAGGTGACGAGCCAGGGACTTGCAAATTATGGCACTGAAGTCCTGATGAACCTGATAAACAACAACTATATCCTCCCGACTAACAATCACCAGACCGCTCACTTTGCCGGGGCAGAGAATATATCCGGTGAAGCCCTCACAAAATCGCTCCTTATCCGGAGGAAACCATGCTATGGCTGTTTCATCGCGTGCGGAAGAGGGACAAAGGTTGACGGGGTTGAAGGTGAAGGACCTGAATATGAGAATGCCTGGGCGCTTGGTGCAGACTGCGGCGTCGATGACCTTGTCTGGGTCACCCGGGCAAACTTTGCGTGCAATGAGCTGGGTCTGGATGCGATATCTGCCGGTGTGACCGTTGCCTGCGCGATGGAGATGTCGGAGCGGGGTTTTATTAACGAGAAGATCTCGTTTGGGGATGGCCCCCGGATGTACGATCTGGTGAAAAAAATGGGATACCGGGAAGGGATTGGCAACGAGCTTGCCGAGGGCTCCTACCGGTTTGCCGCGAATTACGGTCACCCGGAACTCTCGATGAGCGTTAAGAAACAGGAGCTCGCCGGATACGATCCCCGGGGTCTCCAGGGGCAGGGACTCAGTTACGCCACGGGGGTCAGAGGTGGAGATCATATCAACGGGTACATGGTCTCCCCGGAAGTCATCGGTCTTCCCCAGAAACTCGATCCGTTCACCAACAACGGAAAGGCAGTATGGACAAAAACGTTCCAGGATCTCACTGCTGCAATCGATGCTGCAGGGATCTGCCTGTTCACGTCGCTTGCCCCTATGGGTGCACCGGATTATGCTGCGCTTGTTGCCGCGGTGACCGGAATGCCGGTCGATGAACCGGAGATTCTCCGCATCGGTGAACGGATCTGGAATGTCCAGAAGCTGTTCAATGTCCGGGTCGGTTATACAAAGGCGGATGATACCCTGCCAAACCGGCTGTTATCTGAACCATTGAAAGAGGGGGACCCGGCGGGTCATGTCTGGCGACGCGAACCGCTTCTTGATGAGTATTATGCAGCCCGTGGCTGGGATGCAGATGGCATGCCGACACCAGCAAAACTTGCGGAGCTGGGTCTTGGTTGATCCTGGTGGGAATATTTTTGCTGAATTCTGGTGAAAAGGTTGTAAAAAATGAGAGTTCATATCTCATTGGAGGAATGAAGAAGATGAAAGTAACTATCGAACGCAATACTTGTGTGAGCTGTGGGAACTGCTGGGACAGCTGCCCGGATTTCTTTGAACAGAATCCGGATGATTCTTTCTCGCAGATTAAGGAGAAGTTCAGGGTAGATAAAAACAACGCCGAAGGTACGCCACCGGCGGATCAGGAATCATGCGTCCGGGATGCAGCCGATCTCTGCCCAGTCACGATAATCCATGTTGAAGAGTAACGATTCGGATTGTTCCTGGCAGCATAACTTGGAAAGCCCCACAAATATTTACGGATTATCCCTTTTGGCTCCTGCTGGAAAATGAGAACTATATATTCCCGGAACCTATTTTTGAAGTAAGGAATCGAGTGTATGGCTGAATATAAACCTGTTACTCCTGATGAGAACGAACGCCACGAACGGAGACGCGATGAACTTCTCGGAAAAGTACTGAAGCTTCCGGATCTGGTGAATTACCTGGAAGGAACCGTTGCAAGCCGGATGATCATCTCCCGGAAGGGCGGGAATGTAACCCTCTTCTCCTTTGACGAGAATGAAGGTCTTTCCGAGCACACTGCACCGTTTGATGCCATGGTGACGATTCTCGATGGGGAGTGCGAGGTGTGGGTAGCAGGGACAACGAACCGTATGACAACCGGGGAAACCATCATCTTCCCGGCAAATATCCCCCACGCACTTTCCGCGATCACAAGATTCAAGATGATACTCGTCATGATCAAGGAGTAATACATGGCAGACGATGGAAAAGACGGGGCGTATTGTTCAGTCTGCGGGGGAATTCCCCCGGACAGGATCACCACAAAACGAATTCCTATCGATGGGAAGGATACCGGTATCGATCGCCTCGACTGGATTTTCTCGGAAGTGGCAAAGCTTGGTCTTTCAGATGATACGGAAATTTCTGCGGAATTACTCAAACGGGTACAAAAATTCAATTACGTGCCAACAAAAAAGAGCGCTGAGTACGCAGAAGGCCTTCTTGCAGCGTTTAAGAAGAGAGAGTGAATTTCTCTTCCTCCGGCTCCCGGCCGGAAAGGCCACAATTCTTTTATCCGATGACGGCAAGTATCGAGCGACAGTAGATAGTACTGTTCCAGAGGATATTATGCCAGATTTCAGATCAGAAAGAAGAGGTCCGGGAAATTTCGGCGGACCCCGTGAGATGACGAAGGTCACTTGTTCCGATTGCCAGAAAGAATGCGAAGTACCATTCAAACCTACCGAAGGCCGGCCGGTTTATTGCCGGGAATGTCTTCCCAAGCACCGCAAACCCCGGTTTTAATACGAAAAATTCAAATCTCCTTTTTTACCGGATGAGATACACTCCTGATTTCAATTAGTTTGATGTAAAAGAATAGCGAAGATAGTGAGTACTCCGATGAATCCTCAGGCTTCAGATTCGAATACCATCAATCAGCTCAAAGAGAAAACAGCCCGTCTCTCGGTCCTGTCCAACAGTGTCCTTGTTGTCATGAAACTGATTGTCGGTTTTTCCATCGGATCGGTCAGCATTATATCGGAGGCCATCCATTCGGCAATGGACCTGCTCGCAGCCGTGATCGCATTTTTTTCCGTGCGAAAATCCGCGGAGCCACCGGATGCCGCCCATTCATTCGGGCACGGGAAGTTTGAAGATATTTCGGGTCTTGTCGAAGCGCTCCTTATCTTTGTTGCGGCTATCCTGATTATCCGGGAAGCCGCAATAAAACTGCTATCTGAAGGATCGGAGAACCAGCTGCTTGAATCACCCGTGCTCCTGTTCGCGGGTATCGGGGTAATGGCAATTTCCGCGCTGCTCAACTGGTACGTTTCCCACCGGCTGATGAATGTGGCAAAGCAAACCGAATCTATCGCGCTTGAAAGTGATGCCTGGCACCTCAGGACAGATGTATACACCTCCCTTGGAGTATTTGCCGGACTCGTGCTCATCAAACTGACCGGAATCACCATTTTCGATCCGCTGTTTGCAATAGGGGTTGCGATTGTTATCATGAAAGCTGCCTATGATCTCACGGTTCGCTCCTTTGCCGATCTCATCGATCACAGTATCCCGGAAAATGACGAACAACGGATCCGCGAGATCATCTGTGAGCATTCGAGTGATTATGCTGGTTTCCACGATCTCCGGACCCGCAGGTCCGGGCCGGAGATTTTTATTGAATTCCACCTTGTTGTTTCCGGTGATATTTCGGTCACGCAGTCTCACGACTTTGCTGATCACCTGGAATCCGACTTAAAAGTCGAATTCCCCCGGGCGAATACGACCATCCATATTGAGCCCTGCAATGAAGGATGCACACGGTGCGGGTCGTTCTGCACATATTACAAGAAAATGTCGGATCGTGAGAACGGAAATCACCCCTGATTTTTTACAAAAAATTTTGGGAAGGATCCCTTGTAAGAAAGCAGGGTCTCTTCCTTTTTCTCAGGGAATGTTAAAGTTTAATTCTCTGAATCGTAATTGACTCTCGTTTTATTCATCAGAATTCTTCTCCATTCCCCAGAAAATCCCCGGTAATTTCCCTATTGACCATGCCATTATTAACCGGACAAGCGCATGTATATATCGATTTATGGATATTCTTTCCATTGTCCTGATTGTCGCCGGTCTTATCCTTTTTGAGACGATCACGAGCATTGATAATGCAATCATCAATGCGGAAGTCCTCTCGACCATGCAGGAGCGGGCCCGGCGATGGTTCCTGGTATATGGATTGATATTTGCCGTCTTTGTTGTCCGGGGACTGCTCCCATGGCTTATTGTCTGGGGAGCAACCCCGTCTCTCGGCCCGATAGGGGCACTTACCGCCACATTCTCAAGCGATCCCCAGGTTCTTTCAGCCATCGAACAATCTGCCCCCATCCTCCTGATGGGCGGGGGAACATTCCTTATCTTCCTCTTCTTCCACTGGCTTTTTCTCGAAGAGAAAAATTTTGGTATACGGGGAGAGCGCTATATTGCAACAAAAGGTGTCTGGTTCTTTGCAATCGTATCTATCGTTCTTGCAGCCTTCGTCTGGTTTGCCCTGGAAAGGAATCCATTGATGGCGTTTGGAGCGGTCGTTGGTTCCACGGCGTTTTTTATCGTTCACGGGTTCCGACAGAATGCAGAGGACCATGAAAAGAAGATGCTCTCCGGCAATATGTCGGATATCAGTAAAATTTTCTATCTTGAAGTGATTGATGCCACGTTCTCGATCGATGGCGTACTCGGGGCTTTTGCCTTCACGCTTGCTGTCCCCCTTATCCTTATCGGGAATGGTGTCGGGGCTTTTGTTGTCCGGGAACTGACAATCAGGAATGTTGACAATATTCAGAAGTACCGGTTCTTAAAAAACGGGGCAATGTACTCAATCTTCTGTCTTGGCTGTATCATGATAATGGACAGTTTTGGCATTGGAATCCCTGCATGGGTATCACCGATTATTACCTTCGGCGTGGTAGGTTTCTTCCTCTTCAAACCAATGAGAGATATGAATCCGCCGGCAACTACTGTATAACCGGCATCCGTATTCCCATCATTTGGGAGAAAATTGGAGAATGACTGATTTCTGGATATTTTTTTACCAGATTCAGTACTTCACTAATTTTTAGCCGAGGCTAATCAAAACCGGCAGATCTAAATAGGCAGCGGGCGCCGCATATGGCAAATAGACGGCAATTCACCCGCCGAATAAAGAATGAGATCCGAGCAGAAGATTGTTCCGAAATAGCAGTGGATGCAATCAACCGGAATCTCACCATTTCCATCAACGGAACACTGAGACAAAAGACCCTTATCCAGTCACTTGTTGGGATGTCAGCAACCAAACTATCCGTGCATTCCATCAATAAGGCCGGAGAAAAAGTCCCGTGTGAAACGTCAGTCAGATACCATTTATCGAAGGTGGATTTAGAATCGCTTTTCGAAATACAATCAAAGATCCTCACCTATTCAAACGATCAGATCCTTGTTCCCGGAAAATCGTATCATTTTGCCATAGATTTCACCGACGATCCTTATTATGGCGAAATTATCGAAGCGAACAAAGATTACGTCCTCAAGAGTAAAATGAAGAAATCAACAACCACATTTTACTCGTATGTTTCGCTCTCCATCACAACAAAAGGTCAACGGCAGACCCTTGCAGTTTTCCCGGTGAAGAAGGGTGTGTCAAAGGTCGAGTACATCCGGAAATTTTTGGCCATAATCCACAACGCAAAAGTGAACACCCAAGTACTCTGTCTTGATCGGGGATTTTACTCAAAAGATGTGTTCTCATTTCTCCAGAAGGAAAAGATCCCGCACATTGTTCCGGTGAGAAAACACGGCGAAGAACTCAAGAAAATACTCCGGGGAAATCATTCCCGGTATGCACAGTATACGATGATGGGAACTGGCGAACCTCTTTCTCTTACTCTGGCAATTGATGTCCAGTACCTTCTGGGAAGGAATAAGAAATACGGGAATGTGAACCTGGGTTACGTCGTGTATGGTATTAACTGGAAACCCCGTCGGATCTACCGGGTCTACAAGAACCGGTTTGCGATCGAGTCTTCGTACCGTATCCGGAATATCGTGAAAGCAAGGACATCCACAAGAAACGTTGTGATCCGGTACCTGCTGACGATAATCTCTTTCCTTCTCAAAAATATCTGGGTCTCTCTTCAATGGATGTTCTTCTCTAAGGTTCAACGAGGACCAAGAACCGTTGCTGAAGATTTGTTCCGTTTCGATTTCTTCCGGCTATTGGTCTGGGAAGGGATTCGGAAAAAACTCAAATTTGTCTCATTTGTTTCTGTTCTTCGACCGTTTGGTTGATCAGAGGTTGAGAGTATTGATGACTTGCCAAAATTCACGGAGGTAAATTTAGAGAAGTACTGAGATTACACGGGAAACCGGTCTTTACCGGGGGAGTCCTGAATCTTTTTTCCGGCGTGTTTTGTACTTTGCATTCCGGTTCGATACATCCGCGCGATTGCATTTTTTCCCCAGGATATGGCCAGTTTTCTGCTGTATTCGGACAATCTTGATATACAAAAAACCATCAACATTTTTTAAAGCGACAGAAAAAAACCAAAAAAATATCTTCAGGCGTAAAAATGGTTTTCACTATCGATCCGGTGCTCTATTCATGGGTTATCCTGCCGGTCCTGATCTTCCTTGCCCGTATCGGCGATGTGAGCATGGAGACTATCCGGGTTATCTACATCTCCAAAGGGATCAAGTACCTGGCCCCCATCATCGCATTCTTCGAGATCGTGATCTGGCTCCTTGCCATGGAAGTCGTGATGAGCGACCTTGCAAATGTCGCAAACTTCTTTGCATTTGCCTTTGGTTTTGCAATGGGTACGTACGTCGGGCTCGTCATTGAAGAGAAACTGTCCATAGGAATGGTAATCCTGCGAATAATCACGACGGAAGAATCCAATGAGGAGATTATATCGTTCATGCAGTCGGAAAATCTCGGGGTCACCTGTATGGATGCCCGAGGTGCCCGGGGGAATGTCAAGATGATCCTTTCCCTGGTTAATCGCACGGATATTCCCCGGATTACTGAATACATTCGGACGACAAATCCCCACGCATTTTTCTCGATCGAGGATGTCCGGTACGTAAACGAGGGAGTATTCCGGCCCAAAAAACCGAATGCATTAACCGGTCTTTTTCATTCATTCATCCGCCCCCGGAAAAAGAAGTGAGATCTCCTGGCCCGGGATACTCTTTTCATTTTGAATCTGTCAATTTTCTCCCGGTTCAATCCCGGTGCCTCGAAAAAATCCGGGAAATATTTTGTGACAATTTACCCGATATTTTATGACGTATTCCACCAAAGAGGAAAATAGCGATGCTTTATTCCGTGCTGAAACTGTCTTTGGGTGATCGGGAATGAAGACCGAGATGCCATTATCCAAACCGATCCGACGGATTATCCATCGGACCGAAGAAACTCTCGACACCGAGATCACTCTCCTGAGAAATCCTGACGCCGAACCCGGGGGATCCCTTGTCGATGTCTACACCTATGATATCGAAAAGAATGTCATCATTTTCCCGGCACAATATGTTGGTCTTCTCAAGGATTTTGTTATAGCAAAGCACTGCACGCATCTCATGATAAAAGGGGCAGCAGCGAAAAAATCAAAATATCTTGTCTGTTCCTTTGACAAGGACTCGGTTTACCGGGGTATGCGGCAGATCTATTACGATGCCCTGAAGGATGAGGCGAAGAAGGAAAACAAGCTTCCCGTAAACAAACTTATCCAGATGCTCTTCATCCTCTACAATCACTTCTACGAGGATGTCAATGACCTCCCGTGGAATCCTATTACCAATGCAATGGTCTACCACCGGATCCCCCAGATCCGGAAGACCCAGTTGTATCATGTGATGAAAGAGAGCAAGGCGGACATGGATGAGATGATTGAGCAGGAGAATATTGTTCCCCGCCGCTACTTTGTTCTGAACAAGGCGATGTTCTATGCCCGTGACATGTTCCTTGCAAAGACTCTTCCTGCCGATTCTCTAAAACCTGTCATCAACATCCCCCAGATGAAAAAATTCGATCACCTGGAGGTAAAAGAGATGCTGACAACAAGGTGGACTCATACAGCGTGGTACCAGTCGAAGGTTTTTGGGGATAATATGCTGGAAATCTTTTCGAAACACCTCGATCTTATCGACTGGACCTCGGAACCGACGCTGGATTACTATCTCGATATCTATAAACTCGGGGTTAACCTGACAAATCACATGCTCTCCTATATGACGATGAAAGACTGGTACATCTGGGAATCCCCGAAACATGCGCTGGATGCCCACCAGAAGAGAACCGAATACGAGAGAGACGCCCTGAAGAGGATTTTTGGGGATCTTATTTCCGATATGCTGGAGGAAGAATGACAAAGAGAGAATTCGTACATCAGGAGAGTTCTTCATGCCGGTAAAAGAAGCCGAAGAACTGGTAAAGAAGGGGCGCTCGTATTTCCAGCGGACAAAATACAAGGAGGCTCTTGCTTATTTCAATAAAGCTCTTTCTCGTGATCCAAAGATCCCCGGGGGTTGGATCATGCGTGCTTCGGTCATGATAGAAACCGGGAATAATACCCAGGCCCTTGCAGACTGCGAGAAAGCGATCGCCCTCGACCAGAACTATGCTGAGGCCTGGTCGAAAAAGGGACTTGCCCTCTACAATCTCGAACGGTACGAGGATGCGATTGTTGCCTGCATCCGGGCCCTTTCTCTCGACGCAAATGACGCGATGGCCTGGTACATCAAGGGCGTCTGCCTTGAAGAGCTTGGGAGAAGTGATGAGGCCCAGGAAGCGTACGGGAAATCGCTCGAACTTGAAATACTCCTGGATATAGAAGCTGAAAGGAAGAAGGTCAGCTGGAGATAACAAGGAAAACCCCTTTTTTCTGAGTTATTTTCCCGTTCAGTTATTCAGCGGATCACTCCCGCAAAATTCCGCATGTCTGTGTTCGGATCCGAATGTAACGCGGAATCCGAATGTCGATGGTTTTTCATACTGGGGCCAACAATCCTCTGCTGGGAATTTCCGATGAAGAGCAAGGTATATTTCGCAAGTATCCGTGCACTTTCCGAGCATGAAAGCATGACCGCAAAAATCCGAAGACTTTTTAATGCTGCGGGCTTTGCCTCTGTTTTTGCTGTGCGGGATAAGACTGCAGTAAAGCTGCATTTCGGGGAACCGGGGAATGATGGGTTCATCAGTCCCGTGTATGTCCGCCAGGTTGTTGAGCAGATCAAGGAATGTGGCGGGTTGCCATTTCTTACTGATACCAATACTCTTTATTTGGGATGCAGATCGAATGCTGTCGAACACGCGACAACAGCAATCCTCCACGGATTCGATTACGCCGTTACCGGAGCCCCGGTGATCATTGCGGATGGCCTTGACGGGAAAAATGTCTCCCTTGTTCCCATTGATAAGAAGCATTTTGAGAGGGTCTCAATTGCCGGGGATATCCGTGCAGCGGACAGCATGATGGTACTAAGCCACTTTAAAGGCCATATTGTTTCAGGGTTTGGGGGAGCTTTAAAAAACCTCGGCATGGGCTGTGCTCCCCCTGAAGGGAAGCGTGCCCAGCACAATGCCCGGCCTTTTACTATTTCTGAGAAATGCACAGGTTGCAGAAAGTGTATCAGCGTTTGCCCGAAAGATGCAATCGTCGTCGATGAAAAATCCGTGATTGACCGGAATCTCTGCATCGGGTGTTTCGAGTGCATGCACGTGTGTCCTTCACAAGCGATTGATATCGACTGGGAGACCGAAATTCCGGAATTTATGGAGCGCATGGTGGAACATGCCTATGGGGCCGTAAAGGATAAACCCGGGAAAGTTGCGTATATGAACTTCCTCATCCGGATCACCCCCGACTGCGACTGTTTTCCTTTCAGCGATGCCTCCATTGTGCCTGATATCGGTATTCTTGCATCTGACGATCCGGTGGCTATCGATGCTGCAAGTTTCGATCTCGTCAACCAGCAGCTGGGTTTTACCGATTCCCTGCTCTCCTCTCATCTTGCAAAGGGTGAGGATAAGTTTACCGGGGTCCATGTTCATACGGACGGGTTTCAGCAGCTCCTGTACGCTGAAAAAATCGGTATGGGCCGTTTGTCATACGAGCTTGTGAAAATCTAAAAAATATCCATGTCCTATCCCGAAATCATTTGACATCACATGTAAATATCGATGTGAGCAAATTATCGAATCGGGATATCCAGAGGATCATTCAGCAATGGGTAAATGAGAAACCCGTTGTTGAGATTGCCCGGTATTTCCAGATTACCCGTCAACGAGTGTATCAGCTCATCAACCAGTTCCAGTACTTCTCTAAATTTACCTCCGTGAATTTTGGCAAGTCATCAATACTCTCAAC
>CAXXCP010000013.1:0-16342 GCA_963666355.2 uncultured Methanoregula sp.
TGTTCCGGTTCTTCCGGGTCTGGAAAGAAAAAGGCCGGTGTCGGGAAAAATGCCAAACAACATTCCGGATGAAGACTTCTTGCTTCGCCGCCCGGGAAGTTCACCGGTTTTGAGATAATGCCGGACCACGGGTTCAGCAGTGTCCCATATGCCGGCTGTCCGCGAGGATTTTTCGAACCTGTGGTATGAAGTGTATGACGGCCGATCCAGGAACTCTCCTGCATCTATTGCAGCGATACTGATCCAGTTTCCATCCTTCTCCCATAACTTCCGCTGGATGGTCCTGAGTCCGGATGCGGTGCCCGGTTCTTTTTTTTCGGTAGCTTCGATTCCCTGCCGGATCCACGCAGCTGCCTCATTGCCTCGTCCCTCTGCGATGAGGCGATGGACCAGCCGGGCATAATTGTTTGTCTGCCCGGCTTGTGCCATGCAGAGCTCGGTTGCCTCCTGGTTGCGGCCGGCGTGATCCAGTGCATTCATGGTAAAATCGATCCGGTAATCGCGACGATGGCAGGATAGCGTTTTCTTTCCGGGCAGTGTATTTTCGTCACCAATCTCCCGGAGTAACTCGTCTGCGACAAGCCCCCATTGGTCAGGAGGCCACGGTCCCTTAAGAAATGTGTCCGCTTCGCCGCACAGGTCGAACTGATCTTCGAGCAGTGCATGGATTCAGTACTTCACTAATTTTTAGCCGAGGCTAATCAAAACCGGCAGATCTAAATAGGCAGCGGGCGCCGCATATGGCAAATAGACGGCAATTCACCCGCCGAATAAAGAATGAGATCCGAGCAGAAGATTGTTCCGAAATAGCAGTGGATGCAATCAACCGGAATCTCACCATTTCCATCAACGGAACACTGAGACAAAAGACCCTTATCCAGTCACTTGTTGGGATGTCAGCAACCAAACTATCCGTGCATTCCATCAATAAGGCCGGAGAAAAAGTCCCGTGTGAAACGTCAGTCAGATACCATTTATCGAAGGTGGATTTAGAATCGCTTTTCGAAATACAATCAAAGATCCTCACCTATTCAAACGATCAGATCCTTGTTCCCGGAAAATCGTATCATTTTGCCATAGATTTCACCGACGATCCTTATTATGGCGAAATTATCGAAGCGAACAAAGATTACGTCCTCAAGAGTAAAATGAAGAAATCAACAACCACATTTTACTCGTATGTTTCGCTCTCCATCACAACAAAAGGTCAACGGCAGACCCTTGCAGTTTTCCCGGTGAAGAAGGGTGTGTCAAAGGTCGAGTACATCCGGAAATTTTTGGCCATAATCCACAACGCAAAAGTGAACACCCAAGTACTCTGTCTTGATCGGGGATTTTACTCAAAAGATGTGTTCTCATTTCTCCAGAAGGAAAAGATCCCGCACATTGTTCCGGTGAGAAAACACGGCGAAGAACTCAAGAAAATACTCCGGGGAAATCATTCCCGGTATGCACAGTATACGATGATGGGAACTGGCGAACCTCTTTCTCTTACTCTGGCAATTGATGTCCAGTACCTTCTGGGAAGGAATAAGAAATACGGGAATGTGAACCTGGGTTACGTCGTGTATGGTATTAACTGGAAACCCCGTCGGATCTACCGGGTCTACAAGAACCGGTTTGCGATCGAGTCTTCGTACCGTATCCGGAATATCGTGAAAGCAAGGACATCCACAAGAAACGTTGTGATCCGGTACCTGCTGACGATAATCTCTTTCCTTCTCAAAAATATCTGGGTCTCTCTTCAATGGATGTTCTTCTCTAAGGTTCAACGAGGACCAAGAACCGTTGCTGAAGATTTGTTCCGTTTCGATTTCTTCCGGCTATTGGTCTGGGAAGGGATTCGGAAAAAACTCAAATTTGTCTCATTTGTTTCTGTTCTTCGACCGTTTGGTTGATCAGAGGTTGAGAGTATTGATGACTTGCCAAAATTCACGGAGGTAAATTTAGAGAAGTACTGGGATTGCAAAAAGCATCCGCTCGTGGTCCGGCCGGGAGGAACGCTGCAATGCTACAAACACGAGATCCATGCATGATGCAATCTCACCAGCGGTCTCCCCATCATCATTGCTCTGTTCGATCTGGGTTGTCCCCCTCTTGAACAGGTTTCTCCCGGCATCGACCACCATATTGGCCTGCCCCATTGACAGCAGGATATTCATCCGTTTCCGGACCGGAGAATAATCCGGGATCTGCGATTTGCCGGTCCACGAGTTGCTCCACGCCTCCTTTTTTGAGATGAGCTTTATGTCGGCAAGCAATGCTTTTTCCACCGGACCTGCATCAGCTGTAGCAACAGATTTCCTGTCAGAAATATCCTTCTGCACTTCCGGGTATTCGGCAACCAGATTCTCAAGGAGAAGGATCAGTTCTTCCTTCTTCATCCGTTCGAAGTACTGCCGGTTGCCGGAAGACGATCCGGTCATGATCAAATTTCTTTTACCGGCTCGTCCCGTTGCAAGTGAGGTCGTGCACGGCGGATCCGGCACAGGGACCACCGGCCCGATCGCAAGCAAAGCGCACCGGGAATCACCGGCATCAAGAGCGGGAACAAATGTATTTTTCCTGCAAAGGGCCTGGTATTCGAGGACGACCGCGACCGAATGCTTGCAGTCGTTCCCGATCGGGCACGTGCATTCCGAGGAAAGACCATCTTCGTACACCACGGCAGTGGCGTACTCCTCGGACCCATCGACCCACGCAACGAGGGTCTGACCGGGGCCATAAGCAAGCGAGCGCACTCGTCCCTCGCGTTGGTACTTCTCTCCCCGCGACAGAGTCTTTGCCCCGGCCCAGTCCATGAGAGTCCACTTGTCAAGCTCGATGAAAGGATCGGTGGTTTCCGGCATGAAGCATCCGCAAAGATTTTTTTTTCTCCAGCAACGGGATAAACACTTTTATTTGATAATTAACGGAGCGTTCGGGTCTTTTTAAAAAAAAGTAACGACGCTCTACCAAAAAAACGGTACTCCAAAGGAGGGATCGGTTGCCGGGCCGCTCATCATCCGGCGCCCGAATCAATAGTTCGCGTCTGATAAGCCGTTATCAGCAAGGTTCTCGCACAGCCGTCCGGTATTCTTTTGCCTGTTCCGGGCCGGCAGATCCCGATACTCCCGGGCCGATAGCGGCATATTTTGGGCATTCTGTATTAAGTCCGCTCGGAAAATCTCCCAGAGATACGGTGCATCCCCGATATCTCCCGGGGTCCCGGTAACGTTTACGTCAATCTCTCACTTATTTCGCATCGTCACCGAGGGATTCCCGGCTCCGCATCTGGTAGAGCACCATGGGATCCATCTCTTTGTACGTATCGGGACCGGTCCGCATGATCACGTTCGTCACGCCACTGTTCACGATCATCTTGGAGCAGAGGAAGCAGGGCCAGATCTGGGTCAGTTCCCCGGTCCCGACATCGAATCCCGCGAGATACAGGGTGCAGCCGCGGGCCAGTTTCCCGGCCTGGATCAACGCGTTCATCTCGGCGTGAACGCTCCGGCACCGCTCATAATTGGAGCCCGAGGGGATATTGTGCTCCTTTCTCCAGCACCGGTTCAGTTCGGTGCAGTCCATCTGCTTGCGCGGCGCGCCCGTGTATCCTGTCGATACGATCGTATTGAATTCATCGACGATGATCGCGCCAAAATTTCTCCGGAGGCAGGTGCCCTGGTGTGCACATCGCGTTGCGAGATCGAGGAAATAGTGATGCCTGTTTGTCCGCATGTGCATAAATATCGCAGTGAGCCGGTATAAACGTGGCGCAATGAACAGGTCATTTTATGCTGCAGTCAATCCCGCGTGATGGACGTCCCGGCCCGGTACCGGGCGGGTGGGATCGTTACTGGTTATCCCGGAGTGCTACACGATTTTTCCGAAGCCTGATATGAGCCCCGGATCCATGCTCGATGCGATCAGCAGGATAATGATAATCACGTGGAGCAGGAGGAATACCGGTACAAGGAAAAATTTCCCTTTCCGGGTCTTGTGCCGGAAACTCCGCATGGCGCCATACGCCCCGAAGGGCCCGAACAGGGCGAGGAGGAGGAGCGTTCCCTCCGGGACCCGCCACGAACCCCGCTGTGCTTTTTTCTTATCATACGCAAAGAGGATGAAGGCAAAGGCATTGATCCCTGTGTAGATGCAGGACAGGGTAAGGATTTCCGGAAAGGGGATCATGGTACTCGAAACTGCACCATACGTTTTATCGCGGCAGGGTGTATGGGTTGCGGCCGGCCTTTTCGCGTGCGGGAATCATTCGTGTGAAGGGGGAGTTTTGGCGGGTGAATTTTGGCGTATCGTTAATTTTTTGCTCTTTTAAAAAATTTGACAGGCCAGTCATATTCAGGGTCGATGAAATCCGGGTGGCTGCACGTGTCGCGGAGGGCAGGTACCATAACTTCCCGGCAATTGAGTACCTCACAACAGGCCAGCAACTCCAATACCAAGGTAAAAAATCCCGGCAATAACGGCCGCAATCCTGCCGATCATGCATACCTGTTCATACTTTCCCGCGCAGCCGATGGGGACGAAGAGGAAAAGGTAAACAGAGGTGCCGGCAAAAAAGCCGGCAAAGAGACCAACCCCGGAAACAAGGGAACCGAGCTCTGCTGCCCGTGAGATGGCGAGCAGGAATGGAGGACAGGGGCTGATACCGGTAAGGAACCCGACCGCAACCGGCATTCCGTAGGTGGGGAGTTTTTTGGAGGTACACAAGCACGGTAATGTTTCACTGCCCCGGAGAGAGAAGGCGATCAGGATAAACGCAAGAGCGATCATTGCGATGGAGGATACTCTTGTAAGCAGCGAACCCTGGAGGGACGTCGCCGCCGCACCCACGAGGACGCCCACAAGCATGTATGCTGCAAACCTGCCGGCGGTAATGCCGGCAAGGGCTCCTGCGGTCCCGCGCAGGTGCCGGTCCTCACCCATCATAAACGGGACGAGGGCCGGGGCACAGGACGCAATGCAGAAGAGGCCTGACGAGAGCCCTAAAAGAACCCCCTCGAGTATGGCTTCAGTGATCACGTTCCTCCTGTTCCCTCATTCACAACCCGCCGTGCGGGATCTTGCCGGTCAGGAGAAAGGTCACGACCGTCAAAGTAAATACGGCGAGGAGCATCACACTTGCCGATACCGAAAGGGCGATGAACCACGGGCGGACGCGGAATGAGGTGGTGTAGAGATAATAGTCCAGTGCGCCATGCGGACAGGCATCGATACACTTGCCGCACTTGGCACACTCAATGGTGGTGCAGCCCTTCTCGAGGAACTCTTTTGTCATGGCAAAGAGTTCGCAGGACCTGATGCACAGGTTGCACTTTTTGCATGTATCCGGATCAACCCGGACCCTGAACGGGCTTACCACACCGATGATCGTGTTTGCCGGTATGAGCGGGCAGAAACAACTGCAATGGATCCTTTTTTTAGTCAGGAACGGACCGGCATAGAAGAGGATGAACCCGCCGATGATAAATATCAGGGCAAGTCCCCACCTGGCATTTGTTGTGACCTCGGGTGGGTCGTACAGTATTCGCAAGGGGCAGAGTGCTGCACAGTAGACCGGAAAGAGTGCAATTACGGCGACCAGGATCAGGATGAGGAGGAATGCGTACGGGAAGAGCTTGGCCCACCGGGGCACCGTATCGAGACGGAGGAGTGGTTTTTTGAGGATGGAAGCGGAGAACTGGTCCATCCAGCCAAAGAAGCAGATCCAGCCGCACCAGCCCCGGCCGAAGATCAGGACCAGGACAAGCCACAGGACCAGGATAGAAAGGAGCGCTTTAATGGTGGCCGGGAAGATCATCGTGTCCCTGAGGACAAGTGGCGGAACAATGAACGGGATGGTGATGGGGCAGACCGGGACGCTTGTGGAAGTTTTCGCGGCTTCGGTCAAAAGGAGGGTTCCGTGGCTGAGCTGGTGTTCAAGGGAAAATGCGATCGTGAAGATGATACCCGATCCGACAAAGACCGGAAGGCGGTACCGGTTTACCCGGCCGGAGCGGAGGATCAAGAAGGTGATACCAGCACCGAACAGGGCAAAAAAAACCGCGAAGATGATATGGCCCGCATCATGCCACCCCTGCCCGGTCAGGACAAAAAGGAGTACGGCAGTGATCGCTGAGGCAATAAGGGCAAGTTTCAGGGTGGTGAGGCCCCGGGGCGGTTGTTCGGGCTGTTCTGTTTTCTCCTTCTGAGTCTCTGCAACAACAGTCATGGCGGGCACGTTCCGGAACGATTAATTCAGAAATTCGAGGAGTCTGTTGATTAATATATCGAAATTATCCTCATCACCGCACGCCATGGGTACAAAACGGATGTCCCGGGTGATGTGATTTTCCTGTCTTTTTAAAAAAACTCCGTTTTAATTTTGATTAGACTTCCGAAAAATTGTGCGTGTGATCCATCTCTTCCTCAAGGCGGATGAGCCCGGGGGTGTGCCCCCAAACCCCAAAAATCCGAGAGCTGCCCCCCTGATGAGGCTTTCTGCCGTGGCAATTCTCCGGGTTATCACGTTTTTTTTGAGTAATGATTCCCCAATGGGGGTTATTCCTGGTTTTCCGGAAACGATGCGGGCCCTCACATGGTGTCATCCAGTCCCCTGCCGGGCATCTCCCCTCCTGCCGGCAGAACCGTGTTGCATGCTAACACAAAAGACGAAAAAAAAATTTCACTCAAAGGCTTGCTTATTGCGTTTGTTTCCCAGACATTAATGCTGTCACCACAGCACTGCGGCAGCCACACTGCTTCTGACGTATCAGAAGAAATGGCTTACAAAACCCGACGACCCGTAACCGTGACCGGAGAGGACCGCCTTCGCAATCGCTGTTGTCGTGAATAGCGTGATACCATGAAGTATTATTCCGAACCTGAAAAGATGCTGGACCTCGCCGAGGTAAACCGCGTGACCGAACAGGCATTTGCTGAGCACGGTTCCGGCAACGTGCAGATGCCTTCCAAAATCTATGTGACCTTCCCCAATGGCGACTTCCGCACTATGCCGGCATACCTGCCTGCCATGAATATCGCCGGGGTAAAGATCGTGAATGTCCACCCGGGGAACCGGGAAATCGGGCTGCCGACGGTCATGGCCCTGACCCTGATTATCGATCCCCGGACCGGCGTACCGCTCGCGGTGATGAACGCAACGGCCCTGACCGACATGAGAACCGGGGCTGCAGGAGCGATCGCGGCAAAGCACCTCAGCCGGAAGCGTGAGATCGTCCTTGGTCTCATCGGGACCGGGAGGCAGGCGGAGATGCAGCTGGCAGCGATAGCCCGGGAGCTCTCTATCCGCGAAGTGCGCATTTGGAGCCTTGACGAGAAACTCTCGGAAGCATTCCGGCGCTCCCACGCCAGCGCGTTCGATATCACGATCTGCACCCCGGAACGGACCTGTGACTGTGACGTTTTGGTGACCACGACCCCTTCAAGGACGCCCATTGTCCGGAACTCGTGGATCCATGACGGGACCCACATCAATGCCATCGGTGCCGATGCACCCGGCAAGCAGGAACTTGACCCGGCACTCCTGAACCGTGCACGGGTTTTTGTTGACGACCGGGACCAGGCAGTCCATTCCGGCGAGATCAACGTGTCGGTGACCACCGGCCAGTTTTTGCCCGAACAAATTGCCGGGACGCTGGGCGAAGTGGTGCTGGGTAAAAAAGTACGTGGATCGGACAGCGAGGTTACGATCTTTGATTCCACCGGGCTGGCTCTCCAGGATCTTGCCATCGCTTCCCTTGCCATGAAGTTCGGGGATTCCGGCGAGATCCCGTTTGTTGTCTGAAATGAAACCCAACCGGATCGCGGGGTTGCCGGGCCGGTAAATCCTGAATAAAGAAAACCCGGGAGGGTCGATAAGCGGCGTTCCGTTACGGTGAGGTATGGTGTTCTTTTTTTTGCACCGTATTGACCGGGCATTGTAAGAGAGCCGGCAGAACACGGAATAAAAAATTGTACGGGAACGGAAAAATCAGTGTTTTGTCCCGGTCCGGGTTATCTTTTTTTCCGGCTTGACGGGCCCCGGCTTGTTCGTGTGGGTTGGCAGCTCGTCCCCGTGCGGGTGTGAGTGTGTGTCGTGCCGTGGCGGGAGCGGGGGCTTGTGCAGGGTCTTATGGGGCGGCTGGGGATTGAGATCATCAATCACGTGGCGCAGGGGGTGTTTTGGCTGGTGGGGATGTTCGTGGTTCTCGGTGTGGTGGAGTTTGTCCTCATCATGCCGGTCCTTGTCCATGCTCCATTCGACCCCGAGATGGGATGTCGAATGGGTGATGTGGCGGTGCGGTGCCGGTTCCGGTAATTCTCTCGGTGGCATAATGCGAGTAATCCTTTGTTCCTGTTGATAAACTGTTCGGAGACCGGTGAAGATCCCGGAATTTTCCGGCCGGGGGAACGGGTGATCATGTCGCCCTTGTGTTCGGGCACACAGATAACGGGAAAACCCGGGGTGCCTGTTTGTATACCTGTTCGCATACCGGCACCCGGCCGGTGGCGGCTGCAGGAATTGCTGAACGGTATCGGAGGTACCAACTCCGGGCAGGTCCGATACACTGTGGGCAGCAGCATTTTGACGGAAAAATGATTGTTCTCCGAAGATCGCTTACCCGTTAGTCTTGTTAATTATCAGGTCAGGATGACGAAAATCCCCAGGCCCGCCCAATCGTTCACGATCCGTACACCTTTTGTCATATAATTGGTGCTATTATTGCCGGGGGGTTCCGGGTTATCGTCCGGGGCACGGGATCAAAGGGAGTATCCCCGGTTTTTCACCATTGATGGACTCACCGTCCTCACCCCCAATCCGGGCCCTGTACGAGCCCGGATCACCCGTTTTCCCAAACCGGGATCTCACCATGAGGTAATAATTCACAAAAATGAGGTAATAATTCGTGAAATATTCGGGAATTCACGTCGGAGAAATGAGGCACTAATTAGCAGCATTTGGAGGGCGGATCGCATGTCGGATCATATAATCATAGGGCCGGATCGAAAGAAACCCCTTTTTGGGGCAAAGTACCGGAAAAGGTTACGTCGGAGAACAATTTTCTCCGACGGAGCAAATGCATGATTCCCCGGGCTCCGGAAAACCCGGTGCTGTTCTGCGAGATCTGGCGGGATGGTATGGGGGATGAGGTCATGAGGATCTCGTTCTCCGACGGAGAGGGCTGGAAGCCGGGAGGGATCCGGAGCATGTCAGCATGCTTTTTTTGGAGCACTTTTACACACAATTTCCGGAAAGTCTTGCATAGCGCTCTGTTTGGCTGGATTCGCTTGGAAAGTCTTCGGAAAAAAACCTTATTGTACGCTTATGGGAGGCGAAAACCATGTGCCCGGACTGCGGACAGATGCGACGAGACACCCCGCCAACAGAACCCCTTTGAACGAGCCCCGCCAAGCCCGTTTCCAAGGCAAAATAAATAACCGTATCCCCCTTACTTCCATCACGGATCGATAAAAGCATCACGAAGTTTCGAAATGGCAAAGGGCTCCCATAGTGCGGGATACTGAAAAGATTTCGTTTTAATTTTCCCGATGGTACAACAGTGACGCATATGGCCTAATGACGGGGGTGTGAGCGTCCTTAATCCTGACGCCATCGGAAACGTTCATGGTATAATTGTTCGGTTGATCGTGTATCAGCGCTGGTGATGAGTGAAAATATTGGTGGTGGTTATCTATCCGACCTTTCGCAGGAAGATTTCCGAGTCCAGGAAATAATTCCAATACTTAGAGATATATCTTAGTACAGCAATAATCAAAATATGCCAGATTTTTCTGGATTGACCTCACAAAATTTCACATCAAAGCAAATAGGACACTTGGGCCTTGTTGCTGGAATGATCGATGAACTCGGCATATCTGAAATTATCGACGAAACATTGCCCAAGACTCGGGATCATATCCTGCCACATTCAGCAATGTCAAGGCAATGCTGCTAAACGGTTTAGGTTTCAACGAACGACGACTGTACATTTTCTCCCGGTTTTTTAGTAATCTCAGTACTTCTCTAAATTTACCTCCGTGAATTTTGGCAAGTCATCAATACTCTCAACCTCTGATCAACCAAACGGTCGAAGAACAGAAACAAATGAGACAAATTTGAGTTTTTTCCGAATCCCTTCCCAGACCAATAGCCGGAAGAAATCGAAACGGAACAAATCTTCAGCAACGGTTCTTGGTCCTCGTTGAACCTTAGAGAAGAACATCCATTGAAGAGAGACCCAGATATTTTTGAGAAGAAAAGAGATTATCGTCAGCAGGTACCGGATCACAACGTTTCTTGTGGATGTCCTTGCTTTCACGATATTCCGGATACGGTACGAAGACTCGATCGCAAACCGGTTCTTGTAGACCCGGTAGATCCGACGGGGTTTCCAGTTAATACCATACACGACGTAACCCAGGTTCACATTCCCGTATTTCTTATTCCTTCCCAGAAGGTACTGGACATCAATTGCCAGAGTAAGAGAAAGAGGTTCGCCAGTTCCCATCATCGTATACTGTGCATACCCAGTACTTCTTTAAATTTACCTCCGTGAATTTTGGCAAGTCATCAATACTCTCAACCTCTGATCAACCAAACGGTCGAAGAACAGAAACAAATGAGACAAATTTGAGTTTTTTCCGAATCCCTTCCCAGACCAATAGCCGGAAGAAATCGAAACGGAACAAATCTTCAGCAACGGTTCTTGGTCCTCGTTGAACCTTAGAGAAGAACATCCATTGAAGAGAGACCCAGATATTTTTGAGAAGGAAAGAGATTATCGTCAGCAGGTACCGGATCACAACGTTTCTTGTGGATGTCCTTGCTTTCACGATATTCCGGATACGGTACGAAGACTCGATCGCAAACCGGTTCGTGTAGACCCGGTAGATCCGACGGGGTTTCCAGTTAATACCATACACGACGTAACCCAGGTTCACATTCCCGTATTTCTTATTCCTTCCCAGAAGGTACTGGACATCAATTGCCAGAGTAAGAGAAAGAGGTTCGCCAGTTCCCATCATCGTATACTGTGCATACCGGGAATGATTTCCCCGGAGTATTTTCTTGAGTTCTTCGCCGTGTTTTCTCACCGGAACAATGTGCGGGATCTTTTCCTTCTGGAGAAATGAGAACACATCTTTTGAGTAAAATCCCCGATCAAGACAGAGTACTTGGGTGTTCACTTTTGCGTTGTGGATTATGGCCAAAAATTTCCGGATGTACTCGACCTTTGACACGCCCTTCTTCACCGGGAAAACTGCAAGGGTCTGCCGTTGACCTTTTGTTGTTATGTAGAGCGAAACATACGAGTAAAATGTGGTTGTTGATTTCTTCATTTTACTCTTGAGGACGTAATCTTTGTTCGCTTCGATAATTTCGCCATAATAAGGATCGTCGGTGAAATCTATGGCAAAACGATACGATTTTCCGGGAACAAGGATCTGATCGTTTGAATAGGTGAGGATCTTTGATTGTATTTCGAAAAGCGATTCTAAATCCACCTTCGATAAATGGTATCTGACTGACGTTTCACACGGGACTTTTTCTACAGCCTTATTGATGGAATGCACGGATAGTTTGGTTGCTGACATCCCAACAAGTGACTGGATAAGGGTCTTTTGTCTCAGTGTTCCGTTGATGGAAATGGTGAGATTCCGGTTGATTGCATCCACTGCTATTTCGGAACAATCTTCTGCTCGGATCTCATTCTTTATTCGGCGGGTGAATTGTCGTCTATTTGCCATATGCGGCGCCCGCTGCCTATTTAGATCTGCCGGTTTTGATTAGCCTCGGCTAAAAATTAGTGAAGTACTGAGACTGGAAAGAGTTCGAACTTAATGGATCGAAGAAATGGCTGATCGCATTCATGGATGATTCATCCCGTCTCATCACCTGCTACGGGGTATTCGATTCTCCAACTACCGAGAACACTCTCACGGTTCTGAATCAGGGATTCCAGATGTACGGTACGCCCCGCGAGATCCTCACTGACAACGGTACACAATTCGTTTCAGCTCGAAACCGTGAACAGGCCCATCATAAATTCGGAGAGTTTCTTGTTCATCACAACATCAAACACATCCCAACCAGGATAAAACACCCTCAAACGAACGGCAAAATTGAACGGTTCTTCGGAGAAGTCGAACGAAGGATCGCGAAGTTCGGTTCTGTCGATAAAATTGTTCACTGGCACAATGTCATCAAACCTCACATGAGTCTCGATTACGATGAGCCTTATAACGCATTCTGGTACCGTCTACCCCCGGAGAGGATTCTGAACTATGCGCAGAAATGGTTATATGTGTAAAATCAATTCGGGATACCACAGTTTGAAATGGCAGGAAAAATTCCAGAAAAAAGAGAAATGTTTCCTGGTACATCAAAAATGCTCATTTGCCGGTTTTTAAAAATTCCCGATAACCATCGAGTAGAGATCTGAGAGAGGCCGCGGGGGATCCTGCAGGGATCCGGTAACAATCCGTTCTTCCGGGTACCCGAGATCTTCGCAGACCGCAATCCGGAGTGGATGCGGCACGCATTCGAGCCGGATATACAATACACCGACATCAAATCTGGGGTCGGTCAAGAGAAAGACAATTTTCTTTCTCTGCAACTCTTCAAGGGTCTCATCGATTGCCTTTTCATGGCCGGTGCCGTGAGCAACGACGACGGCAACCCGGGCGAGGGGGATATGGAGCCGGGAAAGGGCAAGCTGGAGCGATGATACACCCGGTATGACCTCGCCTTCCAGGTACCCAAGCCCGGCAAGCATCGGGTCGCCGGTTGAGAGGACAACCGCGTCCCCCCCCAGTGTGTGGAGGCTCTTGAAGTCGTCAATGGTCCTGACCGTGCAGGATGAGCTGATATGCGGCCGGGCAATCTCGATCGCACGGTCCGAGCCATAGATGAGCGAGGAGCCGGCGATCGCGGCGATCGCCTGTTCGGTAAGGAGCCCCGGGCCACACCCGACCCCGATAATCTTCATGGACTCTCTCCGATGACTGAGCCTTCCCGGTTCACGAGCACAACGTGAACAAGCGGGTACTGCTGTTTAAAGCGGGCAAGATTCTCTTTCATGATCGCACCATATACCGGAGAACCGGCCAACTCCTCGACCGTTCCAAACCCGGTACCTTCGAGGATATGCGGGTTGATGAATCTGAGGATGAGGGCAGGTAACCCGGCAAGGATTAGTTCTCCACGGGCAGCGGTGAGTGCTTCCCCGATTTTTCCCCCGATAAGGATAACTTCCCGGTCCGGAAAGAGGAGACGGGAGAAACGGAGACCTGTTCGCCCGGTGGTCAGGACCGGCCTGCCGGCACCGGCAATCCGGTCAAGCACCGATTCGGTGAGGTGGTCATCCCAGGGTTCGACAAGGCCGGTGGTGCCAAGGACCGAGATCCCGCCTTCAACCCCCACCCGGGAATTCAGGGTCTTTTTTGCAATTTCACTGCCTTCCGGGACATGGAGGTACACCCTGACCCCGGAGAGACCGATCTGGCTGACCGCGTCCCTGATTGACGCATGTATGCATGCGAGAGCAGGGGGGCTGATTGCCGGAGTCCCTTTCGGGTACCGGGGAGTGTCACGGGAAAATCTCCCGATCCCATCACCGGGGATAAGCTCGATCCCCGCATCGAGCGGGATTGCCTCAGCGGAAAACTTCAGTCCTGCGGTTATGTCAGATGGATAATCGCCGGCGAATTTCCGGCACGATCCCTTTCCTGCATAACTCTCAACCGGGACCTCGACCGAGAGACCACAGGGGATTTGGATGCAGACAAGAGTCATCGGATTTGCAAGCGAGAGAACCGCTGCTTTGCATGCAGCTGCCGCCGTTGTCCCGGTCGTGAAGCCCCGGACAAGGACGGCGCCGGATGCCGTGAGAATGGCAAGACCCTTTTCAACGAGCGGGAGTTTCTCCGGGGACTGGCACTTTGCTACCCAATCCTCCGGGTATTCAAAGCCCGTGACCGGGTCGAGCATTGCCGGAACCCTCGATATGGATGGTTATACATTCGTTCATGGCGGCAACTGCGATTGGTGTCCCGCCCCGGGTCCCTTCCGTGGAGATGGAGGGGATGGCAATTGTACGGAGGAGGGCTTTTGACTCGGCCGCATTGACAAATCCCACCGGTGCCCCGATGATAACTGCGGGACGGATCCCTTCGTTTACCATTGCACAGAGCGAGAGGAGGGCCGATGGTGCGTTTCCGATGACTACAATGGAACCGGCAAGCCGGTCTTTCAGGGCGATAAACCCGGCCGAGCTCCGGGTGATCCCGCGTTCAACAGCGAGCTCTGCCCCGTGATCGAGGGCGCAGATAACCTCGCAGTTGTGCCCCTTTTTCTGGATGCCGACCTGTACCATTCGGATGTCGGTGATGATCGGTGCCCCGGCTGTGACCGCGGCAAGGGCCGCGGGTACCGGGTCGTGGCAGAACCGCATCAGTTCTGCTATTGCAAAGTCACCGACTGCGATCGAACACCGCTGGCGCACCCGGTCTTCGGCATTTGTGTTCCCGATAACCGATCGTGCGAGCGTCCGGGACTTAATCGAGATCTCGTACGCTTCCTTTGTCTCCGCGCCGGGATCAATATACGTACTTGCGGTGGTATCCCCGTGGCGTGATGATTCCTTTGACATGTTCACCCATCCTCCATATCCTGCTCTCTTTACCGCCGATGATGACTGTCGTGTGCATATCAACGGCATCATCAACCTTCTCAATCTCCCCGAGCTTTGTAATAACGATCTCTTCGCCATCGCGGAGAGCATTCTTTACCATGGAGACCGGTGTCTCCGGGCCGAGGTGTTTCCGGGCATGCTCCATCGCAAGGGCAAAGTTATGCGGCCTGCCCCTGCTTTTCGGGTTGTAGAGAACAACCGGGATGCCGACTGCAAAGACTGCGTCAAGCCGCTGCTCAATGACTTCGAGCGGGGTCAGGAGATCCGAAAGGCTGATGACGGCAAAATCCCCGGAGAGAGGCGATCCCACCCGGGATGCAGCGGCATTTGCCGCGGTCACCCCGGGAATAACCTCAACATCGATGACTTCACCGGAATGTTCAAGGACTTCGAGTACAATGCTTGCCATCCCATAGACCCCGGCATCTCCCCCGGAGACTATCGCGACCGCATGATCCTTTGCAAGCCCGATCGCCTGCTTCGCACGCTCGACTTCCTTCCCCATCGAAGACCGGATGATATGCTTCCCGGTCATCAGTGGTTCGAGCGGTTCGAGGTATGAATCGTTCCCGATGATATACTCCGCCCGTGCGATGGCATCGAGCGCCCGGCCGGTCATGTATTCCCTGCGCCCGGGCCCGAGGCCGACAATGGCAAGACTTCCCTTCCGGCTTTCCTTATCAGTGTGCGATGGCAACCGTGACTCTCCCGTAAACTTTCTTTCCCATGACCAGCTCTTTTCTCTTCGCAACCGCAAGGGCACACGGCTCTGCAACACCAAGGAGCCCGAGCCGGGTCGCTTTCGAAGGTGAGGCTGTGGCCTGTCTGTTTATTGTTGCATCGTCAAGGAATATTAAATTGCCAGCGAGCTGCCCGACAGCTTCGAGAAGCCCGGCCTCCCCGATCTTCTTTTCCGTAGTGGCATAGACAACGACATTATCCTCTGCAATTCCTTCCGAGGCAAGCGCTTTTCGGACCGCGGTCACAACTTCAGCAGGGGTTACCCCTTTCCGGCACCCGACACCGACCGTGAACTCCCCCTCCCGGAGGAGGATCGCGACATCCGGACCGGCAATCACCATCGCCGGTCCCTTCACCGCGTGAACCGGTACATCTGCATCAAGCATCGCGGCATTTACCGGCCGGGTGGAGTCCCGGTTGATGATGGTGCGACCGGTCCGTGCAGCGATTGCTTCTGCAGAATCCCTGCCGGTCGATTCGGTCGCAGTCGTAATAACCGGGATAAGCCCGAGCCCGGCAAGCTCTTTTGCGAGCTCATTTGCCCCGTGATGACCGCCCAGGAGCGGGATTGCATAACGGAAGTCCGGACTTACGACGACCACGGCAGGATCGTTCCACTTGTCGCTTAACAGCGGTGCGATCTTCCGCACGGCAATCCCCATGGACATAAGGGCGATAATCCTGCGCGAACTTTTAAAAACTTCAGAAAAAATCTCCGGGGAAAATTCCCTGACTTCGGCGTTGAGATGGCTGGCGATGCGTGTTGCATCGGGCAGGAAACGTATCAGGGCGATGACAACGGTATCGGTCATGAGTAGAGATATGACCGGTGAACCCCGTCCCGTGTGGCTCGACAACACCGCCCACAACAAGCAGCGCCGTGTGCTCTATCCCGGCGTCCTGTGCCTTCTTTGCAATATCCGCAA
>CAXXCP010000014.1:0-62010 GCA_963666355.2 uncultured Methanoregula sp.
CTCCAGAATAGTACCCGGAGCGGTACTTTTCCTCATCTTCTTTATCTGTTTCTGTTCAGCACCAGTATCGGCCATATCGGTTACCGAATCCCCGGACCACATAGCAAAAGGCGAGAGGGTCACCCTCTCGCTCCACGACGTGAAGAATAACTCCGTTTTCTCGATACTCATTGAAGGAAGGTTCCCGGCAACTCCCGGGTCTCCGTTCACCCTCGCAGAAAACGACTTCAGCATGCCGATCTCACTTGGGAACGGACAGATATTTGCCTCTACTGAGAATTCCGGGAGACTACCCTGCTTGTAGATAATGGGGAAACGCTCACCAGTGTCAAAAAAGACGCGGATGCGAATGGAAAAGTCTCCTTTTCCGAGAATCGCGCCATCGATGCCGGAACGTACGATGTTGTAAGCATTTCCGGCACGATTCTTCCGGAAAAAACATCACTCATCACCCGGCTCCAGCTGTCCGGGATAAAATCCGGACCTGAAAACTCAGAGATTTCTTTCAATGTCGATGGAATGGATTCCGGAACCCTTATTGTTACAGTCCTCGTGGATGATCACCAACAACTTTTCCAAGAGATCACGATAGGAAATGGAATATCAGTCAATCCGCACAGCACTTTTCCGGGTTATACCAATGAGGCCCGGGACCTCGATGGAGATGGCAAATATGAGGATCTCAACGGTAACGGGCGCATGGATTTCGATGATGTTATCGTTCTTTTCAGTAATATGGAACAGATCCAGTCCGGCAGTCATATCTACGAATTCGATTTCAATAAAAATGGAAGAATTGATTTTGACGACGTAATAACCCTTTTTGATAAGATTTGATTTCTGCCACTTTATTTTTTTAATATTTGTTTTAACGGTTTTCCCTGCATTTAATGGTCAAAGCTGAATTCCTCCTGTCGTCGCCGGAATAACAATGAAACAAAACAGAAAAGAATACGCGGGTCATTAACGAAAACGGTATATAAATTAATAACCCGGTTCACTCGCAGACCGGCACCAGTCTGTCTTTTAGTTTCATCTCGATATCAAGCTGCATAATCTCGATTACATTTGTTGCGACCCCTTTTGCTTTGAACACGAGAAAGGGATCGTTCCGGAAAAATTCTTCGTCGGTGTTTGTATTGAACTGGGCCCCGTGTGTCCGGTATCCGATGCCAAATGGTGCAAGGATATACCCCATCTGCTGGAAGTACAGAAAAACGTCCATAGCAGCCTTGGTCGCCCCATCCTCATGCCCGGAAACAATGATCCCCACGATCTTTCCCTCGCTGAGCCCGGCTTTCTGAGAAGGTACCGGTTCTGGATGCAGTTTGTACGGTCGAGAAAGTCCTTGAGCCGGGCAGACATGTTGTTCCAGTTGATCGGGGATGCAACGATCACTGCTTTTGCCGCGACGAGCATCTCGTGGAATGCCGGCATATCGTCATGCTGGTTCCGGCACGGGTACGTGCAGGCCGAGTCCCGCATGCTGTAGCAGCACCAGCAGTGCTGGATATCAAACTCGTTGAGATTGTAGCGCCGGTACCTGATCCCCCGTCTTTCAGGACTTCTTCCGCGAGCTCGGTCATGAAGCCGGTATTGTTCCGGGCGTGGCTGCTCCCATTTATCACAAGAATATCGAAGGGCTCTTTGTCGTACCGGAGCTTTTCTTTCTCCTGCTTCTCGCGATACTCCCTGCCAGAGCTGCTGCACTGCGGGCATTCTGCCGGGGGAGCTTCACCGCGGATAATAAGCCCGCAGACCCGGCATTGCCATGCCCTACCTCCCGGCAAGCTGGTCAGATTCACTTCCCCGGATACAGTAATAGACATGTTGTAACCCCTCAATCTCGAGCACGGTACATCCGGGACAGAGACAACATTTCTCGTCCTTTATGCATCCGCTCTTCCCGGTTGGCGAGAGGCAGTACGCGACTTCTTCGCCGCAAGCAATAAACGTCGGGCACATCCTGCAGAGGCAAAGCCCGGCTGCTTCCGTCCTGTCCATCATACTTCAGTCTCTCCTTTTTGTGCATTGATATCGCGTTTTGTAATTAAACCGATGGGTACTGGTTGGGTCTGCTATCCGGGATCGCGCCCCGTTTTCCTGGACAGCACTCTTTTTGGATACCGGTAACGAATGCCGGAAATTTTCATCTTAACGTAAGGGAAAATCCGGCCCGGTGGATCGAATAAAGCCGGGCTGCGGATGGATTTTAGGTTTTGTCCCATCCGGGAATATTTACCTGTCCGCTTTAAATGGGAATGATGAAGGAAAACCGGAGAAATCGGCAAGCAGATCAACAAAAATCTATAGCGGGCAAAACAGAATTATCAAAATGTTTTGCGGCAGATGATGAAAGTTACCCCCACTGATCTCCGTGATGAAGCAGGGTACTGATGCCGCACTACTTCAGCTGAAAAGAAAATCCAGGAAATCCACTGCGTTTTTTCGTCCCGAGTTTCCCTTTCGCAGCTGCTTGTTCTGAAAATCTTTCTGCCCCCGCTTTGCCTTTCCCGGTGATTGCAAACGGCACCGGGTCTCGCGAATGGGTCTTGATCCGGATCGGCGTCGGGTGATCGGGGAGGACCGCAACAACACCCTCGAATTGTTCGAGAATCGTCCCCACAACCTCGTCGATCCGCTCAATTGCTTTTACCTTTTCCTCAATACTCCCGAGATGGCCGGCCTCATCAGGAGCTTCGATATGAAGGTACAGGAAGTCGAGCCGCTTGATCGCTTCGAGCGCGTACCGGGCTTTCGCAGCATAATCAGTGTCGAGATAACCGGTGGCGCCGGGGACCCGGATCGTTTCCATCCCTGCGCACCTGGCGATACCGTTGAGGAGATCCACCGCCGAGATCATCCCGCCCTTCTTCCCGTACTTATCAGAGAACGAAGGAAACGCCGGCTTGTGCCCTCCGCTCCACGGCCAGATGTCGGTCGCCGGGCGTTTACCGGCACGGATCCGGGCCTTGTTCACCGGGTGATCGGCAAAGATCTCCCTGCTCTTCTCCATGCACTGGAGGAGCAGGGATGCATCTTTGCCTTTTGGCAGGAACCCGTCGATTTTCTGGCCAACGATATCGTGCGGCGGAGTCGATTCAGCTCCTTTCCCCTCAGGAAGGACCATGAGGTTGCGGTAGCTGATTCCCGGTTTGAAGAGCAGATCCGGAATTTCCTTTGCAAGGGATGCAAAGAGTGCAGCACCCTCATCACTCGAAATGTGCCCAGCAGAAAAATCAGCCATCATCCCGTTTTCAATCGTAACGAGATTGCACCGGTACGCAACATCGCCTGGTCCAAGCTCGACTCCCATATTCAGCGCTTCGAGCGGTCCCCTTCCGGTGTAGTACTTCTCCGGTGCGTAGCCGAGGATCGACATGTTCGCGATGTCACTTCCCGCTTCGAAGTTGTCGGGTACGGTCCGGAGGAGACCGCAGGCACCCTCCCGGGCTATCCGATCCATATTCGGCGTCCTCGCGTATTCGAGAGGAGTCTTCCCGCCAAGCTCGGCCAACTGCTCGTCCGCCATGCCATCGCCAAGGATAACGATATATTTCACGTAATCACCAAAATACCTGAATTTCTTCCGAAGGGTCGTATCTCACCGGGCATTCTCTCGTTCTGCGAGCATTGCCCGGACTGCGATCCGCACACTCTCTCCTGAACCGGTCTGCGGCTTCCAGCGGAGCGCCTTGATCTTATCGATCGCGAGCTGCATCTTCGGGACATCCCCGATCCAACCTCGTTCTCCACCGGTAAACCGGAACTTCGTTCCGGAAAGATGCATCTCTTCGGTGACAATCTCCGCGATGCTCTTCACATCGATCCAGTCCTCTGATCCGATGTTAAACGTATTTACTGTTCCCCGTGAATGACCGACGGCAAAGAGCATCGCGGCGATGCACTCGTGAACTTCGAGATAGGATTTGGTCTGTTTGCCGTCCCCGAGGATCTCGAGCTCAAATGGGTTCTCTTCAAGTTTCCGGATGAAATCGGTAATAACGCCATGGCCGCTCCGTTTTCCGATGATATTGGCAAACCGGAACACCCAGCTCTTCATGCCAAAAGAGTGACAGTATGCCGAGATCAGCGACTCGCAGGCAAGCTTGCTTGCCCCGTACACCGAGATCGGTTCGAGCGGGGTGTAACTCTCGGGTGTCGGGATAACCGATGCATCACCGTAGACTGTTGAGGTCGAGGTAAAGACGAGTTCCGGTACACGGTGAAGGCGCATTGCCTCAAGAACCCGGTACGTTGCCACGATATTGTTCTGCATCGTCGGATCCGGGTTCACCGCGCTCTGCCGGACATCCGGATCTGCTGCAAGGTGGAAGAGCCGGTCGGCGCCATCGATCGCGTCCTGCCAGCCGCAACCGAGCAGATCTTCCTCTAGGAACCTGACCTTACAGGAGCCAATGTGCCGGGCGATCGTCTCTTTCTTTCCTGCGCAGAGTGAGTCGATCACCAGGACTTCGTTGCCCTGCGCAACGAGCGTATCAACCAGATGCGAGCCGATAAACCCGGCACCGCCTGTCACCACATCAAACATCAGTACCTAATATGTCATCCATGCTATAGGATTACTGCTATGTTTATCGGGATCGATCACGGTACAACCGCCATGCGGTTCGCCGGGGAACGCGGGGAATTCAAGCTCACCCGTGAAGAAGCAAAAGAATTTGTCATCGGCGATCTCGCCCGTCTCTGCCCTCTCGAAGAGATTGAGGGTATCGCGGTCTGCTATTCGATGGGGGACAATTTTTCCCGGATTTCCGGTATCAGCAGGCTGAAGAACCGTGGGCTTGTCAGCCGCGAAGGTGCGGGAAAGCACATCGGGGGCGGAACAAAAGTATATGACGAAGTTGCGGCGAGCGGAATCCCCGCGATCGTGATACCCGGGATTCACCGGGGTTCACCCACAGATCTCCGGTTTAAGGCATATTCTCACCAGTCGAGCCCGGAGAAGATCGGGATCGCTTACGAAGTCTGTCACGATCTCGGGCCGGAGGTTGTCGTAGCCGATGTCAGTTCGAACACGGTATCGCTCCTCATCTCATCGGGAAAACTTGTCGGGGCATTCGATGCATGCGTCTTTGCGCCAGGGTTGCTTCACGGCGCTCTCGATGTCGATGCAATCCGGAAGATCGATGCAGGTGGTTGGACCGCAAACGAAGCCTTCCAGCACGCGGGCGTGAATTTCTCTCTTCCTGAGCAGGAACGTATCCCGGCGGTTGCGATGTTTGCCGCAATGGAATGTGCCGCGCTCCTGATGCTGAACCCCCGCGCGTCCGTGGCTCTTGCCGGCAGTCTCGCTCCGGTAATCGCCCCTGAGGTACGTCAATTTCTCAGAAAAGATATCGCGGTTTATGACGAATGGTGCGCCTCCCGGGGACTTGTGCGGATAGCCCGGGATGTTTTTGGCGGTGCTAAAAATATTCTGGGGCTCGATGTAGATCTCTAGATTTATATCCATTTCTCATGTAAGATTAGTGGGGATTTTCTTGAAAGAATTACGTATACACGGCAGGGGTGGCCAGGGGTCCGTCACCGCCGCCGAACTAATCGCGGTCGCCGCATTTGAAGGTGGAGTCTTTGCACAGGCGTTTCCGGCATTCGGTGTCGAGCGACGCGGTGCACCGGTGCAGGCTTTTGTCCGGTTCAATGACAAAAAGATCCGGCTTCGAAGCCAGGTTTACGAGCCGGATTATATCATTGTGCAGGATAGCACGCTCATCAAGGATGTCAATGTCTTCCTTGGCGTGAAGAAAGGTGGCATCGTGATCGTCAACACCGAAAAGGCCGGCAACTACGAGGTTCCTGAAGGGGTAAAACTCATAACCCTCGATGCGACATCGATAGCCCTCAAGGCAATCGGGCTCCCGATCACCAATACCTCCTTAATGGGAGCATTTGCAGCGGCTACGGGCGAGATCGAATTTTCCGCTCTGGAGAACGCGCTCAACCACCGGTTCCCCAGAGAACTGGCGGTAAAAAATATCGAGGCTGCACGCATGGCGTATAACGCTGTCAAGGGAGCTGCATAATGGCGCTCGCAATCGGGTGCCGGGCACGGCCGGGAAAAGCGCGGGATAACCGGACGGGATCGTGGCGCATATTTAAGCCAATATTTGACGATGCCAAGTGTTCGAAGTGCGGGATGTGCAGGAACATCTGCCCCGAAGGCTGCGTTACCGAAGATGCAGAGGGAAGGTTTGTTCCGGATTATGCGTATTGCAAGGGATGCGGCATGTGCGCAGCGGAATGCCCGAAGGATGCGATCGAGATGAAACAGGAGGAGAAGTAACATGATGCAGATGCTTGAGGGATCCCATGCAGTCGCAGAAGCGGTAAAGATGAGCCGGCCGCAGGTTGTCTCCGCATACCCGATTACCCCGCAGACCCATATTGTCGAGGCACTTGCCGAGATGGTCGCAAACTGCGAGCTCGATGCGGAGTACATCACGGTCGAAAACGAACTCTCCGCCCTCTCTGCCTGTGTCGGAGCAAGTGCAGCAGGTTCCCGGACGTACTCTGCAACGACATCGCAGGGCCTCATGCTCATGGCCGAGGTCGTTTTCAATGCAGCGGGGATGCGCCTGCCCATCATCATGTCGATTGCCAACCGGGCAATGGGTGCACCCCTCTCGATCTGGAACGATATGCAGGACTCGATCGCGCTCCGCGATGCGGGATGGCTCCAGTTCTATGCAGAGGACAACCAGGAAGCAACCGATCTCCACTACATCGCCTACAAGGTAGCAGAGGACCACGCGATCCAGCTCCCGGCATTCGTCTGTTTCGACGGGTTTATTCTCTCGCACACCTACGAGCCGGTCGACATGCTCACCCAGGAAGAAGTCGACCGTTTCCTCCCGAAGTTTACCCCCAACCAACGCCTCGACGCTGCCGATCCCATCAGTTTCGGGATGTACGCGACACCCGAGTACTACCTCGAGTTCCGGTACGAGAATGACAAGGCACTGAAGAAATCAAAAGATGTCATCGCGCAAGCCGGAAAAGAATTTGGTTCTCTGTTCGGCCGTGACTACAGCGCCCTTGTAGAAGGTTACCGGCTTGAGGATGCAGAGACGGCAATTGTTACTATGGGTTCGATCGGCGGGACGGTGAAGGACGCGATCGATGAGATGCGTGCCGACGGGAAGAAGGTCGGGCAGCTGAAGATCCGGGTCTTCCGCCCGTTCCCTGCCGAAGAGATTGCAAAGATGCTCGCCCATGTAAAACACGTGGTTGTTCTCGACAAGAATATCTCGCTTGGCGCAAAGGGTGCCGTTGGTCTTGAAGTCCGGGATGCACTGTATGGCTCGGGAATTTCGGTCCGGGATGTCGTGCTCGGACTCGGGGGTCGTGACGTAAGGAAGAGGAACATCCGGGAGATTGTTACCCAGACCGAGAAAGGGCAGGGAGAACTGTTCTACGGCCTGCGGAAGGAGGTGCTTTGATCATGGCGGAAAAAACGTGCGAGCTCTTCGATGCAGGCCACCGGGCCTGTGGCGGGTGCGGTGCTGCGCTTGCGGCCCGGCTCGTGACCAAGGCTGCCGGTGCTAATACGATCGTCGTCTCATCGACCGGGTGCATGGAGGTCTTCTCGACACCTTACCCGGAGACCGCGTGGAAGGTCCCGTGGATCCACTCCCTCTTCGAGAACGCGGCGGCAGTGGCATCCGGGATCGAAGCTTCTCTCAGGAAACAAGGCAGGTCGGAGAAAGTTGTCATCATGGCCGGCGACGGTGCGACCTTTGATATCGGGATGATCAGCATCAGCGGTGCATTCGAGCGGGGCCATGACTTCACCTACGTCTGCTATGACAACGAGGCGTACATGAACACCGGTATCCAGCGCTCCGGTGCAACGCCCTATGACGCGAGCACCACAACAAGCCCGGCCGGTTCCTGCTCGATGGGCAACAAGCGCCCGAAAAAGGACATGCCGCAGATCCTCGCCGCCCATGGTGCGCCGTACGTTGCAACGGCATCGATCGCGTACCCGGCCGATCTCATGCAGAAGATCGAGAAGGCGATCAACACGAAAGGCCCGTGCTACATCCAGCTCCACGCACCCTGCTGCACAGGCTGGGGATTCGAGGGTGAGCAGACAATCGCGGTCGCAAAGCTTGCGATCGAGACCGGTCTCTGGGTCAATTACGAGATGGTTGACGGGACGGTCACCAGGGTCAAGAAAGTTGTCCGGAAGCCGGTCGAAGAGTACCTCAAGACCCAGAAGCGGTTCCGGCACCTTTTCAAACCGAAGCGGCA
Source organism: uncultured Methanoregula sp. (assembly GCA_963666355.2). Lineage (GTDB taxonomy): Archaea > Halobacteriota > Methanomicrobia > Methanomicrobiales > Methanospirillaceae > Methanoregula. Next base: position 8,278 of record CAXXCP010000014.1, read on the forward strand.
GGATGCCGAGATTGCCCTCATCCAGGCAATTGCCGACAAAAACGCCGAGAAATACGGGATCGACATCAAGCTTAAGAAAGAGTAAACCGATTCCAACTTTTTGATTTTTTAGCCGGAATACGGATCTCAGTACTTCACTAATTTTTAGCCGAGGCTAATCAAAACCGGCAGATCTAAATAGGCAGCGGGCGCCGCATATGGCAAATAGACGACAATTCACCCGCCGAATAAAGAATGAGATCCGAGCAGAAGATTGTTCCGAAATAGCAGTGGATGCAATCAACCGGAATCTCACCATTTCCATCAACGGAACACTGAGACAAAAGACCCTTATCCAGTCACTTGTTGGGATGTCAGCAACCAAACTATCCGTGCATTCCATCAATAAGGCCGGAGAAAAAGTCCCGTGTGAAACGTCAGTCAGATACCATTTATCGAAGGTGGATTTAGAATCGCTTTTCGAAATACAATCAAAGATCCTCACCTATTCAAACGATCAGATCCTTGTTCCCGGAAAATCGTATCGTTTTGCCATAGATTTCACCGACGATCCTTATTATGGCGAAATTATCGAAGCGAACAAAGATTACGTCCTCAAGAGTAAAATGAAGAAATCAACAACCACATTTTACTCGTATGTTTCGCTCTCCATCACAACAAAAGGTCAACGGCAGACCCTTGCAGTTTTCCCGGTGAAGAAGGGTGTGTCAAAGGTCGAGTACATCCGGAAATTTTTGGCCATAATCCACAACGCAAAAGTGAACACCCAAGTACTCTGTCTTGATCGGGGATTTTACTCAAAAGATGTGTTCTCATTTCTCCAGAAGGAAAAGATCCCGCACATTGTTCCGGTGAGAAAACACGGCGAAGAACTCAAGAAAATACTCCGGGGAAATCATTCCCGGTATGCACAGTATACGATGATGGGAACTGGCGAACCTCTTTCTCTTACTCTGGCAATTGATGTCCAGTACCTTCTGGGAAGGAATAAGAAATACGGGAATGTGAACCTGGGTTACGTCGTGTATGGTATTAACTGGAAACCCCGTCGGATCTACCGGGTCTACAAGAACCGGTTTGCGATCGAGTCTTCGTACCGTATCCGGAATATCGTGAAAGCAAGGACATCCACAAGAAACGTTGTGATCCGGTACCTGCTGACGATAATCTCTTTCCTTCTCAAAAATATCTGGGTCTCTCTTCAATGGATGTTCTTCTCTAAGGTTCAACGAGGACCAAGAACCGTTGCTGAAGATTTGTTCCGTTTCGATTTCTTCCGGCTATTGGTCTGGGAAGGGATTCGGAAAAAACTCAAATTTGTCTCATTTGTTTCTGTTCTTCGACCGTTTGGTTGATCAGAGGTTGAGAGTATTGATGACTTGCCAAAATTCACGGAGGTAAATTTAGAGAAGTACTGGATCTGGATCTACTGTTTTCTCGCAGTATCCGAATCATTGCCATTCCCCTTCATGGTATTGAGCTGTTGGGAATCACGATTGTCGTTTTTTGGTTGACTTTTTCGATCAGCATTTCACAAAATTTTCCCGAATTCCGCTCGTATGGAGACAAGCCCGACGCGGATGGCCCGGGTTCCCGGAACTGATGGTAACTTTCAGGAATTCCTGCAAAAAAACATGGAAGAAAAAGTCGCCCGCGTACCAGCAATATTAATACGGGCAGAGTCGACATTAGTAGGAGTTCGGGCTCGTGGTCTAGCTGGTTATGACGTCGCCCTTACACGGCGGAGGTCGCCGGTTCGAATCCGGCCGGGCCCATGAACCAGCCTTTTGATCGGTTTTGTGCTATTGCCTTTTTACGTTCACGTTTTTGTTTTCTTGAAACAGGGGTAGCCTGGTTCGCGGAAGAAAACACAAAAAATGTTCCGGAGATATTTTTCTTTTAAATTCGTGTTCCTTCCCGGCTAAGGCTGCACCCGCTTGTGATGGGTCGGGCGGTGTACTTCCTCTGCCAGCAAACCGCTCAATACGGCCAAATATCACCGTAAGTTTTCTCAAAGGATCTACCGGTAGCATGCCTTAACGTATCAGGGTACACCGCCAGACCCCTCACATGTTCATCCGGTTTGAGCCTGATTCATAATGTTTTACGGGATGAATTATGGGCTCGTTACGGATTTGCTCTTGTGAGGGGTCGGACGGTGTACGAAAATGTAAAAAAGGATCCGTCGGAAAAGGTTCTCAATGATGCAAAAAAAGTTGTAGTTTCAGTGTGTAGCCTTAATCTTCACGAGTTTTATCGCGAATGTCAGGTTCTGGCCGGCAAGCGGCGGGTTCTGGTCGAGGGTTACGGTTGAAGACGTGACATTGACGATCTTTACCTGGATCTTTGCCCCGTTTGCCGGGTTGGCGATCTCGTACTGCTCCCCGACAATAAGCGCCTGATCCGGTGCGAACGAGGACCGGTTCACAACCGTCACGAGGTCGCTCCGGTACGGCCCGTATGCTTCGTCAACCAGGAGGTGGACTGTCTTCTCGCTGTTTACGGCCATACCGATCACGGCATTCTCAAAACCGGGTATCACCGAATGCCTGCCAATAACAAATTCCAGCGGTGTCCCGTTGACATCTTTATCAAAGACCGTTCCGTCATCGAGGGTGCCGGTGTAGTAAACATCCACGGTATCGCCCATTTTTGCAACTGGCGTGCTGAGAAGGAAAAAACCGATAATGGCAGCAACGACCAGTAAACCGGCAACAATCCCGATCCCGTAGAGTTTAAACTTTTTCCGTCGGTCGGCAACTGCCTTTTTGCCTTTAACTTTCTCCGATTTCTTCATGATATCCGGTATAGAATTTTACGGTATGCCTTAAACAATTGCCTTATCGTATTTTCACAATTGCACTTTATTTATACATTCACAGCGCAGTAGTGGTGTTGACTATGGCAGATGAAGTAAGGATTGCAGACGTTGCCGGGAAGAAAGTCCAGTGGGATGCTGCGCAGATGCGGAAGATCCAGGAGCACCCGTGTTTCTCTGAGAAGGCGTGCCACAATTTTGGCAGGTGTCACATCCCGGTTGCGCCAAAATGCAATATCCAGTGCAACTACTGCATCCGCGACTTTGACTGCGTGAACGAAAGCCGGCCCGGTGTCACGACCCGGGTCCTCAACCCCGACGAGTCCATGGACATGGTAAAAAAAGTTGTGGAGAAATACAATTACATAAAAGTCGTCGGGATTGCCGGGCCCGGAGATCCGCTTGCAAACGAAGAGACTTTCGAGACCCTCCGCCGGCTCCACGAGGAATACCCAAACGTCATCAAGTGCATCAGCACAAACGGCCTGCTCCTGCCGGATAAGATTGACCTGCTCCAGAAATATGATGTCGGTAATATCACAGTCACCCTCAATGCTATCGACCCGGAGATCGGGGCAAAGATCTACCAGTTCGTCGATTACGGGGGGAAACGCTACCACGGCCTCGAAGCCGCAAAACTTCTTCTCTCCCAGCAGATGAAAGGCATCCGGATGGCGATCGACCGGAACATGATCGTGAAGATCAACACGGTGTACATCCCCGGGATTAACGAGGATCACATCCCCCTGATTGCAAAGAAGATGGGTGAGATGGGGGTCTACACCTTCAACATCATCCCGCTCATCTCGCAGTACAAGTTTACGGATATCGCCCCGCCAACCCAGGAGATGAAGAAGAAAATGCAGGACGAGTGCGGGAAGTATGTCAAGCAGATGCGCCACTGCCAGCGATGCCGGGCGGACGCGATAGGCAAGCTCGGGCACGATGTCCAGTCGTGCATGTACGAGAAGCAATAGTCCGGTTCAAAATTTTTTCTCTTGTCCGGTTTCCTGCTCTTTTTTTTCAGAACATCAGTTGTCCCTTCCAGGCTGTTACTGCCTTTCCTCCGAGCCGGACCCTCCCCTTTGTCCCGGCAGTTACCCGGACTTCACCGCCTCTTTCGGAAAGCTGGTGTCCGACCAGTTCATCCCTGTCAAGTTTTCCTGACCAGTACGGGCCGAGACAGCAGTGGGCAGAGCCTGTTACCGGGTCTTCGTTCACCCCGACAGCAGGGGCGAAAAACCGGCTGACAAAATCGCAGGTACCCCCGTCCGACCTGCTGGTTACGATGACGCCCCGCATCGGTACCCGGGCGAGCAGGGAGAAGTCAGGGTTTTAGTCTCTGGACTTCATCCACAGAAGCGACTTCAACCAGATAATCGAACCGGTTCCTGCCCACGTACACCGGTCTTGCGCCGAGCGCATCGATGAGACCCGGAGGGGCCGTGGTCGTTACCTCCGGTTCTGCCGGGAAATCAAGGTTGATCCCGTCGCCGGCACATGAAGCAGTGAGGACCCCGCTCCGGGTGAAGAAACGTGCAATGCCATCTTGTCCAAAAAGCCCGCATTCCCGGAGAATATGTGCCGATGCAAGGGTTGCATGCCCGCAGAGATCGACTTCGATCCGTGGAGTAAACCACCTGAGATCAAACCCTTGCGGCTGTGGCACGAGGAATGCGGTCTCCGAGTGGTTCATCTCCCGGGCAACCAGCTGCATCCAGGCGGGTTTTCGGGGGCTGGAAAGGATACAGACCCCTGCGGGATTGCCAGACCCCACGCGATCGGTAAATGCATCAACGCAGAAGAGTTCGCACGACACTCCATTCACGCTCCTGTTTTTTTGGATAATAAAATATCAGGAATTAAAGATACCCGGCATTATCGCGGCCGTATGTTCACGATTCGATCATTGAGCTCCGTGGCCCGGGATTCGAAATACCGCACTCCGGGGAGACCCGGAAAAATTGATCGTCAGGGGTTTATGTTCGCGAAAGGCCGAATTGGTTGTTCTCTTGCACCGCCGGACCTGATAAGCCGGTTCAGCTCATCAATAATCGTCTGCAACGATAGAGGGATTGCAGAATCTTCGGCATTTACCAATTTCCCGCGATAGGTGATCGAGTAGCGTATAAGATCCGCTCCACCGGGCCGGGCGGTATAGTTTCCTTCCAGCATGGAGTACTGGGCATTGGTAAACAGCGTCGAGATCCGGTCGAGGTCCGTCTGGTTGAAGTTTATCTCCCGTTTGACCAGCCTACCGGAAATAACGGCCGCCCCATTATCGAAGACGACAAGCCGGTCGTTAAGACCGGCGATTCCCCCGGACCTGTGATAGTCCAGGAGGACTCCGGGTGGAGGGGTGGTTGATTCCGGGGGTGCCCGGCTGCCAAGGCACCCGCAGACAAGTCCCGTTATCGCAAGGCAGAGAAGGCCCGCTACAATCCATCGCTTTATAGTATTCCTCCGGAGTAATTCTGGTCTCTTTTCTTCTTACAACTGGAGAACATCAGACTTTGAGGGCTTTCCCGCGCCTTTTCTCTCCGGGAGAACTTCTTCAAGGGCGGTGATGAGCCCGTCCACTTTCTCGTTTGTGAAGGTTTTACGGAACGCGGCAAGCTCTGCCGAATTCATGATCATGATGCCTTTCTTCTTCATGGGAAGGCCATTATCGCCCACCGGGTTGATATCAATGGCAAGCGACGCCGCACGGTTCTTGGTTGCCGGAAGCCGGATGATCGAGACTCCGGGAACTGTTGTCTGCTTGCGCTCCCAATCGGCCCCTTCTTCGATGAATGCTTTCAGCGTATCTTTAAGGTCCATGAGGAGACTTTTAATTTATATATTAAAAGCCTATTCGTTCCATCGCGAAAGTATTCATCGATCGGAACAGAGAAAGGATACCATCCGATCGCGTTGAGACGTGGTTGCTCTCATTGATCCGTGGTGCTTTGGGTACGGTGATCGGCCATATATGGTTTTGAGTACCAGAATCAAAAGAAGGAACTATTCCATGGCGACCATGAACCTTTCCCCGGACCAGCCATTCTCTCTCGATCAATCACTTGGATGCGGCCAGGTTTTCCGGTGGGACCGGACTGAAGACGGGTGGTGGTACGGCATTGTCGGGGAAAGGGTAATTAAGATCCGCCAGGATGGCTCCCGCCTCTCGTTCGAAGGGGTCCCGGCAAAATTTATCCGGCACTACTTCTCCCTTGACATCGATCTGGAAAGTATTGTTGCATCGTTTGACCGCGACCCCTTCATCCACGCCGCGATCCGGGGATGCCGGGGATTGCGGATCATCCGGCAGCCGAAATGGGAATGCCTGATCTCCTATACGATCGCAACCAACTCGAATATCCCGACCATCAGGCGCAGGATAGCCGCGGTCGCTGAAAGGTTCGGCAGGGAGATCCCGTTTGAAGACCGGACTTTCTTCTCGTTCCCCGAGCCGGGATCGATCTCCTGCGGGAACGAGGATCATCTCGCGTGCTGCAGGCTCGGGTACCGGCAGCCTTACATCTTCCGGAATGCGTGCGATATTCCGGACCGGAAGGCGTGGGAGGAAAAAGTCTCGGCCCTCCCGTACGAAGATGCCCGGAAGGAACTTATGAAACGCTCCGGCATCGGGCCGAAAGCAGCCGATTGCATCCTGCTCTTTGCGTTCGAAAAATACGAGTCGTTCCCGGTCGATGTCTGGATCCGACGGATCATGCAGCAGCACTATCTCCCGGATCTCCCGATGGCATCCACGCTCAGCAGGCGCGAGTACGATGCAGTCCGCCGGTTCGGGCTCGAATATTTCGGGAGCTATTGCGGGTATGCACAGGAATACCTCTTTGCTGCGAGGGAGATGTAAAATCCGGAAGAGAACCGGCGGAAAAAAAGTTCAGAGGTTTTCAGTCTTTTTCAAACAGTGTTCAACAATTTGCGGGATTTTCCGGACTTTTTAAGTCCCGATATCCCAGCTCTCTGAGTATTTTTTCTGTTCCCTGGACAACTCGTCGATGCTGAGCCCAAGCGACGTGAGCTTCATGCGGGCGATGTTCTCATCAATCTCGTTTGGAACTTCGTACACCCCGCCTTTGAGTTTCTTACCGTTCTTCGCTATATACCGGGCAGAGAGTGCCTGCACCGCAAAGCTGAGGTCCATGACCTCGACCGGGTGGCCCATCCCTTTCGGCGTCGCGAGGTTGACAAGCCTCCCTTCCGCAAGGACGTGCACCGGCTTTCCTTTCAGGAAGTAGGAGTCGATCCCGTCACGCCTGACAATCTTGTCGGCATGCTCGTTCAGCCAGTCGACATCGATCTCCACGTTGAAGTGGCCGGCGTTCGAGAGGATCGCGTTCGCCTTGAGTTTCCTGAAGTGCTTCTTGTTGATGACGCCGACGTTACCGGTGGTTGTTACGAAGATGTCGCCGACCTCCGCTGCCTGGTCCATGCTCATGACCATGAACCCGTCCATGTGGGCTTCGAGCGCACGCCGGGGATCGATCTCGGTGACAATGACTTTTGCCCCGAGGCCGTGTGCCTTCCGGGCGAGCCCGCGACCACAGAACCCGTATCCGCCGACAACGAAATACTTGCCGGCAATGAGGACATTGGTCGTGATCATGATCGAGGAGAGGACACTCTCTCCGGTCCCGTGGACATTGTCAAAGAAGTGCTTCATCGGGGTGTCGTTCACCGCGACAACCGGGAACTCTAGTTTCCCTTCAGTCTCCATGGCCCGGAGCCGGTGGATGCCGGTGGTCGTCTCCTCGCAGCCACCGATCACGCCTTTCAGGAGTTCACGGCGCTTTGTGTGGAGGTAGTGGATAAGATCCATGCCATCGTCGATGGTGATGACGGGTTTTGCATCGAGGACCGCGTCGATCGCTGCATAGTACTCCCCGGTCGTGCACCCACGCTTCGCGTAGCAGTGGATATTCTTCATCGTGTTGAGGGCTTCTGCGACATCGTCCTGGGTCGAGAGCGGGTTACAGCCCGTGATGTGTACGGTAGCCCCCCCGGCAGCGAGAGTGGAGACAAGGTTTGCGGTCTTTGCCTCAACATGGAGGGCCATGCCGATTGTCATTCCCGCAAACGGTTTCTCTTTCTCAAACTGCTTCCTGATTGCAGCAAGTACCGGCATATACTGCGCTGCCCATTCTATCTTCAGCATTCCTGTGCTCATAAAAATCCCCGCGGGTATTGGGGCGGAAAAACCTACCCATAAATCGCGTCTACCCTATCAGTACACACGGCAAGTTACATAAAAACTCCGTGAATTTTTGTCCCCTGAAAACCGGTGGCAGAAAGTGGTAAGGAGGAAATGTAGATAGCGGTAGGACACCAACGTTTTCCCAATGGTGCTGACACGGCGGATCATCCCCTGCCTCGATCTCAAGGAAGGCCGGGTTGTCAAGGGTACCAACTTCCTCGGCCTCCGGGACGCCGGCGACCCGGTCGAGCTCGCGGAGCGGTACAACGAGCAGGGCGCTGACGAAGTAGTATTCCTCGATATAACCGCCTCGAAAGAGAACCGGGGGATCATCGTCGAGCTCATCAAGCGGGCCGCAGACCAGCTCTTCCTTCCCCTGACCGTTGGCGGAGGAATCCGGTCGCTTGCGGATATCCAGCAGATCCTCCGGGCCGGGGCGGATAAAGTGAGCATGAACACGAGCGCCGTGCATGACCCCACCCTCATCACGAAAGGGGCGGAGTCGTTTGGCACCCAGTGCATTGTCGTAGCCATGGATGTCCGCCGCAATTTCTCACCGAACCCGGATGCAGTCCCGGTGGAGCTCGATACCGGCGAGACGTGCTGGTATGAGGTCGTCATCTATGGTGGGAGCAAACCGACCGGCATTGACGCGGTCTGCTGGGCGCGTGAAGCAGAAGAGCGGGGTGCCGGTGAGATCCTCCTCACCAGCATGGAGACGGACGGGACCAGGAGCGGGTTTGACATCGCGATCACATCGGCCATCTCGGACGCAGCCGGGATCCCGGTCATCGCAAGTGGAGGTGTCGGGACGCTCGAACACTTCTATGATGGTTTTACCCGGGGAAAAGCGGATGCCTGCCTCGCGGCAAGCGTCTTCCACTACGGGGAGTTCACGGTCCGGGACGTAAAAAAATATCTCAGTGAGAGGGATATCCCGGTACGGCTCTGAGATCGAGTTCGAACGCCGCGACCGAGTGTTCGAGCTCGAAGGCATTCAGGACCGCGGGATGGATCTCGCCAAACACCCCGACTTTTTTCCCGCCTGCGAAGACATCACCGCGCCGCCCCTCGATTAACGCATCATCGGCCGACTCTTTCACGCAGTAATCAATCGAGAGTTCCCGGAGCATTGCGTCCATAAACGCATACGCTTCCGAGAAGTCCGCTCCGGGGTGCATGCTGATCCCGGCCGCTTTCTGGTATGTTGCACAGTTCTCGACCACATCACCGATCGTGAAGAGACGCTGGGGGAGCTCGCGGTGCCGGTTCATGGAGAGGAACTCCATGAGGAGCGGGACGAGCTCGGTCCTGACGACCGTGTTGTCTATCGTGATTGGGTGCATGACGTGAAGAACGCCGGCATTCTGCGGCCTGCGCATCTTCCCATACAGGGTCGCTTCGCTCGTCAGCGTGAATGGCATGACCTCCAGGAAGCCGAGACCGCAAAAGATGTCGCGTGCGATCCGGGCCAGTTCCTGGACCGGATGGGGCTTCCCGACCGTGAACGTCTCCGGAGGGAGGTCGCTGATCCTCTCGTACCCGTACGCGATGGCAACGTCTTCGAACGTGTCCCAGTCGTGCATGATGTCGGCCCGGTAACAGGGGACGAGCACCCTGACAGCGTCCGGGCCATCGGGCCGGGCTCCAAAGCGCATCTTTTCGAGATGGGCTGCCATCTCTGTGGCGCTCAGGTGAATTCCCAGGAGTTTGTTGCACTCCTGCACACTGACCGTCCGCTCCACGGGAGCGAGCGTCGGGGTCTGCACTCCTCCGATCGTGACGCTCTCGATCCTCGCCCCGGCCTCAGCCATTGCCGTGCAGATAATGTTGACGGCAACGGAGACCGCTTTCCTGTCGGTGCCGGTGGTATCGAGAAGGATGTTCTTTGTCTTCATCGTCACCCGGGTCCGCTCGCCATTGATGATCGGCGGGAAGGAGAGGACGTGATCCTCGTCATCCACGATAAGCGGGAAACGGTCGAAGTCGCGGACGATCTTCGCGTAGTCCCGGCCCTTCGGGTGCTTCTCAAGGATCTCGTCCATGGTCATCTCCTCCGCGTAATCGAGCGGGACAAACTTCCGGCTCCGGGGAGAAGCGATGTAGTGGAACGGTGGTTTTACCGTATCGAGATCGTGGATACCGATAGCGACCTTGCTCCGGCCCCGGCCCACCGCCCAGTGGAGCGACTCCTGGAGGGACATAACGCTCTGGATCGATTCGTCATCGAACGTCACCCCCCGGATGACCGCAGCCCCGAGGACCGGGCGGATAGCTGCGAGCGCCGGGTCGATGGTGAAGCTGATACCGGAAGGTTTCACCGGGTAAATGGGAAGACCGGTCTCGATCCCGAGGAAGCCCCGCATGGCGCGGGCCACACCTTCGGGCGAGAAGAGGTCCGGCCGGTCCGGGAAGAACTCGACGTCCGCGTGATCCTCTTCCATCCGTTCAACATCGGAGCCGATAAGAGGTACTTTTTCGAGGATTGTCTTCCGGTCGCTCCGGGTCAGACGTTCGAGATATTTGTAAGGAAGGGTGATGACTGCCATTTTCAGAGGCCTCCCTTCGATTGTCGCAGTGCCGGTGTCTCGCGCAGGAAGGCGACATCGCCGTGGTGCAGCTGCCGGAGATCCTTGAGTCCGAGCCGGAGCATCGCGATCCGGCTGACGCCGAGGCCCCAGGCAAGGACCGGGTATTGGATCCCGAGCGGGGCCGTGACCTCCTCGCGGAAGATGCCGGCTCCGCCCATCTCGATCCACCCGATGCCCTCCACGAAGACTTCCGCATCGAGGCTTGGCTCGGTGTACGGGTAGTACGAGGGCTTGAACCGGACACCTTTGAATCCCATACGGTGGTAAAATTCCCGGAGGATCCCGAGCAGGTTCCCGAAGTTGACGTCCTTGTCCATTACGATCCCTTCGAGCTGCTCGAACTCGGCGAGGTGGGTCGTGTCGATCGTCTCGCGCCGGTAGACCCGGCCGATGCAGAACGCCTTGACCGGGGGGTTTGGATTGTCTGCAAGGTGCTGGATCGAGACGCTGGTAGTGTGGGTCCGGAGCACGCACTGCTCAGCCTTCTCTTCCCTCCAGGTCCCGCCCCACCCGGTCGATGAGGTTTTGCCTCCGGACTCGTGCATCGCCTTGACCCGCTCGTACCATTCCGGGAGCGGGAGTTTCTCGTTGAGATAGAACGTGTCCTGCATCTCCCGGGCCGGGTGGTCCTGCGGCTGGAAGAGGGCATCGAAGTTCCAGAAAGACTGCTGGACGATCCCACCGTAGAGCTCGGTGAATCCCATGTCAAGGAGGATCTCCCGCATCTCCGCGATGATCCGCTGGTAGGGATGGCTCTTCCCGGGATACACCTTCTTCGGGATTTTCCCGATATCGTACTTTCTGAGGTTTACGTTCTTCCAATCACCCGAAATAATCTGCTCCCGGGTAAGTGTACCCTGCTCTTCCCGGAGGTCGAGGCCCTGCTGAACTGCGAGCGTGCCCGCCGGCGTGATGGTGATCGTGTACCGGACCGTTTCGGTTTCCTGAATAAGACCACGTTTGATGAGATCCTTTACCCGTTGTCCGCCTTCACGCGGATTTTTGAGGGCAATTTCGTCTTCGCTTGTGGAAGCACCTGCGACTTTTGTCACGTTCCCGTCCGCGACCGCGACAAGCCCTTTCTTCCGGAGCTGGCCGAAGCCGATCCGGAACGCTTCGTGTTTCTGAAGCCCGGCAAGCGTAGTGCCGGTACCGATCACCGCCATGAGCTGGGTCTCGGGGAGTCCGTGCTCCGAATAATTTTTCCCCTCTTCGGTGTAGACAAAATTTTTCTCAACGATCCGGTCCACCTTCGCAAGCCCGTTATCCATGGCAAGGTGCGCCCACTGGACGACTGCAGCCGTGGTTGCATCCAGGTGGTGGGCGAGGTGCAGGGCATCGGCGTCTCCTTCCCGTTCAAGCACCGCAAGCAGCCGCTTCTCGTTCTGTGTCAGTTCCGCCATATCACGCCTCGATCTTCTCCTCTGCCGCGTCCATCTTCTCCCGGAAGTCTTTCAGGAACCAGACGACCCGTTCGGCTGTATCCTTCTTGCACTGCCCGCAGGTGATCTCACCGGAGGTGCATTTCCTGCGAATCTCTACAAGCTCCGCATCGTCAGTCACCATGTGGAAGAGGTTGAGGAGGTAGAGCGAGCACTTGTCCGGCTCCCCGCCAAGCCGCTTCTGCTCCTCGAGTGTCATCCTCCCCCCGGTGATCCCGCTCATCACCTTCTTCCGGACAACCGCTTCAGTCTCGTAGAAAGAGATGATGCTCTCGGGAATCGAGCTCGACATCTTTCCCCCGGTCAGCCCGGGCATGAAGATATGGTAGGTGGATGAGGGCGTGACAAAACCGTAGCCACCGGTGGCCCGCTCGATGTCCCTGACCTTTGCACTCACATCCGTGTAGCCGGCTCCTTTAATGTCTACGTGCCCTTCGTATTTTTTCGCGTGCGGAAACGCCTGTTTCACCGCATCGAGCGCTTTCTCCGGCGCATTCTTCGACCGGACGCTGATATACCCGTCCCGCTCTTCGACCGTGAACATCCGGAGTTTGTGGGCGACCCCCCGGGTGAGCCGGATGTGGGGATCCTGGTCGATCCCGACCGGGACAAGCGTTGGTGCCGGCTCCCGGTCGATCTGCGGGTACAGGATATCGGCGACCTGCGTGATCACGCTGTCCGCGTGGGCGAGATCGGTCTCGGGGCCGAATCCATAGATCGCCGTGAGTTCCGAGAAGTTGACCTTGGTTGCCGCTTCGAAGGCGAGATCCTTGAGCCGGTCGTTCCTGCTCTGGAAATATGTCTGCCCTTCAAAGCCGAGCGCGTAAAGGCAGGAGAGGTACTCCCGCCCGTACTCCCTGCACTTCTCCCACGACATCCCCCGGACCGCATGGGCCTCACGGTCAGCGATCGTCACGTACCCGTTGCCCCCCTGCTGCACGTGCCACACTACCTCCTTCATCACCATGAGGTGGCCGAGATGCGGGTGGCCGCTCGGCATGAAACCGGTGAGGATGTGAAACGGGGTTTTGTTCCGGATCGCGCCCGCTATTGCGGGATAGTCGCGGTGGCCGAGAACGATATTCCGGCGCATGAAGTACGGGACTTCGGGAAGCTCCTGTAAGACTGGCGCTATCGGGTCTATCCCGAACTCGGCAAAGGTCTTCTCGACATCGATAGAAGGGGTGCTTGACCAGGGGTTGATCTGCGGTTCCTGCATGATCTGCTCACGGCTTTATTCGTGCAAATTCGACGAACTGAATGCCGGAAGAATGTACGCACCCAAACAACATCTTCTTTTTGACGCTGTGCGCCATCCTTACGGATCTCGAAATGATACTCATGGGAAGAGCATCTTCTTTCTCCACCGCGTGCACGAGCATGTCGGAGTGAACATTCTTCCCGCAGTACACCCGGAAGTGATGCCCGAACTTGTAGCCTGTTCTCGGCGTGAAATCATGGGACCGGAGTTCGGTGTACACCTTGTCCTTCCCGGAAAGTTCACTGTCTGCCTCGCGTGCGAGTCCCGAATATTCCCGGAGGCCGATACTCTCCCCACCCTTCTCCAGGTTGAGAAGATCTTTTGCCATGAGGTAGAGAAGTTCGACCGGCGAGAGCATGAGCCGCTCGTCGTCAAGCCTCTTGCCAAACCCGGCTGCTTCGAGATCAGACCCCGGTTTTGCCCGGACCATCGCGGATTTTCCGATAAGCATTGCCGTGTTCCGGGAGAGTGACGGCCCCGTACCGCAGGATTCCGCGAGTTTCTGGAGCTTGATCTCGTAGAAGGTCAGTTCCTCTTCGTCATCAACAACTGCGAGAACGTACTGCTTGCGCATGTTCCGGGAGGCAACAACTTCCTCGATAAGCTTCTCGAACCGGATAGGGTCGCGTTCCGAGAGGACCCGGACAAGGTACAACGATTCTCCCGTCCCGGGCTTCTCACCGCGCCGGAACACCCGGAAATCGTGCGGCCCGGTCTGTACCGCGTACCCCCGCTCCCGGAGATCACGGTACACAAGGAAACTCCGCAGGAAATTCGGCTGGTCGGCAAATTCGGAAAAGAGCGTATCAAAGCTATATCCGGTCACTTCGATTTTCTGGCGGTGCAGGAGATACAGGGCTTCCTGGGGCGAAAGCCGGATCCCATCCGCCTCCATCCGGCCGTAACCGCTCTGTTCGTAGAGGGTGCGCCCGTCCCTGCCCAGCCGGACCGTTGTCCCGTCGAATGTCGCCTTCACTGCCGGATCTATTGGGAGTACGGGATTATAAGGACGCGGGAGATTCCCCGCTCTTATCTGGCGTAATTTTCCGGCACCGGACGAAGTCACACGCTTTGGAATACTTATGCAATCACAGAAATCCTTATGAATTACATTCTCTGGAAACACTGAGTTTAATAGGAAATAAAGGCCACTTTATTGGTCAGATTGTATCCTGTGGTATCCCGAATTGATTTTACACATATAACCATTTCTGCGCATAGTTCAGAATCCTCTCCGGGGGTAGACGGTACCAGAATGCGTTATAAGGCTCATCGTAATCGAGACTCATGTGAGGTTTGATGACATTGTGCCAGTGAACAATTTTATCGACAGAACCGAACTTCGCGATCCTTCGTTCGACTTCTCCGAAGAACCGTTCAATTTTGCCGTTCGTTTGAGGGTGTTTTATCCTGGGTGGGATGTGTTTGATGTTGTGATGAACAAGAAACTCTCCGAATTTATGATGGGCCTGTTCACGGTTTCGAGCTGAAACGAATTGTGTACCGTTGTCAGTGAGGATCTCGCGGGGTGTACCGTACATCTGGAATCCCTGATTCAGAACCGTGAGAGTGTTCTCGGTAGTTGGAGAATCGAATACCCCGTAGCAGGTGATGAGGCGGGATGAATCATCCATGAATGCGATCAGCCATTTCTTCGATCCATTAAGTTCGAACTCTTTCCAGTCTCCCTGCCACATCGACATGGAATGAGTACGTTCGTACCGAACATATTTCCGTTGTTGCCGTTTTTTCATGTTGATCTCCACCAGACCGTGGTTCAACAATACCCGATAGATTCGATTATGCGGGATATGGATCCCGAGTGTTTCCTCAATCTTCTTCTCCAGATGGATTGGACCAATGTTGTTAGATTGATAGGTTTTGAGGATCAACTCTTCTGCTCGATCATCGATGGTTTGAGGCTTTCTTCCAGATTGCCTGAGTACCGGATATTCTCCCGATTCTCTGAACTGGTTGATGAGCTGATACACTCGTTGACGGGTAATCTGGAAATACCGGGCAATCTCAACAACGGGTTTCTCATTTACCCATTGCTGAATGATCCTCTGGATATCCCGATTCGATAATTTGCTCACATCGATATTTACATGTGATGTCAAATGATTTCGGGATAGGACAGGTCAGATTGTATCCCATAAGTATTTTTTACTGCACGTCCCCGCGAATGAAATCATTCCGGTTTTCAAGATACTAAAAGGATGTCGATCGAAGATGCCGGAATTGTTTTTGGCCCATATCGTGGCGGAAAAATGATGATGCATGGTACCAACGACCCCGGATCCCGACATGGGCATGTGGTGAATCTCGCAGGATTCCTGGAGAGATCTACGGTGAACGGACCCGGTACCCGGACCGTGATCTGGGTAAAGGGTTGTCCGCTCCGGTGCGATGGGTGTTTTAATCCGGAATTCTGGTCGTTTGCCGGCCCGGATTCCGTGACGATTGATGAACTGTTTGAGCGAATCCTTGCGGCAGAACCTGTTGACGGGGTTACCTTTTCCGGGGGCGAACCGTTTGCACAGGCAGCTCAACTGGCTCTGCTTGGCAGGAGACTTGCAGATGAAGGACTCTCCATCCTGACATTCACGGGTTTTTCTTATGACCAGCTCATCGAAAAAAACCGGGCATCGTGGAACGCTCTCCTTGCGGTCACCGACCTTCTTGTTGCAGGCCCGTACATCCCTGCCCTTCATTGCAACAACGATTCGCTCCTCGCGTCCTCGAACCAGAAACTTGTCAGCCTCACCGGCCGGATCCCCGTGCCGGACCGTTCACATCCACGGGAGAAGGGAAAAGAAACAGAGTTTACGATACAACCCGGTGGCGAAATTTTTGTTACCGGGTTTCCCGGTACCGGGTTTGTCAGGACTCTTGCATCGCGATGCGGGGGAGAGTAAGCTGTCGCATTTCAGCAGGATCCGGACAACATTCCGGCACCGGGAACTCCTCGTCCGGTGCCTTGAGGAAATGGGTCTCGAGATCGAGACCGATACAACGATCAAGGGTCACCATGGCCAGCATAACGTGGAAATTGCGGTAAAGAAGGCGCGGGGATACGGTATCGGGTTTGTGAAGAACAGCGATGGGACCTACGATATGATCGCTGACTGGTGGGGAGTAACGGGTATCGGCCAGAAAAAAATTGCACAGGAACTCAGGCAGCAGGCCGAAGCGATCCAGCAGGAGTATGCAAAGAAACTGGTGCTCGAACAGGCAGCAAGGGACGGATTTGACGTCGTGTCCGAGACAGCGGATGCTGATGGGACGATACGGATTGTTGTACGGAGATGGTCTTAAAGGTGCACGAGAAAGAGCCTGACTTTTCCCGGCGGCTGAACATCTCTCTCCGGGCACGAGTGACACTGGTCGTTGTCGTTACCCCCGAAGAGGAGAGGGTGCTCACCCGGATCCGGGATGTCTGCGAAAAATGGGATCCCAAGCGCCAGTGCCTTGCCTGGGACAGCGTGGACGGATTTTCCGTTGTTGTTGGCAGTAAAAATTTTCCGGCTCCATCCCGCGATCCCCTCACGGCTCTTGATGAAATCGGAAAGAGCGATGAGAACGCAGTCATTGTCCTCAAAGACTTTCATGAGTTCTGGAATAACCCGCAGGTGAAACGCAAGATCCGGAATTTTTCCCAGAAATTCCGTTACAACCGGCGGACGATTGTCATTATCACCCCGTTTGCCAAAGTCCCGGACGAGATCCGTGACGAAGCGGTCATCATCCATTTCCCCCCACCGACCATGGCTGAGCTCTCGCAGGATCTCGACCTGCTTCTTGTTACCAGCGGAATCACGAGCAACCTGTCAAAGACCGGGAGGGAGAAGCTCCTCCAGGCAGCGCTCGGTATGATGCTTAACCAAGCTCGTCGCTCGTTCTCAAAAGCTATTGTGACCCACGGAACTCTTGATGACCGGGATATTGATGCCATCATCTCGGACAAAAAAGATATTCTCAGCCAATCGGATGCCCTTGAGTTCTACAGTCTCACGGAAAATCCCGAGAATGTCGGGGGACTCACCGTACTGAAAGACTGGCTCCGGCTCCGGGAGCGGGCATTCACCCGGGAAGCCCGGGACTACGGTCTCCCCGCCCCGAAAGGAATTGCCCTCATCGGTATTCCCGGTACCGGGAAGAGCCTGACTGCAAAGATGATTGCAGACCTCTGGCATCTCCCGCTTCTCCGGCTCGATGTCGGTGCACTCTTCGGGAGCCTTGTTGGCGAGTCCGAGGAACGCACCCGCCGGGCACTCTCGCTTGCCGAGACGATCGCGCCCTGCATCCTCTGGATTGATGAGATCGAGAAAGCATTTGCGTTTGGGAGCGGGGGTGCCGGGACGAGCCAGAGGGTCTTTGCCCACATCCTGACCTGGATGCAGGACAAGACTGATCCCTGTTTCGTTGTAGCCACCGCAAATAATATCTCGGCCCTTCCCCCGGAACTCCTCCGGAAGGGGCGGTTTGACGAGATCTTTTTCCTTGATCTCCCCAACGAAGCTGAACGCAGGGAGATCTTCTCTGTTCACTTAAAGAAACGGAAATGTCTCCCTGCCGAGTACGAGATCTCCCGGCTTGCCTTCCTGAGCGAAGGGTATGTCGGCGCAGAGATAGAGCAGGTTGTGATCGATGCAATGTACCTCGCGTTCAACGAGAACATGCGGAGGGTCACGACAGAAGACATCGAGAGCTGTTTGAAAAAACAAGTTCCCCTCTCGGTCTCCCAGCGCGAAACGGTTGCGGCACTCCGGGCCTGGCTCGGTGAAGGACGTGCGGTATCAGCATCGACTGTTGTGCAACCCGGGCGAACTGCGGAGAAAACGATCCCGCTTGAAAAATTTGAACCGGTACGCCCGTGAACGCGATGAATCTTTGCAAACCGGTTCCCCTCGTCGGCACATGGCTTTTCCGGAGGGATCTGAAAAAGACCGGTGAAAATGCCATCGGGGGAGATGCCGGAGCTGTCCGCACATTATGTACAATTGTCTGCGATGATCCAGATCCGGTAGCAAAGGAAATTGCCCGGACTGCGCTGCGTGAGCTGCATCCCGGTCCGGCTACCGAAACATTCTGCGAAGAGGTACTGTCCCGTGACACGGGGGACCTCGCCCCCCTCGCCATTGCATGTGGCGCAACCCCAATCGATCTTCCGGCGCGTGCGCTGTTTCTTTTTGCAACCGGACAATATCAGCACTATACAGCACTCGACGTTCAATCTCATCGCCCGCTGCTCGCCCGGGGATATGCAGCTGCCGGTGAAACCGCCCGGGCACGCTGCCGGGAGACTGCCCGAAGAGCCGGCCGTCACCCGGATCTTTCCCGGGCAATTCTTGCGGCCTGCCCCGGGAATGCCGGACCATGTTTGTCTGATGAGGAATGGGAGATCGTTATTACCGGCCTGATCCTTAACGAACAGTGGGATGATCTCTGGTATTATGTCTTCTTCGCTCCCCTGTCGCAGGCAATTGCGGGGATCCGTGCGCTGGGATCATCCGGGTGGACTCCCCCGGACGGGGAGAAAACGATCTGGGAGGAGCTCGAAAAATCGCTTTTGCCCTCATGGGAGTATCCGCGCCCGCATGACGAACCGGTCCTGTCAATCCCCGCAGATGAGGGCAAGACCCTTCGGCTGGGTTTTTCCCCGGATGGTTCGCTGTTTGCCACCAGCACGAGCCAGGGTCTCCTCCACGTGTGGCAGACGGGATCGGGAAGCCTCATTAACAGCTTTTTAGCATCCGGTGCCGTGACCGGGTTTGCCATAACACCGGACAACCGTCATTTTCTGCACCTTGCAGGTGATGGAACTATCTGTTGCCGGAACCTGGAATCCGGATTTGCAGAATGG
The DNA here is from genome assembly GCA_963666355.2 of uncultured Methanoregula sp. Taxonomy (GTDB): domain Archaea; phylum Halobacteriota; class Methanomicrobia; order Methanomicrobiales; family Methanospirillaceae; genus Methanoregula. Next base: position 27,459 of record CAXXCP010000014.1, read on the forward strand.
GATTACCATAGTGAGGGGGGCATTCCTTCGGCTTTTGCGATCTCTCCTGACGGTTCATTTATTCTTGTTGGTGAAGGATCCGGCAGTATTTCAACGATTTCTGTCCGTGACGGGCAGCACCGGAGCCTTGCCCCGGCACAATCCAGCCCCGTTGCGTTTTTTGCAATCTCACCGGATAGTCAGGCAATTGCAGTCTCGTATGAGAATGGATCCTTAAGCGCGGGCAGTGTCGAGTCGCCGTCCGGTTTTCGTTGCATACGAAAACCCGGCGATGAAATTCGGGAGATCACGTGGGATCCGGCTGGAAAAGAGATACTCGTCATCGCTGGCCGGTATGAGCCGGCACTATTCGATGCGCAAACGGGAGACCGGAAGCAAAGCTTCACCGGGATCTCCGGAAACGTCATGTGCAGCGCAACAGCCCCCGGTGGATCGTATTTTGCGGCAGCATGCGATGACGGAATCGTGCGGATCTGGTGCAGGGACCGGGGTGTACCGGTCCGGACGGTACCGCTCTACAACCGGCACATAACCTGTGCAGAATTCACCCATGATGCGAAACAGTTGATCGCCGGGTTCGATGGTGGGACGATCCGGGTGATCGCGGTCGGAGAAAAGGCACAGGATCTCGAATGGAAAGCGCATACCCGTGCTGTTTCGTCCCTTGCGGTCTCCCCGGATGGGATGGATCCGTCAAACTCTGGGATATTCCGGTGCGTGAACCTGTCCGGACATTTACCCGGCAGGCGGGTGAAGTAACCGGTATCTCGCTCCTCGAAAAAAGCGGACTGATCATCGCCGGTTATTCGGGTGGAACTATCAGGATGTTTGACGGAAAAACCGGAAAACTGGTCCGGTCGACCGAGATGTACACTCCGGGAGTGACTGCGGTTGCGACCGACCGTGCCGGGTCCCTCCTCGCATGCGCCGGCAGGGACTGTACGCTCCGGATCTGGAACCCGGTCGATGGCAGTCTTGTCTCCGGCTGCGAAGGATTTTCCACATCCATGCGATGTCTTGCATTCGTCCCGGGAACAAGTATCCTTGCAGCCGGTGGTTGGGACGGCAGGATCCGGTTCTGGGAGATGCCACAAGGCCGGCTTACCCGGATACTTACCGGCCACACAAGCAATGTCACCTGTTGCAGTGTTTCACCGGATGGCTCCGTTCTCGCCACCGGCAGCAATGACGGGACCGTCCGGCTCTGGGACACAGCACAAGGAAATCGCAATGCGCGAACGGTGATTCGTGATGGGAAGGGTGAGGTCAGTGCTCTTGCACTAGATCCCGGTGGGAAAATTTTTGCAACAGCGGGAAATGACGAAATGATCCGGTTCTATTCTCCTGCCACCGGCCGATCGATGGGTTCGGTTGGAGCGTTTTGCGGAAAAACCCGTTCACTCGCGTTCACCCGGGATAGCAGGATTCTTGTTGCCGGGTATGATTCTGGGCTGATCGCGTTTATTTCACCCATGGAAAAGAGGATTCTTCACTCCTTTATGGCCCACGGTGGAGCGATTACCGGCATTGCGCAATTTGCCGATGGGGAGACCATGGTGACCTGCGGGCGCGACGGGTTGATCCGGACATGGTCACTTCCATGGACAAAGACTCTTGCCGAAACATCACCCGGGGATATCGAACGGGTCTCCGGTTACGAATGTGTCGCCTCGCCAGAGAAAAACAGGAACCAGTGGACATTCCTGCGTACAATTCTTTGCGGGAAATTCCGGCGTGATATCGGGCTCTGTACCCGGGAGCAGGAAGCAGGGTTGTACGACATCGAGATTGCGGGGTGAAAACAATGCCGGAACGACCAGGACAGGGAGCGAGTGAGATGCGGCTTGGTGTCGATTTTGGTACTGACCGCACCATAATCGCGGCTGCCGAACGCAGCGGGGACCGGCATGAAGCTGTTAAAACACTCGCGTTTCCCGGCTGGTCGCGAAATGTTCCCTCCTCCCGTGACAATTTTGTACCGGTCATCCCTTCGCAGGTTCACTACAAGGCGGATGGATCCCTGCTCATTGGTGAAGAAGCAGCTGCAGGTGAGTATCAGGAAAACCCGTCAACAGCCCGCCGGATGAAGCACTATATCGCGGGAAATTGCGGGGTACGGATACCGGCTGCTGATGGCCGGCAGATAGGGTACGACCAGGCGGCAAAAGAGTTTCTGGTAAAAATTCTCCGCGCCGCCCCGGGTGAACGGGATCCCGGGACAATCCCGGTTATTTTCACCGTCCCCCCGGAGGCTCCGGTCCGGTACATCGAATGGATCGAAGAGCTTGCAGAATCGGCAGGTTTTAAAAATTTTGGAACCATCGATAAACCTGTTGCAATCGCCACCGGGTATGAATTCCCCGTATCCACCGGCCTCCCGTTCCTGATAATCGATGTTACGAGCAATGCAACCGATGTTATTGTTGTCATTCCCCAACCCGATCCCGGGGAGAATAACCGGATATGTTCACGGATCCCGGGAAGGTCTTCTGACGATTTTGGTGGTGCGGGGATCGATACCCTGCTCGCCCGGCACATTCTGGAAGAACAGCGGCTGCATCCCGGGGATTCCCGGGTGACGCGGATCTTTGGCACGCTCGTCCGGGAATCCGGGCGGGCCCGGGAACAGATCGTTACGGGGGCAGGGTCACTGGTGCAGTGCAGGGACCCGTCCTCCGGGTTTGAAGTAAAAGGCCGGCTCGTGCCGGCCGACATCGGGAAAATTCTCACTTCCATCGAAATTCGCCGGATCCTGAACCGGGTGATCGACCGTGCACTTTCGGCAGCACAGCTCCGTGGTTTCGATCCCGGAACAATTACTGGCGTTCTCATGACCGGGGAAATTTCGGTAATTCCTGAAGTCCAGGAGATCGTGAGAGCCCGGTTCGCGTGCCCGGTGCTTTGCAACCATCCTCTCGACGCGGCGGCCCGGGGGGCAGCCTTAATACATCCCCCGGAGGTAACCTGCATCCGTTACGATTACGCTCTCCGCTACTGGGACCCGGCAGCCCGGGAACACCGGTACCGTTTCCTGGTACGGAGCGGGACCCGGTACCCAAGTTCCGGCCAGGTTGCCCGGATAACCATCAGCGCCTCGTACGATGGCCAGACCCATCTCGGTATTCCCCTGTACCGGATCGGGGATGGCGGGCGGATCAGTGAGCAGCACAGCTTCGAACTTGTCGGTACACCGGAAGGGGGGATGCATCTTGCCGGACCTTCACCGGACGCCGATGCATCGCGACAGCCTGTCTGGGTGAACAGGAAAGAACCGGTCTACCTGGTTGCATCTCCCCCGGCACGGAAAAGCGAGCCCCGGTTCGAACTGAGGTTTACCATCGACCGCTCCGGGTACCTTTGCCTGAGCGTAAAGGATGTGACAACCGGAATTCTCGTGAAGAAAGATGAGCGGTTTTTCAAACTTGTTTCCAGCAGGGAACCAGAAATGGCGTAGTAAAAGGAGAGAAAAAATATGGCGATGCAGGAAGTAGAAATTACGATCAACCGGGATGGAAGAGTGCAGCTGGCAGTGAAGGGTGGGCATGGGCAGGATTGCCTGTCGCTTACAAAAGAATAGGAACATTCACTCGGAAACGTTGAGGAACGGGAATACCTTACAGAATATTACGAAGAATCTTTTCAGCACCAGAACGTTACCCGGAGATAAGTGCGCGGGAAATTTATCCCGCGAGTTCCCGGACCTTTGCGATATTACCGATATCATCCCGGCGCTCATCGATCGGAGTCTCGCAGATGAGCGGGACATTCCGGAATACCGGGTGATGGAGGATGCGCCGGAACCCGTCCTCCCCGATAAAGCCCATGCCGATATGTTCGTGCCGGTCAAGTCCGCTGTTCCGGTCCCCTTTCGTGTCATTCAGGTGGACAACTTTTAAATTTTTTATCCCGATCAGTTCATCGAACTGCCGGAGTGTCTCCGCGATCCCCTCATCAGTCCGCAACTCGTAGCCCGCAGCGAATGCATGACAGGTGTCGAGGCAGACGCCGATCCGCTCCTTAGCATCGATGCCGTCCATGATCCCCCGGATATGCCCGAAACTGCTGCCCACACTGTTCTTCTCCCCGGCGGTATTTTCAAGAATCAGCATCACGGAATTATCGCTCGCACCGAAGGCTTCGTTGATCCCCTCGATCACCCGCTTCCTTCCCCCGGCGATGCCATCGCCCAGGTGATGACCAAGGTGGGTGACCAGGTACCGGATGCCGAGCCGTTCGCACCGGTCGAGCTCGGATGCCAGTGTTGCTGTTGATTTTTGGTAATTTTCCGGGTTTGGGGACGCAAGGTTCGGGAGGTACGGCATGTGGTCGACCGGGATAATGCCCGTACTCTCGATCTTCTGCCGGAATTTTCCGGCAATCTCACCGGAGAGAGGAGCGAAGCCCCACCCCCGGGGATTCCGGGAGAACATCTGGAACGCATCGCACCCGCGCTCCTTTGCCCGGTCAATCGCAAGATCGAGCGAGCCTGCGATCGATACATGCACGCCAACTTTTACCATCCAATCGTGCTCCCGGGCAACAGAGTCATGGTACCATCTAGGAGGAGCCCGAGATATTAGGAATTTTTGGTTCGGCGGATCCTCCTGCAAACCCGGGAACAGACAAAAAAAAGAGGTTTCCGGTTTTACGGCCTTTTTACACCGACCAGGAGCCCGACAATCGCGAGCGCACCGGCTGCGACAAACGGCAGGGAGGCGGCCTTTGTTGTTGTCGATAACGGACCCGATGTCGAAACGGGAGTCGTGACTACCGGCGTCACCGCAGTGGTGGTGAGCGCTTCATCCGGCCGGGTGGTTGTTGCGGTCCCAGTACTTCTCTAAATTTACCTCCGTGAATTTTGGCAAGTCATCAATACTCTCAACCTCTGATCAACCAAACGGTCGAAGAACAGAAACAAATGAGACAAATTTGAGTTTTTTCCGAATCCCTTCCCAGACCAATAGCCGGAAGAAATCGAAACGGAACAAATCTTCAGCAACGGTTCTTGGTCCTCGTTGAACCTTAGAGAAGAACATCCATTGAAGAGAGACCCAGATATTTTTGAGAAGGAAAGAGATTATCGTCAGCAGGTACCGGATCACAACGTTTCTTGTGGATGTCCTTGCTTTCACGATATTCCGGATACGGTACGAAGACTCGATCGCAAACCGGTTCTTGTAGACCCGGTAGATCCGACGGGGTTTCCAGTTAATACCATACACGACGTAACCCAGGTTCACATTCCCGTATTTCTTATTCCTTCCCAGAAGGTACTGGACATCAATTGCCAGAGTAAGAGAAAGAGGTTCGCCAGTTCCCATCATCGTATACTGTGCATACCGGGAATGATTTCCCCGGAGTATTTTCTTGAGTTCTTCGCCGTGTTTTCTCACCGGAACAATGTGCGGGATCTTTTCCTTCTGGAGAAATGAGAACACATCTTTTGAGTAAAATCCCCGATCAAGACAGAGTACTTGGGTGTTCACTTTTGCGTTGTGGATTATGGCCAAAAATTTCCGGATGTACTCGACCTTTGACACACCCTTCTTCACCGGGAAAACTGCAAGGGTCTGCCGTTGACCTTTTGTTGTGATGGAGAGCGAAACATACGAGTAAAATGTGGTTGTTGATTTCTTCATTTTACTCTTGAGGACGTAATCTTTGTTCGCTTCGATAATTTCGCCATAATAAGGATCGTCGGTGAAATCTATGGCAAAATGATACGATTTTCCGGGAACAAGGATCTGATCGTTTGAATAGGTGAGGATCTTTGATTGTATTTCGAAAAGCGATTCTAAATCCACCTTCGATAAATGGTATCTGACTGACGTTTCACACGGGACTTTTTCTCCGGCCTTATTGATGGAATGCACGGATAGTTTGGTTGCTGACATCCCAACAAGTGACTGGATAAGGGTCTTTTGTCTCAGTGTTCCGTTGATGGAAATGGTGAGATTCCGGTTGATTGCATCCACTGCTATTTCGGAACAATCTTCTGCTCGGATCTCATTCTTTATTCGGCGGGTGAATTGCCGTCTATTTGCCATATGCGGCGCCCGCTGCCTATTTAGATCTGCCGGTTTTGATTAGCCTCGGCTAAAAATTAGTGAAGTACTGAGTTCAGAGAATCGGGAGAATATCCGGTACTCAGGCAATCTGGAAGAAAGCCTCAAACCATCGATGATCGAGCAGAAGAGTTGATCCTCAAAACCTATCAATCTAACAACATTGGTCCAATCCATCTGGAGAAGAAGATTGAGGAAACACTCGGGATCCATATCCCGCATAATCGAATCTATCGGGTATTGTTGAACCACGGTCTGGTGGAGATCAACATGAAAAAACGGCAACAACGGAAATATGTTCGGTACGAACGTACTCATTCCATGTCGATGTGGCAGGGAGACTGGAAAGAGTTCGAACTTAATGGATCGAAGAAATGGCTGATCGCATTCATGGATGATTCATCCCGCCTCATCACCTGCTACGGGATATTCGATTCTCCAACTACCGAGAACACTCTCACGGTTCTGAATCAGGGATTCCAGATGTACGGTACACCCCGCGAGATCCTCACTGACAACGGTACACAATTCGTTTCAGCTCGAAACCGTGAACAGGCCCATCATAAATTCGGAGAGTTTCTTGTTCATCACAACATCAAACACATCCCACCCAGGATAAAACACCCTCAAACGAACGGCAAAATTGAACGGTTCTTCGGAGAAGTCGAACGAAGGATCGCGAAGTTCGGTTCTGTCGATAAAATTGTTCACTGGCACAATGTCATCAAACCTCACATGAGTCTCGATTACGATGAGCCTTATAACGCATTCTGGTACCGTCTACCCCCGGAGAGGATTCTGAACTATGCGCAGAAATGGTTATATGTGTAAAATCAATTCGGGATACCACACCGCCGCTTATCGAGGCATTGCTCTATCTCTTTGCCATTGGTCTTGGTCTTGGAACCTATGTCCGGGAAATTGATGGCGTTCCCTATATCAACTTCAAAGCACCGGCGATTCTTGGAATGGCTGTTATGAATTCGGCATTTTTTGAGTGCACGTACGGATCGTACGTCCGGATGTATTACCAGAAGAGCTTCGATGCCATGATCGCAACTCCGCTCTCGATTGAAGATGTCATCGCGGGCGAGCTCGTGTGGGGCGCGACCAGGAGCGTAATGTACGTGATTATCATGCTGCCGGTGCTTGCTGCATTTGGCGTGATCTCGTTTCCCACTTCACTCATCGCAATCCCGTTTGCCTTTCTTGGGGGGCTCCTCTTTGCCGGCCTGGGGATGTGTTTTACGGCAATAACACCAAACATTGATTCACTCAACTACCCCTCGTTCCTCTTTATCACACCCATGGTATTGTTCTCAGGGACATTTTTCCCGCTGAGCCTGATGCCGGTTGTGCTCCAGAATGTTGCGTATATCCTCCTTCCGCTTACCCATGTAGTTGCAGTCCTCCGGATGTTCACCGTCCCGGCATTTTCGTGGATGATTGTCGTGAACTTCGCGTGGATTGTGGCAATCACCGCGTTATTATGCATTGTCTCAATCAACCTCATGCGCAGGAGACTGATTGTCTGAAAACTTTTTCGAGACGGGAAAAAAATGAAACGTCGCTGCCCGGTACGTTCAATGCATCTATCAAAATCTAAACGAAAAAATTCCGGCAGATGCAAACACGCTCGGGATCCTGTACGAATACATTTATCCAGATTAACCAGAACACGGTGAAACCAGCATGGCAAACTTTCGCACAATGGTATTTCTCTGGCTCATCTCTCTTACCGGAATTCTCTGGGTATCTTTTCTCTCGTGGTTCGCCGGTTGCTTCCTTGAGGGGATAATGATGGCCGGGTTGATTGTCGCCACCAACCTGATGGTGCTGGTATTCCATTCAAGAATGTAGACTGCAACAGGTTTATCGGTGGCAATTTCAAAAGGAGAAATAAATTCTTGAATGTAAAGCCCTGTTCATGCGAATAATTTCCTGCAACTCATCGGGTTTTGCGATCACCGGATTTGCCCGCATCGGTCCCGTACAAATTTAAGAACATAGAGGACTTCATCCTCAACAACCTGCTGACGCACAATTACGGAGGAAAAACCTGCTCCGGAGAAAAGTGATGTTACTTCATGGAGCCCGGTGAGTGAAGATATCAGCAGAAGAATTCTCCCATCACGGGCGAGAACTCGTCCCACCCCGTTTGCGAACCGCTCGATGACGTCCCTGCCACTCTGCCCGCCATCAAGTGCATATTCAAGCCAGTCGTCGATCCGCTCTTTAGGGGATGTTGGAAGATAGGGAGGATTGAAAATGATGAGATCGAATGACCCGCAGATCCCGGCGAAAAGATCGGTACGGATTGTCTCAATACCGCTTTTTCTGGCAGCAATAACTGCATGGGGGTTGATGTCAGTTGCAATAACCTGGGCAACCCGGGAAAGTTCCATCGCGATAAAACCGGAACCCGTGCCCGTTTCCAGGATACGATCCCCGGGACGGACTTCTGCGAGGGTTGCTTCGAGCAGGAGATACGTGTCGGATTCAAGCTGGTAGACCTGGCCGGGATCGTAGGGCATCCCGGAAAGGTAGGACCGACCGGGTAAAAAGGAATTGCACGGACCCGGTGTTTCACGTTCGTAACACGAAGGAGTGTATCCTTATAGAACGGGTCACCCATACTATTACTAAAAAAAAAGAGGAGTCAATCATGAATACAACCTGTTCGCAACTCAGCTTTCTTATCGTGCTTGCGCTGGTAATTGTGCCCGTCACCGGAGTGGGTAATGTCACGAATACGACGGTCATCCCGACAACGACAGTGGGAAACGTCACGGCCACAACCGTAACGCCCGGTCCTGCCAATACGACCGTAACGATAGTTTCGGCAACCACAACAATCCTGCCGCAGACAACCGTAACCAATGCTACCGGGATCACAACCGAGGCAACGCAATCAGCTACCGGGGATATTTTTGTTGTGTCTTCACCGGCTGGAGCCAATGTCCTCATCGACGGCACCTACCGCGGCAGCACCCCGATAAATCTTACCGGACTTGCACCCGGAAACCACATTCTGCGCCTGACCCTGAGCGGGTATTACGACTATGAAGGAAGCATCTATGTAGTTCCCGGGCAGGTTACCGACGCGTATGGGACCCTTCCACCTATGGGAAATTATAACCAGCAGCAAACGCTCCAGAGCACCCCGGTCACCGTGCCGCAAACGCCAGCCACGATTGTCGTAACGGTTCCTGTTTCAATGGCTCTTCCCAGCTCAACCCCTACCCCGGCCCCGACCGGGGGGGGAGGGATCCTTGAGAACCCTACCCTGCTTACCGCGATAATCGGTGTCATCACCGCATCGCTCGGTGCGGCGGCGGCATTTCTGACGCATATCGGGAAGTTCCGGAAACAGTGAGGGGGGAAACCAATTTGTGTGTGTCTGTATTTTAGCTGCACAATGTTTTTCTCGTAACCCTTGGATTTTTTCCCCAAACTGTCGGCCCGTTTGATACATTTCCCGTAAACCCGGAAGAATCATTGTGGCTTGTCCCGGGACCAGGAGCCAGGGTTCGATCAAGATCCCAGGCTCTTTGGTGATAAACCGGTGCGATTACCGCTGTCGATTCGTCCGGGTTTACGAGCGGATATTCGAGTCATTATTACTCCGCCAGAACTGGCAAAATCCGGAAACACTTCCTGAAAACTTCGATCTCGGTTGACACCAAACGGCAGATCATCACGGGTTTCATCGCTTCAAAGAGCCGGGTCCACGATACCCGACACGCAGCCCGGTTGCTCCGACAATGTCGCAAGATTCGACGATCAGAATGTTATGTGATGGATCGGGGATATGACTCTGAAGCAATTCATCGTCAGATACGAGTGGAGCTGCACGCCGATTCAATTATTCCGATACGCTCGTGGAACAACGAGGTTGTAGGAGGAACGTATCGCCAGAAAATGGCTCAACAATTCGATGATGTCAGATACCGAAGACGCCAACTGGTGGAAAACAAGTTTTCTATCCTGAAAAGAAAGTTCGGGGGCGATCTCAAGGCTCGAATATTCTCAATTTGCCGGACCCGATGAACAGGAATTAAAAAAAAAACTTCTCATGAAACAAGGTTCAGTTTTTTGAATAAAAACGGAGCTCCGGCCGTGATCCAGATGCAGGCAACAGCTCCCCGTACATACGTCATGACCGGGCCGACAGGATCCGGTGATTTGGTAAGATCTGCAAGGGCAGTCCAGAGAACGGCAAGGATAAAATTCCTGTAAGAAAACGAATTGCTTTCCTGCATATGCTCCCCTCAATCCCATACGGGATGTATTCCGCACTGATCCCGGCGCCGGCAATTGCCCCGAACAGGAGCCCGGCCCCGGAGAGGATGGTTCCCGGCGACAGGGGATTTATCGCCGAATCTGTCTGCGCATAGGCAAGGTCAGACCACGCGGCAGGCACCTCCCACGGGCCAAGACCGGAGATCACGGCCTGGCCCAGAAGGATAAATGCGCACGATATACCCACTGCGAGAAGAATCCTGAAAGAGACGGATTTTTGGAAAAACCATGTTGAAGCCGGACGCTCGTACCGCAGGAAAACGAGAAGGAGGACAAGTGCAAAAAGCCAGCCGGTGAGGACGTCCCCGAGGAAATGGACGCCGATGTAAATCCTTGATATCCCGACAAGGATGATCAACGCGATACACAGGGCCCATACCAGTCTCTTCCGGAACCATGCACCAATATACCCAAAGAACGCGAACGTGAGCTGCGCGGCGCCCGATGGCATGCCAAACGAGATCTCGGAAGTGAATGCCTGTACGCTCTCACTGATCCAGTACGGACGCGGTGTATGGAAGAAAATCTTGAGGATCGGATTGATCACGGAACTGACAGAAAAGATCAGGAGGAGGCGCGACCCGAGCGTCTTATCATAACACCACAGTATCAGCGGGATGGCCACAAGAAAAAATTCAGTGCTGTCGATCAGGGAGATAAAAAGCATGAATGTTTCCAGGCCGGGCGCATATGCCTGTAAAAAAATATTGGCGTCAGGCTGAAAAAGCATCAAATCGGAATATTCGGTTTACTGATACATAATTCATTGTAAATTCTTGCTCTGTAGAAACGTGCATGAACAAATTGTTCGCACCCAAACCATGAAAATTAAAATCCCGAGAAAACGTATCTGGGTTTTTATTAATGCAATGATGTCAATTTTCAGGGGAAAACCTCTACAAAATCGACGGTACATTGACCGAAAGATCTAAGGGACATTGTCTTCATACAAGAGTGTGTGCTCAAAAAGTACGGAGACAAGTAAGAAATCGACGAGCCGGAATATCAGGTTTATCCGAGCAGCGTTTTCAATCGTGAAAGGAATACGACTCAGTCCATATTCCTATAAATATTCAAAAAAGATCTACACGCAGTATCAGCTTCTTGCCCTGATTCTCTTCAAAGATTACCGGAACCAACACTTCCGAGAGTTCGGTGAAGACATCGGAGACAGGGAGTCGATCCAAAAGGAGTTGGAACTATCAGTCGTCCCTCATTTCACGACTCTTCAGAAATTCTTCTGTCGGATAAAAACCCTGTACCTCCGCTACGCATTCAGGAAAACGACGAGTCTGTTCTATTCCAACGATGATCCAATTGCGATTACCGCTGTCGATTCGTCCGGGTTTACCAGCGGATATTCGAGTCACTATTACTCAGCCAGAACCGGCAAAATCCGAAAACATTTCCTGAAAACTTCGATCTCGGTTGACACCGACACACAAGCGATCACCGGATTCATCACTTCGAAAAGCCGAGTTCACGATACCCGGCATGCAGCCAGGTTACTCCCACAATGTCACAAGATACGACGGTCAGAGTGTTACGTTATGGATCGGGGATACGACTCCGAAGCGATTCATCGTCAGGTTCGGGAGGAACTGCTCGCTGACTCCATCATCCCGATCCGTTCCTGGAACAATCAGATTATCGGAGGAAAGTACCGAAACGAGATGGCTGGAGAATTCGATGATACCAGATACCGGAGAAGACAACTTGTCGAGAACAAGTTCTCTGTCCTGAAAAGAAAGTTCGGTGGCGATCTAAAGGCTCGAATATTCTCAATTCAGAGAAAGGAAATCGCAGGGAAAATGATTGTTTGTAACATCCACAAGTTCTTACAATTTCTCGTCATGGAGGTTTTCTACAGAGCAAAAAAAAGTAAACTTCCCGGTAGTTTATGATCGATTGTTGCAACAGAAACAAAAGAAGAGGAAATCCTCCGCAAAAACAGTGTAAAGACAACAATTTTTTTTTAGCTCCATAAAATACGAGAGCCAACCGGGTTCAATCCAGCAGCAATATAAAAGTGCCATCCAAATCCTAGAGAAGTAAAGAGCAAAAACACCATGCGAACACTCGTTGAAGATGCACGGAATGGTTTGATCACGCATCAGATACGACAGGTTGCGAGGGAAGAGGGTGTTGACCCGTCAGTCCTCTGCGAATATATTGCTGCGGGAAGGGCTGTTATCATGCAGCGCGGGATGCGATGCGTAGGTATCGGCAGGGATCTCCGCACCAAGGTCAATGTAAACCTGGGAACTTCGACCGGGAAAGTGAACCTTGATGACGAACTCAAGAAGGTTCGTATTGCAGAACGATTCGGGGCTGATACCATCAGCGACCTTTCTATGGGGGGCGACATCACGGCTATCCGGGGATCTATCCTTTCCCATACTACACTTCCGCTCACAACGGTCCCGGTTTACCAGACGGTTGTTGAACATGGCTTTAAAGATATGACTTCCGGGGATATCCTTGAGACCCTCCGTATGCAGGCACGTCAGGGAATCAGCTCCTGTGTCATTCATTGCGTCAGCGAAAGAATGCTAAAACTCTATAAGAAGAAGAAGCGGGTTCTCGGGCTTGTCTCAAAAGGTGGTTCGATCACAAGTGCATTCATGCTCATCAATAAGTGTGAAAATCCCTTTATTGAACATTTCGACGAAGTGCTTTCTATCTGCAGGAAATATGACATTGTCCTTTCGCTTGGTAACACTGCGCGAAGCGGGTGGTTTCACGACCGAAGGGATGCCATGCAGAGAGAGGAGATCCGTAACAACGCCCTCCTTGCAACACAGGCGCATGAGGCGGGAGTCCAGGTGATCATCGAAGGGTGCGGGGGTCATATCCGAAGCGACCGGATTAAACGATACATCCACGATCACCGCAAAGCTTCCCCCTTCCCGCTCTTTGTCGCCGGACCACTTCCCACGGATATCGGTGCCGGGTACGACCATATTGCCGGGGCAGTTGGCGGCAGCATAGCAAGTGCAGCAGGGGCAGATTATCTCTGTTACATTACTCCCGCCGAACACCTTGGACTCCCGGCGCCGGATGCAGTAAAAGAGGGGCTTATCGCGTTCAGGATTGCAGCACACATTGGTGACACGGTGAAATACCAGAAGGATGCGCAGGATAGAAAAGTGGCCGGTCTCCGGGCCTCGCTCGATCGCGAAGGCCAGATCAACTGCGCTCTGGATCCGGCACGGGCCCGGGAACTTACCGATAACGAAGGCGAATGCACGATGTGCGGGGATTTCTGCGCGATAAAAATTATGCGTGAGTTCTGATCGTTCCCTTTTCGTTTATCCGGTAATGGAATCGTGGAAGATATTGCACAGGGCACCTTCGCCATAACGCTGGTTGTTTACTTTTACCCGTGATGGCGATGAGTTTGCATAGCAATATGTGCACAGGTGCATGCACGTCGAATACTGCCCGATATCCTTTGAGACAATGCAATTGCACAAATTCCGCTGCCCGGGATCCTTGAGCCGACGCAGGGGATCGGGGGGTAACGCCCGGACACCAGGAGTCTGCTGTCCCGTCCCTCCGGGTTGCAGGAAATCCATCAATGCCAAATCTTTCCCGAATTGTTTTGTCATAAGATCGTAACTTATGCATTGTCCCGGCCCGATACCGTACTGCGACAGGTCCCTTCGTCCCCCACATATCGACAGCAAAAGACCCCATTGCCGGTTGAGCATGGCAAGTCCCGTGCAGAATTCTTCGACTTCCTCATCGGAAAATTCCCGGACATCCGAAAATCCCTGCAGCACGAGATTTCGTTTGACCTTTGCATACTTCCCGATGTCCACGATACTGAATACCATTCGTTCGCAATACGGGGAGATCCGGTCACCGATCGATTTGATGCGGGCCAGGAGAACAGGGACGGTGAGTGTTTCTGAAAGAATGAGCGGATCGAATCGCCATACAACCCTGCCTTTCCCGATCCGTTCAGAAAGCCGGATAAACGTCCTGATCCGTTCTTCAACCGGGGGGACAGATGGTTCCAGGCCTTCGACCGTGTAATCGTTGAGGGTGTACAGGAAGTAATAACCATAATCCAGACGATCGAGAGTGTCAAGGTGACGGATAAAAGGCTCCGGGTTCTTCGACCAGAAGGCAAAGAGCCTGGTCTTCCCAAAGGAGACATAGACCGGGCTGCCCCCGAACGGGCTCTTCCATTTCACGTACCCGGCACGCAAACGTGCCATGAACCAGTCACCGTAGAAGGCAGGAATATCGGTCGACCGGCTGGCTGATACGATGATTGGTGTGATCGCGTTGACCGTTTGGACAGCAGTATCGGGCGAGCATGGATCTGCAATTTCCAGCGGGACATGTTCCCAGCCTCTCCACCGCATTCCCATTCCTCCTTAGTTAGGCTTTTCCGGCATCCGGGATCATTCGAAATTTGCGATCGTTGCGTAGTCTTCGAGATACAATTCTTCCGGCCGGCTTTTGAGGATCTCTTCCGGAAGGACTGCGATCACCCGGTCTACCCATTCTTGGTCAAGCCTGCTTCCCACCGAACCCCGCAGGCAGTTGCGGACGGTCTTACGCCGGTGGGAGAAGAGAGCCCGGACCACATCGGCATACAGCTCGCGGTTACTGATGAAGAAGATCGGATCCCGGGGGACGATCTTCACGACAATCGAATGCACCTGCGGCTGGGGCGAGAAGCACTGCGGCGGGAGCCGGAAGCAGTTCTGCACGGTTGCAAATGTCTGCACCATGATGGAGAGGCGTCCGCAGTCCTTTGTCCCGGCCGGGGCAATCATCCTCTCGGCAAACTCCGCCTGGTACATCAGTACTGCAGCTTCAAAGCCGATATCAAGGAGACGGAATGTTATCTTTGATGAGACAGAATAGGGAAGGTTTGCAACAACCATCTCGAAATTCGGCAGTTCGCACCTGGTGGCATCGCCATGAATCACTTCGAGTCTGCCTTCGGCAATTTCAGAGGCGAAGCGATCGGCAAGTTCCTCGCAAAGGCTGCCGTCAAGTTCAACAGCGTGTACAATAGCACCTTTGCGGAGAAGAGCCTCGGTGAGTGCACCGGCACCCGGCCCCACCTCCAGCACATGCCGGCCCTGCACTTCAACAATGCCGGCGATCCGATCGATCGCATTCCGGTCAATGAGATAGTGCTGGTCGTGGCGTGCTTTCATTTCGTGGTGAAAACGTGATACTTGACTTCCGGATCCTGAAGTTCCTCAAGGATCCGGGCTATGACCATCTTTTCCGGGTGCGGTATCGACTTGATCCGCGTCGAGATATCTGAGAAACTTGCAAACGGCTTCTTGTTGCGCTCTTCGAGGATCTCCCACATCAGTTTCTTCCCGATGCCCGGGAGGAGGTGGAGCATGTGAAGTTTCGGCGTGATGGAGATTGCCTTGTTAAAGAAACTGACAAAATCCGGTTCCCGGGCCTTCACGATCTTCTCGACAATAAAGGGCAGTTCGCCTTTTGCGGTCTGCGTCAGCTCAGCATACCCGATCCTGCGCTTGACCCGCTCGATTTTCTGCCGTTCGGAGTCACCGATGTACACTTTTTCATGAAGGTCAATAATCGCGGTTGGCTTCGGGACAAGCTCGAGAAGCTTGAACTGTTCGATACCCATTGCCTGGACGATTGGCTCCCGCTTGAAAGGGGGGCGGGGATCGTCCGGGTGCCCTTTCATGAGCACATCCAGTACTATCGCATTCTCCTCTTTCTTCTCCGCCTTCATGAAATCACACCTCAGAAGTGTGTCATTACCAGTTCGATGATGTTGTCGAGTTCCTCAGGAGAGAGCGTGAACCGTTCCTTGGCAAAGATCGCCCGTACTTCATCGCGGGTCTTTGGCATGATATTGGCGATGCGGTATGCGATCTCAGGCTTCATCTTTTCCATTTTGGTCAGCTCGGCAACAAGTGCACGGGCTTTCTCCGGAGAGGTTTTTGCAAGCTGGTTGGCATGCACCATACTGCGCCGGAACTCGTAGGACATCTCCTTCTCCGCTGCGATCCGTTCGGACTCGACCCCTTGCAGGGTTTCACGCAGCTCGGGGAGCGTGACCTTTTCTTCGCTAATGATACCTTTGACTTTCATGCCAAATACCAGATGAGTGAATTTACTTTTGTGCTTTTAGATGTTGTGGTCTTGAGATGATGATCTTGTCTGCATCACCATCGCGGATCGTGAGCATCCATGCCCGGCCACGCTGGCCGATGACCGTTCCGGTCTTCCCGTGGAAGCGGCGGTGGGGCATGCCTTTCTGGATGCTCGGCTCGACTACAACATGTACGCGGTCGCCGATCTCAAAATGCTGGATTACGGAGGTTACCGGCGGAAGCCCGCGCTTTCTTAAATCTTTCTTGAACTTATACCGTGTCTTCTTTCGTGGACCATTGTGATGTGCCATGATTATTCTCCCTCCTTTGCTCCTTCCACCTGCGTGACGTCAAGGCTGGTGACATGAGCCTTTCTTTCCAGGATCTCGGCGAGACTGGGACGCGTCCTTCCGCCATCCCCGGATACGAGTTCCTTGATGTAGAGGCCGGCTTCGCCGAGGACTTCGACAACAAATTTGCCGTCCTGTACACCCAGGGATTCAATATCGAGGACAGTTCGCTCCCGGATCTTGTCTGCTCTCCGGTGAGCGACCCGTTCGGGCGTGCGCTGATGTATTGTGACGCCCTGCAAGGTTTTAACGGCCTTTGCGAACTCGTCCGCAGATAAATCGCCGTCAACCTCGACCAGGATCCTGTATTTTTTATGCGCTTTGTTTGATTTAAGGGTTTCCACCTCCGGCCGGTCGCTCCAGCGTTTTATCGCAACGGAGACCCTTCCTTCTGCAGTCCGGTTAATCTCTGTTTCGAGTTTTGCGAGATCCATGGATCTTTTTTTCGGCTCGATTACTTCGAGGATGAAAGGCCGGCCGGTCCCGACCATCCGGGCATCGATATCCTCCCGGCCGGCACCGTGGAGTATTGCATCTTTTGCATCGAACGCGGCGATGACCGGCCTGCCTATCAGCTCCTCAACTGAATCGAGGTACTGTGCACCGGTGAAGTTGCACTTTTCGCACCCAGCACCCTTGCACGCCCGGCAGTCCCAGTGCGTCTGCGGGATTCCCCGCTCGAACTTCTGGTACCGGCCGTAGAAGAAGACCGAGTTTATGAGGACTTCCACGTTCCCGTTCGCGATGTCGAGAATGCAGACTATCTCGGGCTTCTTAAAATCAACGACCTTCCCGGTCCTTGCTGAAACCGCTTTCCCGACTTCCCGGTTTACCTCAGACTTGAACGGTTCCGGTTCTGCCAGCGAAAGATCGCTCCAGACCATCTCCTCGTTCTCCGCGATCAACGGTGGGACACGACAGCCGATGAGGAAGGTGGAAAATTCAATTCCTTCGACCGCGTTTACGACTTTCTCCGCCCATTCGATTACTGTTGTGAAGAAATCGGCGCAGACCCAGCAGTTCCCTTCGGCCTTTTTGTATGGTTTGTTCTCCGCGATCGCAAGGGCGATCCTGAGGCCCGCGCCCCGCTGGTCGTTCGAGAGGCCGTGCGAGCGTTTTCCGAAAAAACGCCCGAGGCAGTGGTCGCAGGTCTCCCCGTACGCGAGAATCGCGGTTACCTGTTCGTTTATTTCCATTGTGCAATCCTCCGGTCCAGTTCGTTGTGCAATACCGTTATCGTATGATCCGCGTGGAGACATTTCGGGCCAACCGAGTATCTCGCACAGTTCCGGATAAGAACCTCTTCGGGTTCGGTGAAATTCATGTGATCGGAGAGAAGGAACGCATCCGGTAGCGTAGCTTCAGCCCGGACATCTTTCCCGGTCTCGTCGAGCACGGCAAACGTATGCTCAGCCATAAGACGTTCAATGCCACCCTTCCGGACCCGGATGCCGGGCGCGGCTTCCCGGAACTCGCTCCCGCAGGGGATATCAAGCGCCTTTTTGACGAGCGAGCCGGCACTTCGCTCATCGGGTGAGAGCGATCGTATCTCGTTTCCGGAGAATTTCACGGTCTTTGGGCCGGACGGATCGCCGCAGAGGACAAGATAGCAATCGACATTCTTCCGAAGGTCGTGTGAAAGGAAGAAGGATGCGTTCACGCAACGGCAGAGCACATCCATGCGCCCACCGGTACCCGGAAGATCGTTGATGGAAAATGACCCGTCCGTCCGGGCTATATGCCCGATAATTGCAAATGACGTCATCACTGCATTCCGGAGAAGCGCTTCATCAGGCGCTGCATGTCGAATTTTCCGCCAACACCGCGCATCGTTTTCAAGGTGCGCTGCATCATTTTGTAATATTTCAGGAGCTCACGGACTTCGTCCGGTGTCGCTCCCGCCCCGCGGGCGATTCTCTGCATACGGGAGCCGTTGATAAGTGCAGGGTCATCAAGCTCTTTGGGACTCATCGAATCCATGATGATCCGGTACCTTACCATCTTGGTGCTGGTGACATCGTACACCCCTTCAGGGAGTTCCATATTTCCCAGCGGGAGCATACCCATGATCTGCTTTAATGGCCCCATTTTGTTCAGGGCTTCAAGCTGCTTGTACATATCGCGGAGGGTAAACTTCCCCTTCATCATGGCGTTGACATCGACATCTTCCGCAATCGCAGCCTGTTCAACCCTCTCGGCAAGGGCTTTGAGATCTCCCATGCCAAGAAGCCGCGATATGAAACCATCGGGGTCGAACCGTTCGAGATCCTCAATTGTTTCGCCGCTGCCAATGAAGACTATCCCGCTTTTGGTCTCTGCGACCGCAGACATTGCCCCGCCACCCTTTGCGGTTCCATCCATCTTGGTGATAATGACGCCATCGATTCCGATCGCTTCGTGGAAGCGCCGGGCCTGCTCGCTTGCAGCTTGTCCGAGTGCGGCATCAATGACCAGCCACCGGTGGGTCGCTCTTGTGATCTCGTTAAGATCGATAATCTCCTGGATGAGCTCCGCTTCCAGGGCGTGACGTCCCTGGGTATCGACAATGATAAGTTCAAGATCCTTGAGAGCAACAAGTCCGTCCCTGACTATCTTGCGGGCGTCAGTAACATTTGGGTCCCCGAAGATCGGGACTTTGATCTTGTTGCAGAGCGTGGCGAGCTGGTCGTATGCACCCGGGCGGAACGTATCGGCACAGATCACCCCGACCTTGAGCCCCTTCTTCTGGAAGTACCGGGCCATCTTCGCGGTCGTCGTGGTCTTACCGCTGCCCTGAAGGCCAGCCATCAGGATTGTCTGGGGTTCGAGTTTGACATCGGTCGATGCAAAGACAAGCCGGACGAGCTCCTGGTAAACGATGCGAAGAACATGCTCGCGGACATTTGTGCCTTTGGGAAGTTCCTCATCAAGAGATCGCGTACGGATGGCCTTTGAAAGCTCCATCACGAGTTTGACATTGACATCCGATGAGATGAGCGCCCGCTGGAGGTCTTTGATCAGTTCATCAACCGCAGCCCTGTCGACAATCGTCTTGCCCGCAAGTTTCTTGAGCGCATCCTTAAGCGAAGTCGAGAGATTGTCAAGCATCAGGATCCTCCCAACAGTTCATCAACAACCTGTGTCGGGTCAAAGGGCACAATGTCATCGTATGACTGCCCGACGCCGAGGAACATTAAGGGTTTTCCAATCGTGTGTGCAATGGAAATCGCCGCACCGCCCCGGGAGTCCATGTCGGCTTTCGTCAAAACGACAGCATCGGCCCCTACCGTCCGGTCAAACTCAGATGCACGGGTTACCGCATCGTTTCCGGCAACTGCTTCATCTACGTAGACAATCAGGTCTGGTTTCATAACGCGCCGGATCTTGTCAAGCTGGTTCATCAGGTTCGATTTGTTGTGGAATCTTCCTGCGGTGTCGGCAAGTACGACATCGATCTTATGCGACATCGCGTACTGGACGGTGTCGAAAAGTACTGCCGAGGGATCCGCACCTTCCTGGTGCTGGATGATCTTGATGCCAAGGCGTTCGGCATGTACTCCGATCTGTTCGATCGCGCCTGCCCGGAACGTGTCCCCCGCACCGATGACAACGGTAAATCCCTGCTTTTTCAGGTATGCGCCGATCTTTGCGACAGTCGTGGTCTTGCCGGTTCCGTTGACACCGGTAAAGAGGATCTTTACCGGGCGTTCGTGGGATTTGATATAGGCAGAAAGATCGAATCCCTTGCCAAGAACTTCAAGGAGAGCATTTTTAAGCGCTCCCACGACAAGTGCATCAACTGACTCGCCGATCTTCCGGTGTTTCCCGACAAGCCCGGTGCGTACATGAGCGATGATAGCATCGGTAACGGGGAGGGCAACATCACTTTCAAGAAGGGTGAGCTCCAGCTCGGAAAGCGCATCAGCAATATTTTTTTCTGATACAATAAGTTCCCGCTCGGTGATCAAAACCTTCATCTTTTCAACAAAAGTCGGAGAAGTTGGAGAGGCACCTTTCTGCTCTCCGGTAACCACTGCAGGCCGGGCCGAATCCGGAGATGCCGGCTGATCCGGAGCAGCCCCAATAGTTTCAGCGGATTTAATGCTGCCGCTCAGCCGGTTCCTTGCAGCAAGTAACTTCTCTTTGAGCCCACCGAACATGGACGTACTAACCCCGTTATTCTGAATCCTGATCTTCGGGCATTGCCTGCTGGTATCCCGATTCAAGTCGCCTGGTTATTTCATTCATCTGGGAACGAAGCTTATCGAGTGTTTCGGAGACCTTTTTCTGGGATGCCTCCATCTCGATGATACGGTCTTTCAGGTACTCGATCGAATCCTTGCTCGAGCGTTCGACAACAACTTCAGCACCGATACTGATGAGGATCTTGTCCGGGTCAAGAACCTTTGCACGAACGCTTGCTCCGCCGCCAATACCAAGAAGTACCGTCCCGTCTTCTGCGGCCTTCATCTCTTCGAGGGTCTCAATGGCGGCGAGCGCCTCCATTCTCCCGTTCTCCAGCAGTTCCAGCTGGCTGACAAAAACTTCTGCCTGCTGTCCGTACTCTTTCAGGTAATGCTGGAGGGTCATCACTTCGCGCTGGTCAATCTGCTGCATCGTATTTGCCATATTCGTCCGCCACCCTCAGGTTTCCATAAAATGGATAACTCTTACTCCTGATATGTATGTCCCTCATCAGTTTAAATACATCATTATGCATGTCTGGTTGACCTTTCCTTCTGTGAAACATCCCCAATCGAAAGGTTGTTCCCGGAAGACATCAGAAGCAATAGCGTAGTTTTCTGGTCTTGTTACTCCGGGCACATTATCGAAAACGGGATCAATCATTTTTCCCGGGTTCTTTACCATTACCTTCCGGAAGAGCATCCCGGGTTTGTTTTTCCTGCTGTTTTCTCCGGATACCATTTTCAAACCCGATCACTGCAACGATGATGGCATAAACACAAGAAGGATACGGGGATCAATTCCTATCCCATGATGCCCGGCCCGAATGCCATATACCGGGGACCGGGAAGAGTGGTCCGGTTCAATGTGAGCTGAAGCCGGACGGGGAGTCATCCGGAAACCAGGGTAACCACCGGAATGCGGGACAACCATATGGAATCGGCAGGACATGATACCGGAGAATAAAACCAAGGGCCGGTCCGTTACGGAAATATTCCGGGCAAAAAGAGAAAAGATTACTCAGCCTTTACCGGGCTGACTGCATCGATCTTGATGTACCTGCGTTTCAGGTTGTGCTTGCTGCCGATAACTGCGAAGGTGCGCTCCCGCGCCTGCTTCTCGTTGGGTGCTGCGATAACTTTCGTGTAGGGCATCCAGTCTTCACCCATCAGGAACGTGCCCTTGACTTCAAACTTCAGATTCTCCATTTCAACATCACTCCAGAAATCCAAATACGTCCTCTACCCTGCCCAGCTCAAACCCGCTCGTTGCATTGCCGGCGAGATACCCGGTCTCGTTGACCAGGAGTCCCGTCCCAAGAAGAGCGCTGCCCATGTTGATGGTCCCTGTCCCAACCGGGACTTTGGCCACCTCTTCCAGCCGGGCGATCTGCTGTGCGGTCGCCCGCGGGTGTACGATGACACCCTTATTGGTTGCAACGCCGGCCATGCCAACGGTCTTTACACCGCCAAGAACAAGAGGCACAACTTCTACACTGAGAAACTCAGCGATAGCGTGCATCAGGTCCGTTGGCATATCGGGATGAACTGCAGCAAAAGTATCGTTTGCCATGATCACGTTGCCTGCGGCATTCATCGTCTCCTTCAAAAGAAGCACATCGCGGTGCTCCGAGAGGATCTCGATCTCCGCCTCAGTTGCAAGGCCACTCACTACGATGCCCCGGCTGTTGCCGGCAACGAGCGAGCCGATGATGGCGCTACCTTGGATCGTTGTCTCAACGATCTTCGTGTTCAGCGCCCGGGTCACCGCCTGCCTGAACTCCTCCGGGGATTCCGGCGGGATTATGGCGATATCTCCAACTATCCGGGCAAAAACCCCGATATTCGGATCGCCGGCAAACGTGATCGTCCTGTCCATCTACGATTCCGGTGCAAGTTCTGCCTGAACCTGCCCGTCCTCCATCTTCATGGCACGGACCCTGACCTTTGATGGCGGCTTGCTGCTGCCACGGCTCCATACCGCTTCATTGATGCCCTGGTCGATCTTAACGTCCGTGCTCTTCATGTGCTTGGCAAGATAATTCCGGATATCCTTGATTGCGCCGTTTGCCCGCTTCCAGCGCGGCATCCTGCGTGCTTCCCGGAGAGGGATAACATATACGTGTTCTTTCATTACGTCTGCCATAGCTTACACCTTCAGCGTGCTCTTGCGCCAGTTGCGCCGTTTCGGGTGCGCGACAACGCCGCGCTTGGTCCGTACCATAACCCACTGGGGCACGCGCCGGTTCTGGTCGCATGCCTTTGCCAGGCGTATTTTTCTGCCTTTGCTCAGTTTGCTCATTGTGATTCACCTGATATTATGCCTTTCTCCCCACAACCAGGGACTGGTCGTGGTGTGCCGGGAAGAGGGGCGCAGGATCGATCCCGCGTTTCCGGAATGCGTCCCGGATCTCGGCCTCATAATCACCGTTGCTTATGGTCCCGGTTTCCCCGTATTTCACCTCGAGAAACCGGTCGACAAGGTGATCGACCGCAGGCCTGACATACCCGAGCAGGGGGCGCACATAGGCACACCCGGTCCGGTGACCCAGGCTCTGGACCTCCGCCCGGGTCAGCATCGGGACACGGTCATCAAACCGTGTCCCATCACCGACGGTCTTGTATTCCCGGGCGAGGGTTTCGACAGCGGTCCGGTGCACGCAGTTGATTGCATCGTTCGGATAACCCGACGATTGCACCAGATCCACCATCTCGTTCAACATTCCTTCACGGAACACTCGTACCTTCAAGGGATATCCCAGCGCTTGTGCCGCATTCTCCACAGATGGAATCCGGCGAGATGGGTCGAACACAAACATGTTGAGTTCAACCTCGTAATACGTACCCAGCATTATTGCTGCAAGGGAACTGTCCTTTCCGCCGCTGTAGAGCACACCCGCTTTCATCACTTTCTGGTAATCGAGTAGTCCCGTTTTGTCGGAGCTATCTGTCGCAGCAGTTCCTTGAACTGCGAGTCAGTAATCTTGGCCTTGAGCCTTCCGCTCTGGGCAAGCTGGATCAACTGCTGCTCAATGGATGCTGCAAACTCCGGTTTAGTCAGTTTGATGGTATTCAGGCGTTCCCGTGCATCAGGCTCGAGAATCTGCATGAGTATCATCTGAATCTGCTGTTTCTGGCGCTGCTGGCGTTCGAGCTCTTCCTGCATAGCCTGCTGGTCGCCAGCCTGCTGCTGCAGTTGCGCCATCCTTCTCTTGCGGATTTCACTAAGCTCGTCATCACCCATGCCCGCACCTCACTTCGATTCTGACTTCTTTTCAGTCTTTTTGGCCGGCGACTTCTTCTCGATCTTGGCCCCTTCACCCTCTGCTGCAGGTGCGGCCTTTGCCTTACCCTTCTTGGCATCCGCCTTCTTGGGCTCGGGTTCGGCTGCTGCCTTTACACGCTTGGGTACGGGTGCGGGTGGATTTGCCTTGACTTCCTGCGAGAGGTTGTCGAGGAACGCCATCCCGACCGGGGAGACTCTGCGGCCGGTCTTGTCGTGGATGATCAGGCCTGCTGCCTCCAGCTGCTGGAGGGACTTGCGCAGGATTGAGCCACTACCTTTCCGGAACTTGTTGGGCTTTGAACCGCGGTTCTGGTTGCCACCATAAAAGCTTCGCATCCGTTCGACACCCATAGGGCCATCGACATAGACACGTCTCAGCACTGCTGCTGCCCGGGTAAACCACCAGTCGGGGTCCTCGGGCGGCATCTCTTTATGTACCCCGGTCTTTGCAAAAGCAGCCCATGCCGGCGGAGTAATCTCTTTCCGCTTCCTGAGCTCCTCAGCGACCCTGCGGATGATATGGTCAGCCGGGACATCGTACACTGTTGTCATCTGATACCTCACTGTTGGAAATTTTTGAAAAAATCCAATAACAGTCTTTACTTATTTGCGAATAAGGCTTTTATATATTTCGAGGGGCAACCGGCCCATCCTTCGCGGATAAAAAAAGGATTATTTTCTTGCAGTTTTTTTCTTTTCTTTCAGGATCATGGTCTTTCCCCGTACATCGACAAGCTCTGCCCTTGCCTGGACCGCTACTGCTTCCGGGTCGACTTCGGTATTTTGAAGCCATTTTACCTTGATAACTTTTCGCGTCTTGATCTGGGCTGCAATCTCTTCGATCGTAGCAGGGCTGCATCCTTGTTTGCCGATCCAGACGGTCGGTTTTAAATCCTGCATCGATCGGTCACGTGGATCTGACATGTTCTCTTCTCACTACACGATAGCGTGTATGTTTTTTGCAGGAACGACAGGTCACCACGACATTCCCGCGATGGACCCGGACCCGCATGTTCTCACCCGGCACCAGGTAGGCGTAACAATGATGGCAGAACCGGCGCCGGAATTCACGATCAATTCGTATTCTCTGGCGCATTGCGATCTTCCGTGCCAAATCCACATAACGGTTGCTCCGTTCAGGATTGTCGGGAAAAGCCAGCCGCGCCTGCTCAAACAGGATGCCAATACGTTCCCGGGCGATCATCCGTGTCGCCGGGTTGCGGGATTTCTCCTTCATTGGTCTTTGCTCTCCGGCTCCCGGTTGTGCTCTATTATCAGCGTGGCAGGTAAAAAAAGGCGCGGCGGTTTACCGGCCACGTGACGGGTAAACGTACATCTGTTGACATTCCGGCCCAACGGTAAACCCGGGGATTAATGAACGATTACCAATCACGACGGGTTAACGAATCCTGACAATGCGTCCCTCGATGGTGAGCAGATCCTCGCAGAAAAGCCTGATCGCTTCGGGAAGAGCGATGTGCTCCTCATCAAGGATCCGTTCTGCAAGCGAGTCCTCATCGTCTCCCTCGAAAACCGGCACACACAACTGAAGGATGATCGGGCCGCCATCAAGGTGTTCGTCAACGAAATGGACCGTGCAGCCAGCGACTTTGACGCCATGCTGGATAGCCTGTCGCTGGGCGTGGAGACCGGTAAAACTCGGAAGAAGGGCAGGGTGGATGTTTACCATCTTTCCCGCAAATTCCCGGACAACCTCTTTTCCCAGGATCCGCATATAGCCGGCAAGCACGAAGAGATCTGCATTCGCCTGTTTCATGGCCTCAAGAAGAGCTTTCTCGTACACCTCCCGCGAAGGGAACGAGGTATAATCAACAATAGTAACCGGGATATCGGCTTTTCTGGCACGCTCGATTGCAAACGCTTTCGGGTTATCGGTGATCAAGGCGATACATTGCGCTGGTATAAGGCCGTCCCCGATTGCATCAATTACTGCCTGAAAATTCGAACCCCGGCCCGATGCCACCACAGCAATTCTTTTGGTCATGTATGTTCCCTCATTTTGATCCCGAGATTTCCAGCTGGGGTCTGCCGTCTCCCGGGTGGACGACAATTTTTACCTTGATAATCCGCCGGCCGTGCATCTGCATGACAACAAGCGTGACGTGTGCCTGTTCGATCTCTGCCTTCTCTCCCGGATGCTGGGGGAGGTGACCAAGCCGGTCGATAAGGAGGCCGCCAACCGTTTCATAGGATTCCGACATCGGGAGACTGAGTCCCATGGTGTCGTTAACATCCTCAACCCACATCTGGGCGTCGACAACGTACACGCCCTCAGCAAGTTTCTGGACATCGGGCTCTTCTTTGTCGTGTTCATCCATGATATCCCCGACAAGTTCCTCAAGGATATCCTCAACAGTAACGATCCCGACAAAACTGCTGTATTCATCGATGATGATAGCCATCTGGACCCGGTGAACGTTGAGCTCTTTTAAGAGATCGTCTATCTTCTTGGTCTCGGGAACAAACATCGGATCGTACATTACCTCGCGAATGGTTGTTTCCTTGCGCCGGGTCACCATTGCTGAAAAAATATCTTTGACGTTAAGGATACCGGTAATGTTGTCGATCTGGTCATGATAGACCGGAATCCGGGAGAAACCAGTGTCGTTAAAGATGCTGATCGCCTCTTCGAAGGTTACGGTATCTTCCATGAGGGTGACATCGACTCTCGGGGTCATGATCTCGCGTGCAGTCGTGTCCGCGAATTCGAGAACCGAGTAAAGCATCTCCTGTTCGCCCTGCTCGATACTCCCGTCTTCTTTCCCGACATCGATCCATTCCTTGATCTCTTCTTCGGTCACTGCAGGTTCGGCTACTTCCTTGCCGATACCGAATTTCGGACTGACACGCTCCACAAGCCAGATAAATGGTGAGAAAACGCGTGACAGGAAGTAAATTACCGGGGCGATAGTCAGGGCAAAGGAATCTGATGCCCTCGATGCATAGATCTTGGGCCCAATCTCGCCGAACACAAGGAGAACAATAGTAACGAATCCGGTAGCGATACCGACACCGATGTCGTCAAAAGCCTGGATCGCAATCGCAGTAGCTATTGATGCCGCTCCGATATTGACAACCGTGTTACCGATAAGAATCGTTATAAGGAGATGCTCCGGAGATTCTTTCAAAGCAGCAACAGCGGATGATCCCGGCTTTCCTTCATTGACAAGGGTCCTTGCTTTTGCCTTGGTGATCGAGATAAGTGCAACTTCTGAGCTCGAAAAAAATGCAGAAAGGAGGACGCAAAGAATAAAGAGTGCGATCTCGACAGCGTAAGACTGGATCATTGTATTTCACGCCGTGCGGTGGCACGAACATCATTAAAGCGCATTTTTATTGTGTACATCCCATAGGAAAGTAATCTCATATGCATACCAGAGAATTTCCGGTTAGTTTTCTGTATCTTATTCGGAAGCGAATTTTATAAATCCAGCGCTCTATCCCATACAATCGCGCATAAACGCGCAATCCCGGGCAAGAATGGCAATTTTTTCATCAGCAGTAAGTACGCGATCGAAATGGAGATCTTCGATCTCAAGGGTGAGAGTGCCCGGGAAACCATGATCGGCAAGTGTTTTCATTACTCCTGCCATTCCCGGGTCCCGATCGAGAGGAAAGTGTGGTTTGCCATTCCCAAGCCTGCTGATATGTACATTGACAAGCCGGTCATGGCAGAGCTCGATATAGCGTTCCGGCTCCCGGCTGCCTCCGATGAGGGCGTGGGCAACATCAAGGGTAAACAGCAGCCATGGTTCAGCATCAAGTACCTCCCGCATGCGCTCCGGGGTACAAAGCATCGAATTGATCGCGGGTTCCATATTCTCTATCGCGACCTTCACCGGACTTCCTTTCACGGTACCCTCAAGAGCACGAATATAGTGTTCGAACCGGGCAAAATCCAGGGGAGACGGGGAGCGTTTTGCAGTCCTCCTGCCGGGATGGACGGTAACAAGACCGGCCCCGATCTGCTCCGCGAGCCGGATCGACCGGATGGCGTAATCGACGGATACTTCTGCTACAGTCGGGTTGATCGAACAGGGGTTCAGGTCAAGAATCGGGGCGTGAACTGTCGCGGAGGTAATTTCGGGATGAGTTTTCCTGCTGGCGATGAGTTCATCAACCGGCTGGTCGCGGAGCCAGAAATCCGGGGTCTCGTGCCAGAACTCGATTCCATCGAGACCGGCCTGTGAAACGAACGAGAATATCTCCGGACAGGAATACTCATGGAAGAACATGCTCGAAGATGAGAAGAATACCATAGTAGTACTATTTCATATGAGCGTTTCCGCAAATAGATGTTGATGGACTGGTTCAACCAGCCTGAATCCCCCACCGGAGGCATGGCCGCTCCCCTGCGGGTTTCAGAGCTCTCTGCAATCATTGAGGAACTGCTTGACGACTTCCGGCTTCAGGATATTTACGTGAAGGGGGAAGTGACAAATTATACCCATCACGCAAGGGGTCACCGTTACTTCTCGCTCTCGGAAAAGGGGAGCGGGCATACAGCAGCGGTGATAAAATGCGTGATGTGGAAGTCGGATGCTGACAGGCTTTCTTTTTTACCCACGGAGGGAATGGAGGTTACCGTTACCGGCACGGTCCGGCTGTATGCCCCTCATGGATCCTACCAGCTGCAGGTCAGGACAATGCAGAAAGCCGGTCTTGGAGAGAAGTACCTCCTGGTTGAACAGTGGAAAAAGGATCTCGCCGCTTTGGGCTTATTCGTGATCGAACGGAAACGACCGCTTCCCCGGTTTCCCAAAAAAATCGGTGTCGTTACATCAGAGACCGGAGCGGTAATTCATGATATTACAACCGTTGTGGAACGAAGATATCCGGTGGAGATCCTGATCTCGCCAACCGCTGTACAGGGGGAAGATGCACACCGGCAGATTGCACGGGCAATACGGCGCTTGTTTTCGCAGGTTGATCTTCTTATTGTCGCCCGGGGCGGTGGGAGTTTCGAGGATCTGTTTCCGTTCAATAATCCGGAAGTTGTCCGGGCAATAGCGGAGAGCCCGGTGCCCGTTATCAGCGCTATTGGTCATGAGGTGGATGTTACGCTGAGCGATCTTGCCGCCGACATTCGTGCTCCGACACCTTCAGCAGCTGCTGAACTTGCTGTTCCCGACCGGAATGTTCTCCTTTTGCGTCTCGATGAAATGCGGATCCAACTGGGATGCTCGCTTGAGGCGCGTGTGGGGAGAGCACGCAAAGAAGTTGAGGATCTCCGGGACCGGCTCCGGCCCCTCCGGTTTGTAAGAAGACTTGATGAAAAGAAACAGGCTGTAGCAGATCTTTGTGACCGTCTTACCCGGGCAGGTGAAAACCGGGTCGCAAAGGAACGACTCCTGCTTGACGGCATGATGACGGCGCTTCACAGCAGGAGTCCGCTGGCAGTTCTTGCCCGGGGGTACTGTGTTGCAGAAAAGGATAGCAGTGTCGTAAAGAGTGCCAGCGAACTGGCTCAACATGACCGGATGCGGATCCGGTTTTATGATGGGAACACTCGGGTAATTGTAGAGAAGGTGGAGCGGGAATCATGACGGAAACATACGAGAAAAAAGTTGAACTGTTGAAACAGATTATTGAAAAGATCGAAGATGGAAACACCGGCCTTGATGAGAGCATCCGGCTTTACGAACAGGGTGCAGCACTCGTCCGGCAATGCGAATGCCTGCTTGCTGAAGCGGAACTCAGGATCTCTACCCTCAGCCGGGACGAGTAACCTCGAGGGAGACTACCATCGGGCATCCTTTTGCAAGGCTCGCAATAAGTGCTCTGGGCAATGTTACTGATACGGTATCCGACAGGATACCAATCGTCCTTCCGCAGACGAAAGGGCTCCTTCGCCAGACTATATCGGTCGGATGATCAAGCGCCATCTTCGAAGAACCCCGTGAGCCAATCACGGCTTCTATTCCATTGCACGAGAGTGTTGTCTGAAGAGAGGCAGCGTCATGCGCAAGCACTGACTTAAACTCCGTGGACAGACCCGCACACCCCTTATCAGCGGCTATCCCGATTATGCAGTTGCTGGATTCAGTGAGGTGCTCTTCCCTTGTCACTTCAAACGTTGTGGGATGAGTGGCAAGGACAAGCGGGTGCCCCCGGCACCGGATAATTTCACGAACGAACATGCGGCATCCCGTACTTTATCATGTGAGGGTTGCCATGCATAATCAATGTTTATTACCGTCCACTGCCCTGACTGCAGCGATGAGACCGAACATGAGATTATCTCCGCATCCCGGGATACCCTTGTCCGGTGCACAGTCTGCGGCCATCACCAGAGAATTCAGAAAGAACGTGAACCTGCCTCCCGGATGATTAAAACCATTGTCTCCCGGGAAGGGAGCTCAAAGGTATGTTCCATCGAACTCTCCGGTGACGATGAATGTAATGTTGGAGACCACCTTGTCGCTGAATGCGGTGATGATGCCTTCGGGGTTGAGGTGACTTCAATTGAGAGCGGAGAGATGCGTGTCGATCGTGCAAAAGCCGCAGATATTTCAACGATCTGGTCACGGGCAATCGAGCAGGTTATTGTCAAGATCTCTATTCATGACGAATGGAAGACAATTCCGGTGTACATCGAATGCGATGGTGAGCAGCCGTTTGTTGTTGGCGAAAAGTATGTTGTCTCCGGGAAAAGGTTCGAGATCACCCACCTCAAACTCCGTGACGGTCCCCTCATGCGCAAAGAAGGGTGGAAGACCGTAGCACACAAGGTGAAACGAATTTACGGCGTTCGCGGATAGATCGTCGTTCTTTTTTATGCGGTACCGGGGGAACTGATTCCCGGTGCGACCCCGGAAATCAGTTTTCAATTGCGAGAGGCAAGGCTTCAAAGGACTCCCGGTATTGTCGTATATATCATCGATTTTAATGTCGACACACATCCTCCACATTTCTACCGCCTTTTTTTTTAACGGGCTTCCGGGGAATTTCCAGTTGGGCCACCAGGTTTCTTTCCGGACCAGGGGGTACTCCCGGATCTTCCGCGATTGCAACATAAGGCCGGGTTTGTTGTGTTGAAAGATTGTCGCACTATTCGAACCGGATGGGAAATCCGGCAGGATAAAGAGGCCCAAATTTGCTTTTTCTTCGATTATTCTTCGATCAACAACCCCTGTTCATTCAATCCGTGAATGGATTTCCGGGTAACAAAACCGGGTAGCAAAAAAAAGTGATTGCTGATTATCGCGAACTTATCGAAACAATGCTGACATCGATTGAAGGGTACCCGAAATTTACTTCAACACTTTCCGGACCCTTGGTCAACACTTCCCCCATACGAACATAGGAGATTGCCGTGGAGTTTATCATTGCTGATGGATTATCCGATACGCCCATCGCAAGTTTATCTCCAACGTTGATATCGGTAATATTAACGCCGTTGCGGGCGAGCTGGGCCGCAGTCCAGGTCTGTGTCATGGTCGAACTCGAAGGGACAACGATATTTTTCTTCTCGTTCAGCTTCATGCCGACAATACCCGAGGAGATCGCAGCATATTCAGGGTTAAAGAGCGCGAACTGCTTGGACCATCCGGTGCTCTCGGTATAAAACGGTACCGGGATAATTCCCTGGGTCTGGTTCATATTTGCGGTGACCTGGATTTGTTTCCCCTGCATAAGGTTTTCTCCCTTTGCTGCCGCCTGATATAAGAGCTGGGTGTTGGTGGTTACAACGGGTTTACCGTCTGCCTCATAGATGGTATAATCAATAACTGCGGCCTGCCCCGGTTTTACTCCTGCAAGACCGGTAATCCATCCGGTCCCAAGCGACGAAACGACCATGAGCACGACAAAGAGTACTCCTGCAAAAACTGCGAGTACCTTGG
Organism: uncultured Methanoregula sp.; assembly: GCA_963666355.2. Taxonomy (GTDB): domain Archaea; phylum Halobacteriota; class Methanomicrobia; order Methanomicrobiales; family Methanospirillaceae; genus Methanoregula. The sequence goes on from CAXXCP010000014.1 coordinate 59,597, forward strand.
TCCATTTTTTCCTTGATTCTTCCTTCCTCTGCTTTTCACCCATTCTGAAACAATCCTCCTTATTAGATCGTTGTCCAACCGACATAAACTATTCCGCATTACCAAAAAAAAGCACCGTAAGATTTTGGACAGGAACAATATGGTGGAATGCAACCTTTTTTACGGATCTTTTTAACAAGCCGGAGGAATAGGAAGATTACAAAACAGTATTCGTTAGCTCAGGCTAAAGCAACGACAGAACTGCCTAAGAATACCGCATTGAGATTAAAGACTCTTTTAATTTCCCAATTTTACCGATGACTTTTAGTATTCGGCAAAGGAAGGAGTATTGATGGACAAGAAAAAGGTCAAGGATTACATGACCTATGACGTGGTCAGTGTCGATTTTCATGGCACAGCCAAAGACGTTATCGAGAAGATACAGAAGACCCACCATGATGGTTTCCCGGTAATAGACGGGAATGAAGTAGTTGGATATGTTTCGGCACGGGACCTCCTGTTCGTCCAGCCAACAACTCCGGTTGAGCAGGTTATGTCATCAAATCTTATTGTCGCCGATCCCGATATGGACATCAACGATGCTGCACGGGTAATTTTCCGGAGCGGGATCCAGAAACTTCCGGTTGTTGATGAAAAGAACTGCCTTCTTGGAATCATTTCCAACTCGGATGTCATCCGATCCCAGATCGAACATGTCTCACCGGAGAAAGTCTTTAACTTTATCACGACCCTGAAAAAACTCTACGGGGTTGATCCATCCCTGGATCGCGGGACAATCCCGGTTGCCGATCTACTCCCCACGCAGTCAAAGATCTATGAAGATGAACTTGAAGGCAGGATATACGAGATTAAAAAGGGACTGGCAGAGCCGATTATCGTGGTCAAGCGCCCGGGCCGGACGATCCTTGTCGACGGTCATCACCGGGCACTTGCAGCAAAGCGGCTGGGCATAACCGCGCTCGATGCGTATATCATCGGGATACGGGAAGATATTGAACTCGGGATGGAACGAACCGCCAAAGCCATGAACTTAAAGACACTGGATGATATTCAGGTTCTTGACTACGCGAGGCACCCGCTGGTTGCAATTACCCACCGGCTCGTACGCCGGGTGTAGGTGACTTGCCTGTCGAACAACCTCTCTTTTTTACCGCAAGTACTATTCAGTAAACCTCAAGGCTATCATTTTTAAAATGAAAGAAAAAAGGGTTACGAGCCTTCGCAGCGAAGGTCGAATTTCTCATTGAGAACATGTTCCTTAACGATGGTACCATCCGGAATGACAACTTCGGGCCAGAGACGTGTCTTCGAATGGACAACAACCCGGTCCCGGAGGACAACCCGGGGACCGATCACGGTGTCATTCTCGATACTGCACTTTTCGCCGATATGCGTATCATTGTCGATGATACTTCCGGATATCGTGCTGTTCGCGCCCACAATTACCCGGTTGTAAAGAGAGGATGAGAAGATCTTCACATTGTTCCGGATAATGCACTTATCGCCAATGCTTGTGTATGGGCCGATGAGAACGTTGTCGCCGATTATTGTGCCAGGACCAATTGCCACAGGGCCGATGACCTTTGTGTTCTTCCCAAGCGTGATCGAATTCCCCAGCTGCACCGGACCCTGCACCTGTGCACCGTGCATAGAGAGATCTCCAATAATGTCGGTAAACGAGATATCCTGTAACTTCCACCGCTCTGCCTGGCGGAGGGAGTGCGGGCTGCCGACATCGGTCCAGTTACCCCGGGCAAGCCATCCTTTCAGGACGTGCCCTTCATCCATTAATTTGGGAAAGAGGTCCCGTGCGAAATCATATTTTGTTCCGGCGGGAATGTGATCGAAGATCTCCGGGCTGCATACATACATCCCGGTACTTGCCAGGTTGGAAAAGATCTCACCCGGCGCCGGTTTTTCCTTGAACCGTTTGATCTCGTACGAGACATCGATCTCGGCAATACCATACTCGCCCGGATCATCGATGGAAATGAGCCCGATCGTTACTGCGGCTTTTTCGGTTTTATGGGTCCGGTAAAATTCAAGGACATTCAGGTCGGTAATGTGGTCCCCGCCGACAACAAGAAAATCCTGGCCGTCGAGATACTGCTGGGCATTTTTGACACTCCCCGCAGTTCCAAGCTTTGCTTTCTCGTGAACGTAGGCAATATCGATGCCAAAAAGCGACCCGTCACCCAGTGCATCTTCAATCGCATTTCCCATATAACCAAGGGTGAGGACCACTTCCCTGAAGCCAAGGTTGGACAGGTGTGAGACAAGGTGCTGGATGGACGGTCGGTTGACAATAGGGATGCAGGGTTTTGGTCGTTCGAACGTGAGCGGCCGGAGACGCGTCCCTTCTCCGCCGCACATAATACACACCTTCATATCAGGAGTTTAGGTGCTGGATCATT
>CAXXCP010000015.1:0-175070 GCA_963666355.2 uncultured Methanoregula sp.
AAGACAGAGTACTTGGGTGTTCACTTTTGCGTTGTGGATTATGGCCAAAAATTTCCGGATGTACTCGACCTTTGACACACCCTTCTTCACCGGGAAAACTGCAAGGGTCTGCCGTTGACCTTTTGTTGTTATGTAGAGCGAAACATACGAGTAAAATGTGGTTGTTGATTTCTTCATTTTACTCTTGAGGACGTAATCTTTGTTCGCTTCGATAATTTCGCCATAATAAGGATCGTCGGTGAAATCTATGGCAAAATGATACGATTTTCCGGGAACAAGGATCTGATCGTTTGAATAGGTGAGGATCTTTGATTGTATTTCGAAAAGCGATTCTAAATCCACCTTCGATAAATGGTATCTGACTGACGTTTCACACGGGACTTTTTCTCCGGCCTTATTGATGGAATGCACGGATAGTTTGGTTGCTGACATCCCAACAAGTGACTGGATAAGGGTCTTTTGTCTCAGTGTTCCGTTGATGGAAATGGTGAGATTCCGGTTGATTGCATCCACTGCTATTTCGGAACAATCTTCTGCTCGGATCTCATTCTTTATTCGGCGGATGAATTGCCGTCTATTTGCCATATGCGGCGCCCGCTGCCTATTTAGATCTGCCGGTTTTGATTAGCCTCGGCTAAAAATTAGTGAAGTACTGAACCCGGACACCTTTGCAATGCCTGCAATACGCGCAATGGCTGTTAACAGATACAACGCCATCTGCACATTCGACTGTTACCCGGCCTTTTTTCTCGTCTCTTTGAAAAGGGAGCGTCTTCATAGTGAAGAATTATTCAGGATCAGATTTTATGTTGTCGGAACAATTATCTCTTCTGAAAAATGGGCCGGGCAATCGAAATCTTTTAAATAGTTGGGTCTCATATAAGTAATACTCGCATAAATTGACTGTAAGAGGACAGTCTCAACTTTTGGAGGATCACATAATATGGCAACTGACAAGCCCCACATGAATCTGGCCGTAATCGGCCACATCGACCACGGAAAGTCAACCACCGTCGGACGAATGATGTTCGAGACCGGTGCAGTTCCTGCCCACATCATCGAAGGGTACCGGAAGGAAGCCGCAAGCAAGGGAAAGGCAACCTTTGAGTTTGCATGGGTTATGGATAACCTGAAAGAGGAACGTGAGAGAGGTATCACCATCGATATCGCTCACAAGAGGTTTGACACTCCCAAGTTCTATTTCACCGTCGTAGATTGTCCCGGGCACAGAGATTTCGTCAAAAACATGATCACCGGTGCCTCTCAGGCAGATGCAGCTGTCCTTGTTGTTGCAGCGCCCGATGGAGTAATGGACCAGACGAAAGAACATGTTTTCCTCGCCCGGACTCTCGGTATCACCCAGATCATCATCGCCATCAACAAGATGGATATGATCAAATTCGATGAAAAAACGCTTCAACGAGGTCAAAAAAGGACTGTCAGACCTTATCAAGATGGTCGGTTACAAACCCGATGAGACTCTTTTCATCCCGATTAGCTCATTAGGCGGCCAGAACATCAAGGTAAACAGCCCTGAAACCCCATGGTACAAGGGTCTTCCCCTTATCGCGGCACTTGACACATTCAAGGAACCCGTGAAGCCTACTGAAAAACCGTTCCGTCTCCCTATCCAGGATGTTTACAGCATCAGCGGTATCGGCACTGTGCCCGTGGGCCGTGTTGAGACGGGTATCATGAAGAAGGGAATGAAAGTTACCTTCATGCCTGCCAACAAGGATGGAGAAATTAAGTCCATTGAAATGCACCATGAAGAGATTCCACAGGCATTACCCGGTGACAACGTCGGGTTCAACGTTCGTGGTATCGCAAAGGGTGACATCCGCCGTGGCGATGTGTGTGGTCCGACCGAGGCACCACCGACCGTTGCCGATGAGTTCACCGCACAGATTGTCGTGCTCCAGCACCCCAGCGCACTGACCGTTGGATATACACCGGTCTTCCACTGCCACACCACCCAGACCGCCTGCACCTTTGTGGAGCTCCAGAAGAAACTCGATCCCCGCACGGGTCAGACCAAGGAAGAGAATCCGACCTTCCTCAAGTCCGGGGATGCAGCCATTGTCGTTATCAAGCCAACCAAGCCAATGGTTATTGAAAACATCAAGGAACTCCCGCAGCTCGGGAGGTTTGCAGTCCGTGATATGGGTGCAACCATTGCCGCCGGTATGTGTATTGCCATCAAGCCTAAGCAGATAAGATAATTTTTTGGTGGTTACCATGCAGAAAGCCAGAATTCGCCTGACAGGGACTGATTTCAATAAAGTAGAGATGGTCTGTGACAGAATCCGGGAAATTGCAGAACGCACAGGTGTAAATCTGGCCGGCCCAATACCGCTACCGACCAAAAGATTGGTTGTACCAATCCGCAAAAGCCCCGATGGCGAGGGAACCGCTACGTGGGACCGCTGGCAGATGCGCGTTCACAAACGCCTCATCGATATCGATGCAGACGAACGTGCACTCCGCCAGCTGATGCGCATTCAGGTGCCAAAAGATATCGGCATTGAGATCGTACTCGAGAGTTGAAGGTGCAGCGTGCAGCAGGCCGCTGTAGTATCCAATAAAATTAAAAAATTTTTTACATTCGAAAGAATTTTTTTTATCATTCTTCTGGTTGCATTTATTCTCCGGTTTTCACAACTGGATCTTAAACTTCTCCATCACGATGAAGCCATCCATTCATGGTTCTCCTATGAATTATTGACCAAGGGATCGTGGGTATACGACCCAAGTTATCACGGACCATTCCTCTATTATGTCACAGCAGGGATGCTCTCCCTTTTCGGAAGTTCCGACCTGATAGCCAGGATCCTCCCGGCACTCTTCGGATTTCTCCTTCTTCCTCTTGTATATTGTATCCACCGGTTAGGATATATCAATAAAAACCAGACTCTCTTCGTCGCGCTATTCCTCGCAATTTCGCCGGATATGGTGTATTTCTCCCGTTTCCTTCGGCACGATATCTTCATGCTGTTTTTTACCCTGCTCCTTCTCGTTGCTCTACTTTACTACTTTGAAAAGGGGCAGACTCGTTACTCGATAGTGGCAGCTGTTGCTGCCGCCGGGGCACTTGCCTGTAAGGAAGAGATGCCGGTCATACTGTTGATATTTTTCTCGTTTTTTGCGCTGGCAGTCTGGATGAAACGTTTTACCCTTCCGGTGGGATGGAAAAACGATCTTCTCATCTGGATATTTCTTACCATCGGGATTCTGGCAGTTCTCTATTCATCGTTTGGGTTTCATTCGGAAACTCTCATCGGTAAGAACTTCCACATTGGATTGCAGGGAGTAAATTTTCAGGCCAATACAACGGGTTGGTACCAGGCAGTTTCTCATTGGGTAGCGATGCACAATGAACAGCGACTCGGGGGTCCGTTCTACTTCTATATCCCCTTGTACCTTCTGTACGAGTTACCCATATTTATTCTCGCGATCGTAGCCACGGTCCAATTCCTGTTCAAGGATGTGAATATCTTCCTTTGGGGAAGAAGAGTGAAAACATGGATAACGCGTCGTCGTTTCGAACTCCCCGTTCGGGACCTCGCAAGCGAAAGCCTTCGCCAGCTCCATCTCCGAAAAGACAAAACCGGAAAATCAGATATTTTTATCCAGTTCTGTATTTACTGGATAATATTAACCATGGCTTTTTACGCATATGTTGGAGAAAAAGTGCCCTGGCTTCTTATCCCTCAATTGTTGCCAATGTGTTTTGTTGCGGTTTATAAATTAAACTGGCAAAAGATGGTCTTTGCAATTCTTGGATGTGTATTTCTCCTGGCGATGACCTGGCACGTTGCGTTTATCCCGGCAGATATCAACGAGCCGATCGTGCAGGTACAAAACTCGGAAGATATGCGTGAAGTCATGAAACTGATGGATGCTTCAGACCGGGTAGTAATTGCATCCAAGGATTATTGGCCACTTCCCTGGTACTATCGCGGTACACGATGGGACAAAATCTCCTTTTATGGAGATATAACCGATACCAAAACACTCACGAAAGACCACCCCGGCGTAATACTACTTCATGATACTGCCAGTTATCCATCTATAGATGGTTATGACAAAAAGACCTACAAACTAAGTTACTGGTTCTCGTTCTATGACAACCAGAACCGGCTTCCGGAATACTATCTTCACCGCGATGGACAGATGGGGAGCATTAACCTCGATGTTTTTACTCCTCACACCGGGACATCCCGGTGATTGCGGGAAGAACATAGCTGTTTTTCATCCGGAAAATTAGTGATAACATTTTCCCCATCGAACACAATCTGTATTTTTTTCGTACTTATGATAAAAAATGTTTATCCTAAGACGTTAGGACACTTTGTTCTCAAGGTCAGGAAACTCCTTTGAGATAAAAGACCATTTGAGAGATGTAACGGGAACATCAGATCAACGTATCTGTCCCCATCGTGTCATAATCGATCACATGATCGACAATGGATGACATCTGGGAGATAATGACCGGATCGAGACCCTTCTCCACACAAAGGAAAATTCCTGTCACACCTTTTAATTTGAGTTTGTTCACAACAAAATGCAGAAATTTCGAAGCGGTAGCGGTCGGAATGTGAATCAGCAGCATACTCACCGAGTCGAACAGGATACAGGTCCTCTCTTCCGGGATCTGTTTCAGGAACTCGGTGATCGCAATACCGAGATCGGTCAGGTTCGCAGGATTGGTAACAAACTTTACGCGTGGGTGCGGTTCAGGTACACCTCCGGAATGCTGGGTAACCGCATCGATCACGTAGAATGATTCCGGGTCCAGGCCGGCATTCCGGTATGTCCTGCAGAGAACTTTGTAGGGCTGGTTTACACTGATCACCAGGGGAGTACATCCCATGCGGACGATTTTTTCTATAACCGCGGTGTTCATCGCGTGAAAATTTTCCGCCTGGGCAAGCATCAAATAAAGCTTGCGCTCGCCGGCCGGGTCGCGGACCCCTTCCATAACCACAGGTCTTCACACCCCATCCCGGAACGCGCAGACATTTTCCGAGATCTCGTTATTTTCATCCCTGACCTCTTCAAGAAGCGTCTGGAGATTTCTCTCCATCTGGCGGAGGTTGTTTGACTGGATCTGAATTTGCATCCGGATCTCTTCGGCATCGAACGTACCGGAACGTACCTGCGTTGCGATCTCATCGAGATTCCGGCTCGTGAGTTCCATGGGTTTTTTTACACGGGCTATCGATTCGTTCAGGTAGAAGATAAGAGCGTTCTTCCGTTCTTCAGATCGTTTCTGTTCGGAGATATCGACAAAACTCTCAATAAGGTATTTTTCTCCCGCGACGTCCCCGATAGCAACGGTCTTCAGGATCGGGATTCTTTCTCCCCGGCTGTTGATGAGTGTCCGCTCGTTTCCATGGAGATCGATGTGCTTATCAGTAACCGGACATTCGCCACTTTTCGTGGGACAGATAAATTCCATGCATCTTTTGCCGATAACCTCCTCGCGAGTCCGGCACAGAATCTCAAGGGCGAGGGGATTCACATCGACAATTGTATGTGTTTTTGGATTAATGATAACGATTGCAGTCTCAGTACTTCTCTAAATTTACCTCCGTGAATTTTGGCAAGTCATCAATACTCTCAACCTCTGATCAACCAAACGGTCGAAGAACAGAAACAAATGAGACAAATTTGAGTTTTTTCCGAATCCCTTCCCAGACCAATAGCCGGAAGAAATCGAAACGGAACAAATCTTCAGCAACGGTTCTTGGTCCTCGTTGAACCTTAGAGAAGAACATCCATTGAAGAGAGACCCAGATATTTTTGAGAAGGAAAGAGATTATCGTCAGCAGGTACCGGATCACAACGTTTCTTGTGGATGTCCTTGCTTTCACGATATTCCGGATACGGTACGAAGACTCGATCGCAAACCGGTTCTTGTAGACCCGGTAGATCCGACGGGGTTTCCAGTTAATACCATACACGACGTAACCCAGGTTCACATTCCCGTATTTCTTATTCCTTCCCAGAAGGTACTGGACATCAATTGCCAGAGTAAGAGAAAGAGGTTCGCCAGTTCCCATCATCGTATACTGTGCATACCGGGAATGATTTCCCCGGAGTATTTTCTTGAGTTCTTCGCCGTGTTTTCTCACCGGAACAATGTGCGGGATCTTTTCCTTCTGGAGAAATGAGAACACATCTTTTGAGTAAAATCCCCGATCAAGACAGAGTACTTGGGTGTTCACTTTTGCGTTGTGGATAATGGCCAAAAATTTCCGGATGTACTCGACCTTTGACACACCCTTCTTCACCGGGAAAACTGCAAGGGTCTGCCGTTGACCTTTTGTTGTGATGGAGAGCGAAACATACGAGTAAAATGTGGTTGTTGATTTCTTCATTTTACTCTTGAGGACGTAATCTTTGTTCGCTTCGATAATTTCGCCATAATAAGGATCGTCGGTGAAATCTATGGCAAAATGATACGATTTTCCGGGAACAAGGATCTGATCGTTTGAATAGGTGAGGATCTTTGATTGTATTTCGAAAAGCGATTCTAAATCCACCTTCGATAAATGGTATCTGACTGACGTTTCACACGGGACTTTTTCTCCGGCCTTATTGATGGAATGCACGGATAGTTTGGTTGCTGACATCCCAACAAGTGACTGGATAAGGGTCTTTTGTCTCAGTGTTCCGTTGATGGAAATGGTGAGATTCCGGTTGATTGCATCCACTGCTATTTCGGAACAATCTTCTGCTCGGATCTCATTCTTTATTCGGCGGGTGAATTGTCGTCTATTTGCCATATGCGGCGCCCGCTGCCTATTTAGATCTGCCGGTTTTGATTAGCCTCGGCTAAAAATTAGTGAAGTACTGGGATTCAACAACCCTCGAACAACACCATATCCGAGACGCCGACGGCGCAATCGCATGTTACCCTGTCGAATCGCTCAAATATTCTCTCAACCCAAGACAACTTTCCGTCATTCTGGCCTACGCCGCTATCGCCACTCATACCAGAACTTCTCACTCGCACTCGCACTCGCACTCACACAAACCCCATCCCATCCCCGTCCCCCTCACCAAAATCTGGGACGTTTACCGCGATATCCAAACATCTCGCTCTCACAACGCCATCTCCTACGACCAGTTCCTCCAAACCATCGCAGAATTACACACCAGACACATCATTATCCCCACATCCGCTCCGTCGGCCCCCTCACCCACCATCAGTCTCAAACCCACACTCTGCTTACCCCACTTCATCGCCAGAATCTCGACCTGGAACCCCGACCATATTCTCGCAACGAGCGAACGACACGCTCACCTTACTCAAGCACCACTCTCTCCCATCAAAAATCTCTCTCAAAAGACCCTCAAATCTCTCTCTAACACCGCTCTCGCCGCTCTCCACGCTCTCATCAAAATCGATAAAATTACTCCTACTCAACCCTGCGCTACCGCCATCTATCCAGCATACGCCACCGCAGCACATCACATCGGTTCCGTACCCGTCAACCCTCGCATATTCTCGCGAACGCTCCACGCTCTCGCTCACAAAAAAATCGTCCGAATTTCTCGATCTGGCAGACAGATCGCCGTTGCTCCAACCTGTCTTACCTCACAATACTTCGCCGTCTCCGCGGAATTCTCTCGACGATATCATCTCAACCACGCCAACCCCACCACCAGTCTCTCCAAAAACCATGCGCTCTCTCTCATTCCCCCTTCCGCTCCGGCACAGCGCAACCTCCTGGCTCACATCCACTCCCTCTCATCCACCTCACGCAGGTGCATCATCTCAAAACACGCACTCATCCAAAATTATTCACTCGTAAACCCTCCCTTCTCAACCTCATACGCCGCACTCTCAAAACTTATCGCTACTCTCCGCCAAAAAAATACTCTCTCAACCCTCATCACAAACGCCGGAAACCACATCGATTCGCTTATTCAACCAATCACTACAAGCACCCCCTCACACTCATCCACTCCCACCACGTCACCCCCACAACCCCCTCTACCAACGATTACGACACATCTCGCCCTTCCCTTCCTCAAGTCCCCCTCACCCCACACTCTAAGCTAGGATCGATTCAATCTCACCCTCGCTCGGTTACCGAAGGTCTTACAACTCATCCCTACTTTTCAGCACTTTTGTCGAAAATCACCCATCTTCACACACCTAACCCACTCACTCACCCCCCCAATCACCAAAATAATCGATCTTCCGCTCACTCACACCCACACAATCACCAAAATAATCGAGCCCAACTTCCCTCAATTGTGACTGGTCGAGACTACCATTGTGACCAATCACAACTCCTTTGTGCAAAAAACAAAAAAACGTTCAGGAACCCTTCAAATCAAAAAAAAAACTCTCAATATCAGGAATTGCCCAGAACACTCCCTCTCCTTCCCAAACCTCAGCCCATCACCCACAAAAACATCACCAAAATCACTAATGCGCGCAGTAATATCACGCTAATTCAGCATCAGAACCCACAATGCCCTCGTTTGACACCGCCATCAACATCCCCCCATCACCTCCGCCAACACCCCGCCGCAGACTCCCCCATACCCCAAAATATGCAGCCACAACCCCATTTTCCCCAATACGTATCAATTTTATTTTTATTCACTTTAAATTAATAATTCTCAAAATCGTTCCATACTGTAACCATTACACCACCCAAAAATCGTCAAAAAACCACTCTGAACCCACACCATTTATATACTAACCCCCCCACCATCAGTAAAAAATCACAATTGGTGAACCCTGTCGGCAATTCTCTTGAGAAAAAAAAGGGAATTAATACTCTCTTAGTGTTACCATCTGTTTTTTATTGGTATATATTGGTTTGTACTGGCCGTTATCTATGGTTATGACAGGGTGACGGTCATCGAAGAAAAAGGCAAGGAATGGGGGGTCTCAAGCAGAGACCCTTCACTGATCGCACTCACAGAACTATTATCAAAAATTATTATGGATGGTGTCACCCCAGGAAACAACCGTACCATCATCTTTGAGTGCCATGCTGTGATATCCTCCCGCGGCGATGGCGACGACATCGGTGAGTCCGGCTGGGATGGTGGACTGGCCGTACCTGTTGTCCCCCCAAGCGACGACGGTGCCGTCGGTTTTGAGTGCCATGCTGTGATCCCCGCCCGCGGCGATGGCTTTGATGTTTTTGAGGTCTGCTGGGATGGTGCACTGGCCCGAATCGTTACCACCCCAAGCGACGACGGTGCCATCGGTTTTGAGTGCCAGGCAATGTCCATATCCCGCGGCGATGGCTTTGATGTTTTTGAGGTTTTCTGGGACGTTGCACTGGTCCGAATGGCTGAATCCCCAAGCGACGACGGTGCCGTCATCCTTGAGTGCTAGGCTGTGCTGCGACCCCGCGGCGATAGCTTTGACGTTTTTGAGGTTGGCAGGTGGTCTGTGGCAGTATTTCCAGGCGACGACGGTACCATCGTCTTTGAGTGCCAGGCTGCGTTCCCACCCCGCAGCGATGGCGATGACGTTGGTGAGATTTTCTGGTACGTCGCACTGATCAGCCGACTCTTCCCCCCAGGCGAGGACAGTGCCATCGGTTTTGAGTGCCAGGCTGTGCCCACATCCCGCGGAGATAGCTTTGACGTTTTTGAGGTTGGCAAGCACGCCGCCGCATCCCCAGGCGATGACGGTGCCATCGTCCTTGAGTGCCATGCTGTGATCCCCGCCCGCGGCGATGGCGATGACGTTGGTGAGTATTTTTGATTCGGTAGGGGCCGCTGGCGTGGATAGGGGAGGTGTTTGGTCTTTATGTGAGGGAGGTTCTGTCATACGTGGTATCACACTCTGCATCTGGATCGGAGAGCACTACGAGCCGAGCGCTCGCAGCGCAGCACCGCAGTACCGCAGTTACTAGTTTGATTTGTTTGGCACGTCCGCATATTGTTTTCCCCACCGCACCTGCCCACCCGGTCCCGAGATTCACACGCAACGCAGATGCCTGTCGTGGTGCGGTCTCACCCTCCTAAAAGACGCCTACTGCCACACAGGTAGATATGTAGCCCATAGCCACCACAATACCCACTATAACAAGGCATGCCACCACCCAATCTGGCAGGGGTGGGTCTTTTGAGAGGGAGTCTTTAGAATAGATCGTGCTGCCATCGGCCATATCCTCGGTCCCTGAAGGTTCCGCCATTGCTGCCACTCCCAGGGGAAGGAGGCATAGCCCACAAACTATGAGGAGGGATGTGAGTTTGATCCGCCGTAGTGTCATATAACTCCTGATGCACACCTTCTGAATATTAAATTTACGTGGTCCACTGAGGCACGTTGCATTGGCCCTCAAGCATATCGCCCCAGGCGATGGCTTTGACATTGGTGAGGTCGTAGGGCACATCACACTGATCCTGCCAGTTGCTCCCCCAAGCGACGACGGTGCCATCGTCTTTGAGCGCTAGGCTGTGCCAACCTCCTGCGGAGATGGCTTTGACATTGGTGAGTCCGGCCGGTACATCACTCTGACCGTTCCAGTTGCTCCCCCAGGCGACGATGGTGCCATCCTGTTTGAGCGCGAGACTGTGTTTATTCCCAGCGGCGATAGCTTTGACATTGGTGAGGTTTGCGGGCACGTCGCACTGGTCCTGCCAATTGTATCCCCAAGCGACGACGGTGCCGTCGTCCTTGAGCGCCAGACTATGCCAGGCCCCCGCAGCGATAGCGACAACATTGCTGAGTCCGGCCGGTACATCACTCTGACCGTTCCAGTTGCTCCCCCAGGCGACGATGGTGCCATCCTGTTTGAGCGCGAGACTGTGATCATGTCCTGCGGCGATAGCTTTGACATTGGTGAGGTTTGCGGGCACAGATGACGTGTATCCCCAAGCGACGACGGTGCCGTCATCCTTGAGTGCCAGGCTGTGCCAATCTCCTGCGGCGATGGCGGTGACATTTTTGAGTCCAGCCGGCCCATCGCACGAGTCATACTCGTCGCACTTGACCTTTGTTAGGGTATATTCCAAAATGGAGGGTGGGGGGAAGTCTATGATGGGAGGGATGGGAGGGCGGGGCACTATTCCTGGGTCACATTTTCCCCAGGCGACGACGGTGCCGTCATCCTTGAGCGCCAGGCTATGTCTCTTCCCCGCGGCGATGGCTTTGATATTACCAAGTCCGGCCGGCACGGCGCTCTGGCAAAGATCGTTGTCCCCCCAGGCGACGACAGTACCATCATCTTTGAGCGCCATGCTGTGCCACTCCCCTGCTGCAATAGCGGTGACAACGACATGATCATCGTGTGCCAGAACTCCCGTGGGGAGGAGACACAGCCCACAAACGATGAGGAGGGATATGAGTTTGTGATACAAATGTGGCATATAATCTCTAATTTCTCGTAGTGTGCATAAATATGTGCATAAAATCACCCTTCAAGTAGCCTTCAAGTAGCCTTCAAGTAGCCCTAATGCAGCCATTTATATATAGGAAAAAAAAACGGACAAAACTATCTAGATTTGACACACACTTTATGCACATGAATAATCATTCTCGCAACACATTTTTGCACGACAATGTGACATATGTCTGTGCACATAGTAACGTATGCTCGCGTATCGACGCGGAGCTAGGATCTGGTCGGCCAGAACGCAACGTTGTTGGAGTATTGTCGGAATCGCGGCTTTACCATCGTTCGGTCGACCCCGGATATGACGTAGTTGTCCAGCGGTCCTTGCATGTGGCTACACCAGCACCACATAATAATATGGTTTGGCACCACTGGGGTTGGCCAAACTGGTTTGTGCACATGCACATGCACAATATGGGTCGGATATTTAATGACCCGGTGTGTGCACAAGACAATATATGATATCTGTGTGCCACAAAGGCGTGACCCTCCTCCTGGTTTGTGGGCTGTGTCTCCTCCCCACGGGAGTTCTGGCCGATACCCAATATCTGACCGATGATGAAGGCGTCCCCGTGGGGGACACCATCATCGTGCCCGAACCCGACCTCACCTGGGAGGAGACGACTAAGACTGTTGCAGCGGTTACCGCTGCTGTGGTAGTGGCGACCCTGCTAGTCTGGGCCGAGCCCTATGTGGCAAAGCTCCTCTGTGGAACTGGGCCAGCAGTGGCGCAACCGAGGCCAGCAGTGGCGCAACCGAGGCCAGCAGTGGCGCAACCGGGGTCAGCAGTGGCGCAACCGGGGTCAGCAGTGGCGCAACCGGGGTCAGCAGTGGCGCAACCGGGGTCAGCAGTGCAAAAAATCAGTCCAGAGAACATGCTGCAGCTAAAGAACATGCTGGAGAAAGACCTACTAAATATCCCAGACACCGGTTTTGGGAGGCCGTTTGCGCTGCCAGAGGGCATGCGGAACGTTCCCAATGCACCACGCGGGACTGTAAACAATCCCGCAACTATACGGAACACAGGTGGGATCAACCCTGGTGCGATGGAAGAGTACCCTCGTGGTGGGGGACAGATGATTAATCGTGGGGGTGGAGGTACGGCGACGGTGCTGGAAAACCCGCAGCAGATCCAGATCTGGACGCCGAATGAGATTCTGGCGCGGCAGGCGATAGATGACATTCTTGCGGTGAACCCCCGAGGCCTGGACGGAGTGATAAGAATCGTACATCATGCACCCCCCGAGATTGCGGCTGCCCTCCCCATCCCTCTTCCAAATCTGGGAGCAGCGGAGAGATTTGTACCAATAGGTAGGTTCCAGATACCACAACCCGCTACACAAGACAATAGAGAGTTGGGTGGAACATATGCGGCATTGCTTAACGTGATCCCTGGGCCCCCCCTACAGCGAACGGTACGTCTTGTACCCGGTGCCGAGTTCCGTGAAGAAAACCGCCTCGATTTCCCGATACCGGAGGTACCCATTCCACCCGAGGTGGAGGTTATTGTGGATAATACCACTCTGCGTATTTTAGGGTTTCAGATCCCTGCAAATAGATATGACACTCCCGCGGTTGCTGACTTTTTTGAGGCGATGGCACGTACGAGGGTCATCATTACCAACGGATATATGGAACAGGCGAGAGCGGGTGTTGATTATATGGAGATTTTCGATCAAGTAAATCTTACTGCCACCAATATACGTGAGTTGGACGTGAGACCTAATGCTACGATCCTTGGATATGGGTTGCAATCTGGCCTCCAACAAAATCAAACTATATATTTTTTTGCACGATGGGAGGCTTTTCAACTTGATCGAGCACGGGCGGAAATAGAGCGACAACGGGGGGTGTGGGAACAGGAGAGGAGAGCGATCGGGAACCTACCAAACGAGACCGCGGACGCCTACGACTTGCTGCCTGAAGAACTGGCGTTTTTGGTGCATCGGAGATTTATGTGGGTTCAGGACATGAATGCGGCTTTCACCCTGGGGGAGGAGCTGATAGGCACTCAATTGCAGCTTCTGGAACTAAATTATCGTCGGCGGGTTGCTTTTGCTATGGGGGATGTTCGCGGAGTCAGACACCCCTGGGAAGAGCTGACGAACCCGGGGCAGCTCAATGCGGTGCGTGCGCAGCGAGAGGCCTATGAACGGCTCAGGGTTCAGCTTAGGCAAGAGACAGAAACCCTTTTGGCGGAGTTGGCGCACTGGAATGCGCATGGAGATCTTGCCCCCGTTCAGCTTCAAGCGAGGTATCATAAATCGAGGTATAGGCCGCGGGATATGAGTGCGAATGTGAGTGCGAATGTGAGTGCGAATGATATGCGTGCAGAGGCATATCTCTCGCCTTTGGAGGAATTTGGGCGAGGTTATGATGATGATCGGGGCGCTCCCCCCGGTTCTCAAGGGTTGATGGTAGAAGAGGGTACAGATGAAGCGGGGAGTGATGGAGGAGGAATGGCTGCGGGGAGTGCAGCTCGTGATGCGGAGTGGGCGCTGAAGATTCAGCGATTGGATCTGCTTCTTGCGCAGCAGAAGGAGTTGATACGTGAGGAGGGGGAGGCTCTTGAACGGGTAGCACGGGAAGAGAGTCAGGCTGCACGGGAGGATAGCCACCAAATGACGGTAGCGGCGGCGGAACTGCAGAGGCGTGCGGAGGAGTTGGAGCAGGGCGGTCAAGCAGCGGAGAGTGCGGAGGTGACGGAGCAGCGGGAGTTAGCCGAGGGTTTCACGGCGTTGGCGCAGGAGTTTGAGACCAACGCGGTTGCGTTGGAGCAGCTAGCCCAGGAGTGTCACGATCTGTACGATGCGGTGGATGTGGACCCGATAGTGGACCGTATGAGCGCGCCGCGTCCCCTCCCCCTCACCAGCAGGGATGCATCACCGCAGGTTCCATTGGTTGAAGGTCCGGAAGTCCCCGTTGATGAAGCGGTGGCGGGCATGGCAGATTCGGATTCGGCACTGTTCGAGGATGAAGCGGTGGCGGAGCAATTCGACCAGGTAGCGCAGGACCGCGCGCGGGAAGCGGCACGCGCGCAGGCGATCGAAGTGATTGTACAGGAGTATCGGAAACAAACGACCAGCGAGATTGACCGTATGCGAGAAACGGCACGCGATCTCGACGATGAGGTCAAGACTTCGCTGGCTATCGGGAGGGATAGTGACTATCAGAGTTCGTCGTCTAATTTGGCGGTGATACAACTAATGGAGCAACAGGGGAAGATCCTGGCGCAGCAAGCGGATGCGCGTGAGGGGATCATCCAAGCTGGGGGGTATGCCATACCGGTTCAGACCTCCTTCTTGACCGACAAGGCTCAGGAATGTCAGAAGTTGGCTCACCGCGCTCGACACCCCCACAACCAGTCCGTCCAGGCACACCTCGAAGAGGTCCTCCAGCAGAACACCGCACAAACGGACCCTCTGCGGAAACTCGTGGATCTGCGCGCTACCACAATTGAACGAAGTATCCAACTCCAGCAGACCCTGGCTCAGCAGGACGCCGACTCCATCGGCAATTGGGCACAAATCCTGGTCCAGTCTCAAGACAGCGCCATTAGTCTCCAAGTCAGTGAACTGGAACGCCTAGCACAGGAACGCCGAGAGGAAGCACAAGCACTGGGACAATTCACACGCGCCCTCAACCCGTTACTTGCAAACAGTCCCACTCCGGCAGAGTCTACCCCGACTCCCGCATAGTGTGGTTGTGGCCCCACACAGAGAGAAAATCACTCAGAAAAAAGAAAAAGAAAAAACTCAGAAAACGCTGCTGGGTGAGGGGGTTCACTCACCCCTCTCCCCCACCACCGACAGCCGTTGGAACCATAACAAACAAACAGTCCGGTCGGTGGAGCGTCAACCATGACGTATCCGCCACTCCAATGTGGAGCGGTGCAGCTGCAATCATGCTGCTGCACGATCTGTATTGAGCAAGGGCGCCCATATCGGCCTTAGACCATCCCCCCGTATTCCCAAACACATACAACTTATTATCCTCCGTTAGTGCCATGGCTCGGTCCGGCCCGGCCGCAACCATGCGGACATGGGTCAGATTGGCCGCCTGGATATCCGACTGAATATGGTTGGGGTCGTCGCCCGCAAACTCAATGATGCCACCCTCCTGCGTCACGCCAAGACTATACCGATTATCAAGGATATTTCCAACATACGTTGCCGTGGCAACGTCCGTATACCGACCCCGTAACTGGTCTTGACCATCAGCGGTGTTCCCCACGCCAAACACTCGACCGTCCGATGATACCGCTAACCCATAATCATACCCGGCGATAAAAGATCGCCAACCGGGAACAGGGGGGTCGATGCGGAGATCCCCATGTTTCGGGTCACGACCGGTATTCAGCACAATTATATCCTTAAGTATCTCGGATGACCACCCATCAAAAGAAACGGTTACCAGATCAAGGTAGGTTCCCTGCACCCAATCAAACCCTATTGCAAAAATCCGATTGTTGCAGTCATGCGTGTCAATATGGGCAGCAGTTGAAGATACCCCCACATAGATTCTGTCCTTATTGTATTTGGTCCACTTCATATAGGTCGTTTTATCCAAACGCGCATACTTAACCAGAATCCAGAGCGCGCCCGTCTCGTCAATAGCACCCTTCCGCGTTGCGGCAACCCACCGATGACCCGCCGGTAACGGCGGAATCTCATCATACGTCGGATCTGTTAGAAACGTTACACTCCCATCCGCACGAATAACCGCACCGTCCGTCACCGACACAACACTCAGTGGACCGGGATCCACCACTTTGATCTTCATCCTCGATGGATCAAGTCCGCTCACCGGACTGAAACAAACCACCACAACCAGCATCAACGCCAGAACACCAACGCTGACCACCCGGCCCCAGGGTCGTTGAACGCATCCCATCATCCATGGCATATACCCAACCATGCAGTAGATTCATATATAAAAGTGTGCGAGATCTTTGTTACAGAAGTACGCGGAAGAAAAGAAGATAACTAAGCTAAGAGCTAAGCTCAGCAAAAGATACAGAACGAACACCAACCAACCAACCAACCACCCTGTCAACGAGATCAGCTCAGACGGATTGGGGGATCTATTACCTATGCTGAACGGAACCCTGCACTCATTAAATCGGTCGTGTCACGCACAGTCGACTGACCGACACGTGCCCCTCATCACCGTCACCAGAATTGCAGAACACCCGGACGTCCAGCACTCACCCTCGAGTGTGAAAACGTCAGGAGAACAGATCGATTAGATCCATCTTGTGCGGGTAACAGTTTAGCGACTTACCCCCGCACAAGAAAGAAACTAACTACAATGATAACAAAGGACCTCCAAGATAAAAAAAGTTTCGGTCAAGCAGCACCAGAGGTGACCGACTCGCAGCAGGCGGTCATCGACGCGCTGTGGGAGGTCACGGGTGTCGGCAGACGGCGGTTTGGCCACACGTCCGTCACCGGAACGCCGTCAACAGGGGCAGCGGTTGCTCTTGTGGGCCCGTCGGGCGCCGGAAAACGGTATCTGCTCGGAAAATGGCGGGCCTGGCTCGTCTCACGGGGCTACGTGGCATGCCATCTTGACCTGACGGGTGCTGGTACTGGCCGTGCACTTACCTATTACAAGCTCTGGTCCGCGCTGGTCACGCAATTCTGTTATCACCTGTTTGTGGTCAGAAGTGCCACAGCAGTTCCCCCGCAGTTCCTGACGAACGGGCGGTCTGTTGAGACCATTCAATCGATATTCCGCGACCTGGTCACTCGCGTCTGCGCTCACCAGCCCGTCACCATCACCCTCGCCCTCACCCTTCCCCTTCCGCCAACCTCAGCCTCCGCAACTCCAATCCAAAACCCAGACGTCCTGCGATTCGTTGCTGACATTTCAGCCGCATGCAACCAATGGGCAAACCTCATTCTCGTAACCGTCACCGATACACCGGCTGAAACCACCATCACGCCGACTGACCCTGAACCTGAACCCTCGTCCGACAACGAACCAGAACCCTCTCCCGAACCCGAACCGACCGACCTCAACCGTATCGTTCACCTCGGACTTCCGACCATCGCGGACTACAAACACATCGCCAGAATCTTCGCCGACGCGTTCGATGTCCAGATCACAACGGACGCCGGTGCTCTCGCCGCTGCTCTGGCAGCACGAACACGGGCTCCCCCAAACACCATCGTTACCCTCCTCCGCCACGCCGTTCTCGCTGCCGCCCCGGATTCAGTACTTCTCTAAATTTACCTCCGTGAATTTTGGCAAGTCATCAATACTCTCAACCTCTGATCAACCAAACGGTCGAAGAACAGAAACAAATGAGACAAATTTGAGTTTTTTCCGAATCCCTTCCCAGACCAATAGCCGGAAGAAATCGAAACGGAACAAATCTTCAGCAACGGTTCTTGGTCCTCGTTGAACCTTAGAGAAGAACATCCATTGAAGAGAGACCCAGATATTTTTGAGAAGGAAAGAGATTATCGTCAGCAGGTACCGGATCACAACGTTTCTTGTGGATGTCCTTGCTTTCACGATATTCCGGATACGGTACGAAGACTCGATCGCAAACCGGTTCTTGTAGACCCGGTAGATCCGACGGGGTTTCCAGTTAATACCATACACGACGTAACCCAGGTTCACATTCCCGTATTTCTTATTCCTTCCCAGAAGGTACTGGACATCAATTGCCAGAGTAAGAGAAAGAGGTTCGCCAGTTCCCATCATCGTATACTGTGCATACCGGGAATGATTTCCCCGGAGTATTTTCTTGAGTTCTTCGCCGTGTTTTCTCACCGGAACAATGTGCGGGATCTTTTCCTTCTGGAGAAATGAGAACACATCTTTTGAGTAAAATCCCCGATCAAGACAGAGTACTTGGGTGTTCACTTTTGCGTTGTGGATTATGGCCAAAAATTTCCGGATGTACTCGACCTTTGACACACCCTTCTTCACCGGAAAAACTGCAAGGGTCTGCCGTTGACCTTTTGTTGTGATGGAGAGCGAAACATACGAGTAAAATGTGGTTGTTGATTTCTTCATTTTACTCTTGAGGACGTAATCTTTGTTCGCTTCGATAATTTCGCCATAATAAGGATCGTCGGTGAAATCTATGGCAAAATGATACGATTTTCCGGGAACAAGGATCTGATCGTTTGAATAGGTGAGGATCTTTGATTGTATTTCGAAAAGCGATTCTAAATCCACCTTCGATAAATGGTATCTGACTGACGTTTCACACGGGACTTTTTCTCCGGCCTTATTGATGGAATGCACGGATAGTTTGGTTGCTGACATCCCAACAAGTGACTGGATAAGGGTCTTTTGTCTCAGTGTTCCGTTGATGGAAATGGTGAGATTCCGGTTGATTGCATCCACTGCTATTTCGGAACAATCTTCTGCTCGGATCTCATTCTTTATTCGGCGGGTGAATTGCCGTCTATTTGCCATATGCGGCGCCCGCTGCCTATTTAGATCTGCCGGTTTTGATTAGCCTCGGCTAAAAATTAGTGAAGTACTGGGCCTGGAAGAGTGTCTGTGCCTCCGGGCCCCGCACCTCACCCACAATAATGTATTCGGGCCTCTGGCGCATGCATGCCCGGAGGAGCGAGAAGAGATCGATATCCCCCCGGATCCCGGGAACATTGAGTTCACGGGTCCGGGTGGGGAGCCAGTTCCGGTGTGGGAGCTGGATCTCCCGGGTGTCTTCGAGCGAGACGATCTTCGCGTTCTCCGGTATGAAGAGCGAGACTGCGTTCATGGTCGAGGTCTTGCCACTCGCGGTCCCTCCCACGATGAGGAGGCTCTTGCGGTGCTCGATGGCAAGCCAGAGGAACGCCATGGTCTCGGGGCTGAAAGTACCAAACCGGAGGAGATCGAGCGGGGTCATGGGATCTGCCCGGAATTTCCGGACGGTAAACGAGCTGCCGTTTGTGGACACAACATCACTGTACGTGATCTGGATCCGTGCCCCATCCGGGAGGGTCGCGTCAACGAGCGGATTTGAAAGCGAGATCTGCTTGTTGGCTTTCTGCGCGAGACGGAGGACGTACTGGTTGAGTTCTCCTTCACGGAAGACGATGCTGGTCGGGATGCTCCCGTGCGCTTTGTGGAAGACAAAGACCGGGAGATCGCAGCCATTGCAGCTGATGTCCTCAAGAGCCGGATCCTTCATCAGGACATCGAGCGGCCCGTATCCCGACAGGTCGCGCCGGAGGTAATAACCGAGAACCGAGAGCCGTTCATCACTGATACCGGGATCGAATTTCCGGATAATTTTTTTGATCTTCACCGGGTCGAGATGATCGCCAGTATCGGCCGGGCCCGCTTCATACACGATCACATCCCGGAGATGGGCGTGGGTCTCCGCAAGGATTACCTTGTCCCGCCGGGTGAGGACCGGTTCGCTGACCGTGTAGTCCAGTCCCTGGCTGCCGTTTCTCCGGATAGTGACCGAAGAGAACGGCTCGTTCACCCAGTAGTGCTCGGAGCCGGGGGAACCTGGTAGCCCGTGAGTTTCCGGGACGGGAACGAGTCCGGTGTTCTGCGTGATTGCTGGTCTTTTTGATGTGACGGGATTGCCCGGCCCTGAAACCGGTGAAATTCCGGCAGGATTTTCATCATGCCGGTTTTTTTGTGGAAAAAAACGGGTGTGTGCCGCCCCAGCGGTGAGCGTAAGGGCGATTACCGCTACCATCCCGGTAAGGGCAAGAGAGATGACCGGGAGATCGACAAAGAGAGTGACGATTCCCGCACAAGCCCCGATACCTCCGGTCCCGATGAGCGAGGCCGAACCCTCCGGGGTCTTCATGCTCAGGGGGCCGATGAGATCGTTCCAGGCGGAGGACAACAGTCCGTGCCTTCCGGTATTTCCGGCTGGCACGGAATGTTTTTTGTTCATCACAGGGCCTGGTTCCCGGGATTCCGTGGATAGTAACGATGTTATGGTTTTCTCCGGTTTTTCATTCTCCCGGATTTTTTCCCGGAAACCGGTGGCAGAAATACCGCCTTCACTGCCGGCAATTTTTCCGGATGCCTGCTGGGGAAAAATCCGCGAGAGGAAGCCCCGTACGTAGAATACAAGGACAAGTGTTGTGCAGGAAAGGATGATGAGGGTATTCATCGCGATTAGAACCAGAACCGGTTATCTTGTGTTTCAACAGCTGCGACCTCCGGGCCTGAGGGTGCGGTCGTGTTCACCAACCCGCCAACAAGCGGGGAAGCACCGGTTGCGATCCCGAGACGGATATCGAGAAATTCACCGGAAAGAGTAATATGGTACATGCCTTCGGAATAGATCTTCAGGGTCCGGTTGGTACCGGAGCTGAATTTCCGGCCATACCCGTCTTCAAGAACGATCTCTTTTGTCTTGTTGTCGCGGACCGTAATCGTGAAATGCGGGCGCTGGACCGGGTGGCCAAGACTCCCACGGCATGATGCCGGGTTCGTGAGACAATTATTCTGCGGCATCACGTTGTAGGTAAGGATAAGCGGTGCCCGGTCGACACGGACGAGAAGCCCGGTCGCATTTGCGGCAAGCGTATAGGTCCGGGTAAACTCCGGGATGCGCTCCTCCCGCAGGGCCTCAGGGGTAATGTTCAGCCGGACCGCGTGAAGCTGGGGGTAGGGATCTTCCGGGATAACCGGGGCAGAATCGGTGACGAATGAGGCAGTATCTGAAGTACCCGGAACCGGGGGTTCCGGCTGGACCGGAGCCTGCTGGTATAAGAGATCAGCATTCGTGAGACCGGCATCCGGGCCGGGATCGGATCCGGGATCTGCTGCCGAAGATTTCTGGACAAGTTTGATGCAGCCCGAACTGCACACCAGACACGCAAGCAGGATCGTGAAGAGCACAAGTACCGGAAATGATTTTTCCGGGTACCGCCGTTTACTTGCTTGTTCGGATCGTATGATTCGTTGGGATCTCATGATACTATCATACAGGTTACGAAAATCCGGGCCGAGCCCGGGGCAGACGGTTTTTGGTACAGGCTTTTCCCGGGACGATACGGGTTTTGTAATCGGGGACATATTGCATAGTGCAGAACACCATGCAGCCACAGGACCGGAACCGGAGTATCGACAGGTATTCCGGTCAACAACCGGGATCCCGAACATCTCATGGTTTTACCGGGAAAAATTACGGTTTGATCGGAACCTCAACCCGGGTAATCCGCTTCCCGTCCTTGGTCACAAAATCGAGGAAGAACGTGGCGCCGATATACTGGGTCTGGTTGATCCCGTTATTTGTCCCACGAGATATGAGGCTCGGGGTCAGTTTCTGTGTCGCACAATTATCTGCACTGATGTACGCGACATCACCGGAAGCAAAACGGTTTACCACTCTCCTGCCGCCACCCCCAACACCACTCCCGAGATACCAGTATGCCCCACCTGAGCCGGGACTATTGCTGATCAGGCTCTGGTCGATCTCGTTCACGTAAGCATCCGATTCGATACTCGCGAAGTTACGGGAGGGGGTGAGGAGAACCCGGAAGTCGCCGATCGTGAGCGTGTCGCCACCATTGTGGGCGATGGTCATGCCATCCGCGACACTGTATTCCGCGGTGATGGTTGCCTGCGGAGTCTTTGCCTGCGCAGTCCCGAGCCCCCCGGCAAACGTGCTGACAACTGCCGCGATGATGATCGTGACAACGAGCATAAGCATCACGCCAACAACGGGCGAGACAGCCGATTCATAATTCCTGTTCGTCATCATCCACCCCGTACCGCGATATCCTGATCATAGATCACTTTGCCGGATGGCAGGTGGACAAGCCTCACGTTAACGATATCACCGTCACGGAGGTTGAACCAGTCCGGTCCAAGCAGAGCCTGCATCCCATCGATATCGGTCCCATACGTGTACTTTGACCCGGAGACGTACTGGTACGTTGGCTTATCAGGTCCATATCCACCGACATCGGCGAGCTGCGTCGGCCCCCACAGCCCGGAGGGGAAGACCCGCATCACGGTTCCTGAAGAAATGGAATAATTCCCAAACTGAACCTCAGGTGTTCGCGCCCCGTTGATTCCGTAGTTCGAAATCCCTGGCCCGGTGGCGAAGGGGACACTGTAAATATCCGTTCCCTGGCGATAGTTCTTTGAGTTCGGCAGGGTCACGGTCGAATTTTTTGCACCGTTTTTCGCTTTCCACGATGTGACAATTTTGAGATCCCGTGATGGGATCGGATCGGAGACGCCGGTCACCGCAATGGTGAACTGGCTTCCGTAATACAGCCCGGTGTTGGAGATCGTTGTCTCTGCGGATATCTGCGGTGATTTCTGCTGGGGGGAGGCGATGCCTCCTGCAAATGCGCTGACCGCAGCAGCGATAATAATGGTGACAACAAGCATCAGCATGACGCCCACAACCGGGGACACTGCATCCTCTGGCATGTTCATTTCAGGAACTCCCGGGAGACTGCCTTCGTGCCGGAGTTTCACCCGTATGGGCAAATTCCGGTTTGAGGATCACATTCTTCCCGACTTGATTCCCAGAATCGGGAATGCGATATTTAACGATTCTTATATTGCTTACCAGATTTAGCGGGAAATTCCGGTATACCGGAAAAAATTCCGGTCACCGGGTTGTTCCCGATTCTTGCCGGGGGTTTTAAAAACAAGAAAGAAATGGTACCGGAACCGGCATGAACAGGAATTTTTTGACGTTAATTGTTCAATCGCCGGCAGCCGTATTATCACAAACAATGATTTGGAGAATACTCATCCGGAATATTCCGTTACCTCCGTCTTCCGGAA
Source organism: uncultured Methanoregula sp. (assembly GCA_963666355.2). Classification (GTDB taxonomy): domain Archaea; phylum Halobacteriota; class Methanomicrobia; order Methanomicrobiales; family Methanospirillaceae; genus Methanoregula. The sequence goes on from CAXXCP010000015.1 coordinate 23,136, forward strand.
CTCTTGTGCGCTACCTTCTCATCCGTATCACTCAACAAATTTTGCACGAGCGATCAACAACCGGGTTCTCCGGTCTTACCGGATTTTTCCGGTACGAAATGCCCGGGGTATCTGTCATACCGGCCCCTCCCCGATTCCCGTACCCGGCCCGCAAAAACGACCATCATTAATTGATTGGCGGGTAACCTTGTTGTATCATGGCACAACATCCCCTCCGGAAAGAGATCCCGGTCACGCTGCAGGTCCTCCTCGCGGTCTGCATTCTCGCATTACTCATCCTTGCACCCATGATCATCACATGGTACCTGCCGGGACCCGGCCACGCGGCATGGTCAAACCCAACCGTTCACGTGAAAATTCTTGCGATCAACGATTTCCACGGCCAGATCACACCGGGCCAGGCCCTGGAGAGGCGCCCGGCTGGCGGTGCCCCGGTCCTGGCATCGTACCTCCGTCAGGCAATGGCATCCGGGGATGCAGACGGTGTCATCATTGCCCTGCTGGGGGATGTGGTCGGTGCTTCGCCTCCCGCTTCCGGCCTTCTCCTTGATGAGCCGACCATGCTGTACTTCAACGGGTTTGCAAACCCGTACTGTCCGGTTGGATCAATTACGAATGATTCCTGCAATATGGTAGCAACTCTCGGCAATCACGAATTTGACAAAGGGACAACGGAGCTGATGCGGAAGCTGCACGGGGGGGATGGCGCAACAACCATTACCCACCTTGCCGAGCCATACCCCGGATCAGGGACCAGCTTTGTCTGCGCAAACGTTGTCTGGAAGAGCAACAATACGCCGATCCTCCCGCCGTACACCCTGCGAAATATCAGCGGCGTACCGGTCGCGTTTATCGGTGCCGCTACAGAAAACACGCCCCTGATCCAGAGATCTACCATGATCAACGACGTGAATTTCCTTGATGAAGCCGACTCCGTGAACCGGTATATCCCGGAGATCCAGCGCCGGGGCGTGCACGCGATCGTTGTCCTCCTGCACGAAGGGGGTACACAGGCCCCCTATGAAGGTCCCACGCAGGAGAATACTACCGTGACCGGAAGAGTGGCAGCGATTATCCCCCGGCTCGACAGCGATGTCGATGTTGTGCTCTCCGGCCATACCCATGCATTCACGAATGCTTACCTCAATAATGCCGGCGGGAACCCGGTGCTTCTCACCCAGGCGTACATGTACGGCAAAGCGTACGCAGATGTCGATCTTTCCCTTGACCGGGCGACCGGTGAGATTGTCCAAAAAACCGCACGGATTATCCCGGTATATGCCGATGTACCACCCGGCACGAGCCCGGATCCCGCGGCAACCGCACTCCTCGAACAGGACATGAAGATTGTCGGGCCGGTTGTTGAACGGACGATTGGTATTGCAGCCCGGGACATTACCCGGGGGCAGACCCCGGACGGGGAATCTGCGATCGGGGATCTTGTTGTGGATAGTGAACGCGATGCGATGAAAACCGATGTGGCACTCATGTCCACCGGGGGAATACGGGCCGATATCGTGAAAGGAACCATCACCTGGGGCGAACTGTACTCGGTCCAGCCGTTTTCCAACACGATTGTCACGATGAACCTGACCGGTGAGCAGGTAAGGCGGGTTCTTGAACAGCAGTGGCAGGAGCCGCTCCCGCCGCACAATCTGGCGGTCTCCGGGCTTACCTACACGTATGATACCACCCGGCCCTCCGGCAGCAAAGTGACGGCGGTGAAGATACACAGCCTTCCGCTGGACTCACAAGCGAGCTATACGGTCTCCGTGCCGGATTTCCAGGCCGGGGGAGGCGACGGGTACACGGTGATTATGGAAGGAAAGAATGTTATGTACGACGGGCCGGTTGATATCAATGCACTCGTTGCCTATGTCCAGTCACTGCCACAACCGCTGAATACCACCCCGGACGGAAGGATACAGCGGGTGAACTGAATCCAGGCTACGGCTTTTCCTTTTTTTCCGGAAGAGATCATGGATGCGAGCTCGCTTTTTTCAGACCCTGTCCCGGCTCCCGTGACATCATCATCATCATCATTATCTGCAAGGGATCGGCAAAACTTCCTTGAGAAACTGCGTACCGGATACGGGTAATTGCGCGAGGAATCACTCGTTCCTGAGGCCCCGCCAGAGCAGGATGGCGCGAAAGGGGCAGCGCGCTTTTTGGGGACCAGGTTTTCTCCCCGGCACTTTTTCTTTTTTTTTGTTTTTTGTTTTTTCATTTTTTTTTTAAATCCGGTTTTTTTGATCATGGGGCCGGGCTGATTTTCAGCCGAACGTTTGGGCACCGGAAAAATGTTCCGGGTTTTTTTTCCATTGCCGGTAAGGGGTATAAACAAAAGCAGCAAAGAGTGTCCGGATAAACTATCCGGAAAAACATGCGGGAAAACGATTCAAAAGAGAAAACGTCCAAAAAAAGTTCAGAGATGTTTTATGGTCATCTTCTTCTCGGCACTGCGCAGCGTGATACCGTGTGCAACCCGGATAAGACCGAAGATCAAGAGGAAGAGACCGATAAGCCATGCGAGGATCGTGACAGTAAGTGCAGGGTTGATAAGAATAAGAATACCGAGCATGATGGCGACAATTCCCATTACAATGACAACAGACCGGATCATGTCATCATCAAGGATAGAAAGCCCGACAACTCCTTCAGCGATCCCGAAGATGATCAGGTACAGCCCGAAAAGGACCCCGGCCGCGATAACAAACCACGATGGCTGGGCAATTGAGACAATCCCGAGAATGATCCCAAGGATGCCAAGTCCGAAGACTGCCCACTTCGAGATCCCTTCGGTATCGATAAACAATGCTTCTGCAATGAGTATTGCCGAAAGAAGCAGGATCGAGATGCCGGCAATAAGGACAAAGAGCGCTGCTGCAAACGATGGCAGGAAGAGTACGAAGATCCCGACCAGTGCCGAGAGGATACCAAGCCCGATCATCGACTTCCACTTGATGACATGATGTTCATCCATAATTAATCCTGAATCACGGGATCAGATAATCGTTTCTTGTTGAAGCGACAAAAAATGCAAAAACGCGTGCCCGGTTGCGCATGCCGGTGCAACCCGGAAGCAAAAACCCTTGTCCGCGGACACCAAACCTCAAATAATCTCCCGTTGAATTTTACGGTATGAAAAAAGTTCTGATCATTGCATCCGCACTTATTCTCTGCGCCGTTCTCGTGTTTGCGACCGGCTGCACCCAGCCGGTATCCCAGCCGGTGGTAACCACGACCGCTGTGCCGACCACGGTTGAAGCGACCGTTGTCACGACAGCCGCCCCGACCGCTGAACCGACCACCGTCTCCCTCACCCCTGGCCCGACCCAGACGCTCCAGTCCGTGTGGGCAGTTGATGTCCAGGTAGCAAGCAACGGCGAAGCTATCAACCCGCAGATCATCATGACATTCCGGGGCGGCAAGGGCATGATCGTTATCCCCCAGATCAACCTTAAGGTCACCCGCTCGGACGGTAGGGTTGAAGAGGCCAAGATGACACAGCCGCTCTCCATCGGAAAGGCGGTCTCCCTCCCGGGAACCACGAGCAACAATGACCGCGCTGAAGTCTGGGTCAACACCCCTGACGGCCAGCTCGTCAAGATCTACGACGCGTACGTCCCCTTCAGGTCATACAACTAAATTTTTCTTTTTTTTTTAAAGATTCCCGCTGACGATGGAAACGGCAAAGCCGGTTTTCCTTATCCGGGATGGAGCAGGATTTCCCGTGCGACTGCCTTCTCTTCAACCGCACGTTCTCTCTGCCGCTGTCCATGAGAGATTGCCCGATCCTTTTTTGACAGCCACAAAGACGTCCCGGTTTGAACCCGGATGGTCACCATTGATACCGGTTCCGGCCACAAAAAAAAGATGCAGCCGGCTGGTGACCCGAAGAACCATGCAGCAAACGGGTTAAAAAGAGAATGCCGGGAGAAACGTAACCATTTTGCCGGAGGATCTCTTCCTTTCCGGGTTGATCGAAACCGGTTCACCGGTTCCTTCCGTATCTGTTGTGCAGTTTTTTCCGTTTTTAGCATTCCTGCCCGACCCGGTACTGATCTTCGTTTTCCGTCAGCGGTATTTTTACAAAAATCCCGGACAAACCGGGAACCGGCGCTATGCCCGCGATGATGAGGCATGCATCGAATGCCATGAAAGTGTTATGAGCGGGTGTCCTGTCACGACCGGACCATGGGCAATGACCGTGATCGAACACCAGGATTTGCCATTCGCGCGAAGGTTTGCGTTCACGGCCCGGTTCGCCACCTTCAACCCGGGAAATAATCCGAAATCCCTGAATTATTAAATAGTCAACATGCTAACGTTGACCCATGCTTCTGCCCACGAACGACAGGCAGTTCGGGTTCTGGACCATGCGCCGGAGCGGAGTCCCGAATATCACCATCGCCAACCGGCTCGGGATCTCGCGCCAGGCTGTCTCTCGGGCACTGCTCCTGATGGATGAAAAAGTCGAGGCAGCACTCCGCGAGATGGCGCATGCCAACCAGATCTCGGTTGAGAAGCTCAATCCCGAGCGCGGGATCCTTCTCGGCCGGTCGGTTCCCTTTGCCGCAGCAGCGATCATCTTTGTCTCCGGCAGGCACGGGGTGCAGGTCTGGTACGAGCATGACGGGGACTGCGGTTCCTGCCAGCGGTACACCGAATGCATGGAACTTCTCGGGGATTACGCGGACGAACTGAACATAAAGATCGAGAAGACCGCGGAGCCGACAACAATGGCAGAAGAATTATTCCGGAAGGTGAAGGCCCTCTTATGACAATACGCGTAACCGGTCTTTTCCGGCACTTACCGGCTGGTGCCCGCAGGCAACGGTAAAAAGCCCGGTCTAATCCGACCGCATGGCAAGCGGTTGCCGGGGGATCCGCTGGACTCCCCACGGCTGGCTTTACAATGTCGCAGGCCCTGACGCGATCGAGGTACTCCTGCACGACGGAAACAAAATCCGGATCTGGACCGATGAGCCGGATGTTCTCACAAAGGCCATTAAGGACGCCGGCCAATAAGCAACAAACATTTTTGTGGTGATGCAAAGTTTCTCTCATACCCATACCCCTCAGGATTGCTGCAGCAAGCCAGGAGATCGATGAGCTTGTCGCGTACCCGTCCGAAGATCTCGCCTCGGTTATCCGGGACGTAGGATTTTCCTGCACGCTCTGCGGGAAATGCTGCACCCGGGCATTCAACGGCCACGTCTTCCTGCTCGACAAGGATGCGGCGGCAGCCAGAGAGATCGATCCCGCTGCGCTCGAACCGGCACCTTTCCCCGAGTTCTGTGACCAGAACGGCGTCTTCTATGTCTCGGGCTATGCCCTCAAAGCACAGAAAGACGAAGTCGGGACCTGTTACTTCTTACAGGACGGGCGGTGCACGATCTACGATCGCCGTTTCTCTATCTGCCGGATCTACCCGTACATGCTCCACCGCGAGCCGGACGAGAATGGGAAGGTCGACTGGCGGCAGGTCGCGGGCGTTGACGAGCACGGGGAGTACGAGAAAGAGATTCCCGCTGGCTTTGCAGACGCGATGGCAAAAGAGACAAAGGAGTACGAGGAGGCCTATCTCCGGCAGGAACTCGCGTTCCTCGAATTCATGAAGCAGTATTTTGCGAAGCATAATCTCCGGCACGTGCAGAAGATTTATGACGACCGGCTCCGGGCGTTTCACAAAGCCGGTGCCGAGCTGACGGTCAGGGTTTTCTGCAGGGGAACGCTCGAAACAAAACAGATGAAACGGGACGATCTTCCCTGATCCGGGCCGGATTTTTCTCTCCGGACCCTTTTTTGAAAATGTAAAATTTCTGCACGGGGGATATCATGAATTTGAGGACGGGTTTTTTTGCCACGCACCGATAATCGTCGCACCTTCATGACGATGGAGCGGTAAACCTTCCTGATAACTTTTGCGTAACAGGTACGGTTCATTGCGGGAGGAATTACCGGCACTAATATGCCCCACGGCGCGGCATGGGGCACGAGGGGCATCGTGATTTTGTGGCTTTCTCCCGGGAAAAAATGCCGACCGCGGCAGGTAAACAAAACCGTGTCGAAAAGAACGCACGGTTTTTGAGGAAGAATAAAAGACCAGAGAACCGGTTGAACCGGCGGATTTACCGGTCCGTATCCCCGGACAGGCAGATCTGCCGCCCATTTAAAAATGAAAGGACAAGGTAAAAAAAAGATGCGGACGTGATTTTCTCCAACCGCGGCTGCCTGCAAAAATTTATCTCCAATTACACGAACCAGAGATTTATGAAGAAGGAGCTTGAGAAGGCGATATCGGAAGAGACTGAATCGATCCGGGAATTTATTGCCCGCCATACACAGGTTGCTGATGAGCGGAGGAAGCAGGTTGAGGAGTTTATCGCACGGCAGCGGAAGGAAGCACAGGACGTGCGAAAACTACTCGAAGAAGATGCGAACCGGGAATCTGAAGCCTTCAAGGTGTTCCTCGCCCAGCACAAACAGGTCGCTGAAGAGGAAAAGCAGCAGCTCAAGGAATTCATCGACCATAAGACAAAGGAAGCGGATCAGCTGAAAAAACAGTTTGAAGAAGCCGCAAACCGGGAGGCCGGCGCGTTTAATGAATTCATTGCCCGCCACGCTAAGGTTGCTGAAGAGGGGAAAAAGCAACTTGAACAGCTGTTCCGGAGATAGCATTCCGGGAATTCCTGGCGTTTCCTGAGGGGAGTTTTTTTTACGTGAGGGATTGCGGGATCCAGTACTTCACTAATTTTTAGCCGAGGCTAATCAAAACCGGCAGATCTAAATAGGCAGCGGGCGCCGCATATGGCAAATAGACGGCAATTCACCCGCCGAATAAAGAATGAGATCCGAGCAGAAGATTGTTCCGAAATAGCAGTGGATGCAATCAACCGGAATCTCACCATTTCCATCAACGGAACACTGAGACAAAAGACCCTTATCCAGTCACTTGTTGGGATGTCAGCAACCAAACTATCCGTGCATTCCATCAATAAGGCTGGAGAAAAAGTCCCGTGTGAAACGTCAGTCAGATACCATTTATCGAAGGTGGATTTAGAATCGCTTTTCGAAATACAATCAAAGATCCTCACCTATTCAAACGATCAGATCCTTGTTCCCGGAAAATCGTATCATTTTGCCATAGATTTCACCGACGATCCTTATTATGGCGAAATTATCGAAGCGAACAAAGATTACGTCCTCAAGAGTAAAATGAAGAAATCAACAACCACATTTTACTCGTATGTTTCGCTCTCCATCACAACAAAAGGTCAACGGCAGACCCTTGCAGTTTTTCCGGTGAAGAAGGGTGTGTCAAAGGTCGAGTACATCCGGAAATTTTTGGCCATAATCCACAACGCAAAAGTGAACACCCAAGTACTCTGTCTTGATCGGGGATTTTACTCAAAAGATGTGTTCTCATTTCTCCAGAAGGAAAAGATCCCGCACATTGTTCCGGTGAGAAAACACGGCGAAGAACTCAAGAAAATACTCCGGGGAAATCATTCCCGGTATGCACAGTATACGATGATGGGAACTGGCGAACCTCTTTCTCTTACTCTGGCAATTGATGTCCAGTACCTTCTGGGAAGGAATAAGAAATACGGGAATGTGAACCTGGGTTACGTCGTGTATGGTATTAACTGGAAACCCCGTCGGATCTACCGGGTCTACAAGAACCGGTTTGCGATCGAGTCTTCGTACCGTATCCGGAATATCGTGAAAGCAAGGACATCCACAAGAAACGTTGTGATCCGGTACCTGCTGACGATAATCTCTTTCCTTCTCAAAAATATCTGGGTCTCTCTTCAATGGATGTTCTTCTCTAAGGTTCAACGAGGACCAAGAACCGTTGCTGAAGATTTGTTCCGTTTCGATTTCTTCCGGCTATTGGTCTGGGAAGGGATTCGGAAAAAACTCAAATTTGTCTCATTTGTTTCTGTTCTTCGACCGTTTGGTTGATCAGAGGTTGAGAGTATTGATGACTTGCCAAAATTCACGGAGGTAAATTTAGAGAAGTACTGAATCCGGGGCGGCGGCGAGAACGGCGTGGCGGAGGAGGGTAACGATGGTGTTTGGGGGAGCCCGTGTTCGTGCTGCCAGAGCAGCGGCGAGAGCACCGGCGTCCGTTGTGATCTGGACATCGAACGCGTCGGCGAAGATTCTGGCGATGTGTTTGTAGTCCGCGATGGTCGGAAGTCCGAGGTGAACGATACGGTTGAGGTCGGTCGGTTCGGGTTCGGGAGAGGGTTCTGGTTCGTTGTCGGACGAGGGTTCAGGTTCAGGTTCAGTCGGCGTGATGGTGGTTTCGGCAGGTGTATCGGTGACGGTTACGAGAATGAGGTTTGCCCATTGGTTGCATGCGGCTGAGATGTCAGCAACGAATCGCAGGACGTCTGGGTTTTGGATTGGAGTTGCGGAGGCTGAGGTTGGCGGAAGGGGAAGGGTGAGGGCGAGGGTGATGGTGACGGGCTGGTGAGCGCAGACGCGAGTGACCAGGTCGCGGAATATCGATTGAATGGTCTCAACAGACCGCCCGTTCGTCAGGAACTGCGGGGGAACTGCTGTGGCACTTCTGACCACAAACAGGTGATAACAGAATTGCGTGACCAGCGCGGACCAGAGCTTGTAATAGGTAAGTGCACGGCCAGTACCAGCACCCGTCAGGTCAAGATGGCATGCCACGTAGCCCCGTGAGACGAGCCAGGCCCGCCATTTTCCGAGCAGATACCGTTTTCCGGCGCCCGACGGGCCCACAAGAGCAACCGCTGCCCCTGTTGACGGCGTTCCGGTGACGGACGTGTGGCCAAACCGCCGTCTGCCGACACCCGTGACCTCCCACAGCGCGTCGATGACCGCCTGCTGCGAGTCGGTCACCTCTGGTGCTGCTTGACCGAAACTTTTTTTATCTTGGAGGTCCTTTGTTATCATTGTAGTTAGTTTCTTTCTTGTGCGGGGTAAGTCACTAAACTGTTACCCGCACAAGATGGATCTAATCGATCTGTTCTCCTAGCGATTCTTCGCCAGTATTCGTCTTCGAGTGATACGCAGGGAGCGGTATGCCGTTTGGGGATACCCGAGGGTGGTCTGAGCGAGAGTGGGTACCGCGGTTTGGTTCTGGCCTGTTGTGCCGAGTGTTATTACCTCTCATTTTCTCTCCTGAATGGTAAACGGTCCGCTGGGAGACACACTTGTTGCTACCATGGTACGATTGTTTCGTTTATCCTGGTATTCCACTTGTGTACATCCCGATTCATCGACGTTTAATTTGATATTATACCCTGTATCTCCGAGATAACTCCCGCCATCATCAACTTTTACTTTTGTCCATGGTGAGATCCACAATGGTGGGATGATTGCTAGCTGTTTCATTCCCTTTCTTGGTCTAGATATGACGTAAAGGTCACCATAATGTTTTCCGCTTCGATAGGCAATAACTACGCCCCAGGTATTGGCTTGAATCTGGGTATCGTATCCAGCATCCCCAAACCCACCCCCACTATCTATGACTTCTGCACGTGAAATGGTGCTATCCCATCTTTTTTCAGCATACCATAAATCGGAATAATAGGATCCCTCGCTAAAGCAGATGTGAGTTGACCCTTCGATATCCGTCACCGCTTTGACGTCGTGAAGGGTGTATGCGGCAGCACTGCTTACGAGGAGCCCCGCTGCGGCAGTAAGAATAACGATCTTGATCAGCGCTGTTTTGATCAAACACGATGGTGGTGTCAAGCGGGCGGTAGGGTAGAGCCAGCGGGGGGTGTCCGCGACCCCACCAGGATGTCGTCCCCGCTCCCTCTCTCTCTCTCTCTGGTTTTTCCGGATCATCACACAACCCCGTCTGTGTGGTAGGGCCTAATCTCATCCTCAAACACATCGTGTGTAATAAACGGTCCAGCGGGGTCCCACCCTTTTGCCCATTTGACCATATCCAAAAATCCCGGTCGTTTCTCACAATAGGAAATACAAATCATGCCATCCTTGTCGACATAGACAACGGGGGTATATCCGGTATTTCCGCGATAACTCCCGCCATCATCAACTTTTACTTTTGTCCAGGAGGTGTTTCCGATTAGTTTTGATGCTAACCACAAGTCGCCGTATGTGTTGCCGTTTCGATAGACAATATAGATGCGCCCATTTTTCACATAAATATACGAGTCATAGCCGGTATTGATAGCATTGTCGACTTTTTCTGTGGCAATGGTTTTTCCGTCTTTGGTCATTGCCGCATACCACAAATCGGAATAATGGGTTCCGGCGCCAAAACTGATGTGTGTGGTTCCCGTGTCATCAACGGTCGTTGAAAACGAATGATAGTCTCCCACATCGTGTATGGCGGAAGCACAGCCAACCAACAGAGCAGCTGCTATAAGAAATACCAGACCCCAGTTACCACCAGCGATTTTCTGCACCATAGTTTGTTCTGACAACACCGACACGTAAGTGTATACAAGAATACATCACACCCGCTGAGTAGATAAAGATATATCTTCGTGGGGAAGTATCCTACATCTAGTATGCCAGTTTCGTGTCGTTTGGCCGTGGTCCTTTTTGTCACCCTTGGACTTATTGTCTGCATTGTCATCCCACCGACAACCGCTGCCCTGCCCTGTACCTCGTATCTGAGCCCGTCTCCCTATCGGTCGGCACACTTCTTGAGTAACGAAACGCCCATTAAGTTTCTTAATGACCGAGTGTTTGTGGATTTTGCGCCACTCTACACCAACTGGTCCATCAAAACCTATGGGCCCGTTCCCCAGTATGATAGTGACCACAAACTCATCTCCTATGGGTGTATTGAGTTATTGCAATCGCTCCCAACCCTTGAAGAAACCGACAATGATGCCCTCAATTTACAACTGAAATTTTTCACGTATTCCAAAACCACCCTTCACGACCTCTTCAAAGCAACATACCCCTGGACCATTGCCAAAAAGTATACCGCCCCCGGGGGGTTAGTCACGACCTATGCGGTGAATAAGATCGGATCGGTCCAAATTGGCATTAACACCACAACGCCCATCACGCCAGCAACCCTCGACCAAATCGATGAAATCGCAACCTACATCACAGAAGAAGCACACAAACTCGGTCTTTCCTCCGTTCCGATCGTCTTCCATTACGATTTCAAACCCCGATTCGGTTCCCAGTGGAGCAATTTTGGTGTTATCTATGATAAATATGATAACTGGAATCTGGCCATGTCCGCGTGGATTGACGAAAACCACGACCGCCTCGAACCAAACCACGACGCTGTGGTGCTCGTTCAACACCCATCCACGGCCTCTCCCGGGACACTCCGTATCGAATGTGAGGTTCCACTCTCAGACACCGCAAAAAATACAATCAAGATGCAGGCAGACCACTTAGCAGAACTGCATGCCATCACAAATCCGTCGGTTTACTACACCCAATGGTATCCCCTTATTTTAACGCGTACCACGTGTAAGGACGCCACTATTGTTATCCCGCGAGGTATCGCTCAAAGTTTGTCCACTGAATGCACAAAGGATTGGGACCTCAAGAGGCGCTATGATAATAGTAGTAAATTCCGGCTGAACATTAACGGTGTGGTAATGACCTCGGTAAACCGAGACCTTGCGATTCAAATGTGTAACAGTGGGCCAAATGGCAAGTTTGAGCAGCTAATTCCCCAGTTTGGGTCTATCCCATCGCGAGGGGATAGATGGAACCCCCTTATCGGTGGCATCGTGCTAACCGGCGCGATAGGCCGTGACGTCCGCGGACAAGTCACCTCGGGCTTTCCCTATTCATTTGAATCCGTCAATGGGATAATCACGGTCGCTCATCTCGCCAAAACCTTTGACCAGCTCGGAAAAATGGATTTCTATCAACCGACAGCGGTGTTCGATAAGTACTGGATCGGGAAAGTGCTGAGATATTCAAAAAGTAACACGGCCGATGCTGCGTTTATCCAATGTTCATCGGATCCCACTAACGCCAACACGATATTCGTAGATACGACTGAAAGCAAACAATTAGATATCAGTGGGTATGAACCGGGAAACATCGGCGACACGGTCTACATGTCGGGCAGCACAACAGATATTGTTTTCATGGGATCTATCATCCGTAGTGGCACAACGACAACGACGGATCCACCTTATGACATATTAACAGACCAATGGTTTGTATATTCCGAGAATGGGCTAACAGCAGATTTGGGGGACAGCGGGGCGCCAGTCTATAAACTCGATCAAAATGGACACGCGGTAATTGTTGGACTCGTAGTTGGGACGCAAACGCATACTAGTGCTGATAATGTTCCTCACGGGATCACTGTTGTATCCTCCTATCAGAATATTATAGACAATCTAAAAATCCCGCTCATCTGGTACACTGATCCACCCCGATGTGCTGACGCTGCACCGCAATCACAGTCGCAGAGTCAACGTGAGAGTGACGCAACGGTCCACGTACCCGTTGGACACAATACAAAAGGGAACTGAGTACTCATGCCCCGCTTCACCCCATCCCCCATCCCCTCAATTCCCCGCAAAGGTATTCTCCTGGGCGGTATACTCGTTGGACTGCTGATACTCATCGCAGCCGTGACCGTGATGATCATCACGCCACCACAACCCCCACTACCATCGCCACCACCACCACCACCACCGAACATCGTGGATGATCGCAAAACGGTACCACATGAACATTACATCGCCATCGCCGCGAGGTTGGGTCACAACCTCGCGCTCAAAGACGATGGCACGGTCATCGCTTGGGGGAGCAACAGGTCTGGCCAATGCAACGTGCCCGCAAACCTCACCAACGTCACCGCCATCGCTGCGGGCGAGGAGCACAGTCTGGCACTTAAGGATGATGGCACCATCGTTGCTTGGGGTGACAACATGTATGGCCAGCTCAACGTGCCACCAGGACTCACCAACGTCACCGCCATCGCCGCGGGATCGGATCACAGCCTGGCACTCAAGGATGACGGCACCGTTGTAGCTTGGGGGGGCAACGAGTATGGACAGTGTAATGTGCCCGACGATTTCACCAACGTCAAAGCCATCGCCGCGGGAATTTGGTATAGCCTGGCACTCAAAGACGATGGCACGGTCATCGCTTGGGGATACGGCTATAGGTGGCAGCGCAACGTGCTGACCAGACTTAAAAGCGTCAAAGCCATCGCCGCGGGGGGGGGTGACAGCATGGCACTCAAAACCGATGGCACCGTCGTCACCTGGGGGAGCGATAGATATAATACGTGGGATGTACCGGCTGGACTCAGCAATGTCACTGCCATCGCCGCGGGAATTTGGCACAACCTAGCACTCAAAGACGACGGCACCGTCGTTGCTTGGGGGAGCAACAAGTCTAGCCAATGCAACGTGCCCGCAAACCTCAAAAACGTCAAAGCCATCGCCGCTGGCGAGGATCACAGTCTGGCGCTCAAAGACGACGGCACCATCGTCGCCTGGGGATACAACATGCTTGGCCAGTCTACCGTCCCAGCAAACCTCACCAACACCACAGCCATTGCCGGGGGGTGGGGTCACAGCCTGGCGCTCAAAGACGACGGCACCGTCGTCATCTGGGGGAGCAACTGGTATGGCCAGCGCAACGTGCCCGCAAACCTCAAAAACGTCACTGCCATCGCCGCTGGCGAGGATCACAGTCTGGCACTTAAGGATGATGGCACCATCGTCACCTGGGGAGGCGGGTCGTCTGTGCCCGCAAACCTCAAAAACGTCAAAGCCATCGCCGCGGGATATGGGCACAGCCTAGTACTCAGAGACGACGGCACCGTCGTAGCATGGGGTGGCAATGCCGTGCCCGCAAACCTCACCAATGTCACTGCCATCGCCGCGGGATATTGGCACAGCCTAGCACTCAAAGATGACGGCACCGTCGTCATCTGGGGGAACAACTGGTATGGCCAGCGCAACGTGCCCGCAAACCTCAAAAACGTCACTGCCATCGCCGCGGGATATTGGCACAGCCTAGCACTCAAAGACGACGGCACCGTTGTCGCCTGGGGGGACAACATGTATGGCCAGTGCGATGTACCGGCTGGACTCAGCAATGTTGTCGCCATCGCCGCGGGATATTGGCACAGCCTAGCACTCAAAGACGACGGCACCGTCGTCATCTGGGGGAGCAACTGGTATGGCCAGCGCAACGTGCCCGACAATCTCACCCATGTTGTTGCCATCACCGCGGGTGGTTGGCACAGCCTAGCACTCAAAGACGACGGCACCGTCGTAGCTTGGGGTGGCAATGACGTGCCCGCAAACCTCAAAAACGTCACTGCCATCGCTGCGGGCGAGGAGCACAGTCTGGCGCTCACTACCACCACGTAGCGGAGGAGGGGGAGGGCGTGAGGTGGTTCTGGGGGGGAGGTGTGTTGGTGTCGGTATCGGTGGGTGGCGGGGTAGTAGGATCTGTAGCGGGGGAGGGAATTGGTATTTGAGCGAGGGTGGGTGGTCGTGCCGTAGCCAGATGGTCGTCCAGACGACGGTATAGCAGGCGGGTACTGACGTGGAGATTTTTTGCGATGTGGGTTTTGGGGACGCCGAGGTTAATGAGCGAGATCACGCGGTCCATATCGATGGATTTGCGGGGTCGACCGAACGTGGTGCCGTTTGCCCGTGCCTGGGCTTGACCCCAGGCAAGTCGTTCGTGCATCAGATCGCGTTCGTATTCGCTCAAGGTTGCCATCAGGTAAAAGAACAATCGTCCATTGGCGGTGGTGGTATCGATATGGTCAGACAGGCTTATCAACGCAACATTGAGACGCTGTAACTCATCCGTAATCCCCAATAGATCTCGAACGGTCCGCCCCATACGATCCAGACGTTGGATTACCACGCCTTCCGCATGACCGCCTTGCAGATACACCATCATCTCCTGAAACCCAGGGCGGTCTGTGGTTGACCCGGTCGCTGTATCCGAGAACGACCGAACGATGGTAAAGCCGCGATTCCGACAATGCTCCAACAACGTTGCGTTCTGGCCGACCAGATCCTGGCTCCGCGTCGATACGCGAGCATACGTTACTATGTGCATAGACATATGTCGCATGACCGTGCAAAAATGTGTTTCGGGAATGATTATTCATGTGCGTAAAGTGTGTGTCAAATCTGATAGTTTTGTCCGTTTTTTTTCCTATATATAAATGGCTGCATTAGGGCTACTTGAAGGCTACTTGAAGGGTGACTTTATGCACATATTTATGCACACTACGAGAAATGAGAGATTATATGCCACATTTGTATCACAAACTTATATCCCTCCTCATCGTTTGTGGGCTGTGTCTCCTCCCCACAGGAGTTCTGGCACACGATGATCATGTCGTTGTCACCGCCATCGCCGCGGGAGGATATCACAGCATGGCACTCAAAGATGATGGTACGGTTGTTTCCTGGGGTGACACCATCCATAATAATTTTTGATAATAGTTCTGTGAGTGCGATCAGTGAAGGGTCTCTGCTTGAGACCCCCCATTCCTTGCCTTTTTCTTCGATGACCGTCACCCTGTCATAACCATAGATAACGGCCAGTACAAACCAATATATACCAATAAAAAACAGATGGTAACACTAAGAGAGTATTAATTCCCTTTTTTCTCTCAAGAGAATTGTCGACAGGGTTCACCAATTGTGATTTTTTACTGATGGTGGGGGGGTTAGTATATAAATGGTGGGGGTTCAGAGTGGTTTTTTGACGATTTTTGGGTGGTGTAATGGTTACAGTATGGAACGATTTTGAGAATTATTAATTTAAAGTGAATAAAAATAAAATTGATACGTATTGGGGAAAATGGGGTTGTGGCTGCATATTTTGGGGTATGGGGGGGTCTGCGGCGGGGTGTTGGCGGAGGTGATGGGGGGATGTTGATGGCGGTGTCAAACGAGGGCATTATGGGTTCTGATGCTGAATTGGCGTGAGTATAATGAGCGCATTAGTGATTTTGGTGATGTTTTTGTGGGTGATGGGCTGAGGTTTGGGAAGGAGAGGGAGTGTTCTGGGCAATTCTTGATATTGAGAGTTTTTTTTTGATTTGAAGGGTTCTTGAACGTTTTTTTGTTTTTTGCACAAAGGAGTTGTGATTGGTCACAATGGTAGTCTCGACTAGTCACAATTGAGGGAAGTTGGGCTCGATTTTTTTGGTGATTGTGTGGGTGTGAGTGAGCGGAAGATCGATTATTTTGGTGATTGGGGGGGGTGAGTGAGTGGGTTAGGTGTGTGAAGATGGGTGATTTTCGACAAAAGTGCTGAAAAGTAGGGATGAGTTGGAAGGCCTTCGGTAACCGAGCGAGGGTGAGATTGAATCGATCCTAGCTTAGAGTGTGGGGTGAGGGGGACTTGAGGAAGGGAAGGGCGAGATGTGTCGTAATCGTTGGTAGAGGGGGTTGTGGTGGTGGCGTGGCGGGAGTGGATGAGTGGGGGTGACGTGGTGGGAGTGGATGAGTGTGAGGGGGTGCTTGTAGTGATTGGTTGAATAAGCGAATCGATGTGGTTTCCGGCGTTTGTGATGAGGGTTGAGAGAATCTTTTTTTGGCGGAGAGTAGCGATAAGTTTTGAGAGTGCGGCGTATGAGGTTGAGAAGGGAGGGTTTACGAGTGAATAATTTTGGATGAGTGCGTGTTTTGAGATGATGCACCTGCGTGAGGTGGATGAGAGGGAGTGGATGTGAGCCAGGAGATTTCGTTGTGCCGGAGCGGAAGGGGGAATGAGAGAGAGCGCATGGTTTTTGGAGAGACTGGTGGTGGGGTTGGCGTGGTTGAGATGATATCGTCGAGAGAATTCCGCGGAGACGGCGAAGTATTGTGAGGTAAGACAGGTTGGAGCAACGGCGATCTGTCTGCCAGATCGAGAAATTCGGACGATTTTTTTGTGAGCGAGAGCGTGGAGCGTTCGCGAGAATATGCGAGGGTTGACGGGTACGGAACCGATGTGATGTGCTGCGGTGGCGTATGCTGGATAGATGGCGGTAGCGCAGGGTTGAGTAGGAGTAATTTTATCGATTTTGATGAGAGCGTGGAGAGCGGCGAGAGCGGTGTTAGAGAGAGATTTGAGGGTCTTTTGAGAGAGATTTTTGATGGGAGAGAGTGGTGCTTGAGTAAGGTGAGCGTGTCGTTCGCTCGTTGCGAGGATATGGTCGGGGTTCCAGGTCGAGATTCTGGCGATGAAGTGGGGTAAGCAGAGTGTGGGTTTGAGACTGATGGTGGGTGAGGGGGCCGATGGAGCGGATGTGGGGATAATGATGTGTCTGGTGTGTAATTCTGCGATGGTTTGGAGGAACTGGTCGTAGGAGATGGCGTTGTGAGAGCGAGATGTTTGGATATCGCGGTAAACGTCCCAGATTTTGGTGAGGGGGACGGGGATGGGATGGGGTTTGTGTGAGTGCGAGTGCGAGTGCGAGTGAGAAGTTCTGGTATGAGTGGCGATAGCGGCGTAGGCCAGAATGACGGAAAGTTGTCTTGGGTTGAGAGAATATTTGAGCGATTCGACAGGGTAACATGCGATTGCGCCGTCGGCGTCTCGGATATGGTGTTGTTCGAGGGTTGTTGAATCCCAGTACTTCACTAATTTTTAGCCGAGGCTAATCAAAACCGGCAGATCTAAATAGGCAGCGGGCGCCGCATATGGCAAATAGACGACAATTCACCCGCCGAATAAAGAATGAGATCCGAGCAGAAGATTGTTCCGAAATAGCAGTGGATGCAATCAACCGGAATCTCACCATTTCCATCAACGGAACACTGAGACAAAAGACCCTTATCCAGTCACTTGTTGGGATGTCAGCAACCAAACTATCCGTGCATTCCATCAATAAGGCCGGAGAAAAAGTCCCGTGTGAAACGTCAGTCAGATACCATTTATCGAAGGTGGATTTAGAATCGCTTTTCGAAATACAATCAAAGATCCTCACCTATTCAAACGATCAGATCCTTGTTCCCGGAAAATCGTATCATTTTGCCATAGATTTCACCGACGATCCTTATTATGGCGAAATTATCGAAGCGAACAAAGATTACGTCCTCAAGAGTAAAATGAAGAAATCAACAACCACATTTTACTCGTATGTTTCGCTCTCCATCACAACAAAAGGTCAACGGCAGACCCTTGCAGTTTTCCCGGTGAAGAAGGGTGTGTCAAAGGTCGAGTACATCCGGAAATTTTTGGCCATTATCCACAACGCAAAAGTGAACACCCAAGTACTCTGTCTTGATCGGGGATTTTACTCAAAAGATGTGTTCTCATTTCTCCAGAAGGAAAAGATCCCGCACATTGTTCCGGTGAGAAAACACGGCGAAGAACTCAAGAAAATACTCCGGGGAAATCATTCCCGGTATGCACAGTATACGATGATGGGAACTGGCGAACCTCTTTCTCTTACTCTGGCAATTGATGTCCAGTACCTTCTGGGAAGGAATAAGAAATACGGGAATGTGAACCTGGGTTACGTCGTGTATGGTATTAACTGGAAACCCCGTCGGATCTACCGGGTCTACAAGAACCGGTTTGCGATCGAGTCTTCGTACCGTATCCGGAATATCGTGAAAGCAAGGACATCCACAAGAAACGTTGTGATCCGGTACCTGCTGACGATAATCTCTTTCCTTCTCAAAAATATCTGGGTCTCTCTTCAATGGATGTTCTTCTCTAAGGTTCAACGAGGACCAAGAACCGTTGCTGAAGATTTGTTCCGTTTCGATTTCTTCCGGCTATTGGTCTGGGAAGGGATTCGGAAAAAACTCAAATTTGTCTCATTTGTTTCTGTTCTTCGACCGTTTGGTTGATCAGAGGTTGAGAGTATTGATGACTTGCCAAAATTCACGGAGGTAAATTTAGAGAAGTACTGGGCCCGCTTAATTCCCTAGATTCATTTCACAAAATCACCATCGATCCATAAATCAGAGTCGACAATTCAGGTTTAGTTTTAAGAGGCGATCATGATCCAATTTGACCACCTTACGAAGGAATACAATGGCATACCTGCCGTCAACGATCTTACAACCGGGATCGCCCCGGGGGAGATCTTCGGCCTCCTTGGTCCGAACGGCGCCGGTAAGAGTACCACGATACTAATGCTTGTCGGGCTGATCGAGCCTACATCAGGGTGTTGCCGTATTGATGGCATCGAAGTCACGAAAAACCCGGTTGCAGTAAAAAATATGATTGGTTATATGCCCGAAGATGTCGGGTTCTACTCAAAACTCACCGCGGAGGAAAATCTTGCATATTTTGCTAAACTGTACCACATGGACCGCAAGAGGTATCAAAAACGGATCGATGATCTCCTGGTCCTTACCGGCCTTGATGGCATCACGAAGCCTGTCGGAGGGTTTTCCAAAGGGATGCGGCAGCGGCTTGGAATCGCCAATGCACTTCTCAACGACCCGGGACTGATAATTCTTGACGAGCCTACTGCGAACCTCGATCCTCCGGGGGTAGCAGATTATCGCAGGATCATCCGTGATGTGTCACGCGAGGGGAAAACGGTCATTGTCTCCTCACACATTCTCCCGGAAGTAAGCCGGGTGTGTACATCGATTGGCCTTCTGCTGAAAGGCAGACTCATCGCTCAGGGCCGTGTTGAGGATCTTGACCGACAACTGATGCCGCAGATAATAGGGCAGTCGACTATCCTGATCGAGACACGCGACCCAATGCCCGAATTCACGCATCAGGATCTCATCAGCGCAGAATACAATCCGGATCGCACCCGGGGGGAATTCACCGTGAAAAGTGACATCCGATATGATATTGTGGAGGCCCTGGCGGCAGGTAAGATCGGTATCCGAGAAATTGTCCTGAAACGGGCTACTCTTGAGGATCTGTTTCTCTCATATTGCCGCGTAGGAGGATAACCATTATGGAATCAAATGTTATCGTTATTGCCAAAAAAGAATTCTTCGACCATATCCGGAGCAAAAAATTCCTGCTGATATTTGGAATTTTTCTCGTTATTGCAATTGTTGGGATCATGGACGGAGTTTCCAGTTACAACAATGCAATACAATCCTATAGTGAACGCCAGCATCAGATCTCATTGTCGGATATCCCGGTCGCGGATATACCTCAGTTTCTCGGAAGCCCGCCTTCCATCATGATCATCTTCAACATGATGTCAATGACCATGATAACAATGGGAGCGATCCTTGGGATCGCGATGGGATTCGATCTGCTCACCAAAGAGAAAGAGAGTAAATCTTTGAAGATTCTCCTGGCACATCCAGTATATCGTGATGAAGTAATAAATGGCAAAGCGATTGGGGGAATCATCGCCCTTGCTCTTGCTCTTGTGATAATGCTCGTTCTTTCGATCGCAATTCTGTTGATTTTCGGTATTATACCAGAGGGTGTTGAGCTGGTATTGTTAGCCCTTTTTGGAGTCACTTCATTCGTGTACATCTTTACGTTTTTTGCTATTGCGCTTTTTGTATCAACGGTATCTGAAGAAAGTGGGATCGCACTCATCTATACCATGATTATCTACATTGCATTGACTCTCCTGATCCCGATACTTATGAGCAGTGCGGTAATGAATGTGCTCTCTGGCCCCCCGCCTGAGATGCCCAAATCTTTCAGCGATCAGTTGATCGTGCCTTCCGGAGGTACTACAGGTTTAGCCTCATCAAATTCCGGGACGTTTCCGGGCGAAGTTTCAGAAAAGCCAAGTCCTGAAATGGAAGATTTCCAGAAAAAAGTAGAGCAATACACAAAGAGACAATCTGCAATTCTCGATATTTTCTACATGCTTACACCAAATATGAATTATGATAAAATCGCGATGGCGATCACTATGCCGCAACTTACAAATAAGATATTCGGGAGTCGCGAAAGTTCGTCGACATCTGTTTCTTCTGAGGGAGGATTCAGATCTTCATCGGCAAACGCGGGCATTTCCCTATCTGATAGCTTAGGTCTGGTCTGGAAAAACATCATCGCGCTACTGATCTTTCCCTCGGTCTTCTTTGGACTTGCATATGTGAGTTTTATGCGGCTGGATATCAGATGATTCGATGGTTCTGCCGGGAAACCTCCCAAAAATTTTCAAATTTATGCTCTGTAGAAAACCTCCATGACGAGAAATTGTAAGAACTTGTGGATGTTACAAACAATCATTTTCCCTGCGATTTCCTTTCTCTGAATTGAGAATATTCGAGCCTTTAGATCGCCACCGAACTTTCTTTTCAGGACAGAGAACTTGTTCTCGACAAGTTGTCTTCTCCGGTATCTGGTATCATCGAATTCTCCAGCCATCTCGTTTCGGTACTTTCCTCCGATAATCTGATTGTTCCAGGAACGGATCGGGATGATGGAGTCAGCGAGCAGTTCCTCCCGAACCTGACGATGAATCGCTTCGGAGTCGTATCCCCGATCCATAACGTAACACTCTGACCGTCGTATCTTGTGACATTGTGGGAGTAACCTGGCTGCATGCCGGGTATCGTGAACTCGGCTTTTCGAAGTGATGAATCCGGTGATCGCTTGTGTGTCGGTGTCAACCGAGATCGAAGTTTTCAGGAAATGTTTTCGGATTTTGCCGGTTCTGGCTGAGTAATAGTGACTCGAATATCCGCTGGTAAACCCGGACGAATCGACAGCGGTAATCGCAATTGGATCATCGTTGGAATAGAACAGACTCGTCGTTTTCCTGAATGCGTAGCGGAGGTACAGGGTTTTTATCCGACAGAAGAATTTCTGAAGAGTCGTGAAATGAGGGACGACTGATAGTTCCAACTCCTTTTGGATCGACTCCATGTCTCCGATATCTTCAACAAATTCGCGATAATGCTGATTCCGATAGTCTTTGAAGAGAATCAGGACGAGAAGTTGATACCGGGTGTAGATCTTTTTCGAATATTTACAGGAATACGGACTGAGTCGTATTGCTTTCACGATCGAAATCGCTGCTCGGATAAACCTGATATTCCGGCTCGTCGATTTCTTACTAGTCTCTGTACTTTTTGAGCACACACTCTAGTATGGAGACAATGTACCTTAGATCTTTCGGTCCATGGTGCCGTCGATTTTGAAGAGGTTTTCTACAGAGCACAAAAATCCGAACCTTCGCCCGCGATGCACCCGGCCCGGTTGTCGATCCCTTCTTTTTCTTGCGGGTCAAATGGAAAAAGGAGGAATCATGGGCAAAGAGGAAGAGGGGAAGGGAGACATTGAGCGCCCGTTCCTGACCGGGCCCCCGTTCTATCTCCCGGAGTTTGAGGAGTCGTACCGGTACATCATCGATGAGTACGAAGTTGCCCCCCGCGATATCGCGATCTTCATGCCCTGTGCGGTCCGGAAACCCTACTCGAAGAGCCCCAGCCACCAGCTCATCCAGATGATCATCTCGCAGGTTTTCGAGCCATCGCAGTACCATATCGTTGTCTTCGGGACCTGCGGGATCGTTCCCGGTGAACTCGAAGAGATGTACCCGTACGCCCATTACAAGTACATGCTCGGGCGGTGCAATGACGGGAAGGTGAAGGAGGATTTTCTCCGGATCGAGACCGACCGTGTTGCCGGGTACCTGGAGAAGACCCGGGGCGTGTACACGTACCGTATCGCGTACTGCATCGGGCTCTTTCGGGAAGCACTGGTCCGGGGATCGGAAAAGGCCGGTGTGCCCATCGATATCATCCTTCCCACCCGGAACATGATCAACAGGATCATCGAAGAAGAGGAGTGCACGTTCCAGGAAGGAAGCCTCTCCATGGACGAATATCTCGGGGAGTTCTGCGATGAACTTATCCGGTTCCGCAGGATCCACTACCCGTAATTATTTTTTGAAAGTGAATTCCAGATTGAAAATTCCAAAAATAAAAGACCCGTTTTCTCGCATGGGAACGGTGCCCGTTTCCCCGGGAAACGTTCCCATTGTTCCGGAACTTTTTTTTGTCCAGCCAGCCCCGCACGATGTCCCGCAGAATTTATCGTGCCTGCTGCCATTATCGTGACCATGAGTGGCAACAACAGGCTTCGTTCGCTCCTTGGTTTTCCGGACCGCATCGGTCTTGGCGGTGAGGGAATCCTCCGGACCGAAGGACGGGTGAATGAGGCGCTTGCAGTTCTCAAAGCCGCGTACGAGAGTGGGATCCGGTATTACGATTCTGCGCCGGCCTACGCGCAGAGCGAGGAGTACCAGGGAATATTCTGGTCGGAGAATCCACGGGCACGCGACACGAGCGTTCAGGCAGGAAAATCCGCACACCGGGATGCACGGGGAGCCGTGGAGGATCTTGCCCGGACACTCCAGCGCACGAGGCGGGACCGGCTGGGACTCTGGCAGGTCCACGACATCCGGGATAAAGCAGATCTCGCCGCACTTGAAGGAACGGATGGTGCCCTTAACGAATTTATCCATGCCCGCGAAACGGGTCTTGCCCGGGGCATCGGCGTTACCGGTCACCATAACCCGAAGATTCTCCTGCAGGCAGTCTCCCGCTGGGATATCGATGCAGTCCTCCTGCCGGTCAACCCGGTTGAGGCAGCGATTGGCGGGTTCATCGATCGTGTGATCCCGGCAGCCCGTGAACGCGGTATCGGTGTCATCGGGATGAAGACGCTGGGGGCTGCAAACTTCATCTACCCGGATGCCGGGCTCAACCCCGATGCGCTCATCCGGTTTGCCCTTTCGCAGGATGTCGACATGGTGATAGTGGGCTGCTCCACAGCAGAGGTGGTCCGTACGCTTGCCGGGCTTGGGAAAGCCCGGCCCATGGCTGAGGAAGAACAGAACCGGATGACAGAAGCGGTCCGGCCGTACGCGGAACGCCTTGCATTTTATCGCGGGGTTTTCTAAAAAAGGGTGGGGTTGTGTTTTTCCTGATTGGTCAAACCAGGATGAATGTAAGTTTTTTCAAAGTGTTGTTGGAGAAAATTTCCACCGGGCAAAATTTATTTCCTTTTTTTCTGAGAGAAGATAACCGGCATCCTATCCCTGAGCGTTTTTTGCTAACCTACCTCCGTTTATGCTTTCTGAACATGTAGTATACACCGCCGCATACAAGACCGAGTATGAGTGCCCCCATACCGGCAATAATTGGGGCCTCTTTGATTAAAATCCTGAAGTCATCGCTTTTTTCCGTTTGATCGGCCTTAACCTTCACCGTGATCTTGTATTCACTGGCTGCGATGTTAACCGGGGGAATAATGGAAATTGTAGTTCGTCCTCTTTCCCCGGGTTGAAAAACAGCAATTTTTTTGGGGGTGACTTCTGCTTGCCATCCCTCCGGGGCTGTTACGCTTACTTCAATATTAGTCAGTACTCCAGCATTACCCTCGTTGATCAGTGTAAGTGGGAAATCGAGAGTATTACCTTTATTTATTTCATACCGATATTGGTCAGAATAAACCATGAGATTGTAACTGCCGCGGATATTAAGGGACAAGTTTTCTGTATATGTTGTCTGTGATGAATCAATATTTAAGGCGAAATCATAATCGCCCGGAGATATGCCATATGGTGGAATTGCCTCGACCGTAAGTGTCTTTTCATCTCCGGACTTGAGGAATAACTCTGAAATTTCTGTTTCGGCCGCTACGCTATCCTTGAACCGTATGTACCCCCCTTGAGGGAATCCCTGCGAGCTTAACCTGAACGTATCCTCACTCTTCCCGATATTTTTTAGTACCAGTTCATACGCAGGTTTTTTTCCAATATTAGTCGTAATTATCGGAGATTTGACGTTGATGTCAGCCGCAAAGAGCAATTTCTCAAGCATAATCGTCCCGACCTTTGTCGTAATACCTCCCTTAATCTTGACGTCTTTTTTCTCCAAATTCTTATATCCGGGTTTTGAAATTTTTGCTCTGTAGAAAACCTCCATGACGAGAAATTGTAAGAACTTGTGGATGTTACAAACAATCATTTTCCCTGCGATTTCCTTTCTCTGAATTGAGAATATTCGAGCCTTTAGATCGCCACCGAACTTTCTTTTCAGGACAGAGAACTTGTTCTCGACAAGTTGTCTTCTCCGGTATCTGGTATCATCGAATTCTCCAGCCATCTCGTTTCGGTACTTTCCTCCGATAATCTGATTGTTCCAGGAACGGATCGGGATGATGGAGTCAGCGAGCAGTTCCTCCCGAACCTGACGATGAATCGCTTCGGAGTCGTATCCCCGATCCATAACGTAACACTCTGACCGTCGTATCTTGTGACATTGTGGGAGTAACCTGGCTGCATGCCGGGTATCGTGAACTCGGCTTTTCGAAGTGATGAATCCGGTGATCGCTTGTGTGTCGGTGTCAACCGAGATCGAAGTTTTCAGGAAATGTTTTCGGATTTTGCCGGTTCTGGCTGAGTAATAGTGACTCGAATATCCGCTGGTAAACCCGGACGAATCGACAGCGGTAATCGCAATTGGATCATCGTTGGAATAGAACAGACTCGTCGTTTTTCTGAATGCGTAGCGGAGGTACAGGGTTTTTATCCGACAGAAGAATTTCTGAAGAGTCGTGAAATGAGGGACGACTGATAGTTCCAACTCCTTTTGGATCGACTCCATGTCTCCGATATCTTCAACAAATTCGCGATAATGCTGATTCCGATAGTCTTTGAAGAGAATCAGGACGAGAAGTTGATACCGGGTGTAGATCTTTTTCGAATATTTACAGGAATACGGACTGAGTCGTATTGCTTTCACGATCGAAATCGCTGCTCGGATAAACCTGATATTCCGGCTCGTCGATTTCTTACTAGTCTCTGTACTTTTTGAGCACACACTCTAGTATGGAGACAATGTACCTTAGATCTTTCGGTCCATGGTGCCGTCGATTTTGAAGAGGTTTTCTACAGAGCAGATTTTTGGAGACGTTACATTATTTTACCTCCGATCAATAGTACTAGCGGAGATTCTCTTGTCAAAACGGGCTGTCGATATGACGTTCCAGGCATTGTATACGCTGACGGATATCCGGGTACTGCTCCGGGAAACAGCACCGGTCCACGAGCTGGACCCAAAACAGCTTGCCCAGGCTGAGCGGCTGCTGGAGAACCTGGAACGGCAGGTTGCCTCATTGAAGCAGGAGATGCTGAAATGAAGTGTGCCGCAGGAATTGAAGCCCGGCAGGTCGATGAGATGGCAATCAACATCGACCCGATCCAGGCCGGGGGCCGGCTCACGGCTGATGCCATGAAGGCAGTCATCGCGTATGGTGACGGGTACTCGGTCTGCGACAATTGCCGCAAACCCAACCGGCTCGATTATATCAGCAAGCCGCCAATTGCCGGGTTCCACAAGGAAGTCGCACAATGGCTGAACATGGATGCTGCCCGGATGGTGCCCGGGGCCCGGCGGGGGTTCCAGGCAGTCGCCCATACCTACGTACACAAAGGTGACCCGGTGCTCCTTACATCCCTATCGCACTACACCGAATTCCTCGCAGTCGAGGAGGCCGGAGGGATTGCCCGGGAGATCCCGGCAAATGACCAGAAGCTCGTAACACCTGATGCAACTGCACAGAAGATAGAAGAGGTTATCCGGGATTCCGGGAAACCACCGGTCATCGCGTTCATCGATCATGTCGATTACCAGTACGGCAACATGCACGATATCCGGGGCATTGCAAAGGTCGCCCGCCAGTACGATATCCCGGTGTTGTACAACGGTGCATACACGGTTGGCATCCTTCCGGTTGACGGCAAAGAGCTTGGGGTCGATTTTATTGTCGGTTCTGCGCACAAGAGCATGGCCTCACCCGCTCCCTCCGGCGTACTGGCAACAACTGCCGAGCATGCAGCAGAAGTCTTCCGCACGACAACGATCACCGGGGATGTGACCAACCGTAAGTTCGGGATCAAGGAACCCGAAATGATGGGCTGCACGTTGATGGGCGTAACCCTTGTCGGTATGATGGCTTCGTTCCCGCACGTGAAGGAGCGGGTGAAACATTTCGACCGGGAGCTTGAGAACCACCGGATTGTTACCGAAGCGCTCCTCTCGGTTGAAGGGACTAAGATCCTCTCCGAATACCCGCGCAAGCACACGATGACCCGGGTGGATACGATGGGGTCATTCGACACAATCGCCGAGACCCACAAGAAACGCGGGTTCTATTTCTCCAGCGCCCTTGAAGAAAAAGGCGTGACCGGCCTGATCCCCGGCGCGACCAGGGTCTGGAAGTTCAACAGTTACGGGACAAGCCGGAAGCAGGCAGAACACCTTGCCCATGCATTTGTGGAAATTGCACAGGAAAACGGTCTCCGGATCCGGTAAGTACCGGAGTTCGGGACTTCTTTTTTCGCATAAGCGTGCGGCCGGTCAGAAACATCGTGACGGTAATAAAACTGCTTCTTTGTTTACCGCAAAAATTTCGGTTAAAGGGATCATGGGGGTCCCCGGGTAGTTCGTGCTTATTCCGGATAGTTTCCCGGGTAATATACCGGGTAGTATCCCGGGCACGAAGTCTGGATGCGGACCGGTAAAAAAATTTCCGGACCCGGGAGGGGGGAGGGAGGGACGCACGGGTACAAATTTTTTTGGGGGAATTTTTCAGATGCCCGAGCACCGGGTTTTTTGCGTTTTCAAAGTCAATTTTATCGTCGTGGTTTTACCAAAAACTGAAGATCCTGATAAACCGATCCTCCGAATCACGCCCGGCAAAATGTACCCGCGCGTCCCCCCTACCCCCCGCCCAGGAGATCGTATCGCACCAGCACGGTGGTGGTGCCACACAAGAAAAAAATCCCCGGGTGTGTCCTATGGACATTTCATCAAGTACGATTGAAAGGTATGGGAAAATCGGATTGAACCAGAAAAGGAGAGGGAATGCCTCACCGGCAGCATTCCCCGTGCTGCGAGAGATCGAGCCCCACGTATTCTTCTTCTTCGGTCACCCGGAGGCCCAGGGTCCGGTCAACCGCGACTGCAAGGATGTAGGTGACAACGAACGTGAAGACGGTCACGAACACGGCACCGATCACGTTTGCAACAAACTGGTGGACATTTCCTTCGAGCAGGCCCGAGTAACTGCACACCGCCGTTGTTGCAAAGATACCGGCAAATATGGTTCCCATGAACCCGCCGACACCATGGACTGCCCACGCATCGAGGCTCTCGTCCATATCGCTCCGGATCCTCCAGAGCATTGCCTTGTAACAGACGATCCCGGCGATCGTCCCTATCAGGATTGCAACAAGGGGGGTAACATACCCGGCTGCCGGCGTGATGGTGCCAAGACCCGCGACTGCGCCCGTTACCATCCCGAGCGAACTCGGTTTGCCATTGACCCAGCTGATGGCAAGCCACGAAAGGGCACCGGCTGCTGCAGCAGTATTGGTTACCACGATTGCATTAACTGCCATCCCGTTTGCGGCAAGTGCGCTTCCCCCATTGAAACCGAACCAGCCGAACCAGAGGAGACCGGCGCCCAGGAGGGTCATGGGGATGTTATGGGGCTCCATCGAGTACTTTCCGTACCCGGCCCGTTTGCCGATAACGAGCGCAATGGCAAGGGCAGCAAACCCGGCACTGATATGCACCACCATACCACCCGCGTAATCGATCGCCCCGAGCGACTGGAGCCACCCGCCACCCCACACCCAGTGGGCGATAGGATCGTAGACAAGAGTTGTCCAGAGAAGCGAGAAGAGTATGAACGAGCTCAGCTTCACGCGCTCAGCAAGACCGGAGGTTACGATCGCAACCGTGACTGCGGCAAACGTGAGCTGGAAGATCATGAAGAGGAGCGGCGGGTAACCGGCATCCCCGGTGTTCATGCTCACGCCACTCAGGCCGAGATTCCCCAGGTTCCCGGTGATCCCGCCAATATCCTGACCGAACGAGAGGGTGTACCCGACAAGCACCCATTGGGTGCTCACAAGGGCAAACGCGATGAACGAGAGGCTGATCATCGAGATAAAATTCTTCTTCCGCACAAGGCCGCCGTAAAAGAAACCAACGCCCGGTGTCATCAGCATCACCAGCGCCGTCGCCGTGATGAGCCATGCAATCGTGGAACCGCTGTCCGCTACCATAATCTCTCCCACCTGTTCAGCCGGCGCGGGATCCGGAAGATTCGTCCCTTTCTTCACCACACTGCAGGGTTCCGGGATCCGTCCAGCAAACCGGCTCTTTGAATAAATTCGATGAATTACTAGATAAAATGGAAGGAAACATTTTTCCTGATTATTTAAATATTGTGCATTGTTTTTCCTGATCGGATACATGACAACACGGGTGCTTCCGGATTTAACCGGTAAGAACCATATGCGGTTTTTCAACCGGAATTTTTCCCCGTGCATTTTGTTCCATGAACCGGTTGCCGGCAGGCTTTTTCCAGACTTCCGGGAAAACCGGTGAGGAGATTTATTAACCGGTATTGCCTACGAAGCTATCGTCATTTCGACCCACCCGCGGTTACCAACCGGAGCCGGCAACAATGTTTGAAAAATGCGAGCTGGAGAGATCAATCGATAGGAAGGATTTCGAAAAATCAATGGGCGATCTTAAAGAGCGCCTTGGTTCGCTCCAGCGTGAACTTCACGAAAAAAAGATCCCGGTTATCATTGTTATTGAAGGCTGGAACGCGGCAGGCATCACGAACCTCACCCATGAAATTATCCAGTCGCTCGATCCCCGGGGATTTACGCTTCACGCGATCGAACGCCCGAGCGATGAAGAACGTGCCCGCCCGTTCATGTGGAGGTTCTGGATGCGCATGCCGGCAAAAGGACGCATCGCGATCTTTGCCCGGAGCTGGTACAGCCGGGCGATCTCTGCTGAGATGCAGGCAACTGCCTGGAAAAAATCTCTCGATAATAAAGCTGTCACATTAAACAACTTCGAACGCCAGCTCTCTGATGACGGCGCAATAATTCTCAAGTTTTTCCTGCACATCTCGAAGGATGAACAGAAGAACCGGCTGGAGGGGCGGGAACGCAACCCGCTGACCGCGTGGCTCGTGACGCCGGCAATCTGGAACCTGCACCGGCACTATGATGACTCTCTCCCCATCATCGACGGTTTCCTGTACGAGACCAACACGGATTACGCACCCTGGCATATTGTTGAAGCCACAAGCCGGGATTATGCCGTGGAAAAAGTCTATTCAACAATGGTAAAGACTCTCGAAAAAGCAGTTGATGAAAAAAAGAGCGATCTGCAAAGGAGAAGCATGCGGAGATCAAAAAACCGAAGAAAAACCCGGTGAAACGCCGGCCAATCCCGGAAAAACCCTGCACGAAAGAGGAATGCGAGGAAGAACTCCGGAACCTCCAGATCGAGATGCTGGAACTGCAGTACCTCCTCTACAAACGTGCAATCCCGCTCATCATCATGTACGAAGGCTGGGGTGCGGCAGGAAAAGGCGGGAACATAACAAGGATCTCCCGGTTCATGAACCCGCTTGGATACGATGTGATCCCGGTCGCGGCCCCAGATGCCGGTGAGAAGGAGCATCACTATCTCTACCGGTTTATCCAGCATTTCCCAAAAGCGGGGCATGTCGCCATCTACGATCGCAGCTGGTACGGGAGAGTGCTGGTCGAACGTGTCGAAGGCTATTGTACGAAGGCGGAATGGCAGCGGGCGTATCGCGAGATTAACGAGATGGAAGCGGAGTACATTACTTCAAGCGGCGGAGGCATGGTAAAGTTCTGGCTCGAGATCAGCAAGGATGAGCAGCTCCGCAGGTTTGAGCAGCGGAAAACGGATCCCCGGAAAACCTACAAGATTACCGATGAAGACTGGAGAAACCGGGAGAAATGGGATCTTTACGATGAGGCGATCGATGAGATGCTTGCACGGACAAACACCCGGATCGCTCCCTGGACGGTTATCGAATCTGACGATAAACTATATGCGCGGGTAAAAGCGCTCCAGACCATCACCGACTGCGTAAAAAAGCTTCTTTGACCGGATCACCGGGTTGATGAACGCCGGAAAAGAGGGTCTGAAAAATTTTTTCGCGCCAGGTCCTTTCAGGCACCTGCATTTTTCCTCCCGAGTGAGAAATTTTTTTTGCTTATTCCGAGGATCTCTTTAGTGTTCACGGCAGATTTCGTTGTTCAGCGCGGCTATGAACTGCACATGCGTGCATGAAAATTCCACCAGCTCGTCCAGTCCCAGTTTACTCTCGGCTTCCTGCACATCTTCAAGAACCGCAGCGGTGGATGGCATATCAGGCACGGCCCGGCACGCGAGATCGCCCGGGTGGGTATCGAAAGTACCGATCCTCCGTGCGATAGTGATGGTCTCTTCCTTGTCGTAGGTTATCAGGGGCCGGATGACCGGCGCGGTCACTGCCTCCGAGATCACGGCAAGGTTGGGCAGTGTCTGGGAGGCAACCTGCCCGAGGTTTTCCCCGGTAACGATCGCAAGTGCCCCTTCCTTCCCAAGCAGGCGGGCAGCAACCCGGAGCATAAACCGTTTGCAGATCACACACCGGTACCGGGGCGGGATCCGCTGCTCCTGCATGGCATTGAAAAGCGGCTCGGTGTCGGCAATGATCAGGGGAAGGGGATTTCCTGCACACCAGCGCGACAGTCTCCGGTGGTTTTCGACAGCCGCTTCCTTAACATCCGCCCCTGCCCACCGGCCGGCATCCATGTGGAGGTGCGTGACCTCGCACCCCCGCTTCATGGTGAGCCACGATGCAACCGGGGAATCGATACCGGATGAAAGCAGTACGAGGACCCGGCCCTGTGTTCCCCAGGGTAGTCCGCCGGGTGCAGGGATCCGGGAATCGTAAATAACCCCGCCGAAATCCCGGACTTCAACAAAGATCTCGTAATCGGGATGGCTGAGATCAACCCGGAGGCCCGGAACCGCATCATAGATCGCAGACCCAATGCGTGCGCCGAGCTCCTGGTTGTCGAGCCCGACCTTCTGCTGCCGCCTGGCCCGGACAGCAAAACTCATGCCGGAGGAGAGCCGGGTTGACGCGAGGCTGACTGCTTCCCGCGAGAGATCCTCCGGGGTTGTCCCGGTGATGGAGCATACGCTGACATCAACAACGCCGAATATCCCGGAGATGACAAAAGCGATCTTTTCCGGATCAGAGCCATATACGAGAATCCGCCCGCGGGGTGTCACGAACCGGTGATCGAGCCCTTCTGCCGTGAGTGCCTTCCCGATATTGCGCAGGAGCAGGCCGATAAAATGACGCTTGACCGGTTCGCTTTTTAAAAAGAGCTCTCCGTACCGTACCATCACCAGTTTCGCCGGGTCTTCTGCTCCGCGATCCATTCCTGCTTACCTTATTTGCGGTCTCGGGTGATAACCATTAGCGGCGCGAAGCGGCAACCGTGCCGGACGGTACCGGCATCAGGAGAAAGAGCCTTCATCATTCGCAGCTGTCATTTGCTGCCCTAATCCCCTGAACCGGGGAGAGAGCGAAATCCTTTAATCGCACACGGGGAATAGTGTACTGAAATGGCGAAGAAAGCGAGCAAAACCGAAGCCGAACCGCTCAAGCTGTTCTATATTTTTTACAACCAGGAACGCTGGGACAACTGGTTAAAGACACTCTCAGAATCAAGCTTCGAGGCCGACATAAAGGGCGATGAGATGCCGGAAGGTCTCCGGATCCTTGACAGTTTCTCCGAGGATATCACCGTCTCGGTGCTCAAGGTAATCAAGCTCTTCCAGAACAAGAGATTCACTAAAGAGGAAGCGTCTGAGAAACTGGGACAGATCGAGCTGATCGTCATGTCCGCGGCACCGGAGGGCGATCTCGAAGAAGTTATCGAGATTCTCCAGCTGCCCAAGCTCGCACTCTTCCGCAGCTGCCAGAAATACCTGGATGGCGGGTTTGACAAGGACATCAAGTCGCTTGTCAAGAAGGGCAAATCGCTCATTGAGTCCGATATGGAGGCAGCCCTCGATGCTGCTGCAAACATCGGCGCAAGTGTCATTGACGGGGCCAGCTGCTGTTCGAAATACGTCAAGGATGACATCGAATCCCCGACGCTTTTCGATGAATGGCTCATCGAATGCGAGCGGATGAACGAAGCGATGACCACCCTGAAAAACTTTGACGAGACAACGGGAGACGAGGATTGATCGCGGATCGGGCACGGTTCCGTCATGCGAAGAAACTGGAACGGCTGGCAGGTTACCGCCTTCCGGAACTTGCATTCTCAGGAACCATGCTCGAGACCCTCTGCTCGCATCTCAACTACGACGCCCTGGATTTTGGTGTGCGTTCCCAGATTCTTGCATTTTTTGATGAATTCCTCCGGTGCGATTGCCGTGAGTCGCCCCTCTGCGGCTGCCCGGAGAAGAAGTTTGCAAAGAACGTGATCGAACTCCGCGAGAACGGCCTCGACCACCGGCAGATCGCGTCGTACCTTCTTGACGAGTACGGCATAGAACTTTTTCCGGCAGATATCCTCTCGTTCCTTGAGGAGACGGTACATGTAATGGAAGCAATTTCTGATGTTGCCCGGTTGCAGGGACGCACCGGGCTTGCGAAAAAGACCGATGAGCACATCCGGCTTATCGAGCGTTGATTCGTTTTTTCCGGTTACAAACGATCGCGGCCTGAAGTTCTCCGTCGTCCATCCAAATGTATTTATATAAACCCGGTATTTAGACATCCCCTGTCAGGAGGAGAAAACGATGTCTTTATCAGATTGTATCAGGAGCGATGTTGTTACCGCATCGCCGGACGATTCCGTCGAAGATATTGCACAGCTGATGGACCGGAAGAATGTCGGCAGCGTGGTGATAAACCGTGACGAACGCCCGGTAGGTATTGTGACCGACCGTGATCTTGTCATCCGGGTGACTGCACGGGATAAGGATCCAAAATTTACTTCCGTGTCTGATATCATGACCCGCGACCCGCTCGTAGTGAAACAGAATGATTCGCTGAGCGATATCATGTGTTGTGTCCGCGACCAGCGTGTCCGCAGACTACCGGTTGTTGATGATAATGAATGCCTGATCGGTATCGTAACGCTGGATGATGTCGTGAGCAATCTTGTCGGGGAGATGAACGCGGTCAATGATGTCATCCGCTCTTCAGGCCCGTCAGCGATGTAATTTCGGGTAAAAAAAAAATTTTTTTTTAGGTAACTATTCAGCGGGTGTATTGAGCGCTCAAGGGTAGGAATGGATTACCCTGAAATGCACCGACCAGTGATTCGAGAACCGGTCGGTTATTTTTCCGGAATCCATCCATTGACAGGGGCTGACTGCTGTTCCGACTGGTCCGGTTCAGTCGTGCCCCTAACTCGGCTATTCTCGCTTCCCGTTGCGCAATCTTCTCGGTCAGCTGGGTTATTATCCGGTCCTGACGTTCAATGATGTCGATTATGGCTTCCGGGTTGGTTCTGCATAATTCCAGAATCTCTTCGCGGTCGACTGCCATCTACTGTTTAATAAAGAGCGCTTAGTATTTTGATCTGCCGGTTTGAACGTCAGGAAATGGCTGAATAGTTACGAAATAAAATGAATTTATCCCTATTCCAGTTTTCCGAATTTGCCAGTCTCTGTAATGGTATGCGTATCTTTTCCACCGGATATTGTCTTTTGGACTCCGTTGACGGTCACCGTTGTATCATCTGGCCCGCCAACAATATACGAGGTGTCCACTGTGATAGTAATCCGGGAAACATACTCGTCCGCCGTACACAGGTAGTCGTGGTAACTGTAGAGCCAACTCCTCCCGCTTTCGCCCAGATCGTCGCCTCTGGCGTGCCACTGGTTTTTAGTACTGACAGACACCGTTGTCTTGATGATGTGCTCGCTGTCGGGCACAATCCGGCTCACCTGATGCACATCACTCAGGAGATCCCAGCCGTTCACCACTGAATACTCTTTACCATTGTCGTAGGTATACCGGATATCCAGACGATTCATTTCATCGAAATACCCAAGATTGTTGGTGACCTCCTTGAACGTTGCCGTCAGATCTTCCGGTTTTCCAAAGAGGGCCGTTGCATTAAATGTGGCATCTTTCTCGAAATGTCCGAGGGTTTTTTGGACACCGTTGACGGTCACCGTTGTCGCGTCTTGATCTTCCGAATTGCCCACCAGGACATTAATATTGAAGACATATTCCCTCGCAGTGAACAGATAGTTGTGGTAGCAGTAGAGGATTCTCCCATTATTAACGCCGGCGTACTGCCGTGCGCGAAGAATACCGACAGACACCGTTGTCTTGATGATGTGCTCGCTGTCGGGCACAATCCGGCTCACCTGATGCTCATGACCATTGTCCCGATGCCAAATGAGATCCCCGCCGTCCACCACTGAATACTCAGTACCATTCTCATAGGTATACCGGATATCCAGCTGGCGGGCATAATCCCCGCTCCGGAGATTATCGGTGCCAGTGAACGTTGCCGTCACATCTTCCGGTTTTCCAAAGAGGGCCGTTGCATTAAATGTGGCATCTTTCTCGAAATGTCCGAGGGTTTTTTGGACACCGTTGACGGTCACCGTTGTCGCGTCTCTATCTTCCGAATTGCCCACCAGGACATTAATATTGGAGACATATTCGCTCGCAGTGAACAGATAGTTGTGGTCGCAGTAGAGGAATATCGGGTTATTACCGCCGGCGTACTGCCGTATGCGAAGAATACCGACAGACACCGTTGTCTTGATGATGTGCTCGCTGTCGGGCACAATCCGGCTCACCTGATGCTCATGACCATTGTCCCGATGCCAAATGAGATCCCCGCCGTCCACCACTGAATACTCAGTACCATTCTCATAGGTATACCGGATATCCAGCTGGCGGGCATAATCCCCGCTCCGGAGATTATCGGTGCCAGTGAACGTTGCCGTCACATCTTCCGGTTTTCCAAATATGGACGTTGCCTTAAGGGTTTGTATATCCC
This sequence comes from uncultured Methanoregula sp., assembly GCA_963666355.2. Classification (GTDB taxonomy): domain Archaea; phylum Halobacteriota; class Methanomicrobia; order Methanomicrobiales; family Methanospirillaceae; genus Methanoregula. The sequence continues at coordinate 58,927 of CAXXCP010000015.1, forward strand.
TATTTCCTGAGAGAGCCTTTTGGACCCCGTTGACGGTCACCGAGGTATCATCTGGCCCGGCAAAAACACCCGAAGTGTCCAAGGTAATATCAACCTGAGAAACATACCTGTCCGCGGTGAAAAGGTAGTTGTGATAGCTGAGGCCCGAGTGGGGTTGACAGTACTTGAGTTCAAAACCGACAAACACCGTTGTCTTGATGATGTGCCCGCTGTCGGGCACCAGTCGGATTATCTGCTTTTGTCCGAGAAGGTCTTTCTCGGTCGCTATCGTGACCTCAGTACCATTGTCATAGGTATACCGGATATCCATTTGGTTGACTTTATCGTATTTCCCGATACTGTTGGTGACCGTGAATGTTGCCGTACTCCCCTCATTAGCTGATACGGCGAAGCAAACGGATACGAGGGCCACGATGAGGATTAACCCTTGGTATGATCCCATTTTTTTTAATAATTTCATTTTCCGCCCCTCCTGGCAACACGTTCATTGTCGCAAAATCGTTTTAGCATTTGAATTAATTAAATAAAGCCACTTGCGATGAGTGAAAAATTGGCTGCAGTTATGCCGAGAAAATCTGTTAGTATGATCTCTTGATTGAAATATTATATCCGGGCATTGATGATCTCAGTACTTCTCTAAATTTACCCCCGTGAATTTTGGCAAGTCATCAATACTCTCAACCTCTGATCAACCAAACGGTCGAAGAACAGAAACAAATGAGACAAATTTGAGTTTTTTCCGAATCCCTTCCCAGACCAATAGCCGGAAGAAATCGAAACGGAACAAATCTTCAGCAACGGTTCTTGGTCCTCGTTGAACCTTAGAGAAGAAAATCCATTGAAGAGAGACCCAGATATTTTTGAGAAGGAAAGAGATTATCGTCAGCAGGTACCGGATCACAACGTTTCTTGTGGATGTCCTTGCTTTCACGATATTCCGGATACGATACGAAGACTCGATCGCAAACCGGTTCTTGTAGACCCGGTAGATCCGACGGGGTTTCCAGTTAATACCATACACGACGTAACCCAGGTTCACATTCCCGTATTTCTTATTCCTTCCCAGAAGGTACTGGACATCAATTGCCAGAGTAAGAGAAAGAGGTTCGCCAGTTTCCATCATCGTATACTGTGCATACCGGGAATGATTTCCCCGGAGTATTTTCTTGAGTTCTTCGCCGTGTTATCTCAACGGAACAATGTGCGGGATGTTTTCCTTCTGGAGAAATGAGAACACATCTTTTGAGTAAAATCCCCGATCAAGACAGAGTACTTGGGTGTTCACTTTTGCGTTGTGGATAATGGCCAAAAATTTCCGGATGTACTCGACCTTTGACACACCCTTCTTCACCGGGAAAACTGCAGGGGTCTGCCGTTGACCTTTTGTTGTGATGGAGAGCGAAACGTACGAGTAAAATGTGGTTGTTGATTTCTTCATTTTGCTCTTGAGAACGTAATCTTTGTTCGCTTCGATAATTTCGCCATAATAAGGATCGTCGGTGAAATCTATGGCAAAATGATACGATTTTCCGGGAACAAGGATCTGATCGTTTGAATAGGTGAGGATCTTTGATTGTATTTCGAAAAGCGATTCTAAATCCACCTTCGATAAATGGTATCTGACTGACGTTTCACACGGGACTTTTTCTCCGGCCTTATTGATGGAATGCACGGATAGTCTGGTTGCTGACATCCCAACAAGTGACTGTATAAGCGTCTTTTGTCTCAGTGTTCCGTTGATGGAAATGGTGAGATTCCGGTTGATTGCATCCACTGCTATTTCGGAACAATCTTCTGCTCGGATCTCATTCTTTATTCGGCGGGTGAATTGCCGTCTATTAGCCTTATGCGGCGCCCGCTGTCTATTTAGATCTGCCGGTTTTGATTAGCCTCGGCTAAAAATTAGTGAAGTACTGAGGTTGAGAGTATTGATGACTTGCCAAAATTCACGGAGGTAAATTTAGAGAAGTACTGGGATCTGAATCAGGCGAGGGGACAAAGATTTTACACGTTTTTTTGCATTGCTCACGCAGGATACGATCGAAACGCGAAAGATCGAAAAATCAAAAAAAAATCCGGAAATTTTTTGGTGAAGCGTTCCGCCGGGCACCTGATGTGTATCCCGGAGCAAAAATTTTGTAGTTATTCCGGTACAGGAAAGATTTCCTGTTGAAAATTTTCTGTTGAAATTCTCCCGGCTCGGGAAACTGGTCAGAACAATTTCCTTTTTTCGTTACCGTGCACGGAATCGTAACCCGGGAAGTCCCGTACTGCACACGCATGAGCCAAAGATTCATTATTGCTCCGCACCATCAGCAGGTAAATAAAAAGAGCCGGGCGAGCGACCAGGCCGGAAAAAGAACTGACAGGCTGTATAGTGAAGCTGGTGGGCCGGTTGGCGGGCTGCTTTCCAGAGAACCGGGTTACCGGATTCATAGAGGACTCTGCTCCACCGTTCTGCTGGAATGGCAGCTGCGTGAATGAATGCCGGATAATGCCTGAGCCCACCGGGGTCACCGGCAGGAGAATGTACGATGATAACCCTTCAGGCGCATGATGAAGCCGGTATTCGCCGGTTGTTGGAGACGCACGCGGATGCACTTCGCGCAATGGACCTTGCAGGCGTAATGGAGATCTACGCCCCGGATGTTGTGTCCTTTGATGTAGAACCGCCGCTCCAGTACGTGGGAAGAGAGGCCAGGAAAAAACCATGGATGGATCTCTTTGCCCTGTACCAGCCTTCCCTGGGCTACGAGTTCCGCAACCTCACGCTCAATGCAGATGGAGAGATGGCCTTCTGTCATTGCTTCCAGAAGATAGGCGGGATGCGAAAAACCGGTCGTCATAACCCCGGGTTCTGGGTCCGGTGGACCGCGTGTTTCCGGAAGACCGGCGGGGCATGGCTCATTGTGCACGAACAGGTCTCCGTGCCGGTCGACACGGGGACCGGCAGGGCTATGCTCGATCTTGAACCCTGATTTTTAAACGTTCTCTTCCCGGAAAGATCCCTCCGGAAGGCCAAAAACGGTGCTTTGTCCGCAGATCACCCGTTTTTCCGGAAAAACGGATCCGGCTTTTCCCACCCCACGATCCCCGTGAAAAACACGCTCACAGCACTATCCCGGATCCCCCCGGTCCCCGGGACAGGTTCTGGAAGGGTGCATGTTTTGCGCAATTTCTCGGGCCAAATAATAGCACGGTTTTATTCTTCTATAATCGCGTATTTTGTAAAAATAACCGGTTAAAACAGAATCCTTGTCGCGTGTTGGCACCGTTTCCACTGCCGAATTTTTTGGCCCGGAGCCCGCCCGGAGCTCTCCGACGGAGAGCAGATTGAGAGAAAAGTCAGCCCGGGACCTCCCCTTAATGGGGTATTCGGAATCCCCGGGGAACTATTCCGGGGTTCGCCGCTGGTACCCGCCATCAAAAAAAATTAATCGAAGTTCAGCGGTGCATGGACCATGCCCTGCTGGGAAGACCGACACCGAAGTACACAACAAACGCAATGACTATCCCAAGGATCGCAAGACCGACCAGGATCTTCACGAGATTCTGCATCGCACCGGACTGCTCTGCTTCGGACATAGGTACTCGTTGCATGGGGCTGCGCATAAAGATCTGCAATTTTACAAGCGGGACAAAAAATTGCTTTTTGAATGTTGACACCGGTTTTTGTTTTTTTTCCGGTAGCAACAAACGAATACCACACGACCGGTGTGCGGAGACATGTTGCTTAATTTAAATTAAAGTCGCAGGCAGCATCCACGAAGTTCTGCTTTAGTTTCACGCCACGCCCTCACCCTTTATGATGGCATACAGCCGGAACTTAATCAGGCATATCATGAGTTCCCCTCCGGCTCCGGAACCGGTCACACGATCGCAGATCCTCTTCTACCAGAGTGAAGACGGGACGAGCCGGATCCAGGTCCGGCTGGATGAGGGAACTGTCTGGCTTTCGCAGGCACTCATCGCGGAGCTGTACCAGACCACAATCCCCAATATCAGCATGCACATCCGGAATATTTTCAAAGAGGGTGAATGCATGCCGGCCTCAACTGTTAAGGAATACTTAACTGTTCAAACCGAAGGATCGCGCGACGTCCGGCGTTTAATTGAATATTACAATCTTGACATGATCCTTGCCATTGGCTACCGGGTCCGCTCGCACCGGGGCACCCAGTTCCGAAGGTGGGCAACAGAACGGTTGCGTGAATATCTTATCAAAGGGTTCGTGCTCGATGACCAGCGCCTGAAAGACGGGCGCACTATCGGTGCAGATTACTTCGACGAACTGCTCGAACAGATCCGTGATATACGGGCATCGGAAAAGCGCTTTTACCAGAAGATCCGGGATATTTACTCACTTTCAATTGATTATGATCCCCGGGCAGAGACCACGCTGGAATTTTTCCGGATTGTCCAGAACAAGCTCCACTGGGCGATCACCGGCATGACTGCCGCCGAGATCATTGCGGAACGGGCGGATGCCTCCAGACCGAACATGGGGCTGACCACGTGGAAAGGGGCGAAGGTCCGGAAGGGCGACGTCACTATCGCGAAAAATTATCTGCGGGAACCCGAGATCAAAAAGCTGAACCGCATCATTACCATGTACCTCGATTATGCCGAGATGCAGGCCGAACGGAAACAGCCGGTGCACATGCGGGAATGGAAGGAGAAACTGGATGCATTCCTCAGTTTCAACGAGGAGGAGATCCTTGACGACAAAGGCATGGTTTCCATGGAGATTGCCCATGCCCTTGCAATTGATGAATACGAGAAATTTTCCGCCCGGAGAATCGCCGAAGAGAGTGCAGGGTTCGATAAGGATTTTGAAGATGCGGCAAAACATCTCAGAAAGCAAAAAAGGGGCCGGGAATAAGCCGGGATGCACGAAACAGAGAAAAACCTCTGAAAACTGAATAAAAAAATGATTCCTCCGTCAAAGATCCTTCTCGTCGGCACCATGGGATCCGGTAAAACGACCGTTGCGAAACGCCTGGCGAAGGATACCGGTTTTCCGTATACATCGATTGATGACTGCCGAATGAAGTATGGCGATGGAACAATGGTGGGAGAAGATCTTGCCTGGGATCATTTTCTGGCCGCGTGCGCAAACCCCGCCCCGGCAATCCTGGAATTTTCCGGCTGCGGACCGCATGCGAAGGAAACCTTCGATGCACTCCGTGATTTCAGGATCCCGGTTACGATCGTCTGGCTGGCGCCCCCCGTTGAAACCTGTATCGCTCGTGCTCTCCAGCGGAAACAGGAGGTCCCGGCACCGTACGCTTGGCCACCGCTTGAGCGAGCCATTCCGGTTTTCCATGATGCCATTGAAGATGCATGGTCTAGCAAATGGTGCAGGGAACCATCATTCCATGCGATCAGGCTGGCATTCACCGGTTCATGTTCCGCCGATACGATGTACTCCGCGGTTGTGAAGAACTGTTTGTCCACGGTTGGTGGCTGACATTCTTCAATTTGATTTTTTTTTAGTTCAGGAAAATTTCTTCAGGAAAAAAATCCGGTTTTCCCGTTAACGGGAGCTCACGCTTCCCGGTAAAACCATTGAGAGAATCAAACCACCAGAATGAGAGTGCTGCTATGGGGATTCGAACCCCAGTCGCGGGCGTGAAAGGCCCGCATGATTGGCCGGACTACACTATAGCAGCGCGTTGCTCTACTAAATTTTACTCCACGTCATAAATAGATTATGGAACAGGAAAACCGGTGGACAGAACCTCTCCGGGAGAGCCAGCTCATCCCATGCACAGGTCCGGGGCCCGGCACGCGGGTTTTTAGGAAAAATCCCTGCCGGGAAGTACGGGTGTTTTCTTTTTTACCGTCTGCCCGATCGTCACCTGCCATACGGCAGGGAAAAATGCCGGTGTTCAGCGTGCAAAAGATCTTTTACAAGGATAGTGATGCGCCCGGATTACCAGGAGGTGACGACCGGAACGCGGTGACATTCACCATCCCGGTAAATTTCAGAATTTAAAAAAAAAAGGTAAAAAAAGGGCTCGGGAAAAACCTCATCCGCATCTCATGCATTTTTGCACATTCACCCTATACGGATCACTTCTGTCGGCTGGAGCGTATGCCACGTACCGAAAGCGAAGGCCGCTAAGATGAGTATGAGAACAACGAGCGGGATGATGATGGCAATCAGGACTGCAGCGACTGCTTTTCCCGTGCTCATCTCCTGGAGCTCGCGCACTCCCATGATCCACAGGACGACCGACCAGACAGTAAAGATGATGCTTAAGAACGGGATCCATCCAAAAAGCATCCAGGGGGTGCCCCCGTACACGAACGCGTACACGGTCTGCATGAGTCCCTTCCGTCCACCAAGAATATACACCCAGAAGTGGAGCCACACAGAGAAGATGATCGTGATGATAATGCTCCCGATAAACACCTCAAGGAACCCAATCGCCCGAAGCGGGATACCGATGGGCAGGTCGGTAAGGCCCGGGAGGAGTGGGACGACAAACATCGCGATAACTGAAGAGAGGATCGCGTCGATGAGAAGAAGCACGCTTAAATACGTAAAGACCAAAACGGGTTCATCGGTCTTTGAACTCTGGAATGTTTCAACCGGTGCCAGCAGGAAGCCTTTGGCTTTGGTAACAAGTATGTCAATCATACAAACCAGATCTTTGAACATCCGGCATAAAACCATATCCGTTTTATTGCTCTGTAGAAAACCTCTTCAAAATCGACGGCACCATGGACCGAAAGATCTAAGGTACATTGTCTCCATACTAGAGTGTGTGCTCAAAAAGTACAGAGACTAGTAAGAAATCGACGAGCCGGAATATCAGGTTTATCCGAGCAGCGATTTCGATCGTGAAAGCAATACGACTCAGTCCGTATTCCTGTAAATATTCGAAAAAGATCTACACCCGGTATCAACTTCTCGTCCTGATTCTCTTCAAAGACTATCGGAATCAGCATTATCGCGAATTTGTTGAAGATATCGGAGACATGGAGTCGATCCAAAAGGAGTTGGAACTATCAGTCGTCCCTCATTTCACGACTCTTCAGAAATTCTTCTGTCGGATAAAAACCCTGTACCTCCGCTACGCATTCAGGAAAACGACGAGTCTGTTCTATTCCAACGATGATCCAATTGCGATTACCGCTGTCGATTCGTCCGGGTTTACCAGCGGATATTCGAGTCACTATTACTCAGCCAGAACCGGCAAAATCCGAAAACATTTCCTGAAAACTTCGATCTCGGTTGACACCGACACACAAGCGATCACCGGATTCATCACTTCGAAAAGCCGAGTTCACGATACCCGGCATGCAGCCAGGTTACTCCCACAATGTCACAAGATACGACGGTCAGAGTGTTACGTTATGGATCGGGGATACGACTCCGAAGCGATTCATCGTCAGGTTCGGGAGGAACTGCTCGCTGACTCCATCATCCCGACCCGTTCCTGGAACAATCAGATTATCGGAGGAAAGTACCGAAACGAGATGGCTGGAGAATTCGATGATACCAGATACCGGAGAAGACAACTTGTCGAGAACAAGTTCTCTGTCCTGAAAAGAAAGTTCGGTGGCGATCTAAAGGCTCGAATATTCTCAATTCAGAGAAAGGAAATCGCAGGGAAAATGATTGTTTGTAACATCCACAAGTTCTTACAATTTCTCGTCATGGAGGTTTTCTACAGAGCACGTTTTATTTCTTTACTGTCCTATCCCGAAATCATTTGACATCACATGTAAATATCGATGTGAGCAAATTATCGAATCGGGATATCCAGAGGATCATTCAGCAATGGGTAAATGAGAAACCCGTTGTTGAGATTGCCCGGTATTTCCAGATTACCCGTCAACGAGTGTATCAGCTCATCAACCAGTTCAGAGAATCGGGAGAATATCCGGTACTCAGGCAATCTGGAAGAAAGCCTCAAACCATCGATGATCGAGCAGAAGAGTTGATCCTCAAAACCTATCAATCTAACAACATTGGTCCAATCCATCTGGAGAAGAAGATTGAGGAAACACTCGGGATCCATATCCCGCATAATCGAATCTATCGGGTATTGTTGAACCACGGTCTGGTGGAGATCAACATGAAAAAACGGCAACAACGGAAATATGTTCGGTACGAACGTACTCATTCCATGTCGATGTGGCAGGGAGACTGGAAAGAGTTCGAACTTAATGGATCGAAGAAATGGCTGATCGCATTCATGGATGATTCATCCCGCCTCATCACCTGCTACGGGGTATTCGATTCTCCAACTACCGAGAACACTCTCACGGTTCTGAATCAGGGATTCCAGATGTACGGTACACCCCGCGAGATCCTCACTGACAACGGTACACAATTCGTTTCAGCTCGAAACCGTGAACAGGCCCATCATAAATTCGGAGAGTTTCTTGTTCATCACAACATCAAACACATCCCAACCAGGATAAAACACCCTCAAACGAACGGCAAAATTGAACGGTTCTTCGGAGAAGTCGAACGAAGGATCGCGAAGTTCGGTTCTGTCGATAAAATTGTTCACTGGCACAATGTCATCAAACCTCACATGAGTCTCGATTACGATGAGCCTTATAACGCATTCTGGTACCGTCTACCCCCGGAGAGGATTCTGAACTATGCGCAGAAATGGTTATATGTGTAAAATCAATTCGGGATACCACAGTGAAATTTATAAGTGTTAAATGCGGTAGGTTCACCGCTTTTGTGACCCTAGTTTCGGCAGCGTTGGATGCTCTTTCCAGCTCATGTGACGCATCAGCAAAAGCCAACCATTTTGTGGGAATTGCGGGATATCGATATGACCGGTTTTTGAGAACAGAGAAGAAGTGTAAGAAATTAGGGTGGTTAAGACCTGCCCAAATCAACGAGGTAAATCTCGGGAATTCATCCGGGTGCGTCCTGCTTTCACTTTAACCGATACCTCTTCATTGCACATTGATTTCTCCAGTCGTTCCTTTTTTGTCCGAATAGATTGAAGCATTTTAACATCATCCGAAAGAGATCCCGACAACATATATGTCATCCCCTCGGGGTAGGACATCTGTCGGTAACATGCAAGAGTATGCTCATATTTTCCGAAATGCGTGAGCAAGTTGATGTAACGGTTCTGGATATACTGAGAATGCTCGTAGCCCAGAATATATGTTTGTTTGAAAAAAACAAGAGATTCTTCATACCTGCCACTTTTCCCAATAACTATTGCCAGGTTTAAAAAAGCTCTGACGTCGTTTGGATCGGCACAGGAGGATCGGCTGTTATAGTGTAATATTCAGCCCAAGGACCCAATGGTGGGAGTGAAGCATGGCAGATTTCGTACAGAGTGCAAATGTCAAGAGTACAACCCGCACCCTTGCCGAACCCATTGCGGACATTGCGACGTTCAACACAATCGTCCAGTCGGTCATCACCGACAATCCCTTGGCGTATATGTAGCATATATGACCGCCGGTGAGAGTCACCCCCGGTCGAGCACAACCTAGCGCCATTGTGCCGCACCTCCACCCCTCCCGCCGAATCCGGCCCCGTAAAACCGGAATTCCCCACAACAATTCCCGCGCCCACCCGCTCACCCAACCCGACCGAACCACAACCTCAAATCCGGCCCCAACCCAAGCCCCGTTTCCCCCAAACCAACCCAAAATGATAGGCATAACCAATCGGTTAAACGAATCTTTAAATATCCCCCGGAAAATCTCTTCTCATTACAATGATCAGGGAACTCATTGCACGACTGAAATCGAGGGCAAAGGAGATTGCCGCGGCCGCGATTGCAAAAATCGGTGCCGCATTCAGCAGGATCCAGCCATCAAACCTCGTACGTGCGGTAATCGCGCTGTTCATTGTAGCATCTGAAGGAAATGTCCTTGAAACCGGGAAACGGTACCGGTTAACCAGCGGTCACGCCCCCCTCTTCTCGCTCTATACGTTTTTTGCCAATCGGTAGGCACCGCTCATCCGGCCTGATTTCATTACAATAGGCTCATCCCCGAGGTTACCAGCCGCTCCGGAAAACGGCAGCGATCCCGCAGGAAACAGCCCGGGCTTTAGCCGGATGGTCGGTTTTGAATCCTGAACAAAGGAGCGCCAGCGCCCGGAAGAATCGTTGTCGAACATCAAAAAAATCACCAGGACTTAAACATGATACAGGAAAATGCAGAACAGAACCAGGAATCGCAGGAGAACACTATCGCGGGGCAGAGCCCTGCTGCTGCAACCGCCTCCCCGGTGGGGGTGGTTGAACCGGACTTTATGGTATCCGGTGTTTTGAACAACAACCGGATTATTCCCCCCGTGCCGGAAGCATCCCACGATGCAACCGCAGAGGGTGAGATAACCGTCATCGTCCACGGTCCGGTGAACCCCGGGAAAAAGCGGCTCACCCGGGCAAACCCGCTCGTGTACGAGGCGAAGAAACTTCTTGAAGAGTTCGGGTGGATCCCGGCCCGGTTTGCCGAGCCTACCCTCCCCCTCAATCTTATCGGAATAAAAGGCCCGGAATCGATCCTCGTGCTTGTCCTCCGGTCCCGGAACCCGGTAGCAAATGGTGCCGTCCTCCGCGAAGAATTTCCTGCGATCACGGACAAGGTAGCTGCTCTCGTACCCCTGCTCCATTACCGGATCATGGTCTGGGTCTATTCCCCGGCCTGCGGCTGGAGGTACTTTACCGCATTCCATGGCGGCTTCGCGCACGATTTCGGCTTCCCCGAAGCCCTGGGAAAATAATCCCCTTTTTTCTTGATCGTTGCTGGAGGATCTGCTGTAGTGAAGCGGACCGCCCGCTTCCTTCCTTGTTCCAGCCCACCAGACACCGGGTTCTTTGGGATCTTTAGCGCGTTTTTTTAGAAACCCCGGGAAATTCAGGTTTTTTGCGGGTTTCTTTTCCGGAATTATGCAAATCCCGCTAAAAATTCTTCCCGGTCCAGCTCCTGAACAATGCCGATCCTGGCCGGCATGCCCGGATTGTCAGATCCGCCGCGTTGCGCGCCCCGATTCATCCCCCCGGGTTTCCCGTAATAACCTGTCTGCCTCATACTGTAATGTCGAAGGGCGCCACGAGACAAACGAAAAACCGGAAAAGGCAGGAGGCCGGAACAAGAGCCTCCCCAAAAATCCGGCTAGAACAGAGCGAGACGAACAAACCGGGACACGGACAAACCGCTTGTCCCGACGAGGCGGGTACGAGGCCGGTACAACCGAGCCCCGGCGGGCGGCCACGAACCCCCTGCACAAGAAGATCCGGAGGATCTCCAGCGGGGGATGAACTCAGGCTGCCCGGATCCGGGGGTCGGTCCCGGTCTCCTCCCGCCCCGGAGAAACAAAAAAACAAGGAGATGATACTATGGCAGATTTCACCACAACAATCACAACCAAAACATCGGTTCGTAAGCTTGCGAACCCAATCGCCGATGTGACCGCCTTTGACAACATTGTCCAGGGCGTCATCAGCAACAACCCCTTCCAGTGCGTTGGCTACAACGCTGCAGGAGAGGACCACCCACCGGTTGAACGCAGCCGGCAGAGCTACACGGCAAGGATTCCCTACGAGGACTCCAATGCGAAGAACGTCGGGCTCATCACCATCAAGGCGGGATCCATCGCGGTCTTCACGGCGCAGGCAAACCGCATCGTCGCAGACGCTGAAATCGCGGCATCCTTCGGGGGAACCGCAAACCGGGACTTCGAAGACGAGACCTACGCGGCATCGTTAAAGTGCCACGATGCAAACGGAGAGATATACTTCGTGAACTTCACCCGCGACCGGGTGACCCTCACGTCGTATAACGATGAGGCAATCAAGAGCAGGGTCGAGACATGGGCCGACACGGTCGGATCCCTCGCCTGAGGCGATGACCATGGACAACGAGATCATCATCATGGGGGCATTCCTGGGAACAGGACTGCTCGCCTACGTGATCATCCCCAGTCTCCTCGTCATGTGGGACCGGGTCCTCGATCACATGGAAACTGACGGAGGGCGGGGCCCCAGGCAGTAAGAACAAAAGAAGCAGGGGAGCGATCCCCTGCCGAAATTTCTCGTTTGGAAAGAATTTTTTTGAGGACCTGCCCCGTGCAGGGACCGTCATGGAATGGTCATCTCTCTATAGCAGAATTGAAATTTGCGGCAAAAAATGCCCACAAATCAGTTTTGAAGTGGTGAGACGCGGATGATTATAGGTGATGCCTGGGATAGACATCGCTGCCAGAGTGGCGGAAAGGCTACGCGGCTGACTGCAGATCAGTACAACCCGGTTCGATTCCGGGCTCTGGCTCTCTTCTTTTCACCGGATTTGTCCAATGGTTTCAACGCGGAACTCTTCAAAGACATCCGAAAATTTTTTTCTCGTTCTCTCACCGGGAACGGTAAATCCGACCCCGGATGTCCATCCAAAAACATCCCGGGCCCGGAAAAAACCGGGATCTGGAAAATTTCGCCGATTACGGAACGTATAAATATTCACAATTGTTATTAGTTATAGTCAAGTTCACAATCGTGAATGCGACAGAATGCCAGAGTGGCGGAGTGGCTACGCGGCTGACTGCAGATCAGCTACAACCCGGTTCGAATCCGGGCTCTGGCTTGAAGGTGAAATCACATGAGTATCCGAATCCAGAAAACCTTTGAAGCACTCTTTGAACTCGAAGAGGTCAGGAGTCTCTTTCGCGAGGCTCTCCCGACCGGTTTTGATGCCGGGGAAGAGGCCGCGTTCCGGGACCGGATTGCAAAATTAAAGGCAATCGTCGCGGATCTCGAAGCGGGAACCGGGTCACCTTCGGTGACAAAGATAGCCGGCACAATCGACCTCCGGACCCGGGAGGAAGAGTTCATCAACATCCAGCCCATCCAGGCGGCCGGGCGACTGACAACGGAGGCGAGGAAAGCCCTCATTTCCTATGGTGACGGGTATTCAACGTGTGACGCCTGCCGCAAACCGTTCCGGCTCGACAAGATCTCAAAACCGGGGATCGCGGATTTCCATGAGGATCGCGCACAATGGCTCAACATGGATCTCGCACGGGTCGTGCCCGGAGCCCGCCGGGGATTCCAGGCAGTCGCAGGAACCCTTGTCAACAAAGGAGATTCGGTCATCGTCTCTGCGCTCGCCCACTACACTGAGTTCCTTGCCGTGGAGAATGCGGGGGGCCTTGTCCGGGAAGTGCCGCTGAACGAGAAAAATATTGTAACCGCGGAAGCAACGGCACAGAAGATCGAGGAGGTCAGGGCAGAGACCGGGAAGCTCCCGGTCCTTGTCATGATCGACCACTTCGATTACCAGTTCGCAAACGAGCACGAGATTGCCGGGATTGGGAAGGTCGCACACCAGTACGACATCCCCTTACTCTACAATGGTGCCTATACGGTTGGCGTCCAGCCGGTAGACGGGAAGAAGATCGGGGCGGACTTTATGGTCGACTCCGGGCACAAGAGTATGGCATCGGTCGCGCCGTCCGGGGTACTTGCCATGACCGAAGAATGGGCGCCAAAGGCGCTTCGCACCACCGCGATGGTCGGTGATCTTACCAAGCGCAAGTTCGGTATCAAGGAGGTCGAGATGCTCGGGTGCACGCTGATGGGCGGGACGCTCCTCTCGATGATGGCGTCATTCCCGACCGTGAAAGCCCGGGTATTGAAATGGGACGAGGAAGTGAAGCGGTCCAACTACTTCATCGATCGGCTCCTGAAGATTTCGGGAAGCAAAGTCCTCTCGGAGTACCCGCGCAAACACACGCTTACCAAGATCGATACAACAGGAAGCTTCGACACCGTGGCAAAGACCCACAAGCGCCGCGGGTTCTACTTCAGCGACGAATTGTCGTCCCGGGGAATCGTTGGCGAGTTTGCCGGCGCAACCCGTACCTGGAAGCTGAACACCTATGGCCTCTCCGATAAAAAGATCCGGTATCTCGCGGATGCGTTTGCAGAGATCGCAGAAAAATACGAACTGATCGTTGAACCCTGATTGGGTAGCGATGATAATCCGGGCAGGGAGCCTGAGGATAACACCGCCCCACTCCCCATCCCCGCGCCCGGCTCGAAAATTCCTTCCTGCCGGATTATTGGAACAGGACCGTGTAATGAAGATCTCCATGACCCAGAAAAAATTCAGCCTTGGAACCACCGCTCTCCATGCAGGGCAGGTGCCGGACCCGACAACCGGGTCAAGGACCGTACCGCTCTACCAGACAAGCTCGTTTGTCTTCCGGGATACGGAGCACGCCGCAAACCTCTTCGGGCTCCGGGAGCTTGGCAACATCTACACCCGGCTCATGAACCCGACCACGGATGTCTTCGAGAAGCGGATCGCGGCAATCGAGGGAGGGACCGGGGCGATAGCAACGGCATCCGGGCAGGCCGCTATCACCTACGCGCTCCTCAACATCACCCGGCCGGGCGATGAGATTGTCTCTGCCGACAACCTGTACGGAGGAACCTACGAACTCTTCCACCACACCTTCCCCAAGCTCGGGCGGCATGTCGTCTTTGTGGACTCGAACACCCCGGAAGCCTTCCGGAAGGCTATAACCGGAAAGACCCGGGCGATCTATGCCGAGACAATAGGAAACCCGAAGCTGGATATTCCCGACTTTACTGCCATTGCGGCGATTGCCCACGAGGCCGGCGTACCGTTTATCGTCGATAACACGACCGGGGTTGGCCTGGTGAGGCCTATCGTCCACGGCGCAGACATCGTGGTTCACTCGGCAACCAAGTATATCGGGGGCCACGGCAACTCCATCGGCGGTTCGATCGTCGACTCCGGGAAGTTTGCATGGAATAACGGGAAATTCCCCGAGTTTACCGAACCCGATCCGAGTTATCACGGCCTGAAATACTGGGATGCCTTCGGGAACTTCCCGGGCCTTGGCAACGTCGCCTTCGTCTTTAAAATCCGGGTCTCCCTCATGAGAGACACCGGGGCCGTGTTAAGCCCGTTCAACGCGTGGCTCTTCCTCATCGGCCTCGAAACACTCCACCTCCGGGTCCCCCGGCACTCGGAGAACGCGCTCGCGGTCGCGGAATTCTTAAAGAACCATCCGAAGGTGGCGTGGGTCAACTACACCGGGCTCCCCGACCACCCGAGCCACCAGCTTGCCAAGAAGTACCTTTCGGGAGGATTCGGTCCGATCGTGGGTGCAGGCATCAGGGGCGGGGAACCCGCAAGCAGGAAGTTCATCGACAGCCTGAGGCTCTTCAGCAACCTTGCCAATATCGGCGATTCGAAGAGCCTTGTCATCCATCCCTCGTCGACAACGCACCAGCAGCTCACGATCGAGGAGCAGAAGAAGACCGGCGTGACCCCGGACGCTGTCCGGCTCTCGATCGGGACCGAGGATATCGGTGACATTATTGCCGATATTGAACAGGCACTCGAGGCAGTATGATCACCACGAACCTGCCGTTTATCCCGTCATTTGAAAATATCCACGACGTGATTGCAGAACTCTCCCGGATCCGCGAGGGGTATTGTCGATGATCAGGGAATCTGTCGGAACCGTCAGTACCAGTATCTTTCACTATCCCTCCCCCCTTACCCTGGAGAGTGGGGAGATCCTTTCCTCGTTAACCATCGCGTACGAAACCTATGGGAAGCTCAACAAGGACAAGAGCAATGCTTTGTTTATCTGTCATGCCCTTTCAGGTGACGCGCACGTTGCCGGCTTCCACGAAGGGGAAGACCGGCCGGGATGGTGGGAGGCGGTGGTCGGGCCGGGAAAAGCGTTCGATACCGACCGGTATTTCGTCATCTGCTCTAATGTGATCGGCGGGTGTAAAGGGTCCACTGGTCCTTCATCGATAAACCCGGAGACCGGGAGGCCGTACGGAGCTGCGTTCCCGGTCATAACCGTCCGGGACATGGTCCATGCCCAGAAACTTCTCGTGGATTACCTTGGGATCGGCCAGCTCTATGCGGTCATTGGCGGGTCCATGGGGGGGATGCAGGCCCTCCAGTGGACGGTCTCGTATCCGGACAAGATGAAGAAGGCAATTATCATCGCTGCGACCGGGTACTCGACACCCCAGCAGATCGCCTTTAATGAAGTGGGCAGGAAAGCCATCATCTCCGACCCCCACTGGAACAACGGCGATTACTACGGGAAGACCCCCCCGGGCCATGGCCTCGCGCTGGCACGGATGGTCGGCCACATCACGTACCTCTCGAATGAATCAATGCACGAGAAGTTTGGCAGGTCATTGCAGAGCAGGGAGAAGGTAGGGTTTGATCTCTCGACAGAATTCAAGATCGAGAGCTACCTCCATCACCAGGGCGACACGTTCACGAAACGGTTCGATGCCAACTCGTACCTCTACATAACAAAGGCGATCGATTACTTCGACCTGACAAAAGACGGTTCATTAAAGGATGGCCTCGCCGGTGTGAAGGCCGGTTTCCTCGTGATATCCGTCTCGTCGGACTGGCTCTACCCGCCGTACCAGTCGCAGGAGATCGTCTCGGCCCTGACTGCAAACGAACGCGAGGTCCACTACAGCGAGATCCGGTCAAATTACGGGCACCACGCCTTTCTCCTTGAGTCCGGCCAGCTCAATTACCTGATGGGCAAGTTCCTTTCCCATACGGTTGTCGGCGATGTCATGATCCGGGATGTCGAGGTCATCGAAGAGGGCACAACGATTGCAGTCACTGCCCGTCGCATGACTCACTCCGGGGTGAACCACCTGCCGGTTCTCTCGGCAAACAATCAGCTGGTTGGGATTGTGACCTCGTGGGATATCGCAAAGGCAGTGGCCTCCAACTTTCTCTGGCTGGACGAGATCATGTCCCGGTCGGTGGTCACCACGACACCGGATGAACTGATAGAAGTCGCAGCGAAGAAGATGGAGGAGCACTCGATATCGGCGCTTCCCGTAGTGGACAATAAGCAGCATGTCATCGGGCTCCTCACCAGTGATTCGCTCAGCACGCTCGTCGGGAGGGGGAACCAGCTTTGAGGATCCTCTCCATCCATGCCGATTCGATGTGGTACCATGCCACCCGGAAGACGAAGATGGCCGAAGTGACCGATCATACTGAGGACCGTATGGAGGAATGCGTCGTCCTCTTTGCCTGCGTTGAGAAGCTGGATGAAAAGAATCCCGACCATGTTATCGCGAGCGCGACAAAGAACGTGCTCGAACGCCTCGGGAAACTCAAAGTCAAAAAGGTCATGATCTACCCGTATGCTCACCTCACGAGTTCGCTGGGATCCCCGCAGGTCGCACTTTCGATCTTAAAGGGACTTGAAGAGTCCCTCGGGAAGGAATCGATCGAGGTCCTGAGGGCCCCGTTTGGGTGGTACAAGGAATTTGAGATCCGGGGCAAAGGCCACCCCCTTGCAGATCTCTCGATGACCATCTGCCCGTACGAAGGAGTCGAATGCGACTTTACCTGCCCGTACTGCAACCACCCGATCAAAGAAGCGGATGTGAAACATGCATGCGCCGGCAGTCCCGGTTGCAGCGGAAGACCCGGATGAAGATGAGGAGAACCTATGCCAGATGTTCAACCTGAAACCCGTGACAAAATCAATGAGAAGAACGGTCCAGCGCCTGCCGGTGCGGAACCCAGGAACGCGATCCTGCTGCTCGGGTGCCCGGAAGTGCCGGTCCAGATGGCGATCGCCCTGTACATGGCCCACCGGCTCCAGAAGCAGGGAACCGGGGTCCTTGCGACCGGTAACCCCTCGGTCCTTAACCTGCTCAAGGTCTCCGACCCGGAGAAGCATTACCTGTCGCAGATGATGGTTTTGGAGAAGTGCATCGAAGAAGTGGTTGAGAAGAAGCGGACCTGCGATCTCTGCGTTGTCTTTGCACACAATGATGCCGCTATCCAGTACGCGGGAACGATGCGGTACCTCCTGCCTGACACGAGGCTTGTCGTTATCGTATTCGGGAGGACGCCCGAGGCGCTCGCGGAGACGATCACGTTCCCCTGCGAGAAGATCGTGGAGAAAGCAGTTCACAACCCGATGCAGCTGAAGATGAAGATAAACGGGGTGTTTGGATGGGCTGCATCGAGAACCTGAAGTACGAGATGATCCTTCCCCTCGGTGCCTCCTTCCGGGAGTGCCGGGAGTACGTTGAGAAGAACTTCACCGAGGTATGGTACGTAGATCCCGGGTACAAGCTCTTCGATGAATACATCATCGGCCTGCCCCCGATCGCGATCGGTATTGCAGGCGCAAAGATCGTCTTTCCATATACAAAACCCTGCCACGGGACGTACCTTCTCGGGATCGAGGATGAAAATGAGGCCGGTCGTGTACGGAAGACCGCGAGAAAGAAGAAATAATCCTGGTGAAACAACCGTATGAAAAAACAATGGCTCGTCCGATATTCCGAGATATTCTTAAAATCTGATCCTGTCCGCAGGCGATGGGAGAACGTCCTCATAAAAAACATCGTGGAGGTAATGCCGGGGATCCACGTGAGAAACGAGCGCGGGAGGATCTGGCTCGATGGTGAGGTCAATCCCGGTGCCTTAAAAAACGTCTTCGGGGTCGTCTCTTTCTCCGAAGTCGAACACGTAAAGATCGATGAACTCGGATCGTACCTCCCGGCGTACTGCCGGAATCACGGTATTCCGGGGGCAAAGACGTTTGCCATCCGGATCAAACGGGTGGGGAAGCACGACTTCTCTTCCAGTGATAAGGCCATCGAGTACGGCAACCTTATCCGGAGCGAATTTCCGCACCTGAAGGTGAACCTTGCAAAACCGGACAAGGAGATCTTTATCGAGATCCGGGCAAACGAAGCGTACATCTATGATTCTGTAACACCGGCTGGCGGCGGACTCCCGCTCGGTGTGGAAGGCACGCTCGTCGCGCTCGTCTCCGGCGGCATTGATTCCCCGGTTGCTGCCTGGATGATGATGAAACGGGGGTGCCGGATCGTCCCGGTCTTTGTTGCACTTGAAACGTTCCTGGACGAGACAACGATCGCCCGGGCACGGCGGGTTATCGATGTTCTTGCGCAGTACCAGCCCGGGATCGAGCTCACCGTTATTCACGATTCTTATCTTGCATCGGCAAAAGAGGAATTGATCAAAAAGCATTTCGAGAAGTACACCTGCATCTTCTGCAAACGGAGGATGTACCGGGTTGCAACCGCGTTTGCCAAAACGATCGGGGCAAAAGGGATCGTGACCGGCGAATCCATCGGGCAGGTCGCAAGCCAGACCCTCGATAATCTCATGGTGCTCACCGATGCAGCAGAGATCCCGATCTATCGGCCCCTTATCGGGTTTGACAAAGAGGAGGCGATCGGGATTGCCCGAAGGATCGGTACGTTCCCGGAATCGATATCCCCTGCCTCCGGATGCAAAGCAGTCCCATCCGGCCCCTCGACCGCAGCAAAACTGGAGAAGATCCGGGAGATCGAGGCGGGGATGGTCTCGACATCGATGGAACTGCCTCTTTGATTTTCCCGTTTATTCCCTCGTGCAGAAAATCCCGGTTAAATCTGCCAAAGACTTTTTTTTCTCAAGGGATTTCTAAAATTCCCGACCGATACAAAAAGCGGGGATCTCCCCGGAAGATTTGCTCGCACGAATGATCTGGAACGGGGTCGTTTGTGGTAAAACCGCACGTGCCGGTTTGGGGAAAGAAAAAAACGGTTATCTGATCCCAAACGAATCATTGATCCATGAGGTTGGTGTTTCTCGTACTGGTACTTCTTGCCCTGCTTGCGTCGGTCACAGCCGTTGCCGCAGTCCAGCCGCTCATCATCACCCAGCCCAGCGCGAACGAAACGCTCCTCGCCGAAATGCGTGATTTCTATGTATATTGGATCTTTACCGGGTCCGTGCCAAACCCGGGTGACATCCGGATCGAAGTCTATGCCGGTGACACTGTTGCCGGGGTTCCGGTAAGGGTAATCCAGAGCCAGGTCGATCCCGTCTCGGGTATCACGAATGCGAGCGTGATGAACGGGTCGTACTGCACGCTCACCGGTTACTGTACCCGTTCCAACGGGGCAATGGTTCCGGATCTCGTTGAATCCCCGGGAGGGATACTCGACCCGACCAACAAAGTTGTCGTGACAAACCGGTACTACCTTGGGCAGATTCTTGGGGGTGTGACAAAGGGATTCGATACGAACTATACCAGCAGCACGGGAACAACTCTTGTCGACCTGAGCGCGAACAATTACACGATCCGGGTTATGGGGCTCTCCGGATCCTTTGCGGGACAGGAAGTGAACAAGACCATCACCCTTGGTCCTACGAATGCGATTCTCGGGGCGTTCCGGCCGCCAGCGAACAAGAATGCCTTAACGCAGTATGGGATCACCCACAACCGGAGGATCTATTTCGACTGGTTCCCCGGATATTTTACCGACCCGGATAACTCCGGCATCTGGTGGGAATCTCCCCGCAGGTGGACCCCCAACAATGGGATTGAAGTAGTAAATGATCGCCCCGGAACGCTCATCGATAAACCGCCGGTCTCCAACAACTCAATGTTCATCTACAACATAAATTCCGGCAGCGCGACGTGCGGGGTCGAGCTGGCGGCGATCCTCAAGTACGGGCTCGTGGATGGTTCCAACACGACATTTCTCAATTATGACATCGGCGAACCGACCATGACGTACAATGATGCATCGGCCGGGGTTCGGACGCTGACCGGAAATGCAATTCCTGTTCCTGCAGGCAAACGCCTGGTCCTGACCCGTACGGAATCCTTTGTCCCTTCCGGCACGAGTTTTGAAAATCTCTATGATCCTAACGATGCGACAACACCAAAAACCCTGAATTTTAATCCCTCCGGTGGCGTCACCGTTACGAAAGGGAATGAGTTTGTGATATACGGGGTGACAAAACCCATCGCTTCAACCGTCACCGCATCCGCGACGCCCTACCGGTTCACCATCGATAACCGAATCGCGCGGATCAACTGCACGATAACCGATTCGACCGGAGCCCTTGTCTCTTCCGGAATGCACGACGTAAACCTCTCCCGGCCCTACAACGTCGGGGACCCGACCCGGTTCAATTCGCTCTGGGAATTCGGGATCGAGGTGACCGGGCTCTCCACCCCCGGGACGTACACGGTCTCCCTTGCGGGTGTTGACGTGTCCGGGACTGCGGTTGCACAGACGGCCACAACATTCCCGGTGACGGTTACACTGCCGGTCACGTCTGCGGTGAACGGTGAGAGCGATGGAAGTTCGTCTCCGGCCCTGCAATCGGCGATCAGCCCCGGTACGCATGCCGGATCGGCAGCGGTCTTCACGTTCAGTCTTGGGCCGGCATCGGGTGCTGGCTCGGTGGTCTCGGTTGCCCTGACCCCGACCCGGGATATCGGTCAGGTCCAGTGCATCGTCCAGCCGGTGACCCCGGGAGCAGCCCTCCAGATACATGACCGGGACGTGGCCGGTTACGAACTCATTACGGTAAACTGGATAAACCCCTATGCGATCGGGCATGCAGATATCGCCTTCACGGTGGAAACGTCATGGCTCGATGCACACAGCCTCGCCCCCGACCAGGTAGTGATGATGCACTACACCGGCAACACGTGGGTCGAGCTCCCGACAAGGATTGATCACCGTACGGGAGACCGGGTCAGCTATACAGCCACAACCCCGGGTTTCTCGTACTTCGCGATCGCCGGTAAATCCCGTGAACTTAAACCCCAGCCCACAAACGTAACTGCGGGTATTTCTGCTTCTGTCACGCTCCCCGCTACGACAGAAACGATTCCCACAGGGATTGCCGGCACAACCGTTGAATCGCCCGTGGTCGCGCCCGCGAACATGACTATGCCAGCCGAAGGAAGTTCCCCATCGGAACGGGAGATCTTTTTCCCTACCCGGGAGATCTCACTGCTTATTATTATTGTGTGGGCGGTTGTGATCATCCTGCTCCTCGTTGCCATCGTCCTTCTTCATCGCTGGTGGGTACGGCGGCAGAATCCGGCGCTTTTCAGGAGATACGACTAAAAATGCCGGGGGGACCGGATTCTGGACCCCTCGTTAAAAAGGCTGATTCAGATGGACAATAATTTCCAGCGATATGAGGACTAAAATGAGAGTCGCTTCCTGCGCAATAATTATTCTCTTCCTGGCTGCCCTCTTTTCAGGGTGCCTATCCTCAGGCCCTTATCAGAATACCGAGATAACGGTAACTTCCCGGGACACCGGAGATCTCGACCAGGAACCGATCCCGCCCCTCGATCTGTATACTGCGTCTTTCATTATCCGGAATCCTGCAAACGTCACGTTCACCAACGTCGAGCTCAGAATTGATATGGCCCCCCAGGCACGTTTCTGCCATGAACAGGCACAGGATATTACCATCCCGTCATTAAAGCCGGGTCAGTCGATGATAAAATCGATATCGTTTTACGAATTCGAAGGACTCAATTGCCAGTACCTACCCGGTTTTGTGGTCTTCTCCGATCCAGCTCAATGACACCTATCGAAGGGGCCTGGTGCGTCGGTACGATCTATTCTTGAATAGGATTACTATAAATCAGTTATTCAATATCGTTTTTCATGAAGGATCTCGACATTATTAAATGTATAAACGTTTTTTTAATTAATTAGCAATAATTTTCTGGAAACTTCTGAATTTTTGTTCAGTTGTTGAGAATTTTTGCTGAAAAGGAAAGGATGGGGATCCCCCAGGCTGTCGTGCAACATCCGGGGATTCTCATCCTGCCACGAGGGCATGTTCAGTTCTGCTTGCTTCAGTTAAGAAGTTTCTGTCATGCCTGAAGAATGTAACGGTTAGAAAAATGAGGTCTAAAAGCATGACACGAAACGTGATTCTGATTACAATGGCATTTCTGATGATAGCGGCAACCTTTGCGCCGGTAATGGCGTGGGGAGACCCCACTCATCCCAATGCAGCAGAAATTGCTGCGAATAAAATGGGAATTTATGATACCGACGATATAAAAAGCGGGTCGCTCGCCCCTGATAGTTGGGTTGTTGGTGGTTCCTTACAGCACAGCCAGCGCACAGGAGCACTCTATTGGGTTGATAAATATGCAAATGATGCACGTAATGATAAAAAAGCTGGGAAAACGGTCTGGAAATCCGAACTTGGCTATGCACTTCATTATATGACGGATATGTCAATGCCATTTCATACAAGTCTGGAATATAATAGTGTAACCAAGTGGGGCCAACATTACGATATGGAAAAGTGGGGAGGAGCTGACATGTTTGAACCCGTGGAGAGATCTGTTGGCTCTTATTATATCAACAGCCCCTCCACCAGTGCTGATCAACTTGCGGCCACCTCATCCGAGTGGGCCCCGTATTTTTACAATAAGATGATCGCTAATCCTGACAATTGGAAGGAGGATATGTCCTATAAGCTGGCAGCCTATGCGATTATGAAGGAATGCTCTTCGTATAATCAAGGACTGGTCAACTACGTGATACGATAGAGAACATGTGTAATTTCAATCCCCGATCTCAAACTAAGCAATGTGGCCAAAAAAAAAACAGATTATAAAAAAATTTTTACTGGAGCTTCGTATGATAGGGAAAAAAAACTATTAAGTTACGGAATAGGTATTTTATTGGCGTTTATCCTCGTTTACTTTGCCCTCATCCTCGTTGTTGATGGGGGAAATCCGTCATTTGGTCCCACAGGTGTTACATATGACGTATTTTATTGGCAGGACGACACCGAGGTCACTCCGGCAACTGAATTATTGATACCTGCTATCGTAAATGAAAGTGGTGCCTTGGCATTTTCCGAAGAAGAGTTGTCAACATCTCTCTACGATTGTGAGATTTACACTATCGCGGGTACTCGCTCGGATAAATGCAACCTGGTCAACCTGAGTTACGTTGATACCGACAAAGGGAAAATGATTTCAGTCAGACCAGCCCGGTCGTCCTTTTACAACACCAGTACGCTGCGGTTCCATCTCGTGAAGGAGAACTTTACCGGCAAAAAATTTTCTCCCACTCCAATTATTAGCACTTCGTTTTTCCCTCCCACGGTATCGACTCTTGTTCGGAATCCGATACCGGAGGATGATGACGGAGGAGTTCATCTGATGATTGATACTTGTGGATATAATCGCGAAAAATTGTTTGTTTGTAAGGGTTATTCTACGGATCCAAATTTCAGATTTGGGGGAAAGCGTGGTCTCATTCCGGTTACGCTGCTGGATCGTGGGCAATGCGAAGTTTTGCAGACAATTGTTTGTATAATAGGATCTCCCGTTTACGGTAACCTTTGCGGATAAAATCCATTTTTATTGAAAATTTTAGGAAACATCCATGATCCGTTTTAACCATGATATGGAAATGTGGGGAGGAGCTCACATGTTTGAACCCGTGGAGAGATCTGTTGGCTCTTATTATATCAACAGCCCTTCCACCAGTGCTGATCAACTTGCGGCCACCTCATCCGAGTGGGCCCCGTATTTTTACAATAAGATGATCGCTAATCCTGACAATTGGAAGGAGGATATGTCCTATAAGCTGGCAGCCTATGCGATTATGAAGGAATGCTCTTCGTATAATCAAGGACTGGTCAACTACGTGATACGATAGAGAACATGAGTAATCTCAATCCCCGATCTCAAACTAAGCAATGTGGCCCAAAAAAAAAACAGATCACAAAAAAATTTTTACTGGAACTTCGTATGATAGGGAAAAAAAACTATTAAGTTACGGAATAGGTATTTTATTGGCGTTTATCCTCGTTTACTTTGCCCTCATCCTCGTTGTTGATGGGGGAAATCCGTTATTTGGTCCTACTGATGTTAATTATTACGTATTTTATTGGCAGGACGACACCGAGGTCACTCCGGCAACCGAATTATTGATACCTGCTATCGTAAATGAAAGTGGTGCATTAGCATTTTCCGAAGAAGAGTTGTCAACATCTCTCTACGATTGTACAATTTACAATCGCCCGGACAGATGCAACTGGATCAACCTGAGTTACGTAGATACCGACAAAGGGAAAATGATTTCAGTCAGACCAGCCCCATCGTCCTTTTACAAGACCCGTGCGCTGTCGTTTAACCTCATGAAAGAGAACCTTACCGGCAATAAATTTTCTCCCACTCCAATTATTAGCACTTCGGTTTTCCCTCCCACGGTATCGACTCTTGTTCGGAATCCGATACCGGAGGATGATGACGGAGGAGTTCATCTGATGATTGATACTTGTGGATATAATCGCGAAAAATTGTTTGTATGTAAGGGTTATTCTACAAATGCAAATTTTGGATTTGGGGGAAAGCGTGGTCTCATTCCGGTTACGCTGGAGGATCGTGGGCAATACGATGTTTTGCAGACAATTGTTTGTATAATAGGATCTCCCGTTTACGGTAACCTTTGCGGATAAAATCCATTTTTATTGCACAATCCGGAAACATCCATGATCCGTTTTAATCACCAGACAAAAAAGTACGACGGAATTCCGGTCGCAAACGATCTTACGAGGAAATTTTCGGGCTCCCCGGACCCAGTGGTGCCGGAAAAAGTACAACGTTCTGATGCCCGATGATCTCATCGAACCTTCGGCCGGATGCTGCGTCACCCGGGTGCACCATAATTTTGAAGTGATTTCTTCAAAGAGAAAAACCAAAAAACCGGAGAAAATTTCCGGCAACGACTGAAGTTGAAAAAGAAGAATCAGAGAATCTGCATCCCGGCTTTTGGCCCGGGCTGGCATTCAAAGATCTCCGTGATCTTTACCATGATGAGGGAGCGTGCCGGGAGCGCAGGATTTTTCATATTGATCTTCGCCTTCATCTCGTCAAACTCTTTGCCGCTCGTCTTGATCGATGCAACTCCTTTTATCTGGCAGCATCCCTTGATCTCCGGGCCCCAGATATAGAGCGCGATATGGGGGTTTACGCGAAGGTTCGAGATCGACTTGTTCATGAAGTTGTCCGTGATCCAGATGGTGTCATCATTTACGAGCTCGCAAATCCCAATCGGAATGACATTCGGGATTCCGTCCTTGGAAGCGGTCGCTACCGGGAACACTTTCATCTTTGAGAATGCTTCTTTCATCTCTGCGGCAAGTCTTGCCATGGTGCATTCACCTGAATCTGGATCAGTGTTAGCTTCCTATATACCTTGGCGTGACCAGATGCTTCCCGCGTGACAGGTACTCTCTCTCCAGAATGTAAAAAAATCTGCTCTGTAGAAAACCTCCATGACGAGAAATTGTAAGAACTTGTGGATGTTACAAACAATCATTTTCCCTGCGATTTCCTTTCTCTGAATTGAGAATATTCGAGCCTTTAGATCGCCACCGAACTTTCTTTTCAGGACAGAGAACTTGTTCTCGACAAGTTGTCTTCTCCGGTATCTGGTATCATCGAATTCTCCAGCCATCTCGTTTCGGTACTTTCCTCCGATAATCTGATTGTTCCAGGAACGGATCGGGATGATGGAGTCAGCGAGCAGTTCCTCCCGAACCTGACGATGAATCGCTTCGGAGTCGTATCCCCGATCCATAACGTAACACTCTGACCGTCGTATCTTGTGACATTGTGGGAGTAACCTGGCTGCATGCCGGGTATCGTGAACTCGGCTTTTCGAAGTGATGAATCCGGTGATCGCTTGTGTGTCGGTGTCAACCGAGATCGAAGTTTTCAGGAAATGTTTTCGGATTTTGCCGGTTCTGGCTGAGTAATAGTGACTCGAATATCCGCTGGTAAACCCGGACGAATCGACAGCGGTAATCGCAATTGGATCATCGTTGGAATAGAACAGACTCGTCGTTTTCCTGAATGCGTAGCGGAGGTACAGGGTTTTTATCCGACAGAAGAATTTCTGAAGAGTCGTGAAATGAGGGACGACTGATAGTTCCAACTCCTTTTGGATCGACTCCATGTCTCCGATATCTTCAACAAATTCGCGATAATGCTGATTCCGATAGTCTTTGAAGAGAATCAGGACGAGAAGTTGATACCGGGTGTAGATCTTTTTCGAATATTTACAGGAATACGGACTGAGTCGTATTGCTTTCACGATCGAAATCGCTGCTCGGATAAACCTGATATTCCGGCTCGTCGATTTCTTACTAGTCTCTGTACTTTTTGAGCACACACTCTAGTATGGAGACAATGTACCTTAGATCTTTCGGTCCATGGTGCCGTCGATTTTGAAGAGGTTTTCTACAGAGCAAAAAAATCATATTTTTCTGATTATTCTGAAAAATATAAATATTTTAGATCCTGATATTTTTTTGAGTATCCTAACATGGCAAAGAAGAAAAGCGACAATACCTGCAACCCTGCAGGGCCGGGGGGATGCGGGTGCCCGCCACCCTCCGGGTGCAAAGTTGAAGCGGTCCTGAGCATTGATGAACGGGGGCAGATGGTTCTTCCCAAGGATGTCCGGGAGAAGGCCGGTATCCAGAATGGCGAAAAACTTGCCCTGATCAGCTGGGAGCGGAATGGAGCAGTCTGCTGTCTTGCCCTGATGAAGGCTCAGTACTTCTCTAAATTTACCTCCGTGAATTTTGGCAAGTCATCAATACTCTCAACCTCTGATCAACCAAACGGTCGAAGAACAGAAACAAATGAGACAAATTTGAGTTTTTTCCGAATCCCTTCCCAGACCAATAGCCGGAAGAAATCGAAACGGAACAAATCTTCAGCAACGGTTCTTGGTCCTCGTTGAACCTTAGAGAAGAACATCCATTGAAGAGAGACCCAGATATTTTTGAGAAGGAAAGAGATTATCGTCAGCAGGTACCGGATCACAACGTTTCTTGTGGATGTCCTTGCTTTCACGATATTCCGGATACGGTACGAAGACTCGATCGCAAACCGGTTCGTGTAGACCCGGTAGATCCGACGGGGTTTCCAGTTAATACCATACACGACGTAACCCAGGTTCACATTCCCGTATTTCTTATTCCTTCCCAGAAGGTACTGGACATCAATTGCCAGAGTAAGAGAAAGAGGTTCGCCAGTTCCCATCATCGTATACTGTGCATACCGGGAATGATTTCCCCGGAGTATTTTCTTGAGTTCTTCGCCGTGTTTTCTCACCGGAACAATGTGCGGGATCTTTTCCTTCTGGAGAAATGAGAACACATCTTTTGAGTAAAATCCCCGATCAAGACAGAGTACTTGGGTGTTCACTTTTGCGTTGTGGATTATGGCCAAAAATTTCCGGATGTACTCGACCTTTGACACACCCTTCTTCACCGGGAAAACTGCAAGGGTCTGCCGTTGACCTTTTGTTGTTATGTAGAGCGAAACATACGAGTAAAATGTGGTTGTTGATTTCTTCATTTTACTCTTGAGGACGTAATCTTTGTTCGCTTCGATAATTTCGCCATAATAAGGATCGTCGGTGAAATCTATGGCAAAACGATACGATTTTCCGGGAACAAGGATCTGATCGTTTGAATAGGTGAGGATCTTTGATTGTATTTCGAAAAGCGATTCTAAATCCACCTTCGATAAATGGTATCTGACTGACGTTTCACACGGGACTTTTTCTCCAGCCTTATTGATGGAATGCACGGATAGTTTGGTTGCTGACATCCCAACAAGTGACTGGATAAGCGTCTTTTGTCTCAGTGTTCCGTTGATGGAAATGGTGAGATTCCGGTTGATTGCATCCACTGCTATTTCGGAACAATCTTCTGCTCGGATCTCATTCTTTATTCGGCGGGTGAATTGTCGTCTATTTGCCATATGCGGCGCCCGCTGCCTATTTAGATCTGCCGGTTTTGATTAGCCTCGGCTAAAAATTAGTGAAGTACTGAGGCTGAGAACTTAAGCGGCATGGTAAAGGAAGTTCTCGGGCCGCTTCTCCATGAATCCGGGTAGGTATGTCCTGTGACTGATACAAAATCACCCGAGGGATCGTGCTCGTGCAGCTGCGGAAACAACAGCTCCCGTACGCCGGTCCGGGATGAACCTGCCTGTTCATGCCAGACTGCACAGGAACCCGCGGAAATACTTCCGGTATCGGGAACGATAACCGTTGCAGAAAAATTCGATCACTTTCTTGCGCGATGGGGAGTGAACCGGATGGGCCATCGTGTTGTTCCCGGTCTTTACCGGTTTGGAACCCCCACTCCCGATTCCCCGGTCATTGTCACGGCAAATTACACCATCAGTTTTGATACCGTACGGGCCGCACTCTCCGGCATTGATTGTTTTATCCTGGTACTGGATACAAAAGGGGTAAATGTCTGGTGTGCTGCGGGGAAAGGAACATTCGGGACAGAGGAGCTGGTCCGGAGGATCGACGTCACCGGGCTTGCATCGGCAGTCCGTCACCGGACACTCGTGCTCCCGCAGCTCGGTGCACCGGGTATCGTGGCACATAAAGTCCAGCAGCGCTCCGGATTCCGGGTGGAATATGGCCCGGTCCGGGCCCGGGATCTTCCACGGTACCTGGAAACCCGCATCGCAACCCCGGAGATGCGAAGAGTGGAGTTCCCGATCGTTGACCGGGTCATCCTCACACCGGTTGAGTTTCTCCATGTTGCAGTGCCGATGATTGTCACAATAATCGCTCTCTTCATCCTTGCCGGGCCGGTAGGTTCGCTTATTCCCCTTGTCGCAGTTCTTGGCGGGACCGTTCTCTTCCCGGCCCTGCTCCCCTTCATCCCGACAAAAGACTTCAGTACAAAAGGGATGATTCTTGGGCTTGTCCTGGCGATTCCCTTCGCGCTGTATTTTGCTCAAAACCCGTCACTGCCGGCGTGGGCGGTTATCCTCAGTGCCCTTGCCCCCCTCCTGCTGATACCCGCGGTTGTTGCGTACCTGGCTCTTAACTTTACCGGGAGTACGACATTCACTTCAAGAACCGGCGTCAAAAAGGAGATTTTCCGCTACGTACCGGTCATGGTGGTCCTGACGATTTCGGGAGTTGTCATAACCGCAGTGCTTGGCATAACCCGGCTCATGGGGGTAATCTGATGTTTAACTCGTATCAGGAAAATTCGCTCCGGTATTTCCCGGAGCGGTGCATCAACTGCCGGCGCTGCACGCAGGTCTGCCCCCACCGGGTATTTGCGGAAGGGGAGAAGAGAGCGGTGCTGATCAACGCGCCGGCCTGCATGGAATGCGGTGCGTGCGCCGGTAACTGCCCGGTCCAGGCAATCGAGGTCCAGAGCGGTGTTGGCTGTGCGTGGGCCATGATCGGGGCAGCACTTCGCGGGAAGGATATGGAGAGCGGCGAATGCGGGTGCGGGGAAGGTTCCTGCTGCGGGGAGAAATAATCTTTTTAACATATTCATGAGTTTTACTTCCCCCTCGCACCGGCTTGCCGGGGATTGGACCGCGATCGTTCCTCTTATCTTCCTATAAGGGTAATCAATGTGTGTGATGCACGAGCCGCCGGTGAAAAAGATCCTCTACTGGTGTGAAACCTGCAATGTCCCGCTGATCGCGAAGAGCTGTGCGTGCGGAAGGGAGGGGAAGAAGCTTGAGCTCCTCCAGCCATACGATGTCCGCCCAGCCCTTGCATGGGATATGGCACTCATTCACCGGCTGGTGAACGAGCGTTTCGGTCCGGTCCCGCTTGCAAAGATTCTCCTCCTCAACAAGACCGGTGGTGCAGACCGTGCCGACATGGTAATTATGAACGGCGAGCGGCTCGGCCTGCTCTCATTCGATCCGGCAGCCCGGAAATATTCTTTCGATCTCACTCCCGAAGGCCTGCCCTTTTTTATCGATCACGCAGAGAAGGGGATTGTTGATCTCAATGAAGTCATCGGTTCCGATGGTGAGAAGGTGCGAATCGGGGGGAAGAAGTTTCCCCTCCGGACGCCGGTTCCTGATGGGACGGTCATCGTCAAATACCGGAACCGGTACGGTACCGGCATCGTTCGGGAGGGACAGATCCGGGTAAAGGAGATCGCCACTGTTGTCCCCTCAACTTATACCGATCCCGGCTGGGATGTGGCAATAGAACGGAACCGGTATCACCTCAAAAACCTTGAGCGCAATGCGGTCAGGACAATAAAACAGCATATGAACGACCGGCCGACGATCAATGTCTCGTTCTCTGGAGGCAAGGACAGCACCGCGGTCCTGAGACTTGCGCGAAAAGCCGGGGTAACAAACGCCTTCTTCATCGATACTGGTATCGAGCTGCCCGAGACCATCGACTTTGTCAGGTCCGAAGGAGTCGAGATAATCCGGCGGGCCGGTGACTTCTGGAGTGCAGCTGAAAAGGCTGGTCCTCCGGGCAAGGACAACCGCTGGTGCTGCAAGCTTCTCAAGCTCCACCCGCTCAAGCTGTATCTCGCCGGTATCGGCCCCTGTGTCACTGTCCAAGGCAACCGGTGGTATGAATCCTGGAACCGGGCCGGTCTTGACGAGACGAGCCAGAACCCGGCAAACCCGCTTCAGCTCAATATCTCCCCGATCCGGAACTGGCGTGCGCTTGAAGTGTTCCTGTATCTCTGGTGGCAGAAATCACCGATAAATGTCCTTTACGAGAAAGGCCTTGAACGGATCGGCTGTTTCCTCTGCCCAGCCATGCTTGAAAGCGAGTACGAGGAGCTCCGATCCATGCACCCGGAGTACGCGAAGCGCTGGGATAACTTTATCGAAACATGGGCAGAGAAGAAAGGATATCCAAAAGCCTATTGTGCATGGGGACTCTGGCGGTGGCGGGCCCTCCCCCCGAAGATGCGTGAACTCTGCAGGGCGCGGGGAATTATGTTCGACGGTGATCATATGCTCCTTCCTCTTCCGGAAAAAGAACGCAGTAAACGAAAGGAAACAACCATGAAAACCGAAAGACCGGTGATGAGTATCTCAAATCCCCTGACTCCTGAACCCGGAACACATGCCGAGAGAAAACCGGGGTACGATGTGGATGCTGTCCGGAAAGATTTCCCCATCCTTGGCGATATTGTGTACCTGGACAACGCGGCAACAAGTTTTTCACCCGAACCGGTAATCGGGTCGATGGTCGAGTTCGAGCACTGTTACCGGGCGAACGTCGGCCGGGGGGTTCACCGGCTCACGCAGGTCGCTTCCCAGCGGTACTGGCATGCCCACGAGAAAGTTGCTGAGTTTATCGGTGGAAAGAACGGTGTGACGGTCTTCACCAGGAACACGACAGAATCGATTAATATTGTGGCGCAGGGCCTTCAATGGAAGACGGGTGACCGGGTAATTACCACGGTTCTCGAACATCATTCCAACCTTCTTCCCTGGAGGAACCTCGCAAAGCAGGGTGTCGGGCTCGACATAATCGGGCTCGGTGAAGATTTCCGGATTGAACCGGCAGACATCGAGGCTGCAATCTCGGAAAAAACACGGCTTGTTGCTATAACGCATGCCTCAAACGTCCTTGGCACGATCGTTCCCGTTGAAAAGATCGCAAAAATCTGCCACGACCATGGAGTATTACTCCTTGTTGATGCAGCCCAGACCGTCCCGCATATGCCAATCGATGTCAGCGCCCTTGGTTGCGATTTCCTGGCCTTCTCGGGCCACAAGATGCTCGGTCCTACCGGAACCGGTGTGCTCTGGATGAAGGAACCCTGTCTTGAACCAACGATACTTGGCGGGGGAATGGTCGATACGGTTACGTCTTCCGGGTTTACGCCCGCTGAAGGGTACCAGAAATACGAAGCAGGAACTCCCAATGTTGCAGGGGGGATAGGGCTTGGTACGGCTGTCGATTATCTCCGGACTATTGGTATGAACGCGATCCACCGGCACGAAGCAGGACTCACGACCCGGCTTATTGGTGGGATAAAAAAGATCCGTGGGGTCCGGGTGTATGCCCCGGACTCCCCGCTCACCCGGGTTGGCGTAGTATCATTTACCGTTGACGGCTTCCACCCCCACGAAATTGCGCAGCAGCTTGACGAATTGGCAGATATCATGGTGCGATCCGGGCACCACTGCTGCCAGCCTCTCATGGAAGTACTTGGGCTTCCCGAGGGTACTGTCCGTGCAAGTATCGGTCTCTATAACACCGATCATGAGATCGACCTCCTTATCGCGACGCTTGAAGAACTTGTCCGGTAAAAACCTCCTCTGGACCGTGTAACCCTTCTCTCGCAATGTGTGAACGGAAACGATGCGAGCATCAGGAACGAACGGAACCGCATACAACTTTTTATAATGGAACATTCCACTCTTCACAAAAATGTGCCCGGGAAAGACCCGGTTCTCCGGTGAGAGGAAGGGATTGCCATGAACAAAAAGATCTACACCGACATATTTTCGCAGGTGCGGGAGAAACACCCGCTTGTCTACCATATAACGAATTATGTTACGGTCAATGACTGCGCCAATATCACCCTGTGTGCCGGCGGAGCCCCGGTTATGGCCGATGCACGTGAAGAGGTTGAAGAGATGGCGGGCATCGCAAGTTCGCTCGTTCTGAATATCGGTACCCTGAACCCTTCACAGGTAGAGTCCATGATCCTTGCCGGGAAGATGGCAAACGATCGCAGGATTCCGGTTATCCTCGACCCGGTGGGTGCGGGAGCTACCCGGCTCAGGACGAAGAGTGCCCTTCGCCTGCTTGACGAGCTGAAGATCAGTGTTATCAAGGGTAATGCCGGGGAGATTGGGATCCTTGCCGGGGCCGATGGAAAAGTACGGGGCGTTGACTCTCATGGTCTTACCGGAGATCCCGTAACAATCGCCCGGGATTTTGCACAAGAGCGATCGATAACTGTGGCAATCAGTGGTTCCACGGATATTATTACCGATGGAAAAAAGGTAATTCTTGTCGGCAATGGCCACCCCATGATGGGAAGCATTTCTGGAACCGGCTGTATGGTTGCGTCGGTCACCGGTGCATTCTCTGCAGTGTCCGATGATTCGCTGCACGCGGCAGCAGCAGCATTTGCAGCCTTCGGGATTGCCGGTGAGCGTGCCGCCGCATGGAGCGGGACACGCGGCCCCTTATCATTCAAGACTGCGCTATTCGATGAACTGGCGTCCCTCGCGCCGGATTCACTCTCAACCTGCGCCAGGATCGCGGTGAAATGATCCGATCTCCCATAAATCTCGATCTCTACGTGGTAACGGATGAAACAATAGCGGGGGGACGGGGGCATAAGGAGATTGCCCGGATGGCACTTGCCGGTGGGGCAGACGTCATCCAGCTGCGTGACAAGAGACTCAGTTGCCGGGAACTGGTAGTAACCGGCAGACGTATTTCCGCGCTTGCAAAAACCGCAGGAGCGCTCTTTATCGTCAATGACCGGCTCGATGTTGCCCTTTCATGCGGGGCAGATGGAGTC
The DNA here is from genome assembly GCA_963666355.2 of uncultured Methanoregula sp. Lineage (GTDB taxonomy): Archaea > Halobacteriota > Methanomicrobia > Methanomicrobiales > Methanospirillaceae > Methanoregula. Next base: position 93,121 of record CAXXCP010000015.1, read on the forward strand.
CATCTCGGCCAGGGGGATCTCAGGGTCGATACCGCCCGGCAGATCGCCCCTGAAAACTTTATCATCGGGGTGTCCGTGGGATCCCTTGATGAAGCACGATCCGCATTTGCGCAGGGAGCGGATTATGTTGCAGTCAGCCCGGTTTTTGCTACCAATTCCAAAATCGATGCCGGGCCGGGTCACGGGCTTGCCCTTATTGAGAGTATCCGACGGGAGACGCAGGCTCCTGTCATTGCTATCGGCGGGATTAACGAGACGAATCTGCGCGAAGTAATTTCAGCCGGCGCGAATGGGATTGCGGTCATTTCCGCGGTTGTTGGAAAACAGGATATCGAACGGGCAGCCCGGGACCTCCGGGAACTCATAAAGAGAGCCAAATCTGATGACAAGGTATAATAAATCACTGACTCAATTTTCAATCAGGGCGTGAGGAAAAAGAGATGGAATCCGGTGACAATCTTACCCATAAAAAGACAGTATTCCTGTTCGGTGTCGTTTCAGTCCTGACTGTATTCCTGATCCTGGTCTCAATTTTCTCGCTCAAAAATGGCGTATTTGATATTTTTCCGTTCTTTTATATCCTGCCGATATTGATCCTTGCCTATTATTCTCCTCGTTCCGCGGTTTATTTCACGATCGTCCTTGGGTGGATCTTTCTCGTACTCGTATATCTCTACGGCCCCGCCAATTTCCAGCTTTACGCGACAAGCAGCGCGTGGTTCTATATTTTCGTCACCATTGGCGTTGTCATTTCGGCTCTTTCTACCCAGATTGTTCATGAGAAAAAATACCGTGAAATTTTCGAGAACTCACAGGCCGGCATGTTTACCTTCGATGTGCAGAAGAAAAAAATCCTTGAGATCAATGAACGGTCGGCAACAATCCTCGGTTATTTCCCGGCGGAACTGAAAAACCTGGACTTTAAATCCCTCTGGTTCGATAAAGACGAGGAAAACGTATTTTTAAAAACGCTAGAGACCGAGAAACGGATCACGGACCACGAAATCGAGTTCCGCAAAAAAGACAGGACGGTAATATGGGTGCTTGTTACCGCCTCTCTCGGTGAGGATGGGCTTGTTGTCTGCTCGATCCTTGATATCACGGAACGAATGCGGGTAAAGGACGATCTCATTGAATCCGAACTTCGTTACCGGACACTCTTTGATGGAGCGAGCGACGCAATTTTCATCCACGATGTGGATGGGAAGATCTTCGAGACCAACCTTATCGCCTCAAAATATCTCGGCTACACAAAACGGGAGCTGATGGCGATGCGGATGCAGGATCTTGAGACCGAGGCTGCCCAGCATCTCACGCAAGAAATTGTCCGGGACCTCCTTGCCCGGGGTCATATCCTGTACTCAGCAGAGCAGAGAAGAAAAGACGGGACAGTTATACCCGTTGAGATCAGCAGCAGGACAAGTGAATATTTCGGGATGCCGGCAGTCATCAGTATTGTTCGTGATGTATCCGAACGGAAGATAAACCGGGTTTCTTAAGTATGGCCAATGTACCGGCAGACAGCTTGTCGAACGCGAAATTTTTTTTATTTTTCCCTTGCCATTCTCCCCCTTACTGGTAATTCGCCGGCGAAATCCCGGAATGGATCATATTGATATACTACCTGTTAATACAGGATGGTAACGGGCACGCATGTTCTTCATGCAAACGGGATTACATTCGTCCCGCACAGCGGGTACGACCTGATTGTTGTACGGAGAACACGAAAACGCATTTGTCCGGCCGGGTATCCCCCGAAAACAATTGTCCCCTTCATTGGGGTGGAGAATACACATGCCAGAATTTGTCAATCCGTTCAGCGGAAAAATTCCCGACAGAAAACTGACCGATGGTGAACTTGTCAGGGCCCTGCGCCTGGACCTTGCCGCAGAAGAAGAGGCGACTCATACGTATATGGCCCATGCCGAAGCAACTGACAACCCTGTTGCAAAAGCCGTCCTGATTGATATTGCGAACGAGGAGCGGGTGCATGTGGGCGAATTTGCCCGGCTTATCCAGATCCTGACCGGTGACGAAGATGATTTTCTCAACAAGGGGACGGCAGAAGTCAATGCATGGGCTGCAAAAGTAGGGGGTCAGGCCCCATCATCACCTGTGGAAAAGACTGAAACCACCATTGGATCACTGAAGTCATAGGAGGAGAAAAAATGGATACTACATTCCTTGGGCGCCAGGAAGCCCCGATTAAACCGGAAACCTGGTCAGTAATTGATAATACCCATGATCGGTGCAGCAAAGAGCCAGCTTGCCGGCCGGCGCCTGCTCGCGATCGAAGGTCCGTTTGGCTTTGGACTGAAAGTTATTCCTGTCAGCGATGTGGATATTGAAGACGGTATTGCAGGAAGCAATTTTGTCCCGGTTACCAAGATCGAGCAGTCATTCAGGCTTGGCAAGCGCGATATCGCCGCATTCGAACGGGACCATGTCACGCTCGATACCGGTGCAGTTGCGTGTGCAGCGATGGGTACTGCAGCCCTGGAAGACAAGATCATCTTCTCCGGGCTCCAGGGTATTCCCGGACTCATGAATTCCGAATGTTCAAGCTCACAGACCCTTACCAAGTGGGACAAGATCGGGACCGCAGCCGACCAGATTATCGATGCGGTGACAAAGCTTGACGATGTGGGGTTCCACGGCCCCTACAGCATGGCACTTGCCCCGACCCAATATAATCTCCTGTACCGTCGGTTTCCCCAGGGAGACGGTTCCGAGCTCGATCATATCCGCAGCATCGTTACGGAAGGTGTCGTAAAGGCCCCGGGTCTTAAGAAAGGCGGAGTGCTCCTCGCATCCGGCCAGCAATACGCTTCCCTTGTGCTCGGTCTGGACATGGCTGTTGGTTATAACGGTCCTTCCGGGGATTCGCTGGATTTCTTCGTCACCGAGAGCCTTGCACTCCTTATCCGGGCTCCGGAAGCAATCTGCGTTCTCAAGTAGGAGCAGAAAATTTTTTTCCAACCGTTCTCTCGAGCTTTTTTCATGACCCTGTGAAATATTGCTCGATGATAAGCCAGGAACAGTAATGTCATGTTTTAAAAATTTTTCCCGGTTTGCAACGTTCATGGTATGCTTTTCCGGACATTGACGAGGGTTTCCCGGAGAATTTCATACCACCACTCCCGGATCGGACCCTCATACCCGAAATACAGGCCCTGATATCTTTGCTGCAGAGCGTTCCTGCCCTTCCACAAATCCGGTCTGGTAGGTACCCCGGTTTCCCTGATGATCAGCGGTGTATCTCCGGCAAAGAGAACCCCTTCCTCCCCGCAGGAGATGTAGATCGGATCGCTGCTGTGCCCGGGCGTGGGAATTACCTGGTATCTGCAAGAGACAGGAGATGCAACATAAAGAGATCCAGTGCCCTCCTTGTTCCTGTCCGTGCCTGCCTGCTATCCTGGTAACCCATGGTAATTGTCATCTTCCCGCGGAATGTACTGGTGACAAAACACGTGCAGGGCATGTAACCTCCCGGGTAACAGATGTAGGCATCCGTGAGACCCGCGATCTCCGGGAGGGTGAAAGGGCCGGGATTTGAGATAAAAATATCCGCAAGACCGGTTTTTTGCAGGGCAACCATCTGATCCACCATCTGCTGGATGTGTCTTCCCTCCGGGTCGCAGGCAGCATCCATCTCAACCTGTTCCGGAATACCGATCCGTCCTTTCTTGAGTGCCCGGGTCTTCTCAATGACCCGGAGAAGGATCTCTTTCATAGAATCCCCGGACTTTCGCCCGATGGTGAAGCAGACATTTGCGGCCTGGTTGCTCATGATCCGAGATCCATCGTTTAGGTGCTTCCGGAGATTTACCGGGAAGAAAATATCGGTCGGCCCCGGGTGACCGGTAAGATCGCTCATCGTAAGAAAATAGGCTGCCATGACAACATCGTTGATACTGCCCCCCAATTCCCGAGCCCTCGCGTGTATTGTTTCCAGCACAGGTGCGTCGACAAGTTCCCGGTGAAACGAGGAGGGCTGCCCTGACGTACCGAAGGGATCGGGCCACAACGGATTGATCACTTTCATAGTATTGGAAGCGAGCTTTTCATGATCGCACAACTTACGGGTCCAGAGTGTATCACGCTCCGGGATCCCTCCATGGGCCGAAGGGATGCTGTCCGGGTGCTGGTATTCCTGCAGAAGCTCGGCCATAAATGCCTGGAGACCGAATCCGTCTGCCGCTGCATGCGCAAGGTTGATAACAATTACATCCCCGGCAGGTCTTCGCAGGAGTCGGACGTGGCATTGAAGCGGCTGGTACGGATCGACCGCGCCGATGACAAGATGATAATAGTCTTCCAAACATTCTCTCACTTCGATGGGGGAGAGAGAAACCGGCCGTACCATCTCCCAGAATGCCGGTCCTTTTCCCCGGACAAGCCGGCTGTGAAGAATCGGATGAGCCATAATGCATGTTCGTACTGCCCTCTCCAGGGCAGCAGAGTCAAGCCTTCGGTCAAACTCCATCACCCCGCAAAGGGTGGCATCGCCCATAATCCTGACAGAGTCGGTGAACAGGTCAAGGGCAGATGCTTCGCGGGTATGCATACTCTAGAACAGGTTTTTTGAAAGTATTAAATCTGAAGTTCCGGGAGTGAAGGTGAACAGGAATTTCCGTTCGAACCGCGGGCCATAACCGGCGCACCGGTGGTTACTGACAGATCGCCGGGGTGCCGAGAAACGCTTTTCTGAAAACGAACCTATCCCGGTTGTGGAAGAAAAACCCGTTACCGGAAGGCTCCCGGTATCGGAAGGGTTGATCTCAAAACCTCGTAAAGAGTTTTCAATTATACGGGCACAGGGGATCGTCAGCCCACATCTCCCCGGAATGTGCATACGCCCGGATGCGGCAACCTCCCCCGCACACTTCTTTGTATTCACAGGATCCGCATTTTCCCGTGAGGAGACTTTTTTTCCGTCGGAACTTTTCGAGAACAGGATTTCCTGCTCCTGACCAGATCTGACTGAATTTCTCTTCCCGGATGTTCCCGATCCGGAACTCTTCCCTCTGCATGAACTGGCAGGGATAGATGTTCCCCTCGGGATCAACATTTGCTACCCGGTCCCCTGCACTGCACGAGTCGCCGGTACACTGGAGAAGGGTTCTGGCATTCTCATATTCCTCACTGCCCGTTTCTTCCAGTATTTTCAGGAGACGAATCCCATCCTGGGGTGCGTCTACGATAAGGAACTCGATCCCTTCCGCTTTCAGATCGCCAGCTCTCCGGAAGAGCCGATCAAAGACACGGGTTGATTCCTCAATAGTGATCTGTTTGTCGTAGATCCCGCCGCCCCTCCCGCTCGGGACAAGCCAGTATACACAAAAACGTGGTACTTTTAAGTTCAGGGCGAGATCGATAAGGGGTTCGACCTCGTGGATATTATCTTTCGTGACCGTGATCCTCACGCCGGTCTTTATCCCGGCATCCCTGCATAGTGACAGGGCTTCGACTGCTCCCTCAAAGCACCCCGGTTTATTCCTGATAGTGTCATGGGTTTTGGGAGTTGCTCCGTCCAGCGAAATCCCCACGTATTCTATTCCGCACTCCTTAATCCTTTGCGCGATCTCTCCCGAAATCAGAGTCCCGTTTGTGCTCATGGCAGTTGTCAGGCCACAGGACCCGGCAAATTCCGCAAGTTCCCAGAAATCAGGCCTCACCAGCTGTTCTCCCCCGGTGAACATGAGAAGGGGAATTTTTATCGATGCCAGATCCTCGATGAATAGCTGAGCTTCTTCCGTGGACAATTCATTACCTTGAAGTGGTCCCTCCGCGCAGGGGCCGGCACCGATATAGCAATGGGTGCAGGAGAGGTTGCATCTCCGGGTCATGTTCCAGAAAACCACCGGCCTGCGGGTTTCGGTAAAAGCCAGGAGTGGCCGGGGGACCTCGGAAGGATCTCTGTTCCGGAATTTGCGTGCCGTACCTGCTGTCTCTGAGCCGTTCAGGATCTGGGTGATGCGGATCATGTTTTTACCAATAGCGGGGTTCGCTTGGCATTCTCTCCCCGGGTTTTGTGTTTCTGCGGCATTTCTCTGAGATCATGGATGGTACTCGTCCTTTTGAATTGTCGCGTACTGAAGATGACCCTGTATCCCGGAATTTTCACCCGATCGGAGAGCTTTTTTGCACAGGTCTCTACCCATTCGCGATCATACCCGTGGAGCACGGTAAACAGGGTGTATTCCCAGACTCCGGGAACAGTTTTCCTCTCGTAGCAATGGGTCACCTCATGGAATGAGGAGAATATCCGTCCTGTCTCTTCAATCTTCTCGCGAGGAACATCCCATGCTACGACAGCATTTGCGGTGATGCCGAGTTTTCTCTGGTCCACGGACCCACCGATCCTTTTGATAATCCTGCCCCGGAGAAGGCGCCGGAGCCTGAAAAGCACTTCGTCGTGCCCGATGTTCATTTACCTGGCAATCGTGTGGAATGGCTCCTCAACAAGAGGGATATCATTCTGGGTAATTCTTAACAGGGCCCGGTCCGTCTCATCCGGTGAAATCGGGAGATCTGAAAGATCCTCCCTGTTCCGTATGCAAAAAGCCCGTTTTGAAAACCTGAACCGGACATCGGTCTTGAATACCCGGATCGTCCGGAGGTCAAGGATGTCTTTATCCTCAACCCCGGTCCTTCGCTGGATCCCGTGGATAATGGCATCAAGTTCCTGTTCGTTTTCCGCGTTGATCGTGAACCACAGGTTAAATGCATATTCACGCAGGTAGTTGTGGGTAACCCCGGGATGTTCATTCACAACTGACACGGTAGGATCCAAAATCTCTTCAGGAACCCGCATTGCGATGAGAGTTGAACTGAATGATCCGGTTTTCTGACGGTCCAGGATTGTATGGACCGACCGGATGATTCCTTCACGGGCGAGTCGCCGGACACGGGCGATTACCTCTGCCTCAGGCATTCCCAGTATATGCCCACCTTCGAGCCACGGACGTTCCGTAACCGGGAAATCATCCTGCAGCCACTGGAGAAGTTCCCGGTCGGCCTGATCTACGCAGGCACCTCCGGTCACAAACCTTCACCCCCGGGGATGTACGGGCACCACGGTTCTTCCGCGAGGTAGTTCCCTCCCCTCTCCCCGGGTGCATTGAGCCTACTGCACTGGTGAACAGGCCCGGTTACCCCGTATGCCCGTGCCCGGCACCCCCCGCATGAATCCCGGTACTCACAGATGCCACATTTTCCTTCAAGGTTTCTGAAGTCACGGAGTTTTGCAAGGACCGGGGATCTGTACCAGATCTCTCCGAAATCCGAATCAAGGATATTCCCCGCTACCAATGGCAGGTAGGGGCAGGGAGTTACTTCGCCGGTCGGGTAGATCCGGCAATAGCTCAGTCCCGCAATGCACCCGCGACCGTGGTCCCTGACATTGATTCCTTTCTCGGCCGCGATACGGATAAACTGGGGTGCACACACCGGGCGGATCCTGAGCTGATCCCCGTAACGGACCATGGTATACAGAGCCCGGGAGATCACCTCCTCGTACTGGTCCGGCGAAATATCCCCGACTTCCTTTCCCCGCCCGGTCGGAACCAGGAAGAAGAGATGAAACGAGGATGCACCATGCTCCCTTGCACGATCCATCACGGTTCCGACTTCAGTAAAATTCTGCAGAGTCACAGTGGTGTTCACTTGTACACGAATCCCGGTCCGGATGCATGCATCAATTCCTTCCCACGCAGCCTTCCACGCACCAGTCTTCCCCCGGAATGCATCATGTTGTTCCGGTACTGCCGAGTCGACGCTGACGGCTACCGCCTTGACCCCGGCCTCCTTAATCCTTCCGGCAACTGCATCGGTGATCAGCGTGCCGTTGGTTCCCAGCACCACGGTCAGCTTTTTTGCCGTCGCGTACCGGGAGAGCTCGAAGATATCCGGCCGAAGCAGGGGCTCGCCCCCGCTAAGAATCAGCATCGGCCGGCTTACTCTGGCGATCTGGTCGATAAGTTGCTTACCCTGAGCCGTGGTTAATTCCGGTTTCTGCTCCGTTCTGGCTGCATCGATGTAACAATGCGGACATTTAAGGTTACACCGGAGGGTTGTGTTCCATGAGATGATCCGGGGCAGAAAACGATCTTCTTTCACGGGGTTTCACCGGTGGCTTTTAAAAATTCGTTCGTGTCGATAATGGGAATTTGGTCATTGAACCATCAGGAAGTTTGGCTTTTTTGCAAACAGGATTCCGTCATTCGCATGCCTTCTGGAACCTCATCGGGTTTCGGACAGATAAAAATATCCCCAAATTATCCGGGAAGTGTGCTCAGATTGAATTATCTTCAGATTCACATGCCCCCGGTATGGAGCCTCCTCCGGAAATGCCGGCGAACATATATAAGAAACGAGATGGTAATGGGGGCCGTATGCCAGAACCCAGTACTTCACTAATTTTTAGCCGAGGCTAATCAAAACCGGCAGATCTAAATAGGCAGCGGGCGCCGCATATGGCAAATAGACGGCAATTCACCCGCCGAATAAAGAATGAGATCCGAGCAGAAGATTGTTCCGAAATAGCAGTGGATGCAATCAACCGGAATCTCACCATTTCCATCAACGGAACACTGAGACAAAAGACGCTTATCCAGTCACTTGTTGGGATGTCAGCAACCAAACTATCCGTGCATTCCATCAATAAGGCCGGAGAAAAAGTCCCGTGTGAAACGTCAGTCAGATACCATTTATCGAAGGTGGATTTAGAATCGCTTTTCGAAATACAATCAAAGATCCTCACCTATTCAAACGATCAGATCCTTGTTCCCGGAAAATCGTATCATTTTGCCATAGATTTCACCGACGATCCTTATTATGGCGAAATTATCGAAGCGAACAAAGATTACGTCCTCAAGAGTAAAATGAAGAAATCAACAACCACATTTTACTCGTATGTTTCGCTCTACATAACAACAAAAGGTCAACGGCAGACCCTTGCAGTTTTCCCGGTGAAGAAGGGTGTGTCAAAGGTCGAGTACATCCGGAAATTTTTGGCCATAATCCACAACGCAAAAGTGAACACCCAAGTACTCTGTCTTGATCGGGGACTTTACTCAAAAGATGTGTTCTCATTTCTCCAGAAGGAAAAGATCCCGCACATTGTTCCGGTGAGAAAACACGGCGAAGAACTCAAGAAAATACTCCGGGGAAATCATTCCCGGTATGCACAGTATACGATGATGGGAACTGGCGAACCTCTTTCTCTTACTCTGGCAATTGATGTCCAGTACCTTCTGGGAAGGAATAAGAAATACGGGAATGTGAACCTGGGTTACGTCGTGTATGGTATTAACTGGAAACCCCGTCGGATCTACCGGGTCTACAAGAACCGGTTTGCGATCGAGTCTTCGTACCGTATCCGGAATATCGTGAAAGCAAGGACATCCACAAGAAACGTTGTGATCCGGTACCTGCTGACGATAATCTCTTTCCTTCTCAAAAATATCTGGGTCTCTCTTCAATGGATGTTCTTCTCTAAGGTTCAACGAGGACCAAGAACCGTTGCTGAAGATTTGTTCCGTTTCGATTTCTTCCGGCTATTGGTCTGGGAAGGGATTCGGAAAAAACTCAAATTTGTCTCATTTGTTTCTGTTCTTCGACCGTTTGGTTGATCAGAGGTTGAGAGTATTGATGACTTGCCAAAATTCACGGAGGTAAATTTAGAGAAGTACTGAAACTACATATACGAACAATATAGATTCTGGGTTGAAGACGGTTGCTAGAGAGTATGGATATTCATTATTTACATCTGACGACTTGTGGAGTACTTGGATTTGGAGAAAAGATCGGATAGATCATGACCTCCCGTTTGAGCTGGCCATGAGTTACGGAGGAACGGCAGAAAACAGGACACAAGCGTATGGTAATCACAGTGTTACAGTTATCGGATACAGTGAAGTATTCTCGACAAAATACCTTATTCTTCATGATACATGGAATATCCCGCTTCAGAGCGCTACTTTCTTTAGGGATGGTAATTGGGATTTACTCGGGGAACGTGAAGAGACCATAAGAGGATACACAACCACTACTTCGCAGCAAATGATATTGGTACCCGAATCTAAGGTTTATTCCTTCTTGAGGAGCCACTAAGTGGAGGATGAGATCCTTGATGTTAACAAGAGAAAAAAAGATTGGGCTCATTTTTCTTGTATTATTGGTCTCGATCATTATAGGAGTACAATTATTTTTTGTTTATGTCGAACAACATTACGGTCGCGTTGGCCCAGGACTTCCCTTTCCTGGGGGGTTAGTTCCCGCGGAACCCTTACCCGACAAATTTGTGAGACTTGACTATGATTATTATCTTCACAGTCGGGTCCCGATCCTGAAAAGTGTGCATCCTCCGGAGTTTAGGTGTCTGCCGCCCCTCACTCCAGACTCTGATTCTGATTATGGTTATTTCATAATGCCAGGAAAGGAGGATCTTATCATGGTCCGTACCTGGTATTTCATCAATTACACAAACTTCACTACGGCAGAGGGACAGCTTCTGGAATATTTGAAAAAGAGCGGGAAGACGGACACCAAGTGGCTGAATCTTAGCATGTCGCGTCCGGATGGCTCGTTAAATTACACATGTGAGGATGCGGCAAATATCTCGTCGCTTGGGACGCAGTGTTATGGCTCAAATTTAAAACAATTTCCGGTGACCGCCTTCTCAGATAATACTACCGCCGGGTATTTCTTTGCAATTGAGGACCCTACAAATTCCTCTCGCTCCGATTACTTCATCGAGTATTGGGGTGTTTTTAGCTACGATGGTGTTATCAGCACCAGTGATTTATCAAAGCATCTGAAGACTCTGAACCAATTTATGGAATTAATGGGGGATAGTTGGGCATTCCATCTGCCTCATGAGATTCAAGGAAATCCTCCTGCGGGGCTCCAGACCTTTAATGGATAGCGATTAACCCCGATTTTCCATTAATTCCTCAACAAAGTAGTGCCTGATATTCGAGAGATACTCGTTATTCTCTCATATCATTTACGCCTGCCATGGTGTTTTCATATGTATATCATGAAGCGAGGAGAACATATGCATTGTATAATTGTAGCGTGCCAGAGTTTCTGTCCTAAAATAGTGACATAAATTATGTCCGCTTTCAAGAGCACCAATCAGGTGCTTGCGGGTGAAAGCGATAATGGAGATCAGGACCAAAGCAGTCGTATTCTATGAAGGGGGAATACGAAGTGCCAAAAAGATAGGAGAGACGTACAACATCTCCGAAAGAACCGTGAGGCGATGAGCGCAAAATCATCGTGACGATCCTGATGACGGTTTGAAACCCAAGAAGACCGGGTCGAAGCGTTCACGAAAAGCGATATTCAGCAGTCAAAGCTCTCCAATGGGCTCTCCGAAAAGGCCGGGTTCCCCGGGAGATCAATCTCGATAATGGGAAACAATTTGTCTCGAGGTTGTTCAAAGAGGAAGCAAAAAAGCACGGCATCAAACTTATCTTTGGCAAACCGTATCACCCTCGCGGCCGCGGTAAGATTGAACGATATCACAAGACACTCTACCGGGAACTCATCGACCTCAAAGAATTTCATCCATTGAGTCACTTCAGACGGGAACTTTGGAATTTCTATCATCTCTACAACAACTGGAGAAAACAGGAGATCCTAAACTGGATGACTCTGGCATCGGTCTACAACAACAAAACCAATTTTAACAAAAACAGAAAATGTCCAGCCAGCGGACATAAACCCTATCAATAAAACGGACATTAATTATGGCACTCTACAATTAGAGATCAGGGAATTTTTGATTTTACTGCTCTGTAGAAAACCTCTTCAAAATCGACGGCACCATGGACCGAAAGATCTAAGGTACATTGTCTCCATACTAGAGTGTGTACTCAAAAAGTACAGAGACTCGTAAGAAATCGACGAGCCGGAATATCAGGTTTATCCGGGCAGCGATTTCGATCGTGAAAGCAATACGACTCAGTCCGTATTCCTGTAAATATTCGAAAAAGATCTACACCCGGTATCAACTTCTCGTCCTGATTCTCTTCAAAGACTATCGGAATCAGCATTATCGCGAATTTGTTGAAGATATCGGAGACATGGAGTCGATCCAAAAGGAGTTGGAACTATCAGTCGTCCCTCATTTCACGACTCTTCAGAAATTCTTCTGTCGGATAAAAACCCTGTACCTCCGCTACGCATTCAGGAAAACGACGAGTCTGTTCTATTCCAACGATGATCCAATTGCGATTACCGCTGTCGATTCGTCCGGGTTTACCAGCGGATATTCGAGTCACTATTACTCAGCCAGAACCGGCAAAATCCGAAAACATTTCCTGAAAACTTCGATCTCGGTTGACACCGACACACAAGCGATCACCGGATTCATCACTTCGAAAAGCCGAGTTCACGATACCCGGCATACAGCCAGGTTACTCCCACAATGTCACAAGATACGACGGTCAGAGTGTTACGTTATGGATCGGGGATACGACTCCGAAGCGATTCATCGTCAGGTTCGGGAGGAACTGCTCGCTGACTCCATCATCCCGATCCGTTCTTGGAACAATCAGATTATCGGAGGAAAGTACCGAAACGAGATGGCTGGAGATTTCGATGATACCAGATACCGGAAAAGACAACTTGTCGAGAACAAGTTCTCTGTCCTGAAAAGAAAGTTCGGTGGCGATCTAAAGGCTCGAATATTCTCAATTCAGAGAAAGGAAATCACAGGCAAAATGATTGTTTGTAACATCCACAAGTTCTTACAATTTCTCGTCATGGAGGTTTTCTACAGAGCAGATTTTACAGAAGAATGACGCGAGGATATATGCACATCATTTTTATTTTCTCCATGCTTGGATTCTTTTTTTTAAAAAGGAGAGAAAACCTGCATCGATTGCAGGTACCATCGAAATCCACTCTTCGATACCCTAAAATTCATCCGGGTATATCCCTTTGCTCTTCATTGTCGCTTGTCCCGCTGGTATCGCTTGCCAGATCCATCTCTATTCCCCTGGCAAGTCCCATGACAATGATAATTACCGGGACAGTCTCGATCCTTCCCAGCCACATGAGCATAATGAAGATCCATTTGATCGCAAACGGGCTCGCTGCACCTATTAAGCCAACCGTCATGCCGGTATTGCTCAGGGCAGACACCAGTTCAAAAACCACTTCGTCAAGCCGGAACGAGGTGATGTAAAGATGCAGGGTCAGGATAGTTGCGATAAAAATCGTGAGAACGTAGATGACAATAACCAGCATGTTTTTGGAGATTGCAACATCCGAGATTTCCCGTGCGATCGTCTTCCCGCCAAGCCGGAGCGGGACAAGGACCCTGCTGCTCACAAAAAACCGGCGGAACCACCATTTGACGCCTTCATAGGCAAGCATTACCCGGTTTACTTTGATACCCCCGGCAGCACTCCCCATAGCACCGCCAATAAACATAAGCATGGTGATAAGCGCGATAGGAATTGTTGCCCACAGGTGGGGAGTTGAATTCTGCAGGCCGCAGGTGCAGAGAGCTGAAACTGCGGTAAATGTGCCTTCCCTGAACGCCTCGGAGAGGGGAAGCCGGTTAAAAATAACCAGGTCAACGGAAGTGAAAACCGACCCGGCAAGCGCGAGGAGCAGAAGGGCCTTTACCGTGTTGTTACGGAACATCTCCCGCACTTTTCCGTTATACATGAGAAAAAAGACCTTGAAGGGAATTGCCCCGGCAAGCATTACCGGGATCAGTACTGCTTCGAGCAGAGGATTATGATAATAGGCAAGACCGCCGGCATGGACCGTAAACGCACCCGTTGCCAGTGCGACCATGACAAGATTCAGCGAGTCCCACAGCGGTATCCCAAGAAGCATAACAAGACCGGTAAACGCAAAGGTCAGGACAAGGTAGATCATCCACATCCGGCGGCTGGTCGAAGCTACTGCCGGAACAAGTTCTTCTTCCCGTCCTTCAGCACGGTAAAGCCGGAACAGCGAGACCCGGGTCTTGCGCCGGAGAGAGATCCCGAATGCAATGATCCCGATTCCCCCGATCCACTGGGTGAATGTCCGCCAGAACAACAGGGTCTTTGGCGTAGTATCGATCGAGGTGAGCATCGTAAATCCTGTTCCCGTCCAGCCGGACATAGCTTCAAAGATACTGTCTGTATAGGACATGTGAAGACCGAGCATAAAGGGAAGTGCTCCGATAAGCGCAATCGCAAGCCAGGAAAGAGCGACTGCGCTGAGCGTTACCGAGAAAGAAGGTTCAAGATCCTCATGGGGAATGTGGGAGATAAGAAGACCGAGAACAATGAAAACAAGCGGTGCCGAGATCATCGGAATGAGCATGTTCCATTCCCGGAAGATAATGAGGACAAGAAGCGGGATCAGTGAAGCAAGACCGAGAAACTCGAAGATGAGTCCCATATCATGGGCAATCATTGCGATATGCTCGAAACGCTTCATCCAGTTATCCATTGGATGCCCGGGGTTTTTGTTGTTATGGGTTTGAAAAAAAACCACGGGACTGTTTTTACCCTTTATGGTAAACGGTTTTTTTAAAAACTACCGCATCCATTAATCCGTAATCCGACAAATGGGTATCTGCGAAATGAACCCCCCCCGTGCCGACCTGTATCCTTTTATCGCCTTTGTCGTCCTCACGATCATCGCTTTTGCGGTCTTCTGGTCGATCATGGACATGGTGCTTCTTGGCGCTTCGCTCGCAATTGTCCTCACCCCTCTCCATAACCGGATATCACGGCACACCCGGCCTCTGGTCTCTTCAGTCATTGTCACACTCGGTGTTGCGGCTGCATTCATTGGCATGGCAGCGCTGACCATCGCGATTCTCTCGGCAAACTCCGGCACGCTTGCAACAATGTTTGCAACAATCGCGGACTGGCTAGAAAATCCTGCGACAAATCCCCTTTCATTCGGGGTTCCGTTCACAAAAGGTACCCTTTCAGCCATGCTGAATGAAGGAACATCCCTCTTTGTTGATTATGACAAGACACTCGTCACGAACCTGCCGGTTATTGCCTTCAAGATGTTTGTCTTCCTGTTCTCACTCTCCATCCTGCTTTTGAAAGGAGAGCAACTGGTAAAGAAGATCATGGCCCACCTGCCCGGCCCGGTCCACCGGTACGCAGTCCGTATGTCAGATGTCACCGTCGACACGCTCTATGCCATCTACGTTGTCCAGATCGCCATTGCTGCGCTGACCTTCTTTATCGCCCTTCCCGTCTTTTACCTCCTCGGGTACGGGAATATTGTTTTTTATTCGTTCCTTGCCGCATTCTGCGAGCTCATACCGGTTCTCGGATCATCGGTTGCATTTATTCTCGTCGGTGCGTACGCTCTTGCTCTGGGCGATGCGCGGGGTGTGTTCATCCTCTTCTTCCTCGGGTATCTTATCGTCTCCTGCGTGCCGGAAATCTATGTCAGGCCGGTCCTCGTTGGCAGGAGAGTGAAGATACATCCGGTGATTATGTTCATCGGTATCATAGGCGGACTCCTGACCATGGGACTGGCCGGTTTTGTCCTTGGCCCGGTCATCATTGTCCTCCTGATAACCAGTTACCGGATCTATGTTCGTGAGAGAAAAGATGGTGGTGAACCCCTGCACGCTGAACATGAACCGGGGGCCTGAATACACCGTCTTTTTTTTTTAAAAAAAGAGAAAGGATTATACCCTAATTTCCTGAAGTGGTACAGCAGAGATGAATCGCGACTCTTTTGTAATGCCCGGGGTTGTCAAATCGATGGGCCTTGTATTCGGGGACATCGGGACAAGCCCGATCTACGCTTTAACCGCGATCTTCCTGATCATTTCCCCGACCGTGGACAATATCATGGGGATGCTCTCCATCATCATCTGGACAATGACGACTCTTGTTACGGTCCAGTACACGTATCTCGCAATGCACCTGGGTAAGAAAGGTGAAGGTGGGACGATTGTGCTCAAAGAGATCCTGCTTCCGATGCTCAAATCCGGAAACCAGATTGCACTCGTCTCCCTTCTTTCAATTGTCGGAATTTCCCTCCTGATGGGAGATGCTGTAATTACCCCGGCAATCAGTCTTCTCTCCGCGGTTGAAGGGGTGACACTCATCAATGGTTTTGAGAGTACTCCCCAGCTTGCATTAATGATCGCTGCCGGGCTTATCGCGTTCGGGCTGTTTGCAATCCAGGCCCGGGGGACCGAAAAGATTGCGTGGGCATTTGGCCCGGTAATGGCTGTATGGTTTATCGCGCTCAGTATTTCCGGGGCTCTTGCAATCATTACCCAGCCACAAGTCCTTCTTGCTATCAATCCCTTCTATGGTATCAGCTACCTGGTCCATCATGGAATCGAGGGTTTTCTTCTGCTTTCCACCGTTATTCTCGTAGCTACGGGAGGAGAAGCACTCTATGCCGATATGGGGCATCTCGGTCGTGCCCCCATTGTAAAAGCGTGGTATATTGTTTTTACTGCACTTGCCATCAATTACCTGGGACAGGGTGCTTTTCTCCTGTCTCATCCTGATTCTCACAATGTATTATTTGAAATGATCCACTCTGAGTTTGCTCTCTTTTACGTTCCGTTCCTCCTGTTGAGTGTGGCAGCGACGATCATCGCCTCACAGGCAATGATCTCGGGGATCTTTTCCATTGTTTACCAGGGAATCACAACCCGGATCATGCCCCTTCTGAAAGTCGAGTTCACCTCCCCCCAGCTCAGGTCCCAGATCTATATTGATGTCGTGAACTGGATGCTGCTCTTTGCCGTCCTTGTTGTAATCGTGGTATTCCGGAATTCGAACAACCTCACTCACGCTTACGGACTTGCGGTGAGCGGGACAATGGCTATCACCGGTGTCCTTGTCTTCTGGATCCTTGTCAAACGGGGACAGCTCATCAAATCCATTATAGCCGGGGGAATGCTGTTTGTAACATGGAGTTTCCTTATTGCAAACCTGCATAAGATCCCGGAAGGAGGCATCTGGTCGCTCATCATCGCGCTCGTGCCTTTTACGATTATCATGATCTTTGTGAACGGACAGAAGAAACTCGCTTCTGCCCTCAGCCCGGTCCCGCTCGACGAGTTCCTTCGTAAGTTTGATGAAACCTATAATTCATCGAATAAGATTGCCGGTTCGGCGCTCTTCTTTGCCCGGGATTTCCGCCGGCTTCCCCGGTACATTCCCCGGATTATGTTTACCAACAACATCCTCTACGATGACAACATAATCATCTCAATCATCCGGACCGAACAACCGTTTGGCGTTACCTGGGGTGTAACACGGGAGATTACCAAAGGCCTCTCGATCTTTGAGATATACCTCGGGTACATGGAGATTGTCGATATCGGGAAGATCTTGAAAGAAGCCGAGATCGACGAGAAGACAATCTTCTATGGTATGGAGGATATATCCACGAACCATATCATATGGCGGGTCTTTGCTGCCATAAAGCGGCTGACACCCTCAGTGGTACAGTTTTACCGCCTGCCGTCCGATAAGATCCACGGCGTTGTTACGCGTGTCGATATGTAACGGGAAAATAGTTTCGTCCCCGTTTTTTTATTTCTTACTGACCTTGCGCCGATATCATCTTAACACCCCCGGACAAATATACCGGTCGCACGTGAGAATCCGGCGGGCTTTTATAGGGTCGGGTATCGTACGGGTGCATCAAAACCGGGCGTGGATATCCGAGTCTGGTCAAAGGAGCGGGATTTAGGATCCCGTCGCGCAGGCGTTCGCAGGTTCAACTCCTGCTCCACGCATTTTTCGAAAACCGGATTATTGTGTTCATCATTTTTATTCCAGAGAAATAATTTCGGAATACTTCCGCATTCGGGTGACCCGATACCTGCGGGGGGTCAGGCAGTGTACTTCCACAGCCACCAACACCGGCAACTTTGGAAAATTATGTCGGAATTTTTCTTCTGATTCTTCCGGTCACAAACCGAAAAGTACCGGAGTACACCGCCAGACCCCTCACATAAGCTGGTAATTTCTGAGCCGGATTCGGGAAATTTTACGGAGTAAATGATAAGATTTTCCGGATTTTTTTGTTGTGAGGGGTCTCGCGGTGTACTGATCAGGAAACGAGATGGGATAAAAAAACTTAGACCGGATTTTTTTTAAAATGGTCCCGAAAACAGATCGGGGAATCCTTTTGGAACCTGTCAGCCAACCCGGTCGAAATCGATAAAGCCATTATAGGGATCGGTTTTTTTGAGCCTGACACGGATCTTCTGGCCAACGATAAGGCCCCGCTCACCTGCCATCACCCGGCCCTCAGCCGGGGGAGCAAGAAGACGAACATATGTCCCTTTTGGAGATGCACCGGTGACCAGTGCCTCGAAGATTTTTCCTGTCTGGTCCGCAAGCAGCATCGCTGCCGCCGCTTTTCGCATAAACCGCTCGACTTTCTTGGATCCTTTCTCGCGATCGGTCAGCCATATGGCAAGATCCGAAAGCTTGTCTGAAGAGTACGGTACCGGGTTTCCCCCGAGGACGGCTTTCAGGAGTCGCTGGTTAACGAGGTCCACATAACGCCGGTTCGGTGCGGTTGCATGAGTATAGTCCGTTACCGCAAGAGAGAAATGGCCGGTTGGTTCGTCCCCGGGTTCAAGCATCGCATATTCACCGGGTCCAAGGAGCTTGACAATCGTAAGAGAAAGATCCGGGAAATGCTCAGGATCTGCGGTTTTCTGTCGCAACAGGAAACCCGCGAGGGCCTTTGCATCCGGGTGAGGGGGAAGACTCTCGTTCCTGAGAGCAGCGATCTGCACGATCCCATCCCAGTTTTTGGGTATCCGGACAATTCTCTGGATCAGGGGTATACCGGCTTTTCCAAGGAACGTAACCATCGTCCCGTTTGCTGCCACCATAAATTCTTCAATCAGGCACCGGGCCATATTCTGGCGCTGCACAACGATATCTTTCACAAGCCCGTTATCAACAACCGGTTCTGCTTCAAGAGTATTGAGTTCAAGGGCCCCAAGAGATCTCCGGAATTTCTTCAGCCGCAGCATTGCCTCTGCCTGGAGCTCTATCTGGTGTTCAAGCCCCGGTATTCCGGAGACGCCCGCGGGTATTTCCCGGGATCCCTCAAGCCATTCTCCGATCTCTTCGTAAACAAGTTTCGCCTTATTTCTCACACGTGCCGGATACACGTCTCCATACCGGACGTCACCGGAGGGCAGGATGGCATATTCCATGATCATCGCGATCCGGTCCCGGTCGGGAAGGAGTGAAGTAATTCCTTTCGAGAGCTTGTCGGGAAGCATGGGAAACGTGACGATACCGGTGTACACCGAAGTCCCATTATGTTCTGCGTACTGGTCGGTTGGTGAATCACGGGACACGTAATGATCGACATCGGCAATAGCAATCTTCACCAGGATCTCCCCATCCATCCCGGGTTCGCAGTATTCGAGCTGGTCGAGATCCAGGGAGTCAAAATTATCGATGGAGGACCAGAGAAGATCCCGCAGGTCTTTAACCGGTGACCCGGTCACGGGCGGGATTTCTTCGGCTAACCTGTCTGTCTCTTCGATGACTGACCGGGGGAACTGCGGTTCGAAACCGTATTTTGCCATTGCTTTCCGGGCAATAGATTTGAGATCGATAGTTTTCGGGTGGCTCATGGAATCTTCTCAACAAGGGATTTTGTCCGTGAATTATTCATGAATCATGGTCAGCATCATCTTAAACCGCTTCCGGGCGAAAAGTGCATGCGGGCGGTTTGCCGGCATAATAATCATCTGGCCTGCGCGAAGATGATACTCCTGTTTCTCAATCGTGATCTCTGCTTCACCATCGATTATTGACGCGATTGCATCAAACGGTGCGGTATGCTCGGACAGCCCTTCCCCGGCATCGAAAGCAAACAGGGTGATGGTACCGGTCTTTTTGTACACGATCATCCGGCTGACAACCGATCCTTCCTGGTACGAAATAAGTTCGGTCGGATTAAGGATAGTACCTGCGAGGTTTTCACTGGTTTTTCCTGGCATAGCAGATCACTCCAGGGAGATTGTATGGTGCCGGATGTTTATAGGGGATTTGTTTTGGAAGTCACTCCCCGGCTCAGGTTTCATGGGCTCAACCAGCATGAAAAATTTTCAATGGTTCGTATGTTAATTTCGATGAACGTTTGATTCAAAGAAATTTCTGGTGTGTTCTCGTGTGTCGATTAAAAAAATCTATCCGGAGGGATCAATCCTGATTGAAATGCTGGCAGACCCTGATTTTCCCGGTCATAAATCTTTGCTCTCAAGAAAACCCGGGTTTTGTGATGTAATTTCTGACCGAAAATTTCCACCCTGCTTTGTTAAGAACAGCAAAGTAAGGAACCAAATGATGTCAGCATACGGTAAATCAGGTTTGTTTAATTATCCACGAAGACTGACATTGTTTTTCATTCGTGAAAGAATATGCAGGAGTTGCTTAAAACCCGGAAGTCCGACTCACGTTCGAGGGGACTAAAGAATCGAAGTGCTTCTCAACAACCTCCCGGGAATGATCCGATGTTGTCATTCTTGTCGTTTCTCGAGAAGTCTGCAAAAAAAAATTAAATGTAAGTATCAGAAATTACCTGTTTTGTCCCATCACTGAATGTTGCAACACCAACAATATGGGAATTTGTCGGTGCCGGGAAAGAGAACGTAGTTCCAACACCGAGAGCAGTGTTTGCTGTTCCTTCCATAACCGGTCCTAAAGTTGAACCATTTGTCCAATTAATTGTCTGTAATGATGCTGCATCCTGACCCCCCTGGAAGGTACTTGTTACAACTCCGCCAGACCGGGTTAATGTCACGGATACAACTTTGGTTTTCTGGATATTTCCTGCCATACCGAACACGAACGCAGCAATAACCGCTGCGAGGATGACCGTGATTGCAACCATCAGGATCACACCGATGACGGGTGATACTGCCTCTTCATTTTTGTTGAACGCCATAAAACGGGACTCTTGAAAAAGTTTAGATATAGGTATCTGAAATTACCTGCTGGGTTCCGTCATTGAATGTTGCAACACCAACAATATGGGAATTTGTCGGTGCCGGGAAAGAGAACGTAGTTCCAACACCGAGAGCAGTGTTTGCTGTTCCTTCCATAACCGGTCCTAAAGTTGAACCATTTGTCCAATTAATTGTCTGTAAAGATGCTGCATCCTGACCCCCCTGGAATGTTGAGGTAACGACCCCGCCTGACCTGGTTAATGTTACCGATACAACTTTGGTCTTCTGGATGTTTCCTGCCATGCCGAACACGAACGCCGCAATAACCGCCGCGAGGATGACCGTGATTGCGACCATCAGGATCACACCGATGACGGGTGATACTGCCTCTTCATTTTTTCTGGTAAATGTCATAAGTTCAAACACCTTTTGATACGTGCCCGTTCCGGACACGACACTGTATAATACTGTTATTTCATATCGGTAATATTTAAATTTAAGCGAATTGACAAACCAAATTTTTTTGACCCGATTGAAAAAGTCACCATCAATTGCAAAAAAAATTCAGATACTTAAAAAATCAGTCAATTAAATCTGATAGCAAAAATAGAATTTTTTCTTTTCAAATGATCCGGATAACGTTTCAAAAAAATTTCCGGCCGACCAAAAAATTCCCGTCCCACAAATTCTCCCGGCCCGTTCCCTCCCCTCTCCAATCAAACCCCGATAAAAAAAACAGGGGTTTTCCGATCCACCCCTTCTCCAGCCCGTTTTTCCTGGTTTTCGCCTCCCATAAGCGTACCATAAGGTTTCTTTCCGGAGGCTTTCCGGGCGAATCCAGCCAAACGGAGCGCTATACAAGACTTCCCGGGAATTGTGTGTAAAAGTGCACCAAAAAAAGCACGCTGGCATGCTCCGGATCCCTCCCGGCTCCCAGCCCTCTCCGTCGGAGAACGAGATCCTCATGACCTCATCCCCCATACCATCCCGCCAGGTCTCGCAAAACAGCACCTGGTTTTCCGGAGCCCGGGGAATCATGCATTTTCTCCGTCGGAGAATTTTGTTCTCCGACGTAACCTTATCCGGTACTTTGCCCCAAAAAGGGGGTTTTTTCGATCCGGCCCTATGATCATATGATCCGGGATGCGATCCGCCCTCCAAATGCTGCTAATTAGTGTCTCATCTCTCCGGCGTGATTTCCCGAATATTTCACGAATTATTACCTCATTTTTGTGAATTATTACCTCATGGTGAGATCCCGGTCCGGGAAAACGGGTTATCCGGGTTCGTAAAGGGCCCGGATTGGAGGTTATGAGGGGGAGTCCCATCAATGGTGAAAAACCCGGGATAATCCCCGGATCACCGGCCCCTGACGATAACCCGGAACTCTCCAATAATAACCGCCACTAATTTTTCACTCATCGCCAGCGCTAATACCCAAACCAACCGAACAATTATTCCATGATAGTTTCCGGGGCATACAAGTTCGCTGAACCCTGTGAACATGAGAGAGCCCCGGGATGGGGAACACTCTGCACTCAGATAAAAGATGCAGCTGGAAATTACAAAATCCATTATCAGAATTTTTCGGCAGAAACGAGTATGAGGATCTGATTATTATTGCTCTGTAGAAAACCTCCATGACGAGAAATTGTAAGAACTTGTGGATGTTACAAACAATCATTTTCCCTGCGATTTCCTTTCTCTGAATTGAGAATATTCGAGCCTTTAGATCGCCACCGAACTTTCTTTTCAGGACAGAGAACTTGTTCTCGACAAGTTGTCTTCTCCGGTATCTGGTATCATCGAATTCTCCAGCCATCTCGTTTCGGTACTTTCCTCCGATAATCTGATTGTTCCAGGAACGGATCGGGATGATGGAGTCAGCGAGCAGTTCCTCCCGAACCTGACGATGAATCGCTTCGGAGTCGTATCCCCGATCCATAACGTAACACTCTGACCGTCGTATCTTGTGACATTGTGGGAGTAACCTGGCTGCATGCCGGGTATCGTGAACTCGGCTTTTCGAAGTGATGAATCCGGTGATCGCTTGTGTGTCGGTGTCAACCGAGATCGAAGTTTTCAGGAAATGTTTTCGGATTTTGCCGGTTCTGGCTGAGTAATAGTGACTCGAATATCCGCTGGTAAACCCGGACGAATCGACAGCGGTAATCGCAATTGGATCATCGTTGGAATAGAACAGACTCGTCGTTTTCCTGAATGCGTAGCGGAGGTACAGGGTTTTTATCCGACAGAAGAATTTCTGAAGAGTCGTGAAATGAGGGACGACTGATAGTTCCAACTCCTTTTGGATCGACTCCATGTCTCCGATATCTTCAACAAATTCGCGATAATGCTGATTCCGATAGTCTTTGAAGAGAATCAGGACGAGAAGTTGATACCGGGTGTAGATCTTTTTCGAATATTTACAGGAATACGGACTGAGTCGTATTGCTTTCACGATCGAAATCGCTGCTCGGATAAACCTGATATTCCGGCTCGTCGATTTCTTACTAGTCTCTGTACTTTTTGAGCACACACTCTAGTATGGAGACAATGTACCTTAGATCTTTCGGTCCATGGTGCCGTCGATTTTGAAGAGGTTTTCTACAGAGCAATTATTATGAAAAGGAAACTGTTATTTGGACTGGGAATTGGGATTGCTGTCTTAGCAGCCCTCCTCATATCCGTGGTAGGCCTCAACAATTGTGCTCCCGAATCAAACGATGCGTTAAATAAAGCATCACTTCCATCTTCTGAATGGAACCCGGTGTTGGGTGGAGGAATTTCACATGAGGTTTTTCTTAATACATCAATACCCCATATTCCGGAAAAACTGATGGTATATAAAACCATTAACATCGATAACCCGAGAGAAGCGATCAAGGAATATGCCAAAAAATTCGGATTTACCGGGGAGATCAATGAGGGAGATACGGCTATATCCATCCCATCGCCCGATGAACACGCTGGGGTAACCTTATCAAAAATATCTGGGTCAGCGACATACTTAAACGAAACTCTGGTTTTTTCTTCTCACCGCTCCCTTGATCTGCCGGAAAACATTCCTCCTGATGAGCAGGCAATCCAGATCGCAACCAGGTTCCTCCAGGAAAAAGATCGTTATCCCCCGGGTATCAATCTGAGCGGTATTAGTTATGAGATGAAAACCGGTTTTGATAGCAAAGGAGAACAGGTATCCCGTCGGGAATCTGTTGACGTGTGGTTTGACCGGACCCTCAATGGCCTCAATGTTGAAGGGACAATAGTTACCGTCACAATTGTCGGGCAGCCGGGAGAGGTGGCTGAATATTACGGACGCTGGAGAAATTATGAACCGTACAAAGAATTACCGCTGAAATCTCCGGAACAAGCGCTGGCTGAATTACGGAAAGTCGGAGTAAGTTCCTATCTCCATGCTCCCGGAAACGTGAGTATCGATCAACTATATCTTGCCTATCAAACGAAAACCGGTCTTGAACACGAGGATTACCTTGAACCGGTGTACATGTTCAAGGGTCATGCCGACAGCGGACGTGTTGAAGAGTCGATTCCGGCACTCAAAGAGGTGCCGGTGGAATTGATCACGTCAGCATTATTTTTTCGCAACAAAACCGCCACCATTTTTTCTCACATCGATGGAGTCTGACACACGACCGGCTGAACGATTATACCAAGATAGTTTCCGGGGTTACCATCTCTGAGGATCCTCACTCGCATTCTCAGGATACCGGGTTATTGGACCGTTAATCAGAAGGGTTCCGCGGGTGAAACGATGGCTTGCAGCTGAACAGATATAAAAAAACCTATCGGGCAATTGTGCAGGACGGGTCAAGGAGCACGTCATCCGGAAGATCTGCAAGTGCAACAGCACCGAGAGCACCAATAACGCCATCTCCACCCACCAGTGAGACTCGAGCCTCTTGCGCAATTGCCTCCGCAACATCTCTTGTCGTAACTCCGGTCCTCACAAGTCTTCCATACTTCCGCAAATTTTCCGGAATGCCAAGGCCGGTCCTGATAGCAATCCCCCATTCGGGAGACAATGATTCGTCACCAACAAACCGGGAGGCTCTTTCAATAAAAATCTCAAGGATCTCCGGATCAATCGCAACTTCAATGAAACTCGCAGAGTTCCCCGCGGTTTTCCGGGCGACATCAGGATTTAACATAACCACATGGTGACCGATAGGAAGGACCCCTTTCATCCGGGTAACGAAATTGAGCAGGGCAAGCGCAAGAGCAAAGGTGGCACCTCCTTCCGGTGAATCCGTATCGTCAACACCAAGCGTAACATGCAGAAATGCCCGGGTCCGGACTTTCCCCTCAACAATGTGTCCGTCATTATGAGGCTCAACCCGGATAACTCCCTCGGCTCGAGACATCATATCCGTCAGGGAATACGCCGGGCCACCGATGCACCGGATTTTTTGTACGACAAAATTGCCGTCCCTCTCAATGCCGGTTACCGCGACAGCCGGCAGAGGATGAAGGCCAATCGGTACATCAAACGATCCGATGGTCCCCCTCTCGCGCAACAGAGTTCCGTCACGGTAAACTTCCGTTACTGCTCCACCGGCACGAGCGTGATGATACCCGCAGAATGCAGCGCAGGAACTACTCAGGCAATCATGATAAATTTCGACCTCATCGCCATCCACGGTCGTAAAAATCCGCTTACAGGTACTCGATGGCACTGCACTTATCGCTGCATAGTTGGCTGCATTCCGTCCCCGTTTTTCGTCACGGATAAAGACGCACCCTTCCATAAGAAGCCGGTTAATCCAGTCCTGGGCCGTGGTCCTTGGAATTTTTGCAGCATTCTGAATATCCGTTATCGTAAAACTACCGTTATCAAGCGTGAGCTGACGCATCAGCTTCAGGTATTCCCGGCGGTGTTCAAGCACGCTTGACATGACTTGCGCTGATAAAAAGTATGTCTCCTATGATAGCACTCGCTGTCTCAATAGACCCGGCCCCTCTTCCGATAAGCGTTATCTCTTTTGCCATATCGGTTTCCAGGGTCAGGGCATTTAGTGTCCCGTCAACAACCAGCGGGTGCGTTTTTTCGATAATCCGGAGAGATACACGAAGCAGATTTTTCCGGGGGAACGCTTCGGCGATCAGCCGGATCGTACATCCTTCCGCTTCAGCGAGCCTGAGCGCATCGGGAGTGAGAAGATCGATCCCGGTACATGCGACATCCGACAGTTTCACCCCGTTTCCCCATATCGCTGATGCGAGGATAACCAGTTTTATCGCGGCGTCAATCCCTTTGACGTCATAGGTAGGATCTGCTTCTGCATACCCGAGCTCGCGGGCTTCCAGGAGTGCCTGCTCGTACGTAAGACCCTCCGCTGCCATGCGGGTCAGGATATAATTACAGGTTCCATTCAGGACGCCGTACAGAGCAAGGATCTCGTTTCCTGCAAGTCCGTGCTCAAGGGTGTGCATGATAGGTATTGCCCCGGCAACAGTCGCTTCGTACCTCAGGGACACCCCGTTATTTTCCGCCATGTCCCGGAGTTCCCCAAAGGCTAGAGCAATTGGTCCCTTATTGGAAGTTACGACGTGTTTTTTCCGGCCAAGGGCAGTTTTGATATGCGTGATTGCAGGCTCTCCGGTCAGTGCATTCGTGGGAGAGACTTCAACAAGAACATCGTAATCCGCGTTCTTTATCACATCAAGTGCAGAAACGCCGGTCTCGCCGCAAATCCCGGTCTTTTTCTTATGCATGAGAAGTGCCGGAATATCAAGCCCGTGAGGATCGATCTTTCCACTCTTTGAGTCTGCAACTCCGGTGATCACAATACCAAGATCTTTTTTGCCGACCATTTCGGCAACACCGCGACCTACGGATCCCATCCCTACAATCGCTATACGGATCATGCGATCTCCTCCAGCGGTTCAATCAGGAGAAGGGATTTCTGGAGTGAGACCCTGCGCAGGATTGCAAGGGCGGATTCCATGTCTCCTTTGCTTAAGGCTTTTATCGTGATACGGGAAGAGGAACGTTCGTTAACGGCAGGCATACTCATTGCAAGCTCGGATACTTCGGCAAAACCGGTTGAATCTATCTGGTCAACAGTATCGGAAAGGTCTGTGTGCATGAGATGTCCAATCAAAATAACCGTCCGACGGTAAAGCAGTCGTTCTTCCCCAATGCGCTGGATGTGAACATCCTGCTCTTTGAGCATGCCAATAAGACTCTCCAGTCGACCCTCCGGAAGTTCAAGGACTATCTGTACATCAAGCAAATTGTTCCCGGAATCGGGGTCATGCTGGTGTATAACTGCCCTGATATTTCCGCCGACATCCGATATGGGTTTTAAGGCAGCAACAAGCTGACCCGGAGAATCCTTCATCTCCAGCTTCATGGAAACCTGCACAAGACCACCTGACAATTAGTGGATCGGCTTTCAAGATAATCTTTTATTTATTCAGTCGCGGAATTTTTGTCGCGATTTTTTTTAATTGTCACAACATGGAGTATCCGGAGAAAAACCGGCTCGGTCGAATCCCTTCACCGATCGTGCAAAAATTGCCGGGATTTCAGGGAAAGGAAAATTTATACCGGTTCTATCTGGGGGTTTAATAGCCGGGCAGGTTGTTGCTCAGGTGACCCGGGGCTTTTGAGTCAGCGCTCGTAAGGTGACGACTTTTAATTGATAGACATTTGCGCCAGAATTACTATATATTGAATATATCGACCGGTCATTGTGGACAACCGTGTTTTGTCCCAAAAAGAAAGGACTGGTTCACCCCTTAGTTAGCACACTACAATGAACCCGCGCCTGCCCGCAGGCATTGAGACCATTTACTTCTGAAATATCGAAGATTTTGGTTCATGCCTCAGTGATCTCTCTTGAAAAGGAGGTATGAATAAAATGAAAACCATGAAAATTGGCGTCGTCTTGTTGGCATTGCTGCTGGCAGGTATGGCGATGGTACCGATGGTGAGTGCGATTGAGAATAAAAATACCAGCATCATCAATTCTGAAAGAAATCAGATAGCAGCACAATTATTCGGGAAAAACATAACGGAAGAGGAATTTATCAAAAATGTTTTTCCTGAAATTTATCATACCCTATCAGATTGCCAAAAGCACCTGTACTCCGGTAAGAGAATGAACTGGGTCCATCAAAAGATGGAGGCAAACTCAAAAGCCGGGACCTATTCAGATCGTGGCCAGTTGCTTTCTCCGCCATCACCGGCATCGTCCCGGGAGCTGATTGATAACGCAATCGCCGCGGTTGTACCCCTGACCTATGGATCTTCATCGATATCGGCAAATAGGCGTTCGGTTTACCACAAATCTGAGAGCTGGATAGCTTTTCCCCCATACCTTAATGTTCCTTACATAGGTCTTGTCTCGTATTTGATCAAAGAGCAAAATGGACAGGAGATCCTTGTGGACACAACCACAAACGCTCGATACCGGGTTCAGTACTTCACTAATTTTTAGCCGAGGCTAATCAAAACCGGCAGATCTAAATAGGCAGCGGGCGCCGCATATGGCAAATAGACGACAATTCACCCGCCGAATAAAGAATGAGATCCGAGCAGAAGATTGTTCCGAAATAGCAGTGGATGCAATCAACCGGAATCTCACCATTTCCATCAACGGAACACTGAGACAAAAGACGCTTATCCAGTCACTTGTTGGGATGTCAGCAACCAAACTATCCGTGCATTCCATCAATAAGGCCGGAGAAAAAGTCCCGTGTGAAACGTCAGTCAGATACCATTTATCGAAGGTGGATTTAGAATCGCTTTTCGAAATACAATCAAAGATCCTCACCTATTCAAACGATCAGATCCTTGTTCCCGGAAAATCGTATCATTTTGCCATAGATTTCACCGACGATCCTTATTATGGCGAAATTATCGAAGCGAACAAAGATTACGTCCTCAAGAGTAAAATGAAGAAATCAACAACCACATTTTACTCGTATGTTTCGCTCTCCATAACAACAAAAGGTCAACGGCAGACCCTTGCAGTTTTCCCGGTGAAGAAGGGTGTGTCAAAGGTCGAGTACATCCGGAAATTTTTGGCCATAATCCACAACGCAAAAGTGAACACCCAAGTACTCTGTCTTGATCGGGGATTTTACTCAAAAGATGTGTTCTCATTTCTCCAGAAGGAAAAGATCCCGCACATTGTTCCGGTGAGAAAACACGGCGAAGAACTCAAGAAAATACTCCGGGGAAATCATTCCCGGTATGCACAGTATACGATGATGGGAACTGGCGAACCTTTTTCTCTTACTCTGGCAATTGATGTCCAGTACCTTCTGGGAAGGAATAAGAAATACGGGAATGTGAACCTGGGTTACGTCGTGTATGGTATTAACTGGAAACCCCGTCGGATCTACCGGGTCTACAAGAACCGGTTTGCGATCGAGTCTTCGTACCGTATCCGGAATATCGTGAAAGCAAGGACATCCACAAGAAACGTTGTGATCCGGTACCTGCTGACGATAATCTCTTTCCTTCTCAAAAATATCTGGGTCTCTCTTCAATGGATGTTCTTCTCTAAGGTTCAACGAGGACCAAGAACCGTTGCTGAAGATTTGTTCCGTTTCGATTTCTTCCGGCTATTGGTCTGGGAAGGGATTCGGAAAAAACTCAAATTTGTCTCATTTGTTTCTGTTCTTCGACCGTTTGGTTGATCAGAGGTTGAGAGTATTGATGACTTGCCAAAATTCACGGAGGTAAATTTAGAGAAGTACTGGGGTTAAGCAAACGTTGTCTGGTCTTTGGATAACCCGTTCAATCTTGTTACCGTTTTTAAAAAATTATCACGCGATATAGCTCAGCAGCAGCTCAAGCGCCTCGTGCTCGCCGGGCCCGCCGCACTTCCGGACTATCCCTGCATGATAATCTATCAGGGATTTGAGCACCGGGTCGCGTGAGATCCGGTACCGGGTCGCGTGGACGGTCGCATCGATGATGCTGTTGAACCCCCGGTTCACCGGGTGGATCCGGATCGATCCGGCAACTTCTTTCTCCGCAACCAGCCGGACCTTCATCGCTTCTGATGATTTTTTCTCAATCATTGCATCGAACGCGACCCAGGCCTCAGCGTCCGCGAGCCGGCACATCGCCCGGCCGTTCACGATCTCCTCGCAGTACGCATCCTTGTCCGGATCTTCGAACGCGGTCCGGACAACCATCACCGGATCGAAGATCAGGTTCGCCACGATCCAGCCGTCCCGTTCCACATTGGCTGCAGTGTGACTGCCGGAAAAAAGGATCATGGAGTACGATTTCTGCTCGCAACGGATCCCGATCGGTGCTGCATTGAGCCGCGTTGTCGCGATAATCTCGTTAATCCCTTCGTTCAGGATTCCCATGACCATCCCTCACCGAGCGCGACAAAGATTGCCGCGATGGTGATATCCGCAATGGAGCCGGGGTTGATGTCACGGGCAATGCATTCCGCATCAAGACTCTCAGCAGACCGTTTCCCGTCAAGTACTTCCCGGGCGGCAAACATCGTCTCCCGTGCGACTTCGATCCCGTGCTTTTTGACAATAAATGTGTCGGGCTCCGAGGCAAGAAGGGTAAGAAACATCCGGACGATCGGAACCCGGCCGGGCCCGAACTGCTTCAGCAGATCTGCACCATGCCGGGTGAGCGGGAAACCGGCGACCCATTCCCGGGCAACCATATCGTTTGCCGCTGAATGCTGCATCACATCAAGGAGCGTCATCTCCCGGTCCCGGAGCTCCCGGAGTGTCCGGGGATCGTTTACATCCAGCTCATCGCCGGGAAGCATTTTTACCTGCGTCAACCCGAATGCCTTGTAGAAGGCAACGGCATCAGAGACATCGGTCCGGGTGATCGCCTCCATCGCCCCCGGAATATCCTTGCCATACACGAGCGGGATGAGCAGGATGAATGCACCAAAGTGGGTATTGCCTCCCTTGTGGCAATTGATTGCTGCGACAGCGTGGCCGATTATCTCGCCGATCCGGCCTTTGCCAAGCTCTGCCTCTTCAAGCGCAGGCCGGGCAAAAATGGTGGAAGCAAGAAAATGTTCAAGCAGGGTCTCGGGGTAATCATGACACCGGTCAACGTTCCCCGGTTTCGGGTAGGCGCAGACCTCAAGCATCATCGCCATCTGGGCGCGTTCAACCGGACTCATCGCGTGGCACGTCACGGAACACCTCGCACATCATTGCATCCGACAGATCGCGTTTCAGTCGCATATACTCGCGCTTTGATAAACCCATTTGTCTGACCGTAATATCGCGGAACATGCAGGGCGACGAGGTCTTGCAGCACCAGCAGAGGCTGCCAAAACAGGTCTGCGATCCACCTTCAAGGGGGGTCCCGCGAACGGCCTCGATCTTCATCCGCATATACTCCTCTTTGGAGATCCCGATCCGGGAGAGGGTTGGTATAAGCGGACATTCTTTCACCGGCATGCAGCAGAACGTAAGGGCCC
Organism: uncultured Methanoregula sp.; assembly: GCA_963666355.2. Lineage (GTDB taxonomy): Archaea > Halobacteriota > Methanomicrobia > Methanomicrobiales > Methanospirillaceae > Methanoregula. Next base: position 124,525 of record CAXXCP010000015.1, read on the forward strand.
TCACATCACCCCCGCGGCAGAGCTGCTTGGGGGCATTGTACCACCCTTCCTCGTTTGCATAATGGGTGATCCCGTCATCAAGCGCTGCCAGTGTCTTCTCATCCGAGTTCCGGGCAACCGAGACAAGATCCGCACCATGCGAGAGCATCTCTTTCATCCGTTCAAAAGTGGTAATGGAATTGTTCGCAATAAGGATCAGGGGCACGCTGTTCCGGATCTGCCGGAGCTTTGCGGAGCCGAAGTCCATGAGATCAAGGTGAAGGATATCGGCTCCTGCAGCCCACAATTTCCGGGCAAGCTGGCGGTCATCAGGGGCAACACCAGCCCGTATTTTTACCGAGACCGTGACATCCTTTTCCTTGAGTGCCCGGATCGTTGCTGCAAGTACCTCCGGATTTTTGAGAAAGAACTCACCACTTCCTGCCGCGATCATCGCCGGCTGCCGGCAGTGGGCATCGATCTCGTACACGACTTTGTCGCCAAGAGCTTCTGCAATCCCGCCAAAGGAAGCTGGCTTGCTCCCGCGAAGGTTGAAACCCGGAATAACCGTACTCTTCTCCATGAGCCTGAGCTGGGTTGCAAGTTCTTCAACCGGATCTTCGTACAGGAACTCCTTCCTCTCCCCGGCCGCTGACATGTCCCGGGCGGCTTCCATGGTTGGGCCATCGATAGAGTACCCGCCCATGAACCCAATCCCGGTGTGTTCGGCGCGTTTCTGCACGTATGCGGCATCGACAATGCCTGCCATGGATGCGATCGCGATGGGAGTTTTAACAACCCGGTCGTTAATCAAGAGGCCAAAGCGTTCGAATGCATCCTTCATAGGTTCATAATTCTTGCGCCTGATCAAACAAATTAGTTTCCTTTGGAATCCACGCGAATCTCCGGCTTACATCTCGACCCGAGTTACGACCCCGTGAATCTTTTCCTGGGGAAGTGCGTAAAACTGGACAAAGGGGGGTGAATTTTTCTTGATGATCCCGTACACCCGTCCCATGAAAGATTCCGACACAATGTTCTCGACCCCGTAAAAGATCGTCTTTTCATCGATCCCGCGGCTTCTCAGCAGCCCGGTGATGTCCACGACTTCCATGTAGCCGGCATTCACGGTGAAGACATGGAGGCCGGGACCGAGATTGGTATCGAGTTCAGTAGTAATACCAAACGGGGCATCCCGGGTCTGGATCGAGACAAGGATATTGTTCTCGTACAGGATCTCGTTTTTGAAGAAGATCTGCTCGATATAAGGAGAAAGGTGCCGGGTGTCACCCATGAAGTACAGGGCCGTCCCCCGTATTTTGGGGAGAGACCGGTAAGCGGCTCCATACCGCGGGAGGAAGGATTCAATATCCACCGGTTTCTGGATCATGTGGAGTTTTTTCTGCCCCTGGATGTAAGCAACAATGATGAGACGCGGGATCGCTGCCATGATGAACGACCAGTAAGCCCCGTGGGGAATCTTCAGGAACGATGAAAGGAAGAATGCCGTATCGACAACGATGAGGGCCGCTGCTACTGCCCACTTGACAGGGTCGTGTCTCAGGATAGAGATCATGGTCATCATGATCGAGGAGATAAGCATCGTCCCGGCCACGGCAAGGCCGTACGCTGCGGCAAGATTTTCTGATGATTTGAATTCCAGCATGACCACGATCACCGCGGCAAGCATCATCCAGTTGACGGTATCGATATAAATCTGCGACCGGAGCTCAGGCGAGGTGTACTCGATCTTCATCCGGGGAAGGATATGGGTTGTCATGCCCAGGTACACAACCGAGAAGAGGCCGCTTATCATCGCCTGAGATGCGATAACGGTCGCGCAGATACTAAGTACCAGGAACGGGATGTAGAGGTACGGAAGCTGGTAGTTGAACATGGAAAAGAGGACATTGTGGGTTTCCGGGTGCTGGAGCACGAATGCACCCTGCCCGAGATAGCTGAGCACGAGCGCGGGAAAGACGCAGTACCAGCCTTTGATGATCGGCTCGCATCCGAGATGGCCCATATCCGCATAGAGGGCTTCGCCCCCGGTAACACAGAGGATCACCGCAGACATAACAAAGAGCGAGGTGAGCCCGTTTTCGAACAAAAAGGCAAAGGCGTACGTGGGACTGAGCGCAAGCAGGATCGGCGGGTAGGAGATGATCGCGATAATGCCCGTTACCGAGAGGGCGACAAACCAGAGGAGCATGACCGGGCCGAACAGGAAGGCAACCTTCTCCGTCCCTCGCCGCTGGATAAAAAAGAGCGCTGTTGCGATGAACACGGCGATAAGCAGGATCAGGCCCCCACTGGTCTGCGCGAATCTCGGGATAAGGAGAATTCCTTCGACTGCTGAGAGAATACTGATGGCCGGGGTGATTACGCTGTCACCGATAAAGAGAGCGATCCCGAGGATCGTGAGGACAGAGATTACCGGGATGAGCCGGCTGTCCGGCTTGAGCAGGGAAAGGAGGACTTCCTTAAGGACGATCGTCCCGCCCTCCCCTTTGCTGCTGATGTGCATCGCGAGCCAGGTGTACTGGACGGTGATTACAATAAAGAGGGTCCAGATGATAAGCGAGAGCATCCCGAGTATATTTGCGGGAACCGGGAGGATGAATAACAGGATTACGCCGATGGTATAGATGGGGCTTGTACCGATATCGCCAAAAACAAGACCGAGCGACTGGATAATTCTTGATGATGATTCCGATAAAAAACGCATCTGCTTCTTACGTTTGCAGGAACAGAAAAAAGAGTTTGTGATGTTTTTTTGTGCCGGAGAGATTCCCTTTTAAAGAAAATTTTCCCGGGTTTCCTCATGTTCCGTTGAGTCCGGGCCTGTTCATTGATACGGGAATAATCCGTGCGAACACCCGGGGAATGAGAAAAACCGGAAAAATCCGGCACAAGAACGGAAAAACCAATCCGGAACTGTTACTGATGGAGAGGTTGCCCGGTGGCCGGACGCGTGCAGGGATTGCCATGCACGGGCACTATTTACCCATGCGGAAAGGTTCGCTTTTTCCCGGCCCCCGATTGTTTTTAAGACCCGTGAATGTTTTTGTTGTAACCAAATTTTGTTCCGGATCCGGTAAGGAATACAAAATTCAATTCATAACGATAAGAATTATTACGATCAGTACCTATTTTTCATACAGGATTATTTGACTCGGGCCGGTTTTTCGGCCTGAATGAAGCCTGAACTTTTATTGGAGTTACCAAATATGGGAATAAAGGGAATGTTACTCGTGGGGCATGGGAGCAAAATGCCCTATAACCAGGAACTTGTCGAGAAGACCGCTGCACTGATCAAGACACAGAGCAAGGACTTTATCGTGAAGTGCGGGTTCATGAACCTGAACACGCCGTCAATCAGGGATTCCCTTGATGAATTCCGGAAGGAACCTATCGAGGCGCTTGTTGTTGTCCCGCTCTTTCTTGCAAAAGGCGTCCACATCGAGAAGGATATCCCCGGCGAGATCGGCCTTCCGGAAGGACAGAAGAAGGGTAGTTTTGTGCTCAATGGAAAATCCATCCCTCTCCTGTATGCCGACCCGATTGGAAGCGATCCACTTCTCGCAGACCTGATGGTCAAGAACGCAACAAAAGCACTTTCACTCATTTAACATTTTTATGCAAATCCTGGTACTCGATACCATCCATGGCGGTAAAACGATCGGTGCGGCTTTCTCTGCCCGCGGGGATACAGTCGATCTCGTGGATGTGTACCGTGGACGGGATAGTACGGTTTCTGCAGAAGATGCGCAGGAAAAATCATACAACCTGATCGTCTCGCCCGTGCATCTCGATCCGGATTACCCCCTCCTCCGGTATTTCCAAAAACGGGAGACGAAGATCATCACGCACCACGAAGCAGTCAGGATGCTGCTCGGTAACTGTCTCCCAAAGCCGGTGATCGAGATCACCGGTTCCCGGGGGAAGACCACGACTGCCCACGCTCTTGCATCGCTGATGAACGGGCCCGGGGTCCTTCACACATCGACCGGAACATACCGGTACCCCGAGAGAGAACTTCTTGCGCGAACCGGGATTACGCCGGCATCGATCCTTGCAGCTGCATCAGCCGCTGTCAATTGCCATGGCTGGCTGATCGCCGAGGTCTCGCTGGGAGTGACCGGGGCCGGGTCGCTTGCTATCATCACTTCAGCGGAGGACTATCTCTTTGCTGCCGGGAAAAAACACGCGCTTGCAGAAAAGATCCAGTCGGCCCGGCATGCAAGGAAGGTCCTGTTTGGTGAAGGGATCGAGCTTGATGAAGAACTCTTTGAACCCCGTGATGTTGTCCTGCTTGACGAGGTCGCACGCGTTGAAGGGACCACCGCTCTCATCGGAGCCGGGAGGGCTGCACGGTTTTCGAACCCGCTGCTCGATCTCAAATCCTATCGCGAACCGCTGCTTCTTGCCGGAACAGCAGCCGTGATGCTGAGGCTCGATGTGAAGAAACTCGCGGGGTTCACCGCACTCCCGGGCCGGATGACACAGGAGTATGCCGGAGATTCCGGGGAGATCCTTGTCATTGACAACGCGAACTCCGGAACGAATGCAGGCACAACAACCGAGGCTGCACGGTACGCAAGAGAACTATCCGGCTGCGATGAGCTGACGCTTGTTATCGGTCAGGCCGAAGGCGACGGCAGGGTTTGCGAAAATTTTCCGGCCGACCAGATCCGGTTGGCTGTCGATGAGATACGACCCTCCCGTATTGTCCTGGTCGGACCGGAATCCTGTCAGGGAGATCCTCACATCACCGGGCTGGAACCGCTTATTGCCGCCCGGGCAACGACCCTTGAGGAAGGCTATTTTGCTGCGATGGCGAACACTAAATCGGGATCTGTCGTCCTCGCTGTCAAGACATGGAGATAACTGATTTCTTATGAAATACATGCACCCGCGCCCGAGCTCGATTGTTGCCGCATTGTACACGGCACGCGACCTCAATGTCGATGTCGCGATCCTCCACGGCCCATCGGGCTGTTCGTTCAAGCATGCCCGGCTTCTTGAAGAAGATGGTCTCCGGGTTCTCACAACCTCGCTTGCTGACAACGAGTTCATCTTCGGGGGGCAGAACGTGCTTGAAGATGTGCTGCGGTATGCCGAGGAAAAATTTGCACCGGAACGGATTGCGGTCGTCGGAACCTGTGTCTCGATGATCATTGGTGAGGATCTCCAGTCGGCGATCACGGACGCCGGGATAACAACCCCCACCATTGCTGTCGATATTCACGCGGGGTACCTTGAAAATATTGCCGGCGTCATGGCAACACTCGAGGCCGCGGAGACCGCAGGCTGGATAACGCCCGAAGAACTCGCCCGGCAACGATTCCTGATGGACAAGGCAAACGAGGTCGAGCGGATCCGGGGCGCTGCTTCCAAATCCTATATCGAAGCTTCCCGCGGCGATCTTAAGCACGTTGCAGCGGGGCGTCTTCTGGAGCTCGCGGGATCCGGCAGGAAGGGCGTCGCAATCCTGAACGCAAAGAAGGAGACCGCGTACATGTTTGCAGACGAGCTTATCGCGCTTCACGATGCCTGCCCCAGGGCCGATATCCCGTACATCGCCAACCTCGATCAGCGCGGACTTCCCAAGGTCCGTGGTGATGCGCAGCGGATCCTCGATGCGATGAAGGCCCGTGGCGTGAATCCCGAACTGCTCGGGGCGCTCGATGAGTACGGGGCAAATGGCGAAGCTCTGGGGAAACGTCTGGACGAACTCGCACCGGACTTTGCGTTGATCGCCGGAGTTCCGCATGCGATTCCGCCGGAGTACACGAAGGGGATCGAATGTTTCTCGATAACAAACGGCCCCCGGCAGGTCGAGCCGCTCCGGGAGATCGGGCACCGGCACGTGATGGTCGAGATCGACCTCCACCCAAAGACCCTCGGGGTCCGGGATATTGTGGAGAGCGAGTTTGGTGCGGTCCTCCGGAGCCTGAAATGAGACACCTGCTGATCACCGGTGATCGATCCGGGAGCGGTAAAACCAGTATTACGCTCGCGCTCGCGGCGCTTCTCTCAAAAACGGATAGTGTCCAGACATTCAAAGTCGGTATGGACTATATCGATCCATCCTACCTGTCAGCGGTCTCGGGCCGGCCTTGCAGGAACCTTGACAGCTTCACCCTGAATCCGGAACAGATTAAGGATATCTTCTCATACGGGTGCCAGGGTGCGGATATCGCGCTTGTTGAAGGAGTCCGCGGACTGTACGAAGGCGCTGAGGCACTTGATGATACCGGCAGCACAGCGGCAATCGCAAAAGCACTCGATCTTCCGGTTGTCCTTGTTGTATCGGCCCAGAGTATTACCCGGAGTGCGGCGGCACTGGTCAAAGGTTTCCAGGACTTTGACCCGAAGATCCGGATCGTCGGGGTTATTCTCAACAATGTCAAGGGCGGTTCGCACAAGGCAAAGGCTGCAGCAGCAATCGAGCATTACTGTAAAATTCCGGTCATCGGTGCTGTTCCCCGGCTCGAAGAGATGCAGCTTGCAATGCGGCACCTTGGCCTCGTTCCGTACCGCGAGGGATCCGGCAGAGGAGATTTTGATGAACGGATCAGAACGATCACGGGTATCATCGGGAACTACGTAGATATCGACCGGCTCCGTGAGCTGATGAAAGAGACCGGTTCGCAGCCGGAGCCCGTGTCCCTTTTCTCTAAAAAACCCGCGACCGATGTGAAGATCGGGGTTGCGTTCGATGAAGCGTTCAACTTTTATTACGCCGATCTCTTCGACCTTCTTGCATCTTGTGGTGCAGAGGTTATCCGGTTCAGCCCGGTTCACGACCGGCTTCCCGATGCTGATGGTTACATCTTTGGCGGCGGGTACCCGGAGCTTTTCATGCGGGAACTTGAAGCGAACGACCGGATGCGGGAAGCGGTCCGCGAGCTCTGCCGGAACGGGAAGCCCTGCTACGCGGAATGTGGGGGACTGATGTACCTCACCGACCGGATGATACTGCGTAAGGGCTGGCAGGGATCGGATGCTGACCAGGGCGCTGATATGTGCGGGGTATTTTCCGGAGAAACGCGGATGCCCGCCCGGCGTGTCGTCAGCTATGTGGAAGGACAGGGCAGTGCGGGATCGCCCCTTGGAGCGGGACATTTCCGGGGGCATGAATTCCACTACTCGGATGTCCTGCTTGCTCCTGATACAAAATATGCATACACGCTCTCGCGCGGGATTGGGATCCGGGACATGCTCGATGGAGCAGTAATCGGAAATACTCTTGGGAGCTACACACATCTTCACCCGGTTGCGAGTGCGGGGATGTTCCGCCATTTCGTCAGTCTCTGCCGAAAATAATATTCAACGCACCCGAACGCGAAGAGTTACTATCAAACCAAAAATTTTTTTTGCGATCGCCAAAAAAGAATTTTTCTCATCGATCGGTGCACGAGCAAATCAAAACTCACCTGCAGGCAGAAAAGATTTCCTTCCGGAATAAAATCCCGGCAAAACTACCAAGACGCACCTCACCTGCCGGAGAAAACACTGAACAAACCCCATTGGCATACCCCAATCCGGCCTCAATCCAGCCCCCGGTTGCCCCCTTTTTCCCGGCTCGCGACACTAATTCGTGGAAAAACCGGAGCTGGTTTTTTTAAAACGCCCATTTCAGTCCCCGATTCCGATATTTCCCCCGTTTTCGCGCCCGGAAAAGACACTAATCAGCACTTTTCCCGGGGCATCCGGGAAAATATCCGGGCTTGGTATCCCGCAAAAAATGAATGCCGTAAAAGTGCCCTGGCATGTGTTAAATGGCCATCAGAGTAACGACAATTTTTCACGCTGGAGAGTCCATCTTCCGAACACGTTTCCTCCGAACCAGGATCCTGATGATCCAAAAAAAGGGTAGTCCCAATCCGGGCACGTACAGGGCCCGGATTGGATCTAAATCTCCCAGTAAAACGCCCGGATTTACAAAGTCCTTAATCTGGGCGTATTTTTGTAATCGGACGATTTTCCGGATGGTCATAACGGGGCTTTAGAGCCAGGTTTTCCCAAAAAACAGGGTTTTACCCATCGGGGCAAAAAAATGCCCCGGGAACGCTACTGACGGGCTTTTACAGAGGTGCTGAATAAAAATTATACAAGACCCGATTGGCGTAAGAGGCTTGAACTATTGAGGAATTCACGCCGGAGGGGGAATCTCTGACAAAAAATGGGGGTTTGAAGTTACCTGTCACCCGCGGATCCGTTACCGGGAATGCTGGTCGAAGATAAGGCCGTTGTTATGGATGGCCGGGATCCGGATCCGGAGGAGCTGCATTGCCCGGGCCGGGATTGCTGTTCGGGCGTGGAGTTTTTCAGCTGCTTCCTGATCCAGAAAAATGCCGGGCGATTGGTGTTTCCTGCACAAGAAAAAAAAATTGCCATGCTGAGCAGAAGCCGGATCAAAAAATCCCGCGCCGGTTCCGGAAAAATATTCCGGTGCAATCATTCGCGCAGGTAAAAAACTCCCGGGGGATCATCAGCGTAAATCCAATCCATGTGCGACAAAAATCCCGGGGGCCCCGGCACGGTCACGTCCGGTCCTTCATTGTTTCCCGGATCTCCCGGATGAACTCCTGCAACATTGCCCGGTACCTGTCCGCAAGATTCCGCGCCTCCCCGTGCGAAGAGCAGGAACCGCTCTGGAGCCCGATCTGCCGGATCGCTTCAGGATGCAGGTCACCATCATCGTAGATTCCCTCTATCACCAGTTCGGTCTTCGAACGCCACCGGATGAAGCCGGTATGGTCGCGGCCGCACTGGTTACTCCAGATTTCCCGGGTGGCATCGATCCGTTCCTGGAGACGGAAAATCGCAGCTTCAGGAGATATCTTCAGGCCTGCCATGACTTTTGTCCGAATAGTGATTCCGCGGTATTCCTAAAAAAAATATTTTCGCCAGAAAAGATCGGGAAACGATCCGGGTGGAGAGCGATGTAACCCGGGTGTTTCCTGCCGTGGCCGGGTTCAGCCGCATCTCCGCTTAACGCCGTAAATCCCAAACAACCCCCGGACTCCCGGATCCTCCGGAGGATCTCGTAGCAGCCAAACGTCAGCACCATGCCAAGGACAACGATCGCGATGTATTGCAGTGCCGGTGAAACCGGCACCATTACGAGATAATAGGCCATTGCCACGATTGCTGCCTGGTGGATGATGTATACCGGGTATGACGCAGCCGTAAGATACCCGGTGAAGCGGTTGTTCATGTTGAAGATGTGCCTTCCCATACCCATGAGTGCAAGGACACCGACCCAGCCGGTCGCCGCGAACAGGATCGAAGTTCCCCAGAAGAATTCCCCGTGGCCCAAGAGGATCCCGCCAACCCACATCACGCCAATTGTCAGAAAGATCCATGAGGAAAAAAGGATAGCCCGGTATTTCCCGAGCCGGGCCTGGACCGGGTCTTGCGCAAAGATGCAGTACCCGAAGAGGAAGATCGCAAAATATGCAACGAGCGAATATCCCCCCGTGCTCATGCCGACAGAGTCAAGGAGCCAGACCGGGAGAACAACAGGATAAGGACCGGGAGGCTGAATATGCCGGGTTCCGGGTGAAATTCGAGCCGCCTGCCCGCGAGGATCACACCGAGCGCGATGATCGAGACAATGAAGAGGACTATGATGAACCAGAGGTGGTCAACGCTGAAATCCCCGTTGATCCCGTTTGGCCCGGAGGCTGTTGTAATGGATGTGAAGAAATGCACGAACGCATCCGGAAAGCTTCCCGTAAATCCGGTATTAAATTTCAGCGCGAAATACGCGATGACCGGGCAGACAAAAACGAGCCCGGCAAGAAACGGTACGAGCAGTTTCGTCACGCGTTCTTGTAAGTACACGGACGGCATCCGCTTCCGGAGCGAGAAATTTGCACTCATGCCCGCTATGCAGAAGAGGAGCGGCATGATCCACGGTTCGACCGAGACCGTGATGAGGTGCGCGAAGACCGATGGGTGGTCAGACAGGACATAGTAGCTGTACCACCCGGCGCAGAAGACGAAGGCGGCATGGGTGGGAAAGAGCACCATGATGCTCATCCACCGCAGGTTGTCGATATAATGAAGCCGGTCCATTCTTGAGTACTATTGAACGTTCTCCAGAGAATACGATTACGATCGCTTTACGCGTGAAAAAGGACGAAAATTGATAAAATATGTCCGTGAGAAATCATGCATTTGAGAACGCTTTTTTTTCCCGTCCCGAATACGGTGATATTATCATTGCGATGGAGCGACAGAACTTCTCCTGAGATCCTGCGCAAAAGCAGTTATGGTGCCGCATCGCATCACTTTAGGTACACGGTGTTTTGATATGATATCCCCAATCCCCACTGTTTCGATCTCGCGCCATCTCCCGGGTATATGTCTCCTTATTATTTCGGCTATGCTGATCGTTCCCGCGATGGCGGTATGGCAGGTAGACACTGTTGGCCCGGCGAGCGTCATCGAGAATCCCGTCCTCGCCTACAATGCCGATGGAGTGCCGCATATTGCGTATTACAATCTCGGCGCAGACAGTATCATGCACGTGTGGCGCCCGGGCACCACGTGGATCCAGGAAACGGTCGGGAAATCGGCGGGAACACATGCCGTGTCCCTTACGTTTGATCCGAAGGGAAACCCGTGTATCAGCTACAGCGACGGCATCATTGTGGGAAACCTGAAGTTTGCCAAACGAACCTCATTCGGGTGGGTAACCAGCACGGTTACCAAGGGTGCCTGGGGACCGGTACTGGGCAATGCCGGTCACTATTCATCGCTTGCGTTTGATTCCCAAGGGGTGCCGCACATTGCATATATTGATGGGTCAACGTATGCCTGCCTGTATTATGCCAGCCTGAACGCGACCACGGCAACATGGAAAACCGATAAGATCTTTGCGGGGGAGTCGAAGAGAACGGCAACCGGTTTTGAGACGGTGCTCCGGTTTAACGAAAAAGATTGGCCGTTTATTGCCTTTATTGACAATTATAAGGATAAGGCACGGTTAATGTATACCTTTTCGACTGATGGGGGAGCAACCTGGCAGACACCTGTCTATCTGGATTATGGAACCGATAGCGTGGAACGGACCCAGTGGGGTGCTTCGCTTGCCATAGATTCCAGCGGAGCCCCCCATTTCAGTTACTTCGGAAAAATAGTACAATCGCCGGAGTATTCAAACCTTTGGAGCTGTCCGTGCAGCGTGGATAGGGATGTTGGTATTTATTACGTCTACTGGGATAACGACAAAGGATGGATAAAGGAAACTATACCGAAAATGCCACCCGGCTTATGCGATTCCTTAATCACCCCAACGACATCGATTGCACTTGATGCCAACAACAAGCCCCATATCACGTACAGTACAGTATCCGGGGACATCATTCACGCTACACGGACCGCACCCAATGTCTGGATACAACACATTGTTGCTCCCGCACAAATTGTTGATTTCAAAAATGATATGAAAAAATACTATTCCTCCCCGACCATCGCTATCAATGCGCAGGGTCAGCCCGCTATCACCTATGTTGATTCACTCGGAGTCACCGTGGTTGATCCATACGGAGGGCGGTACATCGAACATTCTGACCGTTTGGGATTCGCTCAATGGATACCGGAATTATAACAATTATCATCCCTTTTTTGCTGGCATTATTTCTTATCCGCGAGTCAGAACCGGACCCCCCTGCCGCAACTGCCAAAACCACAACTGCCAAAAGCCCACCTATAAGTCCAATAGCCCGGAGATTCATGATCAGATTCCCCTGCTATACAACCACCATGCTTAATGTGATGCTGAACAGTGGATTTATTTTCCGCGCGATTGGCCCTGTAAGCAGCTTCCGGATCCGACAGTCACTTGCCGGGATCGATGAGAGTCCGGAGCCGCGGGGAAGCAGGTTAGCAGGTTCCCAGAGGAACCTGCTCCCGGGAAATGGCTTCGTTCGATGACATCAGATACCGGAAGAGACGTCGTTTGCTGCTGGATTTTTAAACGCGACAAAGATCGTATCTTTGTTAATATGAGCAACAGAAATCGAAGTATAGTCTCCGGTAAGGCTGTTTCTTTGACTGATGTAGTAAGGATCCCAGTCCTTATTATAATTCCCAAAGCTCCAGACGCCCCCCCCGCTGGTGATCGCGACAGCACGGTCGGGTCCTGCCGCAATGTCCCGGACACCGGTTAAGCCAGCCTCAGTGATATCATTTTTAATGCCATTTGCGTTTTTCCCCGCGAAATCGATACCGCCGTCATTCATGCGGATGCCCACAATATTCCTATCTTCGGAGGTTGCGACGTGGGTATACCTGCCGTGAAGGCCGCACGAACTACTTTCTTCACCCACGCAAAACACGCGGCCATCAGTGGTCAGGGCTAGACCGTATTCGGTACCAGGGATAAACTCTTTCCAACCAGGGACCGCCGGATCGATACCTGCACCCTTGTTCTGTGGATCCCTTCCATTATTGAGCATCGCAACATCTTTCCCAATGGTCGAAGCAGCACCGGGTTGACCCGGCCCTTCGGGAATTTCAAGGAGGGATCTTCCGGTTGAATCGACCGCAATTGTCCCAATCCACCGAGAGGATGTAGATACAAATGTATAGTTGTGGTCGGATTCATAGCGTTCCCAGCTGTTCGATTGCTAATTGAAACTCCACAGTTCTCCTGCATCATTAATGGCCACCGTTCTGGTCGCGCCAACCCATTTATTTCCTGTACCGGGCAACGGGGGTGTGGGGGGTCCAGCAAGCTGTCTGACCGATCCGCCTTCCAGGACGACGACACCATCACAGGTGCTGATCGCGGCTGGTGGGCCGGATTCAATCATGAACTGCGCCTTGACGATTGCCTGTTGACCCAAAAGCCACAAGATCCCCCACGTTACTAACACAGTAACAGCTATCCCCACCAACACGGCCACACAGAGTGGGCCCCAAAAAGCCGCCCCAGCCGCACCACCACCAGCTGCCGCTCCACCAGCCACCGCACCAGCCACTGGTACTACAACCGCACCACCAGCTGCGGCCTCGGGCCATAACGTGAAAACCATCATACCAACCGTATAGCCAAGAGCCACACCAGGTAAACTGTTCATCAGAACAAACCCCCACCCGGGCGATTGGGCGGTCTTTTCGTTCATTGGTGCTACACTGACCGCTCGATTACCAACCGGGTCACCTGCGGACGTGGTCGGTTGGTACACCCGCATGACAACCGCGGTTGAATTCTCGGTGTTATTGAAGATGTAGTCGGTGATTGTGCCCTGACTTACCAGCGTGTTAGGGATAACCGGGGACCAGGCAAGCCCTGCCTGCGCTAACTGCGTGGGTGTCAGGGCCATCCGGTCAGAAACTTCGTGTCTGGTCACGACTTTACCCGTAGATGTGCTGGTGTAGGTAAACCCGGCCTTTGTCAGATTCTCAGTGATGAACAAAATGTCGGCATCTTCGGGATACCCGGCCGAACCGACATTGCCGGAGATGGCGGAAGCCGGTACGGCCTGCCCAGTTCCGGTTGCTTCGCTGGGCCGCGAGTGGATGGTGAATAGTCCTTCCGTGATGTCCTGGCCTGTTCCGTCATCAGAGTAGACCGAGACATCAATACTCTTGGTGCGGGCCATTTTGAATACCGGTGCCTCAGAGAGCGTAGTCAGATTGAGAGGTTGGCCTGAACGTGCAAGTTCATCTACCTTCGCTGCATACTGGTCATCATACTGATGCTGTTGCGATTCTACACTGACCGCTGCCATTGCCGGACATGCCGATACTGACAAAAAAATCAGTATCGCCACAGTTACACAGACCGGACCAAACACGCGTGAGCCCGACATCAGTGCACCCCAAAATCAGCCAAGACCATTTGGGCTTGTCGTACCCAGGATCCAAGGTTACGCATCAAAAACGGTTTCATATTTCTCCATCCATCGTGCCGATTACCCAATTTTAAAAAGATATGCCTGATAACCCTGTTGTTAAGTGAATTTTTTTTTCAGTTAATGCTTTTAATGAAAGTAGTACAAATGTACACAACCATTTTTTCTGAGAGCCGCATCACATTTTTACGTCTGCCGATCGTTTCCTATTGTCACAGCAGCCGGGTTCAGCGCGATGCTGCAAAGGGGGTTATGCTCTGCGTGGCGGGCCGGCTTTCTCCCAGGACTGCAAAATTCGGGGAGCACCAGATTCTCTTTGAATTGAGCGACTAAATGGTAAATCCGTTGGCGAGTGACTTGAAAATCACGATTTATCTTTTGCAACCGGCTTTTCTTTCAGCCATTGTCTGATTATTCTCTCGATATCCCGATTTGATCGTTTACTTACATCGGTGTTTACATTTGATGTCAAATGATTTCGGGATGTTGCTGTCCTGAAGAGAAAGTTTAGCGGCTATCTCAAGGGTAGGTTATTCTCAATCCGGAAGAAGGAACCGCGGGAAAATGATCGTCTGTAACATCCGCAGTTTCTTATCTATTGCGCGGGATCGGGTTTTCCCAAGAGCAGTTTTCCTTTTTCCGGACCTGCAGCCGTGAAATCTCCACCACCGGTGTTTTATAAAAAAGTGAGTTCTCCTGTTGGGAAAATTTTCAGGAAACCTATTCAGAAATCGAGCAGGTTCAGGCCGACTCCGGTATCGAAAGTGCGACCAGCGTGATCGTCAATTACCGTGATGAAGAGCTCGCAGGTACCGCTCACTACCGCACTGCTCATGTGGCCACCGTACACACGGTACGAAGCATCGGAGAGAGTCGCATGAACATGAAGGTAGCACTCGCCGTCTTTTGTGGTTATGTTGCCAAGGAGGGAGCTTATCTCATGATCACCGGTGAGCGTTGTCGTATGATATGTTTTTGTCCCGGTCTCGAACAACCCGATCGTCACGGGATCAGCAGCTCCAATCCCCTGAACCGTACCAAGCGCGATCTTCTTATCTGTGCAGAACAATTTCAGGGTTCCGACAATCTCTTCGCCTCGATCGATGCGGACGATGTAGAATGAACCGGTTTTCTTGTACCGCATGCTTCAGACTCCATTCTTCTGTAGGAAAGATGCAATTTAAGCCCCGTTAAAATTGTCGTATGGGTTCCGGTCGCGGCATTTCGTACCACACATTCCGGCTGCGGGAGGTAACTGAATGTTGATAAAAGAAGAGTAAACAAAAAGAGTAATCCGGGATCGACAAGAGTGATGGGAAGGGTCAGAGCAGGAAAATTGAAAAAAACGAGATCCGGCAGTTTGGAAAAAGTATCAGAGAAAAATTATTACAGAGGAATGGGAACGTTGATGCCATCCACGGACAAAATCCGGTACTATGGCCGTGGACTTTATCCTCCTCGTGATCCTTATCCTGAATATTTTTTTTGGTATCAGCATCGTCTTCTTCGAACGCAAGGCACCGGAGATCGCTCTTGCCTGGCTCACGCTGCTTGTCTTTATCCCGGTCGTGGGTTTCTTCGTGTACCTTGCATTCGGGCAGAACTTTTACCGGGCCCGGCTCTTCCGGCTCAAGGAGGCGGATGACCGGAAGGGGCAGGAGCTGGTCCGCGAACAGATTGCCGAGGTAACCCGGCTCGAGAAACTGAGCGCGAATGAACAGGAGAACCGGTTCCTCCGGGTCATCAGGATGCTGCTCGTCTCCAACAATGCGCTGGTTGCCGATAACAATACGATTGAGATCTACACGAACGGTGATGACAAGTTCCGGGCCCTCTTTGCCGCGATTGAGCAGGCAAAGGAGTTTGTTCATGTCGAATATTACTACATCTCGCCCGACCAGCTCGGGGCGGAGATGGCAGCGCTTCTCACGAAGAAAGCGAAGGAAGGCGTTGAGGTCAGGGTCCTTGTCGACGGCCTGCCATTCACGGTTGTGCCCCGTGCATTCTGGAAACCGTTCCTTGATGCCGGTGGGAAGAAAGCAGTATTTTTCCCGGGCATCCTTGGCTTCATCAACTTCCGGTTCAACAACCGGAACCACCGGAAGATCGTGGTGATCGATGGCAAGACCGCATTCTGCGGGGGATTTAATGTCGGGGACGAGTACGTGGGGAGAAGGGAGCTCGGGTTCTGGCGGGACACGCATGTAAAGATCGAGGGGGATGCAGCCCACCTGCTCGAATTGCGATTCCTGATGGACTGGAACTTTGCATCGGATGATCCGGTTGACTTCTCCCCCCGGTATTTCCCGGTGACCGGAGCTCGCGGTTCAGCCGCAGTCCAGATCGTATCGAGCGGCCCGGACCACCGGCATAACCAGATCAAGCTCGCGTACCTCAGCCTGATCAATACTGCCGCTGAGTCGGTATACATCCAGAGCCCGTACTTCGTGCCGGACGCGAGCCTGGTCGATGCCCTCCGGCTCGCAGCCCAGTCGGGAATCGACGTGAAGATCATGATCCCCTGCAAGCCCGACCACCTGTTCGTCTATGCCGTGAACCACGCGTTCATCCAGGACCTGCTCGATGCCGGCGTGAAAGCCTACACGTACGATGAGGGTTTCATCCATGCAAAGACGCTCGTTATCGACGGCCTTGTCGCCTCGGTCGGGAGCGCGAACTGGGATGTCCGGAGTTTCAAGCTGAACTTTGAGACAAATGCCCTGATCTACAACCCGGGCTATGCAGAGAAACTCCGGGAAATCTTTGAGGAAGACTTAAAACACTCGACCGAGATCACGGTTGCAACGCTCGAGAAACGCCCGCTTCTTGAAAAAGTGTGGGAGCCGGTATCCCGTCTCTTCTTCCCCGGTGCTCTGATGACCGGTTTCAAGGGAGCACTCTTGTGCCGGGCGACCGGGCGGATCCTTGATCACGCGATCGGCAGGAAGGCCGGGAGCCGGGTATGACCCCGCCAACCTCACCCCCACCGGGCAACACCCGGCAGGTTCCCCTCTCCCGGAAGTCCGGTTCGCCCGGCCGTACCCGGCCCGGATCCGGGCCGAAGGATATTACCCGGCAGACCTGCACTTCCATACGGTCCACACGGACGGATCGGTGAGTATCCCGACACTCCTCCGAAATATCCGGAAGAACGGGGCCGGGTGTGCGGTCACGGATCACAATGAAATCTCCGGCGCTCTTGCGGAATGCAGGGACCGTGACGATCTCCTCGTGATCCCCGGGATCGAGATCAGCACGTCCGATGGCCCGCACATTCTCATGTACTTTTATTCCCCCCGGGACCTGGATGATTTCTTCAACCGGCATGTCAAGCCTCGGAGACGGGAGAGCCCGTGGATGCTGACAACCCTCTCCACCCGCGAGGTGCTTGAAGCCGCAGAAAATTATGCATGCCTTTGCAACCCTGCCCACCCGTACGGGTACCTCCTCTTTAACTCCGGGCTCGGGAAATGCGTGGAAAAGGGGTACCTTGACGAGTCGCTCTTCGGAAAATGCGATCTCATCGAAGGGGTCTGTGCGAATATGGAGCGGCGGGAGAACCAGAAGGCAATCTCCCTTGCTACCCGGCTCGGGCTTCCCGTCACCGGCGGTTCGGATGGTCAAGTGATCTTTGATCTCGGAAGCTCGGTGACCTGCACGACATCGGGCGATCCCGAAGAATTTCTCGATGAGCTGAGGCTTGGCAGGGCTCGGGTCGTGGGCCGGGAGAACCGGTTCCCGTCAAAGATCCTCACCGCCGCAGTCATCACCTCCCGGTTTATGCCATGGCTCCTCCCTTCAGCAAGGATTCATGGCGAGAGACTTGCCGGCAGGGTAAACCGTTTCCTTGAGTACCGGAGGGACCGGGACCGGAAAGGGTAGATTTGTTTTTACCTTTCGGGTCGTGTTCGGATGGTGCAAAACGGACAGGAACGTTGCGCCGGGCGTGCCCCCGGAGGTGGTGCCGGCTGTCGTGAGGACCGCGGGATACCCGGCAGCCGCCCGCTATTTTCTTATCTCATCCCGGCCTTTGGTTCATTGATACCCATGGATCTCCGGTCGTTCCTCCTCCTTTCGATAACTGTTCTGCTGTTTATTATCTTTCCCGCCGTCCAGGCTGCTGAGCCCGCATGGATTGTCCCGGCCTCCCCGGGGATTGACCTCTCGGGGGTTGCAATCTCGCGTGACGGATCCACGGTTGTTGCCGGTGGCGATCAGCTGATCGTGATCTCAGGATCCGGGGAGAAACTCTGGTCGGGCTGTTCGGGAAACCTCCTTGACCTGAGCCGCGATGGCAGGTATATTGTTACGACACAGGGGCGGACCGTCCGTCTTTTCGACCGGCAGGGAACCAACCTCTGGGACCGGGCCGCCCGGGACACGATCACCGCGATATCCATTACTCCCGATGCCACCGTGATCGCTGCCGGCGGGGGAACTACCGTGCAGTCCTGGTACAACTCGGGGTCCGGCATCGGCATCAACACCACCGAGACGGTCCGCGATCTCCGTATCTCCCCGGAGAAGGACCAGATCATCGTTGCAACCGACAAAGCGCTCCGGAGTTTCAACCTGAGTTTTGTCCCGAACTGGTATGATGACACCATCAGCCCGGGATCATTTGCCATCTCATTCGATGGAACCGGCATCGTGATCCCGAACGGAAACCATGTAAGGATGTACCATGGCAGCGGCACCCTCCTCTGGGACCGGTCATTCCCCGGGGGAAATATCCTTGCGCTGGCGTACGCGGATGACGGTTCGGTCATTGTCTGCGGACGTGACGACGGCACCGTTCTTGCCATAGACCGTGATGGCGCACTCCTCTTCTCCCGGAAAGCGGGGACATGGGTTACAAGCGTTGGCGTTTCCGCTGACGGGTCGACCATTGCTACGGGAGATATCGATAACCAGATCCGGATGTACGACCGTGACGGTCTCCTGCTCGGGAGTTATGGTGCCAGAAACCCGGTAAAGTCCAGGTCAATTGCAGTCAGCAGGGACGGATCCTTGATCGTTGCCGTTGACCAATCGAATGTGTACGGCTTTTTCCGGTCCCGTTTAACTCCGGTAACTCCCACGGAGACCTCGCCGGTTTTTATAAATGTAACGACAAGTATCCCCCGGGTGACGACAGTTCCCGGAGATGTAACGTCAAAAAATCCGATTACGACAATCCCTTCCCCGATGGTTCCACCCACGCAGGCTGCCGGATTTTCATGGTTGTTCTGTCCCGCCACGCTGGCGCTTGTGGTAATGGTTAAAAAACGGTGATGTACCTGTTGAACCAGCGTCCCCGGGAAAAGGGAAGTCACCCGGTATGTTCAGCCGCAGATGTTCTCCATTGTAGGTTTTTTTAAATCGTGTTCATTCACGACAGAATGGAAAAACGTCACTCGATTGTTGCGATTGACGCCTCTGGTTTCACACCGAATTCTGCCAGTACCTATTACCTCATCAGAACCGGGAAGACCCGTCATAACTCTCTAAAAACGGCACATGGTTTGCCGGAGCCAGTTGAACATACGCTTTTTCTCCGTCGGATAATCTCGTTCTCCGACGTGATCTTTTCTTTCACGTTGCCCCAAAAAGGGGGTTTTTCCCGATCCGGCCTATGATTATATAATCCGGCATGCGATCCGCCCTCCAAATGCTGCTAATTAGTGTCGCATTTCTCCGGCGTAAATTCCCGATTTTTTCACGAATTATTACCTCATTTTTGTGAATTATTACCTCATAATGAGATCCAGGTCCGGGAAACCGGGTAATCCGGGCTCATAGAGGGCCCGGATTCGAGGCGACGAAAATTGAGTCCCATCAACGGTGAAAAACCGGGAATAATCCCGGGGTAACGGGTTCCTGATGATAACCGCACCAATTTTTTCACTCATCGTCATGATTATTGCAATTCCACCCAATTTTCACTAACCGAACATTATGTCAGACCACCGCTCACTCAAAATCCCATGGAAGAATCCCTTCCGGAACCCCGCAGTTTTTCCCCGGCATCTCCCGGTTACCGTCTTTATACTGATTGCTCTGGTATGTATAACAATCCCTGTCGGTGCAACGGATGCGCATACCGGGGCCATCCTTCCGGAAGGATGAAATTCTGGAGTCGGTGGATCACATGAATATTTTTCAAAACCGAATATTCCTAACCAGCATTATCCTGATGGGAATACTTGTATCAGTAATCATTGGGTTTTACGTACTTGCCGGAGGTACATGCCCACTTTTACCTGGATCTCAGCCACACGCAAACCAGACCACGGCAAACACAACGCCCGAAGCTCCGGTAACTATAACGACCCGACCCTCAGATCCCGCAGCCCTCAAAGCAATGGAAACAGTTCACCTTTTCGCCAATGCCCCGAGGGAGGAGATCGTAAATGTCGGAAATAAAAACGATCGATTTAAAGTTGCGGGGTATGACTACTCAATAGATACTGATACAGGCAGAGTAAGTTATTACAGACTCGACACTACTATAAGGAACAACCTGTCGCTGCATCATAAGGATAAAGTTGTCGATTTCGATCAGGGATACCAAATTGCCGAGTCATTTGCACGGGAAAAGTATCCGGAATTCTGGACAGAATCAGAGACCCGGGGTGTTAGAAGTGTCGTTAGCCAATCAGAACCTGATGGGGAGCTCCGATATTGCTGGTTCGAGATCTATTTCTCACCAGATAAGAATACACCAGGCCACTTAGAGATCTATGGCCCAAATGATTTTGAGATCACAGTCAGCGCTTACACCGGCCAAGTAATTTCATATAGTGAACATTACACTCCGTCAGTAGTTACCGGGATTGCACCGGTTAAACTGACGCCAGCTATCACTCGAGATCAGGCAGAGAGGATAGCGGAAGGGCATACCTCAAAATTGAAAGCCAGAACCGGTACCACGGTGTTAGTCGTCACTCCCGCTAATGATGGTATACCCCATCTGAAGTGGCTGGTGGGCCTTACAGATAAAGAGCACGAGTCTCCGTCATACACAGATAAGCTCGTCGCTATCGATGCGCATACCGGGGCCATCCTTCCGGAAGGATGAAATTCAAGCGTTCTACGCAACAAATTCAGGAAATGAATTCGGGATACTGCACAGCCATAACAACATGAAAAATGAGAGATGGTTAAAATGAAACAGAAAGTCCTGATAGGTAGTATTCTGATAATATGTGCCGTTGTAGCCGCATATCTGCTTTTCCCGGTCATTGCCAGTACGGTTGCCGGTACTTCCAATCCGGAGAAGATCACTGCGCCGCCGCTGAAGAAAACGCATACTCCGGCGTCAAATGGAATACATGTCGGTGTTAAAGGCGTGCACCCCGGTGAGTTTATCCTGAACACGTCATTGAATGCAGCTGCGCCAACGGAAATCCTCGTATACCGACCCCTTCCACCTGATGTCTCGCGCAACCATATTCTTGATCTGGCCCGGAAATTTGGTATAAATGGGACGATCCGGGAAGGGGAGGACGGTATTGCTATTGGATCCGAAGATCACGTAGCACATATAATGATAGGAAATAATTCAGGTCGTGTTGAATATACACATCACGAGAGCTACAATCAAGGTAGTGTTGATCTCGATGGTCTCCCTCAAATGTCATCCCGCGAAGAAGCGCTAAGAATCACGACGGCGTTTCTCAAGGACCGTGATCTTTTCCCCGAGAACGCTCTCCCAGCCAAAGTTGGTTTTTCGACTTCCCACATGTCCGCTCCGAATGGTACCGATGTATCTTGGAATTCTTCAGTTATGGTCCGTTTCGACCGAGGGCCACTCAATAATCTCTCGATGATTGGTCCCGATCGGGTAGATGTGGAGATGGTAATGAACAGGGAGATAACCTATTATTGGAGCCTCTGGCGTAACTATGAACCCTACAAGAGTTACCCGATAAAACCCCCGGTGGATGCCTACGAGGAACTCAAACTTCAGGGAGTATTTGATGGACTGCGACAATCAATAGTCCCCGATAAAGTCATCATCAATAATGTATATCTCGCATATTTTTCAAAATCTGCCGTATCCAAAGAAGATTATCTGACGCCGGTCTATGTTTTTGAAGGAACGTGCTATGGTCACTATGGGAACAAATCCCAAGTTGTGGAAGTGACAGAAAATATTCCGGCACTCTGGGAAGAGCCAGCAGAATTGGTATCATCCTCCTAATTTTTGTATCTGTATCAACTTTTTTCACTCATCGCCAGCGCTGACACACAACCGGTCGAACGATTATACCATGAACGTTTCCGGTGGCGTCAGGATTGAGACGCTCAAGCTGCCGTCTCACGAGTCGGATGTGTCGCTTGGTGCCTCGGGAAAATTAAAACGAAATCTTCCTTATATCTCGCACCATGGGAACCCTTTTAAACGCATTTCATGTCTGTAAAAAAAGTGGGCGCATGGTATGGAGGGGTTTGTTATGTGGTACCCATACCCAAGGCCGATCCCCTGCCGGTGCTGTCGTGCTGCAGTCGAAAAATTATGTGCGTTTTATTTTAACTTTTCTCCATGCTAGGAGTATTTCTTTAAAAAAAGATAGCATTAACCGTATCATTCGCAAACCGGTTTCCGGAGTATTTGCCATGGAAAAAATCACCGTCGGTTCTATGCCGTATATGAGCGTCATGCCCACCCTGCTTGTGGGTGCGAACGTACAAGGAAAACCAAATTACATGACGGCCGCGTGGGCCACCGTTGCCTGCATGGCTCCGCCGATGGTCTGCGTTGCGATCAACCACGCCCGGCACACCCTTAAAGGTATTGAAGAGAACAAAACCTTCTCCCTCAACATCCCTGCAGCAAAGGATGTCATCGAAGCGGACCACTGCGGTCTCGTATCCGGGGCAAACGAGGACAAGTCCGGGGTATACACAAGTTCGTACGGGTGTGTGAAGACCGCTCCTCTGGCAGAAGAGTGCCCGGTCAACATCGAATGCACGGTCTTCAAATCCGTGGATTGCGGGAGTCATGTGCTGGTCATCGGTGAAGTAAAAGAGATCCATGTCGACAAGACGTGCGTTACGGGGGGGAAACCGGATGTAACGAAGATCGATCCGATTGTCTATGCCCAGGCGACCTACTTCCATGTAGGGAAGGAAGCGGGTAAGGCGTTCTCAGCCGGAAAGAGTTACCGGAAAAACTAAATCCGGTTCCCGGGAATTACGTTCTTTTTGGTTCCGGGACGTTTTTGGCCTGATCCGGTACCATCACGGGACCGGTGTTTTTTTTGTTTTTGTTTCCCGGGGACCTCTGGCTAAAACGAGAACAGGGGTTCGTTTCTCATCACGGAACTGATGCATACCAGGACAATTATCACCATCAGCATCAGTCCGCGCTCAACAGCCCGAAGGTACAAGTCAAGATCCGTTATTACCGTATACCCATTCATGGTGCAAGCCTCCTTGTGGGGGTCCGGGCGGAAAAGAAAAACCGGTCAGCTTCTTTGTTCCGCACATTCCATGATGCAGGGATCGGAAAAACCGCAGACTCATGCGATGCGAACTGGTTTTTCTGTACCATGGTGGAGATTACCGGCCTCATTTTTCATCACCCGTAAGATAGTCCATTATCGATCAGGTGAGCAGATATAATGCCAGAATACCGGAAGTACCATCCTAACACCCGGAAGGAGATTGATTGAACCCCGTGGTTAAAGGGCAGGGGAACATATCCGGATCTGACCGTTCATGGATGCAGGAACCGGGTTTAGGGATTCAGTATGCGAGGTACCCTTCAGCGAAATCCCCGCACGATCATGACCAGTTCGCCAGACCCGGTCAGGGAGTACCGTTTCAATAGTTCAAAGTCATCGATTGCGCAATCACTCCCAAAAACCATCCTGATTTTATCCCGGATCCTGTCGACTCTCTCCGTGTCATATCCGGCGGTTGTTGTAGCCGTGACCGGATGGCACTCCTTACACAGCATGCTGCACCTCCATTGCAACCCTGCACTGGCACTGCGGGCAGGAAATTTTCACCGGTCGCACGGACCGGGCGAAACTTGAGAGACGGGACCCCATATACGTCCATTCGTGCCGGCACCGGTGGCACGTGACCCGGCAGCTGGTGTAGGATAATTCCATGCAAAGAGAAAGAATCCTGGGACTTATGAACCCCCGGTAAGCGGGGAGTGAAACTGTAATGCTCCGCGGTTCTTCAATTGTTTTCGATCAATATCAAAGGATAAAAATATAAAGATGAATTATATTATCTAATGTTCCGTGAACCTGATGAACACGGAAAAAATTCCTCTTACCTGCGAACTTCTCATTCTTGTATTTCTCCTGGTTCCTGTGGCACAGGTGATAACACCCATCTGGATTGCGAAGGCATCACCCAGTTCGGATCTTGAGAGTATTGTTGTTTCAGATAACGGTTCTGTCATAGTAGCCGGAGGCGACAAGTTGTACATCGTCAGCGGGAATGGTACGATAATCTGGTCGGGATATGCCGGTTCGGCTATCGACATGGCAAGCGACGGAAAGTACATAGCCACAATCCAGGGATCCCAGGTACGGGTGTTCAATAGTGCAGGAACCTCTCTCTGGGCAAGGGATTTAACCGGCCCCCTGAAGGATGTCTCCATTGCACCGGACGGCTCGATGGTCGCGGTGGGCGGGGCTGATGTGCTGCGGTCATGGAGCATCAACGGAACCGATCTCGGGCGGGGCAAGACGGATGTAATCTGGAATCTTGCGGTAGCACCGGGTCAGGACCAGGTCTTCGTCGCAACAAACGGTGGAATTCGGAGTTTCAATGCAACATTCCGGCAGCAATGGAAAGACGATGTTATCTCGCCGAACCTTGTTGCCATGGGGGGCCCCGGCAAGGGTATTGTCACCGCAGGAATAAACCGGATCAATCACTACAGCAACAACGGAAACCTGACCTGGGAGTATTCCACACCCTGGGGAAACATCCTGGCAATCGCCTATTCCCGTGACGGTTCAACCATAATTCTGGGTACTGATGGGAATACCGTTGCAGCCTTGGACTCAGATGGCAGGGTGCTCTGGAATACAAAAACCGGCTTCTGGGTCCAGAGCGTTGGCGTATCGAATGATGGATCGATCATCGCGGCCGGTAGTATGGACAAGAACCTTTACGTGTATGATCACGGCGGAAGGCTCCTTGGATCCTACATGGTCAACGACATGATGGAAACGAACTCTCTTGCCGTCAGTGGTGACGGGTCGCGGGTCTTTGCAAAAGACTCATCGAAAATTTACGCGTTCGATCCCTACAACCTGGACCCGGCAACGACCGGAACAGTAACGACCGGAACGGTAACGACCGGAACGGTAACGACGGGAACGGTAACGACGGGAACGGGGACAACACCGGTTTCCACGGTAAACATGACTGCGGGATCAACCCCCGCAACGGAAGTCCCTGCACCGCAAACCTCTGCGTCACTCGCCCCGGTCCTGACAACTACCCCTTTGGGAACGACATTTACGGTTTCAACTGAGGCTGCGGAAGCGACGACAAAAGCGGGCATCCCCGGTGCACTTGTACTGGTCTCGCTCGGAGCTGCCGGGATTATAATGCGGAGAAGAAGGTAATTCTCCCACCAGATCTTCCTGCGGGCAAACTGCTCTATTTTTTTTTAATTACCGCAAAAAACGGTATACATCAATCATGCAACATTTCCATCACCAGAATTATTGCAAAAATTCACTCTCTCCAGCATTTTTACCTGGGCGCGCACAGTAATCTTTCGGGCCCGGGGTTTTCCCGATCAGGTATCCCTGCCCTCCCGCTCATCTGTCATAACAACTCTTTTGTTCCAGCCTGCAAACAACAGAATCATTGAATACCCCGGAAAAGAAAATTCAAATTGAGAATTTTTAACCCGGGGCGAAAATTTTAGAGAACTCCCCGGGAAAAACCTGAACGGAGACAATGCCGATTTTTATGACGGTGCCGCTGAATATTTTCAAAAAAATGTCAGTCCGGGAGAAGATCCTCTGCCTCTTCCTCGCCCTCTCGCTGGTATTGCTTGGTATCATGGGATCGGTTGCCTTCTTCACCTTAAACAATATCGGGAATTATGCTGAGAAGAGCAGTACGTCGCTTGGGAAGGAGGCAGTCAACGACAGTTCGGCCGCTCTCCAGATCGCAACCGAAGCACACATGGTAAAGGTCGCATCCGACCAGGCCGAGATCTCAAACGTGATCTTCGAAGATACCGAAGCAGAGATGGGAATTCTTGCCGCACAGGCAGATACCCTGCAATACAATCCCGGCATCATCACGACAACGCGAACGTATACCCGGGCACATCCCCCGCCCGATCCCCTCACCGATACGGTCGTTATCAGTGCCCCGGGCGTTACGTTCAACCTGCAATCCGACGAATACCGTTCGCTCACCGGAATGGGGGACCTTCTCCGGGCTGTTTTTCTCGCCGACGAGGATCTTACCGGTATCTATGTTGCCACCGATTCCGGCATTATGGAGACGTTTCCCTGGAATGGCAACACAACATCCGATTACGATCCCCGGACCCGGGGCTAGTTTGCGGCAGCAAAAGCTTCAGAGTATCCTGTCTGGTCGGAACCGTACGTGGACGCCGCAGGGCATGGACTTATCGTAACGTGCTCCCGGGCAGTTGTGACCCGGTATGGTACCTGGGTTATCGCGTCGGACGTTACGATCGATACCCTGAACGAGGATATCCTCAACCTCACGCGGGCCGGTAACGGGTATGCGGTTCTACTCGACAGCCACGGGAATGTTATCAGCCGCCCGGGTTTGTCCGCCGGGGAGACCCGGTGGAATCAGCCATTTGCCGCGGAGAATGTCTTTTCGAGCAACAACCCGGCGCTTGTTGCGGTAGGCCGGAACATGACGGCCGGGAAAACGGGGATCGAAGCGGTTGTATTCGACGGGGAAGAGGTGTATGTCGCCTACGCACCCGTCAGGTCCCTGAACTGGAGTTTTGCCATCTCGATGCCGGCTGCCGACATTGTTGCTCCGGCAAAGATCACCGGCAGCAGGATCAACCAGGCGGCAAATGCCACAGGAGTTCACATCTTCGAGCAGACCGACCGGATCCGTGATGTATTTGCCGTGCTCTTCGTCCTGATCCTGCTCATCGTTGTCCTTCTCGCCGTCCAACTTGCCCGGATCATCACCCGGCCGGTCGAGTCGCTCAAGCATGCTGCTGCGGCCCTGGGTGAAGGTAACCTCGATTACCGGGTGACTCTTGCGACCGGTGACGAGTTCGAGGAGCTTGCGAACTCCTTCAACCAGATGGCTGCAGATCTCAAGAGCAATATCGAGGACCTGAAACGAACCACCGCTGAGAAAGAACGCTACACAAAGGAGATGGAGATCGCACAGGAAATCCAGATGACATTCCTCCCGGAGTCCACCCCGGTGATTCCCGGAGTCGAGATCGCGGCGATAAACATCCCGGCCATGGAGATCGGAGGAGACCTGTATGATTTCATCCCGGTTGATGCAACCCGGTGGGGTTTTGTTATCGCTGACGTATCGGGAAAAGGTGTCAGCGCCGCTCTCTTCATGGCCCTCTCGCGAACCCTCATCCGGGCAAGCGGGGAAGGTGAACCCGATCCCGGGGTTGCGATCCGGAATGCGAACCGGATGATCTACGAGAATGTAAAGTCAAGCATGTTTGTCACGACATTCTACGCGGTGCTCGATGCAAAAGCTATGAGTTTTTCCTACGTGAACGCCGGTCATAACCCGGCCGTCATCGTCCGGACGGGAAATGCTGAACCACACTATCTTGACGGGAGGGATATCGCGCTTGGCATTGTACCCGAGGTGAATATTGTACCAAAAGTACTCACTCTCGAACATGGCGACCTCCTGGTGATGTATACCGATGGGGTAACAGAGGCGTTTAACACGGATGAAGACTGGTTTGGAGAGGAGCGGCTCGTTGCATTCGTCCGGAAGAACCGGGAGCTTCCGGTGAAGGATATCCTCTCCGGCCTTGTGGCGAAGATCCGCAATTTTGCAGGATCTGCACCCCAGTCTGACGACCTCACGCTCGTGATTATCCGGATGCATGAGCCCGATCAGATTATGTCCCGGTAAACCACAAGTTTTTCGCGCCTCTTCTTTTTTTTTAATGCGTTTCACGGGACCGGTTGTGAAGTTATCCCTTTACAAAAAAAACCGCTGTGCTTTTCAAGAGAGAGGACGAAAAGTACGAACGATATTCCCATGTCCCACGCGATTGCCGGCACTACCGGGGGTGAGATCTCCCTTGAGAAGAAACAGCGGGCGGTCCTCACGAGCCTTATCGTAGATTTTGTCCTCTGGCTTCCGGATATCGCTGCTGCCATTCTCTCCGGCTCCATAGTTCTTTTTGCCGATGCGGTCAAGTGCGCAAACGAGATCCTTGCCACATTCTTTGCCTACCTCACGATCCGGAAGATGGCCCGGGGTGGCGCAGGAACGTATGATTACGGGATGGGGAAGATGGAGACCGTAACATCCATTATAACAGGCGGGGTCATGTTCATATCCCTTGCCCTCGTCTTCTTCGTTGCCATTTACCGGATTGTCGTTCCCGCTGAGCTTGTCCAGGAAGGCGCCATGCTCGGTGTCGTACTGATGATCGTCGGGGTCTGTATGAACTCATGGCTCTGGAGAAAGAATTTCCTGCTCAACAAGCAGTCCCCGTCACCGATCATGGATTCCCAGTGGCGTCTCTTCCGGACAAAGGCTTTCTCGGATTTTTCTGTCCTTGCCGCGCTTGTCGCGAGCCTTGCGTTCTCGCACTATTCCTGGTCACTCTATATCGACCCGCTGGCCTCGTTTATCATCGCCGGGTTCCTCTTTTTCTCCGGATACCGGGGCATCACCTCGTCGCTCTCTGACCTGCTCGACAAGACCCTGGACGAGGAACTCCAGATGGTTATCGTCAAAGAGCTCGCGGTCTTTTTCAACGATTACACCGCTCTCCATGGAGTCCGTTCACGCCGGTCAGGGGCCAATGTGTACATCGAGCTTCACCTTGAATTCGACGGGGACCTGAAGATGTGCGAAGTCCAGGAGACAATTAACCGGATCAAGGCTTCGCTTGAAGCACATATCCCCCACAGCACCGTGAGCATCGTCCCGACAACCGCTCCGGCATGTTCTTTCGGCCCGCAGGGAACCTGAAGTTCAAAAGCCCCCGCCTCCACTTTTTTCCCGGCGGTTTTTGTTTTTTGCAAATGTCTCCTTTAAAAATCTAGGTCGGTTCGCTGACCCTGCTCTGCGCCTGCTCCCGCACGTATGAGAGGAGATACCATGGTCCGCCTACCCCCTTCCCGGTCGATCCGCTTGCTTTCCAACCCCAGTACTTCTCTAAATTTACCTCCGTGAATTTTGGCAAGTCATCAATACTCTCAACCTCTGATCAACCAAACGGTCGAAGAACAGAAACAAATGAGACAAATTTGAGTTTTTTCCGAATCCCTTCCCAGACCAATAGCCGGAAGAAATCGAAACGGAACAAATCTTCAGCAACGGTTCTCGGTCCTCGTTGAACCTTAGAGAAGAACATCCATTGAAGAGAGACCCAGATATTTTTGAGAAGGAAAGAGATTATCGTCAGCAGGTACCGGATCACAACGTTTCTTGTGGATGTCCTTGCTTTCACGATATTCCGGATACGGTACGAAGACTCGATCGCAAACCGGTTCTTGTAGACCCGGTAGATCCGACGGGGTTTCCAGTTAATACCATACACGACGTAACCCAGGTTCACATTCCCGTATTTCTTATTCCTTCCCAGAAGGTACTGGACATCAATTGCCAGAGTAAGAGAAAGAGGTTCGCCAGTTCCCATCATCGTATACTGTGCATACCGGGAATGATTTCCCCGGAGTATTTTCTTGAGTTCTTCGCCGTGTTTTCTCACCGGAACAATGTGCGGGATCTTTTCCTTCTGGAGAAATGAGAACACATCTTTTGAGTAAAATCCCCGATCAAGACAGAGTACTTGGGTGTTTACTTTTGCGTTGTGGATTATGGCCAAAAATTTCCGGATGTACTCGACCTTTGACACACCCTTCTTCACCGGGAAAACTGCAAGGGTCTGCCGTTGACCTTTTGTTGTTATGTAGAGCGAAACATACGAGTAAAATGTGGTTGTTGATTTCTTCATTTTACTCTTGAGGACGTAATCTTTGTTCGCTTCGATAATTTCGCCATAATAAGGATCGTCGGTGAAATCTATGGCAAAATGATACGATTTTCCGGGAACAAGGATCTGATCGTTTGAATAGGTGAGGATCTTTGATTGTATTT
This sequence comes from uncultured Methanoregula sp., assembly GCA_963666355.2. Taxonomy (GTDB): domain Archaea; phylum Halobacteriota; class Methanomicrobia; order Methanomicrobiales; family Methanospirillaceae; genus Methanoregula. The sequence goes on from CAXXCP010000015.1 coordinate 154,680, forward strand.
CGAAAAGCGATTCTAAATCCACCTTCGATAAATGGTATCTGACTGACGTTTCACACGGGACTTTTTCTCCAGCCTTATTGATGGAATGCACGGATAGTTTGGTTGCTGACATCCCAACAAGTGACTGGATAAGGGTCTTTTGTCTCAGTGTTCCGTTGATGGAAATGGTGAGATTCCGGTTGATTGCATCCACTGCTATTTCGGAACAATCTTCTGCTCGGATCTCATTCTTTATTCGGCGGGTGAATTGTCGTCTATTTGCCATATGCGGCGCCCGCTGCCTATTTAGATCTGCCGGTTTTGATTAGCCTCGGCTAAAAATTAGTGAAGTACTGGAACAATCTTCTGCTCGGATCTCATTCTTTATTCGGCGGGTGAATTGTCGTCTATTTGCCATATGCGGCGCCCGCTGCCTATTTAGATCTGCCGGTTTTGATTAGCCTCGGCTAAAAATTAGTGAAGTACTGGAACAATCTTCTGCTCGGATCTCATTCTTTATTCGGCGGGTGAATTGTCGTCTATTTGCCATATGCGGCGCCCGCTGCCTATTTAGATCTGCCGGTTTTGATTAGCCTCGGCTAAAAATTAGTGAAGTACTGAGTTTAGAATTTCATATCCAGAAGTTCAACGGTCTAATACATGTTTTCTAATATACTTCCTTGCCCAGCGAGGGCCCGATGAGGCGCCCGAGCGACCCCCGAAGGGGGTGGGAATCCTCACAATATTGGAAAATTTTTTGAAATTTTTGCTCTGTAGAAAACCTCCATGACGAGAAATTGTAAGAACTTGTGGATGTTACAAACAATCATTTTCCCTGCGATTTCCTTTCTCTGAATTGAGAATATTCGAGCCTTTAGATCGCCACCGAACTTTCTTTTCAGGACAGAGAACTTGTTCTCGACAAGTTGTCTTCTCCGGTATCTGGTATCATCGAATTCTCCAGCCATCTCGTTTCGGTACTTTCCTCCGATAATCTGATTGTTCCAGGAACGGATCGGGATGATGGAGTCAGCGAGCAGTTCCTCCCGAACCTGACGATGAATCGCTTCGGAGTCGTATCCCCGATCCATAACGTAACACTCTGACCGTCGTATCTTGTGACATTGTGGGAGTAACCTGGCTGCATGCCGGGTATCGTGAACTCGGCTTTTCGAAGTGATGAATCCGGTGATCGCTTGTGTGTCGGTGTCAACCGAGATCGAAGTTTTCAGGAAATGTTTTCGGATTTTGCCGGTTCTGGCTGAGTAATAGTGACTCGAATATCCGCTGGTAAACCCGGACGAATCGACAGCGGTAATCGCAATTGGATCATCGTTGGAATAGAACAGACTCGTCGTTTTCCTGAATGCGTAGCGGAGGTACAGGGTTTTTATCCGACAGAAGAATTTCTGAAGAGTCGTGAAATGAGGGACGACTGATAGTTCCAACTCCTTTTGGATCGACTCCATGTCTCCGATATCTTCAACAAATTCGCGATAATGCTGATTCCGATAGTCTTTGAAGAGAATCAGGACGAGAAGTTGATACCGGGTGTAGATCTTTTTCGAATATTTACAGGAATACGGACTGAGTCGTATTGCTTTCACGATCGAAATCGCTGCTCGGATAAACCTGATATTCCGGCTCGTCGATTTCTTACTAGTCTCTGTACTTTTTGAGCACACACTCTAGTATGGAGACAATGTACCTTAGATCTTTCGGTCCATGGTGCCGTCGATTTTGAAGAGGTTTTCTACAGAGCAGAAATTTTTGCAACAGTAAGACAGATTAAATTTTTAGAGAATTGAAAAAATGTTCATCCGCTTCTTCGGTCAACCAGCCGTTTTGCCCGGCCCTTGATCCGGTGGAGCTCGAGCTCGCCGGGCTTTACAAAATTGAAGAGGAGGTCAACGGCCCGGTCCGCGAAATACTCCGCGAGTGCTTTTCTGTTCCGCAGGAACCTTTCGGTAAACCGGTCCCTTATGAGTTGCTTGTCTGCAGAGTCCGGGTCCGTGCATTCCATGGATACCCGGATCACCACGTTTCCGGATTCACCATCGTACACGAATGCCTCGTACTCACCGTTGAGGTACGCCATGTTCTCCGGCTGGAAGACACCGGCTTCGATATCGACCCGGTTCACCGTGGTGCCAAAGAGCCTGACGGTCTCTGCTTCGCGCTGCGGGTTTGCGATCCGCATATGGGTCCGGCCGCATGCGCACCGGGACCGCGAGATGATCGATGTCGTATCCTCGGTATCGTAGTTCAGGAGGAGCATCCCCGCGTGTGCTCCCTCCGGCAAAAGCGTTGTCAGGACTGCCCGGCCGGTCCGGCCATCGGGCACAAACTCCCGCATCTGCGGGTCGTAGATGTCGAGGTGGACGAGATCCTCCGGAACGTGCAGGCCGGCGAGCGCCGTGCATTCCCCGCACATCGTCCCCTCCGTGCTCCCGTACGTGTTGTACACGGGGCAGTCCCACATCTCCGCGAGATACGCCCGTGACTCGTCCGCAAAACTCTCGCCGCCGGCCACGAGCCGGGTGAGCGAAGTCTCTTTCGGGTCGATCCCTTCGATAGCAAGCCTGCGTGCGAGCCGGATGAGCTTGAAGACGCTGCCCACGATCGCCGTGGGCCGGTAACCGGTGATGACACGGGGCGAGAAGTCGCACTTCCCGAACGGGATGATGGTCATCCCAAGCCGCTGCGCAGCAAGGGTCATCGTGTTTGCCCCGACGTTCATCCCGTACGAGGCGCAGACAACAACCCGGTCTTTGGCTCCAAAACCCTGCGAGACGAAACTCCGGGCGTACTTCTCCGCGTATCGCTTCCAGTCATCCCAGGCGAGGAAGAAGCTCTTCGGTGTGCCGCTCGTCCCGCTCGTCTCCTGGATGGTAAAGACATTGCTCCAGTCGGTTGAGAGGAACCGGAAATCCGGCGTTACGGGCGGCTGATGCTCGCGGATGGTCTTTCCCGAGATTACCGGGAGGTTCAGCAGGTCCTCGTGCAACCGGATCTCATCCGGGTTGATCCCGTTCTCCCGGAACCACTGCCGGTAGAAAGGTGAGTGCTCGTTTGCATACCGGACGGTGTACCGTACCCGGTCATCGATCAGGGAATCGAGACTGTCACGGTCCGTTGTCTCGACCGTCGGATTATGATATGCCGGTATTGCCACAGATCATGCAAGGAGAAAAAAAGGTTTAATGATTGCGCCGGTTTTTCCCGGGGCAGATGGATTACCGGAAGTTTACGGTAAAATATCTTCACCATTTGGCAGGGTTATTTTTTCATATCTTTTTCTTATCTTTTTCATACCTTTTTCATACCACTCCATCGGGAACCGGAGACGGCGATCCCAGGAAGGTGGAAACAAAGAGGCAACAAGGTCCGGCCCGAATTTTATTTTTTATGGCACGGAACGACACTCACCCGCCAGGGACTGGATCACGGGTCCGGTACTTCCGGTACAACCGGCTCGCACCAGCAGATGCATCCTTCGAGATCAAGCTCTGTCCAGATTGGATCGTCAAGATCAAAGATCTTCCCGTTCCTGCCGGTGTGCGATCCCTCTTCCAGGTCAAGCCGCCAGGTACCCTGCCGGATCCCGTCTTTGCGGAACCGGGCGAAATCCCGGATGTGCTGGAGCCCGCGGATCTCTCTCCGGATGATCCGGTAGGCCGTGCTTTCGCACTCGCCCCGGATCGTCCGGAGTTCGTGAGCGGTATCCTTCAGGGATCTGCCGGAGAGAAACGCCGAGTAGATGAGATCTGCAACCCGGGCACGGACTTCAGCTCCTGATTCAGCAAGCCATGGCAGGAATCTCCGGCAGATGGTACCGGCCTTTGCCCGCTTCACCACGATCGATCCACCATCCCGGACAAGCCGGGCCCGGTATTCCCGGCCGGCGGCAGCGGCATCCAAATCCGGGAGGGTGATGGGGATCGCCATAAACCTAAATATATTTTTTTTAAACCATATGGCTTTTGGATTGATCCCGGGCGCACCCGGCCCGCGCGAAAAATAAAAGGAATATCATTTTCCAAAATTTTTCGGAAAGGAGCACCAGGTTTATCGGCCATCGCTGGCAACCGGGATAAGCGGAACATGACCTTTTCCTGCCGGCAATGCGGAGAGTGCTGCAGCACAATGGGTACAGTCATCGGGATAGATGAAGCAGAAGGCCCCCTTCTGTTCCGGATACGGTATTCGACAACGGGCGAAAGCCGGCAGGTCTCGGTCGACCCGGATAAGACCGGCCTTTTTCTTTCACGGGATACCGTGAGCCGCCCGCAGCTGGCCTGCCCGTTCCTCCGCAAAAAAGCACCGGGAATTTTGATCTGCACCGTGCACGATTCCCGGCCGGACATCTGCCGGCAGTATTCGTGCTACCGGCTCCTGGTCCTCGATCCGGAAGGACACCAAATCGGCAGGGTTTACGATAAGTCCCGATACTTTACTACAACGGATGAACGACTCCAAAGGATCTGGCGCGAGGGGATGGCGGAGCTCCGGATAGCTGATGAAGCTGAGTGGGAAGACAGGGTCAGGGAGATCCTCGCCCGTGTGGGATACCGGGTTCTCTGAGATTACCGGAATAGAGGATCATACCGGGGTACCCGTGCATCCTGCGGGCCGGGGTATCCATTCCATAAGCAGAGGGTAATTTTTTTTTAAAGAACAACTTCCTCCATCAAAAACCCGGCCGGGTTAAAGGTTGATGTTCACCCGGATTTCGTGAGCAGGTGGACTTCGCTCTTCACAACAATGCCTTCAGTCGCTTTGGCATATGTTTTGAAGTGTCCGGATTCCAGGTGACGCTGAAGAAGCTCCTCGCTCTCCCAGGTTTCAAGAAAAAAGAAGACCGTGGGATCATTCCTGTCCCGGTACAGTTCATAACTGATACATCCTTTGTCTTTTGTGCAGGTAGGCTCGATAAGTTTCCTGAGTTCAGCATGAACCGTTTCTGCCGCACCAGGCAGGGATTGTATTTTTGCAACAACGGTAAGGGTCATCGTATTCTCCATGTCCAACCGGGTACTGTGTCAGACGCCAGAGTACCCATTACCTTCCGGTATCTTAAGGGATCGGTCACTCCCGGGGACGACCTGGTGTACACCTCCCGGATCCGGAATCCCGGTAATTTTGGCGCGGGAAAGGCCGGGAATTTGGCATGAAAATCTCAAATCCGGAAGGAGGATAAGGTCAACAATCACCCCTTCCGGAATCTGATTCCTTCAACACAATAGCAGCCTCATTCAAAATCTTCAGGATTTCACCGAGAGTAGCGATAACGGGAATTCGGACTTTGACCGTTTTCGCTGAAGGATTTGAATCCCCATTGGCCTGATTAAAGAATTCATCTTGAGTGATCAAGTGCCATATGATGGTTACAATCTTCCTGGCCAAAGCGACAATCGTTTTACCGGTTTCAATAACCGGCTTTTTCCGGTCATAGAACTTTCGGAAAACCGTATTTCGGCTTCTCGAAGCAGCGTGAGCGATCTGAACGAGGATCCACCTTGCATGCTCTGAACCACGCTTCGTGATAGAACCGGTTCTCAGTTTGTCAGCAGACTGGTACACATTTGGAACTATCCCTAACCAGTTTGCAAGTTTGTCGCCAGTGGAGAAATCCGAGAAATTCCCGATTTCTGCAATCAAGGTTACAGCGGCGATATTGCCAATTCCGGGAACGGATTTGAGAATCTTGAGTTCATGTTCAAAAGTCTCATCGGCGAACTGAAAAATACAGTCAGTAAGATCGTCAATCTCATCATTCAGACATTTCAGGAGATTCAGGCAGTGTTTAAGCCGGAAGATTGCTTCCGGTGAAATCGTTGTCTGAAGGATTTCGTCGAGTTGAGCCGACTTTTTACGAACATTAAGAGGAAGCGTTTTTATGATTTCGGTCATCGGCATTCCATCGACAATGCCCCGAAGGATTCGCAATCCGCTCTTTCCAAAAAGATCGGTCAGCACCGATGAGAGCCGGAATAATTCCGAATCCAGGATATGATGGATCTCATTTTTTATGTCGGTTCGTTTCTGGACCAATTTGTGTCGGAGTCGCACAAGGGATCGAAATTCCCGATGGGTCTGGGCAAATATTCTCGAAGGCCGGATCATTCCCTTCAAGGCCTGTTGGGCGATAAGTTCTGAATCCACTTTGTCGGTTTTCTTGTGGGAAAACATCTTGATGTCACGGGCATTCCCGACAATTACGGGTGTATGCCCGTGCATCATGTCGTAGACCGGTACCCAGAAGTCACTCGTAGACTCACATGCGACCACGTCACATTTGTTCTTAATTGTCCATTCTTTGAGCGCGAACAGACCGGTTTCTGTACGTTCAAATCGCCGCTGTTCTTTGTGCCCATCATCGGTTAGTATCGTGGCTAAAATGAATTTCTTGTGAAGGTCCAGACCAGCAGATACATGAATTTGTTCAGTCATAGTTGATCTCGAATTATGGGCAGATCAATTGCCTTCCTGGCCAATTTGGCATTCGCGATCAAGTCGCAGTACGGCCTGCGATGGCAATTTAACGGTTAGTTTTTTTCCCAGGATCGCATCCTAAAAATTCGACAGCCTGCTCTGCCCGTAGTTCAAAATGAGTTCTTACCACTTGTTGATTTTCATGGGTAAGGCCTGTGACCTTCAGGTCTCATCGGTGTTTTTTTATTTTTTTCCCGCGAGTGTTTATCCAAAAAAATCGTCAGCTTGAGGAAATCAGGCCATAATTTTTTATGGCAGACGAAAAAAACCGGAACGTTCCGGCAAAACCGGAAATTTTTATTCCGGGAAAAATTTTTAAAAATTCCGGAAAGTATTCGGAATTAAAAAAATTGAACCTGGGATCACTCGTTCTTTTTGACGAGTCCGACCATCTGGTCGATAACGGTCTCACCCCGGTACTTCATCGCGTACCAGGCAAAGATCGCAATTGTCGCGGCAAGGCCGAATCCCACACCCCACGCAATGGGGGTCACCAGTGTATAGATGATCGTGAGATCGAGCATGAGCTGCGCAAGCGCGAGCATGATGACAACGAAGTAGATCAGGAGGCGGAGAATGACAAGGACCGGGTCGATCAGTTCAATCTTCGATTCGCTGAAGTAGCGTTCGAGGAAATCGATGAAATAGTCGCTGAGAATAAAACCCAGGATGAGGATGATGATGAAGGCAAAGATGTGCGGGATAAATCCAATGATCCCCGAAACCATCCGGCTCAGGTAATCGAGATCAAGTACATCGACCGCAGCAAGGATCGCAAACATGTACACGATCAACCGGACCGCGATATCGCCAAGATAGCCGATTGTGACCCCGGATTTTTTTACCGCGCCATGGATCTCGGTGTCCTTAATGAACGGGTTCTCGCTGACCTTTGTCAGGATTATTCGTGCGGCCCGGCCGAGAAGCCGGCCGATGATCCAACCCAGGATCAGGATGATGAGAGCACCAAAAATTCCCGGAAGTACGGGAAGCGTCTTGTCCATTGTAGCCGAAATTGCACCGGCATAACCATTAACCATTTTTTACAACCTCACAGCCATTTGGCAATCAAATGACGAATATACGGTCTTTTCGTTTTTCTATTAATAAATTCTCTTTTTTTATTATGCATATGAATTATAGATAAGAATTATTAATCGCATGATTCATACTCATGTACCAGCCGACATGCCGGCCCGGCCATACCATGATGCTGGATTACCAAAACGAACTGGCCCTGATCAAAGATACAATCCGGAAGAACCCGGGCGGGATGAGTGTCACCGAGATCGCAAAGGAGCTTGGCAGGAGCAAGAACACGATCGGACGCTACCTCGACATCCTGCTTATCACGGGCCAGGTCGACATGCGGGCAATCGGGATGGCAAAGGTATTCACCCTCTCGCAGAGGATCCCGCTCTCGGCCATGCTCAGCTATGCAAAAGAGCTGATCATGGTGGTTGACGAAGAATCGCGAATCGTTGACGTGAACGGGAATTTCCTTAACCTCCTCCACCTCTCCCGCGAAAATACCGTGGGAAAGAATCTTGCGCATGTCCGGATCCCGGATGTTGACGTGCACGAGCTGCTTTTGACCATCACGAAAAAACCGGAGGATGAGACCCCGGTCACCATCCGGATGAAGGATGGAAGCGAACGCATCTTCACCCGGAAACTGATCCCGGCAGTCTTCGATGACGGTAGCAAAGGGATCACGATCATCCTTGAAGATGTCACGGCACACGTGCTTGCCGACCGGACGATCCGGAAGAGCGAGGAGCGGTTCCGGATGATGGCCGAGAATATCTGGGACGGCCTCATCATCCGGGAGAACAACGTGGTCGTTTTTGCAAACCGGAGGCTCGAAGAGATAACCGGATATACTCTTGAAGAGTTGTCCGCGATGGATCCCTTAACCATCATCTCCCCGGGTGACCGGCAGAAGATCCGGGAACGGATGGTCACAACCGGCCCGCCCACACCGTGGGCTGGCGATCTCCTTGTCTGGATTACCAGGAAAGACGGCGAGCGCCGGTGCGTGTACATCCGGAGTACGGTTCTCAACGAGAAGAAACCGTACGAGTTTATCATCATGACCGATGTCACCGACATCCAGGCAAGGGATGCCGAGCTCGCGCAGAGCGAGAAGCGGTTCCGGATGATGGCCGAAAACGTGCATGATGGTATCTTCATTGTCGAGAACGACCGAATCGTCTTTGCAAACCGGATGATCGCGGAGATCACCGGGTATTCTGACGAGGAACTCAAGGAGATGGGACTTTGCGAAGCGCATCCCGGAAAAAAACCCGGGCTGTTTGCAAAACGGATCCCCGCAATGATTCACGAGACCGAGCAGGCAGAGATCGAAAAAATTATTTCCGGGATACTACCGGATGCAAAGGTCCCTGCCGAGTTCCGGGTCTGGATCCAGCGGAAGGATGGGACCCGGCGGCTCGTTCACGGGAAAGCGTCTGCTACCTGCAACGAGGATGTTCTCAGCATGTACGTTATCCTTACCGAGATCACCGAATTTGCCGAGAAAGAGAAAGTTCTGCACGAACGGATCGAATCGCTGCAGGATCTCATCCGGTAATTTTTCTCCACCCGGCCTTTCGCGCCGGAATATATTTTCCCAATCCTGCAAAATGTCCATCAGCCCAAGTCCGTTTAACCGGAAATTTTGTTTCAGCTATGATACGTCTGTAGTATCATTGCAGGAATAGTTTATAGAAATAAAATTCCCCGATCACGAGAGAATCAGGAGGGATTTCCATCATACCCCGCTTTTCCGGAAGGTTTGCTGGTTCCGGGAATATTTCTCACCGGGTCATCCCGGAAAACGGATGATTAAAACCCTGTGCTCAGGATCCAAGTAATTCCTGGAGTCCTGCTAGCGGCAGGGTATTGATCACGTCTTTTGCTTCGAGCCAGCCGCGCCGGGCGGTCGCAATCCCGAACTCCATGGTGTGCAGGTTCTCCCGCGAATGGGCATCGGACCCGATGGCGCACCGGACCCCGAGCTCCTTTGCTATCCGGCAGTTCGTATCGGAGAGATCCAACCGGCTCGGGAGCGCGTTTATTTCCATGCAGACACCGAGTTCCGCGGCTTCGCGGAAGACTGCCGGGAGATCGATCCGGACCGGATCCCGCTGCCGGATGATCCGGCCGGTCGGGTGGCCGATGATGTTCACGTGCTCGTTGTGCATCGCGGTTATCATGCGCCGGGTCATCTGCTCCTCCGGCATATCGAGCCCGGAATGGACGCTGGCAAGAACGAGATCGAAATCCCTGAGTACCGTATCCGGCAGATCCAGCATTCCTTCAGCATCGATGCCGCATTCGATCCCGCGGAGCACCGTGACCGGGCCTTCCCGGTTCACCTCCTCGATCTCCCGCCACTGGTCGCGGATCTTCTCTTCGGTCATGCCACGGGGGATCTCCCGGCTTTTCGCGTGGTCGCATACCGCGATGTACTCGTACCCGAGCGAGCGTGCGGCCCCGGCCATCTCGCCGATTGTGTGAAGCCCGTCACTCCATTTCGTATGGAGATGGAGATCCCCTTTTATCGCATCGTACGGGACGATGGCCGGCAGCGTACCGGCCTCAGCTGCCTCGATCTCCCCGGTACTCTCGCGGAGTTCGGGCTCGATGTACGCAAGGCCGAGCTTTGCATAGAGTTCCTGCTCGCTTCCGGCCGGGAATTTTTTCCCGGTTTCGAGATCGGTTAAGCCGTACTCGTTGAGGCGCCATGTGCGTTCGAGCGCCCGGCGCCGGAGGGCAATGTTGTGATCCTTGGATCCGGTGAAATACATCAGGGCCGTCCAGTACTCATCCTCTCTTACCACCCGGAGATCAACCTGGATCCCGGATGCAAGGATAACCGTACTTTTTGTCGGGCCTTTCCCGATGATCCGGTCCACTTCGTGAAGCGAGACAAAGACCGACATGATCTTCTCCGGCTCAGGAGATGTTGCAAGAATATCGACGTCCCCGATCGTCTCCTTTTTCCTCCGGATCGATCCCGCGAGGCTGATCATCCGGGTTACCGGGAGTTCGGCAAGCTGCTCAAGGATCGACCCGGCTTCCGGGTAGATATCGCCCAGCAGGTAACGCCGCGAGCCCCGGGTCTTCTGCCGGATGGAGAGCAGGATGTTCTGCTCGCTCTTCTCGCCAAAGCCCGGAAGGTCCCGGATCTTTCCGGCCTTTGCGGCCGCTTCAAGCTGGTCCAGGCTCGCGATCCCAAGCTGCTTACTCAGGAGGAGGGCTTTTTTCGGTCCTATGCCTTCGAGATCCGCGAGCTCCCAGACCCCCTCCGGGATCTCTGCTTTGAGCCGATCGAGGTACGCAAGCCTGCCGGAGCTGAGGATCTCATGGATCTTTGCCGAGATATGGGTCCCGACGCCCGGGATCTCTTCGAGTTTCCCGTGCTCATCGATACTCCCGAGCTCTTCCGGAAGGTTCTCGATAACATGGGCAGCCCTCCGGTACGCAACCGGCTTGAACTTTACGTCTTTGAGTTCGAGCAGATCGGCTATTTCATACAGTATGGCAGCGACCTGCCGGTTGTTCATCCGTACCATGGGTTCCATGTCAAGCTACCCGGGGAAACGGGCTGCCCGTTCCTGCGATCCGGTCGGATCGATCGCACGGGCCCGCTTCTCACCTTTGAGGGTAATCACGCAGGGTGATATTTGTAACTTTGCGATCGCAGTCACGGCCGGTCTGAACTTCCGCCCCACGAAGATCACGAGTCGATGACAACTTCGATCCGCTTCGAACACGAATTTCCTTGGGGGCTCTGGCACAAAAAACTATCAAAAAAGTATCAAAAAAGATTTGTGTCCTCATTGGACGGCGCGAACCTGCGACCACGCGTTCACTTAGGCTTGTAGCTGCCCCACTTGTCAAGCGCACCCGCAAGCTCTTTTGCCTTCTTTGCCTTCTCGGCAAGAGTGACTCCCTCGCACCATGCCTCGATCGCCTGCATGGTTGCCTTTGCCCCGGCCCGGGTCCCCTTCGGGTGGCCGTGGATCCCCCCGCTCACGAGCAGGACGAGATCGGTGCCATAGATGTCGAGGACCGGCGGGACAAGCCCGGGGTGGAGGCCGCCGGATGAGACCGGGAAGGCATTTTTGATCTTCCCCCAGTCCTGGGCAAGAGTCATCCCCTCGACAGCTTCGGTCTTCTTCTCCCGCAGGACATCGGCGAGGACCATCGCCTCCTTCTTCGTCCCGACGAGCTTGCCGATCGCGGTGCCGGTGTGGATCTGGGAGACCCCGATAAGCCGCATGAGCTTTGCCAGGAACTGCATGGTCATGCCATGCTTCCGGTTCCGATCGAAGGATGCGTGCATGGCCCGGTGGGCATGGATGGCGAGGCCGAGGTCCGAGCAGTAGTCCCGCATGGTCATGACACTCGCGGTGCCGGCGACCACGACATCGATCATGCAGTAGTTCCAGCCGTTTGCCGCCAGCAGGTCGGCCCGCTTCTTCATGGTCTCAACATCGGCAGTGATGTTGAGGAAGGCCGACTTTTTCTCCCCGGTCTCCTTCTCGGCCTTGTCCCGGAGTTTTGTCATGAACTTCACCCGGTCGTCGAACCGGTTGAAGGAGGTTGAGGTCAGGTTCTCATCGTCCTTGACAAAGTCGAACCCGCCCATCCACGTCTCGTACCCTATCTCCGCGTGCTCTTTAGCCGAGAACCCGATCTTGGGTTTTGGGACTGCGCCCGTCAGCGGCCGACCGTAAACGCCGGTCATCTTCCGGATCCCGTCCATCCCAAAATGGGGGCCTTTGAAATGCCTCAGGTAGGCCGGAGGAAGGGTGACATCGATGAGCCGGAGGTTCTTTAAAGCCTTCATGCCGAAGATGTTCCCCGCGATCCCGCTGAGCAGCTGGACCGCATTGCCTTCTTCCCAGAGTGCAAGCGGGTATGCAACCTTTACGTAGTTGTCTTCAATCGCGAATGCGGTTGCCTGGAGGGCTTTCATCCGGGGCGGCATGGTGAAGAGCGTGGTCCATGTCCCGGTGGAGCTCTCGGACGCGATCCTTCCGACCGCCTCTTCCTGGCTGATGCCGGCTGCCGGCTCGAAATAGTACAGGCAGATCAGTTCATCCTTTGCAGGCTCGTAGTGCAGGTCCACGAATTCGTTGTACCAGTCAATTGCCATAAGTAACCTGTACTCACCAAGGAGGTCATTGCTAAAAAACCTCGTGGAAAAACGATCCGTGTGTACCTCCATTTTATACAGTTCGGGAAAAAACTCCTTGTCAAACATGCAGCGAATCAAAGAGCAGAGAAATGCCGATCGCTTCAAGAGGGCAATTGAAACAATTTTTTTGGCCAATAAAATGGTTGAGTAAACTTCCCGTTCCACACCCATTTTTCTCTAATCGTTGAACGATTCAATGCACGATTATTGGTGGGAAAATGCAATTTTAACCTCATAATCAAAAAAAAATCACGAATTGAAATTGCATTTGCGTCAAGGTTTATTATTGGTAAATATGATCTATTCACATGGACGTAGTTTTTGGGTTAGGTGTTCAAACACTTAGCATAATCGTTATCATTCTTATTATGGTAATTTGTTACATAGTAGTTAAAAGAAAATTACAGTCCTGAAAGTGTTTGTGCCGGGGACTTCTCAAACGTTACGGGTCCCGCCCGGGATGTGGAGTGCTCAAAATGTTTTGCAGCTGGTGTGCAAAAGCAACAAACCCGGCTTACTTACTCCAGACAACCTCGACCCGGTAATCGCGGGTGCAATCCCCGTCGAGAATGGTCGCATATGTCCGGGACTGCCCGGCATCGAGCATCCCGATTCCCAGCGGGCGCGAGTCCCTTATCGTCCCGGTCGATGTGTCGATCAGGTTGAAGACCAGCTGGACATTATCCATCGGCTGGTTGCCGGTGTTATAGACGTACCCGGTAACTTTCCCGTAGCACCCAAGGGTCGGGCCCCAGCTCTCCTTGTATTCAAAGTGAGCGCGGAGGTTTCCCTGCGACGTGTCCTGCCCGCCCGCATTCGTCCCGGTGCAACCGGCCGCCACGAGCACCGCCACGAGGGCAACCATGACAAGGATAATTTTTTCAAATGACCTCAGGCTCCTGTTTGTTAATGATGACCGTTTATCGCTCCCGTCATTTGTTCCTGTTGGTGCTGTTCTGCCCTGTCCCGGAAGCGATACTGCCGGGCTGTGAGTGGCGCGAGAGCACCCCACCGGGGATATCCTGTCCCTCACTCGCCATCGTACGGGGGATTTTCCGTAGGGAATGGCAACCCGGTAGAATTCCGGACCGAACAGTCCCCGTTGATGCAGGCACATGATCCCGCCCCGCAATCGATGGGACCAAGGCAGACATCCGTACACAGGAGAGTACAGACATGCTTGTATGCCCGGTTGATGCAGCTCGTAGGATGGCAGCATTGGGCGGGGACACAGTCACTGTCGTTTATACAGCCCTGCTCCGGATCGGAAACCGGTGTCAGGACCGGGAGGGGCAGGGCGGTCGGTACTACCGTTACCGGAGGAGGATTTGGTGCCAGTGATGTACCAGGTACCGGAGAAACGGCAGGCGCTCCCGTTGGATACACGGATTCACCCGCACCCGTACCCGGCCAGAGGCTGGTCGAATATCCGGCAATCAGCACCAGGGCCACAATGAGGATGATGGCAAGGATCAGGAGAAGCGGGGGGCGGGACATGACCGGGTATTCCGGCTGCTCCCCCATAAATTTTCCTGCAGACAAAAAATCCCGGAAAAACGGGACGAGTAATGCACGGAGCGGACCTGCCCGGAAGCCGGTTCACGTGCCGTGCCCCGATGCCGGCAAACCCATCCGGATTATGGGGAAAAATACTACAATAAGAGCAATACAAACGAGATCATGCGACTCGATCATCCTTTCCCGGTATTAGCGCTGGTTGCCTTCACCTGTCTTCTCCTTGCAGCAGTTTTTGCCGGGTGCAGCCAGCCGGCGCAGGTTATAACACCTGTCCAGATCACGGAGGCGGTAACGGCAATGCCCACCCCTCTCCCGACTACAGCAGCGAGCCATGTATCGGTAACAAAACCTGATGACACGCACATTGTTGTCACCTTTTTGGGAGGGCCGGATATGAACAGTATTCGCGCGGTGCAGGCGACCGTGACAAACTCCAAGGGGCGAAGCGATGTGAAACACATCGGGGACAGCCTCGGGACAACGTCCGTCTCCCCCGGCTCGACAATATCCTTCGATGGATCGTTCCCCGGGACCACGCAGGTCTCCGTCTCCGGTTTTTACAGCGACGGATCGCAGAAACCGCTCTACCAGGGAACAGTCTGATCCTCTTTTTTTATTCGGGAGTACGAAAATTCCGTAACCGGTTGCTCGGGCCGGCAAGGGTTGCTGTCCGGGGCCTCAGAGTACGATAAAATAGAGAAAGGAAACCGTGGAGACCCGGGCGTCGGGTTCGTCATGTTCGTATCGTACGGTAATCATAATCGTATGGTATTTCATGGAATTCCCCGCTTTTTTGGCAGATCGGATGCCAGCCGTTTGGTCCGCAGCAGCTTGTGGTACGCTATGGCAAACCGGTGCGCCTCGTTCCGGATCTCCTGGAGATACCGGAGAGCCATCCCTTTCGGGTCGAGCCTGAGCGGGAGGACTTCTCCCGGCAGGAAGACCTCCTCTTCGCGCTTGGCAAGGGCAATGACCGGGACCGGGCAGTCAAGTTCTTTCAGGATGTCGACAGCAGACGAGAGCTGCCCCTTCCCGCCATCGATGACGATCAGGTCGGGCATATCGGTTCCTTCATCGATCAGGCGCCGGTATCGCCTCCTCACAACCTCCCCGATCGAGGCAAAGTCATCGATCCCTTCAACAGTCCGAATTTTGAACCGCCGGTAATTTTTCTTGTCCGGTACACCGTTCCGGAACTGGACCATTGACCCGACCATCGAGGTCCCGGAGAGATGGGAGATATCGAAGCATTCGATAACGGCCGGGCGTTCGGGCAGTCCCAGGCTTGCCTGGAGATCGCGCACTTTGAGATCGTCTTTGAGGAATGCGTGCTCGATGTTCATCTCAACAAGTTCGAGGAGCTTCTTTTTGTCGCCGATCTTCGGCACCGTCAGCTGTACAAGCTTCCCTTTCCGCTCGGTGAGGTACCCGGCAATCGCCTCGTCCACTTCGTGGGGGAGGATCAGTTCCGCAGGCGGAACCCGGTCCGCGTAGTACTGTACGAGAAATTCATCGAACGCGTCCCCTCCGGCTGCAAACGAATACTCCTGTTTATCAGAGAGTTTCCCTTTCTCCACGGAGAAGACCATCAGGTACAGTGTCTCATCCGAGATCGTGTACGCGATGACATCTTCATCGGTCGCCTTCGGCCGCTCGACATGCTGCCGCTCGGTTAGCCGCTCGATTGCCGAGATCTGGTTGCGGAGTGAGAGGGCCTTCTCAAACTCCTGCCGGGCAGACCGCTCTTTCATATCCTCCCGAAGGGAACCAAGGAGTTCGCTTCCTCTTCCCTTGAGAAGTGCAGTCGCCCGGTCGATCTGCGTCCTGTACTCCTCCTCGCTGATCGCCCCGATACAGGGTCCACTGCACGACCCCATGTGGTACCGGAGGCAGGCTCGCTTCGGGAGTTTCCGGCACGGGCGGATAGCGAAGATCCGTTTGATCACCCGGAGGATCTCATCGCGTTCGGCGGCAGAGACAAAGGGGCCGAAGTATGTCGCCTCCCCTTTGCTTGTCCGGCGGGCGATCCCGATCCGGGGGAAGGGTTCCTTTGTCAGCTCGATGTACGCGAAGCGCTTTGCGTCCTTCAAGTCGATATTGTATTTCGGCTGGTGCTTCTTGATGAGGTTATTTTCAAGAAGAAGGGCTTCGGTCTCGGTGTTGGTCACCATCACGGAGACGGAATCGATGTTTGCGACGAGCATCTGCGTCTTGGTGTCGTGGTCCTTCTTCTGGAAATAGCTCGTCACCCGCTTCCGCAGGTCCTTTGCCTTCCCGATATAGATGATCTCGCCGCTCGCGTCCGAATAGAGGTAGCAGCCGGGTGCGTGCGGGATCACGGCGGGATCGATCTTCTGGCTCATCTGATAAACTTAGTCGTGTGCCGGAAGGGATAAGCTGTAAGGTTGAGGTATGTCTCATCTTCCACCTGCCGTACAGACCCAGGGGCTGCCCATCAGATTGTTTACGGACGTAAATTCGAGTACGGCAAACAGGGATGTCCGCACATTTTTACCCATTGCGTCAACTATTCAAGGCCGGAGAGAATTACCAGTACGATGATACACATGAGGAACGATGAGTGCATTATTACATTTCTCAACAAAGAGGGAAGGGTCCTGCAATCGTTCCAGCGGGATAAACAAGGATGGTTCCAGACGAGTTCCCGGGGAATCGTCCGGCGGTGCACGGCCGAGCAGACATTATCACACCTCCTGCCACCGCTTGCCGGTGTCAGTAAGGCAATCGTGAAAGTGGAGAGGATTGGAATAGGAGAGAAGTAGACGGATCCGGAACAGGCAATTACTGTCCGGCATGCACCGGCGAAAAAAACTCTCCCGTAGTGCTATTTTTCTTATTTACGATTATCCCGGGAGTTAATGTTACGAGGATATGTGCCCTGGCAAAAATACCCGGGGACCGCAACTGACCGGATCCTGCGATAAACAAAAGGATTCGATCAGAAGTGTTTGTCATCATCTGGCAGGAGTCACAAAGAGAGGAAGGAGACTGAAATCCCGGGTTTTAAAAAAACCTGATAACTTCGAATATTTTCGAAGTTAACGCCAGATTCATCATCTTTTGCACAGATGTGGATCTGATCGAAATGTCCGGAAAACCCATTCCCGTCTTTGCACTGGCTGCGTTTGCTATCATTGTACTCATCCTCTCGGTCAGCGGCTGCACGGCCCCGACCACAGCCCAGGCACCCCCAGGGACAATCAAGAAATTCAATTCCCCCGGAGAGATCGAGGAGTATCTCAGGAACGCAACGAACCAGGCTCAAGGCACCTACAACCATGAAGACATGTGGGAACAGCTGGGCGGTACGCCGGTTCCGGGCATCATGGCTCCTGTCCCGGTAACTGTCCCGGTAGCTGTCCCGGTAGCCGGGAGAAGCGCCTCCATATCGAATTCACCTCCGACGGAGGGTGCCGGGAGCATCGGCTCTGCGGATTATTCCCGGACCAACGTGCAGGTTGCGGGGATCGATGAGCCGGATTTTGTCAAGAACGACGGAAAGTACATCTACGTGATCTCGGGGAATACGCTCGCGATTGTTGATGCATACCCGGCGTCATCGGCTTCGATTGTCTCAAAGACCCTCCTCGAGGACACACCGCAGGAGATCTTCGTGCAGGGTGACCGTCTCGTGCTCGTGACAACCGGTTTTACCGAGAAATTAACAGCCAATACCCGGCTGAATTCCGGCGCGGAGATCGCCGATATGCCCCTGGTCCCCTACGGCCGCAGCTTCCCGGTCACGCACGCGATCTTCTATGATATCGGCGACCGGGCTCATCCGAAGGTTATCAAAAACTACACCCTCGACGGCTCTTACACAGACGCGAGGATGACGGGGACGACCGTGTACCTGCTCTCCCGCGAATCGGTGTACCCGTACAGCGATGGGATCGTTATCCCTGCTATTCGCGAAAACGGGAAGATCGTCGCTACGCCGGATGTCTGGTACTTCGACAATCCCGAGCCGCAGTTCGACTTCACGACCGTCAGTTCGTTTGACATCACGGGCGGCGCTACAAAAGACGCCCAGACGTACCTGGTCGGAAGCGGCGACATCCTCTCTGTCTCGCCCGGTGCGATGTACATCAGCTACCAGCGGTACCATCCGGTCTATTACCCGATGCGCGGCATAACGGGGCAGGCAGCGGGTGCGGGCGTCCCGAACGGTCCGGTTACCGCCGGAATAATCTCACCGGGGTTCCCGGCAGATTTCAACACGATGAGCGAGAGCGACCGGCAGGCACTCATCGATGCCATGAAATCCGGCGAGATAAAAGCGGTTCGCAGGGGCGAGCTTGACCAGACCACGACCGTGATCCACAAGATCGGGATCGACAACGGGGCGATAACGTACCTCGCCCACGGCGAAGTTCCGGGGGTACTTAAGAACCAGTTCGCGATGGACGAGTACAATGGCAACCTCCGGGTAGCAACAACGTCCAGTGTCTGGACGGACCAGGGGCAGTACGAGTACAACAGCATCTTCGTGCTCGACAGCTCGATGCATTTGATCGGGTCGCTCACGCATATCGCAGAACAGGAGAAGATCTACTCGACCCGGTTCATCGGTGACAGGCTCTACATGGTGACGTTCAAGCGCATCGATCCATTCTTCGTCATCGATCTCGCCGACCCGAAGGCCCCGAAAGTTCTCGGCAAGCTCAAGATCCCCGGCTACTCGGACTATCTCCACCCGTACGACAGTACCCATGTTATCGGCCTTGGGAAAGAGACCGGGACAACCGACTGGGGCGGGGTCTCGACCCGGGGGCTCAAGCTCGCGCTCTTCGAGGTCACTGACGTAGAACACCCAAAGCAGGTCGCCAGGGTGGAGATTGGTGATCCGGGTTCAGACTTTGCTGCACTTTCGGACCACCGGGCCTTCCTCTTCGACAAGGACAAGAACCTCCTCGTGATCCCCGCCCGGATCGTGAAACAGGACACGGGTGCAGACAAGTTTGCCGCCGGTTCACAGCGGATCTGGTACGGGGCGTACGTTTTCGGGGTTACCCCGGAGTCCGGCTTCGTTGTAAGAGGTACCATCGAACACGGTAATAGTACTGGTGGGTATTACTGGTTCGACAGCTCGCCATACGAGGTAAAGCGCTCGCTCTATATCGGCGACACGCTGTATACTCTTTCGAAGAAGCAGATCCTTGCAAATTCACTTGCAATGATCAATACCACGCTTGCAACCATTCCGCTGCCGGATGGCGAAGACATTCTCTTCCCGCCGATGGAAGGGATCTAAAAAATTTTGGCATGAAAATCTCAAATCCGGAAGGAGGATAAGGTCAACAATCACCCCTTCCGGAATCTGATTCCTTCAACACAATAGCAGCCTCATTCAAAATCTTCAGGATTTCACCGAGAGTAGCGATAACGGGAATTCGGACTTTGACCGTTTTCGCTGAAGGATTTGAATCCCCATTGGCCTGATTAAAGAATTCATCTTGAGTGATCAAGTGCCATATGATGGTTACAATCTTCCTGGCCAAAGCGACAATCGTTTTACCGGTTCCAATAACCGGCTTTTTCCGGTCATAGAACTTTCGGAAAACCGTATTTCGGCTACGAGGATCCACCTTGCATGCTCTGAACCACGCTTCGTGATAGAACCGGTTCTCAGTTTGTCAGCAGACTGGTACACATTTGGAACTATCCCTAACCAGTTTGCAAGTTTGTCGCCAGTGGAGAAATCCGAGAAATTCCCGATTTCTGCAATCAAGGTTACAGCGGCGATATTGCCAATTCCGGGAACGGATTTGAGAATTTTGAGTTCATGTTCAAAAGTCTCATCGGCGAACTGAAAAATACAGTCAGTAAGATCGTCAATCTCATCATTCAGACATTTCAGGAGATTCAGGCAGTGTTTAAGCCGGAAGATTGCTTCCGGTGAAATCGTTGTCTGAAGGATTTCGTCGAGTTGAGCCGACTTTTTACGAACATTAAGAGGAAGCGTTTTTATGATTTCGGTCATCGGCATTCCATCGACAATGCCCCGAAGGATTCGCAATCCGCTCTTTCCAAAAAGATCGGTCAGCACCGATGAGAGCCGGAATAATTCCGAATCCAGGATATGATGGATCTCATTTTTTATGTCGGTTCCAGTACTTCTCTAAATTTACCTCCGTGAATTTTGGCAAGTCATCAATACTCTCAAC
>CAXXCP010000016.1:0-239541 GCA_963666355.2 uncultured Methanoregula sp.
CGATGCAGACGGTCTTCTCCTTAAGGGCCTGGCCGGTCGGGGTCCCCCACCGGTCCTGGACGCCGGGTTTCCGGGTCTTTATAATGTCGTTCCAGCGTTTGGAGAGCATGAGCATGAGGAGGATCGCGTGCTCGGCAACGGAGGCGGCATTGCCGGACTCCTCGCCCGGGATTCGTGCCACACGGATGCCGTTTCGTGTCGCCGCTTCGATGTCCACCCCCTCAAGGCCGACCCCGAACTGCTGGATGAGCCCGAAACTTCCCTTTTTCATGAATGCCTCGTCTATACGGTTGACCGTCGGGACAACTATGTCCGCATCAGCGATATGCGGGCCAATCCGGTCCGGGGGGAGGGCAACGATCTCAGCATTCCGGCAGGAGCGCGGCAAGCTGTTTCCTTGCCTCGGGAAAACCTTCGCCGCAGAAGAGGATCTTCATAGGTACGTTCCTGTTGGTCGTCCCGGGTGATCAGGACATCGGTCCGGGCGGAGATGCCTGAATTTTTTCGCTTTAAAAACGACAAAAAAAGTTACTGTTATAGGGCACTTGCTGCCGGGACACCGCAGTCATAGACAAGGCTGACGTACCGGGCAAAGAAGACCTGGGCTGCCGGGTAGACGAGAACACCGAACACGATTGCTCCTGCGACCGGGATAAGGGAGAGCAGGGCGACAACAAGGATGTACACGAGGAAGAGAACGGTGGCGATCACGAGCACGAAGAGATAGTTCCCCCACCCGATGACCTGGATCAGCTCGCTGATGGCACAAGGCCGAAGCCCCTCGCGGATACTCCCCGTACGGGCGAAGCGTACGCACCCGAGGGTCATGAAGCACAACGTGATGACAAACACGATGATGCCAAGGAGCAGGAGGATAAGGCCGATGGGGGCCAGGGAATTTCCTGAGTCAGGGGGCGTTTTTCCATCCAGGCCGATGGCAAGAAGTCCAAACAAGAGGATGAGGCATGCCGGCAGGAGCCAGAGGATATTGAGAACCGCAAGCCGGACGCCATCGAGAAACAGACAGCCCCATGCATCAAAGGCCGGGGGCTCTGCTGCCCCGCGGTAGATCCGTACTACATACCCAAAGACAAGGAGCGTGAGGATAATGCCGGCGATGAAGAGTACGGCCAGCTCAGTTAAGAGACCCGGGTCCCCGGGAAAAGTTCCCCCGGCAGCCAGGGATTTTGTGTCAAAAACGATTCCGGGGAGGACGAGAGCAAGCCCAGAGAGGGCCAGGATAAACCAGGTAACCCATTTTCCCCTGATCACTGCCCGCGTGAATGCAACCGAGTCCGAGATCAACGATCCGTAATCCATGTTCCTGAAGTATCCCGGTTCTTGGGAAAATACCTGTTCTTGAGTGAAAAAGAAACTTCAGTCAACCTGCGGCCGGATACGAGAACCCACGGGGCCCGGGTATTAGCCCGGACTTCAGGAAGTATCCCCCGGTCCGGTTACCGGGATGCCCCAAGCGAGGCAAGCATCCCCTCTTCATCCCCGCCTGCCTGGAACTGGTCGGCTGCAAGCGTCCGGGCCGAGACCACGGCCGAGAGCCGGGGGTCGAGTTTTTCGGCCTGTGCGTACACGGCCATTGCCTTCCGGTAGGAGTCCAGCGAGTCCAAAAAGACCGCGTGCTGCTCATGGTACTCGGTCACGGCAAGCGAGAGGTACGCATCCCCCTCCCGGAGCAGGATCTCTGCGTTCTTTGGCTGGAGTGCGATCGCCGTATCGTAATACCCGGCAGCTCCCGGGTAATCCCCGCTCCGGAACGCAAAGTCCCCCATCCGGACCTGGACATCCGGGTCATTGGGGGTCCGGGACAGGAGCTCCCGGTAGATCTGCTCAGACTCCCCGGTCTTTCCGGACCGCAACAGTGCCTCGGCCTTCTTTTTTAAGAGCGCGGTATTGCCCGGGTCCGTGGCAAGGGCATTGCTGTACAGGGAGAGGGCAATTTCCGACTGGTTGACAAGCATGAAACCATCGCCAAGAGAGGCCTCGCTTCCCGTGACGATCCCCCCGGGTGTTACGCCCGGGGCGGCAAACGGGACGATGACGACAAGGATGGCGACTGCCGCGATGATGCACAGGAGGATCCATTTTGTCTGCATGATTTTGCCTTTTTTATGCCTGCAGGGGAATATGCAGGAGCTTCATTGTACCGATCCTCTTTTTCCCGGGTATCTTAATACGGTTATTCCAAAAAAGAGACCGTACCTGCAAAAGACCCGGTATTGATTTTGTCCCGTAACAGGGAAGAATAAAAACAGTAGGGAATGGATAAGAGAAGGCTTACTTGATCTTTTTCTCAAGTTTCTTGAGTTTCTTTTTTGCACTGTCGCTGCCGGCTGCTGCCTGCTTTGCGAGTTCCGCTGCCTTTTCCTTCTTTACCTGGTTGAGTTTTGTCATCTGTTTCTTGCTGGTCGGCATGATAAATTACCTCAGGTATATGCCTTTGACAGGTTCTATTTACCCCTTTTCCGACTTAATGATATCCCCGGATTGTCCCTGTTTTTAAAAACAGATGATTACCAGGGGTATTTGTCACGGCCCCTTTCGCCCGGGTTTTATTTTTCCCGGACACTGCCGGCCCGGGGATCCTGCCATGCAGTCCCCGTGACCAAAAGCCCTGCTCTTCCGGCAGCAGGGCCGTTGCAGTATCCCATACCATTATTATACCCCGGGATATATTCCCCGGTTATCATGACCCGCGTCATCTCCATCTCGCCGGTTGTACGCCATGAAGGACGCTCGGGGCTCGTCCTGGACATTGACGAACAGGGAATCGTTACCCATGGAGAATGGACAGGGATGTCCCCGGTCCGGGGTATCGAGCGGTTCTGTATTGGCAAAAAGATGCACCAGATGCCAAAGATCGCCTCCCGGACCTGCGGTATCTGCCCGGTACCCCACGTGCTTGCGGGTGTCGGGGCGATCGAGGCATCGGTCGGGTGCGAGGTGCCAGAAGACGCAATGCTCCTGCGCAGGATCATCCATTCAGCCTCCCGCCTCTCGGTCCATGCCCTCCACGCCCTGATGGTGCTCCCGGACCTGTACTATCCCGGCACGGACACCCGTATCAACCCGTTCTCCCCCGAACCCCGGACACTGGAGATCGCCGGCCGCATCCAGAGGATCCGGGAGATCGGGCAGGACTGCGTGCAGATCGCCGGCGGCGAGGCAATCCACCCGAAAAATCCCCGGGTGGGCGGGATGTACCGCAATATCTCGCCGCAGGCAAAGACCAAGCTCTTTTCTCTTGCAAAAGAAGGAAACGTCCTTAGTCACGAGCATATGGACTGCATGCTTGCCCTGCTCCGGGATTTTTCCCAAAGGGACCGGGTGGAGATCGGCGGTGTTCAGGTGCCGGTCCCCAAAAATCTCGGTCACCACAACCAGGGCGTCCTTGCCACCGACCCGCTGTACGGGACTTCGAGCCTTGACGAGCACCCGTCCTTTGACCTCTCGCGGTATACGGAGGTGTCGCCGCTGAACTGGTACAGGGGACCCGCTGAAGTAACGCATGCCGATCCCTCGTACCCCGGGGGAACGCTTCCTATGGGCACCCTGCTCGATCCCGCACGGGAGATGTGCCCGGCGTTACCCCTCTATGACGGGCAGCCGGTGGAGGTCGGGGCGGCGGCACGGCTCCGGCGGTTCAAAAACTTCGACGAGAAAGGCACGATCGGGCAGCTCGTTGCCCGGCAGATGGAATGCCTGCAGGCCGCAGCAGAACTCGAAGACTGTATCGACCGGCTCAATCCTTACGGTGCGGTGCTCGCGGGCGCTATCCCCCCGGGGAACGGGGCGCCGGGCTGGGCGGCTAACGAGGCCCCGCGGGGAACGCTCGTGCATGTTGTCAGGGTAAAAGACCGTAAGGTCCGGTCATTCAAGATGCTTGTCCCGACCTCGTGGAACATGCCTACTGCCGGGCTCGCGCTTGCCGGTTCGCCCTGGCAGCTTGCCGAGTTTATTGTCCGGGGATACGACCCGTGCATCTCCTGTGCGTCCCACTAGCGCCGGGACCTGGGGTAAACGGGAAAAAGGGGCCGGGGCGGATTTTTGGCACCTGGGCCTCCTGCTTTTTTTATAGGGGCCAGAGACCTGCGGGAAATGTCAACGGGAAAGAAAAACCCGAAACCTATATCAGAAGAACAGGGCTGAAGATTCTCTATGGAATTACCGGACGCCCTCTCGGGACGGGAACAGAAGCTCGTCCTTTTTATCCTCGCGCTCTCCTCCTTTATGGCCTCCCTTGATTCGACCATCGTGAACATCTCGCTTCCCACGATCGCAGAGTCGTTTCACGTCTCCATGTCCGAGGTCTCCTGGGTTGCCATGAGTTACCTGCTCGTGTTGAGCGGGCTCCTCCTCGCGTTTGGGAAACTCGGCGACATGAAGGGTTTTAAGAAGATCTTTGTTGCGGGATTTGCCGTCTTTACGGTGGGCTCGCTCCTCTGCGGCCTCTCGTTTTCTATCGACTCCCTGATAGGCTCGCGCTTTATCCAGGGGATCGGCGCTGCCGCCCTCGAAGCGATCGGCCCGGCCATGGTTGCGATCTACCTCCCAAGAGAGATCCGCGGTAAAGCGCTCGGGATCCTTGCAACGGTGATCTCCGTGGGGATCGCCGCAGGGCCGATCATCGGCGGCCTGTTGACCCAGTACGTGAGCTGGCACTGGATCTTCTTCATCAATGTCCCGATCGGGATCTGTGCGGTCTTCCTCGGCATGAAGTGCCTCCCGGAAGACCGGCTCCCGGTAAAGACCGGCGCATTCGATTACCCGGGGGCGATCGTCTTCTTCTTTGCCCTGGCCACCCTCCTCTGGCCGATCGATGAGGGGCTCACCCTTGGCTGGACCTCGCCTGCGATCATCGGCAGTTTCTGCGTATCGGCCGTCCTCTGGGCGCTCTTTGTGCTCCGGGAGACCCGGTGCAAAGACCCGCTCTGCGATTTCGACCTGTTTAAGAACAAAAATTTCCTTGCCGCAAGCCTTGCCGCTGCGGCGATGATGCTTGCCTTTGCCGGCGTGCAGTACCTCCTGCCGTTCTTCTTTGAGGGCGTGATGGGGTACCAGGTCTATGTGGCCGGCCTCCTGCTTGCCGTGCCGTCCGTTGCGCTTATGGTCCTTGGGCCCGTCTCGGGCAGCCTCTCGGACAAGATCGGCTCCCGGGTGCTTGCCACGGGGGCTGCCGTATTTGCCGCGGTAACGTTTTTCATGATCAGCCTCTTTACGGAGAAGACGGGCATCCTGTACATTGCCGTGACGCTGCTCTGCGTGGGAATAGCCCTGGGGATCTTCTTCCCGCCCAACATGAACCAGATCCTCGG
Source organism: uncultured Methanoregula sp. (assembly GCA_963666355.2). Taxonomy (GTDB): domain Archaea; phylum Halobacteriota; class Methanomicrobia; order Methanomicrobiales; family Methanospirillaceae; genus Methanoregula. The sequence goes on from CAXXCP010000016.1 coordinate 5,331, forward strand.
CCAGAGCAAAAAAGACGAGGAGGGCGTGGGTTCGAGCATCATGACCACGATGAAGAACGTGGGGGAGACGGTGGGGATCGCGCTGATGGGCACGATCGCCATCTTTACGGTGGTCACAAACCAGGGCTTCGATCCCAGTACGCCGGTGGCGCAGATCCCGATGGAGATCATCGTGGAGGGCTTTGCGGTTGCATTCCTTGCAGCAGCGGTGATCGCGGGTGTCGCGGCGGTCCTTTCGGCGGTGGCAAAGGATGCGCCGCAGTAAAAAAGAGCAGTCTGTGGGAGTTGCTCCCGGGATTTTTTCTTTTTGTGCCTGAACCGGAATCGGGCCGGTTACGTTCCTGTCGGGGGAATCTGCCCCCTTCCCGTGGGGTATCCGGGCTGGAAGCGCCGGAATTCCCGGGTTGGTCCCTGCATCAGCTTTAACTCCCCTCCCGCTTCATGGGGACATATGCTTGAGGAGTTCTGCGAAGAGATCCATTGCGATCAGTATGCCCCTTCCTCGGGAGGGTCGATTGCCCGGTGCCTGATGATGCAGAGGGAGTTATCCCGGGTCGGGTACTGCCCTCTCGGGAACCAGAGGATTGTTACCCCGGGTTCGCCAAAATAAGGCCCCTCCCGGTAAACGGGTCTGCGGGGTTTCGGACAAGGATTTTTGTCCCCGGGTTTCTCCTGCCGATGCATGTTCCGGTGATCCTTGTACCATGCCGTACGCTCACCCGTAAACACCAAAACCGGGTATGAACTAAACGCCGGATACCGCCACCCGCCGGCCCGGGTGAACCAGCTTTTTTTAATAAAGAATATGAGGGAAAAATAGGGAAATGAAAATGGGTTGAGGCTTACTTCTTGCCGGTCTTCTTGGCATCAGTCTTTGATGCTGCGGGAGCAGTCTTTGATGCGGGGGCAACAGCCTTCTTTTCTTTATGCGACGTGGTAATCACTTCCTTTTCCAGTTATTTTCGTTCATTTGTGGTTTTTGCCACGTATCCATGTTATTTTTGGATAAGGGATATATTTTTGCCCGTTTTTCCGGTTTGTGCCCCGTCTGTCACGTTCCGGCTCCCGCGTACAGTGGAAACACACGACTTTTTAAAAAAGTGCACGCGGGGGGGGTTGTGCACAGCCCCTCTGGGGTACACCTTAAAATATCCTGGCACTGCATTGGGATGTGAGTGTGGGCACATGATATGTACAACCGATCATGACAACGCGGTGCTGGACAGGATCATCGGGGAACGCCGGTCATGCCGGAAGTTTAAGGACGAGGTTCCCCCGGATGCGGCGATCGAAGAGATCCTCCATGCGGGCCTCCATGCCCCGTTTGCGGCTGCGGCCATAGGTACGGACAGCGACTATTTCCGGCGGTTCGTGGTGATCAGGAAGGATTCCCGGGCAATGGCGGAGCTGGTGCCGCTCGTGTATGACGAGGTGCTTGCCATGGCCACCGGGCTCGAACGGGCTGCGGCCGCAGATGCCGCCCTGCGGGAGCAGGCTGCCGGGTTCCTGGACCGGCTCGCGGCGATCAAGGCGATGGGCAGGGTCCCCGGGGTCGGCACTGCCCCGTTTTACGTTGTGGCTGCCGAAAAGAAGGGGTTCCCGCCGGTGGAGCAGCAGTCCCTTGCGCACTGCATGGAGAACATGTGGCTCAAGGCCACGGCGCTCGGCCTCGGGTTCCAGCTCGTGTCGGTTACGGCGCAGATGGCGGAGAATCCCGGGTTCTGCCGGGTCCTGGGACTGGAGCAGGGGAAATGGGCGTTTATGGGGTGTGCGATGGGATACCCGGCCGATATGCTCTCCCCGTCGATCCGGCCGTCCGTAAAGGACGTTACCGCGTGGCCCGAGTGAGTGGGGTCAATAAAATACGAGGGCAGGGGATGATCCCTGCCCGTTTTGGTTATGCTTTTCTTTCTCCCTCTGACTCTTCCATGTGGTCGAGGACCCGGTCCCACATGACAAGCAGGCCGGGAACGATTACATAGGCGAGGAGCCCGGTGCCGAGGAAGGCGAGGGTGATGAGGAGTTCTGTCTCCATCTCCCTCACCTCTAGGCAAGGGCCGTCTCGGTGTCGGCCCAGGTTTCGATCCTGGTGCGGATCGCATCGTCCTCGTACGAGGAGATGATGATCCGGTCCCTGCTGAAATGCAGGGTGTAGATCTCGCCGTTCGGGTCGTGGCACTTGAGCGTTGCCGAGTAGGTTTCGCTGTCGGTGTCGCGGGACGGTGCCCCGCCGTGTGCTGCGTTCAGCGCAGGCGTGGTAAGCAGGGTCGAGATCCCCGCGTTGAACCCGGCAAGGCTTGCGTACCGGTCGGTGACCAGGCCCACGACTTTTGCATCGTTGTCCTGGAACACGATCTTTGCGGTATAGGCCTCGCGGGTCTTTTCAACGCCCGCGTGTGTTACACCTGCGGACATGTAGGATACACATCCGAAGGGGTTCGATACGATGACTGCCTGGACGATCGCATTGAAGGTCGTCGCGTCCTCAATCGGGTTTGCCAGATTGCGGAAGGCGGTCTTGGTGGTTGTTCCATCCTGGAAATCTGCCATTTTTTTCACTTCTCCTTTTTGTTCTCTCTTTTTTTTCGTTCTCGTCTCGGGGGCCCCTTTGACACATACCTGTGGTCCGGTCGGGATTATAGGGGTACGCGGGGGGTTGCCATCCGGGCTTCGGGTATGGCCGGATCCGGGATCCGGGGCGATTGGCGTGCAAAAAGAGGAAATGGGGGGATAATTTAATGAATCGTTAATTCCGCAACAAAGATAATCTCTCACGCTATAATTCGATTTACGGACAGAATGTAAGTCGACTTCAATTAATTTTGATGTAAATGGAAAAAACACAAATTGATCCTAAATATTTGAGGATAATTGGCGATTCCCCCCTTGATGATGCCAAATACTTTAATTTTGATGCTTATATCGAGGCAATCAGTAAAATTATCCTTTTCCCTGAAAATACAACTCCACTTTCTATTGTTATCAATGGCAGATGGGGAAGTGGAAAGACATCACTAATGAAAACATTAAGAAAAAAACTCGATTCCTCACCTTCGAATCAATCATGCCGAAAAACTAGGACTGTTTGGTTTAACGCGTGGAAATATTCTGAAACGGATGCAATGTTAGCATCGTTGGTTCGAGAAATTTATGATGAGATCGAACGACAAAATTTTTTTACAAAACAAGGAATTTTGGATAAAATAAAAATAGGGTCATTAACCCTACGTGAAACTAGTAATCCTACTCAACAGATTACGGATTTAGCTAAAATTTTAACTGGTGGCTTAGCACCAGATTTCACAAAATGGCAAAAGATTCCAGAGTATAAGAAGAGAACTCCATTTTTTGATTCTTTCCAAGACTATATGAGATTAATTTTAAATTTTTTTGTCGTTCAAGAAGATTCTAATGGGGATTTCAACGATAAAAAGGGCGTCCTTGTAATATTTATTGATGATATGGACCGATGTTCACCAGACACTATCGCAAAAATATTAGAATCAATAAATTTATTTTTCGATCAAAAAGGATGCATTTTCATTTTGGGAATGGATACGAATCTTATAGCAAAAGCAGTTAAATCATATTATATCAAATACGAGGGATTTTCAGGAGAGGATTATCTGAAAAAAATCATTCAGCTGCAATTCGATCTTCCGGAGATCCGTAAAGAAGAACTCAAGGAATATATTTTAAGTGTATTGGTCGAAGATGAACCACTTCAAAATTATGTTGATTTAATCCTTACAGGTTCAGAAAGTAATCCACGTCAAATAAAACAGTACATTAATTCACTTAGATTCATGATGATGCTGGGAAATACAATACATGGATTAAATATTGATGAAGAACTGTTAATAAAATGGTCAATTCTCAATTTAATTTCAGGAGAATTTAGTAATAATGTAAAAATTAACAGAAGACAATTTTTGAGAAGTGTGGCATATTTAAACATGGATCGGGAGGAGTTCGAACAATGGGACGATCCAGAATTTTATCTCAAAGCCTCACCAGAAGAAATTTCAAAAAACTATGAGGAACTTAAGAAGTTCCTCGTTGATGAAAGAATTACAAAGGTATTAAAAGGTGGAAACAAATCTTTCACCGAAGAAAATTTATCGAATTATATTTTCTTGAGCAGTTTGGCTCCTAAAGAATCAGATTATATTGGGGCAGTGACAGTTATTGCTTACGGGGATCAATCATACTATCTTGGAGAAAAAGTGAGACTCGCAGGTACTTGCACTGCAGGTCCAACAGTATATCTATCAATTGCACTTCAGAATCCTATTAATCAAACAAGGAGACTCGATCAATTTTCAATAGAAACAAAAAATAATGATGCAAATACTTTCCTCAAAATTAATGTAAAAGGGGACAATACTTGGGAATATGAATGGGACACCTCAAAAATTGCATCTCTGCTAAATTCAGGGATATATATAATATATGCAAGTGAAGGCCCCTTTACAAGAGATGCTCTGAACGATAACACGTACGGAACTGTTTCAATTATTCTAAAACAACCGTTTGTAAGTGCAACTGCATCACAATCTACAGTTGTTCAAGGAGATCAGATTTTCATTACGGGGACTGCGACAGGTTCTCCTAAAAAGGGTGTTCAAATTTGGATTTTTGGAAATGACTCATTTTTACAAAAAACAGTACAGGTAAACTCTGATGCGTCCTTCTCGCTTCAACTTACCAAATCGGACATAAAGGAAATGGGGGTGGGGCAATATTTTGTTGTTGTCCAGCACCCTATGATGAATAATGAATTTGATGTTTATCTTGATAAAACTGAGCAAAATGTATTGAGCAATTACCCTAAAATGGGAACTCTTTTATTCTCAATTGCTGGCCCCCATAGAAAAATTGGTTCAGAAGCGGCGCAGGCACTCATTGAAGCAATTAACGACGAAAATATCGATGATGTATATACAAAACTCCAGTTCCTTATTGAAGAGCCGGTTATTATTATTGACTCGATCGGTGACAGACATGTGGGTGACAAATTTTTCATCACTGCTACAACCAATCTTGCTATCGGTGATGAGGTTCAGTTCGATGTATATTCATCATCGTTTAAGCCGAATCAAAAAAATGACGGTGAATCTACCGGTGCTACAGGAATTTTGAAAGTTACAGGTGGAGATCAAGGACTCAATAAACTTGCATTCGGTGTTGATACTACAACTTTTAAACCCGACGAATATATCGCGAGGGCTGCTTCTTTATTGCCCAAAGTAACAACAACGGCGATTTTCAACTTATTTAAAAATTAAAAAAAAAATTATTGCCCCTCCCCCATACCCTTCGCCAGCCTGATAACACAGGGGAATACATCATAGAACCTCCGCCGGCACCGGGACAGGCAAATGATTATCCTCTCTTCCAATAAATACACGGGAAGGCAATCTGCATCTTTCATGTACGGGTGGGCGGAGAAATGAAGATCTATATGGATGTCTGCTGTCTGTGCAGGCCGTTTGACGACCAGCTGGTTCCAAGAATCCGGTACGAGAGCGAAACCATCATCGCCATCCTGAACCGGTGCGAACGCGACTGGGATCTGGTCTGGAGTTTCGCAATCACCTATGAAATCGCAAAGATACTCGATTACCAGAAGAAGCATTACGTGACATCATTTGCAGCAAAAACAAAGACCACGGTCTCTGTCGACGAAAATATAAAAGAGCGGGCAGCGGTTTTTATGGGCTGGGGGATAAAAGCACTTGACGCCCTGCATATTGCCTGCGCAGAACGGGCGGGAGCAGCGGTCCTTCTCACAACAGATGATACGCTGGTAAACATTATGAGCCACCACAGCGATACAGTTTCCATACAAATCGTGAATCCGGTTCAGTGGTACGAGGAGGTGACGGGAAATGAGAGTAAAGACTTTGCATGAAATCCATGACGAAGGAATGGACGCGCTTTTAAAAACGCTCGGACCCGTCGACCTGATCCGGTTCATCCAGATGTTCGATCACGGAAAAGGCGATTATACAAAAGAGCGCAGGCAGTATCTGAGTAACGATCTCGATGAAATCTGTAAAGAGATCCAGCAGATGCAGAAACAGGCGCAAACCTGATTCGCTTGTCTTCTATCGGGGTGCCGGTCGAGATTATTGTCGATACTCCCGGGACTTTTGGGAAAGCCCGGGATAATCCTTTTGTGATCTACCACGACTTTGCCGGGGCAGGATCGTCCATGAAAAACCGGTTTTAAAAAAAGAGGGTTTTACCTCCCATCTCCCTCCATCATATCCTTTGCGAGCCAGATACCGCCGGGGAACACATCGTAGAACCTCCACCGGCACTGCGGCGACCAGACCCAGAGCATCTTCCGGCACTGGGACGGGGACTTCATCTTCCGCAGATAATCCACCTCTTTTTTGCACTCCCGATAAACCACTTTTGCATCCGGGAGCGGCAGCCGTGACCGCACCACCTCGATCGCCACTGCCCCGTCAGGCCGGAGCCCGACAAGATCGAGCGGGATCTTCGACTTCCTCACCATAATGGTGAGATACCCGAAGCATTCCAGGATGCGCATCGCGTCGATGATGACCGCATTGCACCGGATATAGTGCTCAGGACCATTGACAAGTTCACCTCCCGCACCGGTCCCGATGATGATGGCTGGTACACCTGAGGCAGTGCCGGCAGGTACTGCCGGTACTCCCTTCAAGGGATTTATCCGGCTGCTTTTCAGGGCACCGGATGCATTCAGGCCGGGTTCGGCCACGTCTCCTGTAACCGTTATTAATTCGGTCATGGTCTCACATCAACTCCTTCTTTTTTGTTGTCATGGCAGCGTTCTTCGTCAGTTCTTTTCAGGCAGCAAACGCGGGGATATCCCGCCTGCTGTACGGGGGGCTGTACAATGCCGGTCCGGGCGGGCACGAACATGACCGGGCCGATCCCGGCACGTGAGATCCTTCCGGCCCGTGTACGGCCGGGGCTCTCACGCCAGCATCAAAACCCGCAAAGGAACATGTCCCTTAAACAGGACCGTCGGTCAACGCCGGAGAGCCACGTCCTCAAAGAAAAGAAGGCCGGCACGGGACCCGGACGATCCGGTCCCGGCACCGGCAGGCACCCCGTGAATGCCGGGGGTGGCAATACCGTAAATGCCCAAAAGTCCGCACGCAAAGGCCATTAGGAACTGGCAGCTCCGGGCAACCTGGGCCGCGGCTCTCCGCTCGTATCCCATCTTGCGGGCCTTCCATGCCAGTTTCGTGCAGAAATTCAGGGTCATTGTATAATTCTCCGTTTCATAGTGCAGTATTTAAAATACCCAGAACCCCGCGGTTACATCAATGGTTCCGGGAGAAAGCCGGGCGGTTTTCATGCCCGGATTCAACCGGGATCCGGGGGTTCCTGCGGTTTTTTTTAAAACGCGGCGCGGTCACCGGGAAATACGGTTTTACCGGCCCGGATTTTCCCGGCAGCAGGAACAGTGCCGCAAAACCCGGGATCCGGAAGATTTCCAGAAAAGATCGATCGGGTTGCTGAAGATTTTAAAAAAAGATCGATGCAGGTGCCAGGGATTTTTAAAAAAGATCGGGTCACGGGCCGGCAATTCCAAAAAAAGATCGCATCGGGTGCTGAGGATTTTCAAAAAAGATCGGGTCACGAGCCGGCAATTGTAAAAAAAGATCGGCACCACCCCCTCCCCCCAAAAGGCCCGGCCCACGAATAATCATCATATTCTCCGATGGAGACTGGATCCGGCTGCCGTTTTTTTAAAAGAAAAGTCCGGCACGGGTGCTGAGGATTTCAAAAAAAGATCGGGTCATGGACCGGCAATTCCAAAAAAAGATCGCATCGGGTGCTGAGGATTTCAAAAAAAGATCGGGTCGCGGGCCGGCAATTCCAAAAAAAGATTGCATCAGGTGCTGAGGATTTTCAAAAAAGATCGGGTCATGGGCCGGTAATTCCAAAAAAAGATCGCATCAGGTGCTGAGGATTTTTTAAAAAGATCGGATCGCGAACCGGCAATTCCAAAAAAAGACCGGGTCCGGTGCCAGGGAAAAAACCGGCGAAATGAAGAATAAAAATGAAGACCCAAAAAACAACGCTCTTTATATTAATGCAAAAATAACGATTTTACCATGGATAGAATCCCCTCTCGTACTGGTCCGGATCAGGAACACCCATGAAAGAGAGCAGCATCCGGATCTTAAAGGCCCTGGCTATCCTCTTTTTGAGCATCTCCGCGATCTGCGCAGTAGCGATTTTCGGGCCGGTGACTGCCCCCCATGCCCCGGGAGCATTAATCCGGTCGTTTTTACCGTATTCAGCAAATTTCCTGTTCCTTGCTACAGGTCTTATGACCATGTGTGCCGGGCTCATCTGCATGTTCCTGTACATGGCTGGCGATCCCATCTCCCAGGACGCGATGGTAAAGGTAGCGAATATGCGGTACGGGATCGAGAAGGAAAGGTACAATGCCGGGATGCACCTCTCCCCGGACTACACCCCCAAAAAGAGCGACCTGGTAACGCAGGGGAACTATTACCTGAAGATCTGGACGCTGTACGCGGCATGCGTGGCCATCGCATTCCTGCTCATCTGGTCGCAGACCATGACGCAGAACCTGGCAGCCCTCTATACCCTCGCAGGGCTCATCATCGCCCTGCTCCCGGCAATATACCTCCAGATCCGCTTTGGCCGCATAGCCCGGATGGTTGCCGGATACCCGGGCACACAGCGGATCAGCCTGTTTTCGTTTCTCTCCACCACCCAGAGCAGCCGTGGAGGCCCCTTTGGCGTGGCATTATCAATCCTCATCGTCTTGGGGGTGGCAATCCTCGTCGTGATGTCCGCGTACCAGATCGAGGCCTATTACCTGTTTACCACGTACCTGCCCGTACTTATCCTCGCAGTCCTTACAACCCTCGGGATCACATACGCCCTTTTCCGGCTCAGGGGGGACGGCACGCAGGGATCCGTGACCCCAATGACCGTCAGCACGCGCCCGGTGAAACCCCTTATCCGGTATGCAATTCTTGCCGAGATTGCGGCGCTGTTGATCCTGTACGCGTATACCGCGATAATGGCGGTAAACAGCGGCACCGATGACCCGCCCATCCTTATTTACCGTGACAATCCCCTGATGGTGATCCTCCCCGTCATCCTGATCCTGACGCTGTATTATGCACATCGCGAGGGAAAACGCCCGGACCGGGCCGGCAACTCCCCGGACAATTCCCGGACTCCCGCGGCAGCCGGGCCGGTTGCACCGTCTCAGAAAAAGAAGCTCCACTGGTATGCCAAGGTTGCGTTTGCCGTTTTTATGGCCATTACCCTGGCCTGCGCATCAGAACTGTACCAGGCCGCAGCCGGCTCCTATACCAGGGAGACCTTTGTCCGATTGCTCTATTCGGAAAACTTCCTCTTCATGGCCTTTGGTATCATGGCCCTTGTCATGGCAGTCTGCTGCCTTCTCTTCTTCTGGGAATCCGATGCCTCGATCGCAGCCCGAAAAGAGGCGCTGGTACAGGATGCAACGAAACGTTACGACGAGCGGATTGAACCGTACAACGAACAGTACAACGTCTGGATGCACCTGACCCCGGACCACATCCCGGACCGCATGGAACTCGTAAACCGGGGGAATTTTTACCTGAATGTCTGGACGCTGTACTCCGCATGCGCAGGGACCATCCTCCTGCTCATCTGGTCCGTGACCATCACGGAGAACCCGGCTGCCCAGTATACGCTCATCGGAACAGCTCTCGCCCTGTTTCCGGCCACCCTGCTCCACAAACGGTATACCGAAACTGCCGCGAGGGCAATAGGATACGAGGGCATAACAGAAGATAACGCGGGAGGGGTCCTTGACCTTATCGGACTACATTCTCGCGGCCCCGATGGCAGTTTCATGCGGCTTTTTACCGTCTATATCGTTACCATCCTTTTTGTTGGCACGTTGTATTACCATCTCACCTCGTACGACCTGCTTACCACGTACCTGTTCGTAAACATCCCCGGGCTGCTCATCGCCCTGGGACTTACCTACATCTCCTACCGGCTCAGGGCATGAAAATACAAAAAAGGCGACCGGGAGAACACCCGCACACCTTCCCACCATCAGGACTGATGGTCCCGTCCGTTATGCACCAGAGAGAAAGACGGGGTATCATTTCCATATCAGGCCTAAATAGTAAAAAATTATATAATAAACACAGGTGACGTATTCCTGTCAGGCATGACCCGTAAGGAGACTGTTCTCAAAATCGTAATGTACGGGGCACTGCTCTCGTTTTTGGCCTGTTCCGGTTTCCTCTTCCTGCAGCTCCCCCTGCTGCCGGACAGCAGTCCGGTTCTCCCGTTTTTGGGGTATGGGATCAGCACCGGGGTTCTTCTCCTCAGTCTCTGCTCAAGCCTCGTGTACTGGTATCTCGGGAGAAGATACGGCGGGCACGGACTTCTTCCCCCCCGGGATGACACGGGCGTAACCCGGCTCCGGAAATGTTGCCCGGGGCAGGCTAATCCGGGCAGCGGATCCGGGAGGGACTCCCTTGTTGTCCTGCTCGTTGTCGTCATTTCACTTCTGGCGGTAGTTTTCATAACATCTCTCGTTTTACAGACCCGCCATCTTTCCCTCTCTTTGTTCCTTGCAGGTCTTTTGAGCTTCTCCGGCATCTGGCTGATAAACATCTGTTCATGGGGTTTTTTCCTCTGCCTTTACGGGAAATGGGGCAGACCTGCGGTATCCGGGGACGACCCGTCCCCGGAAGAACTGCGCACATCGTGGTTTGAAGCGGAGAAAAAATGGTACAACAGGCAGTCCGGGCTGCCGGAAGAGTATAGTCACAGCGGAGAGGAACTTGCAGACCGGGGAAACCGTTACCTCGCGTTGTATATCCTGTATACCGGTTGCGTGGTCGCAGTCTTTTTGTATGTCGTGTGGGGGACCGGGGAGAACAGGACTGCCCTGTACTGGGCGCTCATTGGCCTGGTTATTGCACTCCTGCCGGCAGTGTATTTCGAAGACCGGTTTGTCCGGACAGCCCGGCTTTTCATGGGACCTGAGGGATACTTTTCGTCAGGATTTTTTTATAGCGGGCGTCTTTTTTCCCTGACAAGGTTCAGTGGTATCGTCTTTTTGTGCCTGTGGGTCACGGTTTTCCTGGCAGGGAACATCCTTCCCGGGTCTGTTCTTACAAACTACTGGTATGTCACCGGGATTGCGCTCTTTTCTGCGCTCGGGATTACCTGTTGTGCGTTCCGGCTGATGAAGCACAAATGAATACGCAAAGGATGCTTGCGCTCCCATGAAGGGATAAGGCGTCCTTGCGCTGCAGAACCACGGGATGCATCCCGCAGGCTTCTTAGGGTATTCCCTTATCCCTGCAGACCGTCAGGTGTACTTCACCCCCCATCCCTCCCGGACCCCTCGGGCAGGCATTACGACCGGATAAGCCCCTTTGATGCCAGTATCGCCGTCACTACCGCGGAGCTCTCCACGGTAAACCCGATATTCATCCCGTGTCCCTTAAGATACGCATGGAAGATCTTGTCCCGCGAAGAGCGGCCGCCATCCATGGGAAACCACATCGAAAAGTTCCCGGAGCCCCACATCCGGTATTTCCCGGTGGTAAGCGAGGGCTCCAGCACCTCGATATGGTCGATATCGGCAAATGCCACCCGCCGGGGCTTCATGAGGAGCGAGTAGTTCGCAAACGTGATTGCATCGCCGGCGATCGTGACCAGCTTATCCGAATACAGGACCGTTGGATCGCCGGTCTTTTCCGGCTGCGCCCGCGCTTCCTGCTTTCCTCCCGCATCATGCCCGGGCCGGAGGGCCCCGGCAATCCGGTAAATATGGATGGCAACGGCAGCCACAAGCAGGCAGGCGCCGGCAACAATCCCGATCATGCTGTCGGTCACGAGCCCGGCGATCAACACGATAATGCCGATCGCTTCGGTTACAAAACCCGGGAGGAATACCCACATACCAGAGGGTTTTTTATTACAGCATCAAAAGGGTTTACCCTCTTTTACCGGGACCGGACAGGGAGGACGGCTGACCCGGCCTGCACCGCCGCCCTTCTCCCCCCGGTAAAAAGCAGCGGGGAACACCACCGGGCCACTATTTTTATGTGCCGACCCCCTCTCCGGGTCCTCCTTATGGTTACGGGAGCCTTGTTCCCGTCCTCTCGAACTCCCGGAGTATCCGCCCGAAATCAGCTTGCGGCACCTCAACAAGACCGAAGCGGAAGACATACCCCCATGCCTTCTTGTTCCGGATAAACCCGAGGTCCCCGACCAGCGGCTCGATCGTTACTTCGCCCGTGTACTGGTAGTTCACCTTCCGCCGGAACGGGACAAAATCCGGGGTCATCTCCACCTGGACGATCTCCTCGTCCGCAACCTCCCCGACAGCCGTAAAGGCATGGAGCGGTTCTTTCCCGCCAAACGAGACCTTCGGCGAATAGTAGACAATCCCGTCGCCTGCATGCATCCGGGCAAGGCCGGCCCGTTTGCCATGGTTTGCCTGCGCAAAACCTCCCTCCACCCCGAGCATCACGTGTTCCCGGGATGCCACCACGATCCAGTACCGCCGCGGCTCCATACCTCCCCTTTTTCCCGCCCGGGTATAAGCGTTTGCCTGCTCCCGTCCCTGAAAAAACCCGGTACGGGAATGGCAGGCCACCCGGCAGCCTCCCGGGGAGTACCAAACGGGGAAAGAGAGGGGACTATTAAAAAAAAGCCCGGCCCGGAACAAGCCATTTATTGGAGGAGGATCTTTTATCTGGTGTATGGCTACCATCTCCGGGGAAGACTACCGGGCCCTTGAAGAAAAGATCCACCGGGAAGTACAGAAAATATTCTCGGAGTTCATAAAAGAGCTCGAACAGCGGGAGTCCGGGACAAAAAAAGCACGCCCGGCCAAAAAGACGCTGCCCGCCCGGCAACGGAATACCAAAACCGCAGCCGCAGAGAAGAAGCGGCGCGTTGCCGTGCGGCAGCAGCAGCGGATCAAAAAAAACCTTTGACACCGGCCGGCTCCTGTACGGCACTGCCCGGCAGAGCAGGAATGTGATGGACGACGATATCCACAAGATCCTGGGAATAAAACCCAAAAAAAAGTCCGCGTAAAGGCCGGGGGTCCACGGCAGGACACCCGGACCGGCAGCCGGACCTGACAACGGTGTGCAGTTCAGGAACTGCTCCTTTCCCTTCTCTTCCAGTACTCAAGGATTTCAAACCCGGCAAACACGAGCAGGGTGGCAAAGACGGCGAGGATCAGGGCCGGGACAAGCGCCGACGAATCCGCAGCAGGCATAACCGACCCCTGCTGGAGGGATCCCGAGATGGGGCTGACCGGGCCCGACGAGAACGAGACAAACGGCTGGATAAAGAAGAACCCGAACGCCACAAAGAAGAGCCCGCAAAGGGTGGCATATTTCAGCAGCGCCTCCCGGACCGCCGGGCCGGATGTCCTCCCTGAGGGCGCCATCACGAAAATCTGGTTTTTTAGCCGGTAGATCTTCACCTTCTTGCCCTTGACACTGTACCGGGTATTGGAGATCTCCACAAGCCCGGCACTCATGAGGTTCTCGACATGGTACTTTGCGGCATTGGTGGAGAGATCCATGCGGGCCGCGATATCCGAAAGTTTCTGGGGCCCTTCTGCAGAGAGGAACGCCATGATATCGCCGGCGTTCTGGTGCGCCATCGCCCGCGCAATATTCTGTGCCTGTTCCTGTCCCGGTTCAAGAAAGATGATCTCCTCCCCGGCGGGGGCAGGCGCCGGTTCCTGCTGCCCGGAATTACCGGCAGGATCCTTTCCGGGTCCCCCGTCTCCGGTATAGCCGGCAGGAAAATCCGGCCGTATACCCGTACTCCCCCAGGTCTGGCTGCCGGGGAGGATATTTCTGTCACCCTGCACATCGCTCATATGCAGTAGGTTACCGGGATACGATATAAAAATAGTATATATGTTAATCCGGCAGGAAAAACCAGAAAAAAACGTGCAGGCCTGCCGGGCACCACGCACTGCGCCGCTGCCGGGAAGATCCTCACAGAAGAACGCAGCACGGGAAAAACAGGTGCTGAAATGTTTTTTATCTCTTACCTGAAAAACCGGATTAAAAGATTCGTTCTCCCTTAAAAAAAGGAGAAAAGGGAATCAGACAAATGACCGCAGCCGGTGGAGTATGGCGAGCTGGTCGGCCGCCTCCTGTCTCTTCTCCTGCTCGATGCAGTCCATGATCTCCCCGAGGGGTTTTTCCAGGCAGTAGATATTTACCGGCCGGCCCCGGTTTGCGCCTGAACACCCGCTGCACCCGATCCAGCCGTCTTTTAAGAGGGCCTTCATGACAAGGCTCACCTCGGGCTGGCTCAAATCCGTGCCCCGTTCAATCGCCCGGGATGTTGCTTTCGGGTGCAATGCAAGGAAGACCAGCACCTTTGCCATGTTCTTCCGGATCCCGATACCGACAAGAAGGTTAACAAATTCTTCCTCCCTGTCTGAAAATAATACCAGAGTTTCTGTCCTCATGGGTTTCCATCCTGTTCCGGATATTAATCCGAGTGAATATCTTCTGTTTCAATACAAAAATCATAAAACAAACGATAAGTGAAAGATTTTTTTCAGTTATTTTAGAGCCACGCAAAGGATCAGGTATTTGTAATATGCCCGTCACACCAGCACATATCCACGCGTCTTGTACTGATACCCTATGCAGAGCATCCTCTATGTGGACGATGAACCCGGCCTTCTTGAGATCGGCAAGTACTTTTTAGAGGCCGCAGGCGAATTCAGGATCGATACCCGTACCTCTGCCGCCGATGCCCTTGCCGCCCTCAGGGAGAACCAGTACGACGCCATTGTCTCCGATTACCAGATGCCGGAGATGGACGGCATTGAATTTCTAAAAGCCGTCCGGGCCTCGCAAAACCCGATCCCGTTCATCCTCTTTACCGGCCGGGGCCGCGAGGAGATCGTCATCCAGGCCTTAAACGAAGGGGCGGACTTCTATCTCCAGAAAGGCGGGGACCCCGGGGCCCAGTTCGCCGAGCTTGCACACAAGATCCGGCAGGCAGTCCGGCGCCGCGAGGCCGAGTGCAGCGTCCTTGACCATGAGCGCAGGGAGCGTGACATCATCGACTTCCTCCCGGATGCCACCTTTGCCATCGATACAAACGGCGTCATCATTGCATGGAACCGGGCAATAGAGGAGCTCACCGGGATCCCCGCAGAACAGATGATCGGGAAAGGCGATCACGAGTACACCCTCCCGTTTTACCAGGAGAGAAGACCGATCCTCATCGATCTCCTCCTGTCCCCTTCGGATTCGATCGGGGAGCTCTATTCCCATATCGTCCGCAGTGAGACCACCCTTGCTGCCGAGACCACGTTTCCCCGTTTAAAGGGAGAGAGAAGAACGCTCTGGACCAAGGCAACCCTGCTCTATAACCAGAAAGGCAGCGTTGTCGGGGCAATCGAGTCGATCCGCGACATTACCGAGAGGAAAACGGCAGAAGAGGAGCTGGAATCATCCCGCGACCTTTTGGAAGAGCGGGTGCAGGAACGGACCGCGGAGCTCAATGCCGCAAACCTGCGACTGCAACAGGAGATTGAAAACGTCAAAAAGATCGATGCCGAGCTCAAGGAGAGCGAGAGACGGTTCCATACACTGATCGACAAGGCCCCCGATGCGATACTCCTCTTCGATGCAGACCAGGACCGCTACATCGAGGCAAACGAGAAAGCAGAGCAGTTCTTTGGCTGCAGCCGGAGCCGGCTTCTCGAGGCCGGCCCCCAGCAGTTCTACCTCCCCGACCAGCCGGACGGGAAGCCGTTTTGTGAGACCGTCCAGGAACACCGCAGGCAGGTTCTTGACGGGGCGGAAATTTCATTCGAGCGGCGGATCCGGGACAGCCGGGGAACGGAGCGTGACCTTGAAGTCCGGCTCACCCGCATGCCGTCGCCGGCAAGGAGACTGATACGGAGCAGTTTTATCGATATCACCGACCGGAAACGGATGGAAGGCGAGATACGGGAGAGTAAAGAGCGAAAGAAAGCAGAGGAGGAACTCAGGGCGGCACACGAACAGCTCACCGCCTCTGAAGAGGAACTCCGCGCCCAGTACGAGGAACTTGCGGCAAGCGGGCAGCGGATCCGGGAGAGCGAGAAACGGTTCCGCGACATGTTCGAGATCAATACCGCGGCAATGTTCCTTTTGGATCCCGGTAACGGGAGGATCATCGATGCCAACCGTGCGGCCTGCCGGTTTTACGGCTATTCCCATGACGAGCTCACGGGCATGGCCATCACGCAGATCAATGTGCAGCCCCCGGAAAAGACGCTGGACCAGATGCAGCAGTCACTGGGCAGCAGCGGCGGTTTTTACCAGTTCCGGCACAGGAAAAAGGACGGTGAGATCCGCGAGGTCGAGGTATTCAGCGGGCCGGTGGTAGCAGGCGGTAAAACATTCCTCCACTCCATTGTCCAGGATGTCACGGAACGAAAGCAGGCGGAAGCGGCCTTAAAGGAGAGCGAAGAGAAATACCGGGCAATCTTTGAGACCACCGGGACCGCGACAACGCTCCTGGAAAGTGACGGCACGATCGTCCTTGCCAACTCCGAGTTCGTGCGCTTAAGCGGCTTTTCCAAGGAAGAGATCGAGAACAAAAAGAAGTGGACGGATTTTGTTGTCAGAGAAGATCTCGACCGGATGCTTGAGCAGCACAGGATGAGGAGGACCGATCCCGACAAGGCACTCAGGCACTACGAATTCCGTTTCCTGTCCCGGTCCGGCGATATCCATGACATCTTCCTCTCGGTAGATATCATCCCCGGAACCACGCGGAGCGTCTCTTCCCTGCTGGATGTCACCGAGGGTAAACGGATCGAAAACAACCTCAAAAAGAGCGAGAACCTCTACCGCAGTGTCATCGAGAACATCCAGGATACCTATTACCGGACGGATCTTACGGGCAACCTTGTCATGGCAAGCCCGAGCGGTACAGCCCTGCTCGGGTACGATTCTGTCGAGGAGTTCCTCAACACGCCGGTGGCAGAGACCTTCTACTTTGACCCGGCCGAAAGGGCCAGGTTCCTTGCAGAGCTGGAAAAGACCGGTTCTGTAACCAATTTCGATACCCGTCTCAAAAAGAGGGACGGGACTATAATAAACGTCTCCACCAGCAGCCATTACTACCGGGATGAGGCCGGTGCCATCGCCGGCGTGGAAGGGCTCATCCGGGACGTCACCGAACGCAGGCGGGCGGAAAGGGCCCTTATGGAGAGCGAGGAGAAATACCGGAGCGTGGTGGAAAACATCCGGGATGCGATCTATATCCACCGGAAAGACCGGCTCCTGTTTGTCAACCGGCAGGCGTCCGAGCTCTCCGGGTATTCCCGCGATGAACTCATGAGGATAACGCTCTGGGAGATCATACATCCCGATGACCGGAAGAGACTCATGGACGGGGCAGACCGGCGAATCAGGGGAGAGAGCGTGACCACCTCCTTTACTGCCCGGCTTATCACCAAAGGCGGCCTGGTGCGGATCTGTGAATTTGTCGTGGATCTCATCTCCTACCAGGGAGAACCCGCCATCCTCGGGATTGCCCGCGATCTCACCGACCAGAAAAGGACCGAAGAGGCACTCCGGGCCGCAAATAAAAAACTCAACCTGCTCTCCGGCATGACCCGGCACGATATCACCAACAAGGTCACCATACAGCTGGGGATGCTGGCGCTGGAGAAA
This sequence comes from uncultured Methanoregula sp., assembly GCA_963666355.2. Classification (GTDB taxonomy): domain Archaea; phylum Halobacteriota; class Methanomicrobia; order Methanomicrobiales; family Methanospirillaceae; genus Methanoregula. The sequence goes on from CAXXCP010000016.1 coordinate 23,072, forward strand.
CGAAAACTCAAAGACACCCCGGAGAGGGCGGCATTTATCGGGAAACTGGAGTCGGCCGCTCTCGCGATCCGCGACCAGATCGCATTTACGCGCACCTACCAGGACCTCGGGACCCAGGAGCCCCGCTGGCAGGACCTTCACGAGGTACTGGGAAAGACTGCCATCCCGCCACCCCTGTCGGTATCGGACACGTGCGCCGGTATTGAAATCTTTGCCGATATCATGCTCGGGAGGGTGTTTGAAAACCTCATCGATAACGCGATCCGCCACGGCGGGAACGTGACAGAGATCTCCATGACTGCAGGAGAGGCAGGGGGAACCCTTGTCGTCCGGTTCGAGGATAACGGGACCGGTATCCCCGCCCATGAGAAAGAGAAGATCTTCGAGCGGGGGTACGGGAAGAACACGGGGCTCGGGCTCTTTTTGGCCCGCGAAGTGCTGGCCCCTGACCGGGATCACGATCGCCGAGACCGGCGAACCCGGGAAAGGTGCCCGGTTTGAGATCCGCGTACCGGAAGGCTGTTACCGGCTGCCCATTGCCGGGTTCACAGGCCGGTTAAACTCCCCCGGTTTTTTTAAGACTGCGTTATCCCGAAAGACCCCTCTTTTGTGTTCGAGTAACAGACCTCGTTTCTGCCGTTCACGGTCACGCTCAGCGAGAGCGCCGGGCAGGTAAGGTCAGAGTCCCATCTCGCGCACTCGTCTCTTTTGCATCTGAGCAGCATGTTCCCGCGGCTTTTTACCGGCCCGTCCGTCCGGGCGGGGTCGCTGCACCAGTATTTCACCTCTGCCATGGATACAAAAACGTGCCGGCAAAAGATACCCCTTTGGCGTACGGGGGGTGAAAGTGACCGGGCGATCAGGCGGGCGGCCCGTCATTTCCAGGGTGAAACACTTAATAACGGGAAAAAATACTATTTTATTTATAAAGAGGTATTGTATGGTGCCCCAACGCTATGTGATCGCGGGAGCTCTTATCTCGCTCGCGGTGGTTATCTTCTTTGAGTATCCCCTGATCTTCGACACACCCTCCTATGAGGTTCCGTTATCGGTAGGAGTGCTTCCGGCCGGTGCAACCTTCAATGGCAACCCCACGACATCCCCCATGGTTACCGTATTGTTTCATGGCAATCCCCGTAACTACGTCCCATTGCAGTACCTTGCAGTCACCATCAATGGCGCCGGGCAGGATGACATACTGCCGCCGAAGGGCTCGAACACCCTTGTTGGGTATGACGAGGGCAATTACCCGGTACAGGATCCCAACAACAACCACGTGGTCGTGACCGGGCATTTCTCCGACGGAACCGTTAAAGTCCTCGCCGATACGGTGGTCTGAGGATCGCACCCCGCGGGCCTTTTTATTTCTGCCCGGTCCGGCTCAGGCATTTTTTCCCCGCCCACCCGGGGAAGTCCCCGGAACCCGCGGTCCTGGTATCAGATAACGTGGAGCGTCACCGAGGCGATCCTGCCATAATAGTCCGTGAACTGGACCGTATAGGTGTCCGGCCGGGTGAGGTTAAAGGTCTGTGAGAAACTGCCGTTCTGCGTGTGAATGGTGCCCGGGCCAAAGACCCGCCCGGCAGTACTCCCGTCTATCTGTACGATAACTCCCTTGTTTCCGGTAGTATTGGCGGTCCCGGCAAGGAAGACCGCTCCTGCCTGCTGGGTAGTGGGAGAGGTGATCGTCAGTTCATCTGCCCTTGCACCAACGGGGGTCTCAGTAACATCCGGGGTAACCGGCCGGTCCTGGCATTCCATTGAATACTGGTTCCAGTAACAGCGGGTTGTCACCGGCACCGTCATTTGCGTTGTGACCGCGGTCTGATAAGTGGACCGAGGGGTGGTGTTTACCGGGCCGGCTGCACTCGTGCACCCTGCTGCAAGAACTACCGTGAAAAAAAGAAGGATCATTAAAATTTTGGACATTTGCATATTTCTGAATTTTATTTAAGATCTATATTCACTTTGTTATGAGCGCGGCCCAGGGGAGGGGGGCGATGCCTGAGCGGATATATCACGCGAGAGATCCGTGAGCCAGAACCGCGACCCTTTATCAGGAGCAGGAGAAGGTAAGCCCCTCCCCAGACAAGGTGGCGGGACGTGCACCTGCCTCCATTGCGGCGGGTTTCATATATCATTGCCTCCCCGTATACCAATAGGACACCGGGAGTACCACAAGGAGCGGCACCCATGGACGACGATCTTGAGAAGATGGCAGCGCAGTGTAAGACATTCACAAAAGAGATGGTGGACAACCCGTACCGGGGGATTGCCACATTTTACGGCCTGCCCTGCACGGAATCGCTTGAAAACCTCGATATCGCACTCATCGGTGTGCCCTTCGACCTCGGGGTCACCAACCGGAGCGGGGCCCGGATGGGGCCGCGGGAACTGCGCAACCAGTCCCGCGAGGTGGGCGTCTATAACCACTGCACCCGTTCGACCCCCCTGTGCGGACCACCGGATCGCAGATCTCGGCGATCTCCCGTTCCGCTCGGTGTACCGCATCGAGGAGGCACTGGACGATATCACCGCGTTCTACCATGCAGTTGCCGGCGCCGGGGTCACTCCCGTTACCGCGGGCGGCGACCTCGTGGAGGTCTCCCCGCCCTATGACCATGCAGGGATCACCGCCCTTGCCGGGGCAACCATCCTCTTTGAGATCCTCTGCCTTGCAGCCGAAGCCCGCAAAAAAAGGAACGCCTGATCTTTTTTCTTTTTTTTTGTTCGGCCCGTTTATGCCGGCATGATCACCCGGTTCATTGCAAGGGCCGCGACGAGCCAGACCGATGCCGCTCCGCCGAAGCTCTGGATAAGGGGATAACGCCCCAACAGGAAATAAAGGGCCAGAAGGAAGAGCAGGCTCGGGATGGCAAACCAGAACGCCCCTATCGCCAGCTGCCGGGCAACCCCCTGCCCGACATCGGCCGAAGTAAAGAGGATCGCAAGCGTGGTAATAATCGGGGCCGCAGCAAGAAGTCCGCCGTATTTCGGGTCAACCTGCTCGGCAAGGAGGGTCACGCCAACGATAACGCTCCCGCCGATCAGAAACTTCAGGGCAAGGTAGAGGTAGTCCATGGATTTTTTATTGCCCTGCCGGAGGGATATACCCGGCGGGACCGGGCACTTTTACCTACAGATGAACATGTATAAACCAGAACAGCGTGAAAATTCAAAAGCAGAGAGATAAGAAAAAAATCCGTCCCGAATAGCCCGGGACACCCGGTGACCCCCATGCAGATCGCGTCCTGCAAGAAAACCTACCGTTACGAGACCCAGCGTGCCGTCCCGCTCAAAGAAACCCTCGCCCGCATCGAGCCGAAAGTCCCTGCCGCCGGGATCACCCGGGTAGCAGACATCACGAGCCTTGACCGGATCGGGATCCCGGTCTTCTCCTGCATCCGGCCTACCGCGGATGACGGGGCGATCACGGTGTATAACGGCAAGGGGGCAACTGTTGAAGAGTCGAAGATCTCCGGGATCATGGAGGGGATCGAGCGCTACTCCTCGGAGATCCACGACCGTAAAGTCAGGCTCGATACCTACGAGATGCTTGCAGGGAACGAACCGGCAGTCAACCCAAAAGACCTCATCCTCCCGGCCGACACAGAAGAAGGTCACGTCCTTCCCTGGGTGGAAGGATGGGATATCGCAAACGATGAGCGGGTGCTTGTCCCGGCGCAGGCAGTCTTCCACCCCCTTCCCCGGAACTTCCGGCAGATCTTCCGTACCTCAACGAATGGCCTTGCCTCGGGAAACACCAGAGAAGAGGCGATCTTCCACGCCCTCTGCGAGGTGATCGAACGCGATGCATGGTCGCTTGTCGAGGCAACGCGGGACACCGGCCCGGCGGTTGCAAAGATCGACGACCCGATGCTGCAGGAGATGCAGAAGAAGTTTTTTGATGCACAGGTCGATGTAATTGTCAGGGACATCACGAGCGACGTGGGCATTCCCACGATGGCGGCAGTGGCTGACGATGTGCTGTTAAAAGACCCGTCGCTTCTGACCATCGGGATCGGCACGCATACGAGCGCGAGGATCGCGGTGATGCGGGCGCTCACCGAGGTTGCCCAGAGCCGGCTCACCCAGATCCACGGGGCCCGAGAGGACACGGTGACCGCAGATCTCAGGAAGAAGATGGGATACGACCGGGTAAAACGGATCAACGGGTACTGGTTCAGGGAGAACGGCACCGTGGACTACCCGGCACTCGCATCGTACGATACCGACGATTTTGCAAGCGATATCCGGAATGCCATTTCCGCCCTCAAAAAGCAGGGCCTCAACCGCGTGATCGTCGTGGACCTGACACGGGAGGAGATCGGGGTGCCGGTAGTCCGGGTCATTGTCCCGGGCCTCGAAGTGTACGCCATGGACCCGGAGCGGAGAGGGGAGCGCCTCAGACATGCCAAAAACCATCGTCTTTCTCGGGCCAAGCCTTGACCGGGCAGCGGCGGAAAAGATCTTAAAAGCAGAGTACCGGCCGCCGGCAAAACGGGGCGATCTCACCCGTGCAATTGAGGACGGGGCGGAGATCATCGTCCTCATCGACGGGGTATTCCACCAGGACTCTGCCGTTGCCCACCGGGAAGTTCTCGCTGCCATAAAAAAGGGCATCGCGGTGGTCGGGGCGTCGAGCATGGGAGCGCTCCGGGCGGCCGAGCTCCATACCCTCGGGATGACCGGCATCGGGAAGATCTTCGGGCTGTACCGGGACGGGAAACTCGTCTCCGACGACGAGGTTGCCCTTGTCTTTGACCCGGCCTCGGGCTATGCCCTCTCCGAGCCGCTCATTAACATCCGCTGCACCTTAAACAAAGCCGAGGCGGCCGGCATCATCACCGCAGCCGACAACGCGGCCCTGCTCGCCGCTGCACAGTCCGTCTTCTACCCGCAGCGGACCTACAAAAAGATCGCCGTTGCCGCGGGAGATACCATCGACCCGGCAACACGTGAGCGCTTTTTGGCCTTTGCAACAAAAAGTCCCGCAGACCAGAAGAGAGAGGACGCGGTAGCGGCACTGGAGTATATCAGGGATCTGACGGCAGGGAAACACCCGAACGTTTAGCCGCTTATACCTTCAGACCCGCCCGCCGCATCTTCCAGTAGATGCAGACTTCAGGGTCCGACCGGCAGATCTCGAGGTACCGGCCGGAAACTTTCGAGACAACCAGCGGGTTTTTCGGGAACCGTGCGAGGCACTCCTTTGCCTGTTCCCTTGTCACGAAAGCGGCCTTATTGGCTGCCACAAGCCGGTCGGCCAGCTCGTCGAGGAAGACTGCTTCTGAACCCACGGACCGGGGAAAGAGGTTACAACAGATCCTGGGACCGGCTGCACAGCGCCCGGAACCATCGATCAGTTGTCCTGCCTCTTCGGATGAGACCGGGCGGATCCCAAGGGGCGCCATTTTCTGCTCAAGTTTCCTTACAACCGCAGGGCCGGCCAGGGGGAGGTGGGTGCAGCCAAGCGCAAAATGGGCGTACCGGATATCGCGGAGCACCCGGCCGGACCCGTACTCTTCAATCGTTGGCATGGCAGGAGAAAGGTGTTTTAAAAAAAAGAATTACTCCATCTTCCGCCACACGTACGCGAACCGCTGGAACGCGGTCACGTGGCCAAAGACCCCAAAGAGCAGCAGGAGCCAGCCCAGCAGGTTCAGCCCGTAGATCGTTGCGGGGAAGAGGATGAATGCGATCCCCACAACCATGATGAGCACGAGCCGGTCGGCCCGGCCAAGGATCCCGGCATAGACCCGGCCCACGCCGACCGCCTGTGCCTGCGTGCCCAGGTACGAGGACATCAAAACACCGGTGAGGGCGAGCACCCCGATCGGCCAGGGGACAAGTCCGCTTGCAAAGATACCGGTGATGATGAAGATATCCGCGTACCGGTCCACGGCATGGTCGAGGAAGTCGCCCCGCAGGCTCTGGTTCTTCATCTCCCGGGCAACCGCACCGTCCATCGCGTCGCAGAAAGCGTTCACTGCTACCGCAAGGACGGCCCAGATCTCCAGCCGCAGGAAGAACAGGATCCCGGCAACGGCCGATGCCACGAGGGCGGCAATGGTCAGGACATTGGGGGTGATCTTCCAGCGGATGGCGCAGCGCACGAGCGGGTCGAAGTAGACTTTCACGTGCGGGCGGAATTGGTCGAGGGTCATGGGGTCACCTCAACAAACGCAGACCAGTCGATAGCACCAAACGAAGCCGGGGCCTTGCCCGAGAAGAACTGCTCGATGGCATCGGCGCAGGCCGCCGGGGTCATGCCGGTGGTATCGATCTCGAAGATCCTGTCCGCATCGTACTGGTCCACGGTCTCGATCAGGCAGACATCGAGCGCCTCGGCATCGCGGTTCTCCCCGATCTTCTCTTTTGCATATCCCCGGGCGGCAAGCCGCTTTCCGAGCTCATCGGGCCGGAGCCGGAGCACCACGATCCGGTCGCAGGGGAGCAGGTGGGCGAAGTGTCCCTCGATAAAACCGTCGAAAGGCACGAGCTCGTCTCCCATCCGGTCGGTGTCGATCACCTGCGTGTCCCGCTCCGGGTCTTTCCCGAGCGCATAGGGCTGTACGATGTCGGTGATGTGGACGACCTTGTGCCCGCGGCGGGCAAGCTCATCGGCAACCGTCGATTTCCCGGTCCCCGGCGTGCCGGTGATCCCGCACATCATAAGGCGTTAAGCTCCCGGACAAACAATTCGTTCTCCCAGTCTTCTCCGACACTCACACGGATATAATGATCAGCAAGGCCCGTAAAACTTCTGCACGAGCGCACGAGCACGCCTTTATTGGCGAGTTTCTCCACCACCGAGTCGCCGGTCTGCGGCGCCACATCCACCATCACGAAGTTCGCATCCGAGGGGAGCACCGGGTACTTCAGGTCCGCGGCAAACCGCTTCCGCCAGGCGGTTACCTGCCGGAGGTAGCGGTCCGCGTGGTCCGTATCGGCGATGGCCGCCGCTGCCGCAGCGGAAGAGACCGAGTTCACGGTAAACGGTGTCCCTGCCCGGGCATAGTACGGCAGCAGCCAGGCCGGGACAAAGGCGTACCCGATCCGGAGGCCGGCAAGCGAGTGGACCTTCGAGAACGTCCGGCCGATGACCAGGTTTTGGTATTTCTTCATGAGGGGCAGGTAGTCGATCCCCGAGAACTCGACGTACGCATTGTCAAGGAAGAGGATCCCGCCGATCCCTTCGAGCACCTTCTTTACGTCATCAACGCTGGTCGCATTCCCGGTCGGGTTGTTCGGGGTGCAGAGCACCACGACTTTTGCATCCTTCCCCGCAGCGATGAGTGCATCGGTGTCCACCGAGAAGTCTGCCCGGCGCGGGACGGAAATAACCTTTGCTCCCTGTGCCTGTGCGGCAAGCCTGTAGAAGGAGAACGTGGGGGTCGAGATAACGACCGTGTCGCCCGGATCGACAAGCGTCCGCATCAGGGTTTCGATCACCCCGTCCATGCCGACACCGGCCACAAAGGTGTAGTCCCCGTAGTGCGCCTTTAAGGCCGATACGAGCACGTCCACCCGTTCGTCGGGGTAGCGGTTCGCGGAGAGGACCGCTTCCTGCGCTGCCTTTACCGCTTCCGTCGACGGTCCCTCGGGGTTCTCGTTGCTGGCAAGGCGTGCGATACGAGGGTCGCCCGCACCGTGTGTACGGCCTCCCGCCTTCTTTGCGAAAACATACCCGCCCTGCTTATAGCATGACCTTACCAAGCGCTCCATCGATCACCTTCACCGCCCGGTCGATCTCGGCATCCGAAATGACAAGGGGCGGGACAAGCCGGAGGTTCCCGTCTGAGGCACAGTTCACGATCACGCCGTTTTTAAGGCACTCTGCCTGGACTTCGGGGCACTTCTCCCCGACCGAGATCCCGATCATCAGGCCGCGAACCCGGGGGTGGTACTTTGCGAGCCCGTTTTTGAACCGCTCGCCCTTGCGGGCAACGTCCGGGAGGATCTCTTCGAGAACCTTGATCGTGGCAAGCCCTGCCGCACAGGCAACCGGCCCGCCGGCAAACGTGCTCCCGTGTTCGCCTTTCCCGAACTCTAAGCCATCGCGGGCAACAATGGCCCCCATGGGAAAGCCGCTCGCGATCCCCTTTGCAAGGGTCACGATATCGGCCTCTGCTTTCGTGTGCTGGATGGCCAGCCACTTCCCGGTCCGGCCCATGCCTGTCTGGACTTCGTCGGCAATTAAGAGCGTGCCGGTCTTGTCGCAGATCTCGCGGAGCCCTTCAAGGAATCCTTCGGGGGGGATGATGACCCCGGCCTCGCCCTGGATGGGTTCGACGATGATTGCCGCAGTATCGTTGTCAACGGCCTTTTTGACCGCGTCAAGGTTCCCGTACTCCACAAAGGTCCGGGGGATACCCAGGGGCTCGAAGGGTTCCCGGGCCGGGGGCTTGTGGGTCACGGCAAGCGAGCCGATGGTCCGGCCGTGGAACCCGTGGGTGAAGGCAACGAACTTCTTTTTCCCGGTGCGGACCCGGGCCAGTTTCAGGGCCCCGTCGCTTGCCTCGGCTCCTGAGTTCGAGAAGAACGCTTTCTTTGCGCCCGTTACTTCGACAATCTTCTTTGCCATCTCGCCCTGGTGGGGCACATAGTAGAGGTTGGAGCAGTGGATGAGCTCGTGGGCCTGCTCGCAGATCGCCTTTACTACCGCCGGGTGGCAGTGGCCGGTGCTGCAGACCGCGATCCCTGCCACGAGATCGAGGTATTCCTTTCCCTCGCCGTCCCAGACGGTCGAGCCCTTTCCGCGGACGATTGCCATGTTCCGCGAGAATGCGGGCATGTAATACGCATCGTCGAGCGCCTTACACTGCGCTGTTATATCGGTATTTTTCATGGATATCACGTGATTTCTGAATGGTGGTTGTTGGTTTTTCTTTTTCGTTTTCAGGCTGCTTATTCGTACTCGATGGTTGCCGGCGGTTTCGGGGTGACATCATAGACCACCCGGGCAACGCTCGGGATCTCTGCGGTGATTCTCGATCCGATTCTCACGAGATCCGCAAACGGGATCTCGAGCGGGTCGGCGGTCATCCCGTCCCGGGAGTTCACGGCCCGGACAGCAACGATCCAGCCATGGATCCGGTTGTCCCCTTTGACCCCGGTCCCAAGGCCGATGAGCGCGGCAAAGCACTGCCAGGGGCGGTACTTCTCCACGATCTCGGACTCGGCGATCCAGTTTGCCTCCCTGACCACTGCAACTTTCTCTTTGGTGACCTCGCCAAGGATGCGGACCGCAAGGCCCGGGCCGGGGAAGGGCATCCGGTGCTGGATCTCCGGCGGCAGGCCGAGCGCCCCGGCAACTTCCCGCACTTCGTCCTTGTACAGGTCCCTGATCGGCTCGATCACTTTTTTAAATGCCGTATTCTGCGGCATTCCACCGACATTGTGGTGGCTCTTGATGCCCCCTTCGCTCTCGATCCGGTCCGGGTAGATGGTCCCCTGTAACAGGCAGGTGGCCCCCGACTTCTTTGCCTCGCGCTCGAAGACCCGGACAAAGCGTTCCCCGATTGCCTTGCGCTTCTTTTCGGGATCGGTGATCCCGGCAAGTGCTGCAACAAACTCGTCGCCGGCATCGACCACCTGGAGCCGGATATTCCCAAAGACCGCTTTTATCCGTTCGGTCTCGCCTTTCCGCATCAGGCCGGTATCGATATAGATCGGGATGAGATTGTCGCCGATAGCGCGGGCAGCAAGACTTGCACAGACCGAGCTGTCAACGCCTCCCGAGAGGGCCATCACGACCTTCTCAGATCCAGCCTCGTTTTTTATCTCTTCGATAGCTTTCTCGATGAACTTCTCTGTTTTTACCATATTGTCTGCCTGCCTATTTTGTCCGCTTGTTTGCCCTGCATGCCTCGACAAAGCCAAGGTAGGGCGGCGACGGCCGGGTCGGCCGTGACTTGAACTCGGGGTGGAACTGGGTGGCAAAGTAGAACGGGTGGCCGGGGAGCTCCAGGCACTCCATCCGGTTCCGGTTTGTGGCCGAGAAGACCAGCCCTTCCTTCTCAAGTTTCCCGATATACTCCGGGTTTACCTCGTACCGGTGCCGGTGGCGCTCCACGATCTGTTTCTGCCCGTAGAGTTTCATGGCAAGCGTGCCGTCATTAATGTCTGAGGTATAGTCCCCAAGGCGCATGGTCCCGCCAAGCTCGGTTACGCTCTCCTGCTCCGGGAGGAGGGCGATCACGTGCGAGCCTTCTCCAAACTCTTCGCTTGTGGCATCAGAAACCCCGCACTTGTGCCGGGCAAACTCAATGGTCGCAAGCTGGAACCCGAGGCAGAGGCCGAGGAAGGGAACGTTGTTCTCCCGTGCAAACTGTATTGCCCCGATCTTGCCCTCGATCCCCCGTTTCCCAAAGCCTCCCGGGATGAGGATCCCGTCGTAGTCCTTGAGCGAACAGGGCTCGTACCGTTCGGCATCGAGCCATACGATCTTCACCTCGGTCGAGAGGGAACGGCCCGCGTGCTTGAGCGCTTCCTTGATGCTGATGTATACATCCTCGATCCCGTACTTGCTCACGATCGCAACGGTAACGCGGTTCGTGTATTCCTTTGTCACGAGCCGGTACCACGAGGGATCGGTCTCCTTCTTTTCAAGGCCGAGGTGGGTGGAAAGGACATCGGCGATCCCCTCCTTTTCCATCTCCATGGGGACCTCGTAGGTGTCCCGGGCGGTGGCTGCCGAGATAACCGCGCTGATGGGGAGGTCGCAGAATGCCGAGATCTTGCGCTTGGTGTTTGCCCCGACCACCCGCTCGCTCCGGCAGACGATGATATCCGCGTGGAGACCGAGTTCGCGGAGCGCCTTTACCGAGTGCTGGGTGGGCTTGGTCTTTAAGTCCCCCATCGCGTCCTCGGGGACAAGGGTCACGTGGACAAGGACATAGTCATGCTCTTCGAGATCGCCCCGCATCTGGCGGACGGCTTCCAAAAAAGGCATGCTCTCGATATCGCCGACCGTTCCGCCAACCTCGACAAGGCAGATATCTGCCTTTGAGCCGTCCGGAAACGTCTCTTCAGCTGCCTGGCGTATGCAGGTCTTGATCTGGTCGGTGATATGGGGGATGATCTGGACGGTCTCCCCTAAAAAGTCGCCGCGGCGCTCTTTTTCGATCACCGTGCGGTACACCTTCCCGGTCGTGATATTGTGCGATGAGGTGAGCTCGATATCAAGGAACCGCTCGTAGTTGCCGAGGTCGAGATCCACTTCGCCCCCGTCCTTTAAGACAAAGACCTCGCCGTGCTGTGCCGGGTTCATCGTCCCGGCATCGATATTGAGGTACGGGTCGATCTTGACTGCCGTAACCCGGTAACCCCGGTTTTTCAGGATGCGTCCCACAGATGCGGCCGTGATCCCTTTTCCAAGGCCGCTCATGACTCCGCCGGTGACAAAAATATACTTCACGCGATCTCCCCGATTGCTTACCATTTACGCCGCATTCCGTATTATTATTGCTCTTCCGATGGTAAAGAGGAAAACACATGCAGATATTTTAAAAAAAACTGCTTCGTCATTTGAGTTGCCTGTGTTAACTCCTTTTGTTTTAAAACGTGATATCCAGCATATTTTTTTTGGTTTCCTTTTTTGGCATCTTTGGGAAACCCTGCAAAAGAGATTTTATTTTTTCCTTATCCATATCGTACAAATTCCTGCCATAAAAAGCCCGAGAATTGTGATCACTGATGTAAAGCCCGGGATGGCAGGTGTTTTACACTCCGCATAAATCCTCGTATTCATAATATCCTTCCCGCCAAAATGCCACTCGGCTTTATTGTCATTTACAGTCTGTGCAGTGCTGTTGACGATGGGGCCCGGCATCTCCAGGTAATAATCCACCGAGATCCCGCTCAGCATCATCTGCAGCATTTCCTGTTCTTCCGTTGCGTTAAACAGCGGATTTTCCGGTGTTGGCGTTACTTCGACTTCCTCATATGTACGGCGGTTTTCATTCCACACCCATTTTGTCTGAACAGGCGTGGGAGTAGATACAAGCATCTTCAGATTTGATGTGGACCCCGACTGTTGCACGAAAGACTGCTGCAGGGGAGTTGGCGTTGTATGGACGGCTGACACTGCAGACTGCCGGGTGAACATTTCCAGAGCCTTTGGGGAATAAAAGCTTAAATCCTCATATTCAATCATGCCGTCTTTTTTCTGGATGGTGATGTTCGAATCAGGAGAGGGTGTGAAAATGTCCGTTCGTTCGACAGAGACAGTTACCTTTCCGTTTTGGGTATCCCAGATCTCATTATAAGAAGCGTTTTGGGAGCCGATATTTTTTGAGAGATTTGCTTCAATTACGTCTTTTACTGATGAATACCCCTTATCTTCTGCATACATTTTTAGCATATTATAGGTCGAGCGATCCATGGTAAGATTATAAAAGGCATGCGTGATCTGGGCATCTTTGTTTACCTGATAACTTTCGGTAACGGTCAGACTTAAACATCCTGAAAAAAAAACAAGTATCACGGCGAATAAACAGATAATCAGGCCGAATTTTATTATTTTCATAATTAAGGAATAATTCAATAATACATAAATATGTCGAGATTATATGAGAATACGCCCCAAAATAAAAATACAATTTTTATCCAAATTTCACCCTGCAAAAGCAAGATTGATGAATGGACAGGATCCATATTTTGGGCATGAAACAATGGCAGATTCCCGGGATGCTGGCACTTCTTTTTATCTGTGCCATGGCACTGCTTCCCGCCATGGCCTCGGCAGCATTACCGACCACCCATGACGAGGGTACTGACTATTACAATGCCGCCGTGCAGCTGACCGCCCAGGGGAACTATACTGAAGCAATCGCCCTCTATGACAAGGCGCTGGCATCGAATACCACGACAATGAACAGGACAGACGCCCTCATGTACACATATCAGGGCAAGTCGTTCTCCCAGATCCAGCTCGGGGACTATTCAGGGGCCCTTGCAACCCTCAATACCGGGCTTATAACCTTCCCGGGGGATGAAAAACTCTGGAACAACAAGGGATATGTCCAGTACAAACTCGGGAAATACGCGGATGCTGTCGATTCCTATAATAAGGCTCTTGCAATCGATGCGGGGTATTCGGCTGCTCTTGTGAACAAAGGTGATGCACTGGAGGGCCTGGGGAACTACCAGGATGCCGTGACCGCGTACCAGGCAGCGCTTGCCCTTACTCCTGACAACAATGAAACAGCAACAAAACTTGCCGATGCCCGGAAAAAGGCATCAGCCCCGTCAACGACCGTGATCGGGCTTGTCGCCGTTGTAATCATTATTGCCGGCGTTGCAGTCTGGTACGTGACAAAGAAGAGCCCGAAAGGCAGTAAAACTGATGAAAAAGACCCGGAGAAAAAATCCGGCAAAAAGAAGAGCGGAAAATAATTTTTTTTATTTTTTTACGGTTTGTTAGCAGTTACTGCAAACGATGCCGTAGTCCTTGAGAGCAGGGTCTTTTCGGCATTTTCCATCCGGACTTCTCCCTCACAGAACGCCACCCGCCGCCCTTTTTTAACAACGCGGCCCTCGGCGATGATCACGCCGTCCCTTGCGCCCTTGATAAAACTCGTGGACTCTGATATGGTCGCTATCCCCTCGGAAACATCGAGCATCGGGTAGAGGGCAAGGGCCATTGCCTCATCGGCAAGGGCCACAAGCATCCCGCCCTGCAGCCAGCCCACGCCGTTAAGCATATCCGGGCGGACCGCCATTTTCAGGACGGCATGACCTTTGTCAGAACTGACGACATCGATACCGGTAAGGCCAAAGAAGGGGTTCGCATACCTCCCGTTCTTCCTTATATTTTCAAGGTAGGTCATGGCAGTAATCCGGCACAATGTCTGAAAGGAAAGGGCATTAAGGTTGCTGACACCCGGGCGTTAAAGGCACTGCCTGTTATCGGCGCGATCCTGATTCCCGATGACGGGGCCAAATAAAAAAACTCCCGCTTGTTTAAATACCGGCACTCCTTACAACAGGATCTAATGACCGATGAAGACTTAAAAAGCATGCTTGCCGACCTGATCTGGCTTGATGCACTGATTGCAACCGAACTCATCCAGGTAACCGAGAACACCTCGGCTATCTTGAGAAAATCCCCACCCCCGGAAACCTGCTTAAAGGACCACCACGAGCTCCGGGCAACCGCGCTTGCCATAGCAGAGAAATACAAAAAAGAGACGGCGCTTGCCCGGCACCTGGGAAAACACCAGTAGTCTTATTGACGATTCAAAACCCACGGATAAGAGAACAATACTGCCGCTGCCTGGCGCTCCTGCCCCGGGTATTTTTGCGGAAAGCAGCAGGGCATACATGCCATGACACCATCCCCCACACCAGCATGCAGCCTGGTTATTCCGGCATATAACGAGGAGAAACGGATAGCCGGGCTTCTGGACGGCATATCGCAGTTTGATGGCGAATTACTGGTTGTCTGCGACGGGAACGATGCCACGGCAGATGTGGTTGAGGCCATTGCAGAAAAACGCCCGGATCTGAGTATCCGCTGCCTGCGGTTCCCTTCCCGGCTCGGAAAAGGGGGAGGGGTAATCGCCGGGCTCAAAACCGCACGGGCTTCTTATGTCGGGTACGTTGACGCTGACGGATCAACGGATATCGGCGAGATGGTCCGGCTGTTTGGCAGGCTTGATAAAAACGATGCCGTGATCGGGTCGCGGTGGGTGCCCGGGTCTGCACCGGAAGTCCAGCAGGGGTGGATGCGCCGGATGGAGAGCCGGGGGTTTAACCTTATCATCAGGATTCTCTTCGGGCTCTCTTTTCACGACACCCAGTGCGGTGCGAAAGTCTTTAAAAAATCTGCAGTCGATCGGGTACTACCTCACCTCGTTTCACGAGGGTTTGAGTTTGACGTAGAGCTGATCTGGAGGCTGGCACGCGCCGGCTGCACGATCGAAGAGGTACCGGTCGCATGGCAGAACAAGGGAGACTCCCACGTGAAAAAGCGGGACATGATAGGGATGCTCGCCGGACTATTCCGGATCCGGTTCCACCCGGGCACGTGACCATGCCGGCGCCCGGAGAGGATCCAAAAAAAGAGGCTTTCCGGCTCTATAACAGTGGAAATTATGCAGAATCGCTCGATCTCTGCAACCGCCTCCTTGAAACCTGCCAGGACCCGGCGCTTGAGATCCTTGCGGCAACCAACCTGTTCTTTTTAGGAAAAACCGATGACGCCGAGGTGTACTTCAGGGACCTCGCGCAGAAGATGCCCGACTCGTCCCATGTCCACAGTTACCTTGCCCGGGTGCTCGAACAGAAAGGGGACGAGGCCGCAATTGCGGAGTACGCGGCAGCGGCACGGCTCGACCCGGAGAACCAGGATGCCCTGCGCAATTATGCGGCACGGCTCCTTGCCCGGGGGGACGCGAGAGGTGCTCTCCCTGCCCTCTCGCGGCTGTGCAGGCTCGGGAAACGCCCCGATGATATCGATAACCTTGCCGCTGCACTCACAAGAACCGGGAACGCTGCCGATGCCTGCTCCCTCTATGATGTGCAAAAGGCACCGGCAAAGAGCCGGGCATATGCATATGCCCTGTCAGAGGCCGGGAGATATCGCGAAGCGGCTGATGCTGCACGGGCGCTTGCCGGCGATGCATGGGACCCTGCCCTTACACGGTTATACCTTGTCGCTGCGGCCCGGGCAGATCCTGCAGGTGCCGCAGAAGAATACGCAGCGGTTGTAAAAGACCACCCCGACCCGGGTATTCTCTTCGATTATACCCGCCTGCTCGTTGCACAAAACGACCTGCTCCGGGCGTTTGCCATGGCACGGAAGCTCTGCCTTCTGGATAACCGGCCGGAACACCGGCTCCTTTCCTGCGAGGTGGCTGCCGCTCTCGGGGACCATGCAAATGCCCTCCCTGCATACGAGGACCTGATGCGGGAGGTGCTTGATGGCACCTGCAGCCCTGAAGTCCTCCGGCATGTCCTGCAGTCGTACCGCAGGTACCTCCTCTCGCAGTTCCCGCAGGAGACCGCCTTTTTACGCTTCCGGTCCGGTGTCCCGGAGGATACCGGGACCCTTGCTCTCGTGGAGACTGCCCGGTTCTGCCTCGAAACGGGGGATGCTGCCGGGGCACGGGACTGGTTCTATCGTGCCTACCGGGCCGATTTTTTAAACGGCGGCCTGCCTTACGCCGGCTATCTCAACGAAACGGGAGATGCCCGGGAGTGCGAGAAGGTACTGCTCCATATCCTTGCAAATGTCAAAAAGCCTGCAGACCTTGCAAGGGTTGCAGCGGCAGTGACAGAGAACGACTCGGTGCTGCAACAGATGAGGAGGCTGAGGTCCGAGCTGATACGGCGCCTTGACGGCTCGCGGGAGATCCTCGGCTCGGCAGAACGGGAGCACCTGGCCCTTGCGTACCGGAACGCGGCAGCAGATGCACTCAGCAGGGAGGATTTTGCCGGGTGCATGACCTGCTGCCTTGCCGGCCTTGACGTGATCCCGCCCCATGCAGTCTCCTGCAGGCCGGGGGATTTTACAGAACTCGTGCAGCGCTGCAAGGAGCAGATGCCCGCGGACAGTCCTTCAGCACGGGCACCCCTGGCAAAAGAGAGCGGGGACCCGCGACGGTCGCTCCAGGCAGTATCCGACAGCCTCGGGCTCTCGGAACCCGAGCAGAAGATCCTCTCGTTTATTGCAACCCACCGGAGGGCAAGCGAGACCGACCTGCGCCGGCTGCTGGGCACCCGCCGGGCTGCCGGGATGGTAAACCTCCTTTTAAAAAAGGCGGCACGGAAGGGAATTATGCTTATCGAAAAAAAAGGTATGAGTGCGGAAGGGGAGGTCTATGAGTACTGCGGAACCTGAACAGGCACAGCGCCGGCACCAGAGCCTCAATATCGTCAATGCACTCCGGCGGGGGACAGTGCCTGCCGACGGTCTTGAACGCATCGCGGTGGGCCTTGACGTCGAGGAAGGCGTGATCGCCCGGCAGCTGGATTTTGTGGCCGAGGGGGGAGGCGACCTCAAGTTCATCCGGGGGGACTACGGGAGCGGGAAGACGTTCTTTGTGGCACGGGCCCTTGAAATCGCTGCAGGCAAGGGGTTTGTCACCGCCCATGTTTTTGTCTCCCCGAATCTGCCGCTCTCAAAAACCAAAACCCTGTACCAGCAGGTCTGCATAAACCTCAGGACCCGCGAGACCGACCATGCACTCAAGACGGTGATCGACAACTGGCTCTTTGCCATCGAAGAGCGCCTTATCTCGGCGGGCGGGGAAGCGATCGCGGACGAGGTTCTCGAAGAGGCGGCAAAAAAGGAGATCGAGACTGCGCTTGCAGGTATAAGCGAGAAGAATACGGGGCTTGCCGCTGCCCTGCGCACCTATTACTCGGCAAACAATGCCGGTGACTACCCGATAGCGCAGGCAGCACTGGGATGGATCGGGGCAGAACCAACCGTTGGCCGCGATTTCAAGCAACAGGCAGGCATCAGGGGAGAGATCGACGATACCACCGCGTTTTCCTTCCTTTTTGGGCTTGTCGAGATCATAAAGGGGGCAGGGTACCGGGGGCTCGCAATCGCCATCGACGAGCTGGAGATCACCCAGGGGTTCCAGAGGAATGTAAGGGAGAGGAGTTACCAGACGCTCGCCCGGATCATCGACTCCCTTGACGGGGGCCGGATGCCCGGCTGCTACTTCCTTTTTACCGGGACGCCGGCATTCTTTGACAGTGCACGGGGGATCCGGTCCGTGACCCCGCTCTACGACAGGATCAGCGTTACCGGGGGAGATACGTACAAAAATCCCCGCCAGCCCCAGATCCAGCTCTCGCGATTTGATCCCGGTAAGCTCGAACTGGTCGCCCTCAGGGTAGTTGATGTCTATTCACAGGCGTACCGCGAGGTAGACCGGGAGCGGGTCTCCCACCGGTTCATCCGGGCCATGATAAAGAAGATCACCGGCAGGTTCGGGGGACGGGTGGACGTGATCCCGAGGATCTTCCTAAAAGAGTTCATCGATGTGCTGGACAAGTGCGAGCTCTACGATGATTACGACCCGTCGGGAGGGTACGAGTTCGAGACAGAACACCTCAAAGGGGAACTTAAGGCAGAAGAAGAAGCGGTCATGGTTGTTGAATTTTAACAACACTACTGATACTGTTTTA
This sequence comes from uncultured Methanoregula sp., assembly GCA_963666355.2. Classification (GTDB taxonomy): domain Archaea; phylum Halobacteriota; class Methanomicrobia; order Methanomicrobiales; family Methanospirillaceae; genus Methanoregula. The sequence continues at coordinate 41,222 of CAXXCP010000016.1, forward strand.
TCGTTGGGACGAGAAGAGTACAGGCATGCGTGCATGGGTCTGTGTGCCGGCAGCTGTTGCCGTACTTTTTTTAATTATAGCCGTGCCGGTTACAGCAGACCAGAGCGTCACCATTACGGCAACCCCGCCTGTTGCACACCTCGGGGACATGGTCATGCTCAACGGCACGGTCTCCGGTGTCAATACCATTGCGGTCTTCCTCTTTGTGACCGGCCCAGACCTCGATTCACGGGGCGTCACCCTGGAAAACCTCAATGTCCCTGCCGGGCGGGGTCTCTTTACCACCGCACCTGTTGATATAAAACAGGGTACCTGGAGTTATCCCTGGGACACCTCGATCATCCTTGGCAACATGAACCCGGGCAAATATACGGTCTGGGTTGTTACCTCCCCCGTAGACAAGGAACGGTTCACCCATAACGGGTATGCCTCAACGGATATTACCTTCCTGCCCGCAGAGACCGAGCCGACACCGGTGCCTCTCCCTGCAGGCCTTACGGTCGCAGCCCTTGGGATTACAATTCTCACCGGTTCTTTTGCTATCCGGCGGCTGAAAGACTCATAACCGCAGGGCTGTTAAAAAAGAAAAAAACTGTTTTAAAATCCGGTATGTTTCCGGCCGCCCTTCTTTTCCTGCCGCCGGATCTTTACCGATTCTGTATGGGCGGATAGTCCCTCTGCGGTGGCAATGGTCTCGATGGTGTCCCCGATGCTCTCTAACCCTTCGCGGGAGAGGATCTGCACCGAAGAGGTCTTGCAGAAGTGGTGGACGTCAAGGCCCGAGTACTGCCGGGCGTACCCGGCAGTCGGGAGCACATGGTTGGTGCCGGACGCATAGTCCCCGCAGGCAACCGGGGTATAGGGCCCGACAAAGATAGCACCGGCGTTTCTTACCCCGGAGAGCACCGGGAGGGTATCTGCCACCTGGATGGAGAGGTGTTCGGGGGCTACCGTGTTCGAGATGGCTACGGCTTCCCGGAGATCGCCCGCAACAATATAGCCGGAATTCGTGAGCGCTTTGAGGACGATCTCCTTTCGGGGGGCGATCTCTGCCTGTTTCTTTACCTCTGCACCAACAGCGGCGGCAACCTTCTCCGAGGTTGCAATAAGGAGGCAGGCAGCATTCGGGTCGTGCTCTGCCTGCGCAATGATATCGGCTGCAACAAACGAGGGGATTGCACTCTCATCGGCGATGACCGCGATCTCGCTTGGGCCTGCGGGAAAATCGATCTCGGCATACTCGCGGAGCATCATCTTTGCCGCGGTCACGTACACGTTCCCGGGCCCGACGATCTTCTCCACGGGGTCGATGGACTCTGTACCGATGGCCATCGCGGCAATGGCCTGTGCGCCCCCGCACTGGTACACCTCGCTGACGCCGGCGATATCGAGCGCAACGAGCGTGAGCGGCTGGATCGGCGGCGGCGAACAGCAGCAGATCTCTTCAACGCCCGCGATCCGGGCCGGGACCGTGCACATGAGCGCCGTGGAGGGGTAGGCGGCACGCCCCCCCGGGATGTATGCACCGATCCGCGAGAGCGGGGTGGTCTTGACCCCGAGCGTGATACCGGGCTCCAGTTCGTTGAGCCAGAGCCCCCGAGGGAGCTGGAGCTCGTGGAACCGGCTGATCCGGGCCTCGGCCTCGACCAGGCTCTCGGTCACTTTCGGATCTACCTTCTCGTACGCGGCTTCCTTTGCGTCCTCGTCAACAGCAAGCTCTTCCAGGTGCACCTTGTCGAACTTTTCCGTGAGTTCAAGGACTGCCGCATCGCCCTGGTCCCGGACCTGATCGATAATCCCCTGGACCGTCTCTTTTACGGCGCCCAGCTGCGAAGTCCGCCGCGCCATCCAGGTATCGACATCTACCGCGTGCCACATAGCAGGAAAAATCGGCGGGAAAGGTTGTTAAGGTTTCGTTGGCAAAAAAGGGGTTTTTGGCCCTTTCACGCTACAGGGCCGTCTCCCGCCTTTTTAGGGCGGAACTTCAGGAGGATATACACGAGCACCATCCCGATGATGAATGCCACGGTCATGGAGATGACCAGGGCAAGCAGGCCGATGGCACAGGTGACCGGGAGATTGTCCGATTTGAGGCTGTGCCGTCCCATCTCGATCCCGACAAAGACGAGCAGCGCCCCGAGCACCCCGACTGCCACGATGGAGAGTACCTCGGGGGAGGTAAAGAAGAGGGCGAGGATGATGAAGATCATGCCGGCGATGATGCTTGCCCCGCCGGTCCGTGCCCCGTACCGGTACTGGCCGGCAAGGCCTCCTGCACCGTGGCACATGGGAAACCCGCCGAACGGTACCGAGGTGATATTCATGAGGCCGATGGTGGTGGAGAGCTTCTTTGGCGGGACATCTTTCCCGAAGAGGTCTTTAGTGAGGAGTGAGGTGGCAAGGATTGCATTAGCTATGGTGAGCACGACCTGCGGCAGGACAAGGGTCGAGACCGCCGAGGGAAAGTCCGTGGGGATCGGGATCACGAGCTGCGGCGGCGGAATCAGGCTTGTCGGGGGTATACCATGCAGGATGATACCCCCGATGACCCCGACCGCGATCACGCAGATGGAGGAGAGGTCCGGGATGTTGCGGTAGTGGACGAGGAGCAGGAAGAGAAGGATGATCGCAACCCCGATAAAAAAGAACGTGGAGTCCTTTAGCACGAAATCTGCCGAGGCCTTGAAGAGGAGGAGGGCAAGGCCGAGCTGGATACCCCGAACCACGCTCTCCGGCACCCATTTCTCAATGATGGAAAAGAACCTGCCATAGCCAAGGACCAGGAAGAGTACGCCAAGGATGATGCCCGCCGCGGCTATCTCCCCGCTCCCGATACTCCCCGAGATCACGATGACCGCGATCGCCTTCATCGGTTCGAGCGGGATCGGCAGCCGGTAGTAGAGCCCGGTGAGGATGAACCAGATCCCAAAGAAGAGCAGGATATAGCGCGGGTTGACATCGGAGACGAGCGCCACGGCAAGGATGAGCGGGATGATCGTCCCAAAATCCCCGAGCGACCCGGCAAACTCCGAAAGGGTAAATTTTAAGGGGATCTCAGTCCTGCTCTCCATGGTCACCTGCCACCGGGCTGTGTACGGGTACCGGTGTTCTTCCCGTTAATGATCTTTTCTGTATGCCGTGCATGCACAATGCCCATTCAATAAATTTATCTGTCCACTGCCTAACAGTCAATGGGGTGCACACTTGACAGACCTGTTAACAGATCTGCTGATCTATATCGGTTTTGGGGTGATCACGTTCTCTATCGGGATGATCGCCGGGTACCAGCTTTTGAGCATATATTACGGGAAGCGGTTTGTAGTGATTGCACAGCAATGCTCTGACGCTGATTCCGTAGTCCCGATCATTGACGAACTCATAAAGGAGACATGAAACGGGGAGGTTAAAGGAATGGTAGACATTGCAAGTTATTGCTTGATCGGTGTGACATGCCTCTGTTTTGGCTTAATTGTCAGTTTCCAGATCGCCCATATCAAGTATTGTAAGAAACTCGCAGTTCTTGTCCGGCGTTCGATATCGACAAAGACAATTGCCCCGGTGCTTGCCGAGTACGAGGCAATGAAGAAGAAATAATCCCCGTTCTCCTATTTTCATACCTGGACCCGGGTCTGTTGTTACCCAATGAAAGCGGGTTAATACCCATGAGCACCTATGGTAGGGAGAGATGCGGTGCACAATTCTTGCCAGCGGGAGCAAGGGCAACTGTACCTATGTTGCCGGGGAGAGCGGCGCTATTCTTATTGACTGCGGGCTGAGTGCAAAGGAAACACTCGCCCGCCTTGCCCGGGCCGGGTGCCGGGCCGATGCGATCGCTGCCATCGTGGTCACCCACGAGCATACAGACCATGTCGGGGGCCTTGATGTCCTGGCCCGGAAGCTGGCCTGCCCGGTCTATGCCACGGAAGGTACCCTGCACGATTTCCTGCTCCACCGGCGTTCGTCCGCAAAACCGATTGATACCCACCGGTGCAGGTACGGGGAGACGTTTGAAACAGGCGGATTTACCGTCTCGGCATTTGCCACATCCCACGATGCAGCAGAGCCCTGCGGGTTCAGGGTAAAAGAAAACGGTACCACCCTCGGGTATTGTACCGATACCGGGATTGTTACCCATGACATGCTTGACCTGTTGCGGTCCTGCGATGGTATCGTTCTTGAGAGCAACCACTGCCCGGAGATGTTAAAAAACGGTCCGTATCCCGAATCCCTCAAAAGGAGGATACGCTCAAGCCGGGGACATCTCTCGAACACGGCTGCAGCTGATGCGCTCAGGTCGCTGGGAAGAGATGTCCCCGAGGTTGTCCTCTCCCACTTAAGCGAGATCAACAATACACCGGACCGTGCCCGGGCAGCAGCCCGGGACGGGATGGGGCTTTTCTTTTCCGAGAAGCACCTGATTGTGGCAACACAGGGAGGATCCTCCCCGGAAGCGCCCGAGGAGATCCTCCTTTAAGCGGGGTTACTGCAGGAACGCCCGGGCAAGGGACTCCTCAAGCTCCTTGAACCCGTACGGCTTGATTAATGATGCATTAAAGCCGTTTGTGGCAAAACCGGTGACAAGCGGGTGGGTTGCATACCCGCTTGAGACGATCACTTTCACGGAGGGATCGAGTTCACGGAGACGCGGCAGGGTTTGCTCCGCACCCTTCCCGCCGGGAACGGTCACATCGAGGATTACCGCGTCAAACGGTGCCTTGCTGCCCTGCGCCTTTTTGTAAAGACTTGCGGCGGCATCCCCGTTCTCCGCCACGATCACCTCGTGTCCCAAAAACGTGAGCATCTCGCTTGTAGCCGAAAGTATGGCCTCCTCGTCATCCATCAGCAGGATCCTGTACTTCGGGGCTGCCTTAGCCTTGCGTTTCTCCTCTGCCCGCGGGCGGGCGTGCTCTTTTTGCACCGGGCGTTTTGCCCTGCTCTTCCGCTTTGAAAACCGGGGTGCCAGGAGCCGGCAGGACTGGTCCCGGGCCCGGAGTATGCTCTCCTCGGCACTGTCCAGGTACCTGCATACGGATGCGTCCCCGGCACATGACCTGCGGCAGATCTGGATGTTTGCCAGGGCCGAACTGAGCGCGTTATTGATGTCGTGGGCTACCGCATGGATTTCCTTGTCCCGGTCTCCTTTCCCTGCATCCCCTCCTACAGGGACACGGGCGGCGGCAACGGCCCCGGCAACCTGGCCAAACAGACGGGGGCCGCAGGGCCGGGCAATACATCCTGCAGGGGCGATCTTTCCCGAACGCTCGGGAATCTCTGCATCTGATGCGGCAGACAGGATCACCGGTATACCGCATCTCCCCTGGAGTGTTTCTATTGCAGCTGCGGTATCGGGCCCAAAACCGGGGCCGGCATCTGCAAGCACCAGGTCCGGCTGCCGGTCCGCTGCAAGCGTGATTGCCTCTTTGGCTGAAAATGCCTTTGCCACCACCTCAAAACCGGCAGCTCTGGAGAGACCCGCCAGTTCTTCGGCGGTTTTCTTATCAGTTGCTGAAACAAGGATCCTCAGTACGGTCATATTCTCCCTCCCCTCACCTCGTATCGATCTTTAAGAGCGTTGAACAATACTGGTCAACGGCATCAAAGATCGCCTTTTTCGCACGCTTCACCTTCTTTGTATCGTCGGACTGGAAGTCATGCGCCACATACTCTAAGAGCGTCACAAAGTAGTTCTGCGGGCCGAAGCGCTTTTTTATCTCGTCCATGCAGGCTGCCGCTTCTGCCTGCTTGCCGCTCATCACCTCAAACGAGTAGTCCAGGAGGACAAGGGCACGGACAGGGAAGTTCTTGCTTGCCGCAAGCTTGCGGAACTTGAAGTACGTATCCGGGCGGCCGGTAATCACGGAGAGCTTGAGACCGTAATAGATCGGTTCCGGATCATCGGGATACTGCTGGGTCATCTGCTTGACGACACCGGCAACCCCGCCGGCATCGCGGTTCTCGAGCTTGAGCTTGTAGAGCTCGCGCAAAAAGAACATGTCGTTGTAGAAACGCTCGATCGCGATATTGAGGAGCTCTTCTTTCAGATCGCGCCGGTTGTCCCTTGTTGCCTTTTCAAGGCCGATCCGGAGGAATGCGCGCTCGCTCGGGAACCAGTCGATCGCCTTCTTGATCATGAACCAGAAGATCTTGTTGATCCGAGGGTCCTCGGTAATTTCAAGATCCTGGAGCCGGTTAATCGGCGGGTTGATCCGGACAAGGTCCATCATCTGCTCGCGTGCGGCAAGTGCCATGTCCTTGAGACGCTGGCCTTCACTGCTTATTTCTATGGGACTCTGCTGGGTTGAGAGGACAAAAAAACAGTAGGCTACCGCCGGACAAATGAGCGCGTCAACGTTACGGTACTTCTTGAGCTGTTCGGCTCCCTCGGCATACTTCCCGGTGTTAATCATCTTCATGCCAAGGAGGATATCGTAGACAACCCGGTTCCGGCTCACGCGCTTGTTGCGCATGGCATAATCGAAGAGTTTCTCAACAAACGGGATGTCCTCGGACTTCTTTGAGGCCTCAAGGACGGCAAAGGCCATGGCATCGATGAACTGGTCGTAGAGTTCGTCACTTAAGCCGGGAAGAGTCTTGTCAAGTGATGCAATCACATGACCGAAAAAGACCGGGATGTTGGCATCGATCTTTTCGCTGTTGGCATAGATGTATTCAATAAAATCCTTCTTGAGGCGGTCCAGTTTCAACCGGTATACCGCCTCAGGCTGCCACTCTTCACCCATAGGAACCCACGATCTGCACTGCATCTACTATCGGCGGACGGTTTAAAAAATCTTTACCTTTGATAACGATACTCCGCACCTTCTTTTTTTCAAGAGATAAAACTGCGTTTTCCCGGGAACGGGGAAAACAGTTAATGCTCCTCTCGCCAAACGAGAAAACAGACATTTTATGCTCTTTGTGGACTTTGCCCGGTGCTGCGACCAGCTCGAAGGTATCTCCGGCCGGCTCGAGATGATCGATATCATCAGCCGGGAGCTGCCGGGCCTGTCCGATGAAGAGCTGCCGGTCTTTGTTCGGTTTGTCATGGGCAGGATCTTTCCTGACTGGAGTCCGCAGAAGCTCGGGATCGGGCCGAATCTCCTGTATGAAGCGGTCGGTTACGTTGCCGGGGTAAAAAAAGAGGCCGTGATCGACCGGATAAACCGGAGCGGCGACGTGGGCAGGGTTGCCGAAGAGTTTCTTTTAAAAAAATCGCAGGTCTCGCTCTCCCACCAGGATCTCGAACTCGTCGAGGTCTATTATAAGCTCATCGCAATATCGGCACGAGGAGGGGCCACATCCCAGAAAGAGAAACTGCGCACGGTCAAGCTGCTTCTCGGTGACGCCACCCCGCTTGAAGGCCGTTACCTTTCCCGGATCATGCTCGAAGAGCTCCGCATCGGTGTCGGCGAGGGAAGCGTCCGCGAAGCGATAGCAAAGGCTTTCTCTGTAGAGCCGGCGCTCGTGGAACACGCGATGCAGGCCATAAACGATCTTGGCGAAGTGGCAAGGCTCGCAAAGACCGGGGAAGCAGCCCTTCGCGATGTGAAGATCACCCCCTTCCACCCGGTAAAGATGATGCTTGCCCAGCAGGGATCGATCGCCGGCATGGTGGAGGAGCACGGCGAGGTGGCGGCAGAGTACAAGTACGACGGTTCCCGGTTCCAGTTCCACAGGCAGGGCTCCCGGGCAAAGATGTACTCTCGCCGGCTCGAAGACGTGACCGCAGCGCTTCCCGATGTGATGGAACTGTTACTGGCTTCGACCGGTCACGATGTGATCCTTGACGGTGAAGTGATCGCAATGAAAGATAACCGGCCCATGCCGTTCCAGTCGGTGCTCCGCCGGTTTCGGCGCCGGCACGATATCGCTGAGGCAACGGAAGCAATCCGGATGGTGCCAAATGTCTTTGACATCCTGTACCTCGATGGCGAAACCCTGATCGACCTCCCGTTCTCTGAGCGCCGGAAACGGCTGGAATCTGCAGTTACGCAGTTTGTGGCTCCCCAGGTGGTAAGCGATGCCCCGGGAGTGATCGAGAAGACCTACAACGATGCCCTTGCGGCCGGCCACGAAGGGGATCATGATCAAGGTCCGCGACTCCCCCTATACCCCGGGCCAGCGGGGGAAGAACTGGATCAAGATCAAACCCGAGGTGGACACGCTCGACCTTGCCGTGATCGGGGCTGAATGGGGCGAGGGCAAACGGGCCCATGTCTTCGGGTCGTTTTTTAGTCGCCTGCCAGGACCAGGGAAAGCTCGTCCCCCTCTCCCGGGTGGCAACCGGGTTTTCCGATGAGCAGCTCGCGGAGGTCTACGAGCTCTTAAAAGACACCGTGATCTCGCGCTCGGGAAAAGAAGTGACCTTTGAACCGGGACTTGTCTTTGAGGTGGGGTATGCCGAACTCCAGGTAAGCCCCACCTACGGGGCCGGTTTTGCCCTCAGGTTTCCCCGGTTTATCCGGCTGCGGGACGACAAGGACACGACCGAGATCGAGACCCTTGACAGCCTCAAAGAGCGCTACCAGCGCCAGTCCAAGTCCGCACAGGCATATACCGGGTAACCGGATTAAAACGAGAAGAGCGTCCGCTGCGTACGCATCTCGGGAATGAGCGTGCTGTGCCGCTGCCAGTAGGTAAAACCGGCAATCGCAGATGCTGCCTGAACTGCCTCGTCAAGCGAGGAGCAGGTAACCGGCGCAGATGCCATTGCGTTCCTTGCCGCCTCCCGTATCACCCAGGTGCCAAGCGGTGCCCAGTACTCGCTCGTGATATGGCGCAGCACGATCACCCCGGGCCGAACGTCGGATCCCGGTGAGGTACTCGGCAACCGCGAGGCGTGCCGAGTAATATGCCCCCGAGATCGGGGAATAACCCCGTTTTTTCATTCCTTCCCTGTCCTGCACGACAGCCTCGGTGTCCCCCGGCCCAGAGCGTCTGCTTTCCCCAGACCTCGATCATCTCGTACCGCCAGTCACCGGGAGCAAGGATACAGACAATGTGGTTCCCGAACAATGCCGCAGAAAAGACCCGGTACTCCTCAACCGGAGGGAACCTCACGGTCCTCTTTTTTCAGTGCAGAAGAGAGGGTATCGTCAACAGCAGTGATCGCCCAGCGGGTCGGCACCGGGTGCCGGTGGCGGCCGAGCAGGCCGGCGGTCATAAGCTTCGTGATCCCGTACACGTCGCTGCCACCCTGCGACAGTTCGATACAGGCCCCGGTTGCCCCCGAGATCCGTATCCGAAGTGACCTTGTCTACGATCCGGGCAACACTTGCGCTGCCGAGCACATCCAAGGTTTTTACCTGCCCGGAAAGGCCCACGGGAGCGACCGTCCCGTCAAAATCAAGGGAAAAGGCAACCGGCCGTTCAAAAGCAACATCGACATCGAGCGGTTTTGACGAGAGCGCGATCTCCTCCATGCCGCGGGAGAACTGCCGGGCCGGGGAGCGCCCCCGTATGGTCCGGGCCCGGATCCCGACGATATCCTCGATCCCGAGGTTCCGTGCCAGCCAGTCCGGGGGATGATCGCTGTCGTCAATAAGAAGGGGTCCGCCGGTCACCTCCGGGTAACCGGCGCTCCCTACAAAGACCGAAGGGGGCACTTCCCTGGTAATTGGACGAGAGCTTTATCGTTGCCTGTGCATGGAACCGACTCGTGATGGGACAGACGGGAAGACCGCACAGACCTTTTCCCTTGCACTGGATACACTGCATCTGCGTTTCCCCGCCGCACCCGACTTTGGGGCCCTTCCGACGGCTCACCGGGAAAGGGTGGTCGTCAGGATGACCTGTCCCTCTTCAGTGCCAAACGAAACCCTCCAGCCCACGTCGTACCGTGCCCCGCACTCAGGGCAGATCAGGATTACCCTGAAGAGCTCTTTTGTGGACTTCACGGGGTTTGCCTGCCCGACCGTTTTGGCATTAGTGCTCACAAAAGAGGTATGGAACCCGTACTCGTACCCGCATGAGGGGCACCGGTGCAGGTCCTCGCCCGGTTTTATATGCTGTATCTCCTTTGAAATACCCATAAGGAAAACCTCTCTTTACTGGTGATAGAACAGGGGAAGGAATTTTTTCTGGCTGCGCAGTCCAACGTCCTCAATGATGCGGGCTGCATTTTCCCTGCCCTGTATTTCTCCCCGTATTGTTCCTTTCCTGCCCGAGGAAATGGCAAGGGTTTCGGCAATCTTCTGCTCGAGGATCTCGCGGGTGATAGTCCGGCCGTCTACGGCAACTCCTGCCCCCATGGCAACGATCTTCTTTGCATTGTTCTGCTGCTCGGGATGGCCCGGGTCCACGATCATAAGAACGGGTTTGCCAAATGTCAGCGCCTCGTGCAGGGTGGTGAGACCGCCATGGACAATTGCAATCCTTGCCTTTGCCAGGTGCTCGTACAGGTTGGGCACATACCCGTGGGAGAGGAAGTTATCTGAAGACCCGGGGAGATCTGCCCCGGTATAAAAGACATCAAACACAAGATCCTTTCTTGAATCTGCGATCTCCCTTAACAGGTGATAGAGGGGCAGCTTGTAGGGTTCCCCGCCAAAGCTGGCAAAGATGGTCTCTTCTCCTTTTGTGTACACGGAGGGATTGACGTCAAGGAAGGGGCCGGTAAAGTGATAGTGGTTCCTTTCATGGTTGGGGATAAAGAGGTTGTATTCGCTTACGGTCGTCGGGGGAATATAATCCGGGACGATAATCGTGTTGGTCAGGCACAAGTATCGCCGTATCAGGAAATTTAACGTATACCAGACCGGGTTCTTTTTCCCCCCAGCGCCGATAAACCGGTTCTGGTTGGTGATAAAGATGACCGGAACCCTCCGGAACCGGGCTGCCATCACCCCGCCATACATGGTATCGCAGATCACGCAGTCGATCTTCTCTTCAATGATCAGCCTGCGGACCCGCAACCCGGAGCGGACCAGGTTATAGGGGATCCATTTTGAGCACAGCAGGGTCTTTTCAGAGAGAAAAAGCCATCCGTGCCGTCAAGACAGACCTCGCGGAATCCCTCGTACACGCTGGTACACCCATGGTCATGCAGGAAATCATAGGACTTGCCGTATGCCATGTAACTGACAAAATGCCCGTGCTGTTCAAGGCAGTGGCCGAGCTGGATACACCGTGACGAATGGCCAAGTCCTTCGCCGCATACGACAAAAAGTATCCTCATTTTTATGAAGTCCCGGTAAATGGACGGCACCTCCCGGCAGGTGCCATCATCTCGCTGGAAAAATATTGTGTTGTGATCGATAATGAGAGTTGCCAAGGATCGGTTGCGGGGTTTTGCCATCATACAAACATTCTCATCAGGCCTGAGCTCAGATACCTGCTTATGGTCACAGAGGGGGAGAGCATAAAAACCGCCACGTTCGCAGCCGGGTGCTTCTGGGGTGTTGAGGAGGGGTTCCATAATATCAGCGGGGTCGTTTCCACGGAGGTTGGGTATACCGGGGGTACGGTTCCGGATCCCACGTATGAAATGGTCTGTTCCGGCAGGACAGGGCATGCCGAGGCAGTACGGCTCCGGTTCGATCATGGGGTAGTGACCTACCGGGAGCTCCTTGACATCTTCTGGTCGATCCATGATCCGACACAGAAGGACCGGCAGGGTCCCGATATCGGGACAAACTACCGCTCGGCGATCTTTTACCACGACAATGAGCAGAAAGAACAGGCGACAGGTTCGCGGGACGGCCTTTTTAAGTCAGGAAAGTACCGGCGCCCGATAGTCACGGAGATCGTCCCTGCCGGACAGTTCTGGAGGGCCGAGGAATACCACCAGCAGTATTTCAAGAAAGGCGGCCGCCATGGGTGCATGCGCTTATAAACAGAAACATAAAACAGGAAAGCATAATAGGTAGTCAGATATGACTGCACGAGACCACAGGCGGACTGGGGGCATGTCCGAGATCGCCGCAGAGCTCCTGATCATTGTCCTTGTTCTGGTGATCGCGGCTATTGCATACGCGGCGTTCAGCGGCGCATTGAATCCTCTTTTCTTCAAGAAAAGCGCATACATCGCCGGAACCGCTGCGGTAACCGGCATCCCGCAGACTGTGGGAGGGACCGATGACGTCCTGACCTTCCTCCCAAAGGCCGGGGATGCATTCTACCTTACCGGACAGACCTACAATACGAGCGGGGCACAGGTCACGCTCAAAGCGCTAAGCCCCGATGGGAAGATCCTGACACCCGATGCAAGTTCTTTAAAGGGCCCGCTGTACGGCAGGACACTTTTTATTTATCCAAGCACTTCCGGTTCGGCGACCCAGTGCGACTATACGGTTTCCGACCAGAAACCCACAGGATCGCTCCGGGCAATGGTGGTGGGATGCTGGACGATCCAGCTGACCGATGAGAACGTTCATGTCATTGCAGGTACCTACAAGAGCTCGGTTACCCGGGGAACCGCATCCGTGCCATCGGCAGGGGGATTCATCTCTGCGTCGGGAAAATTCTACCGGTCAGACTGCACACTGTTAAACCAGACCCCCCATGGAACCCTGACAACGAGCAACACCGGGCCGGGAAATATGACAGTCACACATTTTAACGGGAACTCTTATCTCACGATCGCAAACGATCCCACGCTTGCATTCACCAGCGGGAACCTCTCCCTCTCACTCTGGTTCAAGCCGACCACTGCCACAACACCGGCAAGTGACGGGAGCAACTGGCACCAGCTCCTCGGGAAGGGCACGACTACCGGTGTCAATAATGAGAACGATAATTACCAGCTCTTCCAGTACGGCAACCAGATCCTCTTTGAATGGAACGATGCGACAACCGGCCAGCATTACCAGGCTTACACAACCGCGAGCTCCGGCACGGTTTCATCCACGAACTGGAATTATGTAACGGTCTCCGTCACCAACGGGAACCTGGCGCTGTACGTGAACGGTGTCTCCCAGGCACTTACCTATGACAACAGCAATGTTCCGGGGACCAATATCCTGTCTTCAGCAAAGACAGTAAACCTCCAGGTGAACAACAACGACGTGACGGTTGGCAAACAGAACGCAGCCAGCAGCTCCGATTACTTCTATTACAGCGGGGACATGGGTGCGGTCTCGCTCTATAACCGCGGACTCACCCAGGCTGAGGTTGCTACAAATTACGCGGAATACCACGCGTAAGACAAGAAAACGAAATTCCCTTCTTCCCTTTTCACCCTTTTTAAAACCCCTTCCGTAATACAGATATAGTCCGGCCGCCCGGGTGGATGATATGGAGATCGCAGACCTGATCCAGATCGCTGCCATTCTTATCGAATGTGCGGTCGTGGTTGTTGCCGTACTCATCGCAGCCCGGCAGAAGAAGGCATACGGGTGGTTTATTGCCCTGACCTTTGCACTCTTCGCACTCTTTGACCTGATCCGCATCCTCTTTTTGTACAGTCCCTCCGGCATCCATGCCGGAATCCTGCTCATCGCATGTGCCTCGATGCTGTACGCGGTATGGCTGATGTATACCGATCCCGGAAAAGCAGCATAAGTAGTTGCCGGAAGATTTCGGAATTTTTTCCCTTAAAAAAACAAAAAAAACGATGGGCCCGCTGAGATTCGAACTCAGGACCTCCGCCATGTCAAGGCGACGTCATAGCCAACTAGACCACGAGCCCGCGAATGGGATGATGCTCTATAACATCTGTCATCCTATTATTAAAAAATAGTGCAAACGCAACCGCGGACAACAAAGAAAAGAGCACCTGAAATCCCGGCCATTTTATATCCTCTGCTTCCAAAGGGGAACCGGGTATATCATGACCGAAGGAACATCCCCGGCCCCGGAACAGCTCTTTACCTATGTGCGCGAATCAAGCCGCCTCGAACTGCTCGTCCGCATCGTGTACTGGATCCTGATCGCCATTGTCGCATTCGTGTACGGGATCATTGCTACGATCTGCCTGATCATCCAGTGGTTCCATATCCTGATCTTTGCCGCCCGCCATGAGGGGCTCTCAAATTTTGCCAGAGGCTACCTCGAATACCTCGTGCATGTAATGAGTTACACGTATATCATGACCGACAAGCGCCCGGACATCCTCCCGGCCACCGTCAGGATTTTCGAGACCGAAGGCTAAAAACAGAAACATTTTTTTTATACCCTTGCCCGGAACGGCACCGGAAATGTGTTAAAAAAAGTTAGATCTTCTTATCGGAAATTCTTGCAAACGTTGCCGAAGCGATTCCCTGCAGGGCGCGGAACTCCTTTAAGACATCTGCAGGCACTTCGCTGTCAACGTTCAAGACCATCAGGGCTTCCTCGCCCGGGTTGATCCTGCCGACCTGCATGCCGGCGATGTTAATGTTGTGTTTCCCGAGCATCGTGGATGCACGGCCGATAACGCCGGGCTTGTCCAGGTGGCGGGAGACGATCACGAACCCTTCGGGGACGAGGTCCATGGTATACTGGTTGACGGCAACGATCCGGCTGCGGCCCTTTGCAAAGACCGACCCGCATACGGTCAGCTCTGTCTTGTCGGTCCTGATCTTAATGGTGATCAGGTTCTTGAAACCCTGGGATTGCTCGGTCACGGTCTCGCTTACCGCAATGCCGCGCTCCTTTGCAACAAACTCGGCATTGACAAGGTTGACCGGCATCTGGAGGATCGGGTCGAGCAGGCCCTTTAAGGCAAGGCGGGTGACGTATTTCATGCTCCCCGCATAGGCAGAGAGTTCACCGCCATAGATGCACTCTACTGCGGCAAGCCGGCCTTCAACGGTCTGGATTGCAAACCGGCCCATCTTCTCGGCAAGCTCTGCAAACGGCTCGAGGATCTCGGCCTGCTCGGGCATGACCATGGGGGCGTTGACCACGTACTTTGCCGAACCGCCGTGCAGGACCTCGACCCACTGCTTTGCAACCGAGATTGCCACGTTCTTCTGCGCCTCGACCGTGCTCGCACCCAGGTGGGGGGTGACGATCACGTTGTCGAGCGTAAGAAGCGGGGATTCGAGGGGCGGCTCGGTCTCGAAGACATCGAGTGCCGCACCGGCAACCTTGCCGCTCTTGAGCGCATCATACAGTGCCTTTTCATCAATGATACCGCCGCGGGCGCAGTTGATGATCCGGACACCGTCTTTCATGGTCGCAATGCTCTGGGCATTGATGACATGGCGGGTCTCTTTTATCAGAGGCGTGTGGACGGTGATCACATCGGCGACTTTGAAAAGCTCCTCGATCGTCATGACCTTGACGCCGAGCTGGGCTGCCCGTTCCTTGGAGATGAAGGGGTCGTAGGCCACGCACTTCATGTCCATGGCGTTCGCACGCTTGGCAACCTCGCGACCGATCCGTCCAAAGCCGACAATGCCGAGCGTCTTCTCATTGAGCTCCACGCCCATGAACTTGTTGCGCTTCCATTCCTTCTTCTTTAAGCTCGCCGTTGCCTGGGGGATGTTTCGCGCAAGCGAGAGCATCATCGCCATGGTGTGCTCGGTTGCAGCGAGCGTGTTTCCCTCGGGCGCGTTTGCAACAATGACACCCTGTTTTGTTGCCGCATCCATGTCGACATTGTCGACACCGACTCCCGCTCTCCCGACAAACTTTAATTTTTTGCCGGCCGCAATCACCTTTGCGGTCACTTCGGTGCCACTCCGCACGATCAGGGCATCGTATTCCCCGATGATCCCGCAGAGCTCGTCCTCTTTTAAGCCGGTCTTGACATCAACGTCGCACGCTTCTTTGAGGATCGCAAGCCCCTCTTCCGCCAGCGGATCGCTGACGAGCACTCTTGCGTTTGCCATAAAATCCCATACAATATTTACGCGATACCTAATCAGGGTTGTTCTTTTGGGGAGGGAAAAACGGGAGTTATTAAAAGCCAAAAAAAGCCGGTGCAAACGGTGGATGATAATACTTAAACAGGGGGGAGGTGAGATAATTAAGTGGTGCGAGCATGAAAGATGTGCCCAATATTCTGTGGCTCGAAGAGATCAGGAAGGAAGATATCTCCTCGGTAGGCGGCAAGGGAGCATCCCTTGGCGAGATGGCTTCTATTGGTCTCCCGGTACCCCCGGCGTTTGTCGTCACCGCCCAGGCATTCCGGAGGTTCCTTGTTGAGACCGGCCTTGACCAGAAGATCTTCAAGGTCTCCGACAATCTTGACGTGGAGAATAATGAGGCTCTTGAAAAGGCCGCTGACACCATAAAAGCACTGGTGACAAAGGCAAAGATGCCGGCGGCAATCAGGGACGACGTCAAAGCGGCATACAAGAAGATGGGACAAAGGGACCTGATCGTTGCGGTACGATCCAGCGCAACGGCAGAGGACCTCCCCGACGCAAGTTTTGCCGGCCAGCAGGAGACCTACCTCAATATCAAGGGGGAGGCAGCGCTCCTCTCCTCGGTCCAGAACTGCTGGGCTTCGCTTTACGGGGCACGGGCGATCTATTACCGGGCAAAGCAGGGATTTGAGGAGGACACGGTCAACATCGCGGTGGTTGTCCAGCAGCTGGTCCACTCGGAAAAAGCGGGAGTCATGTTCACCTCCCACCCAATAAGCGGCGAACCGCTCGCGATCATCGAAGGGTCATGGGGCCTTGGCGAAGCCGTTGTCTCGGGATCGGTCTCCCCGGACCATTATGTCTTTGACCAGAGGACGGAGGCAATTGCTGAAGTCACAGTTGTCAACAAGAACGTAGAGATCGTCGCCGACGGGTCCCACGGCACAAAACTCGTCCCGGTGGATACGGCCCGGCAGGACGCACGGGTGCTCTCGGATGAGGAATTAAAAAAACTGGCAATGTACGGCAAGATTGCCGAGAACCACTACGGGGTTCCGCAGGACGTTGAATGGGGCATTGTGGCAGGGACGATCTATATTCTCCAGTCCCGGCCGATCACGACAATCGGGAAGAAAGAGGGAAAGGGCATGTCTGGACAGAACACGGATGCAAAGATTCTGATCAAGGGACAGGGTGCGGCGCCGGGTACCGCCTCCGGTAAAGTTGTCATTATCCGGGATGCAAAGGACACCGGCAAGGTAAAGGAGGGCGACATCCTCGTCACCCGGATGACCAACCCGGACATGGTGCCGGCAATGCGCAAGGTTGCGGCCATCGTGACCGATGAAGGCGGCATGACCTGTCATGCAGCGATTGTCTCGCGGGAACTGGGCACTCCCGCGGTTGTCGGGACAAAGACCGCCACCCAGCAGCTCACAAACGGCCAGACGGTCACCGTTGACGGTGAACTCGGCCTAGTGTACGAGGGAGTGGTCGGGGGCGCCACACAGGCAAAGGCCGGTACCGCACCGGTTGCAGTTGCCGGTGCAGGGCCAATCATCACGGCAACGAGCGTCAAAGTCAACGTCTCCATCCCCGAGGCTGCGGCACGGGCGGCAGCAACCGGCGCAGATGGCGTCGGCCTTCTCCGGATCGAGCACCTCATCCTCGGGCTCAACAAGACACCCGGCTGGTACATCGCAAACCACAAGGAAGAGGAGTTTGTCAAGGAACTCTACAACGGCATCAAGATCGTGCTCGACGCGTTCCCGGGAAAGACCGTCTGGGTGCGGACGCTCGATGCGCCGACCGATGAGTTCCGGAACATGGCCGGCGGCGAGAACGAGCCCATCGAGCACAACCCGATGCTCGGCTGGAGAGGTATCCGCCGCGACCTCCAGAGCCCGGACCAGTTCCGGCTCCAGGTCGAGGCCTTCAAGCGCCTCTGGAAGGCCGGTTACGACAACCTCGGCGTCATGTTCCCGATGGTCTCCCACCCCGACCAGTTCATCAAGGCCAAGTCGATGATGGCAGAGTGGGGCGTTGACGTGGAGAACGCAACGCTCGGTATCATGATCGAGATCCCGGCAAGCGCGATCATGATCGAGGACTTCCTCCAGGCTGGCATCAAGTTTGCCTCATTCGGGACAAACGATCTCATCCAGTACACGATCGCCATTGACCGGAACAACGAGAACGTAGCGGACATGTACAACCCCCAGCACCCGGCGGTACTCTCCCTTATCCACAACTCGATCCAGAAGTGCCGCGAATACGGTGTCGAGTGCTCCATCTGCGGTCAGGCCGGCTCCGACCCGAAGATGGCGGTCTGGCTTGTCGAGCACGGGATCACGAGCATCTCTGCAAACATCGATGCCATTGCAAAGATCCGGGAAGCGGTTGCGAGAACCGAGAAACGCATCATCCTTGAAGCTGCGAGAAACCGCGATGCTGAATAAGGGTTGTACAGAAGACGACCTCTTCTCATTTTTAGCCTCTAAAAAAAAGGAAGATCTGGACCACAGGTATATCCTCAGTTCCATGTGCACGCTCCCGCACCCGGTCGCGGTCCGGGCGCACATGATGTTTCTTGAGACAAACCTCGGCGATCCCGGGCTTTTCCCCGGAACCGCTTCCCTCGAACAGCTCTTAATCCGGCGCTTCGGTGTACTCTTTCACGTACCCGATGCCGGCGGATATGCAACAAGCGGGGGGACAGAGTCCAATATCCAGGCACTGCGACTTGCAAAGGCGCTCTGCCACACGAAAACCCCGAATGTGATCGTCCCCCAGTCGGCCCATTTTTCCTTTAAGAAAGCCTGCGATATGCTCTCGGTAGAGACACGGAGCGTGCCGCTTGGCCCGGACAAACGGATGCCCGCCGGTGCGGCAGCAGAACTCATCGATAAAAACACCATTGCGCTTGTCGCGGTTGCCGGGACCACCGAGTACGGCATGGTCGACCCGATAGCCGACCTTGCGAAAATCGCCGGTCAGCATGATCTCTTCTTCCACGTGGATGCAGCGTTTGGCGGCATGGTGATCCCCTTCCTCGAAGACCCCGTACCTTTTGACTTTGCGCTCCCCGGGGTGACGACGATTGCCGTTGACCCGCACAAGATGGGCATGAGCACGATCCCGGCGGGATGTCTCCTGACCCGGGAGCCGGACATGCTTGATGCCCTCAACATCGATACCCCGTACCTTACCGTGAAAAAAGAGTACACCCTTGCCGGCACCCGGCCGGGGGCCCCGGTTGCCGGGGCGCTTGCCGTGCTCGATTACCTCGGGACTGAGGGCATGAAGGCCGTTGTTTCCGGGTGCATGAAGAATACCCGGCGCCTGATCGCCGGCATGAAAACTCTCGGGATACCGCCTGCGGCAGATCCGGATGTCAATGTGGCGACTTTTGTCTGCGACAGGGTTCCTGAGCCATGGAAGGTCTCGTGGACCCGGGACGGGCATATGCGGATCGTCTGCATGCCGCACGTGACCGCTGACCGTATCGAAGCGTTCCTTTCCGATTTTGGTGATATGCAATGCTAGAGAAACTGACAGAATCCCTTGAAACCTGCCCGATGGTGAAACGGGGCGAATATAACTACTTCATCCACCCGATCACCGATGGCGTACCGCTCGTTGACCCTGCCCTGCTCCGCGATGTGTGCAGCGCAATGATCAAAGTCCTCGACTTGAACGGTGTAGACAAGATCGTTGTCGTCGAGGCAATGGGCATCCATATCGGTGCAGTGCTCTCGGTGATGACCGACATCCCCATGGTGGTTATGCGCAAGCGCGAGTACAAGCTCCCGCACGAGGTGCCCGTCCACCAGAAGACCGGCTACTCCAAAGGGGAGCTGTACCTGAACGGTGTGTACAAGGGGGACCGGGTGATCATCATCGATGACGTGGTGAGCACCGGGGGCACGATGAAGGCCCTGCTTGCCGCGCTCGAAATTGCAGGCGCCGAGATAAAGGATGTCTGTATCGTGATCCAGCGCGGGAACCCGGATATCGGCCGGCCGTACAAGTCGCTTGTGAAGATCGAGGTCGACGACAGGGTGCATGTCGTTGAGCGACATATCTGACCTGATCGCACAGCTTGGCGCACGCGGGGCAAAGAAGGTCGCCCTCCAGTTCCCCGAGGGACTCAAACGACAGGCTGCTGCAACTGCTGCAGCCCTCACATCCGCAGGCTTTGAGGTGATCGTGAGCGGCGACCCCCTGTTACGGTGCCTGCGATCTTGCCCTGGATAGTGTGGGCAAGGGTAAAGCCGACGTGCTCGTGCACTTCGGCCATGCACCGGTGGACAACCGCAAGAATGTTATTTTTGTCCCGTGGACGGTGGACTTCGATACTGCGGTTCTTGAAAAAGCCCTGCCGCTCTTAACAGAAAAGACGATCGGTCTTGTCACGACCGTCCAGCACGCCCACCTCGTGCCGGCCATGGAGGCATTCCTCTCCGCGAAGGGTTACGAAGTCAGGGTCGGCGAAGGCTCTGGCCGCACGCCCCTCCGGGGACAGGTACTCGGGTGCAGTTTTTCCGCGGCAACGTCCACCGGGGCGCCCCTGATCCTCTTTGTCGGTACGGGCGTCTTCCACCCCGTCGGGATCGCCCTTACAACGAAAGCCCGGGTAGTGGCGCTCGACCCCATGACGGGGATTGCACAGGAGGTCAGTGCCGATACGCTCCTGCGCCGGCGTTTTTGCGGTGATCGAGAAGGCACGCAATGCAAAAACGGTTGGCATTCTTTTAAGTACGAAGTCCGGGCAGTCCCGCCGGGCGCTCGCAAAACGGCTCGCCGCCCTCTCCCCCGGGGCCGTGATCGTTACCATGCGCGAGATAAGCCCGGACGAGCTCCTCAACCTTGGCTTCGACTGCTACGTGAACACCGCCTGCCCGCGGCTTGCCTATGATGACCAGGTCCGGTTCCCAAAACCGGTTCTCTCTCCCGGGAGAGTTTGAGATCCTCTGCGGAAAGCGAGCGTGGGAAGACTATGCCATCGACGAGATCGCATGAAACTCCGGCAGCTTGAGATAGCACTCCAGCGGTGTGCGGGGTACACAAAACCCCGGGCCGGGCTCGAACAGTACCAGACCCCGGCGCCGCTTGCCGCCCGGCTCCTCTTCGATGCCTTGATGCAGGGCGATATCGAAGGAAAAATCCGTCTGCGACCTCGGGAGCGGGACCGGCATCCTTGCCATTGGTGCTGCCCTCCTTGGCGCCGCTTCGGTCCGGGGTATCGAGGCCGATAACGACGCGATCCGGATCGCAGAGGAGAATGCCCGGCTCCTCGGTGCCGATGTTGAATTCATTAATGCCGGTATCGCCACGGTACACGAAACGGCCCGGCCCCTGCGACACGGTCGTCATGAACCCGCCGTTTGGCGCCCAGAAACAGAACATCCACGCAGACCGGCCGTTTATCGACGCGGCCCTTGCCCTGGCACCGGTTACTTATGGGATCTTCAATGCCGGGTCCACCCCGTTTGTCGAAGCCTATGTTTCAGGGAGGGGACGCATTGCCGGAAAGGTCAGCGGGACCTTTACGATAAAACGCACGTTTGCCTTCCATACCCGGGATGCACAGGAGATCCCGGTCGAGATCCTCCGGCTCGTACGCGCTGGCTGACCCGGCCTGAAGACAGGGCCTTTTTTCGCCGGAAATTTACAAAATCAATACTCTTATATGACCCGTTCTCCAAAAACAATGGATACAAGAGGATTTTGTATGGACAAGACAGGTATCGCTGCACTTATTGTGGGAATTGTGCTGTTTGTTTTAGGGGCCTATGCCATCTGGGCGTTCCTTCCCGACGTTATCGTTGCAGTCAAAGGCCTGATCGGGATCGTTGTCCTCCTTGCCGGCCTGATGCTTATCATCTTCGGGATCCTGATCTTCAGGGAGTAAATTATTTTTTTATACCCTTTTTTTATCAGCCCGGGGTTCGGGTAAAAAATCCAGAAGAAAAAAAGTGCGGTTATACCTTTACGACGATACACTGGGACGCGGCAGTCTCGACTACCGGCTCCGGCTTATCGGTGAAATACTCATCAACGGCCTTTCTCACGCCAGGGACCGTCAGGTAATCGTGGGATATGATAACGCCACCGGGGTTCATCCGGGGATAGAAGAACTCGAGGCATTTTTTGGTGCTCTCGTACGTGTCAACATCGAGGTTCACGAGAGAGAACCGCATATCGGTTACCGGTCCTGCGGTGTCAGGGAAGAGCCCTTTGTAGATATGGACATCCTTCTCGTGCGAAAGGTATGCCTTGACATTATCGTAGGATGCGGCAAACTTGCCCTCATAGAACGGCCAGACCTGGTCCACCTCGTCCACCTTGGGCAGGCCGGCAAACGTGTCGAAGAGGTGCAGGGCCCGGTCGCCCTTTGCAGAACAGATGATCTTGGCAGACCCGCCCTTGTATACCCCGACTTCCGCGATATCCCCGGGAACCTTCTGGGTGATCTTTGCTGCCATGTAGATATGGTATGCCTCGATGTCTTCGAGGAGCAGCTCGGTCTCGGACCGGATCTTCTTTAATGAGCTCGCGAACTGCTTGCGCTCGGCACTGCCATAGTGGGAGAGCCGGCCCCGGTTTGCGATATCGTATCCCATGAACGGCTCGATGATGGCCAGTTTCCGGAATTTTACCAAGTACTTACTGGGGGCAAGGGTATCGAAAAAACAGATGATATTTTTCTTGGGGAACAGACTCATGTCCGTTAATTTTTGTCGTGCAGGGATTTAAATAGCGCATATTCTCCGGGTTACACGATTCCTTTCCGGCGTTTTGTCGCTGCACAGTACCCTGCTGCTGCAGCAATGCAGAGCAGGACAAGACCCCAGGCAGGCGATGAAAGGATCACAAGGCCCGCCCCGTACGCGATAAGGACCGAGACAAGTCCCAGCCCTTTTCCCTTCCGGTAGGCCCCCGATGATCGAAACAGCCAGGAGAATGGTGGGGAGGATGAGGAAGAGATACCGGATAAGGGAACTCGGGTAAACCGAGTTTATGGCAGTCCCGACCGCATTTATCAGGACATCCTCGGGATCAAGACCTATTGCAGTCCAGATCCCCGAGAGGAACCCAAGGCCGATAACGAACTGCCAGACAAACCGGCCCGATTTTTTTGCCATGCACTTCTCCCTCTCACGGTCAGGTGTCACTACGAAAAACAGGCGTATTTCAGAGGGGGCGCCCGTTCTGGGTTGCCACCGGGTCCACTTCCACGTCGAACTCGTCCAGGAATGGCATGAGCCCCGATGCAAACGGCTGGCTTTTACCGGTACCGGGAACCGGCATCTCCCCTACCGTAACGATCTCGATCATCAGCGGGAACTCTTCAATGGTCTGGGCAAACGACGGGTCGTTCTCTTTTGTGAACGCCAAAAAAACGGTCGATCTTCACGAACGGCCGCTCGAACTCGGGGACGTTGCGATACTCTTCCTGCACTTCGGCAAGGGGGCGGGTTGTGGCCAGCGCCTTTTCGAAAAACAGGTATATCTCAATCCCGTAGTCGCGGCAGATCTCATCCAGGTGGCGGATATCGAGCATCCGGCCTTTTTCGACACCGATCGACGCCATCTTCTCGGGAATCGAGTCGCCGCGAAGGGCGGCAAGGGCCGCGGAGGTGTTGTCCATGGTAGACATGTGGGCCGTCCGGGGTTGTATAACTGATCCATGGGGTAAAAGTACGGGCCAGAGTCGGCAGGCATAATGCAGGGCATGACCCACCGGGAATACGTGAACGCCAGGAGCGGTACGGAGATAGGGAAGAGGACAGTACGGAAGGTGGCGGTCCGGCTGCTGCCGTTTTTGATCCTCCTCTACGTGATCGCGTACCTCGACCGGGTGAACTTTGGTTTTGCAGCGCTTGAGATGAACAGTGCGCTCGGGCTTTCAAGCGAGGTCTTCGGCTTTCTCTCGGGGATCTTCTTTATCGGGTACCTCCTCTTTGAACTCCCCAGCAACCTGATCCTCCAGAAGGTCGGCGCCCGCATCTGGATCGCCCGGATCCTCGTGAGCTGGGGAATCGTGGTGATGGTTACGGCCTTTGCCACCGATGCATTCCAGCTTGCAGTACTCCCGTTTTGTCCTCGGGGTTGCAGAGGCCGGGTTCTTCCCGGGCATCCTGCTGTATATCACGTACTGGTTCCGGGGAAAAGAGCAGGCAAAGGCCGTGGGGCTCTTAATGACCGCACTTGCCATCTCGACAATCGTGGGGGCGCCGGTCTCTACCTGGATCCTCGACTCCGTCCACTGGCTGGGCATGGCCGGCTGGCGCTGGCTCTTTGTCATCGAGGGGCTGCCGGCAGTCCTCCTTGGGATCGTCACGTACTTTTACCTCTCGGACCGGCCGGAAAATGCCCGCTGGCTCGAACCGGAAGAGCGGGACTGGCTGGCAGCAGAGATCAAAAACGAGAACTCGCAGAGAGAACAGGACGGCGGGCATACAGGTCTCCTGTCGGTGGTTTTCGACCGGCGGGTCTGGCACCTTGCGTTCGTCTACTGCATGCTGGTTATCGCCCTGTACGGGCTCGGGTTCTGGATGCCCCAGATCATCCGCTCGATGAACACGAGCCTTTCCAATACCACTATCGGCCTCGTGATGGTCATTCCGTACGCGTGTGCGGGTGCCGGGATGATCCTCTGGTCGCGGCACTCCGACCGGACCGGGGAGCGGCGCTGGCATACCGCACTTCCCCCGCTTGTGGGCGGGACAGCCCTTGCCCTGTCGGGGATCATCTCCTCACCGCTCGCCGCGTTTGCCCTGCTCATCATTGCAACGATGGGGATCTTCCTTGCGTTCGGACCGTTCTGGACGCTCCCCTCGCTCTTCCTTGCCGAGGTCACGGCAGCGGCCGGGATTGCGGTCATCAACTCGATCGGGAACCTCGGGGGCTTTGTCGGCCCGACCCTCATGGGCTGCCTGACCCAGATCACCGGGAGCACGAATGCCGGGCTCGTGGTGATCGGCGCCTGCCTTGCACTGGGCGGCGCCTTTGCGGCAGGGATACAGATCAGGCTGCGGGAATCCGTACACAGAGAGGCACCATAACCGGAGGCAGGGCCTTTTTGGATTAACCGGGAGCCGGAAAAAAGAATAAAAAAAATTTAAGAAATTATTCCCGATATCATTTTTCAGATCAAATTCGTCACGTTTAATAAAAGCAACAAAAAAAAACAATAGGATGCGGCCCGGAAACCCCTTTTTACGAGGTGCGCCCGGGCTCATCGCTTATCATACCAGAGGTAAAACCATGAAGATCTCATATGTCAGTCTCTTTATCGTGTTAAGTGTTGTAACTGTGGTCCTTGTCGCCGGATGTACAAGTACCTCTTCCAGCGGGTCTGCCGGTACAGCCGCAACCCCGGTGTCCTCTTCACAGACATCGTCCGCTCCCGTAACCGCGGCGGCAACGGGAACTGCAGCACAAACTACGGCTGCTGCATCTGCAGCATCTGCCGGATCGGTAGTCTCCGGTTCAAACATCTTCGGGTCGGCCCCCCGGTTACAGCTGGCTGGAATACAAGACCGTCACGACCTCGGATGGAAAGACCATGACCATGTACCTCAAGTACTCCAAGTCCGGCGCCTGCTCCATGAGAATTGAAGGCGAGGGAATGCCCTCGGGGGGCATGACCATGGACTGCTCTTCATCCGGCTCACAGGCCCAGAGCAACCCCAGTGACGTGAAGTCCGATGTAAAATTCACCGTAGTCGGGATCGAACCGGTCACAGTCCCTGCCGGGACCTATGCGACCGCTACAAAATATGCAGTGACCACAAATGGCAAAACCGTGTATTACTGGACTGCGCCCGGCGTTCCCGGGTTTGTCAAGATGCAGTTTGATTCCTCCAATGGCAATATGGTCACTGAACTGAACGCCTGGGGATAATCTTCCCTCTTTTCATTTTTTTACCGGTTTAACCACTAATCGGGAAAAATATTTAAAAAAAAGCCCGGGGGTTTGCCCGGTTTTTTAAAGATTCATAAGGAGCACTGTCTGCTGGACGCCCCCGGTAAAGACCCCGACCACGTCCACGCTCGACGGATCCGGTACCCCGACATAGGGGAATGTATACACATCACCCGGTTGCGGGTTCTCCATGGTCCGGGTTACGACCTGGCCGTTCTGGTTATAGATCGTTATATCCAGCGCAGTCAGGTAGGCTGCACTTTGTCCGCCTTCGTACGTCACAATGACATCTGTCCCGCTCTTCTTTGCAGTCACGTTGATCTGCATCTGACCGGCAACAACCGCCGGGGTTGTTGTTGTGGCAGGAGTCGTAAGGGTAATTACCGGCTGCACCGGTACAGGGGCAGTCGTATTCGATGATATACAACCGGCAAGGAGCAGGGCCGGGATGACCAGCCCCAGTATGACAATCCACCTCATAGAAAAAATAGGTGGAACCGGGGTACGATAAAGGTTTGGAAAGACTACCGGCCCTTATGGGCAGGATAATATGGATCCCGGATTTAAGGGTACATACCACTGAACCGGCGGGCGAATAACAAAAGCATGACCAGAACAGATGCGGCACGGGAAAAGGAAGAGATCGCTGCCCTTGCGGGCCGGCTTTGCGCAGCAAAATCGACGGGCGAACTCGGGGGAATGCTCGCGGGGTGCATGGACATGTACCCGCTCGCGGACCTCCAGATCCTCGGCGGCAAGCTCTTTACCGAGGTCGAGAACCTGCCCGAGCCGTACCGGGGCAGGGTCCGCCCGCACTTCACCGAGCAGATCTTCGGGGCCCATCACCGGCTGCTTCTCATGCACCGTTCGGGGGCCTTCCGGAAAATGACCGGCCCCATCCGCGACCGTGAAACGTTCGACAAGTTCTGTGCCATGGTCCCGGAGGGTTGTTTTGCCTGGGACGAACAGGCAGAGAGGACACCCTTTGCCTATGCCCCCAAACACCGGCTATTCTATTACCTCATGGCAGCCTTTACGATGTTTGTCCTCAATAAACCCGGCCACCCGGTGGGGATGCCGTTTCCCGGAGGGTTCAGTGTCGAAGACCGCAGCGGGACGTACTACTGCCTGATCCGGGACCGGGAAAAAGAGGTGTATTTCTCCATCTGCAACTTCTGCCCGGCAAAGCAGGCCGAAGAAAACGATTCGCGGGCGAAATGACCGGATATCATTCCCCGTTTCCGTGCAGGGAGCGGATGCCTCCGGCAGGAAAAACGATGCAGCGGCATTATGGCTGGCTCTTTACCGCGGCCAGTTTACTCCGGGCAGTCTCAAAATCCATGTACACCGGCAGGGGTTTTGAAAGGATCCGGATGTGAATATTTCCCTGGAAATCCACTTCAGAGGCAACTGATCCTTCGACAAGGAATTCCTTTTTTTCAGCTTCTTTTGTGACCGTATACTCAAGCATGTACCTGACAATCAGGACATTTGAAGTCCCGTGGGTGCAGCGGTCGAGGATCTGGAAATCCGAACGGTTCAGCGTTACACCGGATTGCCTGAGGGCATCCTGGACAATCTTCCCCAGCTCGTCCATGGCGGGGGCGGCATACAGTCCGCCAACAAGAAGAAGTTGCCAGAAGATCTCGTCTTTATCGGGGATCTCGTTTTTCATGAACATAACGACGTCAGTCTGTTAGACATTGCAGTATCCCGAGTCGGCACAAATGGCAGGGCAGGCCGCGGTTTTGGGATTATTTCTCCCTGTTTCCCGGCCCGGAATACCCTGCATTACTACGAGTGCGCCCAGAGGCCTGCACACTCCGGTACAACCATTCAGGTTTTACGGTCATATTTATCACGGGGTTTCCGGTTAATCGCTGCGATTAACATTCTGGGTCATAACGAATGTGAACCTTTTTTACAATTTTTCTGCGTATGACATGTTCAGCATCTGGGGAGATGCCTGCAGGAGCAGGACTCTCTCAACGGCATTGTAAAAATGCCCTGGGCCGGGTTGTCAGCCTGTATGACTTCCTTGTTTTCAGTTCTCTTGTACTGTGTCTCGAATGCGTTGCAATGGCCTATGTCTCATGCTTCATCCAGCATGTTCCCTTTAACCCGGCCATTGCAGTTATCGCGTTTCTTGCGGCGTTCTCCATCTATAACCTGAACCGTAAGACGGATGAGGAGGAAGACGCAGTAAACCGCAGGGACCGGTTTGCCTTTACCAAGAGATACGAGAACTATCTCTTCTACGGGTCGATCCTTGCATTTGCGGGGGCCCTTGGCCTTGCCGCAACGGGCGGGATCTTTGCCGTCATTGCCACTGCCGCGCCGTTTATCTTCGGGTTTTTGTACAGCTTCCGTTGCCTTCCCGAATGGTGCGGGTACCGGCGGTTAAAAGAGATCCCGGCCATGAAAAACATCACGGTGGGGCTTGCCTGGGCAACCCTTCTCGCGCTGCTGCCGGTGTACATGAACCTGCAGGTTCCCGATGACAGGACCGTTGTCACCTTTGTCCTCTTTTTCATGTGGGGGGTCATGGCCTCGCTGCTGCCGGACATCCGCGATCGCCCCGGAGACGAACGTGCCGGAGTCCGCACGATCCCGGTCATTTACGGGGAACGCGGGACACGACAGATCCTCACCGGTATCCTCATCCTCCTTGGGGTTCCGCTGGTCCTGTACAGCGCATTCTTTCTCCCGCTGCCTGTCACGATCCTGCTTCTGGCAGCCAATCTCTATTCCCACCTGTGCGTGTATCTGTCCGACCTTCCCGACCTCATCAATCTTGTTGCGGACGGGGTATCCGATGGCATGTACATCAGTTTTGCGGGGTGCCTGGCAGCAGTCCTGCTGTTCCCGGCAGCATAACCCCTTTTTTTAACCGTATCATCCCGGGAAAATTATTGAAGATATCCCGATAAAAAAATGTCAACGCATAAATACTAATTGTCAAACCGTACATACATGGAGCCGCTGGACGTCTACAATACATCCTATAAACAGATCCAGTCTCTCTTCTCATCGCGGCTGAAGATCCAGATCCTCCTCTCGGTTGCCACCGGCCCCCGCCAGCTCTCTGAACTCCGTGACGTGACCGGGAGCGTTTCCCAGGCAATCATCCCAAAAATCCGAAGCCTCGAACGCTCTGCCCTGATCGAGCAGCAGCCGGACGGGTATCACATTACGCCCACGGGGAGAGTCCTTGCAACAAAGATAAGCGACCTTGTCATGACCCTGGGCGAGTTCACAAAACACCAGGAGTTCTGGTCCACCCACGATATTGAGGGGATCCCCGAACCGTTCCTCCTCCAGATCGGCGATCTCCTCGGGTCCGAGATCATATTCGATACAACGGACAACATGTTCCATGTATATTCCCATTTTATCAATATCCTCAAGGAAGCACAGTATATCCATGGCATCTCGTCCGTGATGAACCCCGAGCTTGCCGGTGTCCTTGCAGAACGCGTGGTGGCAGGGGTGCCGGTGGAGCTCGTGGTAAACTGCAACATCGCAAAGGGCCTGTCACAGGAACCTTTTGCAGGGGAGATCCGGAAACTCAAGCCCTACCGGCACTTCAAGGTCTGGATGGTACCAGAGACTCTCCACCTGGGAATCACGGTAACTGACAAGCACCTCTCTCTTGGCCTGAATAAGAAGAGCCCGGACGTGTACGACAGTTCGGCGGACATGTACAGCAATGACCCGCGGGCACGGGACTGGGCAGAACGGTTGTTTGTCTATTTCCGCGACCGCGCTGTCCTCTGGGAGCTGGAGTAAGTAACCCGAGAACACCCCGGCCTTACGATCTACCGCGGCGCGCCATACCAGGATCACCCGGTCTGCGGACCTCTTGCCAGGGGCGGGCCGGCGGCGCAGAACTGGCCTGCGCTCTTGGTTATGAATCGCCACACGAAGGCGTGGTCGATGCCTGCTACCTCTGCTGGCTGGCCCGGAAGTCCTGCCGGGAAAAGTATCCGGGCATTCTTGAACCCGGGCAGGTACATTGTGACCGGTAAAAAGGACAATAATTTTTGAAACGTTACGATAAGGTCGCGAACCTTTTAGGTATCCGTTAAGAAACGATACAGGTAACAACGAGAGCTATCGCTCGTTAGTGAAACATTACAAGAACAGTCGTGTAATAAGGAAAGGTGATAGCAGCTTGGTATGGTTCCCGGGGACTCGCGTACCTCAGTACAGCATACTACGTGTGTCAGCTTAACTGCTGGGTTCGGAATGAGACCAGGTGTTTCCCGACAGCTATGGCCGCTATCACCACTGATTTTGCTTTTTTGTTTGCAGCCGAAGGAAGTAGATGCTCTTTCTTCGGAAGACTGGTATTCCTTTTGGGAAACCAGTCCAAGCCAAGGTCCGGATTTGAACCGGAGTGTAGTTGATCTGCAGTCAACCGCGTGGCCGCTCCGCCACCTTGGCGACCGTGTAATATGATACCCTATCCTGTAGAACAGGATCGGATATAAGGTTTGCACTCAGAATTTCGTCTGGGCTTAGCGTGGTGAGCACTAGTATTTGGACGTTAGTACTTCCGGACTGAACACGTCGTTGCCTTCGTGCGTACATCCGAAGCCTATCAAACGGGTCTTTTACCCATGTCCTGTAACGAAGTCTCTTGTTTAGGCCGGGTTTCAAGCTTAGATGCTTTCAGCTTTTATCCCTTGGCGCGTGGCTGCTCGGCACTGCCCTGTCGGACAACCGATCCACTAGAGGCGCCGAATGAAAGTTCCTCTCGTACTATTTCATTCTTACCTTCAGACTTCACACACTCCTGATAGATAGTAACCGACCTGTCTCACGACGGTCTAAACCCAGCTCACGATCCCCTTTAATAGGCGAACAACCTCACCCTTGGCTGCTGCTGCACAGCCAGGATGGAAAGAACCGACATCGAGGTAGCAAGCCGCCGGGTCGATATGTGCTCTTGCCGGCGACGACTCTGTTATCCCCGTGGTAGCTTTTCTGTAGTCAATAAGCCTCACCAAAAGGCTGTATTGGTTCGTTAGACCCGAGTTTCCTCTCGCGATCACTTGCTATGCGTGATCGCGTCAGGCCAACTTATGCTCTTGACACTCTTCTGTGAGTTGCTGACTCACATGAGTTGACCTTGGGGCACCCTTGATATTTTTTCGAGGGTGTGGCGCCCCACCCAAACTGCCCACCTACCGGTGTCCTCGTTAGAGTGAGAACTACAACAAAACTAGGATGGTGTCTCATCATTGGCTCCCCAGCACCCGAAAGTACTGGATATAACGCCTCCCATCTACACTGCGCAAGAATTATCGTAATTCAACGACAGGCTGCAGTAAAGCTCAACGGGGTCTTCACTTCCCATCAGGAGTCTCTAGTCTCTGCACTAGAACAAAAGGTTCAACGGATATGTGTTAGGGACAGTAGCGCACTCATTAATCCATTCATGCAAGTCGCCAATTAAGCGACAAGGTACTACGCTACCTTAAGAGGGTCATAGTTACCCCCGCCGTTTACGAGTCCTTCGTCCGGTTGAACCCGGTATTCAGATACTCGCACTGGGCAGGAATCAGTGACTATACTAGTCCTTTCGGAGTTGCAGTCACCTATGTTGTTATTAGACAGTTAGTGCGCCCCGGTCACTGCGACCTGCCTGATCTCCAGGCAGGCACCCCTTATCCCAAAGTTACGGGGCCAATTTGCCGAGTTCCCTTAACTACATTTAAATCCGACACGCCTTTACCTTTTCAGCAAGGGGCACCTGTGTCGGTTCTCGGTACGGTCATGTGATTCCCTTTTCATGGACTCAAGGAATTTGCTTAGTTACCCCATCACACTTTCACCAGATTCTCACCATTACGGTACTCCACCGGTTTATGTGCTTGGACGGGACGACAATCCCGCTGAGCATACCCCCAAGTGTCAGGGTCTTGCGACTAAAAACCACATGGTACAGGAATATTAACCTGTTTCCCATTTGATGCACTCGAGTTACGATGCATCTTAGGACCGACTAACCCTCGGCTGACGAACGTTGCCGAGGAAACCTAGCCCCTGCGGCGGTTGGGATTCTCACCCAACTATGCTTCTACTACTGCCAGAATTCTCATCACTACGCGGTCCACTGGAACTTACGACCCAGCTTCTATCCACGCAGAGCGCCTCCCTACCAGATCACCTTTCGGTGCTCCGTGGTCTCTGTAGTAGGCTTTAGCCCCGTCCATTTTCACCGCCCTAAATCTTGACTGGTAAGCTGTTACGCACTTTTTAAAGGATAGCTGCTTCTGAGCTCACCTTCCAGTTGTCTTTGACCTAGGACCAATTTCAGTGTTGACACTTAGCCTACATTGAGGGACATTAACCACGGTCTGGGTTGTTTCCCTTACGCATTACAAGCTTACCCCGTAATGCGGACTTCCAACCATCTAGGATGTTGGGGAGTTTGGAGTTTGACAGGAGAGTGAGCAGTTTCCCGCCCAGCTTCCCCAATCAGTGCTCTACCTCACCAACGATCTCCGGTTAGGTCATGCTGCGACATGTTTAGGGAGGAACCAGCTGATGCCAGGTTCGATTAATCTTTCACTCCTATACGTAGGTCACACCAATGATTTGCATATCAATACGGCTTGCGGTCCTCCACGCAACTTTCGTCACGCTTCAACCTGCCAACGCATAGATCACCCGGCTTCGGGTCTTATCCTGCTGACTCCGCGCACTTTTAATACGCCGTCCCACACATTGCTGCTACGGACTTGTTGGTTTCCCTATGGCTTCCCTTTTGGGTTAACCTTCGCCAACAGAATAAACTCTCTGGCCCGTTCTTCAAAACGTACGTTGTGACATCGGCAACTCTACTCGTACTACCGCCTCGCGACGGGTTCCTTCATAGAGAAGATCCTTTCATGCCACAACCCGCGATCACCTACCAATTTCAGGCGCTTTTAACCACCTTTTCAGGGTTTCTTTTCAGCTTTCGCTCACGCTACTATTTCGCTATCGGTTTCAAGGTGTATTTAGCTTTAGGGGTTGATGACCCCTGAATTCCCGCGAGAATTCCGACCCGCGGTACTCAAGACACCACCTGACACCGTCTGTTTATGCGTACGGGACTTTCACCCTCTGTAGTGTGCCCTTCCAGGCAACTTCCGCTTCACATCCGGCATCGTACGGTGGGCTTATAACACCACATCTCCCTTGCGGGATTCGGTTTGAGCTCTGTCGTGTTCGCTCGCCGTTACTAACGACATCTCGATTGATTTCTTCTCCTGCCCCTACTGAGATGTTTCAATTCGGGGCGTTCCCTGTCCTTACGGACAGACGCATAAAGCGTCAGGATGTCCTATTAGGGTATCTCCGGATCACAGATTCCTTGCGTCTACCCGGAGCTTATCGCAGCTTGGCACGCCCTTCTTCGGCACTTGAACCGAGCCATCCACTGGTAGGTTTAGACTAATGCTCCGCTAAACCCATTTAACGTCCTGAGTGCAACCTTTACACGGCCTCGCAAAGTCATTGGTTTGACTCTCAGCCCTTCCCTCATGACTCGCATCACGAGGTGCATCTAAAACGGCTCCGACCGGGATTCGAACCTTCACCCTATTGTGTCTCCATTACAGACAATTGAGCCTTATTGTGTGTTGACACCTGCAATTTTACAGTTTGTCTAATAACCGCTTTATCCCGAAATCGAATTCGTTAGGAGGTGATCCAGCCGCAGATTCCCCTACGGCTACCTTGTTACGACTTAACCCCCCTTGCAAAACCTAGATTCGACCGCCGCAGAAAACGACGGCCTCATCAAGACCTCACTCGGGTGGTTTGACGGGCGGTGTGTGCAAGGAGCAGGGACATATTCACCGTGCCATATTGAGACACGATTACTACGGATTCCAGCTTCATGTGGGCGAGTTGCAGCCCACAATCCGAACTACGGATGGGTTTAGGAGATTGCCTTCACCTTTCGGTGTCGATACCCATTGTCCCACCCATTGTAGCCCGCGTGTAGCCCAGTTAATTCGGGGCATGCTGACCTACCGTTGCCCATTCCTTCCTCCTCTTTAGCAGAGGCGGTCCCAACAGTGTCCTCTCCATCCCGGAGGACGAGCTAGCAACTGTTGGCGTGGGTCTCGCTCGTTGCCTGACTTAACAGGATGCTTCACAGTACGAACTGACGACGGCCATGCACCTCCTCTCAGCTAGTCAAGTAGAGTCTTCAGCCCGACTATCATTCAGCTGTCTTAACTGGTGAGTTTTCCGGCGTTGAGTCCGATTAAACCGCAGGCTCCACCCGTTGTGGTGCTCCCCCGCCAATTCCTTTAAGTTTCAGCCTTGCGACCGTACTTCCCAGGCGGCACGTTTCACGATTTCTCTTCGGCACCTCGGTGACTCGTGGTCACCGATACACCTAACGCGCATCGTTTACAGCTGGGACTACCCGGGTATCTAATCCGGTTTGCTCCCCCAGCTTTCGTCCTCACTGTCGGAGCCGTTCTGGTGAGACGCCTTCGCCACAGGTGGTCCCCAAGGATTACAGGATTTCACTCCTACCCCCGGAGTACCTCTCACCTCTCCGGTCCCTAGTCTGCCAGTATCCCTGAGACGCCTACCGGTTAAGCCGGAAGATTTCCCCAGAGACTTAACAAACCAGCTACGAACGCTTTAAGCCCAGTAATAGTGGCCACCACTCGAGCCGCCGGTATTACCGCGGCGGCTGGCACCGGTCTTGCCCGGCCCTTTCTTCACCAGTTGTTTAAACTGGTGGACAGCCCGATTTAACGGGCACTCGGAGTTCCCTTATCACGGTTTCCCGCATTGTAAAGTTTTCGCGCCTGCTGCGCCCCGTAGGGCCTGGATTCGTGTCTCAGAATCCATCTCCGGGCTCTTGCTCCCACAACCCGTACCGATTACGGGCTTGTTGGGCCGTTACCCCAACAACAACCTAATCGGCCGCAGACCCATCCTAAGGCGGCGGACCTTTTGACTACAGATCATTCCAGATTCCATAGTCTATGGGGTATTATCCCCAGTTTCCCGGGGTTATCCCCCCCTTAGGGTAGGTTGTCCACGTGTTACTGAGCAGTATGCCGAGGTCTTACACCTCTCGACTCGCATGGCTTAATCGAACTCCGATAGCAGTGGCCTCTGGCAGGATCAACCAGAATTTAATTGTACTAATGTACGCACACGTATCTGAACTGTTTCGAGGAATTAGCGGTTATTAAACAAATTTCCGCATTGCAGGTACCAACGTCAGAACCAACTCTGGTCATGCCAGGTATTGTTGGATCTCCATCAAAGAAATCTTCAAACATGAGATTTCGTAATCGTTTTCGTCGTGTTGTCTGATTAAACACGGGCTCATAATGTATGTTTCAAGGATATTTATACCTTGTTACATACGTTTGTCTTTCAGAACCAAACGAAGGTTTGGTGCTTCACCAAGAGAGCCTTTCTGATGTGAACACATCGTCGTGATTTCTCACGCGTTCACGGGCTTACAATGTAGGTTTTTACGGTATTTATACCTTGTTGCCTCCATTGCCCCTCGAAACCGATGCCTGCCCGATTCGGGCGGTTTTCGTCGGTTTGTCATCAGATTTTGTGGATCACATTATTGATCAACCGGACATTTAAACATTAGCCCCGGTATTGAGTTAAGATCACCCCCGATACTATATAACGGAAAATATAGCTGAAACATATACA
Source organism: uncultured Methanoregula sp. (assembly GCA_963666355.2). Taxonomy (GTDB): domain Archaea; phylum Halobacteriota; class Methanomicrobia; order Methanomicrobiales; family Methanospirillaceae; genus Methanoregula. The sequence goes on from CAXXCP010000016.1 coordinate 76,592, forward strand.
ATGATATTGGTCTCCTTGTTTCATTATTGGGGGATTTTGGCATCCTTTTGGATCTTTTCCGGATCTGCGCAGTTCCGGCCAGAATTGCCCGGAAATGGCCTTTTTTGCAGAAAAAAGCCGGGAGCGCGGAACGGGAAAAATTACAACTCCGACGGAAATTCAGGAAAAAAACTTGGTCATGGAAGATCCCCGCGGCACGAAGAACACGCAGCCGGTTTTCACGCACATATCGTACCGTGTAACGATCGCCCGGATGGCAGATGCCACCATATAACGCATGAATTTTTTGTGGGATCGGGTAGTTTGAGATCGACCCCCCGCACCTGGTAGCACGGTTCCTTCACCCGATTTGGACCTGAGGTGGAAACGAGAGGGCAGGCACGGATATTCACCTGTTCAGGTATGAACGTTGATTTTTCCGGTTCCGGTTCATACTATATAGAAACGGCAAAAAAGATCAATCATGGGAAAAATCGCAGAGACGCTTGCCGGGTGCCCCCGGACGAAACCTGATAGTACAAGATTACATTCATGCCGGGTATTTCCTGGCCAGATGATGACCCGGATGTATATTCTCCTCACCCGGCCGCACAAGGCACTGGAGGAACTTGGGGCAACCGACAACAAGACCCCATTTGCCTTCTTCCTCTTTTTCTCGTTCATACTCTCATTTCTCTACAGCCTGCTGAGCAATTTCTGGATCGCCTTCTTCGTCAATACTTCACCGGGAACGACCGCGGCCCTGGTAGCTTTCCTCTCAACCATCCCCTCGATGCTGGTGTGGGTATTCTACAACCTCATACCGGTAAGCGTGATGCTGGGGATATCGGTGATCATCCTCTCAGCCGGCTTATGGATTCTCACCGGAACCAGGTCCTGGAACCCCGCGTTCAGTATCTGTGCCTACAGCCTGCCGGTGTTTTCTCTTGTTCTCACCGTTTACAACATCATTGTCATCCCCACCTTTCCTTTCACAACGCTCTCTCATAGTCTCCTGCTGAATGTGCTATGGGCGATCGCAACTATTATCGGGTATCTCCTGGTGTTCGTGATCTCGGCATACGGGATCATGGCTCTCACGGGAATTCCGAAAATCCCGATCGTAACGGTCGTTATTTTCTGGTTAGTTGTTACATACTTTGCAACCGGCGCGGTCGGCGATTTTATCCTCTTCCCCCTCAACAGCGGTTTTTCTGATCTTCTCTATTCAATAACGAAAAGCTGGTTCCCGACCGAGTTTCCCGCTGCCGGCTCCACCGGAACTATTCCCTGAACTTTTTTTAATAACGGAAAACTACTCCAGGAATCCGGCGAGGGAGAATTTTTAATGGGTCCCCGGTTTGAAGGAACATTCGTTCGAATAATTTCTCATCGACAAAATTTCCGGTAAACCATTGAGAATGACTTTTTACCCGCATATTTTTTCATTCCCATATTTTTTAAAAGAAAACGTGAACCGGGGAGTACCCGACGCAGCCTTCGCGGTACTGACCATACCATACCGACAAAAACTGTCTTACCACGAGCATTCAAGCATCAGACGGTTGAACCGGTCCGGCATCGTAGCCATCGGGACATGCGATGTGGCAAGTTCACGGTAAGTCCATCCCTCCGGGTCAGCATCAATCTTCTCTTTCGATAAACGGGTGACCGCGGAAAACTCGCTGTTCGTGCACCGGATATAGGTTTTTTTCATGGACCGCTTGATGACCGGATTATACTGTATTTTCTCAATATATGGGGGGCTCGGATCCGGGAGGTTTATCGTATGCCCACCGGAATAGACCGGGCGTAGAATATCCATAAGAGACTGTCCCGGATCCGGCAAGGCCGAGTCGAGAAAAACAAGGTTCCGGATTCGCTTCGGTAACCGGTCTGCAGCACCGGTGATCACAAACCCCCCGTAGCTGTGGCTAGCGAGGATGACACCCGTAAGATGATGATCGAGGATAAGGGTACAAACCTGATCGACATGGTCCGTAAGGGTAGAGGTAAACTCGTCGCCAAGCTCCGGGGCGAAGACCCGGTGACCGTGCGCCTCCAGGTATTCAACCGTCCCGGCCCAGTACTTCGCACCCAGGTGCCCACCGGGAGGGTACTCGTTCCGGTTCCTGAGCCGGTTCCAGGTCTCTGTCGACATGTTCCCGCCGTGGACGAGAAGATGGGTTGCCATGAACTCAACGTTGATTCCGCGGGGAAATGAGATTTTGTATTTGGTCCCTCACCTCCCGGCAGTTAATGGCACGGATATTTCACCAGAATTCACCAGAATTTCCGGTAAACCATTGAGCAGGGACCTGATGAGAAGGGGGGGGAAAGGTGGGGAGGGACGCATGGGTACAAACCATTTCTGGCGACTCACTTTCCCAAATTTTTCGACGTTCAGATCGTTTCTTTAAAAATAATTTGTACCCGCATGACCCCCCCAACCCCCCCATTCAAAGACCCCCAACTATTTGACTCTCTCGTGCCTTCACTTGATCAGGTACTAACAAACAGCCACTTCCCGGCACGTGATACAGGAAATACGAACAACCAATAGCATGCATCACCGGGCCTGGAAAGAAGAGGATTTTCATGACTCACTTTCGCACAAGACCCGGAACAAAGACAGCAACACACCTTCTGAAAAAACCATTTGCTGAGGTGACAGCATTCGATGCCGTTATCCGGTCGTTTATCAACAAAAATCCGCTGGCATGCACCAGCTATCAGAAAGCCGGGAAACTTCATCCCCCGGTAAAGACGGTTCGCGAGCGATATACCGCAAAATTCGAGTACATGGATGAGGAGAAGAAGCAGATCGGCACCGGGAGTGACACCTATAATTCCGTGGACGGATACCAGATGGGCATCGCCGCCATCACCGCCAACATGGCAAATCTCTACGCCCACCGGGGGAAACTCCGGCATCTTGCCGATTCCGATCTCTTTTCGGCGATCCTGAAGTGCTACGATCCGAACGGCGAACTCTACTTCGTGAGTCTCGCCCGGAACCGGGTGACGCTCTCAAACTATGAGGATGACGCGATTCATGACCGGTTCATGGCGTGGATCGCTGATACCGCGGCGCTCGCGTAAACCTCCCGACAATCCGGATCCGTGAAGATGCCTTGCTGGATCAGATAATGCAATAATATCCCGGATCAACCATTTCGTATGCACCCGGGGAGACCTTTTTGTACTATACTATATCCTGCACGAACCGCTTTTTTTCTGCTGGTCATTCTGCTCGGTATGCTGTTCTGTCTCGTTCCCGCAGCTATGGCCGCAAATGACGGGAGTATCATCATTACTTCCTCCCCGCCAGCCCGGAACGCATGCCTCGACAGCTCAACCGATGCGGGCAACTGCCAGATCTTTGACGGCACCGGAACACTACAATTCTTTAATATTTCCGGTGAAAGCAACCATACCATCTCGGTCTGGCTTGGCGGCTACCAGCCGTATATCGTCACCGTCAACGTGCCTTCCGGGCAGACCGTCCCGGTGAACGCCGGGCTCCTGCCCGTCACGCAGGAGACAACAACCCCTGTGCATGCATCTCCCGGGTTCCTTGACGGGATCATCGCTATGCTGGGAAGAATATTCGGAGGTCACGCAACCCCTCAAAATCCTCCAATGCCAATTCCCTCCACAACGCCCGCCGTGACGGTTACTCCGGTTCCCGGGACGAACGAGAAAATTGCAGCCGCTTACTTCTACCTCTTCGATGACGGGTATGATGCAGCTATGTCGGTCCGGGACCAGATCCCCTGGAAGAAGATTAACCGCGTGTATATCGGGTTTGCCACGGTCAGCGACGGGAAGCTTGTCAACCTGCCGGTCGGAAGTTCCCCTGACGAGACCGCGCAACGCGAAGAAAACACCCGGAAGATCCGGAACGTCATCTCGCTCTGCCGGCAGAATAACCCGGACGCGGAGATCTTCATCGTCTCAAATTTCGGGGGCAGCGACATGGATAACGAATACCTCCGGGCCGCACAGGACCCGCAGCGGTTTGCGGACAGTGTTGTGGCTTACCTGAATGAATACGATATTGACGGCTATGATATGGACTGGAAGAGCAGCAACATTGACGATTATGCCGCCCAGCTGAAAGCGCTTCTCTCTGCATGCCATGCAACATTTGCCACTGCTGGTGACAAACAGCATGGCCGGCCCTGGATCCTGACTCACACCATCTGGCCCGGGGTAGAATCCGTTCAGACCGTCGCGGGGATCTAAGACAGCGTCGATCAGCTCAACCTGATGACCTACGGCCCCGGTGACGGGTATGGCCTCGTGTCTTACGCAAACGCTTACCATGACGCAGGAGTCCCGTACGGGAAGATGATCGGCGGACTTGAGAGCGAATTCGGTTACCGGGAAAATGGCGGGCCGGATACTCCGGCATCGATCGATGCAAAATGTGCATTTGTAAAGACGAGTAACCTTGCCGGACTTTTTGAATGGCGCATGGACAACGACATGCGGACACAGGATAGCGTGAATGCCGGTGGCCCTCCGACATTCCAGGTCACGAACCGGATGGCCGACTGTCTCGGGTAATCCCGGTGCACGTTTTTTCGTTTTTTTGTGTCAACACATGGGCCTCATGATTCAGGAACCGCGGGAAGTTCCTGACCTCCTGCCTGGCAGATCCGGACAAAAACATCCCCAAAGAACTCCTCCTGCCGCATAATACACCGGCCCTCGTGGGCAAGGAAGAGGAGAGGGATATAGACTTCCGGGATTCCCCATCCCAGTTCGATGCATAATTGCGAGAGGGTCATTTCCTCGCCGGGCTCGATGCTTTCGAGATACCCGGCAAGCGTGGTGAGAGCCGACTCCTGGAACCCTTCTTCATGGGCGATGCTGACCACATCGCCCGCATCGTACAGGAAAGAGTCATCCCCGGTGTTCATTCTCCTGCGCCGGCGTTCCTCTTTCTCGATGTTCTTGAGTTCAAGGATGAGCTCGAAAAGGGTGACCGGGCTCTTCCGCATGTTCTTCCGGTCAAGGCGCCGCTGGATCTCATGTTCAAGCCGTTCGATAGGACCGAGCCTGCCGGTGTAATCGATCTCGGAATCGAGAGCTGTATCGAAATCCACGCCAAACAAGTCATCGTCTTCACCGTCTGGCTCTTCTTCCGGATTTGCCAGCAGTTCGAGCTGCTCGGATTTTAACCGCAGCAGGGTTGCGGCAAAGAAAAGGGTACGGCCCGAGAGCTGGAGGTTGAGCTGGCGCCGCCGCTCGAGCTCGGAGAGGAACTTGTCCGTAACCTCGATAATGTTGATGTTCCAGGGATCGATCTCGCCTTTCTCGGCGAGGCCGACAAGGATCTCGATCGGATCCTCGACAATTCCCGTTTCACCGGTACGCTCATCCGTCGTTTGAGCTCCGCCTGAGTTCTCGCCCACTCCCCCGGGGGATCCCGGATCGACAGGATTTCCCTGATTGGAATGGTCTGGAATATCGGTCGGACTCATTGGATCGGGGGATCCGGAGCCTTCCATGCCCTTGCTTTGACGGGACTCCTCCGGAAAGGCTGGGACCTTGTCGATATCTTCCGACGGAGTTTTGCGGCCGGCCCGTTTAGACATTCGCCTTTACCCCGGTAACAAGCGTGCTCTTGTCCGCACGGAGGGTCACGCCCATGATCCTCTCCGCAGCCTCAATCATAGGCTTCCTCAGAGAAACGATGACAAACTGCGAAGCAGGGGCAAGTTCCTTGACCATGGATGCAATGCGTTCCACGTTTGCTCCATCGAGGGACATGTCCACTTCATCGAAAGCATAGAACGGAGCCGGGATATATCGCTGGATGGAGAAGATGAACGCAAGCGTGGTAAGCGACTTCTCTCCGCCGGAGAGGGAGGAAAGGAGGTGCACCTTCTTATCCCGTGGCTGGACCGCAAAGGTCATGCCGCCAATAAAGGGATTCTCCTCGTTTTCCAGTACAAGGTGCCCGCTGCCGCTCGTAAGCCGGGCAAAGATCTCCCGGAAATTCCTATCGATAGCCTTGAATGCGGAGGTAAACGCCTCGAATTTCATCTTCTCAAAGGTCTCGATGCGCTCGATCAGGCTTGTCCGCTCCCGGGAGAGGGTCTCCTTGCGCTCCGTCCGCTCACCGACCTGCCGCTGCACCTTCTCGTACTCTTCAATCGCAAGCATATTGACGGCCCCGATCTTCCGGAGTGCCCCATCCGCTTCAGCAATCTTCCCTTCGATTTCGGTCAGCGTAAGAGTGGTATCCATCTCGCCGACCTGCTGTTTCAGCATCTCGACCTCGATGGCAAGCGTCTTTGCCCGTTCATCGATGGCATTCAGCAGGGTCGTTATACGCTCGGATTCGGCGTCGAACTTCATGAGCCGCAGCTCGGAACTCTGGATGGCCTGCGAGGCCTCGCCGCGTTTTCCCCGGAGCTCATCGAGTTCCCCAGAGAACTCTTTCTGGCGCTCCTCGAGTGCGATGATCCCGGCCTTGAAACCCGCGATCTGCGTGTTCGAAGCCGTGACATCCGCATCGATCTGGAGGTTGCGGTCGTCCTGTCTTTTTCGCTCCTCGGCAAGTTCCCCGAGCCGGGCGGTAAAATGCTGGCGCTCGCGCTGGGCGTCGTTGACATCCCCGTCCTTGTTCCGGAGGCGCCGCTCTGCCTCTTCGATCTCCTTGCGCTTCTTCTCCATCTGTTCGGTGAGCGCGGGAATGTTGGTATCGTCGAGACGTTTCTTGATCTCATCGATCTTTCCGGTAATCGCGTTGATCTCTTCCGTTGTCCGGTCAAGCTCGGCTTCGAGGGCCGCGAGCTCGGCAGCTCCGTTCCTCGTCTCTTCCTGCTGGCGGGCTACCGCAGCCTCAATTGTCTGCTTCTCGACCGTGATCGCCTCGAACCTGCGCACGTACTCCTCGGTGAAGAGGTTTAGCCGGGTGACCTTCTGGTCGATCTCGTTCCGTATCGCCCGCTTCGCATCTACCGATTCCGTGATCCGCTTGACGCCGGCCTCGATAGTCGATGCTTCACTCTGGAGCTCGCCAAGTTTTGCCCTGACCCGGAAGATTTCATCGTCTACTGCTGCCCCAAACCCGCGGACGCCCTGCTTCTTCATCGAGCCGCCGGTCATCGCACCGCTCCGTTCCAGCAGTTCACCGTCAAGGGTGACCATCCGGTATTTCCCGATAAGTTTCCGGGCACGTTCAAGGGTATCCACAACTACTGTTGCCCCAAGCGCTACCGCAAAGGCCCGGTCATATTTCGGGTCGTATTCGACGAGATTTACCGCATAATCGATGACCCCCGGCTCCTTTATGGGCGGGAGTGCCGGCGGCTTGAGCTTGTTTAACGGGAGGAAGGTGACCCGGCCGAGCCGTTCCTCCTTGAGGTACCGGATCGCGTCCGCTGCTACCTGATCGTCGTCGCAGATCACGAACTGGAGCTTGTTTCCCGCCGCGATGTTCAGGGCGGTCGAATATTCAGCAGGAGCTTTCCCGAGCTCGGCGATCGTTCCGTGGACATTCTCCATCGCCTTGACCGCTTCGATCGCCTTCCCGCCGGACTCGCCCCGCGCCTGCTGGGCAGCTTCGAGCCGGAACACGTCCTGCTCCTTCTCCCGGATCTCAGTGTTCAGCCGGTCAAGGGTCGACCGCTGGGCAAACATCGAGCCTTCCAGTTCAGAGAGGGTCCGGTCGAGCTCCTTCTTCTCTGCAATGAGACCAGCAACACCCAGTTCGTTCTCCGTGAGCTGGGCTTTCTTTGCCGCGTATTCATCGTCAAGCTGATTGAGGAGGCCGGTGAGCCGTTCAAGCTCGCTTGTCCTCATCCTGCTCTTCTCAATGAACATATCCTGCTGGTGGAGGATCCCCGAACGCTGACCTTTTTTCTCTTCGACATCCTTGAGGAGGGCAAAGAGCTGGTCGCGGGCGGCCTCGGTCCCCTCGCTGTGTTCCTTGATCTCCGCCTCAATCTTCCCGAGCACTGCTTTTGCAGTCGCGATCTCCATTGCAAGGTTTGTCCGGTCGATGGTCAGGGTGCGGATCTGGTCGGAACACTCGGCCACCCGGGCCTCGGCCCGTTTCGTGTCCATGTACACCCGGTTGACCGCTTCGAGATTGGTCTCCTTCTCCTTCCGGAGACGTGCGATCGTCTGCTCGGCAAGCTTGATCCCGGCCTTTGCCTCTTCAAGCTCGGCGATCAGCTTGAGATAGTCCGACCCGCTCTTCTTGTTGATCAGATCATCAATATCCTTCAGGTCTGCCTTGAGGTACGAGAGTTCGTTCTCCTCAAGGCTCCGGTCAGATGCGATCCTGCCGAGCTGGATCTTGTGATCCTCCGTTGATCGCAGGAGTGATGCGAGCTCCTTGTCCCGCTCGTGGAGCTGGGCGGCGGAACGGCAATTCTGGTAATAGGTGAGATCCTTCTGCCATTTCTGGTACTCAAGTGCGTGTTCCCGTTCGCGCTTAAGCTCATTCATCCGCCGGGTCAGTTCCTGGAGCAGGAGCTCTTCCCGTTCGATTCGCTCCCGGACGATATCAAGCTCCGAAAGCGACTGTTGTTTTTTCTGATCAAACTCCGAAACCCCGGCAATCTCATCAATAATCTTCCGGCGCTCGAAGTCGCTCATCTCCATGATCCGGGTAACATCTCCCTGCATGACCACATTGTAGCCATGAGGCTTGATCCCGTGTTTCGCGAGATGATCAACGATATCGCTCTGTTTGCAGAGCCGGTCGTTCAGGTAATTGTAGCTGTAGTACCCGTTTCCCGTCCGCTTGATCCTCCGCCGGATCTTCGTTCCGTCAGAAAATTCAAGGGCTACTTCCGCGGTATTCCTGCCAGAGCTGAGGTTGATGAGGTCGGTGAGTTTCTCGGCCCGGAGATTCCGCGAGCTCGACAGGGCAAGAACAAAAAGAATGGAATCGATGATGTTGCTTTTACCGGAACCGTTTGGGCCGGATATGACACTGAACCCTTCCAATAAAGGAATTTTTGTCTTTCTGGCAAAAGACTTGAAATTGTCAATCTCGAGCCCGGTGATATGCAAAGATCAGGCCCCTTACTTCTTCTCGGACTTGTCTTCCTCGGCAGCGTAGATGAGATCGCTCTGCTTGGCTTTGACCGAGGTTCCTTTCTTGTTCCGTCCATACCCGGCAGATGCAACAATATAGTTGATGTCGCCGCGGCGGGGTTCAAGTTTCATGGTCCCATCCGGCTGCATGATCATATCCATTGCCGGCTCCGCGGGTGCTGCCGGAGCTTCCGGCTGGCGTGCACCCCTGCGCATGACAACGGTGCTTCCTCCGGCCGGCGCCGGACCAGCAGATGCCGCCTGCGGGGCGTCGCCCTGCGAGGTGACCACGGGGCCCCGCTTGAGTTCTGCTCTTGCGCGCTCCTCGGTCTGCTTGGACATCTTCATCGCCATGGACTTGAGGTCAAGAAGTTCCTCGGTGAGGCCCTTCATGAGTGCTTCCATCTCCCGTACTTTCTTCTCAAGTGTCGCAATCCGGTCTTCGGACGCGCCGGTTATCTGGGTATCCATCATCGTAATCAGTTTCTCCTGTTCTTCCATTTCGCTTTTCAGGTATTTGATCTTTGCATCAGACTGTGCCATGTGCAACAATCGTCCTTACCGTTAAGGTATTCCTACCTTACAGGTTCGACGCGCACCTTATAAATATAGTAGTGATCGGCGGATAAGGAAAAAAGGTTTGTGCTTCCCGGTCGCCGAAACGCACATTTCACCACCGGGCTGGCCCCATTTTCAGGAGAACTGCAACCCTGAAAAAACACCGATATCATGCTTACGAAAAATTGCTTATCCAGCCATCAGTTTTCCGTCAGTATCAATACCGTGAAAAGGGGGGATATGAAATTTTTCCCGTGAAGAGTCATTTCTTCTCAATTCGCCCGGACTGCATGCGTGATCGGGACAGCAGATATTTCCATAAGGGACGATCTGCAACAGATTCGGGTAATTCCGGCGGGCACCTAAGAAAAGGTATTACCTGATTGACACCTACCCTTTTGCATATGTCGTATCTGGCCAAAACTGATCCAGAAATAGCAAATATTATCGAAAAAGAGCGGCTTCGCCAGACCAATGGCCTGGAACTGATTGCATCCGAGAACCTTGTCTCGCGTGCGGTCCTCGAAGCAATGGGCTCTATCATGACCAACAAGTACGCCGAAGGTTACCCGGGAAAGCGGTACTACGGCGGCTGTGAGTTCCATGACGAGGCCGAGACCCTTGCCCGTGACCGGCTGAAGAAGCTGTTTGGTGCCCAGCACGCAAACGTCCAGGCCCACTCTGGCACCCAGGCGAACATGGCGGTCTATTTTGCGTTCATGAACCTCGGGGACACCCTGATGAGCATGAAGCTGACCCAGGGGGGTCACCTGTCTCACGGCTCCCCGGTCAGCTTTACCGGCAGGTTCTACAAGGTTGCGCAGTATGGCGTAGACCCGAAAACCGAGATGCTGGATTACGGGTTTGTCGCAGAGATGGCGCGAAAGGAGAAGCCAAAGATGCTCGTCTGTGGTGCCTCTGCATACCCGCGGACGATTGACTTCAAGGCCTTCCAGGAGATCGCTGACGAAGTTGGCGCATATTGTATGGCGGATATCGCCCATATCGCCGGTCTCTGCGCAACCGGAGTCCACCCGAACTCGGTGAACGTTGTCAACTTCACCACGACCACTACCCACAAGACCCTCCGCGGGCCCCGTGGCGGTGCGATCATGTGCAACAGCGAGTACGGACCGGCTATCGACAAGGCGATCTTCCCCGGGATGCAGGGCGGCCCGCTCATGCACACGATCACGGCAAAGGCTGTCTGTTTCGAAGAGGCACTCAAACCCTCGTTCACGGAATACAACAAACAGATCGTGAAGAATGCAAAAGTCCTGGCCGAGACCCTGATGAACAACGGGCTCCGGCTCGTCTCGGGCGGTACTGACAACCACCTGATGCTCATCGACTTCACTGCCCAGGGCATCACCGGCCTCGAAGCCGAGACCGCCCTCTGCAAGGCTGGTATCACGGTGAACAAGAACACCATCCCGAACGAGACCAAGAGCCCGTTCGTGACCAGCGGCCTCCGGGTCGGTACTCCCGCCGTAACCTCGCGGGGCATGAAAGAGGCGGAGATGCGCAATATCGGTAACTGGATCGCAAAAGTGGTCAGGGATATCCACAGCGAAGCGACGATCAGGCAGGTCGGGGCCGAAGTTACTGCGATGTCGAGCAAATTCCCCCTTTACCCGGAGATATAAACCTCCACGGATCACCATGAGCACGATCCTCGACGGAAAAAAGATCGCCGATATGCGTCTTGAACTTCTCAAGGAGAAGATCGAGGAACAGGGGCTCTATCCCTGGCTCGCAACGGTGATCGTGGGAAGTGACCCTGCTTCGCAGATGTATGTACGGATGAAGCACAAGGCCTGCGAGCGGGTCGGCATCGGGTCGGTGGGTATCGAACTCCCGGTGGAGACCACGACACAGGGGGTTCTCGACGCGATCCACCGGTTGAACAAGGACCCGGATATCAACGGTATCCTTGTCCAGCTCCCCCTCCCGAAACAGGTCGAGACTGAAAGGGTTGTTGAGGCAGTAAGGCCGGAGAAAGATGTGGACGGGTATCACCCGGTCAGCCTTGGGCTCCTCTTCTCCGGGAAACCCCGGTTCGCCCCCTGCACCCCAAAGGGGATCATGACGCTTCTTTCCGAGTACCGGATTGCAACGGAAGGAGCCCGGGCTGTTGTCATCGGCCGCAGCATAGATGTGGGCCGCCCGATGTCGGCCCTGCTTACGAATGCTGACGCGACCGTTACGGTCTGCCACAGCAGGACAAAGAACCTCGCGGACGAGACCCGACGGGCAGATATTCTGGTATCCGCAATTGGCAAACCTCATTTCGTAACTGCTGATATGGTCAGGCCGGGGGCAGTCGTTATCGACGTCGGTATTAACCAGCTCGACGGGAAACTCGTCGGCGATGTCGATTTCGCGAAGGTAAAGGAGCTCGCCTCTTTTATCACACCGGTTCCCGGGGGTGTGGGCCCGATGACAATCGCAACCCTGATGGAGAACACCTTTACTGCGGCAAAGGAGCAGGCATGCAGAAATGCGTGATCAACAAGATCGCGATCGGGGGCGACGAACCGGTCCGCCTGATGGGAGTCATTAACTGTAGCGTTGAATCCTTCTATAACGACTCTTTTATTCCCACGGAAAAAATTCACGAGACCGCGATCGCCATGATCGAACAGGGTGCCGATCTTATTGATATCGGTGCACGGAGCACTGCACCAAATTCGCAGGCAATCAGCGGGACCGAAGAGGCAAGCCGCATTGACCGTGCCTTAAAAGAACTTGACGGCACCGGGATCACGGTATCGGTGGATACCATGAACCCGTGGGTTCTCGATGTGTGCCTGAAACACGATATTCACGCGGTCAACGATATCTCCGGGTTCTCCTCCCCCGCCTTCTCAAAGCGGGTTGCCGATGCCGGCCTTCCTGCGTTTCTCATGGCAACGGACTACCAGCCGGGCGATCCGGTTGGTCTGGACGCCACGATGGAAGCGCTTAAAACCGTGCAGCAGCGCTGCGATGCAGCCGGTGTCGCGAATTATGTTCTCGACCCGGGGATCGGGATTTGGACGCCCCACCGGACATTCGATGATAACTGGGATCTCTGCCGTAACTTTGAAAGATTCCTGCAGTTCAACCGCCCGGTTCTTGCGGCGATCTCACGGAAGAGTTTTATTGGAACGCTTCTTGGAAAAGAACCAGCGGACCGGTTGGCCGGAAGCCTTGCGGTTACAACGTTCCTCCTGGAAAAGGGAGCATCCGTTGTGAGGGCTCATGATGTTCCGCAGACGCGGGATGTGATAAGGGTCTGCGAACGCATGGCGGGGAAGGTATGAACAGTTCATTCGAGGTCTACGGACTCTCGACGGGAATTATAAAACCGGGTGACCTGATCGTAGAGCGCGTTCACGATGCTGCAAACCGGACCTGCGGGGGGTTTGAGGACGGGGATATTGTTGTCCTCGCGGAGACCGCGGTTGCTACCGCTGAAGGAAACGTCATCGAGCTTGCCCGGATAATCCCCTCCCCCCGGGCGATCGAACTTGCGGAGAAGTACCAGATGGACTCCCGCACGGTCGAGGTTGTCCTGCAGGAGAGCGACTCGATTGTCGGCGGGATACCCGGGTTCCTCCTCTGTATGAAGAACGGAACGCTCCTCCCCAACGCTGGTGTCGATGCGTCGAATGCCCCGCCGGGATGTGTCACTCCCCTGCCGAAGGATCCGGACAGAAGTGCGGCGGCGATCCGGGAATCAGTGAAAGAACTGACCGGCAGGATGATCGGTGTCATCATTGCGGACAGCCGGACCCACGCGATGCGCCTCGGGTGCAGCGGGGTTGCTATCGGCGCTGCCGGCATTACCGCGGTGATTGATGACCGGGGCAGGAGCGATCTCTTCGGCAGGAAACTCGAGGTGACGAAGCGGGCAGTTGCCGACAACATTGCCTCGGCAGCAGAACTCGTCATGGGCGAGGCAGACGAATGCACCCCGGCCGCGATCATCCGGGGGATCGGCCTTGCGATAGGTGATCATATCGGGATCGAGACGATCGATGCCACTGAATGCCTCTTTATGGGCGCGTTCCGGAAGAACCGGAACGACTGGTAAATTTATTTTTTATTTTTCCGGGTTTCGTTATTCCCGGCAGGTAAAAGTCCGAGATTCTTTGCCATGGATCGTGCAGCGTCCTTGCTTGCTTTGGAAAGAGACGGGCCGCTGCCTGTGCTGGATGATCCGTCAGCGGTCTCGATCCTGACGGTGAATACGGGCGCGTGATCCGGGCCGGAACGCCCGGTCTCCCGGTATACCGGAAGAGGCTGTTTCTTTTTCTGGTAATATTCCTGGAGCAGGTTGATCGGATTTTCCTGCAGAACATACTGGTTCAGGCGATCTTCGAGAAGAGATCTCATAAAGTGCGAGACCCCGTCAAACCCGAACTCTCCGTATAAGGCCCCGATGAATGCCTCGAATGCGCCACCGCGAATCCGCTCCCCGTACGTATTCAGCTCCCCAATCGCAAGCGGAATAAAACGGCGGAATGCCCGGTCATCAAGCTCCCTTGCCAGGAGTCCAAGTCCTTCATTCGATACGATTCCCCCAAGAATCTTCGTCATCGCCCCCTCGTCAAGGGTCGTATCCCGGGAGAAGAGCATCTCCGCGGCGATCAGGTTGATGACCCGGTCACCGAGAAACTCGAGCCGCTGCCATTCCCGGACAGGGATCTCCCAGCGATCGGTACCGGGTTTCCCGATACGGGCATTAGAGCGTTCGAGGAAAAGATCGATGACCCGGACGATATCCGGCTCAGGAGACGTTAGGATCCCGATGAGCAGCTCGCCGGATTCGTCCATGGTGGATTCCCCTGTACTGGATGTTAAAAATTATTATTTTCGGCCGATCCCGACCCGGCCCTGTTCCTCGATGAGGGAAAAACCGAGGCTTTCCAGGTATGCCCGGCTCTTTCCCTTTCCATGGATCAACAGCTCAACAAGATCCTCCTTTTCATCGATATCGGTGTGGAGCCGGAACGAGTCGATCACTTCCCACGACAAACCCGCATCTTCCGCGATTTTTACGTGTTTTAAGAAACTGCCCCCATAATAATCGACATGGAATTTTGCTGCATCGCGCAGAAAAATCGCATTGGTGCCCCCGCCCCGGCCGGGGACAAATGCAACATCCTTTTCCGTGGCAAAGACTCGTCTGAGGGCAGCTGCATCTGCAAGAGGGATGTCCGCCATGAGAATAACACAGGGCGATACGGCGGTCGGGAGGATCGCGTTCAGGGTTGTATTCAGGTCTGCATCAGGTACCGTGATCTGAACATGGTCTTCGCTCTCGTACAGCTCGGTAGCGATGATAACCGGGAAGTAATTGGCATCTTTTACCGCAAAGAGTACATCCTCGAGCATGGCGCGGGCGAATGCCTCCCGCTCTTCCTGGTTGAGAAGATCGGAGAGGCGGGTCTTGGGGTTGACCGGCTTATAGGGGATCAGGACATGAGGACACATTTCATACCGGGTTGGAGGGGATCTGAAAAATAGATGCTGGTCCTGGTCTAACATCTCATGCAAAAATACAATTACCGGGATGTTAAGAGACCTGCAAAAATGTCGATTCAAGAGAATAGTGATGTAATAAACGATAGATTCAGGATATTTCAGGATTATTATCTGCCACCAGGATTTTCTAGCCGGTATTTCCCCTTCGGAACCCGGATTTCAAAACGTGCCCCTTTCCCCGGTTCGCCAGTTTCTGCAATGCTCAGCCCGGTGATTGACAGGATATCCACGATAAGGAAGAGTCCCCACCCGGTATTTTTACCATAACCACGCTCAAATATCCTTGTCTTTTCCGGGCCGGGAATGCCGACCCCGTTATCTTCAACAATCAGAAGGGCTGCGTTTTCCTCTTCTTTTAATGATATTTTAATCTCTGAAACGTTCTGGCCATGACGAACCGAATTTTCAAAGAGATTGTAGATCACTTTTTCAAAAAGCGGGTCGGCATAGATCGAGCTTTCGGTCGATACTGTTACGGTAATTCCGGGAAGATCCAGGGCGTCTTTTACCCGGCTGACCATGCTCCGGATATTCTGCCAGTCCGGGGATTCGACACCGATATTCTGGTACTCCTTTGCAAATTTGAACTGGCGCAGGATCTTGTCGATTGCCTGCCGCTCTTTCTCCAGGTAGGATTTGAGTTTTGGATCATCAATCATCATGTCGAGAATTTCCGTATACCCGACTACCGCAGTCAGCTGGTTGAGGCCATCGTGACGGGTAACACTGCCGACAAGATTGAGTTTTTTGTTGAGTCTTGCAAGCGATTCATGAATCTGTTTCTGGCGGGTGATGTCCTGAACGTGAACGAGATAGCCCGAACACGCTTTGGTCCCACTCTCACAGATCGGGGAGATCAGGAGGTCAAGAGAGATCGTTCCTGACCGGGTCGTCTGGTACAGGTTTCGGGCTTTCACTTTTTCAAAATCAAATTCCTGTTCTGCCCGAACCGTTTCAAACGCCAGAAGCTGGCTCTTCTCCCTTTCGGTCAGGTTGGGATCGCGGAGAAGGTTAAAACCCCTGAGCTCTGTCTTATCCACAACACCAAATATCCCGAGACAGGCCTCATTGACATCTACGAGTATTCCATCCTTATCAAAGAGCTCTTTACCAATGGGGGACTCAGTACTTCTCTAAATTTACCTCCGTGAATTTTGGCAAGTCATCAATACTCTCAACCTCTGATCAACCAAACGGTCGAAGAACAGAAACAAATGAGACAAATTTGAGTTTTTTCCGAATCCCTTCCCAGACCAATAGCCGGAAGAAATCGAAACGGAACAAATCTTCAGCAACGGTTCTTGGTCCTCGTTGAACCTTAGAGAAGAACATCCATTGAAGAGAGACCCAGATATTTTTGAGAAGGAAAGAGATTATCGTCAGCAGGTACCGGATCACAACGTTTCTTGTGGATGTCCTTGCTTTCACGATATTCCGGATACGGTACGAAGACTCGATCGCAAACCGGTTCTTGTAGACCCGGTAGATCCGACGGGGTTTCCAGTTAATACCATACACGACGTAACCCAGGTTCACATTCCCGTATTTCTTATTCCTTCCCAGAAGGTACTGGACATCAATTGCCAGAGTAAGAGAAAGAGGTTCGCCAGTTCCCATCATCGTATACTGTGCATACCGGGAATGATTTCCCCGGAGTATTTTCTTGAGTTCTTCGCCGTGTTTTCTCACCGGAACAATGTGCGGGATCTTTTCCTTCTGGAGAAATGAGAACACATCTTTTGAGTAAAATCCCCGATCAAGACAGAGTACTTGGGTGTTCACTTTTGCGTTGTGGATTATGGCCAAAAATTTCCGGATGTACTCGACCTTTGACACACCCTTCTTCACCGGGAAAACTGCAAGGGTCTGCCGTTGACCTTTTGTTGTTATGTAGAGCGAAACATACGAGTAAAATGTGGTTGTTGATTTCTTCATTTTACTCTTGAGGACGTAATCTTTGTTCGCTTCGATAATTTCGCCATAATAAGGATCGTCGGTGAAATCTATGGCAAAATGATACGATTTTCCGGGAACAAGGATCTGATCGTTTGAATAGGTGAGGATCTTTGATTGTATTTCGAAAAGCGATTCTAAATCCACCTTCGATAAATGGTATCTGACTGACGTTTCACACGGGACTTTTTCTCCGGCCTTATTGATGGAATGCACGGATAGTTTGGTTGCTGACATCCCAACAAGTGACTGGATAAGCGTCTTTTGTCTCAGTGTTCCGTTGATGGAAATGGTGAGATTCCGGTTGATTGCATCCACTGCTATTTCGGAACAATCTTCTGCTCGGATCTCATTCTTTATTCGGCGGGTGAATTGCCGTCTATTTGCCATATGCGGCGCCCGCTGCCTATTTAGATCTGCCGGTTTTGATTAGCCTCGGCTAAAAATTAGTGAAGTACTGGGACTGGTAGAACAGGGCATTGATCTTTTTTTCCTGGTCAGCCACAACGGATTTTAACCGCCGGCACTCAACGGTATTCCCGATAATTTTTGCAAGAGCTGCGATGCAATCACCGGTCGACTGCAGCTGGACAAAGTACGTTGCATCAAGAGATAGAACCTCACAAATAACCTGATCGTTAAACGTTTCCAGAAGAAGGATGAACGGAATAGTATCCCCGCGACCCCGAAGGGAACGGAGGAGTGAGAGACTCTCCACTTCATTTGTCTCGTAGAACGCAACAACGGCGTCCACACCTTCGCGATCCCGCAATTCGAGTGCTTCCGGAACCGATGAGACACGGATAATGCGTCCGGTTGAACCGTTGAAGAGATCCGGAAGATTTCTTCCGGGGGTTTTTCCGCCGGTCATCAGGAGAATCGTTACCATAATGTCCTGCTTTTCTTTAATTTCCTGCATTGCATGAACCATTGCTGTCAAGATTGCCGGGTGTTTAGTATGGGTATTGATCACAGGGATTCTTTAGGGTTGTTAATCCCGGCTCATTGTCCGGGATATCGGTTAGGTTTCAATAGATAATACGTTGAATCTCTTCTCATGCAGCGCCGGATCATCACTTATTCGCGCAACGTATTCCTTCCCCTGACAACGGTTTGCAGAAACCGGTGCGGATATTGTTCATTCCGTACGCCCGTGCAGGATGGGTGCATTATGGAACCCGAATCCATCGAGGTAACGCTCCGGAACGGGGCCGCGGCAGGATGCACAGAAGCACTCTTCACGTTTGGCGAACGCCCGGAGGACGAGCCGGGTTTCGCGCCCTACCTTAAACGAACCGGGTTTCCCACGATCCTTGACTATTGTGAGGCGATGTGCCGGAAGAGCATCGGGTACGGCCTGCTTCCCCACACGAACGCAGGTATTCTTTCTTACGAGGAACTGGAGCGGTTGAGGGCAGTCAACGCGAGCATGGGGCTGATGCTTGAGACCACGGCGCAGATCGCCGCGCACGCAACCTCGATTGGAAAAGAACCTCAGATTCGACTCGCGATGATTGAGGACGCGGGAAGACTGAAGATCCCGTTCACTACCGGGATACTTCTTGGGATTGGGGAGACAATGGAGGACCGGGAAGACTCTTTTCTTGCCATCCGCGAACTTCACAAGCGCTACGGGCACATCCAGGAAGTCATCATCCAGAACTTTTGCCCAAAACCAGGTACCCCGATGGCGGGAAACCCCGGACCGGGAACTGAGGAGGTCTGCGTAACGATCCAGCTGGCCCGGGATATCCTGCAAAAGGAGATCGCCGTCCAGATTCCCCCGAACCTGATCGACGCCGTATCACTTATTCACTGCGGGGTTGACGATCTCGGCGGCGTATCACCGGTTACCATTGACTACATCAACCCGGAGCACCCATTGCCGGCGATCGATGAACTAAAAAAGATCGTGGGGAATGCTGAACTTTGCGAGCGGTTGTGCGTGTACCCGCACTTCACCGGACCGGAGTGGCACCACCCCGATTTGCAACCTCTAATAAACCGGCTCGAACAAACCATTAGGATCAGGAGCAGTTGACGTGAAACAGGGAAGCCTTCTCTACACGGGTAAAGCAAAGTCGGTCTACCGCACAGACAAAAAAGGAACCCTTATTGTTGAATTCCGTGACGATATCACCGCATTCGACGGCGGAAAAAAGGATGTTCTCCGGAACAAGGGGAGCTATAACGCGGAGGTCTCGGCGTTTATCTTTGGGTACCTGACCAAAAACGGCGTGAAGACACATTTTATTGAGATGCTCGATCCGCGCCGGATGGTCGTGCGTGAACTCTCAATGATCCCCCTCGAAGTCATTGTACGGAATGTCGCGGCCGGATCCATTGTGAGGAACCTTCCGTTCAAGGAAGGAACAAAACTTGATCCCCCGGTAATCGTAATCGATCTCAAGGATGACTCACGCCATGACCCGATGCTCAACGATGACCTGATTGTAGCACTCGGCCTTGCAACTCCCGCAGAACTTAAAAAGATGAAAAAGGTTGCCCTTGAAATAAACCGGCTTCTTGTTGAACATCTCGACCGGCAGGGAATTACTCTCGTCGATTTCAAGATCGAGTTTGGCAGGCAGGGAAAAACCATCTTCCTTGGAGACGAGATCAGCATGGACTCGATGCGCCTCTGGGACAAGAAGACCGGTGAATCTCTCGATAAGGATGTGTACCGGTTCGACAAAGGCGATGTCATGAAAGTTTATGACAGCGTCGTGAAGCGGATTGCCCACCCGGTTTCAAAGAACACGAAAAAATAAAGGAAAGGGCTAACATCTCAGAAAAGCATCTACCGGGTATCGGGAGGGGTGATACTTATGACAGAAGACACTGCTGAAATAAAAGAATCCGAAGAAGAGATGCTCAAATGGGCAAAAGCCTACGCGAAAAAACATGGGTTTGTGCTGAACCCGGACGAAAAGCAGGTTGGAAACGTCATCAAGGGCCTCGTCAGGATCAAATTCAGGTTCGGGCGGCCGTACTGCCCCTGCCGGATCCGAAGCGGGGATGAGGAGAAGGACCGGAAGATCGAGTGTCCCTGTGCCTATCACGAAGATGAGATCACAAAACAAGGCCACTGTCATTGCAACCTTTACTTTAAACCGGAAAAGAAAGCTGAAACCTGATTTTTCTGCTCCATGGTGCATCGCGTTACCCGCACTCAACCGGATCTGAAAATATCCGGTTCAACCGGCCTCCTGCCGGTGGTTGGAGAGAACCCCGTTCTTCTCATTCTTGGAAGTTTCCCGTCATCTCTTTCCCTTACCCATAAAGAATACTACGGCAACCCGCAGAACCAGTTCTGGCGGATCATGGACGATCTCTTTTCCATCCCGGTAACGTTGCAGTACGGTGAACGGGTAGAACAGATCCGGAAACACCATATTGCTCTCTGGGACGTGGTAAACTCCTGCACGCGCCCGGGAAGTAGCGATGCGAAGATCGAGAATCCGGTGTTTAACGATATCCCGGGATTCCTCACAAAACATCCAACCATCCGCATCATCGCGTGCAACGGGACAACCGCGCGGAAATACTTTGACAAGCTGAAAGCTAATCCGGGTTACGGTGTTCACACCCTCCCTTCTACGAGCCCGGCCAATGCGGCGATCGCGCTCCATGAAAAAATTGTCCGGTGGCGGGCAGTCCTCATACAGCGGGAAGAAAAGGAGACCTTTGTCAATTCCCGATAGCGCAATTGGAATCAACCGCTTCAATAACCGGTTTCCCGTTTACCAATCTTGAGGTAATAACGACCGTACCGTGTCCGGGGAAAAAGAACCAGATTCAGGGACGTTATAACGATTTTTCCTGGTTGGAGGCCATCCGGAACTTTCGGGAAAAATCACGAAAAGTATAATTGGTCCATTGTCGATGAGAAGCCAAAAGGGGAATTTTTATGGGGTTATTTGACTTGTCCCAGACAATCATCGCAGAATTCTTAAAAGAGCCTGACAAACAGCGCTCGCTGCGTTTGTTTGCTTCATCGCCGGAAGGAAGGGAAGTTATCGAGAATTACCTCAACAGCCCCGAGGGCCCTCAGATGATCCGGGTTCTTCTTCCGATGATCCTCAGGCACCTGGAAATCCCGGAAAAAACAAGGGAAGAGATCCAGGAATCCCTGGAGAAAAAATAATTCCCGATATCCTGGCGGATGAAAAATGAATTAGCGTTCCAGCCGGAATTTCAGGAAGATCACGTGGTAAATAGCATAGAACCCGCACAACACCGCAGCGGTATAACCAAGAATTGCAATCCAGGATATTTCCCGGGGCAGGCTGAGCGGCGATGCCAGAAGAACGAGGGATGATCCTACCACGAGTGATGCGACAACAAGCCCGATCATCAGTTTGTCGCTTGCCTTATCGAGCGCCATGGTGAGTTTCTGGAGATCGGTATCCACGATCTCGAGCTTGAACGTCCCGGTGGAGAGACGCCGGAGCATCAGGTTCAGGTTCCGCGGCATATCGAAGAACGCATCGATGGCTTCAAGCATCGACATCGACGCACGCTTAACATATGCTGATGAAAGCGTGTTGGAGTCTGCGAGTTTCATCAAGTAGGGGGTCGTCTCTTTCCCGAAGTTGAATTTCGGATCGAGTGCGATGCCGACATCAAGAACCATGACAAAGACCTTCAGGAGAAGCATCAGGTTCATCGGTACCTTGAGCTGGTGCCTGCGCATCGAATCGGTGAGCTCGTTTACCACAAGCTGGAAATTGAACTGGGAGACAGACTCGTCCTCTCCCCCGCCGAAATCGTGCATCATGATGTAGAGATCATCCCGGAGGGATTCGCGATCCTGCTCGGCGATCACAATGCCGAAACTTTCAAGCGACCGGATGAGGAGCTCGATATCGTCGTTCACCAGTGCAAAGAGGAGGTTGATGAAATTCTGGCGTTTCTCCGGGCGCAGGATGCCGACTATGCCAAAGTCAAGGAAAACAATGTCGCCTTCCTTTGTCACGAGAAGGTTGCCCGGGTGCGGGTCCCCGTGGAAGAAACCGTCCTCGAAGATCATCTTGAGATATGCCTGGAAACCCCGGACGCCGATCGCGTGGGGGTCAAGCCCCGCCTCGATCATGGCTTCCCGGTCATCGATCCGTACCCCTTCGATGAACTCCATGACAAGGACATGGGCAGAAGAATATTGCCAGTACACCTTCGGGAACCGGACTCCGGGAACATCCCTGAAGTTCCGCGTCATCCGGTCCATGTTCCGGGCATCCCGGGTGAAGTCGAGCTCTTTTACAATCTGCTGGGCGAAGTCCTGGACCATGCCGGAGGGATTATAGATCCGGGTCTCGGGGAAGACGATCTCGATACGCTCTGCCATGGACTGCAGGATACCGATATCAGTCTCGATGATCTCGGGAATACCGGGCCTCTGCACCTTGAGTGCGACCGTGGTACCATCCTTGAGAACGGCCCGGTGGACCTGGGCTATCGATGCGGATGCAACCGGAATCTCATCGATCTCACAGAACCAGTCTTCAAGATTCGGGCAATTCTCTTCAAGGACTGCACGCACTTCGGAGAAAGGCAGCGGTTTTGCATGGTCCTGGAGTTTTTTGAGCTGTGCAATCATCTCGGGCGGAAGCAATTCCGTCCTGGTGCTCATGATCTGCCCGAACTTTACGAATGTCGGGCCAAGTTCTTCAAGCGTAAGCCGTATCCGCTCATAGACTGTGGATGTCTCGGGAGCTTTGCCCCCGGTTGGCAGCCGGAACCTGGCTCTCCCGGGGAATAAGCGTTCAAGCCCGATGCCAAAGCCGTACTTGCCCAGCACGTCCACAATCTGAGCATACCGCCTGATACGGGTGACCATGGTTACACGTTGGATGTCGTGATACTTAAGGGGTGCTTCTTATCGTCGCCCGGGCGGGGTTGAAAGAGAGAAAATCGGAAGAAGAGAAGGATTAGGATTCAAAGGAAACGATACCGGTCAGGGTTTCCGGAATACCACGATCCGGTTGGAGTTTGTCCCAGAGACCATGTTATTCACGCCCCAGATGTTGGACGTTTTCGTGAATGCCTGGCGGTTGATGAGAATGCATTCGCAGGCAAAACCCGCCGCAATACCGAGAGGGACGACATGTTCTTCCAGCCGGATAGACCGTTTCCTGACCTCTCCGACCTCGAATGCGACAAAACCCCCGGGCCGGGTGATACGGAATAATTCGTCGAAGACCGAACCCATGACGGCCGTCCAGTCCGCGATTGTCCGCGACATGGTGATCCGTTTCCCGATGGTTTCACCGTCAAGACCGTTGAACCAGCACCTCAGCCAGTTGTCTTCACGGTACTGGACAATATCGAGAAACGGGGGCGATGTGACCGTCAGCTGTACGGACTCGTCAGGGATCTCCGGGGTCGACCGTGCATCACCGGTCAGGAGCCGGGCATCCTTCCCGGCCCGGTTCAGGTTCTTTCTCTCGGGAGGGTTTATGGATCTCAGCAGGCTTTTGGTTTTCGCAAGAATAATCCTGTGCGTGTCGCGGTACTCAGGCACCTGTCCGCGTTTTGCATTGATACGGTTCTGGCTTGCCTGGGATACCGCCTGGTTCGGGGGAAGAGTGTACACCGAGAAGAAGCCCGGAGAATGACCGGTCAGCCGGTTGGTTGCGACCATCGCGATCCACCGGTCGATCATATCGTCACGGGAGGACCGGCGTTTCTTTTCAATATATGCTTTTAAGGCTGTGATCTCCTGCTCGGTATCTGCGCTGTAGAACATGGACAGGTCGATTTCGGCAGCTCCGCCTTCCCGGGAGATGGTGTCCAGCCGTTTCCGGACGCTGTCGGGATCGGGAGGAGAGAACCGGGGCTCGGTCATTATCCGGGAGAGGGGATTTGCGTCATTTGCAATGACATTCCTGCCGAGAAGACCGGCTTCGATCACCGTTGTCCCCCGCCCGTTGAAAGGATCGTAAACCAGGTCTCCCTTCCGGGTCAGCAGGTCGATAAAAAAACGGGGGAGCTGCGGTTTGAAGCAGGCACGGTAGGAGATCTCGTGGATCGATGAGGCCTGGCGCTGTTTTGCCGTCCAGAACTCGTTTACAAACCGGGGCACGACTGCGTTTGCCACGTTGACATCATCAATATGCGTCGCCTCCCCGCTTGCACTGACGCAGGTAGCAAGATATTGTATGAACGATGACTTTGATTCCGGTGTCGCTCCCCGCATGTTCATCTGTTCTAAAACGTTTGGGGAGGGAACGTTATATCCTCTCCCTTGCCAACGAAAAGTATCTAGGAGAAAGGTTTTGCTCTTTTCTTCTGGTTCATATCAGTACCGACAACCATCTCGAACGCTTTCGGGTACCTGACCCTGCCCCGGACGCCATCAAGGGCCTGAGGGACGAGCGCGTTAACCATGAATACGTCATCTGCAACCTCAAACGGTGCACTAATTCCGTATTCACCTGCGGGTGAAAAGCCGAAACGGGGATAATATCCCGGGTGGCCCACAACGACGACAATCCCGTGGCCAAGATCCCGGCAGACCTCGAACCCGACCTCAATCAGGCTGCGACCGATTCCCCTGCACTGAAAATCCGGATGAACCACAAGCGGGGCAAGAGCGACGGCAGGGACACTCACCTCTTCGGATTCGATGGTTATTCCGGGAAAGAGGATATGACCGATGATCTGTTCGCGGAAAACTGCGACAAGCGAGAGGGCCGGGTTGAAGTCACCATTCTCCCGGAGTGCATCCACGAGCCGGGCTTCATCATCGTGGGCAAAAGCCTCGGCATTGACCGTATGTATCGCGGGAATGTCCTCCGGCACTTCGGCCCGGATAAAAAAGGAAGCCATCCCGTTCTATTCGCTCTGGATCATGATAAGAGAGGTGGCTGGTGAAAAACCGGACCGGGTTTCTCTTTACACAAAAGATCTCCCCTATACGAGTGCAGATTGTGTTTTCTGCTGATTCCGCGGGAAAACGGTCCATGGGTTCCCATGTTTCCTGGGGGAAGATGGGACACGAAGGCTTTTAGTGAACTCCTAAAACTCTTTTTCGTATTTACCGGTTTTCTGCCAAATGAGGTGAAAGGAACAAAATATGCAGGGTAAAAACATTTTTCTGATAGGATCTCCCCTCCCATTACGCAGTACACCGCCCGACCCCTTACAACAAAAAAATGATGGTAATCCCATTATTTACGTCGTAAAATAACAATAATTCGGCTCGGAAATTACCAGGGACTGTGAGGGGTCTGGCAGTGTACTTTGATACTTTGTGGCTCGCGATCAACGGATCCAAAAAAATTTGTGGCGGGATTTACCCGGGTTGCTGGCTTATCAGCATTAAAGGTACACCACCTGACCCCTCACATAATGTAGTGTGGATGCAGGTAGCGCCAGGAGTTCGAACCAATTTTTCGCCAAAGTAAAAAAAGATGAAACCAGCGGTTCAAAGCGCTGGCAAAAAAATTATTTTGGGGGGAGAGAATTGATTTTGATGATCCCCGCGCACGATTTGCAGGTATAATACTCGTCTTTCCAGCAGTCGCTGCATGCCCACCGCCCGCAGACCGCGCACTGCCGCAGGCCGGTTATCGGCCGGGGGGAACTGCAGAGGTCGCAGATGTACTGGGCGAAACTGTGGGGATCCTTAAGCGGGGGTTCACCCTGTTTGCGGATTACCGTAATCTCTCCTTTCAGTTTTTTGAAGAGAACCGGTTCGGGATTATTTTTTGGAGGCTCTTTTCTGAGCCAGTTCCTTTTCAACGGTGTCAAGCCGGGTCTCCATGGTCTGCAGGGAATCGAGGGTCGCGGATTCGAACTTCTTCAGGTTTTCGAGCCGGGCCTCGTCCTGTTCCAGCTCCTTGTTTTCCTTCTGCCGAAACGTCTGAAGCCGGGTCTGGGTGACAAGCTGCCACTCCTCAACAATGCTCTGGAATCTCCGGTCAAGGTACTCATCGACCCTGCTCTCGACCGGCCGGGTAAGCGAGATCTTACCCCGGGTTCCGTGGAGGAAGTAATAGATTAAGTAGATAACCACGCCGAGGATCACGAGAATAATAATGAATTCAAACGGGTCCATCATCTTACATCATCTCCTTTCAGTTTCTGTGCCCGGGCCTCGAGTTCAGTAAGCTTTGCGGAGGCCTTTTCTTCAAATGCCTTAATCCGGGGGATCTCGTTTTCGATGGCTTCCATGCGGCGGGAGAAATCGTTAAGATCGCCCCGGGTCGCAAGATCCCACTCTTCGATGACGTACTTCATCCGCCGGTCAACGTAGGCATTCAGGTAACGGTCCTGGCCGATCATAGCGACCGCTCCAGGGATGAGATAAGGGAATCAAGGTTCTCCATCCGTTTCTCGATCATCGTCTTTCCTGCGCACAGGGTCCCGATCTCGGACGTCGCTTTTGTAAGCCTCGTCTCCAGTGCCTGAAGGTCGTTCTCGGTTAACAGTCCCCATTCCTCGATAATTGCGGCAAAATTCTTGTCGAAATAGGAGTCAAGGGATTTGTCAAACGTGGGGAGTGCCTGCTCGATCTTCCCGGCAAAACCGGAGAACGGGAGCACATAATCCTGGTCTTCGTGTACAACGGGATACATCTGATCACTTCACCTTCTTTTCTTCAGATTCGATCTTTCCCATCATGTTGTCGAGCTTTGCGATCTTGACATAGTTTTCCAGCCGTTTCAGCCGGGTCTCGACAAGGCGTTCCTTGGAAAAGATTGTCGTCTCCAGTGTCGAGTTGTCATCTTCTACGGCTTTGATCCCGGCAATCTGGTCCGGTGACATCCGGGTGAAATGGTAGCCGCCCGATGCAGCGTGCTGCTGGAGAATTTTTAGCTTCTCCCGCTCAAGCTCGATTTCATCTTTCCGGCTTCAGTACTTCACTAATTTTTAGCCGAGGCTAATCAAAACCGGCAGATCTAAATAGGCAGCGGGCGCCGCATATGGCAAATAGACGGCAATTCACCCGCCGAATAAAGAATGAGATCCGAGCAGAAGATTGTTCCGAAATAGCAGTGGATGCAATCAACCGGAATCTCACCATTTCCATCAACGGAACACTGAGACAAAAGACGCTTATCCAGTCACTTGTTGGGATGTCAGCAACCAAACTATCCGTGCATTCCATCAATAAGGCCGGAGAAAAAGTCCCGTGTGAAACGTCAGTCAGATACCATTTATCGAAGGTGGATTTAGAATCGCTTTTCGAAATACAATCAAAGATCCTCACCTATTCAAACGATCAGATCCTTGTTCCCGGAAAATCGTATCATTTTGCCATAGATTTCACCGACGATCCTTATTATGGCGAAATTATCGAAGCGAACAAAGATTACGTCCTCAAGAGTAAAATGAAGAAATCAACAACCACATTTTACTCGTATGTTTCGCTCTACATAACAACAAAAGGTCAACGGCAGACCCTTGCAGTTTTCCCGGTGAAGAAGGGTGTGTCAAAGGTCGAGTACATCCGGAAATTTTTGGCCATAATCCACAACGCAAAAGTGAACACCCAAGTACTCTGTCTTGATCGGGGATTTTACTCAAAAGATGTGTTCTCATTTCTCCAGAAGGAAAAGATCCCGCACATTGTTCCGGTGAGAAAACACGGCGAAGAACTCAAGAAAATACTCCGGGGAAATCATTCCCGGTATGCACAGTATACGATGATGGGAACTGGCGAACCTCTTTCTCTTACTCTGGCAATTGATGTCCAGTACCTTCTGGGAAGGAATAAGAAATACGGGAATGTGAACCTGGGTTACGTCGTGTATGGTATTAACTGGAAACCCCGTCGGATCTACCGGGTCTACAAGAACCGGTTTGCGATCGAGTCTTCGTACCGTATCCGGAATATCGTGAAAGCAAGGACATCCACAAGAAACGTTGTGATCCGGTACCTGCTGACGATAATCTCTTTCCTTCTCAAAAATATCTGGGTCTCTCTTCAATGGATGTTCTTCTCTAAGGTTCAACGAGGACCAAGAACCGTTGCTGAAGATTTGTTCCGTTTCGATTTCTTCCGGCTATTGGTCTGGGAAGGGATTCGGAAAAAACTCAAATTTGTCTCATTTGTTTCTGTTCTTCGACCGTTTGGTTGATCAGAGGTTGAGAGTATTGATGACTTGCCAAAATTCACGGAGGTAAATTTAGAGAAGTACTGGGCTTCCGGTCTTCATGAGGCGCAGTTCCCGTACCATCAGGAACAGGATGAAGACCCCGATTATGGCAAGCGCGATGATAATAACCGTGTCAGATAATATAGGCACATTCGTTGCTACAACCGTTGTGTCAGCCATATTCTCTCCTCGCACGGGATTTGGTCATCATGGCTCGAACATCCGCTCGAAATCTCATGAGCTTCACAGATCCTTTCCTTTCCCCCGGGTTGCATCGAGAGCATCTTTCGCTTTCTTCCCGGCTTTTCCGGCTTCTTTTTTAATCGTGTCGGCCGTCTTACCGGCAGTTGTCCTGACCTCGCCTGCGGTTTTCTTGATCGAGGTGTCGAGCTTCTCGGTCTCTTTTACGAGGCGCTTGTGGGTATCATCAACAACTTTTGCAGCCTTCTCCTTGAGCGGCGTTGTCCTCCTGACGAGAACCTCTTCCCCCTCTTTGAGTCCGAGGGCCTTTAAGTCATCTTCGCTGACCCGGATCTCTCCGGCCCCGACCATTGAGTCCGCAATGGTCGATGCACTGATGATCTTTTTCGTGGACTCGTTGACGAGATCCACAGAATCGCCTTCCGCGATCCCCAGGTTGGGGAGGATGCCGACATTGATACGGACTCTGCCCTGGCTCGGGAAAGCCCGCTTCCGGATTTTAAGATGCAGTTCTTCCATAGAGGATACACCCTTTTTACGATTATATATCTTTCTTATTTCGCTTAATCGGTTCATTGGCAGGGTTTTTCTAAAAAGGAATTACGGAAAACAAAGGAGCGTAACAAACACGGGTCTTGAATTGTTTTAAAAACACGGAAAATTTCGAAGACCCGCCGGTCGTTTTTTGGAAAAATAGGAGTTCAAAGATCACGCCGGAGTATCCAGGCATTTCTTTGCGGTAAATGAGACAACAATTGCCGCAATACCACTCACGATCGCAATTGCCCCGATGATCAGAGGGATTAACGCAGCCGCGATAAGCGGGAAGATGAGAAGCAGGATGCCGAAGAGAAGGCTGATTACGCCGATTACCCCGTTACCGGCATCCTTTGCTGAAACTGCGTGATACAGGTGTGAGATACCGATAACGCAACCCCAGAATCCGATGAAAATAACAGAGAACGACAACAAGAAGAATGTGCTTTAGAACGGGCGAGCTAGGATCACGATGCCCACAAAGATGTTGATGACCGCAAGGAAGATCTTCCATCCCATGTGGGACCTATCAATCGCAAGGCTTCCGAGAGCAAAAATACCGCCCACCAGCCAGTATGCCCCGATGAATGTGATCGTAACAACGATCGTTATTCCCGGGGTGATAAAGAACATAATCCCAATAACAAGAGACAGGATTCCCCAGAGCAGCACCAGCCACCAGGGAAAAAGCCGGATATTTTCCATTACCAACTCATTCGGATTCTGCATGGTTTCTGTCATAAAAATCTCTAATATACGGAAAGGTCGCCCGCATTTTTAAAGCATTTGAAACAGATCCAAAGACCGCTGATGTGAAAAACCGGAAAAATGAAGAACTGAAAAGTCCAGCTCCGCACTTTCGTTCTTTTTTACCCCGGATGCAATTACTGCGCGGTATCGCTAATAACCTTCCCGTCCTGCAGCCTGACAATCCGGTGGAAGTATTCCTTGTGCCAGTCTTCATGCGAGACCATGACGATCGTCTGCTGCATCTCTTCATTGATCTCCTTGAAAAGGTCCAGCACCATCCGGGAATTCTCCGAATCCAGGTTCGCGCAGGGTTCATCCGCAAACAGGATGTCCGGCTTGTTCACGATCGCCCGGGCGATCGAGACACGCTGCTGCTGGCCGCCGGAGAGTTCCCGGGGGAGGTGGTCCTGTCGCTCGAATAAGCCAATCTTACGCAGGATTTCAGAGCAGGATTCTTCATACTGTTCAGGAGTCCGGTCTTTCCGGAGCATAGCGGAGAGGCAGACATTTTCATTCACCGTCAGGTCAGGGACAAGGGCATAGTCCTGGAATACGTAGCCAAGTTTGTAGAGACGGAACATCGTCCGCTCGTAATCAGTGAGTGTCCCGATGTCGGTCTGATCGATTACAATCTTTCCCGAAGTCGGAAAGTCAAGAAGACCCAGCATATGCAGAAGCGTAGTCTTCCCGCTGCCACTTGCACCCATGATTCCGAGGAACTCGCCTTTCCCTATCTCGAGATCGATACCATCGAGTGCCCTGACTTCTACATCTCCCACCCGGTAGATTTTCTGGAGATTCTGTATCCGGATCATACGTTCAGGCCCTCATTGCTGTCTGGATATCCTCCCGTGAAACCTGGTAGGCAGGAACGTACCCGGCAACGATCGCGGCTCCAAAGAGGATCAGGGAGTTCATCACCAGGTCCGTCGGCGTCAGGTAAAGGGTTGCAGACCATTCGGGGGTCACGATGGGATGTACCGCCATGTATCCCGCGAGGCCTATCGCGATGATCATACCGAGCGCGATGCCAAGAACGGCAAGGATAATGACCTGGAACCCGTAGTTGTGCATAATGACTTCCTTATCAACACCGATCGCTTTCAGAATACCGATCTGGCGCCGGCTGTTAATGGTCTTGATGGTGATGACAATGAAGAGCACAACGGTCGTGATGATAATACTCACGATAAGCGATACCATGTTGATGATAGCAAAGCTCTGGAGCGCCCGGCCCATGCTCTTTGAGAGGAGATCGGCGGTTGTCTGGACCTTGGGGCTGACCCCGTACTGGATGTGTTCGTTCTTGACGAAAGTCTCTGAGTACCCCGGTTTTGTCTTGACAGTGATGTAATCTGCATTATCAATTGATCGGGGATCGACAAGCGCCATGTCCGTGGAGGTCACGTACACCGCGCTGTCAGCCTGACTCCAGCCGGTGAAATAGATCCCCTTCACCCGGTAATCCTTCACGTACCCGTTACCGTAATCTATAGAGATCGAGTCCCCCACCCGGACGCCGCCAAGCGACGCCTGGAACTCGTCCTCCTGCCGGATCGATGGATCCCCGGCTACCGGCTTCCCGATAATCACCTCCCCGGTATCATCTTGACCGAGATAGCTCCCGGCGATCATCTTGGTATAGAGCGGGGAGACAGACTTCTCGTCATTCGGAGATCTCGATCTCACGGTGACCCCAAGAATACGCTGGCGGTACGTGAGTGTCGCCCCTTTGCTGAAATGGGGTGTGGCGCGTTCAACACCCGGCATTCCATTTATCAGGTCTAGGGTTGCGCTGCGGTCGCTGACATACTTGTCACCCACCTTCGGACTGACAAGCACGTTTCCGACCTCATAGTCCACGACCTGCTTTGTTATGCTCTGCCCGATCCCGTTGAAGAGGCCGGGCAGGAAGATCATGTTGGTAAAGCACATCCCGACAATAAGGATAGTCAGGATCGCGCTCGACCGGGATCCGCGCTGGAGCGATCTCAGGGCGAGGAGAAACGCGACCTTTAACTCTTTCTTTCCCATGGGAATGTACCGGTTCCATTCTTGCGCGGCACGTACCAGTAGCGGTACACGAGGAACCCAAGGATCCCAAGGACAATCAGACCGAAGATGAGGTTCCCGGTGCCGTCGGTCGGCGGAACACGGAGATTCATCTGCCGGACAAGGGTATGATCGCCCATGTCGTCCGTATAGGAAACAGTAAGATTGTACGGGTAGTTCCCGCCTTTCAACCCTTCGAGAAGGAAGATTGCCGGCGCATCGTTACCCGGCTTGATCTTGCCGATAAATGCTTCCTTTGTTCCTTCAGCAGGAAGATCTACTTTTGCCGAGACCTTCTTTGCTTCCCCGGTGCCGGTATTTTCAATCCGGACGGTAAGATCGAATGCCGTACCCTCACTCAGGCGCGGGGGGTTCGTATCCACAGAGACAAAGCCAAGCTCGGCCTTGCCTTTCATCATAACATCGATATTGGTGTCAAGGGTTACCGGGTTTCCGTCAATGGTTGCATAGCGTATTGTTACAGGGATCCGGTTGAGGCCGGGGTTTGCCTGCTTGTCAGAGAGAAGAACAATATCAATAGTCTTCTGCTCGCCCGCGCCAAGCCCGCCGATATGATAGGTGTCGGTATTTTTGGGGGCTATGTCCATGCTCAGGTTCGAGACCTTCAGGGTGACGCCATCCGCGAGAATCTGCCCGGCGTTGCTCACCGTGAGGGTTGCGGGAATTTCATCGCCCGGGTTGACACTGCCCGTCAGGGAACTGCCTACGATCAGGATAGCCTGTTTCTGGATACCAACGGCAGTATTGACGTTAACAGGTATGGGATACCGGGTGCTGGTGCCACCACTCGTGTCGACCCAGACCTGGGGATAATACATTCCACTCTTTGAGGGTGCCCGTATGGAAAAAGTGACCGGGATCGACTGCCCGGGGCCAATATCACCAACCCGGCCAAAGTCCTGCGTAAGGACATCTATCCCATTCCCTTCAAGGTGGACATTCTGGATGTTGACATTGATATCCGTTGTTCTCACGGTCGCAGCCAGGCTTGTCGACATGTCACCGGTCTTCTGGCTCAGGGACGAACTTGTCGCAGTATTTTTCAGCGTGATGGTTACGGTTCCAAGAGTATCCGGCATCAGGACTGCAGGGCTGACCTGGTAATTGGTTATCGCAACCGTGGGACCGTCAACCGCCACTACGGGAGCGACGGCTCCGAAAACTGCGAGGATTACAGCGATGAGAAGAATAACTGATTTCCATTTCATGGTAAATTCCTGGAAGGCACTTTTCCTGCGGCGGAAACATTGAGCAGCTTCTTGGTTACTGCACGGTATCAGGCTGATACCTCCGACGCAATAATTTTTTCCTGTACTCAGATAAAATACCCACAGACATAAAACTTACCGAGGTAGTTTAATTACACCAATAGTATGTTTTATGCGCCGGCATTTTCCTGCTTCGCGCGCATCAAAACGGATACCCTTCATGCCACGTATTATCCAGGAATACCGGGAAGAAGTCAGGGAAAGGATTGTGAAGGCGGCATTCGCGCTTTTCCTGGAGAACGGCTATCAGGGAAACAACCGGGTCAATATAAACAGCCCGGCTGAACGGGACAAGAAGGACAGGTGGGATTAGGGTAGGCAGGATCAGGAGATCAGAAAAGAACAATATTTTTGTTGTGGAGGCGGTTTCCTAAAAACGTGATAAAATTCCCGCTTCTGATGATTTGAACCGGGTAACCAGGTAATCTTTAAAAATTATTTGTGGGTGAAATACGCCATGATCCCGGTCGGACCCGCCGCATCGATCTTTGCGAAGGCCACCCTTTCAAACTGGACAACCTTCCCGAGTTCGGATGCCACATTCGGTTCGCACATGCCTTTTACTTCCCCTTCCTGGGTCACCAGCGTGCACGGGATCGCCTCCCGAACAGGGAGCCACTGGACAATATGGGCTTTTGCTGCTCGTGCATCTGCAAGCGAATCGCCGGCATAGGAAAATGAGGGTGACCCGCTGCTCCAGGTAATCTTCACATTAAAGAGATCCTTGAGCCGGATCATCTCTGTTCCTTCCACGATCTCCGCCCGGGGGACATGAACGGTACCCTCAAACAGGAGGATCCGGGTGCCCCGCGATGCATCGGAGGGATGCAGCATCGCGTGGGCGGTGTGCGGTGCCGCGCCTTCAACAGTTATGGAGACCGGATCCGGCACGAAGAAGTACCGGTTCGCGACCGGATCAACCAGTTTCCGGTTTTCGGCATACAGGTTGTCCCACGAAAAGGAGATGTCGACATCGCCAATCCCAATCGCTGCCATCGCATTCCTGACCGCCTCAGCGAGGATCCCGCGCCGGGCAAGGGCACGAAGGGTCCCGAGCCGGATATCGTCCCAGCCGGTATAGGTCCCCTCGTTGATGCCAAGTCGCATCTGGGATGTCGAGAGGACAACACCCTCGATCCCCATCCTCCCATAGTGGCGGTAGACCGGCACCATCCAGCCGAAATGATCGTAGATAAACCGTTGCCTCCGGGTGTTGGCGATGTGGTCCTTGCCCCGGATCACGTGGGTGACGCCAAGGAGGTGATCATCCGCTACCACCGAGAAGTTCATGAGCGGGTAAACATGAGCCTTCACCTTCGGGTGGGGTGGTGCATCGAGGATCCGGAATGCCGGGAAGTCCCGCATCGCTGGGTCGGCGTGGTTGAGATCGGTCTTAATCCTGACCGAAGCCTCGCCTTCCTTAAACCCGTGGTCGAGCATCTTCTGCCAGAGCGCGAGGTTCTCCTCAACGGTTTTCCCCCGGCAGGGGCAGGCCTTCTTTGCCTGTTTAAGCTCCTTGAAGAACTCATTGTCGCAGGTGCAGACATAGGCACCGCCAAGCCTGATGAGCTCCGTACAGAGATCGTAGTAGATCGAAAGACGCTCACTCTGGGTCACGGTCTCGGTTATCCCAAGACCCATCCACCGGACGTCCTCTTTTACCATCTCGTACGCTTCGGGATCGACCCGTTTTGGGTCAGTATCCTCGATCCTGAGGATATATCTCCCAC
Source organism: uncultured Methanoregula sp. (assembly GCA_963666355.2). Classification (GTDB taxonomy): domain Archaea; phylum Halobacteriota; class Methanomicrobia; order Methanomicrobiales; family Methanospirillaceae; genus Methanoregula. The sequence goes on from CAXXCP010000016.1 coordinate 111,344, forward strand.
CACACTGCTTCACGTAGATATCGTTGAGAACAGCAGCACGGGCGTGACCGATGTGGAGCGGCCCCGAGGGATTGGGGGCAAACCGCATGACAACCCCGTTCTCCGATCCTTCGAGATCAGGAAGGACCTTCTTGTGCTCGTGCTTTGCGAAGATTGCCTCGTACATTGCCGGTGCACGGGACTGGAGAGTTGCTACGCGCTCATCGGCCGAGAGCGCAGCGACATCGGCGATAGCCTCCTTTGCAAGCGCGGAGACTTCCTTAGCCTGGGTCCGCAGTTCGGGATGTGCTCCCATAACCATCCCGATGATCGCACCGGCCTGCGGGACCCCTCCATGCTTCACCGCATTCTGGAGAGCACAGAGAAAAAGAAGTTCTTTCTTGTCTTCCCCGGCCATCCTAATAACTCCGGGTAACGAAGAATTCGCCGACCTCCATTAAGAGCTGGCGTTCCTTCGAGGGGGGAAGAACTGAAAGATGCTTGTTGCTGTCGGCAACGAGATCGGCTGCGATCTTCTTTACATCGTCGATGACACCGGCGTCGGTGAGTTCCTTTATTGCGGCATCGATATCGGCATCGGAAAGTTCGCGCCGGTACTTCGAGAGGTCGAGCCCCTTCTCCCGGGCCTTGATCATGATCAGGGTCTGCTTGCCTTCGCGGAGATCCGAGGCTCTATCCTTCCCACTCTTTTCCGCAGAAGCGAGCAGATCGATGAGATCGTCCTGTATCTGGAATGCAACACCGGTATTGAGACCAAAATTGTACAGGGCCTTCACCTGCTGGGCGCTCCCGCCCCCGAGTATTCCGCCAATCCCGGCAGCAGCCGCGTAGAGGGCTCCGGTCTTCTCTTTTACCATCTCCATGTATTCGTACTCGTCCACATCGTTCCGGCGCTCGAACGACATGTCCTTGTGCTGTCCCTGGCAGATTTCTGCACATGCATGGGCAAGCATGGAGACCGCCCGGACCTTTGCCTCATCAGTTGCTTTCGACTGGCAGACGAACTCGAATGCCCGGGCGTAGAGGACATCTCCTGCAAGGATGCCGGTCGGCATGTCCCACTTCGTATGAACGGTCTGCACACCTCTCCGGAGCTTATCGTCATCCATGATGTCGTCATGGATGAGGGTGAACGTGTGGGTGACTTCGAGAGCCAGTGCAGCCGGAAGGATATCGTCTGAACTTCCTTTCCGCACCGCATCGGCTGCAAGCATGACGACCGCAGGGCGGAGTCGCTTACCGCCTGCCGCGAGAAGGTGTGCCGAGGCCTTGTTCAATTCGCCGATCGTGTCAACGAAGTACCGGTCGATCGTGTGATCAACAAGCTTTGCAATCGATTCCTGGTACTGGGGTAATTCGGACATTTCTCTTCTCTCCTAGTTCAGTTTCAGTCGCTGACCGTTCTTCATCATGTGGACGGTCGACTGGGCGGTGTACCCGAGCTCCCCGGCAAAATCCGTGTACGAGGCAGTCATCTTCAGGTCACCATGGGCCGGGATGATGTGCTGAGGGTTCAGGAGCTGGATAAATTCATAGTGATCTTCCCGGTACGCGTGCCCGCTGACATGCAGGTCCTCGAAGACCCGGGCACCGGCGAGTTTGAGGTGCTGTTCCACCATATAGCGCTGGCCGAAGTTCATCGGGTTCGGGATGACATTTGCCGAGAAGACGATCTTGTCGCCCTTGGTCAGCTGGTACGGGGTATCCCCGAGCGCGACCCGGGTGAGGATTGATCCCGGTTCTCCCTGGTGACCGGTGATGATGGGCAGGAACTTGTCCTTTCCGGCCTTCATCATCCTGCGCATTGTCCTGTCTACCGTCCTGCGGTTCCCAAAAACACTGGTTGTCTCGGGGAATGAGACAAGTTTCATCTGCTCTGCGGTGACCGAGTATTTCTCCATTGAACGGCCGAGCAGGACCGGCTTTCGGCCAATCTCGTGGGCGCATTCGGCAATGGTCTTGACCCGGGATATGTGCGAGGAGAACGTGGAGACGAGGATTGCATTCTTGTCATCCTCGTAACTCGTGATGACGTCGCGGACAAGATCGCGGGCGATCCGTTCGCTCGGGCACCGGCCCGGGCGGTTGATGTACGTACTTTCGACAATGACAGCAAGCACACCCTCCTTACCGATCTGCCGGAGCCGCGCGAAGTCCGGGGGTTCACCGATGACCGGCGACCGGTCGAGCTTGAAGTCGCAGGCATAAACAATCGCACCATGGGGCGTGTGAAGAACGGGAAAGACAGTCTCGATGATCGAGTGCTGGCTCCGCACGAACTCGAGGACCAGGTTCTGGGAGAGGGTGTACCGCTGCCCGGCCCTGAGTGCAAAGAGCTTGTTGTTCACGCCGAATTTCTGCTCGCCCGAGATCTGCTGCCGGATCAGTTCAGTTGTGTAGGGGGTTGAGATGATCGGCGCATTGTACCGGTGAGCCAGCTTCGGGATGGCGCCAATGTGGTCGAGATGTCCGTGAGAGCATACGATCGCTTTTACGGTTCCTTCGACCGCATTCATCATCGTGTCGTCAGGTATCGCCTTGATCTTGATAAGATCCAGCGAGTGCATATTCTCTATTTCCGCATCTTCGTGGATCATTACCTGGTCCAGCCGAAGTCCCATGTCAAAAATGACAATTTCCTTTCCGCAGCGGACGGCGGTCATATTCCGCCCGACCTCGTCGTATCCGCCCACTGCGATTACTTCAATATCCATGATTATTATCTCCTGTTGTTGGTGTTTGTGTGCGATTTATGAATACTATCCGGTGTTAACCCGGATTATCGCCGTATCCTTGCAGGGTTGTCTTTCTCAATCATCTGCCGGGTTCTTCCCGTGATGAACATCCGGGCCCTGCGCAAATCCTGAATTTTTGCCGAACCGGTCAGGAACATCGTGGCGATAAGCTCCTGGTGGAATGCGGTGATAGCGTTGTCAAGAGCTTCATCGCTCTCCATGGCGGGTTTTAAGAGCGGGAGAGCCATTCCGCAGAGATCCGCCCCGAGTGCACAACCCTTTGCGATATCCATGCCTGACCTTACCCCGCCCGATGCAATGACCGGGCCGCCGCAGGCAAGCACTTCCGCGAGACTAACTACGGTCGGGAGACCCCAGCAGGCAAAGTTCTCGCCAAGGGTCTTCAGCTGGCGGTCCTTTCCGCTCTCATCCGCCCTTACACTCTCGACTGCTGCCCAGGACGTTCCGCCCCAGCCACCGATATCAATGGCACTGACGCCGGCACCCCAGCACTTCTTCGCCGTCTCTGCCGATATACCGCAACCGGTCTCTTTTATGATTACCGGGACCCGGATATCCGCACAGAGTTGGTGGATGGCCGCGAGGCAACCTGCCGCATTATGATCGCCTTCCGGCTGGATCGCTTCCTGCAGGAAGTTTAAGTGGATGGCAATCGCATCCGCCCGGATCATCTCTACCGCCCGCTCGGCCCATTCAGTTCCATGATCCCGTAGCTGGACAGCGCCGAGGTTTGCAACAAGGAATGCGTGCGGGGCTTCGTCGCGGACAACCGCAAATGTATGGGCAAGGTCCGGGTTCTCGAGAGCCGCCCGCTGGGAGCCGACACCCATCCCGATTCCGAACCGGTCTGCCGCACGTGCAAGACGGGCGTTTACTTCTTTTGTTCCCGGGTGACCGCCGGTCATGGCCGAGATAAACAGGGGGGAATTGAACGAGTGGTTAAGAAACCTGACCGAAGGATCGATCGCCTTCATATCGCATTCGGGCAGTGCATTGTGCACGAACCGTATGTCATTAAAACCCGCATCCCCGCTCTCGACGTCCTTCTCTGCGCATATCCGCAGGTGGTCGAGTTTCCGCGACGATGTGAACTGTTTCTTATCCTCACTCATGGTTTCCCCTGTTTACTCGTGTCCCGCCGTGATCTTTCCGATTCAGGAAATCCCCTACCCGGGAGACATGGAATATTTCCGACCCGATACCTGCCAGAGCAAGTTCGAGCAGCTCATTGATCTTCCCTCTCATTCCACCGGTGACATCGGTATGTTTCGAGTCGCCAATCTGGAGCAACGGTGCTGTTTCCGGAGTAATCTCCCGCACCACGTGTCCTCCATCGAGCACTCCCGGTACATCGGTGGCGAGCCCTACACGGCCCACCTTAAGCCCTACCGCGAGCCAGCGTGCGAGCTGGTCGCCGGAGACTATGCAGGCCCCGCGGGAGAGGTCCATCACCACGTCGCCGTGGATCACGGGGACCATCCCGAGCTCAAGCATCCTCTCAAGATGCCGGTATTCAAACGCAATAAGCCTGCCGTTATCGGCGACGCCGGTATGGAGGGGGTGTATCCCCATGGCCGCAACCCCATTCTCGCGCAGGATTGAGACAACCGTCTCGTTCAGCCCGCTCACCACCCGGTTGGTGACATAGATCCCCTCGGTCTCCCCGGGATCTGCCCCTTTGTCCAGATGGTACCGCTTTGCCTCCGGGTGCCCGCAGGATCCGGCGCCGTGAATAATGATGAGCCCGCCAGCCTGTGCACCCGAACCATGAATCGCACGGGCGATAGCCGAAAGCGACTCCCGGTTTATCGCACAGCCTGCACTCTTGTCAGTGATTACGCTCCCGCCGAGCTTCAAGAGGACGCGATCAGACATTCTTCTCCTTCCGTGCACCCTCGGTATCGATGCCGGTTACCATGGCCCGTGCATCGCATGCCTCAATAGCACCGGCTACCCGGTTCTTCAGCGGCTTGGGGCAGAGCGCGACCATGCTCCCCCCACCACCGGCTCCCGTGATCTTTGCCCCGAATGCTCCCGCCGAACGCGCCGCCATTACCATCCGGGATAACTGCGGATGACCCACACCGAGAACTTCCAAGAGGGCGTTGTTCATGTTCATGAACCTGCCGAGCTCCTTTGGGTTATTCAGGTGATGGATTGCGCTCATGCTCACACCTTCGATGGCGTCAAGAACCGGATCGACGATCTCGGGGTGCTTCTTCTTGAGATCCGCTACCATCTCGACCATCTTTGCCGTGCTGTGCGAGACAAGCGAGTCACCGATGACAAGGTGCATATTCTGCGGGGCAAGCCTCCGACGGGCACCTCCGGATATCAGGACAATGCCCCCGTACGATGCAACCGTGGTATCGGTCGGGCTCGCCTTACCCTTCTGGACCTTCTTCTCGATCTCGGATGCCATGTTCGCGATCTCCTCGCGGTTCTTGTGGAGATCGAATTCATCGTTGATTGCCGAGAGGGTAGCAACCGTTACCGCCGCAGAAGACCCGAGTCCCGACGAGCTCGGGATCTGGGAATTGATATACACGCTTCCCATGACCCCCATATCTTCAAAACAGCTGTCGATATAGGGAGACTTCGCGTGCTGGGCGCGGCGGGATTTCCGTACCGTGACAAAGACCCGGGGCTTGATCGCCATGGCTATGCCGGGCTTGCCATATACCACCGCATGTTCACCGAACAGGAAAACCTTGCCCGGCGCACTCCACGTTGCCAACCTACATCACCGCAATGGCCGCGTATCCCACGACCTCACGACGGTCCCCCATCACATCGCCGCTCGTTGCATAGCGCACGAGCCGTGCTGCTTTTGCCCCCATTTTGCTGCATGCCAGTACCATCGCCGCAATCGGACCATACCCGCATGCCGATAATCCTTTCTCCCCGATTCTCCGGTAGAACTCCGGTACATCCAGCCCGTTCAAAGCCTCGATCGCGTAGAGATCTCCGGTCTTCGCTTTCTGTTCCGTAACGTAATGGGAAAAGTCGCTCGAAGCAACAATCCTCACATCCCGTTTCGTCCTCCGGACTGCGCTTACGATCTTCTCCGCAAGGGTCTCTGCGCTTCTCTCGTCCTGGTGTCCCATCAGGATCGGTGCGATCCGGGAACCCGGGAACCGGTACCGGATGAACGGCATCTGGACTTCAAGCGAATGCTCGTCCCGGTGGGAGAACTCGTCAGCCTCGATATCGAGCGCACTGACAAACTCGGTATCCGTCTCGATGTGCCCGAGCGGGGTCTCCCACGGGACCTGCGATACGCACGTGAGATACCCACGATGGGAAGGGCCGATAACAATAAATGTACCAGAAAAACCAGGAGAGATCGTGGAGAATGCGTTCGCCGCAATCTCCCCGGAATAGATATATCCCGCGTGGGGCGAGACTACCCCACAGGAGTTCCCTGCAGCCGTGCCAGTCCCGAAAAACTTCGCGAGAAGCTGTTCGAGATGCGGGCGATCCCCCGGATAAAACATGCCGGCCACTGCGCATGTACGCATCTTCATCGGATCAACCCTCTGGTCATTCTATTATATCTAACGATCGGTGCCTTAAAAAGGGATTTCCGATATTAGAACTCGGTCTCGAAATCTTCGGGGGTGAGTGCCGTCGAGATGCCGCGGAGTCTTAACATCTCGCGGGTGAGCAGGAAGTAGATCATCGAAAGTGCCTTGCGGCCCTTGTTGTTGGTCGGGATGACGAGGTCGACAAACTTCGTCATGTTGTTGGTGTCGCAGAGTGCGACTACCGGGATCCCGCACTGGACTGCCTCGTTGATGACTTGGGCATCGCCGATCGGGTCAGTGACAACGATGACTTCAGGCTCAATGTACCCGTCAAGGACGGGGTTTGTCAGGAGACCGGGGATAAACCGGCCGGTTGCCGACATTGCGCCGATCGTGTCTGCGAACTTCTTGGCCGGGTACTGGCCGTACTGCCGGGAGGTGACCACGAGGATATTGGGTGCCTCGTACTGATTCAAGAATTTTGCTGTCGTCTTGATCCGGGCATCGGTCTCGCGGATATCGAGAATATACAGCCCATCACCGCGGACGCGGTAGATGAACTTCTTCATGTCCTCGCTCTTCTGCTGGGTGCCGATGTGGACGCCGGCTGCAAGGTATTCCTCTACGGGGATGAGCGGTTCTTTTAATTCAATTTCCATCTCGTTTACTGTCATAACTGTTCCTCTATGCGTATGAGTTCATTCAGTTTGGCGATCCGTTCTCCGCCAACTACGCCGCATTTCAAAAAGACGCAGGAGAATGCGGTGGCAAGGTGAGCGATAGTCGTATCGGTAGTCTCGCCCGAACGGTGACTCATCACCGTGTCGAGACCATGAGTGTGGGCAAGACGGACAGCCTCGTAGGTGTCGGTCAGTGTCCCTACCTGGTTGGGTTTTATCAGGACGCAGTTTGCGGCATCGACATCGATACCCTGCTGGATCCTGTCGACCAGCGTGACGAATATATCGTCACCGCAGACAAGGCAGCGGTCGCCGACCTGACTGTTGAGTTCGGCGAATGCTTCGAAGTCGTCCTCGTGGAGGGGATCTTCAACGTAGACAAGGTTGTACTTGTCCACGAGCTCCGCGATATAGGCGATCTGCTCTTCGGTTGAGCGATCCTTCCCGCGGTATTTGTATCCGTCCCCGTTCCACATCTGGCTCGCAGCCACATCAATACCCATATCGACCGTGATATTCATCTCGTCTTTTACGAGTCCGGTCGCCTCGGCAATGAGCTCAAATGCGAGGGCATCGTCAATCTGCGGTGCCCACGCACCCTCATCACCCTTGCCGCTGGATTTTCCGCGTTTTGCGAGGAGCTGCTTCACGTTCCGGTGAACTGCTGCATTTGCAAAGACTGCTTCCTCTGCACCAACAGCATCCCCGGGCACGACAAGGAACTCCTGGATCTCGGTCGCGTTCTCGGCATGCGCTCCACCGCCGATAACGTTCCCGAGCGGAAGCGGCATCTCGTTTGCAAACGCCCCTCCAAGGTAGCGGAAGAGCGGCATGCCCATCGATGATGCCGCAGCCTTCGCATTCGCAAGGGAGAGCGCAACCGCGATGTTTGCGCCGATCTCGGAGAAGTTATCGGTCCCGTCGAGATCCCGGAGCTGGTCGTCAAAACTCTCCTGGTCAGAAGAGTCCATGCCGATCAGTGCCGGGATAACGTTCTGGAGAGCATTCTCGACCGCTTCTCTGGGCGGCTTGACCCGGGCCTCGAGCGTGCCGGTGCTGGCACCGCTCGGGGCTGCGGACCTGCCGTACCCGCTCTGGGTATAGATATCAGCCTCGACGGTCGGGTTTCCCCGGCTGTCCTGGATCGTCCGCAGCTCGATTACCTCTATGGTCGTCATGCTGTTCTACTTCCTCTTTACCGTAATGGGGATGGTGTTGTTGTTGTATTCCTCGATCGCGATCTCAAGCGGATCGATCCGTGTCGTCGTGATAAGTAACGGAGCACCCATTGATATCTGCAGAGCCCTTGCTCCAATAATTCTCGCCCGCTCGTACCGGGTGTAAACCTGCGTCTGCATTGTTATGGTCCTCGAAAATGATAATTTTTGAATACTTTTTTGCAATTGGGATATGGGGTCGCTGAGATTCGAACTCAGGTCACTGCGTCCCGAACGCAATAGGATGGTCCAGGCTACCCTACGACCCCTCGTTCATGTGTCGATCTTACTGGTACGGGTTAAGTTCGTCAATGATCTCCTTGTGCGTAAGGAGCATTCGGCGGCAGCAGTACCGGGTAATGTTGAGATCGTCGAGGATCTTTTTAGGATCCTCGCCTTTCTCCCGTCTCTGCCTGAACTCATCCCAGCTGGTGGAAATTGGTTTTCCACAGGTGAAACATCGTACGGGTATCAAGATTTTCGACCTCTCATCATATCTTTTGGCTTAACGATAAGACTTTTGGAACTTCTTGCGCGCACCACGGCCGTGGGGCTTCTTCGCTTCTTTCTGGCGCGAGTCATTGACAAGGAGCGTCCTGTCGTACGTAAGGTAGATGTCCTTCATCTGGGGATCGTTGTGCCACTGGACAATACCGCGGGCGAGGGCTGTCCTGACCGCCTCTGCCTGTCCCATGACACCGCCGCCGGCCACATCGATGGTGACATCGATACCGTTGACTGCGGTGGGGACGAGGAGAATCGGCTCGGAGATCTTCATCCGGGTGACATCGGTGCCGTACTTTTCAAGGGGCACGGAGTTGACCCGGATCACGCCTTTTCCTGCCTTCAGGGTCGCACGTGCGATCGCCGTCTTGCGTTTTCCGCTTGTGTTAATGATCTTTACCATCGTGATCACCTTAGAACTTGGCTCCGAGGAATATGCACACTGCACCGAGCGTGACATGGTTCGGGTTGTTCAGGCGGTTCATGTGAACTTCTTCCGGCTGCTCCATTGCTGCACCGGCAAACTCTGCGGGAACACCAACGTATGCCTTGATGTTCTTGAATGCTTCGACCCCACGGGGGCGTTTGTACGGGAGCATGCCGCGGATCGTCCGCTTCATGAGGTGGTCGGGCCTGCGGGGTACAAAAGGACCCCAGTGGCTGCCAGAGGCGCCGCGTTCTCTCTTGTGACGGTAGTTGGCGAGGACGCGTGCCCGGCTGCCGGAGATGATCACTTTCTCTACGTTGACGATTGCGATCTTCTCTCCGGCGAGAGCACGCTGTGCGAGGACGCTTGCAAGCCTCCCGAGGAGGAGTCCGTCGCCATTGATTACTGTAACCATGATCTGTTTCACCTCAGGATACGGACGCCGCTTCCCTTGGGGTTGTCCCGCAGGAGCTGCTCGATGGTCATGCACTGCCCTTTCGCGTCAGTGATCTTGCTGGTTGCCGATGCCGAGAAATTCAGCGCTGCAACCTTCACGGACTGCTCCAGCATACCGCTTCCCAGGACCTTCCCGGGGACGATGATCGTCTCTCCGTCCTGTGCGTAACGGTTGATCTTCGACAGGTTGACCTCCGCGTAATTCCGGTTCGGGGTCTCGAGCCTGCTTGCGATCTCGCGCCAGATCTTCGCCTCATTCTCCCTTGACTGGTTCTTCAAGAGCGCGATGAGGGTGGTAAGACGGGGGTTCGTCTTCTGTACGATTCTTGTCATTTCTTTTCATCCCCTGATATTTCGCCTAACTGTTTCTCCAGTTCGTCTGACTGATCCCTGATGAAGTGCAGTGCACGGTTCATGATCTCTTTGACCGGCATTGACCCGTCGCTCTCGACCACAAAGATAAATCGGTCGGGTTCGGCGGATATCCTGATTGCCGGCTCATCACCGATACCGCTTGCGAGACAGGCCCGTTCACAGAGCCTGCACATCGAGCAGTCGGCGAGCTTTCCTTCAGCAACGGAAACTTTCTTCCCTTTCGTCTCAAGGACATCCCGCGGGCATTCCTCGACACAAAGACCGCACGCGTCACAGGCATCGCTGATCGTGACGACCGGGGGGTTCTTGTATCCGCAGACAAGGGTCGCCTGCCACTTTGCATGCGCCCTGCCGGTGTTGAGGATTGCTTTTGCCTCAATGACGAGTTTCTGCCCTTTCGTGAGTTTCACGATGGGAATGTTCTCGAACACCGGGGCTGCTTTCGGGTCCTGCGGGATGAGGTCACTTGACATGACCATCTTGGGACCCTCGACGCTCAGGGTGTAGGTAACAGTACAGCCCGGGCATCCCGCGCCGCCGCACGCACACTTGTCCTGCGTTGAGTAGGTTGAAAGGTCGGTCCTGATGGGAATGAGCCCGAGACGGTGGGCCAGCATCTCGTCAAAGAGTGCGCTCGTGTTATCATAGATGCGCACATCCTCGATCGCGAGGGTTGGCACTTCACCGATCATTGCGCGCCGGAAGGCGTTTGCAAAGGCGGGGCTCGCTCCCGATAATGTGAATCGTGCGAGGGTATCGTCCAGACTGGCGAACTCTATCTCCATCACACTCTCCTTCCACGTCGTCCACCCTTGGGGCGGCATGAGTCGTGGGGGATCGGGGTGACATCTTCGATGCGGCCGATGCGCATACCAGCACGTGCAAGTGCCCGTATGGCTGCCTGCGCTCCCGGGCCGGGGCTGCGCTGTTTGCCCTGGCCGGGTGCACGGACCTTGACATGGACACCAACAATGCCCTTTTCACGGGCACTCTGTGCAACGTTCGATGCCATCTGCATCGCTGCGTAGGGCGAGGACTCGTTCCGGTCCTGCTTGACGACCATACCACCGCTCGACTTGGTCACGGTCTCTGCGCCCGAGAGGTCGGTGATGGTGATGATCGTGTTGTTAAAGGAGGCGAAGATGTGTGCAACGCCCCACTTTTCCTTCTCATTTGCCGCCATTATCTTCCTCTCCGTTCGTAGCCTGTGCTGGGTGGCATCTTAGGATTCGAGGCTGGTTTTGCGATCCGGACCTTCTCCGGGTTGGACTCGCTCGTGAAGGGAGATGCTCCGTAATAGGAGATCTGTGATTCTTCAACACGTGAGACCCGGTAACTCGGGATGGTGATACGCCGGCCGCCAATTGCAATGTGGCCATGGGTAACCATCTGGCGTGCCTGCTTCGGCGAGCGTGCAAGGCCTTTGCGGTACACAATAGACTGGAGGCGGCGTTCGAGCGCTACCTGGAGCTTGAGCGAAAGCACGTCGTCGATGTCGGCATCGGGACCGAGAAGGCCCTGGCGCTGCATGGACGTGATCAGGTCGGCTTTCTTCGCATCAAAGAGTGCACGGTCCATCGCACCGGACATCAATGCAAGGAGCTCGCGGGCGCCCTTGCGGTATTTGCGGAGGATTGCCTGTGCTTTCCAGACTTCACGCTTGTTGCGGAGCCCGTATTCGATGACAAGCCGGGTCTCTTCTTCGATCCGGACTTTCTCGAAGGGGCGCTTTGGAGTCTGGTAGGACTTGTGGTTCTTGCCTGGGTATCCCATGATTACTGGCCTCCGGAGCTCTTCCTCTTCACTCCGACGGTCGTGCCGGTTCTTCCGGTCGACTTCGTGCGCTGTCCGCGGACCTTCTGGCCGGTCTCGTGCCGGATGCCCTTGTAACAGCGGATCTTCCTCATGAGGTTGACGTCTTCATCCCGTGCAAGTGCAACATCGCCGCCGAAGAGGTGTTTTGTCTCCCCGGTGTAGATGTCCTTCGGGCGGTTCGCCATCCACGTTGGGATCTTCGATGCGTACGTTTCAACCGCTGCGCGGATCCGGTTGACGGATGCTTCGTCAAGCTTACCCAGAAGGGCAAGCTCGTCAACATCGGCCATACGGGAAATGATCGTGGAGGTGTGTCGCCCCACGCCCGTGATTCCGGTCAGCGCAACTCTCACTGACTTGGTACCATCCAGATCGGTGGTACCAACCCTTACGAAATATCGTATCTCTTCTTCCTGAGCCATCCAATCCCCTCGATTGTGAGATTGTCTCTTTTAACGCTGAGGGGGAGATTTGAACTCCCGAGTCCTTTCGGACACAGGTTTAGCAAACCTGCGCCATACCAGGCTTGGCTACCTCAACAGAGGAATCTCGCATCTTACTACAGACACTCGCAGTGGATAGTCACTGCTCCATGAATGGTGCTTTATAATATGGACAGGGACGGGTAATAAGTGTTTGGGAGAAGGGTTCTCCGGATGCCGGAATTTTCGATATTCAAGAGGTGTTTGGGAATGCCGGTTTGCCACTCATGTTTGCCACTCATTTGCCGCTGCTTTCTTCGCTTGCCTTTTCGCTTGCTTTCTTCTAAGTATGTGCGTATCCGGGATTAAGGTACCTTGTGTACGCACATAAGAACATAGAAATAAAGTACGAGAAGTGGAGTTTGGAGAGACACTATCGCTATCGCGCCGGGGAGGGTACATAGGGCAAGTCCGGAAAAATTCTCAACCAATGAGCGGGCCATGAGTCTTCTTGATTCCTCTTTTTCGGATTTTCGTTTATTGTAAGGAAGCGACCGGCTAAATCGATTCTCAAGCAACCGTGACAAGGGGCATGGGGGGACGCACGGGTACATTTTCCATCCAACCGTGATCATATAAGGGGTCAGCCCTGTCCAAAAGTCCATTACTTGTCTGACGTTAAAAGTGTATCAGAAGTGCTTAAGTCTGGACAAAAAATCAATCCCTTTTGTATGCATTTTACAAATGTACCCGTGCGTCCCCCCATGTACCCTCCCAGTTTTCAAATCAAAAGTGGTGGGGGGAGATACCCCCCATGTCCGGTAAAGAGATGTTACGAAATGACTTCCCGGGGCTTCGCTTCCCACCGGGTGATGGAATATTCGACAAGCCGTATGAGCATGTACAGCACCGTGCTGTACAGGTTCCCGGTAAGCGCAATGAGAATGGCGACCAGCGAGATTCCGGGAACTACAAAGATCGGATAACGACATGCCGGATAACGTTGTTATCCAACTCCACCAGCCTTTCTCTCCGCTTCGATCATCCGTGCCATCGCCGTAGCATTCGCCCGCCCATGGCCACAACCGTTAATGTCATCAGCGGGATCTGCCGATTGGTAAAGGAAATACCTCACCTGGTCCGGAGTCAGATCAGGATATGCACCCCAGACCGATGCAACAACACCGGCAATATGCGGGGCTGCGGCACTGGTACCGATGAAGTGGCCCGAGTTTATGGGAGGATAACCCCCTGCACCAGAGACCTGGACATCGGCGACCCCGCAGATATCGGGCTTCGGCCGGCTCTCTGCTGTCGGGTAGGAAATACTTACCGGCCCGCGGGATGAGTAGAATTCCGTTAAATCGGGATGATCAGACCCGACAGCCCCGACCGTGATGACCTCCGGCAGTGCCTGGTGCCCGACGATAGACCCGTTCGGGACCGTGTAGACCGAACGGAATATGCCGCCCGTATCGTGAATATACAGCTGCAGATTCCGGTTCTCTGCCTTTCCGTTGACGTTCAGGATACGGACCTCCACATCGATCGGTGTTTTCCGCGGGTTTTCATACCCGATAATCTCCAGAGGATCCTGCGTACCGGTCTGCAGATTGTTGCTGTAACCGAGAAGTTCACCAGAGTTCTTATCGAACAGGTAGAGATCGTAATTGTTGTCCGAAGCAGTGAAACGGTCGTTCCATTCCAGGACTACGGTTGCATCGGCGATAGGCTGAAGGGTAAAGTCAAACGACTGGTTCTCTCCCCTGCTGAAGTCATGGTAATGGTTGCCATTGTCGAGGAAGTCTCCTTCGTAGTGCTTGTATGCGAGGTTGCCGGCCGAGGAGACATAGACAATATTATTTTTCGCAAGGATGTCCCTGATATGGGAATTGACATCGCCATCTTCGTAGAATGGTATGTACTTCCAGTTGAGATCGTCGACAATAACCGTGCATCCTGACTCAACCAGAGCATCAATACCATCCATGAAACTGTAGACATCGCTCCCGCAGGTGTTAAAATAAAGATCGGCTCCGGGGGCTATATCATGCACTACTTCCAGCATGGCGGTTCCCTCATTGCCAGCGGCGGTTTTTATTACATGGACATCGGCAGGAAGATCGCCGGTGTCGCGGGCAAGCTCCCAATGGGTTGCGCCATTCGAGATGACACCAACTTTCACACCAGAGCCGTTGAACATCAGAGACTGGTTTCGCAGCACTTCGGTCCCAAGAATCCGATCGCCTTCTGAGGTGACTGAGCCGATGGAAAATTCCGGGGGTTCGATGGGCCTGATCACCCGGACGCCATCGAGAGCGGTCAGCTTCTCCAGATTGGCGATATCGACCCACGCAACGACGACGTGATATTGTTCTTTCCGGTTTATGACAACGGTCACGTACGGATCGACAACCCGGGTTGGTGTCGCCGGGGTGAGATAGATGTACACGGGAACCTGATCGTTGTAAACGCGATCCGCGGGCTGGCTGATATTGAGCCGGGCCGTAACGTCTTTTGCGGGGATGAGAATGTTTTTCCGTCGCAACAGGTCTTTGAACTGCTCCGCATTCCCGCTCGCAGGTATGAGACGGGTATCGAGGATCTGGCGCAGTTCGGTCGAGAGTTTCTGGGTTTCAGCAGGCGTCAGGGTGTATGGCTGTGATGGTGAGGTTGGCGTAACAGTAGTTATACATCCCGCGACCGGCAGAACAGCGATTATTACCAGTACCAGGACAGGTATTGTGCGGAAATGGGTCATTAAAGTCACCGGAATCTGAAACCTGAACAATGGGTTTGCCAAACAGGAAAGTCAGCCCGATAATGGATATACGTTGTGAAATATTTTCAAACGGGAAATGGATTTTGCGGTTATTTGCCGGCACCACCGGTTACGAGCCAGCTCTTTTCAGGAGATGACGTCCCGGTGCTTCGCTTCCCACCGGTTGATCGAATACTCGACAAACGGTATGAGCATGTACAGCACCGTGCTGTACAGGTTTCCGGTAAGCGCAACGAGGATGGCGACAAGAGAGATCCCGGGGACAACAAGGGTGCGGATACCGACATGCCGGATAAAGTTCTTATCCAGCCCAGGCTCCACAAGCCGGGGATTCCTGGTTGCGTAGCTCCACTGGAAGTACATCCCCATACCAATGGCAAAGAGGTTCAGTTCAAAGATGATCGCGCCAAGAGAGACGCCGGAAAAATCCCCGGAGAACGAGGTCGAGAAGGGAAGGAGTGCCACAAACAGGAGTGTTCCGAGATTAAGCCAGATATACACCCGGTCAAGAGCGCGAAGAGGGTGGACCTCAATATGGTGGCTGAGCCAGAACGCACCGAGTATCAGGAATGCGAGGACATAATGGAAAAAGTCGGAGTACAGGGAAAGAAGCTGGTGCGCCGCAAACTCCGGCGTCTGGATAACTGCCGACTTATCCGGAAGGTTAAGGCCGATGACCAGCAGCGTCATTGCAAAGGCAAAGATCCCGTCGGACAGGGATTCCAGCCGGCTTTTGGTGAGGTGCATCGATTCGAGGCCCGCAGTTTCTTCGGTCATGACCTTTCTGGATCGTATTTGATCCCTGTGGATTAATGGATTAGGATTTTCTCCGGGACTCGGTTTCCGGGAACCGGAATCCCGGGCACGGGAGAAAGCCTGATAATGGTCGGTAATTTTTTTGTGATCGGTCACAACGTCCGGCGCTTGTTGCTTCAAGGGAAGAGGTGGAATTTGGAACTTCCCTGCGGTATTACCCGAGCTCGAACGAGGTGACCCCGAAAATCTCATCGAGCGGGAGGGTGACTGCCTCCTTTGCTGAATACATCCGTGCCGTCGCAAATACCTGGTTCATCTTCCGGTCGGAAACAAGGGCTACCGCATCCTTGTTTGGGACAGGGATATCAAGGAAGAACGCCTCCCCCGGGATCCCGGCTACAAGCCCGTCGAGAATGGACTCTGCCGTTGCCCGGTCGCGGGCGAAGAGCGGACCGATTTTATGACCGGTGTGGCAAATTCTCCGGACACCATAGCCAATTATCCTTCCGGATTCGTCCAGCTTTGAGAGCCCGAAATGTCCTTTCTGCCCGATCCAGCACCGGAGGAAATTTTCGCGGCGGCTGGGGAAATGTGCGGCATCGTACGAAACGAGCCGGTCAAAATCCACTTCGTGAAGAGAGACGAGTCCACCCGGCATAGTCCCACCACCGGTCCCTGCATATCGTGCATTACTATAGTGCAGGAAGAGGCCCCCATCTTTCTCGTACTTGTCCACCATAGCAACGACCCCGTCACATCCCACGATCCGGGATCCCGCGTGGTGCAGAGCGTACCGGTACAGCTGCATCCCGATTCCCTGCGCCCGTAATTCAGGTGCGATAATGAACAGACCGTAAAACGAGAAGCGATCGTCATAATTGACGAATAAGACGGTCCCCACAATTCTCCCTCCGGATTCCGCACAGAAGAAACCCCCGGGATCGGCAGCGAAAAGCATTCAGCGTCAGAGAGCCCCGGGTTCCATCCCGCCTGAGCGGCCCAGTCAACCGCGGTCTGCACTTCCTCGCGGGTCATCGTCCGAAACGTCACACTCTCCATTACCTGGTCTCTCCAGATCTCACCGGTATTGGTAATGCAATGAAGATACAGGTGACGGTTTTTCCGGAAACGCACAATGGCAGAAGGTTCCGGCAAAGATGATTCGCAGGGACAATTCTGCCCGGCCCGGAATGCCAGAGTTTCGTGGCTGTTCTACCAGAATACGAACCGGGATACGGACCAGGATACGAACCTATTAAATCCACCTGCCATAAGAGTTGAAGTTAGCAGAGGAAAAACCCATGAAAAAACCGGCATTGCTTATCATTGATATGCAGAACGATTTTGTCCTTGAGGATGCACCGCTCCGGGTCGCCCAGGCAAGGGTCGTAATCCCGAAGATCCGAAAACTTCTGGACTGGTTCCGGGCAAAGAAACTCCCCATCTTCCATGTTGTCCGGGTTCACCGGGCCGATGGCTCGGATGTCGAAATCATCCGGCAGGAACTCTTCCGGACCCGCCCGTTTGCCGTTGAAGGAACGCATGGTGCTGCGGTTGTCGATGGGCTTGCGCCGCGTGCTGGTGAATACGTGATCCCGAAGATCCGGATGAGCGCGTTTATTGGTACGGAAATCGACCTTATGCTCCGGAACCTTGGCGTAACCGAAGTTGTTGTTACCGGTATCCAGACACCGAACTGCATCCGGACCACGGTTTTCGATGCGATTGCGTATAACTACCCGGTTGTCGCTGTTTCCGATGCGATAGGGGCACAGGATGATGCAATCCACGAGAGCAATCTCCATGATATGGCCACGATCGGCGTCCGGGTCATGAAGGCCCGGGAGTTTATCACCGTAAACGGGTAGAGTCAAGAAATTTTTCAAAGAACTGCATCGAACAGGGAAAAAGCCCGTCACAGAAGGAATTGGATACCGCATGCTCATCGGAAACGAACTTATCCTCTCAGGACTGGCAGCGGTAGCAGCGGGTATGATCAACGCGGTAGCGGGCGGTGGGACCCTTGTTTCGTTCCCGGCGCTTATCGGTCTTGGGATCCCTGCAGTCACCGCGAACATCACCAATACTGTTGCCCTGTGCCCCGGGTATCTTGGCGGCGCGCTTGCCCAGAGAAAGGATCTTGACGGTCAGCGAAGCGGCTGGTACTCCTGCTCCCGGCGAGTATCGCCGGTGGGCTTCTTGGGGGCATCCTGCTGCTCTTTGTGAGCAGCCTAGTCTTCCGGGTGCTTGTTCCGTTCCTTATCCTCTTCGCGGTTGCCCTTCTCGCAATGCAGGATCGAATCAAGGACTGGATCCACCGTCAATCTGCCCGGACTTCGTCTTCGTCCGGTAAGGGAACCGGCAGCAGGGCGATTCTCCCGGTCGGGCTTGCAGCAGTCTACGGGGGGTATTTTGGTGCGGGACTGAGTGTTATTGTCCTTGCGGTGCTCGGGCTCGTGTACGATGACACCCTCACCCGGCTCAGCGCGCTCAAACAATGCATCTCACTTGTTATCAACCTCGCCGCGTCGGTATTTTTCCTCTTCTCGGGACTGATCCTCTGGCCGGTTGCCCTGGTTATGGCGGCGGGTGCAGTGACCGGCGGGATAATCGGCGGAAGTATCGCCGGGCGGATCGATCCGGTAATCCTCCGGTGGACGGTTATTGTTATCGGCACGGCAATCGGGATATGGTTCCTTGCTACGCTATAGTTTCACGCGACAGATGGGAAAAATAATGGGAAGGGCAAAGAGAAGAGCGGGTTACACTCCCTGCCGGTGGACGACTTTCTTCTTCGTCCCTTTTCGTGGGGCCCGTTTTACCCCGGAATTGATCAGTGCGGACATCACGAGCGGGAGAGCGATCGTTGCATCGGCATGACACTGGATCTGCATGGTTGAAGAGGACTCTTTGCCCCAGCTGATCGCCTCATCGAAGGTACAGCCGGAGAGCCCACCCCAGTGGGGGGCGTCGGTGGTGTACTGGATCGCATAATCGTGACCGCCAAGATCCTTCTCGTGGATCGACCCGATGACCTGCGTCTGCTGGATAAAGTTCTTCGGAACTCCGCCACCGATATATACGACCCCGGTCTTTTTGACATCCTCGACCATCCGGGTGATCTCGTCGGCATCGGAGATCTGGTCGATATTCACGTCAAAACCCCGGCGCCGGGCGATAAGGAGGCCAATCCCTATCGACGAGTCGGCAAGGGCGGGAATAAAGATCGGCACCTTCTCTTTCGTGCAGGTCGAGACGAGGGACTCGTGTTTCGGGAATTTTTTGAGGAGGTGCATCCCGTACATCTCGATAAATGCCCGGGACGACCCGCGGAACGGTGCGATGGATTCACCGAATGCTGCGATGCTGCGGTCTACATCCCGGAATTCCTCTTCGAAAGCAAAGACATCGTAGATCCTGTCGATTCCTCTCTCGTAGAGTTTCATATCGTCGGCATTGTGGTGGCCGAGATAGTGGCAGACCCCGACATGCTCGCAGATATCGTGAAAAATGTTAGCACCGGTCGAGACGACCGCATCCACATAATGATGCCTGACCATCTCGACGAGGCACTTCTGCATCCCCGCAGGGATCATCGCACCGGAGAGACCAAAAAAGATGGTACATTCGGGATCGGCGAGCATCTGCTTCCAGACCGCAACCGATTCCCCAAGCTTCCTTCCCTGGAAGCCCGTCTTTGCCATCCCATCAAGCAGGGCGGAGACATCCCCGGTCGGGGTGACCGGGATAGTCTTTTTCATTCCCTTCTTCTCAACCATTTCGTTTTAGAATTTCACGCTTAATCGCTATTAATGATTGTTACCTTCGTCGGAAACATCCACACCTGGAATTATTTTAATGTTTTTATTAAACTTGATAGAAAATAAAAATGAAAGGAATTCAGAGCGCGTTCACAAGTGATTTACGGGTAACAACACCAACCGGTTTGCCGGCTTCGACAACCGGCACGCAGCTGATATTTTTCTTGAGCATCAAATCGACAACTTCCGGCACGGTTGCAGTATTCGGAACCGAGAGGAGAGGGATGCTCATGATATCCTTGACAAGGAGGTTCCGGATCCGGTGGTCCTGGTGGTTGTCCTCGACAGCCTTCCGGAACTTCCGCATCGCTATTGCGACATCGGTCTCGGTGACAATCCCGGCAAGCTTGTCGTTTTCCGTTACGACAAACCGGTTGATATTGTCGTCAAGCATCCTCCTCCGCAGGTGAACAACGCGTTCGTCCGAGGCGATGGTGAAAATCTTCTCTGTAACGGCATCGAGCCCGACGTCAGGTTTGAACTTTTTCAAGAGATCGCTTGCGCCGACCTGCCCGATCAACCGGTGATCGGTATCATAGACGACAACCAGCTTGTAGCGCTGGAGCAGCGGGATGAGGACATTGATGCTCTCATCCGGGTAGACGCTGGTAAACTCTTCCTCGACAGCACCCGCGACGTGGATCGCAGTGGGGGCGATATCAGAATTCTGCCGGCTCCCAAGCTTGCGCGCGATCGCTTGGCGGGAGATCGTCCCGACAACCGTGCTGTTGTTCAGCGCAATGAGCGGATCTGCCCCGGTCTCGAGCATCTTGTCAAGGGCTTCGGTGATTTTTGCCGATTTGGATATGGTCGCTGGTTTTACCATTACGTCTTTGATTAAGAGCTGTTTTGTCATTTCGCCACTTCCTTGATGATATTATCGCGTTTGATTATTCCCACAATATTACCTGACGGATTGTCATTTTCCACAACTACAAGGCTGTTTACATGATACTCCCTCATCTTTGCGACTGCTTCGGTTACCGATGATCCGGGACCAATGGTGATTGCCGGGTGCGACATGACGTCTTCGGCAATTACCGACGCGGTAAAGACATACCGGTTCAGCTTTATCCCGGCGGTCTCCTCCTTCCTGAGGAATGTCACCGCCTTCTTTTCCGACCCGGGCCGCTTGCTGAACGGTTCGAAGAACGCGAGGTTCGTCTCGGTGATGACCCCCGCAATGGTCCCGTCGTTATTTGCAATTACCAGCTTGTCATTTTTCCCGCCTATCATGTCGATAACGTGATCGAGCGAGTGGTACCTGCTCAGCACCACTGCCTGCTCCATCACCTCGCTGACGGTTTTCCTGAGCTTTGCAGTAAAGGCCGACTTCATGACATCGGTCTTTGTCACGATGCCAACGACACTGCCATTCTCGACAACGGGGACGGAGCTGATGTTCTTCTCGGTAAATATCCGTGCAATTTTCTTGATCGCAGTATCCGGGTCGACAATAATGGGGTCAGGGGATGCCAGGGTTTCGACCGGTATCCGATCGATCGGCCTTCGTTTCCATGCCGGTTCCTGGTCCCGGATCCGGAGGGCAATGTCCTTTTTGGTAACAATGCCCCGAAGTGAACCTCCTTTCATGACGAGAACCCTGGAGATCCGGTGTTTTACCATAACGTGCCGGGCGTGGGCTATCGTCTCATCCGGAGAGACAAAGTAGACCGGGGAACTCATCACATCGCGAGCCTTCATGACCATCCCTCCTTTGCAAAACCCCTGACAAGATCAAACTCGGTGATAAGCCCGATCAGTTTCGAATCCTCTATGACCGGCAGGGCGCCGATATTCTTCTCCAGCATCTCGCGGGCTGCATTGTTGATACTGTTGTGCGGGGTTGTCGTATACAGCTCACCGGAGATCAGGGTCCGGACAGGAAGCGCCACGACCTCCCCGACATCCCCGGTTGTCAGCCGGGTGAAGACCTCCCTGCTGCCGAGATACCGCATGATGTCGGTGGCGGTGACAATCCCGAAAAGGACGTCATCGCTCACCACGGGCAGCCTGCGGAACCTGTACTTCGTCATGTCATGGGTGACCCCCGAGATCGGGCTGTCTGGGTGCGTGACCCGCAGTACTGAGGACATAACGTCTTCAACGTTCAGCGTGCTTCGCTCCAATGCAAGGATGCGCATCACGTCGCGTTCGGTCACGATCCCGGCAAGGACCCCCTCATCATCGACAAGAGGGAGGCCCCCGATCTTCTTTTTGGTGATCGCCTCCACCGCATCCTTAAGATGTGCAGTATGCGGGAGGGTTGCCAGCTGCTGGGTCATGATTGTCCGTACACTCTCGTTTAAGGCTGCGATAAGATTCCCGCCGTGTCGCACCTGGACAAGCTTGTACTTGTCCCCCCCGCCCATGAAGTTGATAATATCGCCGGACGTGATGATACCGCGTAACTTCCGGGTTCCCGGATCGGTAACAGGAAGCCTCCGGAAATGGCACTTCGTCATCATCTCTGCCGCCCCCACAATTGTCTGCGTCGGGGGGACAGATACGACGTCGCGTGTCGCGATCCCCATTATCTCGCCTTCCTGTTCCGCGATATGCGTCTTGAACTCAACCGGGCCGCGGTCGAGTTTTCCCTGCATCTTTAAGAGCCTGTCGCCCTGCTTGATGCCCCGGTCACTCTGGTGCATATTTACTCATCCTGACTGCCTCAAGATCCGTCTGGTTGTTCCTTTACCCGGGAGAAGGAAGGGGTAAAAATACCAGTCTTCTTCCAGGGTTTGTGTTGTTATGCCATCCCGGCCAGTACATCGTGCCGGTCTACGATTCCAACAAGGCTTGTTCCATCCATTACCGGCAGCCTGCTCACATCGTGCTTCACCATCAGCTCCGCTGCGGTGCTTATGAGCTCGTCCGGTGCTATCGTAATTACCTCTTTTTCCATCACGTCTTCGATGGTTCCGTGGTTATTCCGGGCCAGTGCCGTCCGCACCCGGTGGGTGCTGATCAGGTCACGGCGTGATACCAGGCCTGCCAGCTTATGTTTCTTCATTACCGGGAATGCCGTGAACCCGCTCTCCACTATCAGGGAATACACTTTCTGGATCGGTTCGTCGGGGGGTATTGTCACAACCTTCTTTGTCATGTGGTCGGCAACCAGCCCGTGGAGTTCGTTGCGGCTGATGATCACCGGGAAGACTGCAGAGAGAAGAACTCCCCCCACAATGGCTCCCGGGTCGTTCACGATTGCGGCGCTGTCGGTGCGAAATCCCCGCAGGAGTTTTGCCACCTGCTCGATCGTCGCATCGCTGTGTGCCCGTGCCGCATCCTTGACAAATCCTTCAAGGGTAACATTGGATTTTGTCGCGGTCACCCGGAGGGCGTCCGTGATATCAACGTACCCGAGAAGGATCTTCTTTGCATCGGTCACGTAGACCTCGCGGAACCCGTCGTCCCGCAGGATCTGCCGCGCCCGGGTTATCTGGTCGGTGAGTTTCAGCACAGGGACTTCTACCATAAAATCCTGTGCGCATCTCATGCGATCCTGTCCTCCTCCCGGCAACTGGGGCAGAAAAGCATCGTGTCTACCCTCTTGAGATCATCAGACATGAGGTTGCAGCGGCTGCATACGCCCTGCTCAACGATCTCTTCCCGGTTTATCTCGATAAGATCCGCAAGGAGTTCGTTAAGCTCGGTTGAAACGGTAAGGAGGTCCCGCACGGTAACGATCCCGATAACCTTCTTGGCATCGTCAACAACGGGAAGTCTCCTTACCTTATTTACCTTATGCTTCACCATCATATGGGCGGCATCGCCGACAGTCCTGTCCGCACTCACCGTAATGAGTGGCGTGCTCATGATTTCGTTTACGTTCACTGTGCTCGGTTTGAGATCCTTTGCCACGACTTTGCAGTTGATATCCTGTTCGGTGACGATACCGATTGGTAGCTCTTTTTTTAAGATGATGCAGCTTCCCACATCATCGAAACACATTGCTGCTGCCGCATCGGCAACCGTCGCACCGGCATGGATTGCGGTCGGGTTTTGCCGCATAACGTCCTTCAACGGGATACGGGTCTCAAAGCGGATTGCGTTTGAAGTCTTTTTCATGAGTCACCTCCGTGGTGTGCTTTTGATCTGATGATTACAATTAGCATACTCCCCTCACCCAGTATAAATACAATTTGGCACGCATAAAAAACGGGCTTTTCAAGTACTTTCAAGATCAGGTTTCTTGCCCGTGCGGGGGGTATTTCCGGAATCGGAGACAAGAAACATAATAAAGTGCGATTCCAATACACTACTAACGATACACGGTGAACTCTTTGAACCTGGCGCAATGCGGCCGTGGGGGTTTCTGAATGAAGATTTTTACACAGACCTATGGTACGGCAAAGAAGCGATTTGCCAATTTCCTCAACAAATTTTTCAAGAAGAAGCGGACGAGGATCGGTATTTACGGTCCGCCGAATGCCGGCAAGACAACCCTGGCCAATCGTATTGCACGTGACTGGACCGGTGACGCCGTCGGCCCGGTGAGCGAGATCCCGCACGAGACAAGAAGGGCACGGAAGAAGGAGGATATTATTATCTCGGGGGCGAACGGAAACACGCTCACGATGGATATTGTCGATACACCCGGTGTCACGACAAAGATCGATTACCACGAGTTCCTCGAATTCGGGATGGATAAGGACGAAGCGATCATCCGTGCGCGGGAAGCGACGGAAGGTGTTGCCGAGGCGATGCACTGGCTGCGCGAGGATATCGACGGGGTCGTCTATATGCTCGACTCAACTCTCGATCCTTTTATGCAGGTCAATATCATGATGATCGGGATCATCGAGAGCCGCAACCTGCCGGTAATCATCGTGGCAAACAAGATTGATCTCCCCGATGCCGCACCGGGCCGGATCCGAAGCGCGTTCCCCCAGCACCCGGTGGTTGCAATCTCGGGGCTCGAAGGCAAGAACGTCGAGACCCTCTACGATACCATGCTCAAGCTCTTCGGGTGAAGAACCATGCCGCACAAGTGTACGAAATGCGGGCGGGAGTATAAGGACGGCTCTACCGAGATTCTGAAAGGGTGCGCGAGCTGCGGTGGGAAGAAGTTTCTCTACGTCAAGGAAGGCGAGATCAACAAGGACGTCCTTGAAGAGAAGTCAATCGAGGAGATTGCCGAGGAGTCCCACGAGGAAGTCCTGGAAGTCTCCGAACCGAAGGCGAAGAAAGAGGTTGAGATGTTTGACCGGGTGGAGACGATCCGGATCGTTTCCCCGGGTTCGTACGAGCTGAATCTCGAAAAGATGGCACAGACGGACGAGCGGATCGTGAGCGTGGGCAAGGAAGGCAGCTATGTCATTGATCTGATGTCGATGGCGAAGGATGCTCCGGTCAAGAAGAAGCGGGCGAAGAAGTAATTTTCCGGATAAAGCCGGATTAAAGATAAAAAAAAATTTCCGGATGTTCCGGCCAGGTTAAGGCAGTGCTGATATTGGGCAGCACTGTATTTCACGGGCGCGGATATCAACCAAATCTTTTTTTATTCCACGTTGGAGGATTGACGCGCCTGTCGGGCTCCGCTCCACACCCCACGTGGACGTCTATCTTTAAAAAAAGTCCACAAGAGCGATTATTACCTGGTTCCCCGCTCAATGAACCGGTGATATTTTGATTTCAAACTGCAGTCCCGGTTCACAAATTCTAGCCCTAAATAAACGGGATCTAAAATTTGTAAAGCTCGTTTCTGAAACGATTGCCAATGACATTGAAATTGACGCCAACATCGCTCCGGGAGAATGCGGTGCTTGCCTGGGTTAGCACATTTATTACTTCTGCACTCGAAGTTGATGGATACAGATTCAGTACTTCACTAATTTTTAGCCGAGGCTAATCAAAACCGGCAGATCTAAATAGGCAGCGGGCGCCGCATATGGCAAATAGACGGCAATTCACCCGCCGAATAAAGAATGAGATCCGAGCAGAAGATTGTTCCGAAATAGCAGTGGATGCAATCAACCGGAATCTCACCATTTCCATCAACGGAACACTGAGACAAAAGACCCTTATCCAGTCACTTGTTGGGATGTCAGCAACCAAACTATCCGTGCATTCCATCAATAAGGCTGTAGAAAAAGTCCCGTGTGAAACGTCAGTCAGATACCATTTATCGAAGGTGGATTTAGAATCGCTTTTCGAAATACAATCAAAGATCCTCACCTATTCAAACGATCAGATCCTTGTTCCCGGAAAATCGTATCATTTTGCCATAGATTTCACCGACGATCCTTATTATGGCGAAATTATCGAAGCGAACAAAGATTACGTCCTCAAGAGTAAAATGAAGAAATCAACAACCACATTTTACTCGTATGTTTCGCTCTACATAACAACAAAAGGTCAACGGCAGACCCTTGCAGTTTTTCCGGTGAAGAAGGGTGTGTCAAAGGTCGAGTACATCCGGAAATTTTTGGCCATTATCCACAACGCAAAAGTGAACACCCAAGTACTCTGTCTTGATCGGGGATTTTACTCAAAAGATGTGTTCTCATTTCTCCAGAAGGAAAAGATCCCGCACATTGTTCCGGTGAGAAAACACGGCGAAGAACTCAAGAAAATACTCCGGGGAAATCATTCCCGGTATGCACAGTATACGATGATGGGAACTGGCGAACCTCTTTCTCTTACTCTGGCAATTGATGTCCAGTACCTTCTGGGAAGGAATAAGAAATACGGGAATGTGAACCTGGGTTACGTCGTGTATGGTATTAACTGGAAACCCCGTCGGATCTACCGGGTCTACAAGAACCGGTTTGCGATCGAGTCTTCGTACCGTATCCGGAATATCGTGAAAGCAAGGACATCCACAAGAAACGTTGTGATCCGGTACCTGCTGACGATAATCTCTTTCCTTCTCAAAAATATCTGGGTCTCTCTTCAATGGATGTTCTTCTCTAAGGTTCAACGAGGACCAAGAACCGTTGCTGAAGATTTGTTCCGTTTCGATTTCTTCCGGCTATTGGTCTGGGAAGGGATTCGGAAAAAACTCAAATTTGTCTCATTTGTTTCTGTTCTTCGACCGTTTGGTTGATCAGAGGTTGAGAGTATTGATGACTTGCCAAAATTCACGGAGGTAAATTTAGAGAAGTACTGAGTTCAGAGAATCGGAGTTGCATGACAATACCATAGTTCCCGATTTTTTCACGTTTTCCCGACGCCGGGTTTTTCATTGAATGTACTTCAAAATTCATCGCCACTATTTTTCCGGCGCAAACCCTTATCTTCCGGCCTGTCCCATTGCCCGCTTGAGGCACGAAGGTGTGTGCCCCGGAGTCTTAATCATGAACATGGTTTGGGACAGGTTCGTATCCAACAGGATCCGCGAGCTCGGGTACGATGTCAAAACGCGGACAATGGCGGTGGTGTTTGCCGACAACGTGAGAAGGTACCATTTCCCGGTGCCCTATTCGCTCTATGCATCGATCTTCCATGCAAAATTTCCCGAACGGCTGTACCGGGACCTGATCGAAGAGAAGATCCTGCGGATCAGCGGGGCGTAGCCGGGCAGTCCGGACAATTTTCTTTTTTCTGCTCTGTAGAAAACCTCCATGACGAGAAATTGTAAGAACTTGTGGATGTTACAAACAATCATTTTCCCTGCGATTTCCTTTCTCTGAATTGAGAATATTCGAGCCTTTAGATCGCCACCGAACTTTCTTTTCAGGACAGAGAACTTGTTCTCGACAAGTTGTCTTCTCCGGTATCTGGTATCATCGAATTCTCCAGCCATCTCGTTTCGGTACTTTCCTCCGATAATCTGATTGTTCCAGGAACGGATCGGGATGATGGAGTCAGCGAGCAGTTCCTCCCGAACCTGACGATGAATCGCTTCGGAGTCGTATCCCCGATCCATAACGTAACACTCTGACCGTCGTATCTTGTGACATTGTGGGAGTAACCTGGCTGCATGCCGGGTATCGTGAACTCGGCTTTTCGAAGTGATGAATCCGGTGATCGCTTGTGTGTCGGTGTCAACCGAGATCGAAGTTTTCAGGAAATGTTTTCGGATTTTGCCGGTTCTGGCTGAGTAATAGTGACTCGAATATCCGCTGGTAAACCCGGACGAATCGACAGCGGTAATCGCAATTGGATCATCGTTGGAATAGAACAGACTCGTCGTTTTCCTGAATGCGTAGCGGAGGTACAGGGTTTTTATCCGACAGAAGAATTTCTGAAGAGTCGTGAAATGAGGGACGACTGATAGTTCCAACTCCTTTTGGATCGACTCCATGTCTCCGATATCTTCAACAAATTCGCGATAATGCTGATTCCGATAGTCTTTGAAGAGAATCAGGACGAGAAGTTGATACCGGGTGTAGATCTTTTTCGAATATTTACAGGAATACGGACTGAGTCGTATTGCTTTCACGATCGAAATCGCTGCTCGGATAAACCTGATATTCCGGCTCGTCGATTTCTTACTAGTCTCTGTACTTTTTGAGCACACACTCTAGTATGGAGACAATGTACCTTAGATCTTTCGGTCCATGGTGCCGTCGATTTTGAAGAGGTTTTCTACAGAGCACTTTTTTCTTTTTTCTTTTTTTTTGCAAGGCCTGCCCCGCAAAAGAGTTCCCGTGATTTGAGCGTCCGGCCCGGACCCGTGCTTCTCCGGGCACGCGAAAGAACCATGTCGGACCATGACCAACACGGTACGAGAGATGGCAGAGAACACCGGAGAACCCCTCATCTACCTCAACAATGCGGCAACGAGCTGGCCGAAGCCGGCCATCGTACGTGAGGAAGTGGCCCGGTGCCTAGAATCCCCGGTCTTCGAGTCCGGGCGATCAACTGCCGGGGGAGCAACCGATTACCCCACTGCCGCACGGGAAGCGCTTGCCGGGTTCTTCCGGACCGAAGAGCCGGATCATTTTATCTTTACCCGGAGTGCCACGGACTCATTAAACATGCTCATTTATGGTTTTGCCCACCGGCAGGCTACACCCTTTCACGCGATCACCACGGACCTTGAACACAATTCGGTGCTCCGCCCGCTTCATACCCTTTCGGGGGAAGGACAGCTATCACTCACCACGGTCGCCTCTGATGACGGATACGTGACCCTCACGGCCATCAAAAAAGCAGTCCGGCCGGATACCCGGCTCATCGTGATGACCCATGGGTCAAATGTGCTTGGAACCCTGCAGAACATCCGGCCCATTGCGGAATACTGTGCATCAAACGATATCTTCCTCATCGTTGACGGTGCCCAGACTGCCGGGTGTGTTCCCCTTAACCTGTCATCCATGCCGGTCGGGGCCTTTGTCTTCACCGGGCACAAGGCGCTTTTCGGGATTCCCGGCATTGGCGGGTTTTATCTTTATGACCCCGAGCTCGTTGACCCGGTGCAGCAGGGTGGGACCGGGTCCGACTCTCGCTCGCTTGTCCATCCCCGGGAGATGCCGCAGAAGTTTGAAGCCGGTACCCCGAATTACCCGGGTATCGCTTCGCTCCTTTCCGGTGTCCGGTACCTTGAAGGCGAGGGCCTTGACAAGGTATCCCGGAAGGGCCATGACCTCTCAACACTCTTCCTCAGCGGGATCTCAGGTAACCCGGGCATTGATCTTTACACTCCTGCTCCCGATCTTCCGGTCGTCTCTTTCAATATCTGTAACCTGGACAATGACGAGGCCGGTTATATCCTTGCAAAGGCGTACAACATCATCACCCGGACCGGTCTCCACTGTGCACCGCTCATCCACGACCGGATCGATAGCGGAAAGAGCTGTATCCGGGTGAGTTTCTCGTATCTCAACTCCCCCGATGAATGCCGGCAGGCCGCACAGGCGGTCCGGGAGGTAGCGAGCGGTGCGGATCGTTAAATCCACCCAGACAAAGCTCTGCGTTGACGGCTCGCTCATGAAGGAATTTGTCCTTGATGAGCCCCTGTCACCGGAGTTCCTCCGGTTCCTCGAAGCGTTCGGTACCGTGAAGCAGTACCCGCACATGAAGCGCCCGTATTTTTCTTTCGAGCAGGAGTATTTTATCTCGGTCAAAGGATTTGCCGGGGACAGTAGTGTCGAGATCCGGTACCGGAAAGAGAATGCCGACCTGCTCGCCGATTATTTCCATCTCCTCCTCTTCTATTTCCGTGAGGGTGAATCGGGTCGTGCAAAGATGCAGGGGATCGCAGAATCGATCCGGGAAAAGATGCAGACCCGGATTTCGCCGGAATAATAGTCTGTCATGATCTGCCCCACTGATGCGAAAGAGTGGTGACGATCCCTGCGGTCTGGTGTAATCTTCTTTGAAGCCGGGTGCCGGGCTGTTAATTAATAAAAAAAAGGTGTGATGGAATACCGATCAGTAGTCGATGGTCCGCATTGCCCGGAGGGTGTCAAGCTCCATCTTGCGATAATAGGACTTCGGGTGACCGCAGGACGGGCATTTCCAGTCTGCCGGGATGTTTTTGAAATCCGTGCCGGCCTTGATTGGCGCCTTTGCCATAATTTTTCCCTCGTAAAGTTCCATCCGGTCCGTGTTGACCAGGATCGTGTTGTTGAACGCCTTGGTCTCACCGACTGCCGGGTCATAGATGTGACCGCACATCATGCATACGTACTTGTCCATGATTTGTATCGCCTCGTCTCCCTTCCCTTATTTTTTCATGTAGAGGTGGCCGTAGACCGTCTCGCCCTTCCGCTTGGGGTGGCGCTCGCCAAGGTCGCCGATGTAATCGACAAACTTTGCCTTGGTCCCGTCGACTTCAAGATCGACTTCCCCCACCGGCTTGTAGCCGGGCATCATGACGTTTACCATGCCAAAGACGTAGATCTCGCCCTTGACCAGCTGGCCCCCGACCCGGCGGTTTGCATTGCCCCTGAGGACGATCCTGCCGCCCTCCATGTGGGTGCCGAGGTGGATATCGACATCGCCGCCGATGATCATCTCGCCGCCGGTCATGAAGGTCGCAACATCGGAGCCGGCATTGCCCTTAACGCGGAGGACGCCACCAGACATGCCTCTCCAGTCGCCACGGTACGCGGCGCCGAGGTAGTTACCGGCATTGCCGTTGATGATGAATTCTCCGCCGGCCATTGCAAGGCCGCAGAACGAGTGGACGTCACCGTTCACGGTGAGTTTGCCGCCTTTCATCCAGGCGCCGGTGTACATGTCGCAGGCGGAGTTGATGACCATCTCGCCGGCAGTCATCTTTACGCCGAGGTACTTGATCTTGGTGCAGTCGCCGTTGACGACAATCTTTGTCTCCGCAGCAGTGGCTCCGGATTCACCGGTGATAGTGAAGTATTCGCCCATCGTGGGCATTTCCTTACCGTGGTACCCGGTGATCTTTCCGATTTGGTCGAGGGTTTTACCGGCAAATGCATCCGGGGTGACCTGCTCGCATTCCAGGTAGAGTTCCGGGACTTTCTTTAACGTCAGTGTAACAGTGTTCATTTCTTGTCACCTCACTGGGATGCATCCACGCTGATGATGTGCTGGTGCGGTGCGTAACTCTCGGGAACCGGGTAGTTGGCCTCGTTGACGCTGTAGTACCGGAGGAACTTCTCGCGGACATCATGCATGACCTGCTTGTTCTCCCTGACTTTCGCATCGACCCAGAAGGTCTGCTTGTGTCCCATGTCGACAACCTTGCCCTCTTCGACACAGATCTTCCCGTCTTTGAAGAGGTAGGCAACGTTTGCAAACGCCTTCTCGATTGACGGTCCGTCTGACGGGAACTTGTCGGGGTTGATGTTGTAGATAGCGATGTCTGCGTTCATGCCGGGTTTGAGGCCACCGTAGTCCTTTGCGAGGCCGAGGCATTTTGCCGGGCCGGCACGGGTCATCTGGGCGAGCTCGTAGAGCGTGATCTCGCGGTCGATCTCCTGGAGCGTTGTTGCGCTGATAACCTTGTCTGCCTTCTTGAAGGAGTTGAGCCGCTCGTCGCGGACCTTCTTGGACATCAGCCACGAGTACACACGCGGGTAGCGGGTGAACGGACCGGCGTTCGGGTGGTCGGTGGTGATGAACGTGCGCATCGGGTCCTTTGCATAGAGCGCGATCTCAAGACCGACTGCCCACTGGCTTGCAAAGACTGCGTTGTTCGGGTCGTAGATGAACGGGACAATACCTGCTGCGGTCTCCAGTTCGACGTCCACGTTGAACCACTTGAGGTGGTTGAGGCCGTGGAGGTGGTGTTCGAACGGTCCGTCGGCAGTCATCGTGGTGGTCTCGTCAAGGGTGACGTTACCGGTATCGATGGTCAGGTTCTTCTGCTTGTTGACGTAGTCCATTACTTCCTTTGCCCCGGACTCGAAGTCGCCCCAGTTGGTTCCCTTGTAGGAGTGGAACTGGAGGTGCGTGGAGTGCAGGACCTGCTCCCGGCCGAAGTTGTTGGTTGCCTTGATGCCCTCGGCAAGCTTGAGCGAGTCGATGGTGGTCTTGTAGTTGCCGGGGTTTCCGAGGTCGTTCTGGTGCAGGTGCATCGAGTGCGGGAGACCGAGGAACTCGTTTGCCTTGATCAGGCCCGTGATGATCTCTGCGGGGGTGATGTCGAAGTACGGCACCGGGTCGTGGATGGTGAGACAGTTCAGTCCCCATGCCCATGCTTCCGTGCCACCGGGGTTGACGCACTTGACACCGTATCCCTTGGTCTGCTTGAGAACCCAGGCGATATACGCGGCAGTGTTCTCAATCTCCTGGTTCTTTAAGTACTCAAGGATGAACCAGTTGTTGCCGAAAACCGGCAGCGCTGCCTCATCGATGATGGGGGTGTCGTGGATCTCTTCGTGGACGTGGCGTGCATAGAGCGGGGGCATTGCCGCTTCCATCGCAAAGGTGAATCCAAGGCGGGCGTACTCGTACCCGGTCTTGAAGACGGTCGGGATCGACTTGCCGCCTTCGATGCGGGTCATGCCCGGCTTCTTGTGGGAGTCGAAATGTTTGTCTTCGGGCCGGTACCAGCGTCCTGCATTGACCTTGGGTCCTGCAACGTGGGCGTGGACCTCAAGGGCTCCTGCCATGACGGTCTTGTCTTTTGCATCGATGACCTTTGCACCGGATCCGACCTTATCGACAATCTTGCCGTCCTTGACAGCGATGTCCTTCTTGTCTCCCTTGATCCCCTGGACGGGATCGAAGACATGGCCGTTTTTGATGATATATTCAGACATTTACGCGCCTCCCTTGGCCATGAGTTCGTCGACACGCTTGCTGATCCTGGTCAGGAGTTCCTCATCCGTGAGTACTCCCTCTGGAGGTTCAACGACTTTCCGTGTCTCGATCGGGACGTTGTCCATACGATAGGCACAGCCCCCGACTTCGACGCCGACAAGGGCGACGGGTATGTGGAGATCGGAGATCTCGGTCGTGCAGTTGATGTGCGGGTCGATCGTTACGGTTGGTTTCCTTGAGCTGCTGATCATTGCATCGACCGGGAAGTGTGCGCCGGGATCGGTTGCAATGTAGAAGCAGGCTTCAACTTCGCTCCGGTTGAGCAGGTCAACAGAGGTCGTCTCACCGGTCTGGTGACGAGCCTGGTCTCTCCGGGAGAGGTCGACTGCGTACGGGAACCCGTACTGCCAGCCGAGCACCTGGCCGGATCCGGTGACGTTCCAGTGACCCCGCATTGCCATGATCGCGAATTTCGTGTGGTCGTTCATGTCGCGGGTCAGGTTGATGGCGATATCGATGTTGTGGTTCCTGCCCATCGAGTGGGTAAGACCCATGCCGAAGAAGATGACACCGAACCGGGCCTGCTTGAGGTCCTCAACGATCTCGTAGATCTTCTCTTTCGGGACTCCGCCGACCGTGTCGGGAAGTGCTTCGCCGCGGGCTGCGGTCCTGAATGCGTTTAAGAGTTCGTAATCGAATCCCTGCTGGACCTGGATGAACTCGTCAGCGCACTTTGCCGTGTCCGTGTACCGGCAGTCAACGCAGTAGATCTTCCGGCCCTTGTGGCCCTTGACGGTAAAGAATCCGCGGGGGAAGATCGAGTACCGGGACATGTGCCGGGGGTGGGCGTGTGCCGGGTTGCATCCCCAGAAGATGACGCGGTCGGCACGGTTCTTGACCTCACCGAGCGTACAGCTCGGGACACCGACATCCTCGATGGCGATTAAGGAGGAGCCGTGGCAGACGGTTGCACAGTTGTCGACGATTGCGCCGGTCTTTTCTGCAATCTCGTGGCCGATGGACATGGCCTGGCAGCTTGTCGAAGCCCAGCCGTACATCAGGGTCTTCCTCGACTTGACGAGCATCTTTGCGGTCCAGTCGATCGCTTCATCGTACGAGACTTCCTTGAAGCTGCCGTCAGCCTGCCGCATCCGTGGCCGGGTTACCCGGCCGGCTTCCCGCTGGTGGTTGAACTTTTCAGCCCCGATGGCGCAGGCATTCTTGACGCCGAGGATCGTTTTGTTGTCATCGGATACCGTGATGACAATATCATCGCAGAGGGTACCGCAGAACGGGCAGATAACATCAGTTACTTCTTTTGGCATCGCTTCACTTCCTTATGAGTCCGCAGGCGTCCTGCAGTACTTCCACAGCGCCCATAATGCGTTCGTTTGCGGCGATCTCGACATCGACCGGGAATCCCTTGAAGCAGGGCTCTCCGGTAGAGAACGTGTAGGCCGGGACGATCCGGTTTGCCCAGGGTCCCATCGGGATGTGGGCAAGGCCCGGGACAAGGTCTTCGCGGGTCTCGACAGCTTTTACAATAACGCTGCCGACCGAGCTCGTGACCTTCACGTTGGTGTTCTTCCAGACCCCGAGTTTCTTCATGTCATCAGGGTGCATGTGAATAATCGTGCAGGCGTCAAAATACTTCTTCGACGTCTTGCCTGCTTCCATGCCGACACCCTGCTGGATGGTCCGGCACGTGATCATGTTGAGGGTAATTTTGTTTGCCATGGTGTACCTCTCAGGATTTAGGAATGGACGATTCCGGATCTGCCAACCGGCGATTTTATCTCAGGGCCGGCAAGGCTGATCACATCGTATGGGCAGGCTTCGACACAGACACCGCATCCTGCACAGAGTTCAGCCTTGAAATCGAGGCTGATCGATACTCCGTCCCGAACCTGGTAGATCTTATCCTTCGATACAGGATCGATCGTAAAGAGTTCGAGAGCATTGACCGGACAGGCAACCACACAGTTGCCGCAGCCGGTACAACGTTCTAAATTAATATGAACCGCAAAGGCCATGCACATCACCAATATACTTGGTTAATTCTAAGAGTTGTCGAGTACTGTAATTAAGTTTTATGAATTTGCAGATGAGTAAAGTGAAAATAATTGATGCCAAATTGATTTTTTTACCGGATGTTAACATCAGCAACCAATTTTCGGATGAAGTTAACACCGGGGTTGAAAAATCCCTGGTTTCATTTTAGTGTCAACAATAAAATTTGAATATTTTTTATTTTCCTCAACACCAGCAGTCCCGGTCCCGGAAATTTTCCGGAACGCGCGAAAGGGCTCCACGGGTGCGATTGCATCTCTCCCCCCGGATTTTTTCGTTTTACAACCGGGAAACGCAGGGACTTTCTACAGTCGAAAGAACAAAATGCCACAGCTGGATGGTGGGCAGGAAAAATTCCGGATTCGAGAGTAAAGGGAGGCATCGCGATAACCATTCATGCACGCCCTTGTAAGCGATACTCTTCAACAATAATCAGAAACGAAAGGAATTATGGAGGGGGTTCGCGTCCCTCCACAGCTGGTGCGATGAAAAATTTACAGGTTGTTGAAGATTAATTTACCTGTAAAAGTACGAACCCAACACCCTGTAAAGGGCATATTTATCTGGGCTTTCATTACTAAAACATTTTTGTAAATGAAACGGGTTTGACTTTTTTTCCGGCGTCTTAAGCCGTTGAGCAGATCGGTGCCTTGCCGCCCGCCTGCATGGGCCGGGTTCGAAGCCTTTGTGAAGGCAGTAAGCTGAAAACTTTTTTTCACAAATTCGTTTGCGTATTCGTATGAACATCCGGCTTTCGTTTTTACCGGTACGCAATCTAAAAAACGGCTACCCTCTCGAACCGTTTTTTGCATTTTGTGAATTGAAAAAAATCCTGGTTTTTCCCGTGCGGGTACCGTCGCCCGGGCGTTCGCCGTGATTTTTCCCTTTTTACCGGAACCGTCCATCCGACCGGGTGCTCTTCGCATTCTTTGCAACATGTTCGAACCATCCCGGTTTTGCATCCGGGTAGGAGTCGAAAAGCGGGATGTACGGCTTGATATCGAGGAGTGGCGTGCCGTTGAGGACATCGACATCCTCGATCACAAGAACGTCCCCCTCTCTTTCAACAAGCCGGACGATGGAGAGACCGATCGCGTTGGGCCGTTTGGGTGCCCGTGTCGCAAAGACCCCGCGGGGTGTCGGGTCAAGGAATGGTTTTACGGTGAGGGCAGGACCGGTGCACCGGTGGAAGGAATAGATCAGAATAATCCGGGTGAAGCCTTCGATATCGGATAAGCCCTCGCAGAATTTCCCGCGGATTTCAACCGTCCCGCGAACGCCCTGTGCCCCGGCCGGCTGGATTGGCATCCCCTGAATCTCATCCCAGGGGGAATGGATGAAGCCGATCGGTTCATACGTAAAGGCACAGGGTTGCGCATCCGGGTCTGACATAGGAAGATCTTTGCTTAGGTGGGGATTGTGTTTTTCGTTTCCGGAAACAACATCCAGAATCAGTCCGGATTCATATTCCGCTAAACTCAGTACTTCACTAATTTTTAGCCGAGGCTAATCAAAACCGGCAGATCTAAATAGGCAGCGGGCGCCGCATATGGCAAATAGACGACAATTCACCCGCCGAATAAAGAATGAGATCCGAGCAGAAGATTGTTCCGAAATAGCAGTGGATGCAATCAACCGGAATCTCACCATTTCCATCAACGGAACACTGAGACAAAAGACCCTTATCCAGTCACTTGTTGGGATGTCAGCAACCAAACTATCCGTGCATTCCATCAATAAGGCTGGAGAAAAAGTCCCGTGTGAAACGTCAGTCAGATACCATTTATCGAAGGTGGATTTAGAATCGCTTTTCGAAATACAATCAAAGATCCTCACCTATTCAAACGATCAGATCCTTGTTCCCGGAAAATCGTATCATTTTGCCATAGATTTCACCGACGATCCTTATTATGGCGAAATTATCGAAGCGAACAAAGATTACGTCCTCAAGAGTAAAATGAAGAAATCAACAACCACATTTTACTCGTATGTTTCGCTCTCCATCACAACAAAAGGTCAACGGCAGACCCTTGCAGTTTTCCCGGTGAAGAAGGGTGTGTCAAAGGTCGAGTACATCCGGAAATTTTTGGCCATAATCCACAACGCAAAAGTGAACACCCAAGTACTCTGTCTTGATCGGGGATTTTACTCAAAAGATGTGTTCTCATTTCTCCAGAAGGAAAAGATCCCGCACATTGTTCCGGTGAGAAAACACGGCGAAGAACTCAAGAAAATACTCCGGGGAAATCATTCCCGGTATGCACAGTATACGATGATGGGAACTGGCGAACCTCTTTCTCTTACTCTGGCAATTGATGTCCAGTACCTTCTGGGAAGGAATAAGAAATACGGGAATGTGAACCTGGGTTACGTCGTGTATGGTATTAACTGGAAACCCCGTCGGATCTACCGGGTCTACAAGAACCGGTTTGCGATCGAGTCTTCGTACCGTATCCGGAATATCGTGAAAGCAAGGACATCCACAAGAAACGTTGTGATCCGGTACCTGCTGACGATAATCTCTTTCCTTCTCAAAAATATCTGGGTCTCTCTTCAATGGATGTTCTTCTCTAAGGTTCAACGAGGACCAAGAACCGTTGCTGAAGATTTGTTCCGTTTCGATTTCTTCCGGCTATTGGTCTGGGAAGGGATTCGGAAAAAACTCAAATTTGTCTCATTTGTTTCTGTTCTTCGACCGTTTGGTTGATCAGAGGTTGAGAGTATTGATGACTTGCCAAAATTCACGGAGGTAAATTTAGAGAAGTACTGGGTTTGCCAGTTGTGAGAGATCATGAAACACACCTAATCCGGATTGGCGTGAAA
Source organism: uncultured Methanoregula sp. (assembly GCA_963666355.2). Classification (GTDB taxonomy): domain Archaea; phylum Halobacteriota; class Methanomicrobia; order Methanomicrobiales; family Methanospirillaceae; genus Methanoregula. The sequence goes on from CAXXCP010000016.1 coordinate 148,912, forward strand.
GCCACAGGTTCCTGAATCGTATCAACATCACATTGTTAATATTATAATGTTTCTATATTTTTCTGAAAGTCCCCCTGACACCGTCGGGAACCCCGGTTTACGGGAGTTCATAACCGGGCAAAAAAAACACCGATGAGACCTGAAGGTCACAGGCCTTACCCATGAAAATCAACAAGTGGTAAGAACTCATTTTGAACTACGGGCAGAGCAGGCTGTCGAATTTTTAGGATGCGATCCTGGGAAAAAAACTAACCGTTAAATTGCCATCGCAGGCCGTACTGCGACTTGATCGCGAATGCCAAATTGGCCAGGAAGGCAATTGATCTGCCCATAATTCGAGATCAACTATGACCGAACAAATTCATGTATCTGCTGGTCTGGACCTTCACAAGAAATTCATTTTAGCCACGATACTAACCGATGATGGGCACAAAGAACAGCGGCGATTTGAACGTACAGAAACCGGTCTGTTCGCGCTCAAAGAATGGACAATTAAGAACAAATGTGACGTGGTCGCATGTGAGTCTACGAGTGACTTCTGGGTACCGGTCTACGACATGATGCACGGGCATACACCCGTAATTGTCGGGAATGCCCGTGACATCAAGATGTTTTCCCACAAGAAAACCGACAAAGTGGATTCAGAACTTATCGCCCAACAGGCCTTGAAGGGAATGATCCGGCCTTCGAGGATATTTGCCCAGACCCATCGGGAATTTCGATCCCTTGTGCGACTCCGACACAAATTGGTCCAGAAACGAACCGACATAAAAAATGAGATCCATCATATCCTGGATTCGGAATTATTCCGGCTCTCATCGGTGCTGACCGATCTTTTTGGAAAGAGCGGATTGCGAATCCTTCGGGGCATTGTCGATGGAATGCCGATGACCGAAATCATAAAAACGCTTCCTCTTAATGTTCGTAAAAAGTCGGCTCAACTCGACGAAATCCTTCAGACAACGATTTCACCGGAAGCAATCTTCCGGCTTAAACACTGCCTGAATCTCCTGAAATGTCTGAATGATGAGATTGACGATCTTACTGACTGTATTTTTCAGTTCGCCGATGAGACTTTTGAACATGAACTCAAGATTCTCAAATCCGTTCCCGGAATTGGCAATATCGCCGCTGTAACCTTGATTGCAGAAATCGGGAATTTCTCGGATTTCTCCACTGGCGACAAACTTGCAAGCTGGTTAGGGATAGTTCCAAATGTGTACCAGTCTGCTGACAAACTGAGAACCGGTTCTATCACGAAGCGTGGTTCAGAGCATGCAAGGTGGATCCTCGTTCAGATCGCTCACGCTGCTTCGAGAAGCCGAAATACGGTTTTCCGAAAGTTCTATGACCGGAAAAAGCCGGTTATTGGAACCGGTAAAACGATTGTCGCTTTGGCCAGGAAGATTGTAACCATCATATGGCACTTGATCACTCAAGATGAATTCTTTAATCAGGCCAATGGGGATTCAAATCCTTCAGCGAAAACGGTCAAAGTCCGAATTCCCGTTATCGCTACTCTCGGTGAAATCCTGAAGATTTTGAATGAGGCTGCTATTGTGTTGAAGGAATCAGATTCCGGAAGGGGTGATTGTTGACCTTATCCTCCTTCCGGATTTGAGATTTTCATGCCAAATTTATCAGTCATCGTACGAAACAGGCCGGGACAAAAACAAGGGAATTTCTCCGTCCGGTAATTTTCCGAGTCCTCTTCCCCCCGGCCCGCATTCCAAAAAAAGGGGATACACTCAGGAAAAAATTTCCGGCAGAAGCGCGATCAGTCTCAAAAAAATCACAATGAAGTTTTGAACCAGGCAATAGTTTCTTCAAGCCCTTCTTTCATCGTGAACCGGGGAGCATAGTGCAGGATCTCTTCTGCCCGGGAAATATCGGCGTACGAGTTACGGATATCCCCTTCGCGCGGTGGTGCGTACACAACCGGGACAGAAATCCCGGTGATCTCCATGATCATTTCGGCAAGCGTCGTCAGGTCAGTACTCGAACCGCATGCAATATTGTACGATCCCTCCAAAGACCCCTCCATGGCCCAGATGTTTGTCTGCACAACATCCTTTACAAAGACAAAATCCCGGGTCTGTCCCCCGTCCCCGAAGATCGTGATCGGCTTTCTCGCAAGAACGCCCGTAACAAATTTTGTGATGACCCCCGAGTACGGGGATGATGGATCCTGCCGTGGGCCATACACGTTGAAGTACCGCAGCGAGACCGTCCTGATGCCGTACAGCCGGGAGAAGACCGAGCAGTAATATTCCCCGGCAATCTTCGATACCGCGTACGGGGAGAGGACCCCGGGGAGCATCTCTTCCCGTTTCGGAAGAGCCGGATCGTCGCCATAGACCGCAGCAGATGATGCGAAGACGAGGCTCTTTGCGCCGCAGTCCCGTGCGGCAAGAAGAACGTTGAGCGTACCCGTCGTATTGACGTCATGCGTTTCGAGCGGTTTCTCAACGGACCGCGGGACCGATGCAATGGCTGCCTCGTGGAATATCCCGTCTGCGCCGGCAAAGGCCTCGCGGAGGAACGGCATATCGGTGACACTCCCTTCTGCCAGTTCCACGTTCTCCTGCGCAAGGAGACCCGCGATATTCCCCGTCTTTCCGGAGAAGAAATTATCGATGATAACGATCTCGTGGCCGGACCCCGCGAGCTCCTCAGCGATATGGGATCCGATAAAACCTGCTCCCCCGGCGATGATGTATTTCATGGTTGACCCTGATGTTCCTGACCAGTAGATCGGGTGCCGGTTCTCTTGATTGTTTCGCGCCGGACTCTCTTCACCGGTTTCTGGTATCATCTGATGAGAACCACATCTCTCCTGTGTAAAGATCCAATGGCTTTTCGATCACCCATTCTTTTTAATCTCCGGAAGACACATCCGCACATGCCAAGCGCATGTACTTCCTGTTCCACGTATTTGCCGGGTTTATTATCGGTCTCCTGGCAGGCAATCTCCTGCACGATAACCGGTGGGTGATCCCGTGCGTAATCGGATCTGCCCTTCCCGATCTTATCGACAAGCCGGTCGGCTACATTCTCCTCCCGGGTATCGGGTACGGGCGTTTTTTCTTCCACAATTTTTTCGTGTTCATCGCCTTCCTTGCCGCCGGGTTTGTTCTCTTTAAGTACCGGAAGACCCCGATCATACTTGCAGTCGCTCTCGGGCTTCTCTCCCACCAGATCCTCGATTCGATGTGGATTGAATGGGTCAACTGGTTCTATCCCTTCTTCGGCCCGCTTAAAACCACCGGGGGACCGGGCATCAGCTATCTCTTCGAACTTGCAACCCTTGACCTGTACAACCCATCCGAATGGTTCATCGCGGCAGCATGCAGTGCAGGAGTGATTCTCTATCTCTTCAGGAACCGGCTGCCCACCCGGATAACCGGAAACCGGAAGATATCCCCGACAGTCCTGATCGCCGCGAAGTTTTTTCTCTGGATTACTGCAGGGATCATCATGGCTTTTGGTGTCATCAGAAAACCCTTGCCGATCTTTGTCCCGTTCAGCCAGCCGGATTACCTCATGACCGGGATCCAGTACTTCACTAATTTTTAGCCGAGGCTAATCAAAACCGGCAGATCTAAATAGGCAGCGGGCGCCGCATATGGCAAATAGACGACAATTCACCCGCCGAATAAAAAATGAGATCCGAGCAGAAGATTGTTCCGAAATAGCAGTGGATGCAATCAACCGGAATCTCACCATTTCCATCAACGGAACACTGAGACAAAAGACGCTTATCCAGTCACTTGTTGGGATGTCAGCAACCAAACTATCCGTGCATTCCATCAATAAGGCTGGAGAAAAAGTCCCGTGTGAAACGTCAGTCAGATACCATTTATCGAAGGTGGATTTAGAATCGCTTTTCGAAATACAATCAAAGATCCTCACCTATTCAAACGATCAGATCCTTGTTCCCGGAAAATCGTATCATTTTGCCATAGATTTCACCGACGATCCTTATTATGGCGAAATTATCGAAGCGAACAAAGATTACGTCCTCAAGAGTAAAATGAAGAAATCAACAACCACATTTTACTCGTATGTTTCGCTCTCCATCACAACAAAAGGTCAACGGCAGACCCTTGCAGTTTTCCCGGTGAAGAAGGGTGTGTCAAAGGTCGAGTACATCCGGAAATTTTTGGCCATAATCCACAACGCAAAAGTGAACACCCAAGTACTCTGTCTTGATCGGGGATTTTACTCAAAAGATGTGTTCTCATTTCTCCAGAAGGAAAAGATCCCGCACATTGTTCCGGTGAGAAAACACGGCGAAGAACTCAAGAAAATACTCCGGGGAAATCATTCCCGGTATGCACAGTATACGATGATGGGAACTGGCGAACCTCTTTCTCTTACTCTGGCAATTGATGTCCAGTACCTTCTGGGAAGGAATAAGAAATACGGGAATGTGAACCTGGGTTACGTCGTGTATGGTATTAACTGGAAACCCCGTCGGATCTACCGGGTCTACAAGAACCGGTTTGCGATCGAGTCTTCGTACCGTATCCGGAATATCGTGAAAGCAAGGACATCCACAAGAAACGTTGTGATCCGGTACCTGCTGACGATAATCTCTTTCCTTCTCAAAAATATCTGGGTCTCTCTTCAATGGATGTTCTTCTCTAAGGTTCAACGAGGACCAAGAACCGTTGCTGAAGATTTGTTCCGTTTCGATTTCTTCCGGCTATTGGTCTGGGAAGGGATTCGGAAAAAACTCAAATTTGTCTCATTTGTTTCTGTTCTTCGACCGTTTGGTTGATCAGAGGTTGAGAGTATTGATGACTTGCCAAAATTCACGGAGGTAAATTTAGAGAAGTACTGGGATCGTGATCGCGCTTACCGCGGTCCTCTTCATCCGGTGGGCCGCCCGGCGTGAAGAGGAGGATCGCACATCCGCCGGGAGAACCTGAAAAAACCGGCATGAGTCAAGTAAAAAAAAATTAAAAAAAAAAATGCGGTGTGGTATCCCGAATTGATTTTACACATATAACCATTTCTGCGCATAGTTCAGAATCCTCTCCGGGGGTAGACGGTACCAGAATGCGTTATAAGGCTCATCGTAATCGAGACTCATGTGAGGTTTGATGACATTGTGCCAGTGAACAATTTTATCGACAGAACCGAACTTCGCGATCCTTCGTTCGACTTCTCCGAAGAACCGTTCAATTTTGCCGTTCGTTTGAGGGTGTTTTATCCTGGTTGGGATGTGTTTGATGTTGTGATGAACAAGAAACTCTCCGAATTTATGATGGGCCTGTTCACGGTTTCGAGCTGAAACGAATTGTGTACCGTTGTCAGTAAGGATCTCGCGGGGCGTACCGTACATCTGGAATCCCTGATTCAGAACCGTGAGAGTGTTCTCGGTAGTTGGAGAATCGAATACCCCGTAGCAGGTGATGAGGCGGGATGAATCATCCATGAATGCGATCAGCCATTTCTTCGATCCATTAAGTTCGAACTCTTTCCAGTCTCCCTGCCACATCGACATGGAATGAGTACGTTCGTACCGAACATATTTCCGTTGTTGCCGTTTTTTCATGTTGATCTCCACCAGACCGTGGTTCAACAATACCCGATAGATTCGATTATGCGGGATATGGATCCCGAGTGTTTCCTCAATCTTTTTCTCCAGATGGATTGGACCAATGTTGTTGGATTGATAGGTTTCGAGGATCAACTCTTCTGCTCGATCATCGATGGCTTGGGGCTTTCTTCCAGATTGCCTGAGTACCGGATATTCTCCCGATTCTCTGAACTGGTTGATGAGCTGATACACTCGTTGACGGGTAATCTGGAAATACCGGGCAATCTCAACAACGGGTTTCTCATTTACCCATTGCTGAATGATCCTCTGGATATCCCGATTCGATAATTTGCTCACATCGATATTTACATGTGATGTCAAATGATTTCGGGATAGGACACCGGTTACCCGGGTACGAAAATTTTTTATAGTATATCCATTTAAGGAGTTTCTCATGTGATCATCGATCACGGGGACTTGAGATAATGGCAGATGAAACCGGCGAGATCAGCAACATCATGGTCACCGGAATCGGTGTCGTACTCTTCCTGATCATTATCGGGATCTGGTACGTGTTCCTGAAAGGCTGAATAGTAAAAACGGATAAAATCAGAGTTTCAGCTGCGAGACAAGGTCGCGGAGGACAACTCCCGGTTCCTTTGATTTTACCACGCTTGAGGCAAGGAGCACGCCGTTTGTCCCGAGATCCACGGCAATTTTTACGCATTCTCCCGACTGGATCCCTGCACCGGTCAGGACTTTTACCCCCGGGTTGACTGCATGGACCGCGGAGACCGAATTCCGGATGATATCCGGGTTTGCCTTCGAGACCGAGACCCCGCTTCCGATGAGCTCGGGGGGCTCGATTGCCACATAATCCGGGCCGAGGGCGGCAGCAGCTGCACTCGTGCTCTCGTTATTCGTGCAGATCACCGAGACAAGTCCTTTTGCTTTCAGTGCTTTTACCGCTGCATCGATATCGGCAAGGGTAAGCCTGCGTTCTGAATGGTTGATGAGGGAGCCGGTGGCCCCGGCCAGCTTGAGTGCATCGGCGCTGATCTGCCCGGTATGTGCACCCGGCTCAGAACCGTCGACATGCTGGGCATAGACCGGTACCGTGAAATGATGGCTTATCGGGTGGAGATCGATATACGTCGGTGCAATCCCGATGGTTACCCCGGTCTCGCGTGCAACAAGCTGTGCGGCGTTTGCAATCATGTGGGCCCGGTTGCCCGTTCCCTCTGCATAGTTTTTAAGATTGACAAGGATCAGCGGCGATGACATGAAAACTCCCCTCTTATCAGGTACTCCGGATAGTCAGTTGAATTCCGGTTATGATGAATATTTGCGCCACCGGGACCGGTAAAAAAAAACGCGGGGCCGGTATTCCTGCAGTGTGTTACTGTTGCTCTTCCCTGAGCCCCCGGAAGAAGTGACCGGCGGTAAGTCCGCCAAAGGTGAGGGCCTTTATCTTCTCTTTGATTCCCGGCAGTTCCGCCCGTGCCCTGCCGGGGTGGAGCCTGCAGGAATCTGCGACCTCGCGATACAACCGGGTTACCGATGTTACGTACCCGGGAGTCCGTCCCCGGGCGTCAATGACGATCCAGCCGATCCCCGTCCGTGCGATCTCCGGGAGGCTGTCGATAAGGCAGGTTTCCACGCTATTGAGGATATGGGTCCGGCACGATGAATCGCAGATGACCGGAAAGATATGGCCGGTGGGATCCCGGATCCCGAAAAACTCTTTTTCTGATCCCGTATGCGGACCCCCGCAGTGCAGGACCGGCCGGGCAAGGCAGTCTTCCGTTATCCCCGCCTCGGCAAAGCCCTGGACAAAGAGCGCAAATTCGACTTCGAAGTCCCGCAGACGGGCTTCCCGGATGAGGATTGCAATCTCATCCCGTGACAATTCCGGAGAAACGGTGAGGAGGCGGAAGTTTCCCGCAAACGTACCCGCGGACTCGTGGTTGAATATGTTGAGCCCGGTGGATCCATGGAGAACGAGCGAAGGGATCCTCTTCCGGAGCGCAGAGGCGATGCCCGGGTTTTCCACGCAGCATTCGTCAATTCCCTTCCTGGCAAGGGAGGGAAGGATGGCAAGAATGTCGTCCAGTTCCCGGTCGTGAGCGATTTTTGGCAGCTTCCACACAAACGTTGTGCCGGATGATCTGCAGAGTTCACATGCAGCAAGAATTTCTTCCGTGCCGGTAAATTTCCCGGGTGATCCGGTGGGGTTGCAGTTTCCGACAAAACCCGGTTCGAACCAGATCCCGTCACACCCGGCAGCCGTTGCGGATCGGACGCCATTTACCGTATCGGTGCAGACAATAATACCAAGAGGCTGTCCGGGTTTTGTCTCCAGCGATACCGGCACGTCCGGAGAAAATGTGGAGTACCGGGCGTCCCATCGCTTTCTGGCTTCCGTTACCTCCGTTGCGGCCGGCCGTGAGGCAGATACGAGCGTCTCTGTGGCAAGCCGGAAAAATTCACGACGGGCATTGTTCAGCACCGCGACCGGTGCAAAGAGATTTTCGTCATACTGTATCCGGATATCCCGGATGGAAAACGGGGTACCTCCGGTCTTTACCAGCTGCTGCCCGAGCTGGTCCCGGGTAAGAGGCCGGGACCGGGCCGGGGCTAACAGGTTTTCCGATCGCCACCGGACCGGGAAGTTCCTTGTGCCCGGAAAGATATTTCCCCCGATGGTCAGGGTTCCATGCTCATCTGCGGTGACAGAGAGATCAACTGGGACCGGATGCTGCAACCCGGCAGGCGGGTGGCTGACGATCTGGCGTGCCCGTGAGTCGAGCTCCCGGGAGAATGTCATGTATACCGGCGAACCGGTGACTGCCTTCTCCGGCACGGTAAAGACAACCGAATCCTTCCCGCGCCGGGCCGGCGTATTATTCAGGGAGAACCCGGTCCCCGGATCGCTTTCCTTTGAACCTCCAATCCACAAACCGTCCCCGGTCCCCGGGATAACCTGCCCGGCGAGCAGGACTGTTACGGTCCTCCGGGCGCTGTCATATCCTGTCACCGTCCCGATACAAAGGCCCCGGTTGTCGGGAGCATCCCGTCCCATGATCGATCCACAGCGCTTCCCGAACAGGTAACCGGGAGTAAAACCCCGGTTGAAGGCGAGCAGGAGATCGCGCTCTGCCTGCGGGTCCGGCACCCGGGTACCGGCAGCGATGGCATCAAGAGCTCTCCGGTACGTTGAGACAACAAGGGCAACATACTCCGGTGATTTCATCCGTCCTTCGATCTTGAGCGATACTACCGGGGAATTGACCAGGCCGGTGAGGTGACGGTACGTGCAGAGGTCTTTGGGCGACAGGAGATACGGGCCCGGCATATTGCACGCATCCAGGGTCACCGGTCTCCCGAACTCATCGGTCTTCCCTCTCACGAAGGTATAGGGTTTCCGGCAGGGCTGGGCACACATCCCCCGGTTCCCGCTCCGTCCCCCGATTACGGAAGAGAGAAGGCACTGGCCGGAGTAGCAGTAGCAGAGGGCGCCGTGGGCAAAGACCTCGAGACCGACACCGGTCTCTTTTGTTTCCCCGGCGATGTGCTTCACCTCATCGAGCGAAAGTTCCCGGGCAAGGACTACCCGGGAGAGTCCCTGCCCGTGTGCCCATCTCACACCCTCGGCATTATGGATCGTCATCTGGGTTGATGCATGCAGGACGAGATCGGGAACCACTTCCCGTGCGATGCGCGTGAGCCCGGTATCCTGGACAAGTACTGCATCAGCACCCACCGACCAGAGCCACAGGAGATATTCGACAGCCCCGGGTAACTCCCGGTCGTGGATGAGCGTATTGACGGTAACATAGACCCGGACACCGCGTTCGTGGGCGTACGCGATCGATTCCTCAATCTCGTGATCGGAAAAGTTCGCGGCAAATTTTCTCGCACCAAACCTCTTCCCGCTCAGGTAGATGGCATCTGCTCCGGCCGCGACTGCCGCCCGGAAGGCCGCGGGGGACCCGGCAGGCGCGAGGAGTTCGGGGAGTTTTCCGTGTTCCGGTGGTGGTCTGGCGTGCATGGAAGAGGCTCCGGATCAGGAGAAGAAAAATTTCAGGACCCCTGTTGTGGCAAGGGTGGTAACGGTCGCAGCAAGGGTGTAGCCGGCCATGATCAGGAGCACCGAGTACTTCCTGTCCCAGCCAAGGATCCAGCTTACCGGTGGACAGACATAGATCCCAAGGATCATGATGGCAGGAAAGAGCCCGTAAATCCCGTACCGTGAAATGAGCTTCGATCGTCTGGTCCGTTCTTCAGCCCGCGCAAGAAATGCGGATACCCGGGCCGAATGCCCGGCAAGAGCATCGAGAATATCGAAGATGAGGAGGATAACCCCGAGCGCGATGCAAACGAGTACCCAGAGCACGAAAGCGGGGGGGAGGCCAAGACCAACCCCGATCGTCGCTGCTCCGTATTCTACGATAAAGGTACTTGTCATCAGGGCAAGGGTTGCTCCCCATGGCAGGCCAAGGACGATAGCCGGGATGAGGGGAAGGATGATTGCAATGAGCAGAAATTTTCCTGCCGCGATGCCAAGCCGCCCGGTATTCCCGGAAGTTAATCCCGCCATGATTACGGTAAATATGGGAACGATGCAATAAACACGTATCGCGGGAAAAAATTCCGGGTAGGTTTTTTTGATATCCGGTAGTTGTCCCGGTTCTTTTATTTGGGAAGGCCACCGGACGATCCTGACATCTTTTTTAGCGATCAGCAATAACCGGAAGACTATATCATGAAGATCGTTGCCTCGCTTTCCGATCCGGAGGCCGCAATCCGGGCAGAGGAGCAGGGAGCAGAGATGCTTGAGCTCCGGCTCGATCTGGTCGAGGGAGATCCTGCAGAAGTTGCGGGCAGCATCCGCAACGCGTCCACCCTCCCGGTTATCGGGACCCTGCGGTCGGCGCAGGAAGGGGGGAGGTACTTCGGGAACCCGGATGAGTGGATAACCCGGGTAAGGCCGGTCATTTCTTCCTGCGATTATATCGACATCGAACAGCGTTTTTCAAAGAACGCGCCAATAGTCAGGGCTGCAGGAAAAAAGGTGATCGCATCCTTCCATACAACCGAGATGCCGGACCTGGCCTCCCTCTATCATATCGAACGGGAGCTCCGGTCGTTTGGGGATATCGTCAAGATGATCGTCACCCCCAGGAACGAGGAGGATGTTATCGAGCTGATAGCCTTCACCCACTCTATCAGGCAGCCGATCTGTACCGGGGTGATGGGTGAAGAGTTCCGGTACGCACGTGCGGTCCTCACGCTCTTTGGATCCGGGCTCGTGTACTGCCATACCGGTACCCCGACTGCTGCCGGGCAGTACTCCGTTGCCGAGTTCCGGCAGATACGGACCCTGCTCGGCCGGCAAACCTGAATTTTTCTTCTTGTTGTACTACCGGATTTTTTTGAGATTGACGCAGGCCTTCCCTGCCAGGCGGGGTTGGGCCGGGTGGCATGATCGGGCCGGGTTACGATTACCTGCCGTTTTTTTTTGGCCTGCCGCCGGGATCCGGAAAGCCAGGGCCCTGCCACCAGCCGATCTGCACAATCCTTAAATATCTTCAATCGTGATGGGGGCTCACATGCATACCCGCTTTCCGGATCTTTATGCACGAATGAGGAAGTGAAAGGAATGGCAATGGCATACCCCTATGGTAAAGGCGACGGAACCGTGAAATGGGTCTCCGCCGGATGGCTGGAGGAGCACCTGCATGACAAGGATCTCACGATCCTCGACTGCCAGCCCAATATTCACGAGTATATCTCCGATCATATCCCCGGGGCCGTATACTGGCACGAGGGTCTCTTCCGGATCCATGAAGGCCCGATCCCGACCCGGTGGATCCCGCCGGAGGCTGCCCAGATCCTGTTCCGGACGCTGGGTCTCGATCCTGCAAAGCCGATCGTAGTCTACTCGAGTGGCGGGCCTATCACCAGCTGCGCAACATTCATCGGCGATGGGCTGGAACAGACGATGGTTGCCTACACGCTCGTCCGGTACGGCCACCGGAACGTGTATGTGCTCGACGGGGGCTGGGAGAAATGGAAAGAGGAGAAGCATCCCCTCACCCGTGAATACGGGGTGACAAAACCCTCCGCATTCACGGTAAAACTCCACGATGAGTTCTTTGTGGGGTACGACGAGTTCCGGAAGATCAAGGACAAGCCGGACACCCTTCTTCTCGACGCCCGGCCTGCGGCCTTTTACGAAGGCCAGGGCCCGTGGATGAAACCGGGTCATATCCCGGGAGCAGTCAGCCTCCCGTGGAAGTCCTTAATGGACGACAGTAACAAGAAGTTTTTAAAACCCGTGGATCAGCTGGAAGCGATGGTAAAAGCTGTGGGGGCAACGCAGGACAAGACGATCATCTGCTCGTGCGGTACAGGGCGCGAGGCTACAAACGAGTTTATCCTCTTCAAATGGTACCTGGGATACCCGAAGGTGCGAATCTACGAGGGTTCGTTTACGGAATGGGTTGCCCACAAGGAAAAATCGGTGGTTACCGGGAAGAACCCCCGGTAATTTTTCACGTTACTGCGCCGGGAAGAAAACCGCCGGGAAAAAACGAGCCGGGGATATTTTCACGTTCTTTTCCCGATCACGATTCCCGGGAGGGATCTCACTTTTTGTCCCGGTATTTCTCCTGCTCCAGCAGCGCATCGATCAGCACCAGCGCGAGCATCGCTTCTGCAACCGGTATGATGCGTGGCACAATGCAGGGGTCGTGCCGGCCTTTGATCGCAATCTCCGCATCATTGCCATGAACGTCGATGGTATGCTGGGTCTTTGCGATGGAAGGCGTCGGCTTTACGGCAATCCGGACAACAATGTCCTGTCCGGAAGAGATCCCGCCCAGGATCCCCCCGGCATGGTTGCCAGAAAATCCGGCTGTGGTTATCGGGTCATTGTTCTCGCTCCCGTACTTTCGCGCCACGGCAAAACCGTCACCGATCTCAACACCTTTGACCGCACCGATCCCCATCATGGCTCCGGCGATCGCGGCATCGAGTTTCCCAAATACCGGGTCGCCAAGCCCGGCCGGGCATCCACGGGCTGTGATCTCCGCGATCCCGCCAACCGAATCCCCTGCCGCTTTTGCGGCAAGGATCTCATCCTCGATCTCTTTTTGCCCCGATTTGCCATGTACTTCCACGATCGTTCCGGCGATGGTGATACCCTTGCCGGCAAGATACTTCATGGCAAGGGCCCCGGCAGCAACACGCCCGACGGTTTCCCGGCCGGAGCTGCGACCACCGCCCCGGTGATCCCGGATACCATACTTTGCATGGTACGTAAAATCCGCGTGGCCGGGCCGGAAGACATCACGGAGGGCATCATAGTCCTTTCCCTGCATCTCTTCGTTCCGGACGATCATCGCGATCGGCGTTCCGGTTGTCCGGCCTTCGAAGACCCCGGAGAGGATCTCGATCCGGTCCTCTTCCTTCCGTGGCGAGGTGAGCGCCGATGTTCCCGGCTTGCGCCGGTCGAGGAGCGGCTGGATATCACCTGCGCTCAACGGGAGCCCGGCAGGACACCCGTCCACGACTGCCCCGACCGCTGCACCGTGACTCTCGCCAAATGTTGTTACCCGAAAATTCCTTCCTGTTGTATTCATGCCAGCTTCTCCCGTACTGTTTCCGGGGAGACGTCGATCCCGAAGAAGAGATAAAACTGCTCCCGTGCCTGCTCGATAAACATCTCGGTTCCCTTAATGATCGTGCATCCCTTCTGCCCTGCAAGTTCGAGCAGCGGCGTCACCGGTGGCGTATACACGAGATCAAAGACCGTCATGCCGGGCTTCAGCTGCTCTTCCCGGAGCGGGCTCCGGGTATCCGGCTGCATGCCGAGCGGGGTTGCGTTCACCACGAGCTCCGGGCTGATGCTGTCGAATGCGTCCCATTCTTTCCACGAGCACCCGAACTGCCCTGCCAGTGCCTGTGCCTTGGCCGGTGTCCGGTTCAGGATCGTGAGATCCATGTCAAGATCGACCAGTGCATACGCAGCTGCGGCCGCCCCGCCCCCGGCCCCGAGAAGGACGGCTTTTGCTCCTTTCAGGGATGCGAGGGGTTTTCGCACACCGATCCAGTCCGTGTTGTACCCGATCGCGCCTCCGCACCCGAAGACCACGGTGTTCACGGCCCCGATCTGCTGTGCCCCGTGCTCTTCAATCTCATCGAGGTATGGGATCACCTCCTGCTTGAACGGGATCGTGACCGAGAGCCCTTTCGCATCGAGCATGCGGGCCGCGGTCATGATCTCATCGAGCTCCGGGTTCTCAAACCAGGTGTAGTGGTAATCAAGACCATACGTTTCGAAGAGGGCGTTGAAGAGGTACGGTCCCCTGCTGTGCGCCGCGGGATAACCTGCCACGCCAAGGATCCGTGTACCCGGCCTGCCCGCCTCAGGGGCGAATATCTCTTCGAGCTTGCGCAGTGCCGGCGCCGGGATCCTACCGGCCCGGAAGAATGCAAGGCCCTTCTCCCTCTGGCTTTCTGACGGGACACCGGTTTTTAGAAGATCGAGGATTTTTTCCGCTGCTGCGGCGGCTGTTGTCTCGCTTGTGTCCACGCAGAAGTCTGAGGATGCAGAGTACGCCTGCCGGCGCTTGTCCATAAGCATCGCGATCTCTTCTGCGAGCGTGAGATCGGTGAGCGGCGGCCGGGGGGAGCGGGAGAGCCGGGCTTCGATGGTGTCGAGATCTGCGGTGAGGAGGATAACGATGCTGTCCCTGCGCAGGTGTTCCATGTTCCGGGGATCGAGGACTGCCCCGCCCCCGGTGCTGACAACTGCGTCCGCTTTCGGAAGGGATGCGATCGCGTCCCGCTCGAAACCGCGGAACCGTTCCTCCCCATCCTCGTGAAAGATGGCCGGGATGGACCGGCCGCTCGTCAGCTCGACAATCGCATCCGTATCGATGAACGGCATGCCGGTCTTTTGCGCGAGGATCTTCCCGATCTCCGATTTGCCGGTCCCGCGAAAACCGGTAAGAACTATCCGTTTCACCCGATTGCCTCCGACAACTTATCCCAGAACCCCGGGAATGACTTGGCCACGCACTCAGCGTTTTTGATCGTTATCCCGCCGATCCCAAGACCTAGGACCGCAAAACTCATCGCGGTCCGGTGGTCGTTCTCCGGATCGATCGTTCCCCCGTGCAGCGGCGCGGGATGGATGGTGAGCGAATCCTCACCAACATCGACCCTGCACCCGAGCGAGCGCAGTTTATCTGCCGTGCCATTGATACGGTCGCTCTCCTTGAATTTCAAGTGACCGATTCCTGTTATCGTGGTTTTTGTTGTTGCCATCGCGGCGACCACGCAGAGGGTCTGGACGGTGTCGGGCGAGGACGACATGTCAAAGCTGACGCCCTGCAGATCCCCCGTCCGTTCGACCGTGATGAACTCCTTCCCGTACGTGACTTCACATCCCATTCGTTCCAGCGCGTCAAGGAACCGCCGGTCTCCCTGGACTGAGTCCTTAACGAGGTTCCTCACCCGGACCCTGCCCCCGCAGATCGCGGCAATGGCAAAGAAGTAGGAGGCAGAGGAGTAATCGCCTTCGATGGTATACCTACGGCCCTTGTACCGGTCGGACTCGCTGACCGCGAACCGCTCGTAGCCGGTCCGCCGGACTTTTGCACCGAAGGCTTCCATGACCCCGAGCGTGATGTCGAGATAGGACGCGGATGCGGGGCTTTTTGGGATGATGACTTCAACCTCACGCTCCGCGAAGGGGGCTGCCATCAAAATGGAGGAGATGAACTGGCTGCTCATCGAACCATCGATGATCACCGGCCCCCCGGTAAGCTTCCCGCTCACCCGGATCGGCGGGTAGCCGGGCGTTTTTAAAAACTCAACCGAACCGCCAATAGCCGGGAGCGCTTCTGCGAGGGGACCGATGGGCCGCTCCTGCATCCGTGCGCTGCCGGTCAAAACCACCGGGTGGTGACAGAGAAGGGCAAGCGTGGTGAGGAGCCGGAGGCTGGTGCCGGAGTTATCCAGCTCAAGCGTGATCGGGCGGCGGTCCGGCAGCTTCCCGTTGCAGCCGGTAACGATAAGCCGCCCCGGCTGCTCCTCGATGATAACCCCGAGCGAGCGGAGTGCCCCGGCGGTGAGCCGGGTATCCTCGGATTCCAGCGGGCGGAAGAGGGTGCTCTTTCCTTCGGCAAGGGCCGCAGCGATAAGTGCCCGGTGCGTGTAGCTCTTGGAGGGCGGGGCGACAAAGCTCAGCTCAACCCCGGCAATTTTTTCCGGTGTAACGATCACTTAACCTACCTCGATCTTCTGGTAACAGCCCAGTTCCTTGACGGTCGCGAGTGCTTTTAGTTCTTCGAGTGCCTCTTTTGCATCCATAGTCCACGCGTAGTCGAGGAAGAAGACGTAGTTCCCGATCCCGCGCTTGGATGGACGGGACTCGATTCTGCTCAGGTTAATCCCACGGCTCGCAAAGACATCGAGCAGATCGTGGAGGAGCCCAGCCCGGTCGGTACTCGGGTCGATCAGCACGCTGCACTTGCCACCCGCAGCGGCCGACACCGGTCCTCGCGAGAGCCGGACGAACCGGGTGATGTTCGTGCGATTGTTCTCAACGTGCCGGAGTATGATCGAGATCCCGTATACCGATGATGCGAGCGCAGGAATGATCGCCCCCGCTTTTTTGTTCTTGTTGATCTCAAGGGCACTTGCCGCATTGCTGTTCGTGTGCATCACGGGGATCTGCCAGGACTCGAGCAGGTCACTGCACTGCTCGTGGGTCTGCGGGTGAGCGTAGATGACCTCGATCTGTTCCAGCGGCACGAGCGCTGCGAGGTGGTGGTGGATCGGCATGTACATCTCCGCGGTGATGTATACCGGGTAGCGCGAGAGCCCGTCGAGTGTCTCGCCTACGCCCCCTGCCTGCGAGTTCTCGATGGGGGCGATCCCCTCGCCCTCGCCTCGTGCGACCGCGGTGATGATCCCGTGGATGGTGGCGACGAACCGGATATCCGTGCATCCCATCTTCATCGCCATCTCGTGCGAGAAGGTCCCTTCCGGGCCGAGCGTGATCGTGGTCATCGGCCACCTGCCGGGTCTTTTACCATGTATTCAATGAGCGCATCGGTGATTGCCATACCTTCCCCGCAGAATGCACCGAAGTGCCGGTTGTTCCGGATAAAGAAGTCCCGGAACGCATCCGGGTTCCCGGTCCCGACAATCCCCCGGAGTTCGTCAGCGGATTTTGTGCAGGCAGCAAGAACTTCCGAAACAAACGGGTTCTGTTCGAGGATGTCAGCGTAGAGTGCGGGATCCTGCGAGAGGAGCCGGCCAACAAGCGAGAGCTCGATCTGGTACACCGGGCTCGTGAACTCTTTTGTCTTCGCGATATCGATCCCGAGTTTCCGGACGGATTCGGCCATCGTGAGGGTGACAAAGTGGGTGAGCCCCTGCACCACCGCCATCATCCGGTCATGCTCCTCCGGTTCTGCGATCGTGATCTCCGCGCCTTCCTTCCGGAAAATGCCGAGAAGATGTTCCTGCGTCCGCACCTCAGCCCGTGCAGGGCAGGCTATGATGGTCTGGTGTTTTAAGGATTTCACGGTCGGGCCAAACATCGGGTGGAGGCCGATGACCTGCGCCTTTGACGCGAGCATGGCCTCTACGGGTTTTGTCTTGAGCGACGTGAAGTCACAGAGGAGCTGATCCTCCCGCAGGACCGGGGTGATCGATCCGATGACCCTGACCGTGTCCCGGATCGGGACCGAGACAATCACAATATCGCAGTGTTCCGCGAGATCCATTGTGCCCGGGGAAGTCGACCTGCCGGAGACGAGCACCTCGTACCCTGCCCGTTCGAAGACCCCGGCAAAGAGCCGGCCCATCTTCCCGGTGCCGCCGATGATGCCCACGGTCATGCCGGTTTTTTCAGAATTTCCGGCGCTCCCGGTTTTCCTCCCGGCTTTACCTCCGCCTTCCTTTTCCCTCATGATGCCGGCCTTCCTTCCCGTGCTCCTGCCTTCCTTCATGATCACTTCTCAAGGATGGTCTCTTTGATGGCCATCCCGAAATGCCTGCCGCCCTCAAAGGCGGAGCCGAGGATCTTATCCCCTTCCGCGAGCGCGACAACGGAGACTGCACTCCCGTCCTCGCGGACGAGCCGGATGG
Source organism: uncultured Methanoregula sp. (assembly GCA_963666355.2). Taxonomy (GTDB): domain Archaea; phylum Halobacteriota; class Methanomicrobia; order Methanomicrobiales; family Methanospirillaceae; genus Methanoregula. Next base: position 166,631 of record CAXXCP010000016.1, read on the forward strand.
TCTCCGCGTTCTGGAGGATGAGGCTGACCTTCGATTTACCTGCCGCTGCCTCAACAAGCAGGAGCGGGCGGCGTTCGATCTTGGTCCTGCCGACAATCGCCGTGTGGGCTGTTCCCTTTGCATCGGTGACGAGCACCTTCCCGCCAATCGCGAGGTCCGAGAGGTACGCGGTCTTCCCGTCCGGGAGGAGGATGTACGCGTGCACCGCGCCGGCGTTCACCCGGAACGGCCGGGGAGCCACGTACGGGTTCTCGAGCGTCTCCGCGTGGACAAGGAGCATGGCAGAGGAGGTGTTTCCCATCAGCATCCCCTCACCATCAGAGAGCATCGAGCACGTGTCCACGCAGACCCGGTCGCCCATGCCAACCGGCTGGATCTTTGTTACCGTGAATGTCGTTAAGCTTACTTTTCCGCCGGAACCCTTGAGAAGTGTGGATACACTCCGCACAACTGCCGGGTCCTGCGTGGCAAGAAGGATGCCGTGCGTCCCCTTCTCCAGCACGTTGACTGCCATCGCGGCTTCGTCTTCGTTTTTTACCCGGGCGATGATCCTGTCCGACTGGGCAACAAGGTTTTCGAGCGGGATGACGGTCCAGTCACTTGTGGTGACAATGACCGGCTTGTGCTTCCCGAGCCCGGCTGCCTTGTTCTCGCTTGCCTTGTCCGTGATCGTGATCTCCGTGATATCGGTCCCGATCTTCAGGTCCCCGTCCGGGGCAATGGTCGTGATCCGGCAGAGCTGCTTCACGTCCTCTGCCCGGTCAACGACCAGCGCGTCCGCACCGCTCTCGATCGCTGTTGTCGCGATCTCCTTGTTCCAGGGGCGGGCGTCGACCCAGAACTGTTTCATCTGTTCTGCTCCAGCGCCTTTGCCGGGTCCACGTTGTGGTGCACCACGTTGCAGAGAGCCTGCACGAAATGCTTTGTGTCAGTGCGCTGGAACGCGTTCCGTCCCACGCAGACGCCTGCACCCCCGGCATTCACGGAATCCCGGATGATCCGCAGGGAGGAGAGGTCCCCGCATTTCTCGCCTCCGGCGATAAAGACCGGTACCGAGCAGGCTTTCACGATCCGTTTGAATGCCTCGGGATCGTTGGGGTAGTTGGTCTTGATGAGGTCAGCGCCGAGCTCTTCTGCGACCCTCACCGCGTGGCCTACCGACTGCGGGGAGTACGGGTCGATGCCCTGGCCCCGCGGGTAGATCATGGTGAGGAGCGGCATGCCCCACTTCATGCAGTCCCGGGCTACGTTTGCGCCGATTTCGAGCATCTTGGATTCGTTTGGTGCGCCGAGGTTGATGTGGATCGAGACCGCGTCAGCGCCAAGCGCGATTGCCTCCTCCACCGTGCAGACCTGTACCTTGTCGTTCGGGTCAGGATTCAGGGAGGTCGATCCCGAGAGGTGGATGATGAGGCCGATGTCCCGGCCGTGCTTCCGGTGGCCCCGCTTGACCATGCCCTTGTGCAGCACGATCGCGTTTGCGCCCCCGTTACTCACGTCCGAGATGACCTGCGTCATGTCTAAAAGGCCATCGATCTGACCCATCGAGAAACCGTGGTCCATCGGCACGATGACTGCTCTCCCCGTGTTCCTGTCCATTATCCGTTCTATCCTGATGTCCTTTCCAATCATGATTACACCTTTAAGATTTCGAGTGCATCCTCGACGCTCTTGTTCTTGTGCACGATGCAGGCCGCGGCCCGGACGAACTTGTCCGGGGTCCGGTGCTGGAACGCGTTCCTGCCAATGGAGATCCCGGCTGCCCCGCCGGCCATTGCGCCTTCTATCAGTTCCAGTGTTGTGCGGTCATCCGTCTTACTTCCTCCGGCTACGACGACCGGCACCGGGCAGCCCCGGGTGACCTCCCGGAAACTCTCCGGGTCACCAGTGTACACGGTCTTGACGATGTCAGCGCCGAGCTCCGCTGCCACCCGGGCGGCGAGCTTGACATGGTCGACATCGTTTGCCTTTGCTATGTTCCTGCCCCGCGGGTACATCATCGCGAGGAGCGGCATCCCCCACTCCATGCATTCGACCGCGACGCTGCCCAGGTCCCCGAGCATCCGGGCCTCCTCATCGGCACCGATGTTGACATGCATCGAGACCGCGTCCGCCCCCATCTTGAGGGCGTTCTGCACGGTGTTGACGAGCACCTTGCTGTTCGGGTCGGGGGCGAGCTTCGTGGACCCGGAGAGATGGAGGATGAGGCCCACGTCCCTGCCTCCCTGCCGGTGACCATAGAGCGCGAGCCCCACGTGGCCGATGACCGCGTTCGCCCCGCCTTCTGCGACGAGGTTGACGGCCTGGCCCATATCGATCAGGCCCGGGATGGGACCGTCCGAGACCCCGTGGTCCATCGGGACGATGATCGTCTTTTTCGTATTGCGGTTTATGATTCTTTCCAGACGGATTTCCTTTCCTCTCATAGTAACAACAACTCCTCCCCCTGCATTCGCACGCGTTTAGTTTTGTGCAAACCAGAGGGCTTGATCAATACCAGGGATAAAAGCCAAAGAAGCTAAAGCTGAATCGGCCGAAAAACGGGGAACGATACGCGGACGTATCGTAAACAGAAACATTTTCAGAAACGGTCATGCTGCGGACGGGTACCTTAGCGGTAAAGACATTCACGGGCGAAAAAACCCTCACGAATGCTGTGGCACTCTTCCTGCATGCTCACTTGGTTGGAGCTGCTGGTATTTAAGAGTGTGTGCTAATGTGTAGCATGGTGGGAGGGAAGATCTTGAAAACGAGAGTCAATGATGAAATTAGAAAGAATTTCAAGTCTTTCAAATAACTCAATTTTCACCAATAATAAAATAATACCTTGAAAGATAATATTGCTTATATTGATAAATTGAAAAATTACTGAAAAGGAGAACGCACTTTGCCACTTGTAGTAACTCCCTTTAATCGACATGATCCTTATCGACATATCCAGAATTATTTAATTCAGAATCAAGGTCTAGGAAATCTTGCTTATGCTGTCGATACTCATATTGATCACGCACGAGCTCTCCAAAATTCATTTTATAATTATACTCCGGGATTGTGGTATCCCGAATTGATTTTACACATATAACCATTTCTGCGCATAGTTCAGAATCCTCTCCGGGGGTAGACGGTACCAGAATGCGTTATAAGGCTCATCGTAATCGAGACTCATGTGAGGTTTGATGACATTGTGCCAGTGAACAATTTTATCGACAGAACCGAACTTCGCGATCCTTCGTTCGACTTCTCCGAAGAACCGTTCAATTTTGCCGTTCGTTTGAGGGTGTTTTATCCTGGTTGGGATGTGTTTGATGTTGTGATGAACAAGAAACTCTCCGAATTTATGATGGGCCTGTTCACGGTTTCGAGCTGAAACGAATTGTGTACCGTTGTCAGTGAGGATCTCGCGGGGCGTACCGTACATCTGGAATCCCTGATTCAGAACCGTGAGAGTGTTCTCGGTAGTTGGAGAATCGAATACCCCGTAGCAGGTGATGAGACGGGATGAATCATCCATGAATGCGATCAGCCATTTCTTCGATCCATTAAGTTCGAACTCTTTCCAGTCTCCCTGCCACATCGACATGGAATGAGTACGTTCGTACCGAACATATTTCCGTTGTTGCCGTTTTTTCATGTTGATCTCCACCAGACCGTGGTTCAACAATACCCGATAGATTCGATTATGCGGGATATGGATCCCGTGTGTTTCCTCAATCTTTTTCTCCAGATGGATTGGACCAATGTTGTTAGATTGATAGGTTTTGAGGATCAACTCTTCTGCTCGATCATCGATGGTTTGAGGCTTTCTTCCAGATTGCCTGAGTACCGGATATTCTCCCGATTCTCTGAACTGGTTGATGAGCTGATACACTCGTTGACGGGTAATCTGGAAATACCGGGCAATCTCAACAACGGGTTTCTCATTTACCCATTGCTGAATGATCCTCTGGATATCCCGATTCGATAATTTGCTCACATCGATATTTACATGTGATGTCAAATTGATTTCGGGATAGGACATAACTTTTCCCAAAGTAATTCTGATTAAATTCACCCCCTTTATTGCTTTGGGATAAAAAAAATGTGAACGACAATTCTGCGGGAATAAACCAGTTCTTCGAAAAACCTCCTCCGGGGACATAGATCGGTTAAATTGACTTGTCGGTCCGAAGAAAACCCTGTACCTCCGCTACGCATTCAGGAAAACTCAGTACTTCTCTAAATTTACCTCCGTGAATTTTGCAAGTCATCAATACTCTCAACCTCTGATCAACCAAACGGTCGAAGAACAGAAACAAATGAGACAAATTTGAGTTTTTTCCGAATCCCTTCCCAGACCAATAGCCGGAAGAAATCGAAACGGAACAAATCTTCAGCAACGGTTCTTGGTCCTCGTTGAACCTTATAGAAGAACATCCATTGAAGAGAGACCCAGATATTTTTGAGAAGGAAAGAGATTATCGTCAGCAGGTACCGGATCACAACGTTTCTTGTGGATGTCCTTGCTTTCACGATATTCCGGATACGGTACGAAGACTCGATCGCAAACCGGTTCTTGTAGACCCGGTAGATCCGACGGGGTTTCCAGTTAATACCATACACGACGTAACCCAGGTTCACATTCCCGTATTTCTTATTCCTTCCCAGAAGGTACTGGACATCAATTGCCAGAGTAAGAGAAAGAGGTTCGCCAGTTCCCATCATCGTATACTGTGCATACCGGGAATGATTTCCCCGGAGTATTTTCTTGAGTTCTTCGCCGTGTTTTCTCACCGGAACAATGTGCGGGATCTTTTCCTTCTGGAGAAATGAGAACACATCTTTTGAGTAAAATCCCCGATCAAGACAGAGTACTTGGGTGTTCACTTTTGCGTTGTGGATTATGGCCAAAAATTTCCGGATGTACTCGACCTTTGACACACCCTTCTTCACCGGGAAAACTGCAAGGGTCTGCCGTTGACCTTTTGTTGTGATGGAGAGCGAAACATACGAGTAAAATGTGGTTGTTGATTTCTTCATTTTACTCTTGAGGACGTAATCTTTGTTCGCTTCGATAATTTCGCCATAATAAGGATCGTCGGTGAAATCTATGGCAAAATGATACGATTTTCCGGAACAAGGATCTGATCGTTTGAATAGGTGAGGATCTTTGATTGTATTTCGAAAGCGATTCTAAATCCACCTTCGATAAATGGTATCTGACTGACGTTTCACACGGGACTTTTTCTCCGGCCTTATTGATGGAATGCACGGATAGTTTGGTTGCTGACATCCCAACAAGTGACTGGATAAGGGTCTTTTGTCTCAGTGTTCCGTTGATGGAAATGGTGAGATTCCGGTTGATTGCATCCACTGCTATTTCGGAACAATCTTCTGCTCGGATCTCATTCTTTATTCGGCGGGTGAATTGTCGTCTATTTGCCATATGCGGCGCCCGCTGCCTATTTAGATCTGCCGGTTTTGATTAGCCTCGGCTAAAAATTAGTGAAGTACTGAAACTCTAAAGTTGTTCTATTGTAACGACGATCCGATCACGATCACGGCAATTGATTCACCCGGATTTACCCGTGGATATTCGAGCCACTCTTACTCAGACGGAACCGGCAAAATCCGAAAACATTTCCTGAAAACTTCGATCCCGGTTGACACCAAACGACAGATCATCACGGTTTCACCGGTTCTTACAATTTCTCTTTATTGAGGTTTTCTGCCGTGCAGGATTTTTGTCAGCTTGTCTTCAGCGAGAAAATCGCTAAATGACAAAATGGTAAATTAAACTATTTGATCAAATTAATAACGAAATATCGGGAAACCAATTCTTAAGATTTGAAAATTTTAAATATCTGGACTTAATAAGGATGAATATGATATTCCGACAAAAGAAATTTGGTTTTCTCATTATTTTTCTTGTATTTTTGATCTGCACGGTAAATGCTGCCGCGTCAATCTCAACCATCTCTCAGGGAAATACTGTATTTATCGGGGAGCAGGGCCTTGACATTACCGGTGCTCTCGGAGGAGCAACCCAGATTGGATGGTGGGCTTCCGGTGCTCCGGTTGCAACGAGTTCCCCGGACCAGACGTATTCCGTTTCCAAGCCCGACAAATTTCTTTGTTGCGCCTTCAACCTTCGGAGCATATTCCGGAAATTGGTATCGCCTTGATAATTCATTTAAAGCGAACGGTCCGGCATTTAATGTTGCAGATCCAGTACTTCTCTAAATTTACCTCCGTGAATTTTGGCAAGTCATCAATACTCTCAACCTCTGATCAACCAAACGGTCGAAGAACAGAAACAAATGAGACAAATTTGAGTTTTTTCCGAATCCCTTCCCAGACCAATAGCCGGAAGAAATCGAAACGGAACAAATCTTCAGCAACGGTTCTTGGTCCTCGTTGAACCTTAGAGAAGAACATCCATTGAAGAGAGACCCAGATATTTTTGAGAAGGAAAGAGATTATCGTCAGCAGGTACCGGATCACAACGTTTCTTGTGGATGTCCTTGCTTTCACGATATTCCGGATACGGTACGAAGACTCGATCGCAAACCGGTTCTTGTAGACCCGGTAGATCCGACGGGGTTTCCAGTTAATACCATACACGACGTAACCCAGGTTCACATTCCCGTATTTCTTATTCCTTCCCAGAAGGTACTGGACATCAATTGCCAGAGTAAGAGAAAGAGGTTCGCCAGTTCCCATCATCGTATACTGTGCATACCGGGAATGATTTCCCCGGAGTATTTTCTTGAGTTCTTCGCCGTGTTTTCTCACCGGAACAATGTGCGGGATCTTTTCCTTCTGGAGAAATGAGAACACATCTTTTGAGTAAAATCCCCGATCAAGACAGAGTACTTGGGTGTTCACTTTTGCGTTGTGGATTATGGCCAAAAATTTCCGGATGTACTCGACCTTTGACACACCCTTCTTCACCGGGAAAACTGCAAGGGTCTGCCGTTGACCTTTTGTTGTTATGTAGAGCGAAACATACGAGTAAAATGTGGTTGTTGATTTCTTCATTTTACTCTTGAGGACGTAATCTTTGTTCGCTTCGATAATTTCGCCATAATAAGGATCGTCGGTGAAATCTATGGCAAAATGATACGATTTTCCGGGAACAAGGATCTGATCGTTTGAATAGGTGAGGATCTTTGATTGTATTTCGAAAAGCGATTCTAAATCCACCTTCGATAAATGGTATCTGACTGACGTTTCACACGGGACTTTTTCTCCGGCCTTATTGATGGAATGCACGGATAGTTTGGTTGCTGACATCCCAACAAGTGACTGGATAAGGGTCTTTTGTCTCAGTGTTCCGTTGATGGAAATGGTGAGATTCCGGTTGATTGCATCCACTGCTATTTCGGAACAATCTTCTGCTCGGATCTCATTCTTTATTCGGCGGGTGAATTGCCGTCTATTTGCCATATGCGGCGCCCGCTGCCTATTTAGATCTGCCGGTTTTGATTAGCCTCGGCTAAAAATTAGTGAAGTACTGGATTCGGAAAAAACTCAAATTTGTCTCATTTGTTTCTGTTCTTCGACCGTTTGGTTGATCAGAGGTTGAGAGTATTGATGACTTGCCAAAATTCACGGAGGTAAATTTAGAGAAGTACTGGGGTTACTGGAAAGACCATTAGTGCCCAGGTAACGATACTGGATCAGGATCAGAACCCTCTCATTCAGTCCAGAACAGTTACCACAAAACCGACTTTTTCTTCGACAACTACCACTACCCCCCTCTCAACGAAGATTGTTACAACTCCGGCTTCAACCCAATCAACAACTCAACCGCTCACTACTCCACCGACACCGACTGTCTCTCCAACAGAAACAAGTACCACAATACCGACAGCCACCTCCATAACAATTGAAACGAGCCCAACCCCGAAACCCACCAAAAGTCCGGGTTTTGAATGCATATTTGGCCTTGTCTCGACACTTCTCGTTACTGCCCTGTTCGTACGAAAAAAATAATTTGTTATTAATTTTTCCTGGGATCCTTCCAAAAGTGTAACAAACAATCCTCCTTTTTCCGGAAAAGAGCAAATCAGATTTTTGGAAAGTAAACACGATAATTTTTCTCAATTGACTTTGAACATGCCCTGAAAATGGCATGATTTTTTTTGGGGATTTTGATCCTCATGACTTTTTAGTCCGTTCCCCGGAATGATTATTCATCAGGCGCTCCTTAGATAGATCATGAAAAAAGCGGTCTTGCAGGTTGCCCTCGACCTCCTTGAATTGAAACGAGCTCTTCAGATCGCCAAAGAATCGATTTCCGGCGGGGCTGACTGGATTGAGGCAGGGACGCCACTTATCAAGAGCGAAGGGATGAAGGCGCTCCGTTCACTTAAGGATCAATTTCCCGATAAGATTCTTGTTGCTGATATGAAGATCGCAGACACCGGGGCGCTTGAAGTTGAAATGGCTGCAAAATCCGGAGCGGATATTGTCTGTATCCTCGCCGATGCTGATGACTCAGTAGTCGAAGAAGCCGTACGAGCAGCCCGATTGTACGGAATAAAGATTATGGCCGATCTGATCAATGTCGAAAAGCCGGTTCCGCGGGCCCGCGATCTTGAGGCGATGGGAGTTGATTTCATCTGTGCACATATCGGGATTGACCAGCAGATGACCGGAAAAAATTCGGTCGATCTTCTTGCTGCCCTTTCCGGCCAGGTTGGTATACCGATTGCAGTTGCTGGAGGGATTGATGCTGAAAGCGCCGGAGATGCGATACGAAGGGGCGCAGAGATTGTAATCGTCGGGGGAAACATTGTACGGTCTGCGAATGTCAGGGAATCAACCAAAAAAGTCCGCTGTTCACTGGATCAGCCATCAGAAATTGTCCTGAAGAAAAAAACCCGGGACGAGGAGATCCGTGAGCTCCTTATGCAGGTTTCAACTCCAAACATCTCCGATGCTATGCACCGGAAGGGTGCAATGACAGATCTCATCTCAATTTGCGGAAATGTGAAGGCCGTAGGGAAAGCGGTCACGGTCCAAACATTTGCCGGTGACTGGGCAAAACCCGTTGAAGCGATTGACATCGCCCGGAAAAATGAAGTAATTGTCGTTAATAACGATGGCGTTACAAATGTTGCCCCCTGGGGAGAGCTTGCCACGCTCAGCTGTGTGCAAAAGCAAATTTCCGGTGTTGTGATCGATGGAGCGGTCCGGGATGTTGACGATATTCGGAAAATAAATTTTCCGCTCTTTGCAAAGGCAATTGTCCCCAATGCCGGAGAACCAAAAGGATTTGGGGAGATCAACGCAGAAATCAGATGCTGCGGGCAATATGTACGACCCGGTGACTGGGTTGTCGGAGATGAAAGTGGGGTTGTAGTCATACCCGCGGAACGAGCATATGAGATAGCTCGCCGGGCTCTTGAAGTCAGGAAAAATGAAGCAAGAATCCGCGAGGAGATCTCCCGAGGCAGTACCTTATCGGAAATCTCCGAACTGATAAAATGGGAGAAAAAGTAAGATTAGTGGAATACTGAACGTTCCAGAAGTGTTGCTCCCGAACTTTTAATTTTCTTTATCGCATCGTCGACATGATCGACCCGGAGGATAAGGACCGCCCCTTCTTTTCCGGAATATGCATACGAATATTCGATATTTATTCCGGAATCCCCGAGAATTTTTGCGACTTTATAAAGCCCACCGGGCTGGTCTTTCATCTTTACTGCTATTACGTCGGTAAACGCAATGTTAAATCCGAGAGATAACAGTTTATCATGCGCTTTCTCCGGGTGATCCACGAGTGCCCTGACAACGCCAAACCCGTTTGCTTCAGCAATACTGAATGCAAGGATATTGATCTTTTCTTCACCCAATGCATGTGCGATTGCCGCTAGTCTTCCTGGTCGGTTTTCCGAAAAAATTGAGATCTGTCGTATGACATAATTTCCTGAGTCCATTTATAACGCCCTCTTATCAATGACTTTCTTTGATTTTCCTTCGAACCTTGGTAATGACCCCGGTTCGACAAGCTCAACGTCTACATTAACATTCAGAGAATTCCTGAGCCGGTTCTCGACATTCTGTCGTATCAGCATGAGATCATTAATCTTGTCGCTGAAGGATTCCTTGTTTAACTCGACACGAACGAGGAGATCATCAAGAGCTCCCTTGCGGTCAACAACGATCTGGAAATGCTGCCCAACTTCAGGAATCGCCATCAGTGCATATTCAATCTGGGATGGGAAAACATTGATTCCTCTGATAATCAGCATATCATCAACTCGTCCCTGGATGCGTTGGATCCTGGGATGGGTTCGACCACAGGAGCAGACCTCATCCTCAAGTACCGATATATCGCCAATCCTGTACCGGATCATCGGCAAAGCTTCTTTCTGGAGGATCGTAATGGTTAGTTCACCTTTCTCCCCCGGTTCAAGAGGTTCACCGGAATCCGGATCGATAACTTCCACAAGGGCGAGATCGGACCAGATATGAACTCCTTTCTGTTCGGAACATTCCGTGAACATCGGCCCTGAAAGTTCACTTGTTCCATAGATGTCATAAGCCTTGATTCCGAGCCATTCTTCCATCCGAACCCGCATGCCCTGGGTCCAGGGCTCGGCACCAAGAATTCCAGTCCGGAGTTTCGTGTCTTTCTGAATATTCACCCCCATCTTCTCTGCAACTTCTCCAATGTGGAGGAGATACGATGGCGTACAGGCAATAGCGGTAGCGCCAAGATCCTGCATGAGCTCAATCTGGCGTTCAGTATTCCCCACGCTGGTTGGAAGAACCGTTGCTCCGATTCGTTCTGCCCCATAATGCATCCCGAGCCCCCCGGTAAACAGACCGTATCCATAACTTACCTGGATAACATCTCCTCGTCCAAGACCGATAGAAGTAAGCCCGCGCGCAAGGGATGTTGTCCAGTTGTTCAGGTCATTCTGGGTATATCCTACAACCGTCGGTTTTCCGGTGGTTCCCGAAGATACATGATAGCGGACAAGTTCATCCTGCGATGCGGTAAACAGTCTGTCCGGGTAATTGTCCCGGAGATCGCGCTTGAACATGAAGGGAAGTTTCTTCACATCGGATAATTCCCGGATGTCATCAGGGTGGACTTTTTGTTCCTTCATCCTGTCGTGATAGAATGGAGAAAAGCTATACAACCTGTACACCAGACTCTTCAACAACTTATACTGCATCTTCCGGAGATCGCCTTTAGGCATCTCTTCCATTCTCGGATTCCAGTTCTTCATCAGATTCCCTCTCTTCTGTCAATAACCCGTTTGGCTTTGCCTTCAAAACGTGGCAGTGATCCCGGTTCGACAAGCCGTACGGTAGTTCTTAATTCAAGAGCGTCCCGAAGTTCTTTTCCGACTTTATTCTGAATTTTCGCAAGGTCTCCCAGTTCACCGCTGAAAAATTCACGGTTAATTTCAACTTCAACAATCATTTCATCAAGGTGGTTCACGCGATCTATATAGACCATAAACTGGTTGCCTACCTCAGGTATCTTAAGGAGGACAAATTCGATTTGCGAGGGGAAGACATTAATTCCCCGTATGACCAGCATGTCATCGCTACGCCCCATAATTCGCGTTATCTTTTTCCCTCTCCGGCACAGGCAGCCATCTTCCATGAGCATCGTAATATCGCCAGTACGGTATCGTAAAAGGGGCATTGCCTCTTTGATGAGAGGAGTAACGACAAGCTCCCCACGCTCTCCATCAGCAAGCCGCTCACCGGTTTTTGGATCAATGATTTCAACGAGATAACTATCATGCCATATGTGGAGGCCATTGCGTTCCGGGCATTCGAATGCAACCCCCGGCCCGAATAGTTCGCTGAGACCATAGGAGTCATATGCTGTTACGTTAAGCCTCCGCTCAAGTGTTGTGCGAACGCTTTCCGACCATGCTTCAGCGCCGAAAATTCCTGTTTTTAAGCTGTCAAGTGACGTACCCATCTCTTTTGCGACTTCTGAGAGGTGCATTGCATAACTGGGTGTACAGTGTATTGCAGTAACTCCAAAATCCTTGATCATCTCGATCTGGCGTTTGGTATTTCCTGTCGCACTGGGTATGACGGTTGCTCCAATTTTCTCTGCACCGTAGTGGAAACCGAGACCCCCGGTGAACATTCCATAATTCACCATGTTTTGAAAAACATCATTTTCCCCGATACCGACCATGGTCATATTGCGTGCGATCAAATCCGACCAGATATTCAGATCGTTTTGTGTATACCCGACAACGGTTGGTTTACCGGTCGTGCCGGACGTTGTATGGATTCGGATTACCTTTTTTAAGGGAACCGCAAAAAAACCGAATGGGTATCCATTCCGGAGGTCCTGTTTCTTTGTAAAAGGAATCTTCGTGATATCATCAAGTGTTTTGATAGATGTTGGTTTCAACCCAGCTTCGGATAATAGCTTCCGGTAGAATTCTACATGCTGAACCAGGTTGAGTGTCTTTTTCAGGCGTTTGAACTGGAGCGCATGCAATTCTTCAGGTTTCAGTGTTTCAATTTTTTTATCCCAGTACATCAGTGTGGTATCCCGAATTGATTTTACACATATAACCATTTCTGCGCATAGTTCAGAATCCTCTCCGGGGGTAGACGGTACCAGAATGCGTTATAAGGCTCATCGTAATCGAGACTCATGTGAGGTTTGATGACATTGTGCCAGTGAACAATTTTATCGACAGAACCGAACTTCGCGATCTTTCGTTCGACTTCTCCGAAGAACCGTTCAATTTTGCCGTTCGTTTGAGGGTGTTTTATCCTGGGTGGGATGTGTTTGATGTTGTGATGAACAAGAAACTCTCCGAATTTATGATGGGCCTGTTCACGGTTCCGAGCTGAAACGAATTGTGTACCGTTGTCAGTAAGGATCTCGCGGGGCGTACCGTACATCTGGAATCCCTGATTCAGAACCGTGAGAGTGTTCTCGGTAGTTGGAGAATCGAATACCCCGTAGCAGGTGATGAGGCGGGATGAATCATCCATGAATGCGATCAGCCATTTCTTCGATCCATTAAGTTCGAACTCTTTCCAGTCTCCCTGCCACATCGACATGGAATGAGTACGTTCGTACCGAACATATTTCCGTTGTTGCCGTTTTTTCATGTTGATCTCCACCAGACCGTGGTTCAACAATACCCGATAGATTCGATTATGCGGGATATGGATCCCGAGTGTTTCCTCAATCTTTTTCTCCAGATGGATTGGACCAATGTTGTTGGATTGATAGGTTTCGAGGATCAACTCTTCTGCTCGATCATCGATGGCTTGGGGCTTTCTTCCAGATTGCCTGAGTACCGGATATTCTCCCGATTCTCTGAACTGGTTGATGAGCTGATACACTCGTTGACGGGTAATCTGGAAATACCGGGCAATCTCAACAACGGGTTTCTCATTTACCCATTGCTGAATGATCCTCTGGATATCCCGATTCGATAATTTGCTCACATCGATATTTACATGTGATGTCAAATGATTTCGGGATAGGACAATCCCAGTACATCAGTGATTCCTGTTATGCTTGTGCACGACAAAAATATTGCGTCTGCTATAGTTTAAAATCACCTGATTCAAATGCCCGCTGGAATAACTCACACCGTTGGAAAATGATAAGCATTCGCGATACCAAACGATGATTTAATCCGTGGATCTGTGGAAGTAATTAGGTAATTCATCCTATCGTTTTGAGGTCTGGAATGACAAATTGCCCTTGGTTATCAGTCAGCGGATTTGGGGCCCATATTAAATCAACTTCAAATAACCTGATAATCCAGCAAAAAAACCAGATTGAGGAATATCCGCTTAAATCCGTACAGAATCTTATGATTGTTGGTGGACACACCGTACATTCTACAACAATATCCCGCCTTATTAAAAACGGAGCATTTATCTCTTTTTTCGAACCCGACGGTACACCGGTCGGGACTATCAGGCCTTTTGATTCAGCTCATGATAATTCGATAAAAAAAGTGCAGATGGAGATCCCGCGTTACCGGTACGCCATCTCCCTTGCAGAAGGATCTTTGAAATCCCGTCTCATTTCAATTTCGCGAATCCAGGAAATGCAAAAAACTCATCTCTTTTACGAAGGAGAAATGCAATTTTTTCAAAATTCTTTGGATGAGATAAAGTACCTCGTTAAAATGGATGAGATCCGGCGGTTAAACCGATTGGTCACCGATATGTATTATGAGGTTCTGTCCCGGGCAATTCCTTCGGAATTTGGATTTAAACGAAGAATTTTATCAAAACAGACAGATCCGATCAACGCGATGCTTTCCTTTGGCTATTCGATGTTATTTGGCAATTGTTGCGTTTCTGTTACCGGCGCACGCCTCGATCCAGACATAGGAATTATATCCGAGGGAAAAGGGAGCCTTATCCTTGATCTGACAGATTCCCTGAAATCAGAAATGATCGATACGGTCATTCTCAATGTTGCCCGTGACTCTCTTGAGCTATCCGATTTTGAGCAGACATCGGATCGATGCATTCTTTCTGATGAACTCATGAAAGAATTGATCAAATTATTTCATCATTCAATAAAAAACGAAAAAATAGACGAACTGGTGGGATGTTTTAAAGCTGCTATTGTATATAATACCGAGTTTAAAGTCCATTACTGATTCTGTTTTCACCTTTGATGATAGTAAATCCATCAAAATTTTTAAGCGGCATGTCTAAAGTCCGCACATCCCGGATTATTGCCCGGGGACATCCATAAATCATCGAAACAAATTTCTCAAGAATCATCGGTTCTCCGGTAGCATAGATCTGGACTTTCCCATCGGGGAGGTTTATAACGGTCCCGGTCACGTTCATATCTGTTGCAATCCTTCTGATGCATGCGCGAAAACCTACTTTTTGAACTCTCCCGGCAATCAGGATTTCGATAGTTTTCACGTATCACATCTCCTGAATCATTTTGATAGCGAGCCCCAGCTCATCAAATACTTCATCGCGAAGCGTGGACTGTCGGATATTTGTTGCTGCATCTATAGAAAGATCCAAAACTTCCTGTGCTGAACGCTCGCAACCCGCTGCAGAGACATTTTCATAGCGATATCACACATTACAAAGGCTCGGCGCGACAATGGTCGGATTATTCGTGCTTCCCTGATCGCATTTTGCATCATCCTTTCGGGAAATTTTTTAAGGCCCCCTGTTTTTTAAAGAGAATGGCAAGATCGCAGAATGAGATTGCCTCCTTCCCACGGTCTGCCACCGAACGTACCAGTCGTTCGAGTTGAACAATTTTGTGCGGAAGTGAATTCCACTTTCGCTCAATTTTTCAGAGAGAATTTTTTATTTTTACTAACGAAGGCGGAATATCGTATAGATCCCGATGACCCATTAGCTCAAACCTGTTGAGACGCAGTTCATCATCGCTTATCGATTTTCGCTACTGAAATGGCAGATAAAAGATATTCCTTTTTCTTCCACGTATCATGTAATATAATAAAAGCTTGGGCAATATTGTCGCGGACGGTATCTGCAATATACTGGATATTGATCTTCTTTGTAAGGTTTTCGGGCTTTTTTCAGGAGAATCATCGGGGTTTCATCCGTGGAATCTGCCAATGCCAAGGGGACAATCTCAAGGAGCGCAGTAACTTTTTTCATAAGGGGATACAATTTTTTCACTTGCCTCGACCATTTCTGAAAGAATTTCTCTTACGAATATTTGGTTCGGCTTGAAGCATTCGGTGTATTGAGACAAGTGCATGCACATAATCTGAGGGACTGTCAATTTCTGCGGCAACATGCCGGGATTTGATGATCCAGTCGTCGTTTTGGTGGCAGCGTTATTCAGCGTCGCAATTGATTGTACAATTTGTTTACGCACGAGTGAGTTTTTTTTCCTGTTCGATGTTTTCCAGTTTTTTTATGGCACTTTCGATGCAATTATTCGCAGCCTGTATATCCAGACTGGAAAATATCGTTGCCAAATCTGAAAAAATGAGTATTTTTTCGGATTCGTATCGTAATTGCGGAACAAGATTGCAGATTTCGTCAAGAATCACCCTTGCCCGGGGTGTGTCATCTCGCGCGATAAGCTGATTGGCGAGAGTACATAATCCTGATAATTTGGTATAAGGATTAGCGGCACTCTGAAGAATCCGGGACATTAACTCCATAATTGTTGGATTATATCCGGCTTGATCGTTTTTCTGAAGAATATGAGCAATAATTTCATAAGGATCCGTTGAATCGGGAAGGATTATGGTATCCTGAATATTTGATACGATCCGGTGCATCATTGCATCCCGTTCAAACGGGTTCTCAATTTCGAGTGAAAACCCGGCTAATATGATAATAAAATCCGGGTTCGGATTTTGCTTATAGTACAACAAAATGATATCAATTATCCTGGCAATTTTCAGGGACATTTGAGAGGTTTTGACATTTTGTTGTATGATTTCGAGTCCTCTTTCAAAAGGATACAGAATTTTTTTAAATACCTCCGGATCATTTGAACCGTAGGAATCTTGAAGAATAATACAGCCAACCCTGACGAACTGTTCGGCAATTTTTTCAAGGATCTGATTTTTTAAAGCAGGATCTTCAATATCATTTGCTATGAGATACGCTTGTTCCAGGGCTTCCGGTGATCGCCTCCCAACTGCGTATTTCAATATTCCATCAATGATGTTTGTTATTGCATAGGACGCGGATTTCTTTTCGAGAAGGGAATAGCTCCAGTCTTTCATCCTGAGTAACAGATCAAGATCACCTTGCTGTGCTGCAAGAATTGAGGCCTCATCGATTATTCCACTAAACGTAACTGACCGGGTCTTTTGTCCCTCAATTTCACATGTCAGCCCGACGGCTCGCTGGAGGAAGTCACGATTCCTCCGTTGTACGCCAATTCTTGCAATTTTTATAACAATTCCGGAAAGTGCTTTCTCCTTTATGTTTTGATCGGAAATTGAATTCGCAATTCTGATAAGAGTCCCCGGATCATTCCCATCAAGATAACCTCTCTCCGAGATGATGGAAATGCAAGTAAAAGAAAGTTGGTCTTTATCCGGATGAAGGTGAATGAGGTTGCAAATTGACTGACTATGAGATTTTATTACGTCGAATGGCTGATCTTTGCAAAATTCAGTAGTTGCGCGGGAAATTGAATTCTGGACTGTGGTTTCGTCAAGCTTTTCTAGGAGTAATTCATCAATCTCTGGTATTTTATCCGCAATAATTCCTTTTGTCAGGAGATCCAGAAGCCCCTCAATATATGCCGTATTTATTTCGGATCTGTTTTCAATTTTCCTGAAAACATCCAAAGCTGCCTTGAAATCCCCATAGGACAACATTACTTGTGTGAATTGGAGATACGAGCGGCTAATGAAAATTTTATTGGGCGATTTGCCGATTATTTCAATAACATCGTTTAGAATTTTCGTATCATTTGTCGAATGAACGATAGAGACCGCTGTCCGGACAAGCTCCCCAATCGGGAAATCACTCGGATTTTCCAGGAGTTTTTTGATCTCTAATGCCCGGTACAGATACCATGAGTCTCCCGACTGTTCGCCTTTTTTCAGCAGGTTTATGAGTATTGGAACTACTGTAACCGGGTCGGTTTCGCAGAGATCCTGAAGCGCAGCAGTAATTTTCGTTTTGTCTTTGACATGCTCCATCAACTGTTCTGTCAGAGCGCTGAGAATTTCCATAAGGGCTTCATGGGATACACCCATAAACCTGCTAGTAAAATTTGGAATATCAGCAATTTCTTTTGCAAATGATGCCCTTGCGCCTTTTTCGATAATGGAAAAAATGCAGTCATGTCTTCTGAGTTTTTGATGGATTGCAACCGCGCAGAGGATGCTCTCAGAAAACAGATCGATATCCTTTTTGAGAATTGCAATCGTGGCCATCGCTTTTGCAAGTTCTGCGTGAAGCACAGCACGTTTTGAAATATCACAAATCTCTTCAATGTTACCAAGAGAGTCGCGGAGAAGTGTCTCATCCCTGATAGTAATTGCCCAGACAATCAGCAGCGGAATAATGTCAATCATTATTTCCGAACGGTATTTTCTGAAGCTGATTCGATCGAGCAATCTCATGCCCTGATCGATAAAACCGGGATTTGCAGCTGTGACACCCGCGTCAATCAGATCTCGGGCCATCATTGCTGCAATACGTGATTGGGAGCTCTTTTTTCCGAGTTTTTCCGAAAGGGAATATATCGAAACCAGCCACAATTCATCGCTTGTCCGGATATACTGCTGAAGACTTCTGTTGAAAACATCCTCATCAGTTTCATTTCCGGTAAAATCAGGCAGTGCAGCTAGCAATGAGGGTTTATTATTTTTCAGGGCTGCGTCGATAACAAGCTTGTTTATGTCAGAAATAATATTTTTTTTAGATTTACGGCTGAAATTTTGAATATCGGATAAAATCTCATCAACGATCTTTCGATCGTCCAATAACAATTCATTCCTGAGTTTTTCGACAATTTCTCCTGAACTTACCATAGTAAAATCACTGATATTGACGGCCCGTATCTCAATTTGACTAAACTGCATAATATGTTTTTCGATGTTGATTACGACTGTCCTATCCCGAAATCATTTGACATCACATGTAAATATCGATGTGAGCAAATTATCGAATCGGGATATCCAGAGGATCATTCAGCAATGGGTAAATGAGAAACCCGTTGTTGAGATTGCCCGGTATTTCCAGATTACCCGTCAACGAGTGTATCAGCTCATCAACCAGTTCAGAGAATCGGGAGAATATCCGGTACTCAGGCAATCTGGAAGAAAGCCCCAAGCCATCGATGATCGAGCAGAAGAGTTGATCCTCGAAACCTATCAATCCAACAACATTGGTCCAATCCATCTGGAGAAGAAGATTGAGGAAACACACGGGATCCATATCCCGCATAATCGAATCTATCGGGTATTGTTGAACCACGGTCTGGTGGAGATCAACATGAAAAAACGGCAACAACGGAAATATGTTCGGTACGAACGTACTCATTCCATGTCGATGTGGCAGGGAGACTGGAAAGAGTTCGAACTTAATGGATCGAAGAAATGGCTGATCGCATTCATGGATGATTCATCCCGCCTCATCACCTGCTACGGGGTATTCGATTCTCCAACTACCGAGAACACTCTCACGGTTCTGAATCAGGGATTCCAGATGTACGGTACACCCCGCGAGATCCTTACTGACAACGGTACACAATTCGTTTCAGCTCGGAACCGTGAACAGGCCCATCATAAATTCGGAGAGTTTCTTGTTCATCACAACATCAAACACATCCCAACCAGGATAAAACACCCTCAAACGAACGGCAAAATTGAACGGTTCTTCGGAGAAGTCGAACGAAGGATCGCGAAGTTCGGTTCTGTCGATAAAATTGTTCACTGGCACAATGTCATCAAACCTCACATGAGTCTCGATTACGATGAGCCTTATAACGCATTCTGGTACCGTCTACCCCCGGAGAGGATTCTGAACTATGCGCAGAAATGGTTATATGTGTAAAATCAATTCGGGATACCACAATGGAGATCGTTTTGGTAAAATTAGTCTATACCTCATTTCCCGAAATCAAAACTTGATACTTATAATTTTTTCCCCGAAGAGTGTTCAATAACCGCTTAGCTTCGTGTAGTCCATCCCATCATACTATACCAAATGAACGCGAATAGAATTGAACGCTTAAACGGTTTGGGAAAAATTAGTTTGTTAAAGGTCAGGAAGTGTGAAAATTCACACTCATCCTGGTCGTCCCCGCAAAACCCTTTTTGAAAACCCTGGGAAGATCTGCGATTGTTTCCCATGAACAGAACAGAATTCAATTGTTTTTATCCATGACATCACCATCCTTGCATTCGGAAATTCTGGGAACACGAACCGGATACGTCATACAGTTTACCTGTCCGACGTGTGCCACAGCAAGCATAATCGTGAATAAAACTCCCCGGGATCATTTTAAGGAGACCCGGGTTGTTTCCTGCAAGAAATGCAGAAACAGACTTACCGTAAAAACCCCGGGGGATAAATACTAACCGGGCTACCGGGATTTCCTGGCCATCGGCAGGTTTGATTTTTACTGCGACACCCAGGACCCGGGGGGATGCTATACTCGTTATTCGCCGGATCAAAGGGTATAGGCAACAATTGTTGCTGCACTACGATCTGGATAGATATGTTCAGTACCGGGAACAATTTAAACGTCAGTTATTTCCGGTTTTATAAATTTGGTGCTCTGTAGAAAACCTCTTCAAAATCGACGGCACCATGGACCGAAAGATCTAAGGTACATTGTCTCCATACTAGAGTGTGTGCTCAAAAAGTACAGAGACTAGTAAGAAATCGACGAGCCGGAATATCAGGTTTATCCGAGCAGCGATTTCGATCGTGAAAGCAATACGACTCAGTCCGTATTCCTGTAAATATTCGAAAAAGATCTACACCCGGTATCAACTTCTCGTCCTGATTCTCTTCAAAGACTATCGGAATCAGCATTATCGCGAATTTGTTGAAGATATCGGAGACATGGAGTCGATCCAAAAGGAGTTGGAACTATCAGTCGTCCCTCATTTCACGACTCTTCAGAAATTCTTCTGTCGGATAAAAACCCTGTACCTCCGCTACGCATTCAGGAAAACGACGAGTCTGTTCTATTCCAACGATGATCCAATTGCGATTACCGCTGTCGATTCGTCCGGGTTTACCAGCGGATATTCGAGTCACTATTACTCAGCCAGAACCGGCAAAATCCGAAAACATTTCCTGAAAACTTCGATCTCGGTTGACACCGACACACAAGCGATCACCGGATTCATCACTTCGAAAAGCCGAGTTCACGATACCCGGCATGCAGCCAGGTTACTCCCACAATGTCACAAGATACGACGGTCAGAGTGTTACGTTATGGATCGGGGATACGACTCCGAAGCGATTCATCGTCAGGTTCGGGAGGAACTGCTCGCTGACTCCATCATCCCGATCCGTTCCTGGAACAATCAGATTATCGGAGGAAAGTACCGAAACGAGATGGCTGGAGAATTCGATGATACCAGATACCGGAGAAGACAACTTGTCGAGAACAAGTTCTCTGTCCTGAAAAGAAAGTTCGGTGGCGATCTAAAGGCTCGAATATTCTCAATTCAGAGAAAGGAAATCGCAGGGAAAATGATTGTTTGTAACATCCACAAGTTCTTACAATTTCTCGTCATGGAGGTTTTCTACAGAGCAATTTGTTTCTGTTCTTCGACCGTTTGGTTGATCAGAGGTTGAGAGTATTGATGACTTGCCAAAATTCACGGAGGTAAATTTAGAGAAGTACTGGTACCCGGAAATTGTGCCAGCATAATTTCCATCTATGTATACCTGTGCGCCATCAACATTGCACGTAAACGTAACGTACCCAGTTCCTCCGGGTGGCACTGCTGCTGCGACCGGGATCGGGAGTATCGCGAGTCCTGCGAGAACCAGCAGGATTGAGAGGAGAATGCGTGCCTTCATAAAAAATCACTTCTGTATATTCCCATGTTGACGTCAAATCTATTTTAAAAGTAGCGTATTTACGAGTCCTGTCTTGCTGCTCGCCCGGTGAGAAAATATATCCGATCTATTTCTTGTAACTGTACCGAGGTGAATCCGGTGTTTTAGCCGCTGACTTTCTGTACAGACAGCATTTCCGCCTGATGCCACGTGGAAAAATTCTTAAAAAACGAGATACGGGAAAAGCCGACAATTTTTTGCCGGGCTGGCAGGGAAAAAATAAAACAGGTGGTGGAAATTTCGTGCTCTTACCGCACGACAACTTCCGCCATCTCATCGAACGGATTTTTCCGGAGAGCAAGAGAGTAAAGGTACGGGTAGTGAGTCCGGAGATATTCCATGTATTTCACCCACTCCGGCACAAGCCGCGAGTATACGCGCTGCATATCGCCATTGAGATGCTTGCGGTCAGTCTCGGGAAGCGATGCGAAATCCCGCCGGGCCCTGAGCTCTTCGCTCAGGTGATCGACTGCGAGAATGAGATCGGTGAATGATTCATGTTCAAAGACCATCGGGTTCTCGACAAGACGGAGAAGAAAATCTTCCTGGCTTCTCAGCAGGTCCCTTAAGGATTCCGGGTCTACCCGGTCGATCGCTATGCTGCATTCGTGGGATGCGAAACATGCCAGAGTCCGGGTTGAGTGGTCCTGCGATAAATTCCCGGATTCTGAGAGAACCGACCGGAGCGAGTCTATCCCGGGATCGGCACGGGCGAGTGTTGCGAGAACCGGCGTCCCGATCCGGGAGAAGAAGATCCCGATCACCATGTTGAGTTTCTCCATCCTCCGCTGCTGTTCCCGGGATTTTAGCATCTGGTCGATGATAAGCGTGACAACAAGGATCTCTATCGGAATAAAAGCAAGATCCCCAAGGGAATAGACCAGGATGTGCTGGGCATCGTGAAAGATAAAGAAGTGGAGGGTATAGAGGGCAAGGGAGAGCGTGATGAGGCCGAGTGCGGCTGTCAGTTTCCACCGGGATTCTTCCTTCATGCTAAAACCCTGCGTGGGGAGAAATGATAAATGGACCGGTTTGACCCGGGGCTATCGCGGTCTTGCAAAATGATCTCCCGTTTCAACCGGCCAGCTGGTTATCCTGCCGGCCCGGTTTTTATAATTGTGCGATTATCGTGTTATACCGCGAATTCTAAAAAAACTGCTCTGTAGAAAACCTCTTCAAAATCGACGGCACCATGGACCGAAAGATCTAAGGTACATTGTCTCCATACTAGAGTGTGTGCTCAAAAAGTACAGAGACTAGTAAGAAATCGACGAGCCGGAATATCAGGTTTATCCGAGCAGCGATTTCGATCGTGAAAGCAATACGACTCAGTCCGTATTCCTGTAAATATTCGAAAAAGATCTACACCCGGTATCAACTTCTCGTCCTGATTCTCTTCAAAGACTATCGGAATCAGCATTATCGCGAATTTGTTGAAGATATCGGAGACATGGAGTCGATCCAAAAGGAGTTGGAACTATCAGTCGTCCCTCATTTCACGACTCTTCAGAAATTCTTCTGTCGGATAAAAACCCTGTACCTCCGCTACGCATTCAGGAAAACGACGAGTCTGTTCTATTCCAACGATGATCCAATTGCGATTACCGCTGTCGATTCGTCCGGGTTTACCAGCGGATATTCGAGTCACTATTACTCAGCCAGAACCGGCAAAATCCGAAAACATTTCCTGAAAACTTCGATCTCGGTTGACACCGACACACAAGCGATCACCGGATTCATCACTTCGAAAAGCCGAGTTCACGATACCCGGCATGCAGCCAGGTTACTCCCACAATGTCACAAGATACGACGGTCAGAGTGTTACGTTATGGATCGGGGATACGACTCCGAAGCGATTCATCGTCAGGTTCGGGAGGAACTGCTCGCTGACTCCATCATCCCGATCCGTTCCTGGAACAATCAGATTATCGGAGGAAAGTACCGAAACGAGATGGCTGGAGAATTCGATGATACCAGATACCGGAGAAGACAACTTGTCGAGAACAAGTTCTCTGTCCTGAAAAGAAAGTTCGGTGGCGATCTAAAGGCTCGAATATTCTCAATTCAGAGAAAGGAAATCGCAGGGAAAATGATTGTTTGTAACATCCACAAGTTCTTACAATTTCTCGTCATGGAGGTTTTCTACAGAGCAAAAAAAACCCTTCTTTCCGTAAATACCAACCATGTACTCGTTCATTCTCCAACGCACGAGCCTGTTTCCGCTATCAGAGATGGCTTTCAGGAATGGCTCCCGGTACAAAAGACCGGGAAACAAGACCAGGAAACACACGAGGCTCACGATTGCTGCTCACGGATTGTATCGGAATGTGATTTGCTTATTTTCCTGTATCGGGAAAAAAGTGACTCAAATGGATTGTTGATATACGTTTAAAATGTTTTTTTGTTCTCCGGGATGTGAACGGTATCCGGGAGAATATCCCGGACTATCTTTTCATGTCCCGGTCACTTCGGAATAGAGACATCCATCCGGCCCGGCACCTTGTTGGGATCGTAATGGAGGTCAACGATTCTTTTGCCGTGAGTTTTTCCCATAAAAGATAACGCAGGTAAATTACCAAAAATTCCCGGTAAGTTGCCTTTGGATTTTTATATCATGGTTTTGGCGTGAACACCGTGTTCACGCCCGTCTTTTTAAAATGGACAGATTTTTTCGCACGGTAATCCGGGATGTTTCCCGATACACACCTGTTCCGGAAAAGTCCTTACTGACTTTCCCGGCAAAACAGGTGAGAGTGTTGTTAACAAATTATCGGATGGGTGGTCGTGAAGTTCAGGGTATACGTCGTTTCATTCCCGGTGATGATAGGATTACCCGGGGGTATGGAAACCGCAGTGAATGAAGATTCTCCGCATTCGGTTGACAAGAGAACCCAGGTTTGGGTGCCCCCGGCACCGTGCATAGGATGCGGATCTCCAACATAATAGTCGAAGAGAATTTTCAGACCGCCCGTTGTGCTAACATTCCATGAGAAACCGGTACTTGGGTTTGTCCTGAGTTTTATGGCGAATGGTAATTCCAAAATAATATTCTTCGTTGCCCCATTATCTTTACCGGCGAACGCGGTCAGCTCCCCACCATAGTTATCAGGTATTGCGGGCGAAACCGTGTCGGGGGAAAGTGCCGGAAGGTCCAGCGCGGGAGCGGAGTCCAGTTCGGCCGCCGTGGTGTAACCGGTGACGAGGACCGAGAGAGTGATAAAAAAAACAATACCAATGACTATGCAGGCCTGTTTCCCGTTTCGGGGGTAAAATTTCATGGTAAACGTTTATTATCTGTTTTTGCAATAACATATCTTTGACCGCAAAAATTGTTGCAGTTATTTTTTCCCTTACAAATCAATAAAAAAATTCATTCGTACGCTCGCCGGTTCGGGAGACCGGGGAAGTGTTTGCCCATGGCTTTTTTTCGGCTAATGTTTTCGGGTAATGTACTATCTCAGCCCCCGGTCAAAAAAATCAACGGAGTTGTTGTATCCCGGATTACTGTCACCCGTTGTGCGAAAAAATCTCAATAAAAATTTCATAGGATGTACGATGGAGTAACGGGCGGTCGCTGCTTTGTGCGGGCTCACCCTTGGAGCATTCCCGGACAAATCGTCAATAGGAATTCTCTTCTCACCGCGTGAGATTGTCCTGCATGCTCTCACCAGACAACCATTCTCCCCCGGGAAGAATCACGGGAACAGGTAAAAACGTGATACGGTAATTTTCCTGTTGGTATTCCGGGTTATATTTCTGAGAAAAAATTACTAAATTCCCGATTTGGGCAGCATCATTCGTACCTTTGCGAGAAGCCGGAGGATCTCGAGAAACAGCCAGATAAGCGTGACAAGGAGCGTGAACGCCGCGTACCATTCGTGGCGTTCTGGCAGACCGTTTTCCAAATCTGCACGGATATTATCAAAATTGAGGACGAGGCTTAATGACGCAACGATGACGATAACGATCGAGATTGCAATGCCCGGCCATCCTCCCGCGGTGACTATCTCAACCGGTATGCCGAAGAATGCAAGCACAATGGCGGCAAGGTAAAAGAGTGCGATTGCACCGGTTGCCCCGATCACGACAAGCCGGAATCGTTCGGTGACCCGGATAAGGCCGGCCCGGAACACGAGGAGAAGGAGTATGAAAACAAAGAATGTCAAAGCGATTGCCTGTGCGACGATCCCCGGGTAGAGAGACTCCATCCAGCCCGAGAACGCCCCGAGAAATATGCCTTCGAAGAGCGCGAAGGCCGGGGCAGTGAACCGGGACCAGCCGATCCGGAACGAGGTCGCAAACCCGATAACGAATGCTCCGGTAACTGCGCTCAGGATGAGGGGCACTGATGGTGACAGATATCTAACCGTAACGAGTGCAGAGAGGGCGGCAAGGAAGAGAAGGAACAGGGTCTTGTTGCAGGTTCCGTGAATGGTCATTGGCGTATACGTGCCGCTGCACTCATTATCGTTGAACAATTCGTCTTTGAATGCCGGGTTTGAAAGCTGGTTCAATCCTTTTTCCTCATCACACGTTACCGGGTTTGCACTACCCCGGCCATGTCGTTTGGGAAATATAGGTGCATCTCCCAAATAAAACGTGCCGGTTTCTGCGGTTATCAGTGATTTGAACAAAAAACCCGGGAACGCAAAGATGATTCCTGAATTTTTTTCCCGTCACCACAAAATTTTATCCGGCAACAAACGAACACAAAAGAAGTATGACAGAATACTTGGGATCGTGTGCCCGGAAAAATTTCGTCATTTTCTGATTTGCCCTTGCAATCCTTTAACGATCCTCGTGCGTGTCCGGTATTTCGCGATGGATCTACGTGCAGCAGGACGCAAGCGTTCCCGGAACCCGCGAACACTAAACGGGCCAAATATTTTTTAACGTATCCCGAAATGTTTGAGGGCCGGAACCCCCTTATTTTTTCTTCTGTCCTTCCCTCAACGCCACTCTCTCTCCCTGGGAAGGAAGCCTTAGTCCCGGCAATGCAACCGGTCAATTTTTTCACGGTTCGCAAAAAAAAATACAAATCCAAAAATTTCCTGTACTCGTTTTTAAGCAGCCTCTTGTTTTGTGGTATCCCGAATTGATTTTACACATATAACCATTTCTGCGCATAGTTCAGAATCCTCTCCGGGGGTAGACGGTACCAGAATGCGTTATAAGGCTCATCGTAATCGAGACTCATGTGAGGTTTGATGACATTGTGCCAGTGAACAATTTTATCGACAGAACCGAACTTCGCGATCCTTCGTTCGATTTCTCCGAAGAACCGTTCAATTTTGCCGTTCGTTTGAGGGTGTTTTATCCTGGTTGGGATGTGTTTGATGTTGTGATGAACAAGAAACTCTCCGAATTTATGATGGGCCTGTTCACGGTTTCGAGCTGAAACGAATTGTGTACCGTTGTCAGTGAGGATCTCGCGGGGTGTACCGTACATCTGGAATCCCTGATTCAGAACCGTGAGAGTGTTCTCGGTAGTTGGAGAATCGAATACCCCGTAGCAGGTGATGAGGCGGGATGAATCATCCATGAATGCGATCAGCCATTTCTTCGATCCATTAAGTTCGAACTCTTTCCAGTCTCCCTGCCACATCGACATGGAATGAGTACGTTCGTACCGAACATATTTCCGTTGTTGCCGTTTTTTCATGTTGATCTCCACCAGACCGTGGTTCAACAATACCCGATAGATTCGATTATGCGGGATATGGATCCCGAGTGTTTCCTCAATCTTCTTCTCCAGATGGATTGGACCAATGTTGTTGGATTGATAGGTTTCGAGGATCAACTCTTCTGCTCGATCATCGATGGCTTGGGCTTTCTTCCAGATTGCCTGAGTACCGGATATTCTCCCGATTCTCTGAACTGGTTGATGAGCTGATACACTCGTTGACGGGTAATCTGGAAATACCGGGCAATCTCAACAACGGGTTTCTCATTTACCCATTGCTGAATGATCCTCTGGATATCCCGATTCGATAATTTGCTCACATCGATATTTACATGTGATGTCAAATGATTTCGGGATAGGACAAGCAGCCTCTTGTTTAAAAAAATACTGCTCTGTAGAAAACCTCCATGACGAGAAATTGTAAGAACTTGTGGATGTTACAAACAATCATTTTCCCTGCGATTTCCTTTCTCTGAATTGAGAATATTCGAGCCTTTAGATCGCCACCGAACTTTCTTTTCAGGACAGAGAACTTGTTCTCGACAAGTTGTCTTCTCCGGTATCTGGTATCATCGAATTCTCCAGCCATCTCGTTTCGGTACTTTCCTCCGATAATCTGATTGTTCCAGGAACGGATCGGGATGATGGAGTCAGCGAGCAGTTCCTCCCGAACCTGACGATGAATCGCTTCGGAGTCGTATCCCCGATCCATAACGTAACACTCTGACCGTCGTATCTTGTGACATTGTGGGAGTAACCTGGCTGCATGCCGGGTATCGTGAACTCGGCTTTTCGAAGTGATGAATCCGGTGATCGCTTGTGTGTCGGTGTCAACCGAGATCGAAGTTTTCAGGAAATGTTTTCGGATTTTGCCGGTTCTGGCTGAGTAATAGTGACTCGAATATCCGCTGGTAAACCCGGACGAATCGACAGCGGTAATCGCAATTGGATCATCGTTGGAATAGAACAGACTCGTCGTTTTCCTGAATGCGTAGCGGAGGTACAGGGTTTTTATCCGACAGAAGAATTTCTGAAGAGTCGTGAAATGAGGGACGACTGATAGTTCCAACTCCTTTTGGATCGACTCCATGTCTCCGATATCTTCAACAAATTCGCGATAATGCTGATTCCGATAGTCTTTGAAGAGAATCAGGACGAGAAGTTGATACCGGGTGTAGATCTTTTTCGAATATTTACAGGAATACGGACTGAGTCGTATTGCTTTCACGATCGAAATCGCTGCTCGGATAAACCTGATATTCCGGCTCGTCGATTTCTTACTAGTCTCTGTACTTTTTGAGCACACACTCTAGTATGGAGACAATGTACCTTAGATCTTTCGGTCCATGGTGCCGTCGATTTTGAAGAGGTTTTCTACAGAGCAAAAAATACATAAATCACCGGAAAAGAATTACCCTGTATGGAGTTGAGCAGGTTCACCCCGATTGTCCTTGGTCTTCTGGCAGGCTGCATTATCCTTGGCGGTATCGCGCCGGCAGCTGCAGCTGTCGCATCGCACCCGTTCTCCGTTGAAGATCTGGTTATGGTCCAGAGGATCGGCGTACCGGTTCCATCCCCGGATGGAAACTGGATTGTCTTTCCCCTGCGGAGCACCGACATGGCAGGCAATAAAGGACAAACCAGTCTCTGGATTGTCCGGCCGGATGGCACCGGTCTTCGCCAGCTGACTCATCCCCCGGGCAGTGACTCCGATCCCTGCTGGGCGCCGGACAGTTCGGTCATATATTATCTCTCAACACGATCGGGAAGTTCGCAGGTCTGGAAAGTGTCTCCCGACAACGCGAGTACCGGGCAGATCACCCGTCTGCCGCTGGACCTCTCTTCCTTACGGATAGCTCCGGACGGATTGAAGCTTGCCTTTTCCTTAAGCGTTTTTCCTGCTACCGGCTGTGAAGAGACCGCGGCCCGCCTCGCTGCAACACGCGGACAGAATTCCTCCGGGCAGTTGTTTGATTCGCTGCCGGTCCGGCACTGGGACAGCTGGGAAGACGGGCGGCGGAACCATATCTTTGTCATGCCCCTTTCCACCGGAATACCCGCCGATGTTATGCGGTCCATGGATGCTGACTGCCCGTCAAAGCCGTTTGGTGGATCGGAGGAGTATGCGTTCACGCCGGATAGCTCCGGCATTGTCTTTGCCGCTGCCGATAGCGGGCGCGAAGTGATGTGGAGTACGGCCCGCTGCCTCTACCGGGCCTCGATCTCCGGGACGGGAACGCCGGAAAATCTTACGCCGGGAAACAAGGCAATGATCACGTACCCGGTATTTTCACCGGATGGGAGCATGCTCTCGTACCTTGCCATGACCCGGGCAGGATTCGAGTCAGACCGGTACCGTGTCATGATCCGTTCCCTTCATGACGGGAAAGACCGGGAAGTCTGCCCGGGCTGGGACCGATCTCCCTCGATCCTGGTATGGTCACCGGATGGAAAGACGCTCTATGCAACCGCTCCCGACAAAGGGACCGGCGGATTATTTGCGATCGATATCTCTTCCGGTGAGGTCAGGAATCTTGTGGGGGCCGGGGATGTCTCATCAGTAGCCGTCGCCGGCAACCAGCTCGTGTATGCCCAGGCCAACCTTACCCGCCCGGCCGATCTCTTCACGATCCGGCCGGACGGGACTCACGCCTCGCAGATCACCCGTGTCAACCAGAATCTGCTGTCGCAGGTCCGGATGGGAAAGACCCGGCAATTCTCATTTCCGGGCTGGAACAACGAGACCGTGTACGGCTACGTGACGCAACCGGTTGACTTCGATCCGGCAAAAAAATACCCGGTAGCACTTTTGATCCACGGGGGGCCGCAATCCTCCTATGCAGATGATTTCAGTTACCGGTGGAATCCTGAAGTTTTTGCCGGACGGGGGTATGCAGTCGTGACGATCGATTTCCACGGTTCGGTCGGGTACGGGCAGGCATTCACCGATTCAATACGGAATGACTATGGCGGAAAACCCCTCGAGGATCTCAGGAAGGGACTGAACGCAACCCTACGGGAGAATCCGTGGATGGACGGAGACCGGGTCTCGGCACTCGGGGCATCGTACGGGGGCTTTATGATCACCTGGATAGAGAGTGCCTGGCCCGACCGGTTCCGCTGCCTGGTAAACCATGACGGCATTTTCAATACCGGGTCGGAATATTATACCACGGATGAGCTCTGGTTCGAGGAATGGGATTACGAGGGGACACCCTGGGAAAACCCGGGAGCATATGCCCGTGATAACCCGACCGATCATGTCGGGGAATGGAAGACGCCGATGCTCGTCATACATGGTGGGAGAGATTACCGGGTTCCGGACGCCGAGGGACTTGGAACGTTTTACTGCTCTCCAGCGGAGGAATATCCCCAGCCGGTTCCTCTACTTCCCGGATGAGAATCACTGGGTGCTGAAACCGGCAAACAGTGTCCTATGGTATCACACCGTTCTTGATTGGCTGGACCAGTGGACCGGGAAGAGAGCGGTGTATCCGGTTGCTGCACCGGAAGCAGTTGCACCGGTTTTCTCCCCCGGTTTTTTTGGTTTTCCGGGTTCTTCTTTTCCGGACCAGGATCGCTGAAAATAGTATGGTTGATGAAAAATCGATCCCCTTGATTTTAATTTTGTTTTGAATCCCGGAAAATCCGGAATTTCCCCTCACAAAAATTTCAGTACCGGGGTATCGAGGCTGAAGTTCCCGGTGGTGATCAAACGGACGTGCGAGCCGGTCACTTTTTTGTAGGTCACCGGGTACAGCTGCCGGAACGTGATATTCCCGTTCGTGTGGATTGCATCGACTACGTTCACGGTGAATTCGTCTGAGAGCCACTGCCGGATATCCATGTCGTACACTGCCCCAAGCGATGGCTCGTTCTTCGCGGCCCCGGTCAGGTAATAGATCCCGGGTGCGGTTGCGCCCGTTGCTATGCTCTCGCCAAAGCAGGTGTCAACAACAAACGCCATCTGCCGGTACTTGTTATCACGGTGCATCGCTTCCGTGAGCGCAGTAAAATCACCGGTGGTAAACGATGAGTTCCCGGTCCCAAAGACGATCCGGCCCGGGGCACCGTGGCTGGCAATATACACAAAGACATCCGTGTTCGCATCGCTGTCGAGAACAACCGGTGTCGCCTCCGTCCGTGTACCGGAAAGGACGTTCCGGAATGTCCCGGTGGAAACCTCCGGCCCGGCATAATCGATGACTGCACCGGCCCGGATGTTCTCGCCTTTTGGGAAGTTGTGGATATTTCCCGGTAACGGGTTCTCGGGTGCGGTCGGTACATCGTCATAGACCATGAGAATGATGTGATCGTCATCCACGCCGTTTGCCCGGAGCAGGTCGTAGACAGTCAGGGCATCTGCCTGGTGCCGGTAATTCGGCCAGCCCCGGGACGGTCCGACAATTACCGCCTCAAAGTTCCTGCGCGGGACTTCCGGGACATAGACCGCTGACGGGGCAGCACTGGTCATGAGATCCGCTGAACCGCGGGAGACACCGATGGATTCCCCGTTGGTCTTATCAGCATCCACTTCCTCGATGCTGTAGGTATTCAGGGTCTGGAACGTCCCGTTGTGTACTTCCCAGAGCGAGTACCAGGTGCTGATCGGATCGATCCCGAGCTTCTGGTCGTACTCAAGGCCCCCGCTTGCCCCGGTTATCCAGGGCAGGGGACCGGTCCGGATCTTCTCCATTGCTGTCCGGATCCCGGTCGCGTTCCATCCGGTGACCGTCCCTTCGCCCTGCACGATCTGCCGGACCGATTCCGGGTAGCTCTCAAACCGTGCTTTCTCCTGCCGGGCCTCGGTGAAGGCTGCGATCATGAGGGCATCGTAGACCGGGGCGGCAAAGTCTGAAGGCGGATGCTTAAATTTCTGCATGTACGCGTCCACAAACCCGCTTCCCGGGTCAGCGGTTGGCGACGTACCTTCAAGTCCTTCGGCTGCCGGGCCAAGCGACGCGATCAACAGGGGTTTTGCTGCTGAATCGGTGAGGAAGAGTTTTGTCCGGGTCCCGGACCGGTCCATTGCCTGTTTCATCTTTACCGCATCCGGCGGGAAGGCAACTGCCACAAGATAATCCGGGTTTGTTTTTATGACATCGGCAACATCCCCGTCGATCGCGGGAGATCCCGGATCGAACTGGCTGATGGAAGTAACTTCAATCCCGTACTCGGTTGCGAAGAACCCGGTCCAGTCATAGAAGGTCTTGCCGTACGTGCTGTTCTCCGCAAGGAGGGCGATCTTCTTTACGCCCCGGGCTTTGAGGATTGAGAGGATGGTCCTTACCTGCGCTGCATCGCCCTGTGTGGTCCGCCAGATGTACCCGTTTTTGCCGAAAGCCCGGATGATATCGCCCGATGTTGACATCGGGCTTATCAGGATCTTCTTATTTGCGGTAAACGCCGGTGCGAGCGCGTAGAGATCGTCGCTGCTATCCGGCCCGATGATGATGTGGATGGATTTGTCGGCAAGGAGGTCCTGCGCGAGCTGCTGTGCATTGCCGGCACCGGTGTCCCGGTACACGAGTTCGACCTTCCGGCCCGCGACCCTACCTTCACTGTTGATCGTGTCTTTTGCCCATTCGAGCGGTTCTTTGATCTCCACATCGCCGGTCATGGGCAGGAGGACACCGATCCGGACCGGTGTGGCCGCGTGGACGATGGTATACCCGGTCCATACCCCTGCAGCAACGAGGATGGTGATGAGGATGGCAATGCCGATTTTTATCCGGTCGATAACGATCACCCGATGGGACGCGGGCAGCGCATGGTACCCGGAAATTCGTTGCCGGCGTCCCGTTCTCTTTTATAATCGTAGGGGAACCGGTGAGATAAGCGTATTTGTTCTGGCATCCGGCGTTCGTTTTTTCTGGAATCGTTCCGGGGGTAAAGAAATAAAACTGTGGTATCCCGAATTGATTTTACACATATAACCATTTCTGCGCATAGTTCAGAATCCTCTCCGGGGGTAGACGGTACCAGAATGCGTTATAAGGCTCATCGTAATCGAGACTCATGTGAGGTTTGATGACATTGTGCCAGTGAACAATTTTATCGACAGAACCGAACTTCGCGATCCTTCGTTCGACTTCTCCGAAGAACCGTTCAATTTTGCCGTTCGTTTGAGGGTGTTTTATCCTGGTTGGGATGTGTTTGATGTTGTGATGAACAAGAAACTCTCCGAATTTATGATGGGCCTGTTCACGGTTTCGAGCTGAAACGAATTGTGTACCGTTGTCAGTGAGGATCTCGCGGGGTGTACCGTACATCTGGAATCCCTGATTCAGAACCGTGAGAGTGTTCTCGGTAGTTGGAGAATCGAATACCCCGTAGCAGGTGATGAGGCGGGATGAATCATCCATGAATGCGATCAGCCATTTCTTCGATCCATTAAGTTCGAACTCTTTCCAGTCTCCCTGCCACATCGACATGGAATGAGTACGTTCGTACCGAACATATTTCCGTTGTTGCCGTTTTTTCATGTTGATCTCCACCAGACCGTGGTTCAACAATACCCGATAGATTCGATTATGCGGGATATGGATCCCGAGTGTTTCCTCAATCTTCTTCTCCAGATGGATTGGACCAATGTTGTTAGATTGATAGGTTTTGAGGATCAACTCTTCTGCTCGATCATCGATGGTTTGAGGCTTTCTTCCAGATTGCCTGAGTACCGGATATTCTCCCGATTCTCTGAACTCAGTACTTCTCTAAATTTACCTCCGTGAATTTTGGCAAGTCATCAATACTCTCAACCTCTGATCAACCAAACGGTCGAAGAACAGAAACAAATGAGACAAATTTGAGTTTTTTCCGAATCCCTTCCCAGACCAATAGCCGGAAGAAATCGAAACGGAACAAATCTTCAGCAACGGTTCTTGGTCCTCGTTGAACCTTAGAGAAGAACATCCATTGAAGAGAGACCCAGATATTTTTGAGAAGGAAAGAGATTATCGTCAGCAGGTACCGGATCACAACGTTTCTTGTGGATGTCCTTGCTTTCACGATATTCCGGATACGGTACGAAGACTCGATCGCAAACCGGTTCGTGTAGACCCGGTAGATCCGACGGGGTTTCCAGTTAATACCATACACGACGTAACCCAGGTTCACATTCCCGTATTTCTTATTCCTTCCCAGAAGGTACTGGACATCAATTGCCAGAGTAAGAGAAAGAGGTTCGCCAGTTCCCATCATCGTATACTGTGCATACCGGGAATGATTTCCCCGGAGTATTTTCTTGAGTTCTTCGCCGTGTTTTCTCACCGGAACAATGTGCGGGATCTTTTCCTTCTGGAGAAATGAGAACACATCTTTTGAGTAAAATCCCCGATCAAGACAGAGTACTTGGGTGTTCACTTTTGCGTTGTGGATTATGGCCAAAAATTTCCGGATGTACTCGACCTTTGACACACCCTTCTTCACCGGGAAAACTGCAAGGGTCTGCCGTTGACCTTTTGTTGTTATGGAGAGCGAAACATACGAGTAAAATGTGGTTGTTGATTTCTTCATTTTACTCTTGAGGACGTAATCTTTGTTCGCTTCGATAATTTCGCCATAATAAGGATCGTCGGTGAAATCTATGGCAAAATGATACGATTTTCCGGGAACAAGGATCTGATCGTTTGAATAGGTGAGGATCTTTGATTGTATTTCGAAAAGCGATTCTAAATCCACCTTCGATAAATGGTATCTGACTGACGTTTCACACGGGACTTTTTCTACAGCCTTATTGATGGAATGCACGGATAGTTTGGTTGCTGACATCCCAACAAGTGACTGGATAAGCGTCTTTTGTCTCAGTGTTCCGTTGATGGAAATGGTGAGATTCCGGTTGATTGCATCCACTGCTATTTCGGAACAATCTTCTGCTCGGATCTCATTCTTTATTCGGCGGGTGAATTGTCGTCTATTTGCCATATGCGGCGCCCGCTGCCTATTTAGATCTGCCGGTTTTGATTAGCCTCGGCTAAAAATTAGTGAAGTACTGGACTCACCCTGCGTTGAGTTAATGGGTTGTCTCAAAAAAAATCTACACGCGGGTATTTATTCCGGGGGTACAAGAACAGCTGATTTCAGATTGTTCATAAACGGGTACCATTTTCTCTGCCGGAGTTTGCGAACCAATAATCACATTAATGTATATAGCATACGGGCGCGTAATTTTAGCACCATGATTGATGCGCTCATCAATATTCTCCTGCACCTCGACCAGAATATCGGTCTTGTGGTCCAGCAGTACGGCCTGTGGACCTACCTGATCCTCTTTATCATTATTTTTTTTGAGACGGGTCTTGTTGTCACCCCGTTCCTCCCGGGGGATTCCCTCCTTTTTGTTGCAGGAGCAGCAGCAGCGAGCGGTCTTCTGGATCTCCAGTGGCTTTTCATTGCCATCATTTTGGGGGCGGTTCTTGGGGATACCGCGAATTACTGGATCGGGAACTATCTGGGCCTTCGTGTATTCCAGTGCAGGTTCCCGACTCTGGTTAAACAGGAGTACATCGATCGGACCTATCATTTTTACGAGAAGTATGGGGGGATAGCAGTCTTTATTGCACGGTTTGTCCCGGTTGTCCGGACATTCGCACCGTTCCTGGCCGGGGTCGGTACCATGGAATACCGCCGGTTCCTTTTCTACAATATTTTCGGGGCAGTTGCCTGGACTACGGTAGTTGTTCTCGCCGGCTATTTCTTTGGTACTTTCTCTATTGTCAGGGAGAATATGAATCTCCTGATGATCCTGGTAATCGTCGTAACTCTTCTGACAATCATGCTGATAGCATACGGGATCATCTCGGCACATCTCGCCCACCGGAAGGAATGCTGCAGGAAAGAGAAGTGATCTTCTTCTTTTAGATCCGGCTTCCTGAGCATATCCCCCCGCAGGTACGTGCTTTCAATTATTTCCCTGTCCCGGATCAATACGGAATTTTCAAAAACTATTACTGCGAAGAACAGAGTAACATGTTTGAACGATTTTTCTCGCTCCGGTACATTTGTATTGCCGCCGTTATTTCTCTCTTTGCGGGCGCTGTCCTGATGTCCGTTATCGGAGCGGAAAGAACCCTCAATGCATTCAATATATACCTCTTCGGCCCCGGCCCGGTCCAGCTTCCCCATCACCTTAACCAGGGCTCGCTTGCATCTGTAGCTCTTGTGCAGGCGGTAGATGCATTTTTATTTGCTCTTGTCCTCCTCATCTTCTCCTATGGGATCTACACGCTCTTTATTGCAAATGTCACCGATACCGGCAAAACAAAACTTCCCCGCTGGCTCCATATTGAAAGCATCAGCGAGCTCAAAACAACGCTGATCCAGGTAATCATTGTGATCCTCTCGCAGTAAACGTCCTCGAACATGTCATCATTGTCGGATCGGAAGCCCTGAAATGGGAAACGCTCATCATTCCCGCTGCAGTTCTCTTCCTTGCAGCTGCACTCAAACTGATGCACGGGAACTCATAAAAAACTAAAAAAACCAAAAAACAAAAGCGGGAATAGTTACCGGTATTACCGGGAAAACCGTAAAAATTTATGATTCCTGGATTGTCAGCCCTTTGTTGTCAACCTTTGTTGAGATTGCAACGGACAGCTCAAGAGGTTTTAAGATCTTTTCAAGCGATTTCCGGTCGCGGTTCGTTACCACCGCAATGGACGGGCCAACAGAACTCATGCCAACGAATTCAAGACCGGCTTCACGAAGCATGCTCATGTAATGATAGATCTCGAAGCTGTGGTGCTCAACTTCGGCACGTTTTGATCCCCGGAACTCGATCTCCCAGATGACATTTCCCGCGTGTTTTAAGTCGTCCTTTTCAAGTGCAGGGACAAGATCCATCATAAAGAGATACGCCTTGAGCTCGCGGTCCCGGTAGTCAAGTGTGCGTGCCTTGTTCATCAGGAGATCAAACTCCTGGGTTCCTGCCGAAGAGATATCGGTTGGCGGGATAATGATGTACACATTTTTCCCTTCAGCAAAGGGGTGGTGGTAGATAAGAGTAAGCTCATCGCCCATGACTGCCATGCCGCCATGGGTGCTTGCCGCCGGGCCAACGCCCGTCTCGAAACCAAAAGCAATGTTCCCGTCGGCAGTCTCTTCAACATAATTATGACCGATGAGTTTTCGGAGCTGGCTGTTTGTGAGCGGGGATCCGACTGCATGATTGATCCCGGTTGCTACGGCAATCATCATGGTACTGGTAGATCCCAGGCCGACATGCTTGTGATCGAGATCGCTGACCGTAATCCGGAAACCTCCGGAATAACCGACCGCTTTTTTGAAAACTTCAACAAAATTCTTAATCAGCGGTGCACGGATGTAATCAATCTCAATCGCTTCTTTCGTGCATTCAACCGTAGCGGTACAGTAACACTCGATTGCAAACCCGATTCCGCCACCACCGGGATGATCCGGTGCAAACCTGTTCATGTCAAGAACTGAGAGGTGAATACGTCCCGGCGCTTTAACCGTGACTTTTCCCTTAATCGTTTTAAGCTTGAATTTTTGTTTTTCAAGCCCGATGGTCTTTAAGTCAGTTCCCGGTGCAAATGTTTTGAAATCGTATTCAACGAGGTCGAGATCCCCGCCCCGGATTCTCATGATTGGCATAGGCAACGATCCCGTAGGGCGCACGGTAAAATATGTTTTTCTATCTTGATTTTTCTGTGTCCTATCCCGAAATCATTTGACATCACATGTAAATATCGATGTGAGCAAATTATCGAATCGGGATATCCAGAGGATCATTCAGCAATGGGTAAATGAGAAACCCGTTGTTGAGATTGCCCGGTATTTCCAGATTACCCGTCAACGAGTGTATCAGCTCATCAACCAGTTCAGAGAATCGGGAGAATATCCGGTACTCAGGCAATCTGGAAGAAAGCCCCAAGCCATCGATGATCGAGCAGAAGAGTTGATCCTCGAAACCTATCAATCCAACAACATTGGTCCAATCCATCTGGAGAAAAAGATTGAGGAAACACTCGGGATCCATATCCCGCATAATCGAATCTATCGGGTATTGTTGAACCACGGTCTGGTGGAGATCAACATGAAAAAACGGCAACAACGGAAATATGTTCGGTACGAACGTACTCATTCCATGTCGATGTGGCAGGGAGACTGGAAAGAGTTCGAACTTAATGGATCGAAGAAATGGCTGATCGCATTCATGGATGATTCATCCCGCCTCATCACCTGCTACGGGGTATTCGATTCTCCAACTACCGAGAACACTCTCACGGTTCTGAATCAGGGATTCCAGATGTACGGTACGCCCCGCGAGATCCTTACTGACAACGGTACACAATTCGTTTCAGCTCGGAACCGTGAACAGGCCCATCATAAATTCGGAGAGTTTCTTGTTCATCACAACATCAAACACATCCCACCCAGGATAAAACACCCTCAAACGAACGGCAAAATTGAACGGTTCTTCGGAGAAGTCGAACGAAAGATCGCGAAGTTCGGTTCTGTCGATAAAATTGTTCACTGGCACAATGTCATCAAACCTCACATGAGTCTCGATTACGATGAGCCTTATAACGCATTCTGGTACCGTCTACCCCCGGAGAGGATTCTGAACTATGCGCAGAAATGGTTATATGTGTAAAATCAATTCGGGATACCACAGTAAATTTAAAGGTTTTTATTCCTGTGCCTCAGCACAGAAAGCCCGGATAAGTTCCCGGTCATACAACATCCCGACAAGACGCTTGTCGCCATTAATTACGGGTAACTGGTCGACCCGGGCCCGCCGCATCTTTAATGCACACTCGCTGACTTCAGCATTCTGCGGGACTGCGGCCACATTCTTGACCATGGCAAGTTTCACGGGGCGGTTTGGGAGCTGGACCCGCGAAATGCCAAAGCTGATCGTATGGTTGTCCCGGATGCTTTCCCATGTCCATTCGTCGTCATCCGTTCCATTGGAGAAGTCGCTTACGCCGACTGAGTCTTCGATGCTCGTGTTCCGGATCAAGTCGCGTTCAGAAATAATTCCCTGGAGGATATTTTCAGCATCGAGGATCGGGATTGCATCTACGCCGGAGATCTCCATGACGCGTCCGACAACCGGCAGGGGAGTCTCCTCCCAGAGGGCGAATGTCCGGCTCGTGTACCGGCCCTTGATCTCTTCCTTGATCTTCATCTGGGCGAGAGCATGGATGACATCAGAAACCGAGAGAAGGCCGATAAGGTGTCCGCTTTCGACAACCGGCAATCTCCGGATCTTATGGTGGACAAGCAGCCGTGCTGCTTCTTTGAGGTCAGCGTCAGGCTCAATCGTTATCGGTTTCGAGGTCATGAGGAGCCCGAGCTGGGTCTCCTCGGGTTTGCTGAGCAGATCCTTGCGGGTGATGATCCCGACGATCTTCTTGTTCTTGATTACCGGGACACCGGAGATTCCCGTGCGCTTGAGAATCTTCAGTACATCATCCCGGTTGCCGATAATTTCGACGTGGACCACGTCAGCGGTCATATAGTCTTTGACGAGCTTTTCTGTTATGATCTCACCACCATGGTTGTGACCTTGCTGTGGGTGACAACGAATGTGCTGACACTGCCAATAAGGATCCGGTCGGTCTGGCTCTTCCCGTGGGAACCGATAATAACAAGATCCGCTTTCTCGTGTTCAGCGAGTGCAACGATCTCGCTGCCGGCATGCCCCTGCCTGATGTGGGTTAAGCTTGTGACGCCTTTTGCCGCTGCAGCAAGCTTTGCCTTATCGACACTTTCCTGGCCCTCCTTTTCGAGTACCCGGTACATCAGTTCAACGGTATTGTCTGCAGGGAGTGAGGAAAAAAGACCCGTTTCGACGACATAGACAATATGCAACCGTGCATTCCAGACCCGTGCTTCGTCGACTGCCCGGTGGAACGCACGCTCGCCAGCTTCCGAGCCGTCAATCGCGACAAGTATATTATTAAACAATGTCATCACCCAAAACAAACATGCCTCTTTTATTTAATTTAAGCATTAAAAACGTTTTTCCTAACCGATAATCCATCTCCTCGCCGAATAATGGACAAAAGAGGATTCCTGCTGAATTTGAGGGCCGATGACCCGGGATCAAGCACGAAAAAATTTGCCCGCGCCCCAACCTGGATACAGGGCTTGTTGCCCAGGAGGGCCGATCCCCCGACCGCTGCCCGGAGGAGATCTGCCGGGTCTGTCCCGTATATCGTGTTGCAGAATGCCATCTCCGAGAAGATATCCGGCGGGACGAACATCACGTTGTCCGTGCCGAGGAAGATGGTGCAGCCGAGTTCCTGCATGAGACCCAGCGGAGGATGGTTAACCGATTCCGCGACCCCAAGGATCCAGTTGGACCGTGGACATATTGCGATTGGGATATTCCGGTCGGCACATTCACGCAATTGTTTTCCGGTCGCGTGTGTCGCATGGATGAGGATGTCCGGATCGTAGCTGAGGGCGGTATCGACATCCTCCGGATCCCGCTCTCCCGCGTGGAAGGCTACCGTCCCACCGTTCTTCCGGGTTGCTTCAACAAGCCGATCGACATCCACCACATCGCGGGTACTGCTGATACCGATACCGTCTCCGTGCAATTCTCCCCCGTCGCGACCGAGAATCAAAGGGTAAAACGGCAGTCCCCGGGCAGCCTCCTTCAGAGCAGCGACACCGGCCGGGCCCCCTTCGCGAAAATCCGCACACCCGTAAATTCCGCGTGTGATCATTCCCTGTATACTTGCTCTCATTCCGCCAGCCAGTTCGTCATTCGTTGCTGCGGCAAGGAGACGGTGTTTCAGTCCGTGCGGGGGTGTAACGAGATCAGCGAGATCACCCACCGCATCGCAGTCCATCGCAATGGTATCCCCAAGATGGGTATGGGCATTAAAAAATGCGGGGCAGATCCAATGGCAGGGAGCCTTTGGGTTCTCCTCAATTGAACGTATTATCCCGGATTCCACGATGATATCGACCGGCAGGATCTCGAACTCATCACCAATCAATGCCATCCCGGATACAGTCTGCGACCGTTTCATGATACGCCGTGACATTTATTTATATGTTGAAAACGAAATATGTTCCCATGGCAAAGAAACAGGGTGGAAGATTATTATCATCAGCCGGTCTCGTCAACTATTACGAGAGTGAGGACCGGAGAGCAATTCACATCAATCCCGTAACCGTGATGGCAGTTGCAGCAGCAATTGGTATTGTTATTCTCATTCTCAATATCGTGTATGGCACACACGTACCCCCGTAATCTTCATTTTTAAAAGAGGGTCTTTTTTTATCAATCCGGCAATCCGGAAACTAAATCTTCGTACGAAGCGAAGCACCATATTTTCCCTTTACAAGACCGGGAACGTTGCGTTTTTGCGTTTCATGGCTTTACAAGAAATAAAAAAAAGAATCGATTCGTGTTTCAATCGTGGGAAATACCGGGTTCCGGGAAGCTCTCTATAAAAAAATGTTCTACAGTCCGGCAAGATTTGCGTGAAGATCGATGTATCCCTGAGGTGCAGAAGTCCTCTCGACCCCGGCTATCTTTCCGTTTTTGTATACTTCAACGGTAAGAGTATTTCCCGATGCATCCATCTTCTGGATGGCAGCTTCCACCGTTTCGTTCACTGCCGGTATATTGTAGATCCTATTCCCCGAGCTGGTGACTGTACGCATTCTCCCGGGAGTGCCATAGGATCCGGTGAAATTTCCATTATAGTTTACCTGTACCCAAACACCCGCTCCGGGGGGGACTAACTGCGGGGTTGAAAGAGTAAGCGGGGTGGCTTCCGGTGTCGGGGTGGGTGATGGTGTCGGGGACTGGGTTACGACGGTTGTCCGGGTCAGATTTAGTGGTATCGTTTGTGTGGGCTCCAGTGTCCCGGCCGGGTTTCCCGATCCGGTGACATTTCCCGGGACAAGTTGAGGCAGCAAGAAAATCGCTCCCACAATCACCAATACGGCAATAACAATCGCACCCGTAATAAAAACGGGTGATCGACCGGGCTTTGCCGGGGCAGGTGGGTGAAAACAGCCAGGTAAGGGAACCGCTGGTATTTCTGAAACAGGATCCCGGGCGGTGACAGCACCATGTTCTTTCCGGGAAGGAAGAACGGAAGGAACGGCCTTTCCCGGTTCATCCGGTGGAGTAATGTCCGTTCCTGCCGGTACGGAGAGCTCCGGTTTCACAGGAGTGGCTGATAGCTGGGGTGTATCTTCCGCAGGACCCGCCGGGCTGCCTGGTATTCCGTGTGAAATCGTTCCGGAATTCCTGGCTTCCGTTCGGGCAAGAACACTTTGGATTTTTAGTCTCTCCAGCCAGGTATCGCGCTCGTGTTCCCGCTCCTCACCTTCCCACTGGGAGAAGGTCAGGTATAGTGTCGATGGCGCTTCATCTTTTGTCGGAGGGGTTATCGTAAGGCTGATTTCCGGTTCCCCGGTTATGCTTTCCGCACCTATGGCCGTCTCGATTTCCGTGAGAGGAATTGACACCGGAAGGAACCGGGAGTTCTGGGTGTCAACCATAAGAAGACGCTGGCTGGTCAGGATCACGTCAGAAGACACCGATTTTACCATAACCCTGTGCGTAGCAAGGATAATGGATTCATTGGGGTTCAGGTAAGGGTTACCCATGGTACCACGTTCGTAGTTTCTTGTTTTGTTCTCCCCAGCAATATGCTTTCATGGTTCAATCCCGTTCAGCCTGAAATTTCCCGGTCCGGTGGTTTTATCTCCTCATTATAAACGCGGCGATTGTGCACGACAATAAATATCCGCCCGTGATCCCGTTCGCCTGAGATCTATCCTGAAAAAACTGATGATTGACAAAAACCGGACCACACTGGTTGTCATCGAGCTCAAGCGAGGAATTGCCCTGCAGCCGAAAAAACCGTACTCATCGCCGGTTGTGATCAGAAACGCATCCCTTCTCCTGACCGCATTCCGACAAAAAAGAATGCCGGCTTTTCTTGTTCATGCTGTCAATACAAAGGTGACCATGTTTTAACACCACCAGCGACGAATCTTTTGTCCGATCCCATCCTCTTCTCCGCACTGGTCGGATTTTGTCCCGGAGATAACACCGGCTCCGGAGGATATTGTGATCGAAAAGAAACAGTGGGGTGCTTTCTTTCGGCGCTGACCTCAATCTCCAGCTCCGGAGAAGAGAGCTTGATACCATTGTCCTCTGTGGTATCGCGACAAATTTCGGAGTTGAGATTACTGCCCGTTTTGCATACGAGTACGGTACCGACAGATCTTTGTAAAAGACGCTCTGTCATCACGTGTGGAAGATGGGCATAACTCCCCGGTCTGATTCATTTTCCCGCGTCTTGGCCGGGTGCGGAAGACCGGTGAGATTGTCGGAGCATTGAAGTAGCCTGAAATGAAATTTCCGGGTTTTTAGCCCTCCCGTTTTTTCTCTTCCGCAGCCGGGGGTGATTTCATGGACCGGTAGAGACTGAAGAAGATTGAGACAAATGCAAGGAGTGACAGGCCGATAATAACCGATATAATCAGGGAGAAGTTCTGCTTTACCAGAGGCAGGTTCCCGAACAGGAATCCTGCCGCCAGGAATGCACCAACCCACGCCACCCCACCAATGACATTGTACCCGATGAACCACGAGTATCGCATCTTACCGACCCCGGCAAGAAACGGTGCAAATGTCCTGATGAATGGCATAAACCGTGCGATAACGATGGTTACTCCACCATATCTCTCGAAATACTCGTAGGTCT
The DNA here is from genome assembly GCA_963666355.2 of uncultured Methanoregula sp. GTDB lineage: Archaea > Halobacteriota > Methanomicrobia > Methanomicrobiales > Methanospirillaceae > Methanoregula. The sequence goes on from CAXXCP010000016.1 coordinate 210,548, forward strand.
TGTCAAGGTGTTCCTTTTTAACAAATGAGTATCGCCATTCAAGGATTCTCATCTCAAACGTGTGGCCGATCCAGTAGTTGACCGTGTCCCCAAGGATTGCGGCAAGGATAAGGGTGGCCAGAAGAATCCAGATATCGAGAATGCCTCGCTACGCTGCAAGAGCTCCGGCGACGAAAAGGAGAGAGTCCCCGGGAAGATACGGGGTTACAACGAGACCGGTTTCACAGAACAGGATGGCGAACAGGATAACATACGTCAGGACGCCGTACTCCTGGATAATGAGCGGGAGGTAGGTATCGAAATGGAGAACCAGGTCAAACGGGGTAAACGGCAGGGTCATCACACCGGGTTAGAATCAGAACGAGATAAAACGATCGCGGGACTGAATGGATAATTTCGCCCGGGTATCCGGTTTTAGAAATTACCGGCACCCGGCAGTTTAACGGATTTCCCTTGCGATCAGCCACCAAACAGGATCCCGCGCATTGAAACGGATCCCCCGAAGATCGTTTCGGTAAAGAACCGGGGACTATCGTTCCCTGCCGCACCAAGAACGTACTGGAGAGGAAGGAAATGTTCGCTTGTTGGATGCGCTTTAAAAGCAAGGGGCGAACGTGAATAATACGCCATTGCGTTAACATTGTGACTCTCAATTGATTCCAGTACGAATTGATCGAACTGGACTGCCCAGGAATAAGGTTCAGATCCTTCGCGCAGCAGCATGAGATTATGGACAAGATTTCCGCTGCCGATGATCAGGACTCCTTCATCCCGGAGTTTACCCAGTTCCTGCCCGATTTTAACATTGAGTTCGGGGGGATGGTTGTAATTCAGGCTGAGCTGGAGAACCGGAATATCCGCCTCCGGGAACATGTGCCGGAGGACTGACCATGTCCCATGATCGAGACCCCATTCATAGTCCGGATCGATTCTTGTGCTCCGGACCAGGTTCCGGATCGCCCGGGCAGTCTCCGGGGAACCGGGGGCGGGATACTCGATCTTATAGAGTGGCCTTGGAAACCCGTAAAAATCGTGGATCGTTTTCGGAGTATCCGTCGCGGTTACCGCTGTCCCCTCCTGGATAACCCAGTGAGCCGATATACAGAGGATACTCAAAGGCCGGGGAATTTTTTTCCCGAGTGACTTCCAGCACCGGTTGAACCGGTTATCACCAACGGTAAATTCCGGCGATCCGTGGCCAATGAAAAGAACCGGCATCTTTTTGCGATCTGGCTGATCGGAAGATACCGCATCGGTTGGCATACCGGGGGAAACCATACGTTCCAATGGTAACTGGTGGATTTAATGAATTTGATCCCATTGATGCAGGAAGACCCCGGGACAAAATTCAGCGGAGAAGATCGTCATGCATGCACGTACCTCCAACTCCCGGATAGGTAAAGATGATTAACGCACCTGACCGGACCGGGATAATTTTTATAACTGTGAACACGGAATAAGGGGCCATCATGACTACCGAATCCGTAACATGGCAGCCCGAAGTCTTGCTCCGGAATGCTCCTGCTCCAAGGCAGTCCGGATCGGGTTTGGGTACATTTGCCCGTGTTATTTCCGGGTCCAGTACTTCTCTAAATTTACCTCCGTGAATTTTGGCAAGTCATCAATACTCTCAACCTCTGATCAACCAAACGGTCGAAGAACAGAAACAAATGAGACAAATTTGAGTTTTTTCCGAATCCCTTCCCAGACCAATAGCCGGAAGAAATCGAAACGGAACAAATCTTCAGCAACGGTTCTTGGTCCTCGTTGAACCTTAGAGAAGAACATCCATTGAAGAGAGACCCAGATATTTTTGAGAAGGAAAGAGATTATCGTCAGCAGGTACCGGATCACAACGTTTCTTGTGGATGTCCTTGCTTTCACGATATTCCGGATACGGTACGAAGACTCGATCGCAAACCGGTTCGTGTAGACCCGGTAGATCCGACGGGGTTTCCAGTTAATACCATACACGACGTAACCCAGGTTCACATTCCCGTATTTCTTATTCCTTCCCAGAAGGTACTGGACATCAATTGCCAGAGTAAGAGAAAGAGGTTCGCCAGTTCCCATCATCGTATACTGTGCATACCGGGAATGATTTCCCCGGAGTATTTTCTTGAGTTCTTCGCCGTGTTTTCTCACCGGAACAATGTGCGGGATCTTTTCCTTCTGGAGAAATGAGAACACATCTTTTGAGTAAAATCCCCGATCAAGACAGAGTACTTGGGTGTTCACTTTTGCGTTGTGGATTATGGCCAAAAATTTCCGGATGTACTCGACCTTTGACACACCCTTCTTCACCGGGAAAACTGCAAGGGTCTGCCGTTGACCTTTTGTTGTTATGTAGAGCGAAACATACGAGTAAAATGTGGTTGTTGATTTCTTCATTTTACTCTTGAGGACGTAATCTTTGTTCGCTTCGATAATTTCGCCATAATAAGGATCGTCGGTGAAATCTATGGCAAAATGATACGATTTTCCGGGAACAAGGATCTGATCGTTTGAATAGGTGAGGATCTTTGATTGTATTTCGAAAAGCGATTCTAAATCCACCTTCGATAAATGGTATCTGACTGACGTTTCACACGGGACTTTTTCTCCGGCCTTATTGATGGAATGCACGGATAGTTTGGTTGCTGACATCCCAACAAGTGACTGGATAAGGGTCTTTTGTCTCAGTGTTCCGTTGATGGAAATGGTGAGATTCCGGTTGATTGCATCCACTGCTATTTCGGAACAATCTTCTGCTCGGATCTCATTCTTTATTCGGCGGGTGAATTGTCGTCTATTTGCCATATGCGGCGCCCGCTGCCTATTTAGATCTGCCGGTTTTGATTAGCCTCGGCTAAAAATTAGTGAAGTACTGGGTTCCGTCAAAACTTACCGAAGCACCATCGACATTACAGTTAATCTGGATCCATCCTTCGCCGCCACCAATTGCAGAAACAGCAGGGGCAAGGAAGAAACAGAATACTAAAAGATACAGGAAAAACGTTCTCATACTCTCGTACCTTGGTAAAGATCGGAGCCGGGTATTCTAAAACATTTCGAAATACCGATGAAACTATTATAGAGGAATGGGAGAAAACTTGGAGTTTTTTTATGAATCTTTTCCCAGACCAATAGCCGGAAGAAATCGAAACAGAACAAATCTTCATCAACGGTCCCTGCCTCTCGTTTACCCTGAGAGAAGAACATTCGTTGAAGAGATACACAGATATTTTTGAGAAGGAATGAGATTATCGCCAGCATATAACGGATCACAACGTTTCTTTGGGATGCCTTTATTTTCACGATATTCCGGATATGGGACGAAGACTCGGATCGCAAACCGGTTCTTGTAGATCCGGTGGATCCGATGGCTTTCAGCCAATACCATGGGACTTATGAAAAGCCCACGATCAAACCGGCAGATCAAAATACTCTGACAACAGAAAAAAACTGAGGACATGTCACGGAAGATAACCGACTTGGATTACATCAATGTTCCCGGTAGCCGGGCAATGCGATGGAACGCTCGTGAAAGCAGCCGATTGTTATCCGGTGAACGGTTAGATCCGTTCCATCCTCATTCTCCAATCAAACTTCGAGCGAAAATACAGGGGTTTTTCCCGTTCTACCCCTGGTCCGGCCCGTTTTTTCAGAGTTTCGCCTCCCATAAGCGTACAATAAGGTTTTTTTCCGGGGATTTTCCGGGCGAATCAAGCCAAACGGGGTCCTATGCAAGACTTCCGGAAAATAGTGTGTAAAAGTGCTCCAAAAAAAGCACGCTGGCATGCTCCGGACCCCCCCGGCTCCCGACCCTCTCCTTCGGAGAACGAGAGCCTCATGACTTCATCCCCCATACCATCCCGCCAGGTCTCGCAAAACAGCACCGGGTTTTCCGGAGCCCGTGGGATCATGCATTTTCTCCGTCGAAGAATTTTGTTCTCCGACGTGACCTTATCCGGTACTTTGCCCCAAAAAGGGGGTTTTTCCCAATCGGACCTATGATTATATGATCCGGCATGCGATCCGCCCTCCAAATGCTGCTAATTAGTGTCTCATTTCTCCGGCGTAAATTTCCGATTTTTTCACGAATTATTACCTCATTTTTGTGATTTATTACCTCAAGGTAAGATCCCGGTCCGGGAAAACGGGTAATCTGGGCTCGTAAAGGGCCCGGATTGAAATTGAGAGTGGTGTGTCCTATCAATGGTGAAAATCCCGGGATAATCCCCGGTTCACAGGTCCCTGATAATAACCTCACCCTCTTTTCACTCATCGCCAAAGCTCATACATCACCAGCAGAACGATTATACCATGATCTTTTCCGGTGACAACTGGATTGAGGAGTTCACACCACCGTCCCCCGGGTCATCTGCGTCGTTTTTGTGCCATCGGAAAAATTAAAACGAAGTCTTCCCGGTATCACGCACCATGGGAACACGTTGCCATTTTGAAACCCGGTGATGCATTTATCGATCCATGACAGGAGAGCCTTCCCGTGGCAGGTTGAGGTTCTTCATTTTGCTCGGGAAACATCCTTGGTGTGGCTCGTTAACGGGATTCTGTTGGCTGGGTGTCTCGTCACATCTGTCAGCATTACGGGCGGATCAAGCCGCAGGGAACAAACGCCCCTCCGCGCTAATATACAATCGCTGCATCTTGTGCGCCCGGTCCTGATGTTGGCAGGCCTGATGTTTGATGCCCAATGCCCATAATGATGTATACATCTTAAAAAATTCAATTGCTCAAAAAGTTACGGAGATTTCAAAAACGTTAAAGATTTTTATGTTCCCGGTACGTATTTGTCCTATCCCGAAATCATTTGACATCACATGTAAATATCGATGTGAGCAAATTATCGAATCGGGATATCCAGAGGATCATTCAGCAATGGGTAAATGAGAAACCCGTTGTTGAGATTGCCCGGTATTTCCAGATTACCCGTCAACGAGTGTATCAGCTCATCAACCAGTTCAGAGAATCGGGAGAATATCCGGTACTCAGGCAATCTGGAAGAAAGCCCCAAGCCATCGATGATCGAGCAGAAGAGTTGATCCTCGAAACCTATCAATCCAACAACATTGGTCCAATCCATCTGGAGAAAAAGATTGAGGAAACACTCGGGATCCATATCCCGCATAATCGAATCTATCGGGTATTGTTGAACCACGGTCTGGTGGAGATCAACATGAAAAAACGGCAACAACGGAAATATGTTCGGTACGAACGTACTCATTCCATGTCGATGTGGCAGGGAGACTGGAAAGAGTTCGAACTTAATGGATCGAAGAAATGGCTGATCGCATTCATGGATGATTCATCCCGCCTCATCACCTGCTACGGGGTATTCGATTCTCCAACTACCGAGAACACTCTCACGGTTCTGAATCAGGGATTCCAGATGTACGGTACGCCCCGCGAGATCCTTACTGACAACGGTACACAATTCGTTTCAGCTCGGAACCGTGAACAGGCCCATCATAAATTCGGAGAGTTTCTTGTTCATCACAACATCAAACACATCCCAACCAGGATAAAACACCCTCAAACGAACGGCAAAATTGAACGGTTCTTCGGAGAAGTCGAACGAAGGATCGCGAAGTTCGGTTCTGTCGATAAAATTGTTCACTGGCACAATGTCATCAAACCTCACATGAGTCTCGATTACGATGAGCCTTATAACGCATTCTGGTACCGTCTACCCCCGGAGAGGATTCTGAACTATGCGCAGAAATGGTTATATGTGCTCTGTAGAAAACCTCTTCAAAATCGACGGCACCATGGACCGAAAGATCTAAGGTACATTGTCTCCATACTAGAGTGTGTGCTCAAAAAGTACAGAGACTAGTAAGAAATCGACGAGCCGGAATATCAGGTTTATCCGAGCAGCGATTTCGATCGTGAAAGCAATACGACTCAGTCCGTATTCCTGTAAATATTCGAAAAAGATCTACACCCGGTATCAACTTCTCGTCCTGATTCTCTTCAAAGACTATCGGAATCAGCATTATCGCGAATTTGTTGAAGATATCGGAGACATGGAGTCGATCCAAAAGGAGTTGGAACTATCAGTCGTCCCTCATTTCACGACTCTTCAGAAATTCTTCTGTCGGATAAAAACCCTGTACCTCCGCTACGCATTCAGGAAAACGACGAGTCTGTTCTATTCCAACGATGATCCAATTGCGATTACCGCTGTCGATTCGTCCGGGTTTACCAGCGGATATTCGAGTCACTATTACTCAGCCAGAACCGGCAAAATCCGAAAACATTTCCTGAAAACTTCGATCTCGGTTGACACCGACACACAAGCGATCACCGGATTCATCACTTCGAAAAGCCGAGTTCACGATACCCGGCATGCAGCCAGGTTACTCCCACAATGTCACAAGATACGACGGTCAGAGTGTTACGTTATGGATCGGGGATACGACTCCGAAGCGATTCATCGTCAGGTTCGGGAGGAACTGCTCGCTGACTCCATCATCCCGATCCGTTCCTGGAACAATCAGATTATCGGAGGAAAGTACCGAAACGAGATGGCTGGAGAATTCGATGATACCAGATACCGGAGAAGACAACTTGTCGAGAACAAGTTCTCTGTCCTGAAAAGAAAGTTCGGTGGCGATCTAAAGGCTCGAATATTCTCAATTCAGAGAAAGGAAATCGCAGGGAAAATGATTGTTTGTAACATCCACAAGTTCTTACAATTTCTCGTCATGGAGGTTTTCTACAGAGCAGTTATATGTGTAAAATCAATTCGGGATACCACATTCCCGGTACGTATTTCAAAACAGCAGTTATCTCTTCCCGCACAAGATCCTTTCCCCGTACCCTCATCGTCCACCGGTGGCTGTCAAGCGATACCGGTTCAAGAGGGAAAAAGAGCCCGGCTACTTCATTGCGGGTAAAATAATGCGTAAAAATACCGGTTCCCCGCAAAAACGTCCCGTCCTCCAGTTCTCTCCCGGATCCAAATCTCAGGTCACCACCGGAAAAAGCCCGGAAATAGATCGATCCTGACGGTCCAAGTACCCGGGTGATCTCTGCTGCGGATTTTCTCCGGTCAGCGGCAAGCATGTGCCCAAGAATATGATATGCAAAGATTGCATCGAATGTGCCCGGCCGGAACGGGAGTGCCCGTGCATCGCCGGCAATGATCGCAACATTCTCTATGCCGGTATTTTTCCGGCATAATGCTGTTGCGGGCAATGAGTAATCGATCCCGATAACATCCCATCCCTGCCGGGTCATATTCTGCAGGGATTTCCCGTTCCCGCACCCGAGCTCAAGGATCCGGGAACCGGGTAAAAGGACCGGAAGGGCAGGGGATGATCCTCCCCAGAGTCTCCCCCGTTTTGTATAATCGGTATCCCACGAGTACCGGTCACCTGTCGCAGGCAATATGCGATCCCCGGGACGGTCTTCTCCGGGTCTTTTCGATCTCCGGGTCATGAACCGGATCCCGGTTTTCTGCCGGACGGGGAATATTCCGGCTTGCCCGGGATATATACCGCTGCTGAATACTCATCGATAAAATCAGAATCCGCAAGAAGATCGATATAGACCATTTTCTTTGCGATCGCTACCGCTTCTTCACGCATCGCGAGGGACATGAGAGTCGCAAGGGCCCCGGCAAGCGATCCATTGCCGAGATGGTGGAACCGGGCATAAGGAAAATCCGGGATAATACCGAATTGAACAACTTTTTTGCGGTCCATGTAGGCACCGAAGGCACCGGCCAGGTAGACATGCCGGACATCATCAACCGATATATGGTATTTTTTCATGAGCACACCGATCGCGCCGCAGGCCGCAGCTTTTGAGTCAATCAGGTATGCCATATCCTGAGCAGTGATCACGATATCGCGATGGGTTGCGGTCAGGTCACGGGGGACAAGTACATATTCAAGCCCCTGGGTGCCGCGCCGGACACCGGGAGAGTCCTCCTGCAGCTTCCCGGTAAAATCGATGATCCCGGCAGCTGCCATCCCGGCAGCGGCATCAATGATCCCGGAACCGCAGATCCCTTTGGGCTTCCCGCCCCCGATTGTGGTAATCGTAACTTCTGCACTCACCGGATCAATAGCAACGTGCTCGATCGCTCCCTTCATCGCCCGGATCCCGCATACGATCCCCGCTCCTTCAAATGCCGGGCCGGAGGCACAGGATGCCGAGGCAAGCCACTCACGGTTCCCGAATACGATCTCACCGTTCGTGCCGAGATCGATAACCAGGGAAAGCTCTCCCGTTCCACACATGCCGGAGACGAGGACATCGCCAACCGCATCACCACCGACAAACCTGCTTACGTTTGGCAGGCAGTAAACACTTGCACGGGGATGGACCGCGATCCCGAGTTCCCCGGCCGGAACAATCGCGGGCTCACGCGTGACATCAGCATTCACGAGTTCGAGCACATGCGGATTTTGGCCCAGCAGGAGATAGTTCATCACGGTGTTGCCGGCGATCGAGACATCGAGTACCGAGGCCGGCTGGATCGCTGCCTGTTGTGCAAGACGTTCGATCACCGCATTGATACTCCCGACCGCTGCCTCCTGTAATTTCCGGAGCATGGCCGGATCGCGGGCAACGGCAATCCGGGTGATGAGTTCTTCGCCATAGGTAATCTGCCGGTTCAGTACCGAAGCTGATGCAAGGATCGAACCGTCAGCGAGATTTGTCAGCGTTCCGACAACCGTTGTTGTCCCGAGATCGATGGCGATCCCCGGTACCTGCCCGGTAGTATCACCATCTCCTGCCTCGATAACCTCCGGGTAACCGGTTGCTACGGAGACTGTGACCGTGTTCGGAGAGGGCGATCCAAGGAGCCGTTCACGCTGCTCCGGGGTCATGCGGGGGCGTGGCCCGGTGTATCCATCGAGCCGGATGGACCGGGTGCCGTAGGATGGCACTGCATGATCGTTGTCGCTCGTACGATATTTTGTCACAACCGGGCTGAGTTCCGTGGGTGACAGAACAGGGCCGGGTAGTATCTTCGGGGTGTCGATCCTGCTCTCGACCGGAATCGTGAACTCGCAGGAACCGTTAAGGAAAGTACGGCAGGCAAGACAGTAGGAATCAGCGATCTCAACAGGTGTCAGTGCACAGGTATCACCGGCGATTCCTTTCTCGCAGGCTCCCCGGACATGGATCACCCGGCACTTGCCGCATTCACCTTTACCGCCACAGATACTCTCGAACAGGATGCCGGAGAGACGGATGGCGTCAAGAACACTTGTGCCGACAGGGACCAGCACAACCCGGTTCATGGGCTGAAAAATAACCGTTACCATGCCGGGATCTGCAGGGGTCATACGAAAGCGGTCGATATCCGGATCAGCCGGATGATTATCGTAACTATTTATTCAATAAACAGATGAATAAACCTGTTTGCCCGTTTAAGAGCCGGGTGACCACCGGCTCCGGATGAACTGGGCAAGACCGGATGAATCCTTTGGGCCAACCAGGATCTTCCACCCGGTTGCTTCCTCGGCTTCACCGCTCAGCCGGGCCGCAAGACCGGGGATAATGAGCGTCTTGTGAGCTACCGTTGACTCCACATTATATTCTGCAAGGGCCTTTGCGATCGAGTCCGCGTTGAAATACCGGCCAGCAACGGCACTTTCGACACTGAGACCTCCCGTGTCGACAATGATAAGATAGCAGTCGATGTTTGCAGCCTTGATATCGGATTCAACAGTAAAGTACGTGAGCGCATAGTTCGTAGTGATCAGGACCGGTGAGTTCCGGTCTGGTTTCCCAAACACCCGGATACCCGGTTCGACCGAGACCGGCTTCCGGGGATCGGTGTAGATATTGAACCGCCAGATCATCTGGGGCAGGAGTACCCAGCCGTCCATGCTGTGCATAATAAGCATGTCCGCGTACCGGGAGAGGAGCATAGAAGCGGTTATCGCTTCCTTCCACTTCAGCACATCTTCCGAGATCTCCGGACCGGTCCAGACCGTCATCGGTATCCCAAGAAGGGGGAACCCGGAGAGTTCGTCAAAATTCCGGCACGCCTCGGTCCTGAGCCCTGTGAAGTTTGCTATGGTCGCTGCAAGATCTTCCTCCCCAAACGTTCCGGGATCGAGCACGAGATCCTCGACGCCATATTCAAAGAGGGTCCGTGTCAGCGACCGGAGGAGATCCATATCGGCCGGTGCCGAGACAACGAGTGGGCAGCGGTACTGGAGTGCGAGCTCTGCCATCTGCTTCCAGTTCGCTTCAGTTGCCGCATAGATAAGAGGTGTCCGCTCCCTGCATGCCGAGAGACCGGCTTCCATGACATGCGGGTCGTGCGCACAGAGAATAAGCGGGAGCGTGCTTGCACCGGTAACTTTCTTCACCGCATCCCGGAAGGTCTCAGCATCTTTCGAGCTGCACCGGATCGCAATCGCGTTCAGGGTCAGGGTCCTGCCAATATAATTGTACGCGAATTCCCCGATAGTCTTCACTCTTGCGAGGAACTCCTGTTCGGGCATGAGATCGTGGACATCGATCGCAATCGGCGAAGGGTTATGGTACGTGAACTCGTGTCGCTGGAGCACGTACTTCCCGCCGATGGTTACGGCATGTGAGCCTGAACCGAACGTGACCGTACGGACCGGCGGAGCCAGAAGCTCGACGAGCTGGTCATGGGCTTCATGGTACTCTTCGGTGAGGATGGGAGGGCAGTCTACGAGCACGACCTCGCCGTTTACGAGCCGGGTGGAAAAGGCCATGCAGTTCGATTCACGGCATTCCCGGCAATTTGTTTTCGGGAGGAGCTTGTACACATCAATGGGGCTTATCTCCCGGATGCTCTTGCGCCGCTTCTTCCCGGCCGGTTGTCCGGTGACAGGTGCATTCTCCATACTCATGTCCTCACGCTCACCCAGTCATGAACCTGTTCCGGCAGGACCGGTTTTGTATCGTTCAGTCGCTTGACAACATCGCGGAGGGTCAGTACCGCTGCCGGGTGCATCATCATGTAGATATCGATCCCCGCAAGGAAGAGGGTGAGGGCATTGATCGTTTCCCAGATCGGTCCCCTCAGTTCACGCGATCCGTACTCGGGTGCCATCTGCATCCATGCCTCCCTTGCTCCCCACGCGTTTGTTGACGCAGAGATGACCGGGTGCTGGAGCTCGGTGTCGCCCATAAGCGCCGCGTACCGGGCGCGCTCGTGGATGGAGAAGGAGTACTCAAGGCCGTACCCGAGAGCGACCGTGGTGAGATCCATGACGATCTGTTCCGGGGGCAGGTACTCGTAGAGGCGCCGGTTGAGTTCCTTTGCACTGTTGAGTTCAAGACCGGTGAAACCGAGAAGAACATGCCCGTTCTCCCGGGCAGCGATCGCAACCTTCTCCAGGGTCTTTGCCTCAGCCATCTCAAGGGTTACCGAGTTGAGAAGAAGCCGTTCGCCTTCTGCCATCGCTGCTATTTCTGAAAAGACGGCTGCATCCTTCCGCGGGTCACCGCATCCCCCGATGATCAGGGGGACATCAACTGCCTGCAGGACCGCATCGACCGTTTTGCAGGCCTCGGCCGGTGTTGTATTCCGGAAGAGGGGATCCGTGCTTGTGAGGTGGACCGTAACGAGATCGGCTCCGAACTTCTTCACGTTCATCCGGGCCCATTCTGCCGGATCGTTCATGACCTCACGGACATTATCCTTGAGAGCTTTTGGGAGCTGGACCTCCATGTCGAATACATCGAGCGCGATTGCCGGGGGATGGACCGGGGGCACGGAGAAATCAGAGAATGCAGGGCTTGTTGCACCACCGATCGTTACGGTATGCGACCTGCTTCCTCCTTCCGCACGGGTGGCCCCAAGCGTAATCTCCCGGATCTTTGCCGGGAAACTCACGGGCGTCCGGGTAAACTGCTCCGGAATAAGCACAGCCGGTTTGATCTTCTGCGCATGAGCCGCCGGGTGATGAACGGACGGGACCGTGCTGGTCGGGATGAAGAGCTCCAGGTCGCCAATCTCCATCGAGAAATTTTCGAGCTCTACCTGCTGCACTCCTTTTAAGAGTTCAAGGATCTGCGGGGCGAGCGAGAAGATCATCTCACCATCAACCTTGTTCCGTTTACTGTCCGCCATGCCCGCCTCCGGTTTGCTTCCCGGTTTTTACCGGTATAATAATGACCTTATCGGCAGTTATCTTTGCGTTCCTGAGGATAATACGGAACCCTTCAGCCTGGATGGGAATATCCCCGGCATTGAATACGTGAAGCTGCTGGCTGTTTGTCTCCGACCCGGCAACATCTTCCGACCAGCGCTGCGTGACCGGGTGGTTATGTGCGACCAGGAACTCTTTCAGCTCCGGAATCGCGGCCGCTGTCTTCTCGGTTGCGATGCCGTCATAAACGGATGCCGGAATGAAGGGCTTCAGCCGCTCCTTCGTCTCCTCCGGCATCCAGACAACACGGTCGTACCCACCGTCTGCATGCATGAACCGGGCGGAACGCATGTACTCGATCGAGATCCCGTGAAACCCATCAACCTGCCGGCCGCCGGCAGTCGAGTCTGCCATGGTCGAGAAGGCAAGACCGTTTACGGTCACATCCCGGAAGCCCCTGAGGACAATACCAAACCCGTCAACCTCCGGGATGTAGAAAGCGATCCCCTCGAAGCACCCGCAGGAGGTGTGAGGGTACCCGAACGCGGAGTAGAGATAGACCCGGTTTACCTCACCCATCGAGCGTTTCTTTGCGCTCTCATTGATCCCGGAGTACTCGCCTTTCTCCGCATCGATACACTCGCCTTTTGCAATCGGGAAGATCGGCCCCTTGGGATCGACACCGGCAGCGGCCCGCCCGTCGAACCAGCTGATCGCCCCGCAGTTCGCGTACCGCTGGGGGGTAATGACACAGACATGAGTGGGGGCAAATGACTGGCAGAGGGCGCAGCCATAGAACGTGTCGACATCGTCATCCGATAACCCCCGGGCCCGGGCGTCCCGGGCTTCGTACGTAGCGAGGGCATCGGCATAGAGGGGTTTGATTTTCTCCGGGTCCGTGATGAACGTGATCTGGATCTTTTCGAGGATCGGGAGCTCGTTCCGGAGGAGCTCGTGGAGCACGGCCCCGATGTACTTCAGCGAGGTCAGTCCCTTCCTGTACGATTTCTTCGACAGCCGGATCCAGATATCGTAACGCTGGTTGAGGTGCATGAAGCCCTCGATGTAGTTGGAATACTCGTGAATCCTCCGTTCGATGACACCTTCGAGATCCCGTTCGAGACGGGGACCGGCGACCTCGACAAGGATACCAATCGGGTAACTCCATCCTTCCTTCATCTCCGCAATATCCGGGCCGGTGATAGTAGTGATCCCATCCGTTATCTCATTCATCTCCCGGACACGCACGAGCTCAAATTTCTCCGGCTCGAGAGGGCCGCCAAGCTCTACCTGCATATCATTCTTGCGGACACGTTCGCCTTCATGGACGAGACCAACATCAACCGGGATGGAATCGAGCATACTTTTTCACTCTCCGAGATGATCCACGATACCCTTCACGCTCGCTGCCCAGTCCTTGATGGTGCTGTTGGGAAACGACCAGCTGGCGTTCGGCTGGTACACGCAATCGAGGGTCATTGTCTTTAAAGCCGGCGCGAAATGCTTGAGCCCCGAGAGGATCGTCCACTCCATCGAGTACGGGAGCCCGGCAAAGATCGCGAGATCGTAATTGTCCTTCCCGTCAAGTCCTTTCCACCCGGGATCCTGCAGCCGGTTTGCGATATCGACCGCAGGCATGATCGCCGCAGGCGCAAAGCCACGTTCCATGAACTCCCGGTTCGTACTCGCGGTGACAACAACCGGAATCTTTCCTTTCCGGGCAAGCTCAATGATGCAGTCTATCAGTTTCCTTCCCTCAACTTCGTACTCAAGAATACCATGCCCCACGATAATGACCGGGCGCCGGGCCCTCCGGATCATTGCATCCGCGATATCAGGCTTGATGATCAGCGAGGCCTTCTTGGGGCCGGGGATCTCTGCTGTCTGCCAGGACTCATTCATCGGCATGGTTACACCTTCGTCTTCCGGACCATCCGGGAAAGCAGGGTCGGGTCAGGGATCTCCCGTTCCTTCCAGCCTTTCTCTGCAAGGATCGTCTCGATCCCGGTCTTCATGGTGACCGGGATATCGGCATGCGTGCGGACGAGCTGGTGGATGTCAGCCGGCATACCTCCAATAAGCCGCTTGTGGAGGTCGATGTAGTTCGTGAGCTTGATCGCACGGCCCTTGCTCGTGTCGTTCGGGCGCATGGTCAGTTTTGCAACCATCACCATCGCCTCTTCCTTCGTCTCGGCAGCAAAGAAGAGGTGCTCGGGGACCGGGCCGCCATACACTTTCTCACCGGTCCGGGCATCGTACACGTACCAGTCCTCCTCCTTGTCTGCTCTCCCGAGAAGCATGCGACGGTACTTGGTCCCGTGTGGTCCGACAACGACCGGGATCCCGAGACGCCAGAAGCCGGCAGCGATCGATGCTGCCTTCTGCGACATCGCGCCCCATGCAACCCCGACCGCCCCGACCCGGTTGTGAACGTAATCGGCAATCTCTTCGTAGTTACCGCGGAGCGGCCGTTTTGCGAAGATGCTTGCGATCTTGACCGCGGCCCCGGCAATGTGGGCATTTGCTACGCACGAGCCCACGTTCACGATCCCCCCGGCCTCAAAGGCACCGGAGTACCGCTCGTATGCGGTCTTGCCTTCCTCGTCCCGGTGCATTCCGGCAGACATCGCTGAGCAGCCGGAGGTGCAGACGATATACCTGCGCTTTGCAAACTCCATGCTCATCTCGGCAACTTCGCGTGCTCCCTTCGGGAAATTTGCGCAGCCTACAAAGGCCACGACACCGGGAATCTCGCCAAGCACGATCGGCCCGCCGACCTCCCGGATCTCGATGTCCTGGATCGCTCCCCTGCCGGTCCGTATCTTGTAGTTCTCGTCCCGGGTTCTCCGCCCGGCGGCAGAAACAATAAGACTGTGGATGGCAAGCCCCTGAGGGCACGCTGACTCGCACCGGCCACAACCAACACAGTCATCGTAAAGCTCGTCAAGTCCCGACAGGTTGCCCTGTCCGGCAGACTTCATTGCCTGAGGGATTGGGAGATCGTTTGGGCACCCGCGCCGGCAGAATACGCAGTTGGTGCACTTCTTTGCCAGCGCAACCAGTTCATCCTGTGAGGGCAGCCTGCCGGTTTTTTTCCGGGTCTTCGCGACCGCGATTGCCGTCCGGGCTGCAACTTCACCCACTTTCTCCGGATCGAGGATCAATACACCGGTCTTGCGCCCGGTTACCAGCTCGTCAACAATCGCGTCTGCGGGATCCCCGGTACGGTCGGGAAGGCCAAGACAGTTCTTCTCGCTCGTTGCGATAAGCGGAGCGTGGATTGCTTTTGCCTCAGCCAGCGTATCGGTCCGGATGCACTGCTCATCAATGACAATGACATCGGGGATCCCGGTACGGATGTACCGGAGCTGCCAGGATATCGGGCCGATGACCTTTGCTTTTGCCGAGTACCGGGTGATGTCAAGCGCAGTGCAGCAGATCCCGGTGACTTCTACACCCGGGAGGAGATCCCGGGCCCGCAGGTAATCGATGATCGCGGCGGATGGCGGGACATTGTGGCCGATGACAAGAATGACCGGCTTTGTCGTGTCAACCGTTCCCATCCCGAGATCCGCAAGCGGCGATTCTGCATCGGCTTTCGGGAACCCGAGCACTGATACCTGTGCGATATCCGCGACTTCCATTCCCACGAGATCGATAGTTCCTGCGTGAAGGACTTTCGATTCAAAATCGAGTGCATCCCCTTCCTGCCCGGTATGCGTGACCGCGAGGAGCTGGGTCACCTGGTTCTCACAATAGTCGAGAACCTGTTCGAGATCTCCCAGTACTTCCGGCTTGATTCCGCATACCAGCCGGATAAGCGGGGCTTCAACTTCGATATTGGTTCCCCCGACATCGATCGGATAATCCCTGCCAGATGTTTCGACAAGGTGTGTTACCAGCTCACGGGCGTGACTGCAATGCGTAGCCGCCCCGATGCAGGCAGCGATGAGGACTGTTCGTGACTGCTGGGCTGCCATCGAGATCCCACAGGCCCCACGTTTGGACCCGGTGAGATCGCATTTGCCGTACGTGCAGAGGCAGCAGAGATCGCAGAAGGGAAGGTAGAAGGGCTTGTACCGGGTAAGGAGAACACGGTCCCAGTTCCGGAAGGTGGTGAGCGAGGGAAAAGGCGTAGGGCCCATGGGTTCGGTCCAGGTGTCCGCATTAATGGAGCCAATCGTGATACTCAGGTCGCGAAAGTGCGCGAGGTCTGAGCGCAGCTCTCCGATTTTAACATTGACGCCCTTTCTGCCCATATTGATCCTACCTGTACGTGCTGGTTATACATTGCGGGATGAGTCACATAAGGTTATCGAAGTGGGTAGAAACCGGGATTTTGTATGCTGGTGATTAATCCTTATGGAAAGGATCTATCGCACCTGATGGCGTAATTCTCCCTTTAATTTTTTTGTGAACGGTCAAAAGTTTCTGAAAAATAAAATTATCCGGAAAATCTTCCAAAAACGTTACCAGCGATCCAATTTCAGTACTTCTCTAAATTTACCTCCGTGAATTTTGGCAAGTCATCAATACTCTCAACCTCTGATCAACCAAACGGTCGAAGAACAGAAACAAATGAGACAAATTTGAGTTTTTTCCGAATCCCTTCCCAGACCAATAGCCGGAAGAAATCGAAACGGAACAAATCTTCAGCAACGGTTCTTGGTCCTCGTTGAACCTTAGAGAAGAACATCCATTGAAGAGAGACCCAGATATTTTTGAGAAGGAAAGAGATTATCGTCAGCAGGTACCGGATCACAACGTTTCTTGTGGATGTCCTTGCTTTCACGATATTCCGGATACGGTACGAAGACTCGATCGCAAACCGGTTCTTGTAGACCCGGTAGATCCGACGGGGTTTCCAGTTAATACCATACACGACGTAACCCAGGTTCACATTCCCGTATTTCTTATTCCTTCCCAGAAGGTACTGGACATCAATTGCCAGAGTAAGAGAAAGAGGTTCGCCAGTTCCCATCATCGTATACTGTGCATACCGGGAATGATTTCCCCGGAGTATTTTCTTGAGTTCTTCGCCGTGTTTTCTTACCGGAACAATGTGCGGGATCTTTTCCTTCTGGAGAAATGAGAACACATCTTTTGAGTAAAATCCCCGATCAAGACAGAGTACTTGGGTGTTCACTTTTGCGTTGTGGATTATGGCCAAAAATTTCCGGATGTACTCGACCTTTGACACACCCTTCTTCACCGGAAAAACTGCAAGGGTCTGCCGTTGACCTTTTGTTGTTATGGAGAGCGAAACATACGAGTAAAATGTGGTTGTTGATTTCTTCATTTTACTCTTGAGGACGTAATCTTTGTTCGCTTCGATAATTTCGCCATAATAAGGATCGTCGGTGAAATCTATGGCAAAATGATACGATTTTCCGGGAACAAGGATCTGATCGTTTGAATAGGTGAGGATCTTTGATTGTATTTCGAAAAGCGATTCTAAATCCACCTTCGATAAATGGTATCTGACTGACGTTTCACACGGGACTTTTTCTCCGGCCTTATTGATGGAATGCACGGATAGTTTGGTTGCTGACATCCCAACAAGTGACTGGATAAGCGTCTTTTGTCTCAGTGTTCCGTTGATGGAAATGGTGAGATTCCGGTTGATTGCATCCACTGCTATTTCGGAACAATCTTCTGCTCGGATCTCATTCTTTATTCGGCGGGTGAATTGTCGTCTATTTGCCATATGCGGCGCCCGCTGCCTATTTAGATCTGCCGGTTTTGATTAGCCTCGGCTAAAAATTAGTGAAGTACTGGAACAATCTTCTGCTCGGATCTCATTCTTTATTCGGCGGGTGAATTGTCGTCTATTTGCCATATGCGGCGCCCGCTGCCTATTTAGATCTGCCGGTTTTGATTAGCCTCGGCTAAAAATTAGTGAAGTACTGAGGACAGAGAACTTGTTCTCGACAAGTTGTCTTCTCCGGTATCTGGTATCATCGAATTCTCCAGCCATCTCGTTTCGGTACTTTCCTCCGATAATCTGATTGTTCCAGGAACGGATCGGGATGATGGAGTCAGCGAGCAGTTCCTCCCGAACCTGACGATGAATCGCTTCGGAGTCGTATCCCCGATCCATAACGTAACACTCTGACCGTCGTATCTTGTGACATTGTGGGAGTAACCTGGCTGCATGCCGGGTATCGTGAACTCGGCTTTTCGAAGTGATGAATCCGGTGATCGCTTGTGTGTCGGTGTCAACCGAGATCGAAGTTTTCAGGAAATGTTTTCGGATTTTGCCGGTTCTGGCTGAGTAATAGTGACTCGAATATCCGCTGGTAAACCCGGACGAATCGACAGCGGTAATCGCAATTGGATCATCGTTGGAATAGAACAGACTCGTCGTTTTCCTGAATGCGTAGCGGAGGTACAGGGTTTTTATCCGACAGAAGAATTTCTGAAGAGTCGTGAAATGAGGGACGACTGATAGTTCCAACTCCTTTTGGATCGACTCCATGTCTCCGATATCTTCAACAAATTCGCGATAATGCTGATTCCGATAGTCTTTGAAGAGAATCAGGACGAGAAGTTGATACCGGGTGTAGATCTTTTTCGAATATTTACAGGAATACGGACTGAGTCGTATTGCTTTCACGATCGAAATCGCTGCTCGGATAAACCTGATATTCCGGCTCGTCGATTTCTTACTAGTCTCTGTACTTTTTGAGCACACACTCTAGTATGGAGACAATGTACCTTAGATCTTTCGGTCCATGGTGCCGTCGATTTTGAAGAGGTTTTCTACAGAGCAAATTTTTCAATTTTTTTCGATTGCCGGCAGAGAATTTTTTCCGGCATCAAAAAAATTTCAGATAATTGATCGCGATATCTCAGGTTCAAAAATATCCGCAAAAACTTTGGCGATCTTTTGCCCGGACGAATTTATTTTCAGAAGACTTTTTTTCCGGATTATATGCCTCCCTTGTGCCATCCCGCCCCAAAGACCGTGACCGCTTTCCGAGTCCCCGGATGAACCGGGGAAAAAGAGGCGGTTCCGGAGGATCTCACATTACGTTCTCCACCAATGCCCCAACCGACCGGTACCCGATTGAATCCTCCGGTATCTCAAGAAGCGACCGCCCGGCCAACACCGCATCTGCAACCTCCGGGTCGTACTCGATCTTCCCGAGAAACGGGAGCCCGGTCCCGGTCCCGGCTCGCGGGCTCATCGCAGCCGGGAACCCGTGCCCACCCACGATATAGAACTTATCAAAATTGATCCCGACCTCCCGGATCACCCGGTGAGCCCGCCGGACGTGGGCAAATGATTTGCTGGACGGCCCCATCACATCGAAGATAATATCCACACTGCTCGCGATCTTCCGGTTCAGGTGCTCGAGCCCGCCCGGTGAATCGATCAGCACATACTCGTACTGTTTCGTGATCGCACCGAGGGCATTCTTCAGCGCAGCATCCGGGAGGCAGTAACATCCTTCGACCCACTTGGTCCCGACCGCGAAGAGATCGAAGTCGTTTCCCTCGTACAGGCCTAATTCCCAGATACGGTTCTCGATCCGTTTTGAGGGTGCGACTCCGACTGTTGTCCCGCCACGTTCGATGAAGGTCTCTGACAGGAGTTCCGCGATCGTTTTCTTCCCGCAGGCCTCAAGATCCACCCCCACCATCTCGGCAAGGTTCTGGTCGGGATCTGCATCGACAAGGAGAAGCGGGGTCTTGTGATGAGCGATCAGGTACTTTGCCATCAGTGCAACAAAAGTTGTTTTGCCGGTCCCGCCCCGGCCCATGGTGACTATCGTTTTCATTTTCTATTCCTCGCACGCAGGGGGTTCCTGTTTACCCGGATTTCCGGCAAGCTGGCGGGCAAGATTCCCGGTCTCACGCAGGGCCGGTGATGATGATTCGTCGATGACATCTCCGGTGATACCCGATCCGGCAACCTGGTTGTCATAAGGGATCATGGCAATAATTTCGATTCCCCGTGTTTCGGCAAATCCGGTAATGATCTGCCGCTGCCGGTCATCCGCGACCCGGTTGCCAACAAGGGCAACACGTCCGATCTGCGACTTCCTTGCAAGCGCATGAATCGTTCGTGCGACTTCAAGCGACTTCCGGTTCGCGTCTGCAACAATGAGGAGGAGATCAACGTGTTCCGCGGTTCCCCGTCCGAGATGCTCGATCCCGGCTTCCATGTCGAGAATGAGAACGTCGTCGCGCTCGACAACAAGATGGCGGAGAAGGGCCTTCACCACCGAATGCGCCGGGCACGTGCAGCCGGATCCCATCGCCTTTACTGTACCCATCACCATCAGGTACGCACCGGAAGGTGTCAGGAACGCATGTGACCGGATGATATCATCGACCGTAAACGTGAGCCGGAAGACTCCGGAGTACGATGTGCCGGTCTTCAGCCGGATCAGTTCCGCATCCTCCGCAACCGGCACGATCGCCGCCGCTTCCTCAAACGTGAGCCCGAGCGAGAGGCCGAGGTTGGGGGACGGATCGGCATCGATCGCGATGACCGGGCGGCCTGACTTCGCAAACCAGCTCGCAAGGCTACCCGCAAGGAAGGTCTTGCCAACACCACCTTTTCCCGATACTGCGATCTTCACGCTTGTTGCACCTGCCAGATTTTTTGCTACTCAACTCTTGGCGCGGGGGTATAATCTTTTTGTGGGACATTGGATGAATCAGGGCTGTGAAATTTTTGTTCCCCATTTCCGGTTGGTGAACAAATGGAAAACAAGAATCCGGACCAGAAACCAAAACTCCGACCGGAAATTGTACAAAATTCCGGATCATTGCTCTGGAAAAGACCAACGTCTTCATGAGGTGCAATTCCGTGCTCCTTCCTGCCCAGGGGGCGTTGGGCGCAGACTACGCATGCGATGTCCCCAAACTAAAGGTACCCGTAACGCATTCTCGAAAAAATTAATGGAGATTTAATTTGAAGGTACCCCCGTCCCCCTCGGGGGAGCAGGGCTGGCGCTGGGGGATCGATTGATTGTTAAATGTAGAGTGCCACAATTAATGTCCGTTTTGTTGACAGAGTTTATGTCCGCTAGCTAGACATTTTCTGTTTTTGTTGAAATTGGTTTTGTTGTTGTGGACCGATGCCGGAGTCATCCAGTTTAGAATCTCCTGTTTTCTCCAGTTGTTGTAGAGATGATCGAAGTTCCAAAGTTTCCGTCTGAAGTGATTCAATGAATGAAATTCTTTGAGGACGATGAGTTCCCGGTCGAGAGTCTTGTGATCTCGTTTAATCTTGTCGCGGCCGCGAGGTTGATACGGTTTGCCGAAGATGAGTTTGATGCCGTGCTTTTTTGCTTCCTCTTTGAACAACTTCGAGACAAATTGTTTCCCATTATCGAGATAGATCTCCCGGGGAACCCGACCTTTTCGGAGAGCCCATTGGAGAGCATTGACTGCTGAATCAGCATCTTTATGGAGATAGACTTTGCTTTTCACGCGGTAGCAGGAACAATCGTCAGTGAATCCGGTGACATATATCTTCCCGACACTACGGATCCTGAACTGGAACGTATCCCCCTGCCACATGCTGTCAACATGTTAACGCTGAAATCGTTTGCTCGCTGGTTGCGGTTTGGGTTTGATCCGAATGAGGAGTCCGTGTTTCTTGAGGATTCGATGTACCGTTCTCCAGGAACAGGATAGGTTAAACTGGTGCTTGATTCGTCGGGCTCCCCATGCAGGATATTTTCCTTTGAGCCGGATAATCCGTTGTTCCAGGGTGGCTGATATCGCTTTTCGGGAACGCTTCGGCCCGGTCTTCTTGGGTTTCAAACCGTTCTCAGGATCGTCACGATGTTTTTGCGCCCATCGCCTCACGGTTCTTTCGGAGATGTTGTACGTCTCTCCAATCTCTTTAGCACTTCGTATTCCCTCTTCATAGAATACGATTGCTTTGGTCCTGATCTCCATGGTCGCTTTCACCCGCAAGCACCTGATTGGTGCTCTTGAAAGCGGACATAAATTATGTCACTATTTTAGGACAGAAACTCTGGCACGCTACAGTTAAAAATTAAAGAGGGGTAGGGGCTGGATTGGTACTTAACCCATAAAAAAATGTCCGGGAGTCCTTGTCCAGTCACTCAATAAACTGGTGCGTGAGGTTCATGCCATCCCGGTACGGGATAGCCCCAACCAGCCGCTCTTCGTCATCAATCACCGGCAGCGCCCGGAAACCATACCGGCCAAACTCCTGTGCCGCTTCCTTAAGCGTGCTTCCGGTCCTGAGGCTGATAACGTTCTCGATCATGATATCCTTGAGATATGCCTTGTCATCGGCCTGCAGGAGCTCTTTTAAGTCGGTGACACCCAGGAGATGATCGCTCTCATCGACAATATAGATGTACATGATTACATCCTTGTCCCGGGCATGGCGCGGGTAATCGTTCTGCACGTATTCGACAATAGTGTCAGGAGCAAATTTCAGGATCTTCGGTGTCGTGTAGTGACCGACCTTCTCTTCCTGTCGGTTGATGATGGCCTGGACCTTGCGGGCACTCTCGGCATTCATGCTGTCAAGAATAACGTGAGCATCGGAGAGCGGGAGGACCGAGAGGATATCGGCAGCCTGCCCGGGCGTCATGTCATTGATGAGCTGCACGACCTTTTCGGTCGAGAGGGCGGAGATGATCTCCCGCTGCACTTTCGGCTCAATCTCTTCGAGCGTGTCGGTTGCCTGATCATGGTCGAGGCTCAGTACTTCACTAATTTTTAGCCGAGGCTAATCAAAACCGGCAGATCTAAATAGGCAGCGGGCGCCGCATATGGCAAATAAACGGCAATTCACCCGCCGAATAAAGAATGAGATCCGAGCAGAAGATTGTTCCGAAATAGCAGTGGATGCAATCAACCGGAATCTCACCATTTCCATCAACGGAACACTGAGACAAAAGACGCTTATCCAGTCACTTGTTGGGATGTCAGCAACCAGACTATCCGTGCATTCCATCAATAAGGCCGGAGAAAAAGTCCCGTGTGAAACGTCAGTCAGATACCATTTATCGAAGGTGGATTTAGAATCGCTTTTCGAAATACAATCAAAGATCCTCACCTATTCAAACGATCAGATCCTTGTTCCCGGAAAATCGTATCATTTTGCCATAGATTTCACCGACGATCCTTATTATGGCGAAATTATCGAAGCGAACAAAGATTACGTCCTCAAGAGTAAAATGAAGAAATCAACAACCACATTTTACTCGTATGTTTCGCTCTCCATCACAACAAAAGGTCAACGGCAGACCCTTGCAGTTTTCCCGGTGAAGAAGGGTGTGTCAAAGGTCGAGTACATCCGGAAATTTTTGGCCATAATCCACAACGCAAAAGTGAACACCCAAGTACTCTGTCTTGATCGGGGATTTTACTCAAAAGATGTGTTCTCATTTCTCCAGAAGGAAAAGATCCCGCACATTGTTCCGGTGAGAAAACACGGCGAAGAACTCAAGAAAATACTCCGGGGAAATCATTCCCGGTATGCACAGTATACGATGATGGGAACTGGCGAACCTCTTTCTCTTACTCTGGCAATTGATGTCCAGTACCTTCTGGGAAGGAATAAGAAATACGGGAATGTGAACCTGGGTTACGTCGTGTATGGTATTAACTGGAAACCCCGTCGGATCTACCGGGTCTACAAGAACCGGTTTGCGATCGAGTCTTCGTACCGTATCCGGAATATCGTGAAAGCAAGGACATCCACAAGAAACGTTGTGATCCGGTACCTGCTGACGATAATCTCTTTCCTTCTCAAAAATATCTGGGTCTCTCTTCAATGGATGTTCTTCTCTAAGGTTCAACGAGGACCAAGAACCGTTGCTGAAGATTTGTTCCGTTTCGATTTCTTCCGGCTATTGGTCTGGGAAGGGATTCGGAAAAAACTCAAATTTGTCTCATTTGTTTCTGTTCTTCGACCGTTTGGTTGATCAGAGGTTGAGAGTATTGATGACTTGCCAAAATTCACGGAGGTAAATTTAGAGAAGTACTGAGGCTTGAGAAAACCATGACACGCTGCTCGTGATCCATTTCTTCAAGGATGTCAGCCAGATCGACCGGGTGGATCTCCGAGAGGTTCTCTTTTAAGATATTCAATTTGACATTGCCCTTGAACCGGCCGATGTTGGTCGGGAGAGGCTGGACGCAGGTCCAGGGGATCATCTGCTCCGCATCCGGGTCCTTTGAAGAGTAAAGGAGTTTTGCAAGGAAACCAAGCCCGAGGCGCCGGAGGCGGGCAGCTTTTCCGGTGTCGACATCGGTGACATAGAGTTTCTTGTTCCGGAGAACGAGCCTGATGTCATACACGATCTCGACCTCATTTTCTTCGAGATCGATGATTTTTTTGTCCATGACAAAATCCCGGAGAAGGATCACATCTTCTGCGGGTTCGGCCTCAAAGGACCCGATGTCCCGGATCGTGACTTCGATCCCCCGGCCGGTTAAGGTATGCACATTTTCCCAGGGAATGAGGAGGCTCGGTTTCCCGAACGACCGGGTTACATACAGGGATCGTACCTCGGGGATCTTCGCAGTCTCGACAATAACCAGGTCGGCAAGAGACCCGATCTTCTTCCCAGATTTGAGGACCGGGACATTGAGGATATCGGAAAGAAGGATCTCAAGGTCCCCGATGGCAGCATTACCGGTTGTGGTAGCCGCGATTGCCGGGGAGGTCCCATTTTCTTTATTCATTATACACCCCCGCGGATGATCGTGTAGAACCGGTACGCAAGCAGGGCCACAAGGACAAACAGGTAGATCTCTAAGCAGAGGAGAGCAAGCTTTGCTCCCCGGGACAGTTTGATCTTCGGCTTTGCGTACCGCTTGTTGATGGCGGATATTTTACCGGTAAATTCCCGGGCGAGATCTCCCATACATCCGCCGGAAAACCGTTCACGAGTTGTCATGTACCATCTCCTCTTTACCCGAACAGGTTCGGGAACACCGTGCTGAGACCATAGAGCGTGGACAGGATGATAATGAACACGACTATGGTTATGTTCGCAATATTATCAAAGAGCGTATTTTTGTACTTCCCCATAATCTCATCATTGTTTAAGAGAATGATGAGGAAAACGAGCGCTGCCGGCAAAAGAGTGACGGCAACGACCTGCACAAAGAGCGTGATCAGGACAAGCGGCGCTCCCGGTATGAGTACGACAACACCGGCCGTGATCAGGCCAAAGAAGAAAAATATGTAGAACCAGAACGCCTCTTTCACCTTGTAATTGAGCGAGTGTGCCCAGCCAAATACTTCACCAAAAGCCCACGAGCTCGTGAGAGCGATACAGATAGCGCCGAGGAACCCGGCATCGAAAAGCCCAATCGCGACAAGTGTTCCCACCCACGTGTGTGTCTCCATGATGACGGTGATAGCCTGGGCAGCACTTTCGATGTTCATGCCGTACAGGAGTGTCCCGGTCACGATGATGACAAAGACCGCAACAACGATAGTGAAGAGAGCGCCGATCATTGTGTCGAACTTCCCCCACGGGATGTCCTTCTCCTTCATCTGCTTGTCAACGACTGCACTCTGCTGGAAGAAGATCATCCACGGTGCAATGGTGGTACCGATGTTTGCCATCATGAAGAAAAAGAGCGTACCGTTGAAGCCGCCCGGGAAGTTGGGGACTATGCCCATCCGGAGGACATCCCCGACAGAGGGGTGAACAAGGAATGCTGCCGGGATGTAGATGAGGTTAACAAGGCAGAAGGCCATCGTTATCTTCTCCCATGTCCAGTACCGGCCGGAGAGAACGATACCGAACATCACGAGGATGACGATGATGACTGTGATAACCGGGGGGATCTTAAATATGCTGAGTGCAGCGGTCATGCCGATAAACTCGGTGATGATGGTCAGCCAGTTGACAAGCGTGAGGTCAAGTAAGGAAAACCAGCCCCAGAAGGGCCCGAATGCGGAAAAGATCGCTTCTGCATGGCCATGCTTGGTGACAGCGCCAAGGCGGACCGTCATCTCCTGGACAAAATAGGCTACCGGCCCAAGCAGGATGAGGAACCAGATAAGATTATACCCGAATTTTGCCCCGGTTGCTGCATAGGTCGTGATACCACCGGCATCGTTGTCAGCGATCATGACAATAAGGCCCGGTCCTGCAAGTAACAGGTAGATCTTGATGGTCTTGATAAGCTTGCTGTAATTAAAATAAAATTTCGATAAAAAATCCACGGTACCGCCTTCCTGGGATTTTGTCAGCTTAATTGTCCTGTTCATTCCCCCATTCGATCACCCGATCGGACGGTAATGGGGAAATTTCCCGGGACCGGGGAAATATTTCCTGCCGGATAAAGGTGTAGCAGCAGGAATCATATAAAATTACCGCCAGCAACGGGTTGTTTTTATCTATTGGGGAATCAATAGGCCACTGATTTGGAAACTTTGGCCGTAACTGGCCGGTAATATTCAGAACGAACACAGATTGGATATGTTTATCCGTTTTTCCCCGGAAAATTGTTTTTTAGCAACTCCCCCAAACCTGTCGAAAATATCGTACCGGAACGTTTTTTGAAAAACACCGGATCCGTAACCGGGGACAGAAAAAATTTCCTATAAATATGATTACGTAAGAGTCTTAGGCATACACGAAAAGTCCTCTCACCGGGGACTGGTTTGTGAGGCCCCGAGACATGATGCAGATCTACCGGACCCGGAAAGATGCGGAACCCGCAATCATCGAGAATCTCGACATACCGGGACCCGGTTCGTGGATCCGGCTGACAAACCCGGATGAAGCAGAGCTCACGCTTCTTGCCGAGAAGTGCTCCCTCCCCCCGGAATTCCTGCGTGCAGCGCTCGATGAGGAAGAACGACCACGTATCGATACGGAAGACGATGTTGTTCTTATCGTCCTGGATATTCCCATCGTGACCGAGACCGAAGGGATCCGGATGCTCTCTACCCTTCCTTTGGGGATTATCATAACAAGCACGGTAATTGTAACGGTCTGCAGCCGGCAGTCACAGATCCTTGATGACTTCCTCCTGGGAAAAGTCAAACATTTTACCACGGTAAAGAAGACCCGGTTCCTCTTCCAGATTTTCTACCGGAATTCGTCCTATTATCTCAACCACCTGCGCCAGATCGAGAAATCCATCTCACGAATTGAGGTCGAGCTTCACAAGTCGATGAAAAATGAAATCCTCTTCCAGATGATGGAACTGGAAAAGAGCCTCATCTACTTCTCGACATCGCTCAAAAGCAATGAAGCGGTTCTCGAACGGATCCTCCGGACAAAACCGAGATCATTCCAGATGTTTGAGGAGGATGCCGAACTCCTTGAGGATGTCATTATCGAGAACAAACAGGCAATGGAGATGTCACAGATCTACCTGCATATCCTTAATGGTATGACCGGTGCGTTTGCCACTATCATCTCAAACAATCTCAACATCGTGATGAAGTTCCTCGCATCGATCACGATCATCATTGCCATTCCGACCATGATTGCGAGTTTCTACGGGATGAACGTAACCGATATTCCTCTTTCGCAGATACCATATTCCTTTGAGATCATCTTCGTGATCTCGTTTATGACATCGGTAGTTCTTGGGCTCTTCATGTGGCGAAAGAAATTTTTCTAGAAGAAATTGCTTTTTTTCCCGGAGGTTTTTTGCGTGGGGAATGTTTCAGCCCGGATTTTTTTGAGAATGGATTTGGACCGGTCCCGGGAAAAACAAAAACGATAATTTATCCATTCCCTTATGACACCCGGCGCTTTTTGCCTCACCAGAGGGAGCCTGAGAACTTTTTTTATTGGCAATTTCTGTTAAAAAATTGCAGTCACCACACAAGACATCTGACCGAACACTCTAAAAAAAAAGAGCGGATAAAAATATGATACCGTGCCTGCTGCCCGTCAGGGAAACAGAACTCTTTTTATGAAAAAAAACGCTCATGAAAGATATTTTTGTACACGCTGCCCGACGAGCCTGATCAGATCATCAGTTGTCCTGCATCCATTGATCTCTTCTGCATTTGCAAGCAGGATTGAGGATCCGCCAAGCTTGATGAATACTCCCGGGCCGGCAAACTGTGCAAGCGCAAACTGCTTTCCGAATTCCTCCCGGTACAGGTACTCGGCCGGAATTCCCAGATCGCTGATGAACCGCTTCCAGGCTTTCTTCATCCCGACCGGGCTCTGGATCAGTGCACAGAGATTGCAGGGAGGAGCCCGGGATGGGCCGGAAGAATACATATGGTCCTTGATATCCGAAAGATTCCCTTTGTCAAGATTATAGACAAACACGAGACTTTTATCCGGATGCATATATCATCCTCTCCACGTTTCTTGGTCTTAAGGATTGGGGTAAATTTTGTTGATGGTATGCAGGCACAACCGACCGGGGGAGAATTGCCCGGGAACATTACCGGAACCAGGAATGGATTTTTCCGGGATTTTAGAAATATATGAGTTTGTTCCGGGGTGTTGGAATGCGTGAAGTTTGTTCCGGGCTGTTCAAATAGATCCCCATCCCAAGTACAAGGGAATGGTTTTTTCTCTCATCACATCCGGGCTGCTTCCGGCTTCTGCCATCATTTTTATCGGATGCGGGATGTTTTTCAAAAAACCCTCCGCAGATCTGAAAGATGTAAAGGTTCAATCTATCAGTCTCTCTTCGCTTACTCTGGATGTGACG
The DNA here is from genome assembly GCA_963666355.2 of uncultured Methanoregula sp. Classification (GTDB taxonomy): domain Archaea; phylum Halobacteriota; class Methanomicrobia; order Methanomicrobiales; family Methanospirillaceae; genus Methanoregula. The sequence goes on from CAXXCP010000016.1 coordinate 239,308, forward strand.
GTTGTTGTGGATAACCAGAACCCGGCCGGGATCCGGATCCGGAGTATCCGGCTCGATGTGTTCTTCCAGGATGAAAAAGACTGGGTCTTTCTCTCGCATGGCGAGCAACAGGACTTCCGAATCCATGCGGGAAAAAGCGAAGTTACGATACCGCTTACCATCCGGAATGCAGAACTCCTGACAGCAATCATCCGGATGGTTGCCACCGGGAAAATTACCCTCAGGGTCAAAGGA
>CAXXCP010000017.1:0-54050 GCA_963666355.2 uncultured Methanoregula sp.
TTTAAAAATCAACTATTTCCGGGTTTTGTATGCCTGGTCGGGATGGCTGATAGTTCCCGGATATTTAAGTTCGAGGAGTCCCTCCTTTACCATTCGGGGAATGTAATGGACACTCAGAGTATCACGCGAGCGGTGAAGCATCGTGGCAATTTCATCTGCAGTAACGAAATCATTTTCGCAAATTATCAGGATTACCTGTCGAATTGTATCGGGAGTTGCCCGCTTCTTTCCTTTGAGCAGGGAAAATACCGTTTGCGTGAGTTCTTCATAACGATGTCCGAATTTCTTGTGCAGGGGGTTTTCCTCATTATGTTGGGGGCACTTGGCATTATGTGGGGAGCCCACCCCATTGTGTAGGGGGCGCTCTGTTTTTTGATTCGGGACTACACCAAGATGTGTCTGAACCGTATCGTCCTCTCCCACTCGCGATGTTCCGGTGAATGTATACACCATCCCTCTTGTCGCTCCTTCGGATTGGAGGAATCCCCGTGTAACAAGATCTTTCAATGCCTTTGAAAGATCGTGGGGGTGGATGTCTGACACATCCTTGATTCGTGCATGGGTAACGCTGCCCTCTATAGCGACCGTAGCAAGTGCGAGCTTCTGCTCTTCTGACAAATCATTGAATTCTGAACTGTCCTATCCCGAAATCATTTGACATCACATGTAAATATCGATGTGAGCAAATTATCGAATCGGGATATCCAGAGGATCATTCAGCAATGGGTAAATGAGAAACCCGTTGTTGAGATTGCCCGGTATTTCCAGATTACCCGTCAACGAGTGTATCAGCTCATCAACCAGTTCCAGTACTTCTCTAAATTTACCTCCGTGAATTTTGGCAAGTCATCAATACTCTCAACCTCTGATCAACCAAACGGTCGAAGAACAGAAACAAATGAGACAAATTTGAGTTTTTTCCGAATCCCTTCCCAGACCAATAGCCGGAAGAAATCGAAACGGAACAAATCTTCAGCAACGGTTCTTGGTCCTCGTTGAACCTTAGAGAAGAACATCCATTGAAGAGAGACCCAGATATTTTTGAGAAGGAAAGAGATTATCGTCAGCAGGTACCGGATCACAACGTTTCTTGTGGATGTCCTTGCTTTCACGATATTCCGGATACGGTACGAAGACTCGATCGCAAACCGGTTCTTGTAGACCCGGTAGATCCGACGGGGTTTCCAGTTAATACCATACACGACGTAACCCAGGTTCACATTCCCGTATTTCTTATTCCTTCCCAGAAGGTACTGGACATCAATTGCCAGAGTAAGAGAAAGAGGTTCGCCAGTTCCCATCATCGTATACTGTGCATACCGGGAATGATTTCCCCGGAGTATTTTCTTGAGTTCTTCGCCGTGTTTTCTCACCGGAACAATGTGCGGGATCTTTTCCTTCTGGAGAAATGAGAACACATCTTTTGAGTAAAATCCCCGATCAAGACAGAGTACTTGGGTGTTCACTTTTGCGTTGTGGATTATGGCCAAAAATTTCCGGATGTACTCGACCTTTGACACGCCCTTCTTCACCGGGAAAACTGCAAGGGTCTGCCGTTGACCTTTTGTTGTTATGTAGAGCGAAACATACGAGTAAAATGTGGTTGTTGATTTCTTCATTTTACTCTTGAGGACGTAATCTTTGTTCGCTTCGATAATTTCGCCATAATAAGGATCATCGGTGAAATCTATGGCAAAACGATACGATTTTCCGGGAACAAGGATCTGATCGTTTGAATAGGTGAGGATCTTTGATTGTATTTCGAAAAGCGATTCTAAATCCACCTTCGATAAATGGTATCTGACTGACGTTTCACACGGGACTTTTTCTCCGGCCTTATTGATGGAATGCACGGATAGTTTGGTTGCTGACATCCCAACAAGTGACTGGATAAGGGTCTTTTGTCTCAGTGTTCCGTTGATGGAAATGGTGAGATTCCGGTTGATTGCATCCACTGCTATTTCGGAACAATCTTCTGCTCGGATCTCATTCTTTATTCGGCGGGTGAATTGTCGTCTATTTGCCATATGCGGCGCCCGCTGCCTATTTAGATCTGCCGGTTTTGATTAGCCTCGGCTAAAAATTAGTGAAGTACTGAACCCGGGTAGTCCACGATATTGACAAGACAAGCGAGATCACCCGGGAGAACCAGGAGTGGATGGAAGATATGGCAGCCCTAGCCGAAGAGACAAGCGCTTCAACCGAAGAGATAGCAAGCGCTTCGGCAGAACTTGCTGCCATGGCGGAGCGGCTGAAGAAGATGATGGAACAGTTCAAGTTGCGGTGAGTTATGGCCTCAACGATTGACGTGGTAGAGTTTGAACTGGGAGGCGAGCGGTATGCCCTTGACATCCAGCTTGCCCGGGAGATCGTGGAGATGATCCCGATAACCCCGATCCCCCGTGCACCGGCATACATATCCGGTGTTATCAATCTTCGTGGCGAGATCACAAACATCATGAATCTCAATACGCTTCTTGGCCTGCCGGACCAGAAAGTCCGGGACAGCCAGAAGATTATCGTGCTTGTCCCGGAAGCTGCAGGCGGGAGCAATGTCGGGATCATCGTTGATGACGTCTCGAGCGTTACTCAGGTATCAGACGCCGATGTCGAACGGATCGGTGATGGTTTTGCCTCGGAATTTGCCGGCTTTGTCAAGGGAATCATCAAGGTCAATGTCGAAGCAACGGAAAAGACCGAGAAGAAGAAGGGACTCGTCATCTGGATCGATATGCAGAAAGTGCTCAAGAATCTCGCAGGCCAGTAAAACAAACGAATGGGTAAAAAAAAGAATTGCAAGTGTTGAGGGGAACGACGGGTATGACAGAAAGACCGGGAAGAAAAGCATTGTTTACCGGGGCCGGGTCCCCGGCAATGAGTCCGCAATCAAATCAGGCAGATGGAATTGCACGGCGTGTACGGGAATTAAATGACGAGATTGCTGCCGCCATCTGTTCGGCAGGTGATGGAAAGACCGTCTCTTCTCTTGATCCGGAGCGGTTCGGCACGGAATATTCCCGGCTTATTCCTGCGGTAAATTCGATCCTGCCCCGGTTGAAACCGGAAATAAAACTTCCCCCGATCGATCTCCCGCGGACAGCCGTTCCTGACCAGCCGGCAGCCCCGGGCATTACCGTTCAATCCCCGGCCGCTGCTGATTACCGGGTGGAGCCGTGCGAGTCGGCAAACCGGGCTCTTGAGAGTACGATTGGAAACCTCAAAGGAACCATTGCCGAACTCGAACACCGGCTTGAAACGGTTATTGGGAAAAATCCGGTACCGATGCTTCTGACAACGCCCGCGTTTTCGATCATTGAAGCAAACCCTGCATTTGCACAGATGAGCGGGATCGGTCCTGAGATTCTCCGGCGAAAGAACCTTGCGGATTTCCCCATCCTGGACCAGAGTGGCGAAGGTGCAAACGTTGCCCTCCGGGAGAGACGGAATTCGTCTGGAGAAATGACCGTTGAGTTCCCTTCCGGCATTCATATCCTTGAACAGTCCTGCATTCCCTCATTTGCGGCCGATGGATCGGTCTCGATGCTCCTCTTTGTGTACCATGACATCAGCTCCCAGAAGAAGAAGAACGATGAGATCGAGCTCCTGAAACACCGGTCCGAGATCATCGTCCAGCAGAACCCGATGCCGATTGTTCTTGTGGACAAAAATTTCCGGATTCACGTGGTCAATGATGCGTATGTCTCGCTCTCCGGTATCAGCCGGGCAGATCTTGTGAAGAAAAACCTCCACGATTTCCGGGTGCTTGAAAAATCCGGGGAGATGCTCCACCAGGTACTGGACGAGAACCGCCGGTCGAAAGGTGAAGTTGTCGTTGAGTTCCCTGCCGGAGTAAAGCGTCTCCAGCAGTTTGGTATCCCGATAACCGATAATGCCGGGAATGTTACCACCATCCTTGTCGTGTATAATGATATCACCGCAGACCGGAAACAGGTGGACGAGATAACCGAACTCCACCGGACTGCCGATGCAATCATTCAGCAGAACCCTATACCCCTGCTGATGACAAATACATCGTTTGTTGTTGTCCAGTCAAACGCAGCCTACTCCGGGCTGAGCGGAATTCCCCGGGAGAATGTAATCGGCATGAACCTGCGGGATATCCGGGTGCTCAGCCAGACCGGTGAAGGCGCCCGGTTTGCAATCGAGCAGAAGAGACGGGCATTTGGCGAAGTTGCTGTTGATCTCCCGAGCGGGACACACATTCTCGAACAATACGTGATGCCCATCCTCAACCAGAAGAACGATATCCAGAATCTCCTCTTCGTGTATAACGATGTAACGGAGAAGCGGAAAGGCGAGGAGGATCTCAAAAAGAAGATGGATGAGATAGCAACGCTCAAGCAGCGGTCCGATATCATCGTCAGCCAGAACCCGATGCCGATCATGCTGATGGATACTTCGTTTAAGATTGTCATGGTCAACTATGCGTACACAACCCTCACCGGCCTTGCAAAGGACAGGCTCATGGGAATGAACGCAAAGGACTTCCGGATCATTGCGCAGACCGGGGAAGGGCTCAAGAAAGTCATTACCGACCGGAAACGAAGTTTCGGCGAGATTAAGATCGAGTTCCCCACCGGGATCCGCATCCTCAACCAGTACGGCATACCCATGCTGGATGCAAAAGGCGAGCTGACCGCGATACTGTGCGTGTACAATGATGTAACCCTGCAGCGCGAGCAGGAAGGCAAAATACAGGTGATGGTTGACGAGGCAAAAGCAAATGCCGAACTCCTCACGATGAGCGCATCCGAGCTCCAGACTGCGCTTGCGAAGATGGCATCCGGTGATCTCACGTTCCGCGTGAGTATCGATGAAGCTGATCCGCTGGTCCGGCTCAAGAACGATTACAATACCGCTGTCGATGCAGTCCGGGCTGTCATGCAGGAGCTGACAAAGACCATTGTTACCCTTAACACAACAATTGACGATACGATCAAGAGCACCGAAGAGATCTCAAAAGCGACCGAACAGGTTGCGATCTCCTCGCAGAGAGCGGCAGACACGTCAAAAGACCAGATGACGAGCGTCGACAAGATCTCCGGGGAGATCTCGGAGATCTCGGCATCGATCGAAGAGATTGCCAGTACTTCCCATGATGTGGCCGGGCATTCCGAGAAGGCGTCCCGGGAGGGAGCGGTTGCAGCGGAGATCGGGAAGGTGGCAACCGGAAAGATGGAGATCGTGGAGAAGATCTCCCGGCAGAGCGTTGACGAGATTACCGCACTCAACGAGCAGATGCACCAGATCTCAAAGATCGTTAACCTTATCACCGACATCGCCAACCAGACAAACCTCCTCGCGCTCAATGCAGCCATCGAGGCTGCACGCGCCGGGGAACACGGGCGGGGCTTTGCGGTCGTTGCCGGTGAAGTCAAGAATCTTGCCGGCGAGTCCAAGAGAGCAAGCAACCAGATTGAAGGACTTATCAAGGCGATCCAGTCGAAGAGCGACCAGACTACCACTTCCATGAAACAGTCGTTCGAAGAGATTAAGGCCGGGATCGAAAGCGTTAACAAGACCGTGGAGTCATTAAACCTGATAATCTCGGAAGCACATATCGTCTCGGTGGGAATCAGGGAGATCAACCGGGCAACCGAGGACCAGGCAAAAGCCACGAACCTGCTGATGAACGGGATGGAGTCTTTTGCAGGACTCGCCCGGGATAACCAGCAGCGTATGGAAGACATGGCAGCGCTTGCAGAAGAGACGAGTGCCTCAACAGAAGAGATCGCAAGCGCATCGACCGAACTTGCAACGATTGCAGAACACAGCCGGAAACAGATGGAGCGGTTCCAGCTCAGTTAACCCGCCCGGGAATGACCCGATCCCGGGCTTTTTAGAAATAAACCGGGAAATCGCCCGGAAATGGCCCGGAAGTTGCCCGCGAGTTACCGGAAATCACAAGGAAGTACCCGGAAATACACCGGGAAGTTACCCGGAGTACCAGGGAGGGATCCATGGACGATTTCGAACTATTGAAACGGTTCATCGAACAGAGCCTGAATATCCGGTGCGGGAATTACAAAGAAGATTACATCAAGCGCCGGCTTCTCTCACGGATGCGGTCCACGAGCATGGAGAACTATGCGGACTATCTCCAGTACCTCCGGGCACATGCACCGGAACTTGAGAATCTTCGCAATGCCCTGACGATCAATGTAACGGAATTTTTCCGTGACGCCGATGTCTACGATCTCTTAAAAAAAGAGATACTGCCGACCCTTTTCCGGGAGCATAAGAAGATCCGAATCTGGTGCGCCGGGTGTTCAACCGGTGAAGAGCCGTACTCCATTGCCATGATCGTATCCGAGATGATCGCCCTGAACAAGGAACTCTCTGCCCAGATCCTTGCAACTGACATCGACAAGCTTGTTCTTGCAAAGGCACAGGAAGGGATCTACCCTGCAAAAGCAATGGAGAAACTGACCGTGGCCCAGGTTCACCGCCACTTCACAAAACTCCCTGATGGCAACTACCTGGTAAAACAGCATCTCAAGGATCTCATCCGGTTCCGGCCCCACGATCTCATGAGCGGTATACCGGCTTCCCGGTGGCTTAATCTCATCACCTGCCGGAATGTGACCATCTATTTTACCGAGAAACAGAAAGATGAGCTTGCGGTATTGTTCCACTCCGCACTTGTTCCGGATGGGTTCGATATCATGGGAAAGACCGAGTACCTGGGCCGGCAGGTCGAGAACCTGTTCACTCCCTATAATTCAGTCCAGAAAGTTTTCCGGAAACGAGAGACGTAATCTCTTGTCCGGATGAAAAGGGAACCGGTTCAGATCGTTTCTTCTCTCTGCTCTGTTGAATCCCTTCGTACATCGTGCAAAAATTGCCTGGATTTAAAGGAAAGGAAGATTTGTACCGGTTTTATCTGAGGGTTTCAACGGAGTTTGTTCAACAGAGTTTTTTTAAAAATCCCGTTCGAAGCCCTCGGTAAGTTTTCGCTGCATCTCTGCGCGTGCTGCATGTTTTTTCATCTCGTTTATCACCGTCATCAGGTTTATCCCGACAATAATGATTATCAGCAGGAGACTTACCCACAGCATCTGGCCGGTTGTCGACAGGAACGCCGCCCAGAGCAGTACGACAAACGAGATCAGGTAAAAAACGACCCATGTCCGTACACCCGGCATCTCCATACCTAGTCGTTTTACCACGACCGTGTAAAAATGTATCTGCTTCCGGCGGGGTTACAAAAACCAAAAAACAAAACGGGATTGTGCCTGTACCGTCCGGGACCTTTTCCGAAAAAAGACCTGGTGGAACACCATCCGGAAAACGCCGTAAAGCATATTTATGCAATTATCCCCCAGTATTACTTGTGGAACGCGGGGATATTGTCACGATGCTGCTTGCAGTTTTCATTGTCTGCGCAGTGGCAGTGATCGCACATTCCGGATCATTCTCTTCGCTCCGTCTTCCGTTCTCGCCAACTCCGGTCCCGACTCCGCTTCCAACTCCCGCTCCGCTTGTCACGGTTACGCCCCTTATTACGCCTCTTGTTACACCACATCCAAGCGTGAACACAACACCGCTCCCGACCCCCGCACCACCGTACCGGATATATTATACCGATAAACCGTTTGCCTACCCGGTAGTCAGGCTTCCCGACAATATGGAGACCTTTGGCGCCTCAGAGATCCCCCAGCGCGACATCGAGATGGTGACGTTTGCGTATGTCGAGGACTCACATGGGGGCCTGACCCGGACGTTCTCGGTCCCTTACCCGGTATGGGTACTGAATACCACCGTGATTGCAAAACGCAACCCGGCATACGCAAATTTCCGGATGGCACTCTGCTCGGCTAAAACCGGGGAGATTATCGAGGGCGAGGAGATCCTGAATTATGGATCGGTATACCGGATCGTCCAGACTTCCTCTATTCCGATGTACATGATCATCAGCACCACGTACGTTGACCAGTACCGGATCGAACTCCAGACCTCGCGACAGAACTACGATGCGTACCGTGCCGGCCTGCCATTCCCCGGCTGAGCAGAACCCGGGCCACACGAGCTCTCAAACGATCCGGTAATCAAAACGGATCCAAAAATGGTTACAGTTTTTCGATGGTGACCCGGACCCGGTCACCGGCTTTGATGACATGCCCTTTCGGGATGTCAATATTGAACCAGAGTGCGTTGGGATTCTCCTGGGTCGGATCCTGTGACATCAGGCAGTCTTTGTACTCATTGATGTCGGCAACGAACTCTATCTCTGATTCAAACTCAAGAATCTTTGTCATGATAAAAGGGGTAAGGGGATTGTTTTTCGATCAGGCCGCTCTCGGCGTGACCATCCAGGTGGTACTGTTCGAGTAACTCCAGCGGATGATATCCAGTTCCTTGCAGATATCGGCAAGGATTGCCATGTTTGTCCCGACTTCCTTTGGTGACAGTCCAAGATCTTTTGCAATGTATTTTGACTTGAAGTAGTGTTTGCCTTTGGTTATGCCACCATTCAGGTAGTGAACAATTTTGTGCTGGGTCTCGTTATACGTCTCACGTAATTTGGTTGTTGTTGACATGTCATGCCTCAGCATTATGAATTCATATAGGTTATCTTCTATATATAAATATCTGTTCTTTTCTGCATAATTATTGCTCTGTTTTCAACTCCGGGTCGTATGCTGACCAGAAAGCATATATTGAGCGCTATAGGCGGATATATCTCTCAGGCGATCGCCGGCGTGTAAAGTACGGTATACAGGAAAAAATCAACAGGAAATTTTTAAGAAAAACAACCCCGCGTGGATCGCCGGTAAAAAATTATTTTTGTACGGATGCAAGCGCGATCTTCTCAATCAGGGCTTCCAGGACGACATTCCGCATACCTTCAACAAACTTGATGCTTCCGACAACGAGGTGACCGCCCCCGCTGATACCGCCGCCGGGGATCTCGACCCTGAGCTCACGGACCATACGGGGGATGTTCATGAGGACACCCCGGGACCGGAGCACCGCAAAGTCGGGGCCAAAGCCGATCGTGATCACGGGTTCCCCGGCGTGCTTTCTGCAGAGCCGGTCGTGGACCTCACCGGAGGTCTTTCCCGGTGGCGGGAACGTAAACTTGTGGGCATGGATCTCGACATCGATGAGGAAGAGGTTCGCGTCGTTCTTTAAGACCCGGGGCACCACGTGCGGCATGCAGGCGCTCATCTGGTCCTCGATCATCGTGTTTGCACCTTCGACCAGGAGGGCTATGAGTTTTGCGTGCCGGCCGGGGTTTCCGGTCATGTTGAAGATGTCCTTGACGATCTCCCGCCCGTCATTAAACCGGAGCCAGAACTGTTCGTAATCAAGGGCAAGGGCAATATCCTTGCATGCCTGCTCGGAGTACTGGCTCGCGACAAGGTTAAGGAAGAGGGCCCGCTCCGGCGCCTCGCTCCGGTCGCCGACACCGGCAACGGCCGGGAGGTGACGGATCACCGGTTCGATCTTCGGGTTGATCAGGCGTGCGACCTCGGTGCCGAGCATCCCGGCAGTGATACCGAAGTCTCCCCCGACATGGTACGGGTTGACGTGGGCCTTGAGGTACTTGTCGATCGTACCGTCCGGGTGGTGGTGGTCGATGACAACGAAGGGAATGTCGTATACGCTTGCGATCTTATAGGCCGGCTCATCCTCTTCTGTTGACCCGTTGTCGGTCAGGATGACGAGCGGCATCTTCTGCCCGAACCGGATGTGGTCCTTTAAGGAGAAGTCGAGATCCCGGGTGATATCCTCGATCTCGTAGAACGGGGCTTTTGAGGGGGCCCGCTTGAACATGTAGTAGTCTGCATCGAAGTCACCACCACTCTCACGGATGAGCGAGACGACAGCCTGCTCGATAGCGACCGCGGAACAGATACCATCCGCATCTGCATGATGGCGGAGGATGATCGGCTGGGACATGAAGACCGCTTTGCGGATGATCTTTGCGACCTTCCGCATCTCGGGCCTGAGTTTCTCCATGACCTCGCTTGGGACAAGGAGCGGGATCTCCGGCGGTTCTGCACGGGCATCGAGCGCCTGCCCGATCCGGACCCTGACGGCCGCTGCCTCGTCTTCCGGAAGGACCGTGAGCGAATCAACCTCGATCTGGAGCTGGTTGTTCCGCATCATCACTTCCCCGACAATCCGTACGACATTGTCGAGCTCGGCTTCGGGATACGCCCGGACTCCGGCCTCGATGAACGCGGCCGCGTTCTGGGTGCCGGTCTCATCGACAATCGTGAAGATGGTCGGGCCGCTGGTCTGCTTGATCTGGGCGATCTCCCCCTCTATCGCGACCGTCTTCCCGAGCCGGGAGAGAAGGTCGGTGATCCTGATGATCGTCGATTTCCGGTCAAGGGTCTGGACCTGGTACACCTGTACCTGCATCTCTTCGAGATCGATATTCCCGTTCGGCCGTATCTGGCGGACCCGGACAAGGATCGCGTCCCGCTCCTTGTGCTCGGCCCTGATGTTGCTCTTGTGGACAAGGCCCTTGATCCGGTCGTTCATCTGGACGAACATGCCGAAGTTGGCAAAGCCCTGGACCTTCCCCTGGTAGATCTTTCCCTCCTCAATATCGGAGAGGTCGCAACCGGCACCGAGCCGGTACACGAGTACGTCATTTGTTTTGTTATTTTCCATTCTTTCCTCACCACACGCGTTACAACGGGATATTGATGCGATCTGGTATTGGCTCGCCAATGCTTCCGAAATTATCGTACTTCCGGCGCCGTGAGCGGCCGGTGATAATCAACGTTTGGTATGATCATCAATGGGAGTGCAATTATTTAATCTGCTTGTTGCACGTTGACGGGATCGCCCGGAGAAAATATTTGGGGAAGCAAAAGGGCCAGCCGGGAGAGATACCGGAAGAGGTACCGGAAGAGATACCGGGAAAATACCGGAGGATTTCGGGAAAATCCCTGGAAAATGGTGGGGAAGGAAAGAGGGTTGGGAGAACGTTTTTTTTAAAGAGATACTCCTGGCATGTGTGGTATCCCGAATTGATTTTACACATATAACCATTTCTGCGCATAGTTCAGAATCCTCTCCGGGGGTAGACGGTACCAGAATGCGTTATAAGGCTCATTGTAATCGAGACTCATGTGAGGTTTGATGACATTGTGCCAGTGAACAATTTTATCGACAGAACCGAACTTCGCGATCCTTCGTTCGACTTCTCCGAAGAACCGTTCAATTTTGCCGTTCGTTTGAGGGTGTTTTATCCTGGTTGGGATGTGTTTGATGTTGTGATGAACAAGAAACTCTCCGAATTTATGATGGGCCTGTTCACGGTTCCGAGCTGAAACGAATTGTGTACCGTTGTCAGTAAGGATCTCGCGGGGCGTACCGTACATCTGGAATCCCTGGTTCAGAACCGTGAGAGTGTTCTCGGTAGTTGGAGAATCGAATACCCCGTAGCAGGTGATGAGGCGGGATGAATCATCCATGAATGCGATCAGCCATTTCTTCGATCCATTAAGTTCGAACTCTTTCCAGTCTCCCTGCCACATCGACATGGAATGAGTACGTTCGTACCGAACATATTTCCGTTGTTGCCGTTTTTTCATGTTGATCTCCACCAGACCGTGGTTCAACAATACCCGATAGATTCGATTATGCGGGATATGGATCCCGAGTGTTTCCTCAATCTTTTTCTCCAGATGGATTGGACCAATGTTGTTGGATTGATAGGTTTCGAGGATCAACTCTTCTGCTCGATCATCGATGGCTTGGGGCTTTCTTCCAGATTGCCTGAGTACCGGATATTCTCCCGATTCTCTGAACTGGTTGATGAGCTGATACACTCGTTGACGGGTAATCTGGAAATACCGGGCAATCTCAACAACGGGTTTCTCATTTACCCATTGCTGAATGATCCTCTGGATATCCCGATTCGATAATTTGCTCACATCGATATTTACATGTGATGTCAAATGATTTCGGGATAGGACAGGTAGACGAATGCGTCAAAACGGTTATATGCCGGAGGGTCAACCACTCGTGGAGAACAACAGGTTGTTGTTCCAAAAAGGAAAGAATGGGGATTCCCCAGGCTGTCGTGTAACATCCGGGGATCTTCATCCTGCCACAAGGGCATCATACGGTACGTTTTATTCAGTTAAGATGGTTCGGTCATGCCTTGAGAGTGAAACGGCTAATAAAAGGAGGCATGGGAATAATGAAATTATTCAAATGGAGAATCATCCTGCCTGCACGGTTGCTTGCGGAAATGGCGATGGTACCGATAGTGAGCGCCGGAGAACTGGCCTCGGGCGAAAATTTTGATTAAAGCATCATTTCGCTTTTTGATCCCGTTAACGCAGAAGTTCAGAATTCAATCAGCTCTTTTACCGGGAGGCGTTAATCATGCAACGAAAACAGGTGATAGTATATCTTGAAAAATCTCTGAAATACCTGCTTTCGGCAACACTCTTTTTATCCTTTCTGACATTCATGTTTGTGTTTGCCATCAACTGGGAGGACTGGTTTTTTGGAATAAAGATCGAGGGATTATCCGCGGGGGTATCCCTGTTTAAGCATGGATCTCTTGCAATAATCCTGGTATTCCTTCTCGCACGATATCCCGGGAAAAGTCGCTGGATCACCGGTGCTGCAATTCTGTATTTTGGCATAATTTTTGTAAATTCCTCCCTTACGATACAGATGATGTCTTCCGGCCGCGAAATGTATTCTCCGGTGCTTGCAGCATTTTTCATCATCCCCAGTACTTCTCTAAATTTACCTCCGTGAATTTTGGCAAGTCATCAATTCTCTCAACCTCTGATCAACCAAACGGTCGAAGAACAGAAACAAATGAGACAAATTTGAGTTTTTTCCGAATCCAGTACTTCTCTAAATTTACCTCCGTGAATTTTGGCAAGTCATCAATACTCTCAACCTCTGATCAACCAAACGGTCGAAGAACAGAAACAAATGAGACAAATTTGAGTTTTTTCCGAATCCCTTCCCAGACCAATAGCCGGAAGAAATCGAAACGGAACAAATCTTCAGCAACGGTTCTTGGTCCTCGTTGAACCTTAGAGAAGAACATCCATTGAAGAGAGACCCAGATATTTTTGAGAAGGAAAGAGATTATCGTCAGCAGGTACCGGATCACAACGTTTCTTGTGGATGTCCTTGCTTTCACGATATTCCGGATACGGTACGAAGACTCGATCGCAAACCGGTTCTTGTAGACCCGGTAGATCCGACGGGGTTTCCAGTTAATACCATACACGACGTAACCCAGGTTCACATTCCCGTATTTCTTATTCCTTCCCAGAAGGTACTGGACATCAATTGCCAGAGTAAGAGAAAGAGGTTCGCCAGTTCCCATCATCGTATACTGTGCATACCGGGAATGATTTCCCCGGAGTATTTTCTTGAGTTCTTCGCCGTGTTTTCTCACCGGAACAATGTGCGGGATCTTTTCCTTCTGGAGAAATGAGAACACATCTTTTGAGTAAAATCCCCGATCAAGACAGAGTACTTGGGTGTTCACTTTTGCGTTGTGGATTATGGCCAAAAATTTCCGGATGTACTCGACCTTTGACACACCCTTCTTCACCGGGAAAACTGCAAGGGTCTGCCGTTGACCTTTTGTTGTTATGGAGAGCGAAACATACGAGTAAAATGTGGTTGTTGATTTCTTCATTTTACTCTTGAGGACGTAATCTTTGTTCGCTTCGATAATTTCGCCATAATAAGGATCGTCGGTGAAATCTATGGCAAAATGATACGATTTTCCGGGAACAAGGATCTGATCGTTTGAATAGGTGAGGATCTTTGATTGTATTTCGAAAAGCGATTCTAAATCCACCTTCGATAAATGGTATCTGACTGACGTTTCACACGGGACTTTTTCTCCGGCCTTATTGATGGAATGCACGGATAGTTTGGTTGCTGACATCCCAACAAGTGACTGGATAAGGGTCTTTTGTCTCAGTGTTCCGTTGATGGAAATGGTGAGATTCCGGTTGATTGCATCCACTGCTATTTCGGAACAATCTTCTGCTCGGATCTCATTCTTTATTCGGCGGGTGAATTGTCGTCTATTTGCCATATGCGGCGCCCGCTGCCTATTTAGATCTGCCGGTTTTGATTAGCCTCGGCTAAAAATTAGTGAAGTACTGAACCCGGTCATTTACCTGGTTATTCAATATGTCGCAGAGAGAATGCCTGAAACGAAAGATTGCAGAATGATCAACGGAAAATAAACGGGAACGTTTGCAGACTGCAGCAAAAAACAGCAGTACGGGCAGGATCGATTTTCCGGGAAAAATTTTTATGAGAATTTTCTGGTCGCGTCATGAAATCGGCTGATTTTTTTGCATGCCGGATTTATTCTGATACGAAAAAATTCCGGAAAATTTTTTTGTTCAGATCGCGGCCGGAAATTATTCACTTTGGGATACCGGGCATCTTTCCTTTTACAGCATCGGGATCACAACCCGGTTTCACTTCACATACTTCAATTCAATATGCTATAATGTTTGAAAGATAAGAGTGTAACAAAGAGAGCCCGCACGAGAGGTTTTCCAAAAACCATGGCAAAACAAACAACACTTGTTCCAGTAGCCCGGCCCTTTCTCAAATGGGCCGGAGGAAAGACACAATTACTGGACGAGCTCAGTAAACGTCTGCCCGGAGATTTGAAGATAGGAAAGATTACAAAATACGTAGAGCCCTTCATTGGCGGAGGGGCATTCTTCTTCTATCTCAATCAAAGATTTTCATTTGAACATTGTTACATCTGCGATGCCAACGAAGAACTTATTCTCTCCTACCGGGTGATTAAAAAATCCGTAGAGAAATTACTAACTGAGCTTGGAACACTGGAAACAGAATATCTTTCAAAGGGTGATAAAGAAAGAGAACTGTTTTATTATGAAGTCCGTGATTCGTTCAACAGAAAATTTCCCGGTTTTAACTTTAAAAAATATGGCCCGGATTGGATCGAGCGAACAGCCTGGTTAATTTTTCTTAATCGTACCTGTTATAACGGCTTGTTCAGGGTTAACCAGAAAGGCGAATTCAATGTCCCGTTTGGAAGCTATAAAAATCCGGACATTTTGAACGAAGATAATCTGCAAGATGTCTCCACATTATTGAAAACTACTCAGATTATCTTAGGAGATTTCACGAGTTGCAGAAAATTTGTTGATGATCAGACATTCGTATACTTCGATCCACCGTACCGGCCACTCAACCAGACCTCTTCGTTCACGTCCTACTCGAAAAAAGGATTTACGGATTTCGATCAGGAACGATTATTTGAGTTTTTTCGAGAACTTGATGAAAAAGGGGCGAAAATAATGCTGAGCAATTCTGATCCCCGGAATGAAGATCCCCATGACACATTCTTTGACGATCTGTTTTCAGAATATTATATTGAACGGGTCCCTGCAAAACGGCTGATCAATTGTAATGGCTCACGTCGCGGCGATATTAACGAATTGATTATCACGAATTATTGAGTAAGGAAGACGGGGGAATAGTCAGGATGGCAGTCCGTAGGACAAAAAATGACACATCCCGTGCAAAAATATTTTAGCATGTATCGCCGCTTCCAGAACGTGAAAGACGGGATGTCCGACTTCCTTTCTCCGCGGATCTTGTCCGGGACGGGATCCGCGAGGAAGATCCCTACGATCGACCGGGCCTCCTCTTCTCCCTGATGGCCTCGTCACGTGCCGGCCCTGTTGCCAGGGGGGCTTCAGGCGTTGAAGATGCGGATGACCGCGAGAGGATCGTTCCCGCGAAGGACTAAATTTTATTCAAAACGGGATGCAAGCATGAGCAACAATTATCTGGACAGAAAACAGGGGAACCCCACGGGACCGGTGATGGAATGACAGCAGTGATCGAAGCACGAGAACTTGCGAAGAACTATGGCGATGTGAAAGCAGTGGACCGGGTCTCCCTCACGGTAAAAGAGGGAGCGCTCTTTGGTCTTCTCGGCCCGAACGGGTCCGGCAAGACAACGATGATCAAGATGCTGACCGGGCAGACCCGGCCGAGTGCAGGCTCCGCCTCAGTCTTTGGGATCGATGTAACAAAAGATCCCATCGGTGTGCGGGCGCAGGTCGGGATCATCCCCGAGCAGGAGACCCCGCCAAGTTTCCTTACGGCAATGGAGTACCTCGAATTTGTTGCAGCGGTCCGGAAGATCCCGGATATCACGGCAAAGGCGGAGTGGTGGTTTGACTTCCTCGACTTTGCGGATAAGAAGAACGTCCTCTGCAAGGATCTCTCCCGGGGCACCCGGCAGAAACTGATGTTCACGCAGGCCTTCATCCATGAGCCGGCGCTCGCGCTTATTGACGAGCCGCTCATCAACTTTGACCCGATCATGCAGGACGTTGTCAAGGATTATCTCGCAGGGTACGTGAAGAAGGGCAGGACGATCTTTATCTCGACCCATATCCTCGAAGTTGCAGAGGAGATCTGCTCGGAGTTTGCGATCCTCCACAAAGGCTCGCTCCTCCACACCGGCCCGGTCGCGGAGCTGACCGGCCGGGGCGGGCACCTTCCCGCCTTCTTCCTCTCGCTCGTCCGGAATGATCGCCATGCCTGAGCTCTTTACGTCCATGATGAAAGAGGAGTGGCGGATCCACTCCACGATGTTCGGGTCGGTCTCGTTTGCGCTCTTTCCGGTGATGATCTTCGGGATCGCGTTCATGGGTTCGTTCCTGACGCCCCTGATGCACCAGACCCTGCCGGCCGGGGATCTCACGCTGATGATCCACGCAAGCTACCTGATGCTCGGGATCATGGTCGGGGGCTTCGGCCTGCTCGGGAACGAGGTCATGAACCGCAGGTTCGGGCAGGCAAGCCTCCTCTCGTACAGCGCACGGAGCCTCCCGCTCTCCGAGCGGTTCATCTTCACAAACTTCGTTGTGAAGGACACGGTCTACTACTTCTTCCTCTGGGTCCTGCCGTTTGGCCTCGGGTACCTCGCTGCCTCGCCCTTCACCGGCATACCGGTTTCGACCGCACTGCTCCTGCTCCTCACGCTCACGCTTGCGTTCCTCTTCGGCCTCTGCACCGTATTCTTCCTCTCGATCGTGTACGCACGGTCGAAGACCGCGCTCTGGCTCGTCCTTCTCGCCCTCGTTCCTGGCACAGCGGCGCTTGCGCTGAAGACCGGCATGAACCCGGCGCGCCTTTTTCCCCCGGTGCTTCTCAACAGCGCATTCTCGTGGACAAACCTTGCTGCCTCCTGCATCATCCTCGCCGTCCTCTTCGCGGTCTCGATCCTGCTCTTTATCCCGGAATCCGTGGGATCCGAAAAGATGCACCGGGATGCATTCGCCCCGCTGATGAAGCGGTTCTCGTTCCTGCAAAACCCGGCACTTGTTGCAAAAGATGTTGTTGACCTGTACCGGAGCGGGAGCATGATCGGCCAGACGATCTTCTCCTTCATCCTCCCGCTATCCGTGATCTGGTTCTTCCTCTCCCTGATGGGACCGTTCTTCCCGCCCCACGGCCTCCTCTTCATCTTCGCGATAACCGCGGGCGTCATTGCATCGACCATGTACACGTGGGTAACGATGTTCGACAGCTTCGGCCCGTACGCCTGCCTGCCGGTTGCGGTCAGCACCCTGATCGAAAGCAAACTCAGTACTTCTCTAAATTTACCTCCGTGAATTTTGGCAAGTCATCAATACTCTCAACCTCTGATCAACCAAACGGTCGAAGAACAGAAACAAATGAGACAAATTTGAGTTTTTTCCGAATCCCTTCCCAGACCAATAGCCGGAAGAAATCGAAACGGAACAAATCTTCAGCAACGGTTCTTGGTCCTCGTTGAACCTTAGAGAAGAACATCCATTGAAGAGAGACCCAGATATTTTTGAGAAGGAAAGAGATTATCGTCAGCAGGTACCGGATCACAACGTTTCTTGTGGATGTCCTTGCTTTCACGATATTCCGGATACGGTACGAAGACTCGATCGCAAACCGGTTCTTGTAGACCCGGTAGATCCGACGGGGTTTCCAGTTAATACCATACACGACGTAACCCAGGTTCACATTCCCGTATTTCTTATTCCTTCCCAGAAGGTACTGGACATCAATTGCCAGAGTAAGAGAAAGAGGTTCGCCAGTTCCCATCATCGTATACTGTGCATACCGGGAATGATTTCCCCGGAGTATTTTCTTGAGTTCTTCGCCGTGTTTTCTCACCGGAACAATGTGCGGGATCTTTTCCTTCTGGAGAAATGAGAACACATCTTTTGAGTAAAATCCCCGATCAAGACAGAGTACTTGGGTGTTCACTTTTGCGTTGTGGATTATGGCCAAAAATTTCCGGATGTACTCGACCTTTGACACACCCTTCTTCACCGGGAAAACTGCAAGGGTCTGCCGTTGACCTTTTGTTGTGATGGAGAGCGAAACATACGAGTAAAATGTGGTTGTTGATTTCTTCATTTTACTCTTGAGGACGTAATCTTTGTTCGCTTCGATAATTTCGCCATAATAAGGATCGTCGGTGAAATCTATGGCAAAATGATACGATTTTCCGGGAACAAGGATCTGATCGTTTGAATAGGTGAGGATCTTTGATTGTATTTCGAAAAGCGATTCTAAATCCACCTTCGATAAATGGTATCTGACTGACGTTTCACACGGGACTTTTTCTCCAGCCTTATTGATGGAATGCACGGATAGTTTGGTTGCTGACATCCCAACAAGTGACTGGATAAGGGTCTTTTGTCTCAGTGTTCCGTTGATGGAAATGGTGAGATTCCGGTTGATTGCATCCACTGCTATTTCGGAACAATCTTCTGCTCGGATCTCATTCTTTATTCGGCGGGTGAATTGTCGTCTATTTGCCATATGCGGCGCCCGCTGCCTATTTAGATCTGCCGGTTTTGATTAGCCTCGGCTAAAAATTAGTGAAGTACTGAAATCAGCTATCGCGGGATACCTGGCACAGCCAAAAAATGTTCTCTGATTTTTTTCCCGTGGATGTGCGTAAGTCCTATTTCTCTTGAGCTCAGACAGAGTAGGGATGAAAGTCCTTCTCGCTGAATACACCATTGCCCACGATCCCGCGCTCGCCCGCGAAGGCAGGGCGATGCTCGATGTCCTGGGCGCGAGTTTCTCCCGGTGCGGGTACGAAGTCATTCTTCCCGGACCCGGGGACTTTGGTGCGGAAATTGAGCGACATGCCCCGGAATGCGATGTGGGCCTTGTTATTGCCCCTGATCACCTGCTCTCCCGATACACGATGATTCTCGAACAGCACACGCATAACATCGGGTGCGGTTTTATTCCTGCTGCCCTCTGCGCAAACAAGGTCCGGACCGAAAAGATCCTCAGGGCCCATGATATCCCGGTTCCTGCAGAATGCACGGTGGGGAAGTGCGTGGTAAAGCCGGTGAGCGGATGCGGTTCTGCCGGTGTCCGGCTGTCCGCATCCGGAGCCGGCAGGGATGAATTTTCCCAGGAATATATTGAAGGAGAACATCTCTCGGTAAGCCTTGTAGGAAACCGGGTGGTCGGGGAGGTCTGCGAATATTTTACCGGGAAAGCACCGGTTGTTCTTGCAGTAAACCGGCAGGAGATCGAAATTGGTACCACCGGAATCTTCCGGTATTGTGGCGGGGTGACACCGGTCCACCCTGCGCGGGAAGAGGAGATTATCCGTATTGCCACAAAGGCTGCAACAGTCCTTGGCTGCCAGGGATACTGCGGGGTGGATGTTGTGGTTGCCGACAGGATTTACGTTGTTGATGTAAACCCGCGGGTGACAACAAGCATCGTTGGCATCGCTGCCTGCATGGAGGAGGAAATTGCGGAGATCCTGGTTGATGCCTCAAAGGGCGGTGGACCGGACAGGGTTCATCTCAATGGCAGTGTCAGGTTCGACACGGACGGGAACGTGACGAAGATATGATCGGGATCGATGTGGGCGGTGCGAACCTCAAGCTCGTCGATGATGCGGGATCCCATATTCATTACTGCCCGCTCTGGGAAGAAGCGCCGATCACCGGGATCCTGAGCAGGTATGCGAAAGGAAAGGACGATCCCGCTGCGGTTGTCATGAGCGGGGAGCTCGCCGACTGTTTCCGGAACAAGATGGAGGGAATCTCGTTCATCGTCGATGCGGTAAAAAAAGCGTTCCCGAAGGCAATTTTCTATGGGACGGATGCGGCCTTCCACACCGGCCCGGTCCCGCAGCTTGCCGCTGCCAACTGGCTCGCCTCAGCCGATTACTTCAGGACCCGGTATCCCGATGCCGTTCTCCTCGATGTCGGAAGTACGACTGCTGATATCATCCCGGTCAACCATTTTGACGATCTCCGGGGGCATACCGATCTCACCCGGCTCCAGGATGGATATCTTGTCTATACCGGCATGCTGCGCACAAATATCGCGACGCTCCTGCGTTCGGTCGAGCTCGATGGGGTGGAAACACCGGTAAGTACGGAATATTTTGCCACGAGTGCGGACGCTCACCTGGTGCTTGGCCATATCACGTCACAGCAGTACAGTTGCGATACGCCCGACAAGAAAGAGAAGACCCTTGATGCATCGCTCCGGCGGCTGGCCCGGGTCGTATGTTCCGATCTCGAAGAGATAGGCGAACGCGGGGCCATGCAGGTCGCATCAGCATTCTGGGCGGTCCAGCGCAGAAAGATCCTGACCGCAACCGCGCTGGCTGCAACAGAATCCGGGGCACAGCGCGTAATCGTTGCCGGGATCGGAGCCCCGCTCTTTGCCCCCGAGCTGGGGGGAATCGATCTCTCGGATGAGATCGGGGACATTGCCGATGCCCTCCCCGCGTTTGCCGTGAGGGAGATTGCACTGCGGGGGATTTGATCCCCCGAAATCCTTTCGCAATCCCTGGCAAGCCGGATGCAGGGAAAACCTGGCGGAAGTCCGGCTTGCCCGCAAAACCGTTACGCACCTTATCGCTGTATGGTTTTCTCCCGTTCAGCATGATTGCGCCATCGAATCCATGCCCAGAAAAGTACAAAAACCCGGGGATCAACGGGATTTGTGCCTGGACCCGTTCTCCGGTGAAACCCTGTCTGACCAGCCTCATCCTCCTTGCAGGATCCCTTACAGTAACCGCACTCTTGTGGGTTATCGGTATCCCGTTCTTCTTTCTCTTTTTATTTGCCCCGCTCATCCCGTTCTTCCGGAGGGACCGGGCGGTCAGGCGCTGCCCGATATGCGGATGGGAAACCACAGGCAGCGAGAACTTCTGCCCCCGGGACGCGAGTCCCCTCGCGGATCTTTGCGGAGAGCGAGGAGAGGGCAAGGACTGAGTACGGGAGCTGCATCCCAAAGATATCGACGGTCCTGAGCGCCGGAAATTCGCGGAGGGAGAAGTTCCGGCAGCTGGTCCGGTCAACAATAATTCCCATGGTCTCAAGCGCCTTTGCCGTGCGATGGTAGGGTATCACCCGGGAAAAGGTAGTACAGAGATCGATGATCGGTGAACCAATACGGGTGTCCGGATAAAACGGTTCGTCCGCATAACAGAGCGTCCCGCATACACGACACCGGAAACGTTTTACTTTTATCCGGATGTCCCGGTCGGTTCCATCCTCTCTAACGGTCGCGAATTTTTTTGTTTTCGTATCATAGCCCTGGACCGGTCCCCCGCAGGCCGGGCAGCGCCGGCCATCGGTAAATTCAACCCCGTCGAGAGAACAGAGAGCGGCCTGGATCAGGTCGCATGCCATGGGAGGGATAAGGAGCTTGTTCATGTCTTGTGCCGCGGGATCATCGTTTTTTTTGGGTGTTCCGGGTATTTTTGCGGGTGGCGGGGGTTTCCTGCGCGATATATCATAATGGTACCCTGATAAAATAAATCCCGCGGATTTACCCACCGATATTCATCATAACGTCGGTAAACATCATCATTTTTAAATACCCCCCGGGGTCGAAACTGTACTTTGTAAGAGGATTGACTATGGATTTCAAGTATGTACCAAGCACCTGTCCCTATTGCGGCACCGGGTGTGGCATCAACCTTGCCGTCCGCGACGGAAAGGTTTACGGTATCCAGCCCTGGCACCGCAACCCGGTGAACGAAGGGCGTGTCTGCATCCGCGGCAACAAGTCCCACGAGTTTGTCAACAGCCCGGCCCGGCTGACCACCCCCCTGATCAGGAAGGACGGGAAGCTCGTTGAGGCAAGCTGGGAAGACGCGTACAAGGAGATTGCCGGCAAGCTCAAGGGCATCAGGCCCGAGGAAGTCGGCGTCGTAGCGTCAGCCCGTGCCTGCAATGAGGACAACTACCTCCTGAAGTCATTCGCAGCGAATGTTCTCAAAACCGAGAACATCGACTACTGCGGCCGGCGCTGCAACGCTGACGCAGTAAATGGTATCGCTGAGGCATTCGGGAACGGCGCGATGACCAACTCCATCCCCGACCTTGCGGAAGCAAAGGCGATTCTCGTTGTGGGCAGCAACCCGCTTGAAGAGAATCCGCTCGCAGGTCGCCGGATCCTCCAGGCCCGGATGAACGGGGCCAGGGTCATTGTCGCTGCGGCAAAGAAGACCGTGACTGCCCGTCAGGCGGATCTCTATGTCCCGATCAACCCGGGCACGGAAGTTGCGTTCGCGAACGGGATGATGAATGCCATCCTGAAAGACGGCAAAGAGAAGAAGGACTTCATCGCCGCAAAGACCAAGGACTTCGAGAAAGTCAAGTCTGTTGTCACCGGAACCGCTTACTCTGCGGACGCGGTTGCAAAGACCTGTGGCATCGATGGGTCGCTCGTCGCAAAGGCCGCCGAGATCTACGCTGCCGCCCCTGCAGCAGCAGTTGTAACCTCTGCAGGTGCCAGCTGCGGTGATCTCGTCCGGGCAGTGGCGGATCTCCAGCTCCTCACCGGCAATGTCGGAAAGGCAGGAGCAGGCGTCGCCCTCCTCCGCGGCAAGGCCAATGCACAGGGTGCGATGGACATGGGCTGCGTGCCGGGAGCAAACGGCATGGCCGTCCCCGCAATGATCGCGGCAGCGGCAGCAGGGAAACTCAAGGCACTGTACGTCATGGGCGAGAACCTCGCCTCCGCAGGTGCCCATGTCCCTGAGGCCCTCGACAAGCTTGACTTCCTCGTGGTCCAGGACCTGTTCCTGACCGAAACCGCTGAGAAGGCCCACGTCGTTCTCCCCTCGGCAGCGTTTGCCGAGCGCGACGGCACGTATACCAACAGCGAACGCCGGGTCCAGCGGGTCCGCAAGGCTGTCGAGTCCGCCGGCAGTGCCAAGGCCGACTGCCAGATCATTGCCGAGCTGGCAAAAACCATGGGACACGACAAGGAGTTCGGATTTGCCACCGCGGAAGCAGTCTTTGGTGAGATCGCAAAGCACGTCCCTGCCTACGCAGGTATCACGTATGCAATGCTCGAGAAGCCCGAGGGCATCCAGTGGCCGGCGGCCGGTGGAGTCTTCGGCACCGCTGTTCTCTATGCGGACAAGTTTGCGACAAAAGACGGGAAGGCAGCCTTTGCCCCGGTCGAGTACAAGGCCGGCGAAGCAACGAGCGCAGAGTTCCCGTTCGCGGTCATGGCCCGGTGGCCGATGGGAACCCTCTCGGTGAACACCCCCTCGATCGTCCGCGAGTGGCCCGCACCGGTCGTTGCCATCAACACCGAGGATGCAAAGACTCTCGGCATCGAGAACGGCAATGCCGTGAAAGTATCCGGCAAGGCAGGATCTGCAAGCTTAAAGGCGCACGTGACCAGCCATGTCAAGAAAGGCGTTGTCTCCATGCCCATGAGTTTTGCGGCCGGTGCTGTGAAGCTTGAGAAGATCCAGGAGGCCTAAGATGACAAAGAAAGGCGACATGCTCTACGCATGGACAAACGACGCAGAGATCAAGAAGCACGCAGAGCTCGGCGGTGCCGTAACTGCCCTCTGGAAATATGCGCTTGAGTCAAAAGCCGTCGATGCAATCCTTGCAATCCAGAAAGGTAAAGACCTCTACGATGCACAGCCCGTTCTGATCAAGAATGCTGCCGACATCAAGAACACGGCAGGCTCGCTCCACTGCGGAACGCTCCTGATGGCCAAGCTCGTCAAGAAGTACCTTGACGGCGCAAATGACATGAAGATCGGTGTCACCGTTAAGGGCTGCGACGCGATGGGGTTCTACGAACTCGCAAAGCGCGAGCAGATCAACCTTGACAACATCATCATGATCGGTGTCAACTGCGGTGGATCGGTCAGCCCGGTCCTCGCCCGCAAGATGATTACCGAGAAGTACGGCGTCGACCCGGACAAGGTCCACAAGGAGGAGATCGACAAGGGCCAGTTCATCATCGAGTACGAAGGCGGCCACAAGGGAATCTCCGTTGACGAGCTCGAAGAGCACGGCTTTGGCCGGCGCAGCAACTGCCGCAGGTGCAAGATGAAGATCCCCCGCCAGGCAGACCTCGCCTGCGGTAACTGGGGAGTCATCGGCGAGAAGGCCGGCAAGGCTACGTTTGTGGAAGTCTGTTCAGAGAAAGGTGCAAAGCTTGTTGACGGCGCTGTCAAGTCCGGTGTTCTCTCGGTAGAGCCATCGATCCCGAAAGGTCTTGACATCCGCGGGAAAGTCGAGGGCGCAATGCTCAAGCTCGGCGACAAGTGGCGGAAGCATGACTTCGAAGCACTCGGTGAAGGCAAGGACCGGCTCAGGAAGATCATGGCCGAAACTTCCCGGTGCATCAAGTGCTACTCGTGTATCAGTGCATGCCCGATCTGCTACTGTGTCGACTGCACGACCAAGAACCCGGCCTACATCCCGCCCGGGGAAGTCCCACCGAATTTCATGTTCCACCTGATCCGGTTCGCTCACATTGCGGACTCCTGCGTCAACTGCGGCCAGTGTCAGGAACTCTGCCCATCCGAGATCCCAAACGCCCTCTTCATGCACGCACAGCAGGTCGAGCTCGAGAAGATGTTCGGCCATGTCCCGGGTGTCAGCATGGAGCTCCCGATCCTGGCGTTTGCCGAAGAGAAGACCGAGCGTGCCCGGCTTCACAACACCGGCAGCGACATGATCTACGAGAACGTGTTCAAGCCTCTCACAAAATAATTTTTTTTACCGGCGTTTTTTTCATTTCACTCTCCTGCAAAAAAATTTCGCAATTCAATCGTCAGGCGGGAAATTTTTGTTTAGAACTGCTCCGGAATAACCGGAATTTTAAAAAACCAAATCCCGGGTTTCTGATATGCGGGTGGATTGGGTTGTATCTTTTCCGGAAGATCTCCCTTACATGCCGGAAGCGCGTTTCTCCGGCACTTTCCTGGATGCCGGAACCAATCAATAATCCGGTATTTACGGGAGAAACGCCCGTAAATTTTGATCCCGGTTTAAAATTTTTCCATCGCGCATATAAAAAAATGGGAATGCCCGGGAAAAATCTCTCAAAAATCAACAGCCTGTTTTTCAAAAATTGCCGGAATAAACATGAGTGTGTTAACACCCCTACCCACCATTAATCACCAAATCCCCGCAAAATTTCGATACCTTTTTCGTGCCTTTCCCAACACCTTCCATTATTAAAGAGGTGTGTAAACTTTGGAACTCAAGTATGTACCAACAACGTGTCCGTACTGCGGAACCGGGTGCGGCTTCAACCTTGTTGTCAAGGACAAGAAGGTTGTCAGCATCGCCCCCTGGCACCGCAACCCGGTCAATGAAGGAAAGCTCTGCCCCAAGGGTAACTATGCCTGGGAATTCATCAACCACCCTGACCGGCTGACAACCCCGCTCATCAAGAAGGACGGGAAGTTCGAGCCAGCCAGCTGGGACGAGGCCTACAAGCTCATTGTCGCGAAGTTCAAGTCCTACAAGCCGGAAGAGATCCAGTGCCTCTCGTCGGCCCGTGTCTCGAACGAAGAGAACTACCTGATGAACAAATTCGCCCGGGCTGTCCTCAAGACCCCGAACATCGACCACTGCGCACGGCTCTGTCACGCCTCAACGGTCGTCGGCCTTGCCGGTGCCTTCGGGTCCGGGGCTATGACCAACTCGATCACCGATATCGGTGAGTCAAAGGTCGTCTTTGTCATCGGGTCCAACACGTTTGAGAACCCCCCGCTCATCGGCAGGCAGATCATGCTCGCCCGGCAGCGTGGCGGCAAGGTCATTGTTGCCGACCCCCGGCTTACCCCGACGGCAAAGCAGGCTGACCTGTACATGCAGTTCCACTCCGGAACTGATGTCGCCATCTTCAACGGCCTGATGCAGTACATCATCAGGAACGGCTGGGAGAACAAGGACTTCATCAAGAACCGGACCAAGGACTACGACAAGCTCAAGGACGTAGTCATGAAGCCTGAGTATGCTCTTGACAAGGTCTCGAAGATCTGTGGTATCCCTGAGGAGCAGCTGAAGACTGCGGCAGAGTGGATCGCGAAGGCCGAGTCCTCAAACATCCTTTACTCGATGGGTATTACCCAGCACACGACTGGTGTCGACAATGTCAAATCGACCGCAAACCTCCAGATGCTGACCGGTCACCTCGGAAAGCGCGGCGGCGGTGTTTGCGCACTCCGTGGCCAGAACAATGTACAGGGCGCCTGCGACATGGGTGCACTGCCGAACGTGTACAGCGGGTACCAGGCGGTCATCAACCCGGAGCTCCGGAAGAAGATGACCGACGCATGGGGCGTTGAACTTGCCGAAGGAAAGGTAGGGTACACGGTCACCGAGATGGTCAACGTCCTCGCGGACACTCCCGGCAAACTCAAGTGCCTGTACATCATGGGCGAGAACCCGATGATCTCCGACCCTGACCTCCACCACGTTGAGAAGGGACTCAAAAACGCAGAGTTCATTGTCGTGCAGGATATCTTCCTGACCGAGACCGCACAGATGGCCGACGTCGTCCTCCCCGCTGCATGCTTTGCCGAAAAAGACGGCACCCAGACCAGCACCGAGCGCCGGGTCCAGAAATGGCGGAAGGCACAGGACCCGCCCGGGGAAGCAAAGGCCGACTAGCAGATCATCTGCGAACTTGCCGGAGCGATGGGATTTGCAAAACAGTTCCCGTTCAAGAGCCCGGAGGAGATCTTCAACGAGATCGCAAAGGTCACCCCCTCATACGCAGGTATGGACTACGTAAGACTCGAAAAGCCCGAAGCACTCCACTGGCCCTGCCCGACAAAGGAGCACCCGGGTACCCCGATCCTGCACAAGGAGAAGTTCACCCACCCGGACGGGCTTGGTATCTTCACCCCGATCGAGTTCAAGTACCCGGCTGAAGTGCCCGACAAGGACTTCCCGATCATCCTGACCACCGGCCGCTGCATCTGGCACTGGCACACCGGTTCGATGACCCGCCGGTCCCCAAGCCTCGCCCGGGAGGAACCGACCGGGTGGATCGAGATCAACGTGGACGATGCAAAGGAATGGGGCATCAGGGACAAGGAGATGGTGAAGGCAGTTACCCGAAGAGGCGAGATCACGGTCGGCGCCCGCGTAACCCCGGGCATCAAGCGGGGCGAGGTCTTCATCCCGTTCCACTTCGTCGAATGCGCAGCAAATGTCCTCACCAACAACGCGCTCGACCCCACAGCAAAGATCCCCGAGTTCAAGGCCTGTGCTTTGAGAATCGAGAAGATTAAGGAGGCCTGAACATGACCAAGAAAGGCGATATGCTCTACGCGTGGACAAACGACGCAGAGATCAAGAAGCACGCGGAGCTCGGCGGTGCTGTCACCGCCCTCTGGAAATATGCACTCGAGTCAAAAACGGTCGACGCGGTCTTTGCGATCCAGAAAGGCGTGGATCTCTACGATGCACAGCCGATCCTCATCACCGATCCCAAGCAGCTTGCAAACACGGCGGGTTCGCTCCACTGCGGTACCCTGCTCCTCCCCAAGCTCGTCAAGAAATATCTTGACGGTGCAAAGGACATGAAGATCGGTGTCACGGTCAAGGGCTGCGACGCGATGGGGTTCTATGAACTCGCAAAGCGCCAGCAGATCAACCTCGACAACATCATCCTCATCGGTGTCAACTGCGGAGGATCGGTCAGCCCGGTCCTCGCAAGGAAGATGATAGCCGAGAAGTATGGCGTAGACCCGGACAAGGTCCACAAGGAGGAGATCGACAAGGACCAGTTCATTATCGAGTACGAAGGCGGCCACAAGGGAATCTCCGTTGACGAACTCGAAGAGCATGGCTTTGGCCGGCGCAGCAACTGCCGCAGGTGCAAGATGAAGATCCCAAGGCAGGCAGACCTCGCCTGCGGTAACTGGGGAGTCATTGGCGAAAAGGCCGGCAAGGCAACCTTTGTCGAGGTCTGCTCCGAGAAAGGTGCAAACCTTCTCTCCGGTGCGGTAAAATCCGGCGTGCTTGCGACCGAAGCGGCAAACCCGAAAGGACTCGATATCCGCGGGAAGGTCGAGGGTGCGATGCTCAAGCTCGGTGACAAGTGGCGGAAGCACGACTTCGAGGCTCTCGGCGATGGCAAGGACCGGCTCAAAAAGATCATGACCGAAACCTCCCGGTGCATCAAGTGCTACTCGTGCATCAGCGCCTGCCCGATCTGTTTCTGTGTCGACTGTACGACCAAGAACCCGGCGTACGTGACCCCCGGCGAACTCCCCCCGAACTTCATGTTCCACCTGATCCGGTTCGCCCACATCGCGGACTCCTGCGTCAACTGCGGCCAGTGCCAGGAACTCTGCCCGGCGGAGATCCCGAATGCCCTCTTTATGCACGCCCAGCAGGTCGAGCTCGAGAAGATGTTCGGGCACGTGCCCGGTGTCTCGATGGATCTCCCGATGCTTGCCCTTGTCGAGGAGAAGGAAGAGCGGGGACGTCTCCACAACACCGGCAGCGACATGATCTACGAGAACGTGTTCAAACCGTACAAGAAATAAGTGAAAATCTCTCTGTTTCTCCTTTTTTTTTCAACCGGTACGCAAAAAGACCGGGTTTACCTGATGGTGAAATGTATTTTTCAATCGCGGCCACAATCCGGATCAACAAAATTGTGATTCATTTTGTACGCGAATCAGGATCCGGTGCATGAAAAGATCCTCAAAAGATCCCGTTTGACGCATGATTTGCCTGAATGATTACTAGGGAATCGTGTTCGCGTACGATGAACGTGCGGACGGAAAATTTGTTTCCTGCCATGAATGAAAAAAATATTTACCCGGTTGAAATCATTTTCTTTGATTGTTAAAATCATGGATATGAGGACATCGTTTTTGACTCCGCCCTGACCACGTTGGCACCCCTGTTGCGATGGTGCTGCAAAACTTTCCCAGACCTCAGTACTTCACTAATTTTTAGCCGAGGCTAATCAAAACCGGCAGATCTAAATAGGCAGCGGGCGCCGCATATGGCAAATAGACGACAATTCACCCGCCGAATAAAGAATGAGATCCGAGCAGAAGATTGTTCCGAAATAGCAGTGGATGCAATCAACCGGAATCTCACCATTTCCATCAACGGAACACTGAGACAAAAGACCCTTATCCAGTCACTTGTTGGGATGTCAGCAACCAAACTATCCGTGCATTCCATCAATAAGGCTGGAGAAAAAGTCCCGTGTGAAACGTCAGTCAGATACCATTTATCGAAGGTGGATTTAGAATCGCTTTTCGAAATACAATCAAAGATCCTCACCTATTCAAACGATCAGATCCTTGTTCCCGGAAAATCGTATCATTTTGCCATAGATTTCACCGACGATCCTTATTATGGCGAAATTATCGAAGCGAACAAAGATTACGTCCTCAAGAGTAAAATGAAGAAATCAACAACCACATTTTACTCGTATGTTTCGCTCTCCATCACAACAAAAGGTCAACGGCAGACCCTTGCAGTTTTCCCGGTGAAGAAGGGTGTGTCAAAGGTCGAGTACATCCGGAAATTTTTGGCCATAATCCACAACGCAAAAGTGAACACCCAAGTACTCTGTCTTGATCGGGGATTTTACTCAAAAGATGTGTTCTCATTTCTCCAGAAGGAAAAGATCCCGCACATTGTTCCGGTGAGAAAACACGGCGAAGAACTCAAGAAAATACTCCGGGGAAATCATTCCCGGTATGCACAGTATACGATGATGGGAACTGGCGAACCTCTTTCTCTTACTCTGGCAATTGATGTCCAGTACCTTCTGGGAAGGAATAAGAAATACGGGAATGTGAACCTGGGTTACGTCGTGTATGGTATTAACTGGAAACCCCGTCGGATCTACCGGGTCTACAAGAACCGGTTTGCGATCGAGTCTTCGTACCGTATCCGGAATATCGTGAAAGCAAGGACATCCACAAGAAACGTTGTGATCCGGTACCTGCTGACGATAATCTCTTTCCTTCTCAAAAATATCTGGGTCTCTCTTCAATGGATGTTCTTCTCTAAGGTTCAACGAGGACCAAGAACCGTTGCTGAAGATTTGTTCCGTTTCGATTTCTTCCGGCTATTGGTCTGGGAAGGGATTCGGAAAAAACTCAAATTTGTCTCATTTGTTTCTGTTCTTCGACCGTTTGGTTGATCAGAGGTTGAGAGTATTGATGACTTGCCAAAATTCACGGAGGTAAATTTAGAGAAGTACTGGACCTGCACAACTACCTGCCGGTGATTGCAGGGGAATCGCAAGCGTCCGGGGGCCCCCGGGGCTGGATGGCGCGAAAGGGGGGGTAGCCTGGTTAAAAAAAAGGAAAAAAAAAGGAAAAAAGATTTTCGCAAAAAAAAATTATTTTTTCCACCTGAAGAGCGGGATCATCGGTTTGAAGGGATCGTACTCGGGTTTCAATGCGGACAGGTTGAATTCCCGGGTAAAGACCTCCGTTCTGTCGTTCCCGAACTGCACGACCACCCTGACCTCGCTGATCATTGCAGGGACCGGGTATTCATACAGGGAATCCGCCGGGAGGGAGGCAATATCATATTCAATGTTGAGGGGCACAAGCGCCACATGTATCCTCTCTGCAACCGCACTCCCGGTATTTTTAATCACGATCCCCTTTGCATCCTCCCTCAGCCGGGCATCGATCTCGGGAAGGGAAGTACTGTCCTCCATGATGAGCCGGGCCATGACAATGACCAGTGCGATCAGAAAGACAATACCTCCCAGGTACAGGTTGATGACCGCCGCAATGAGGGTGACGAGTATGCTTGCAAGGATCAGCATCTTTGTCATTGTATCCATGGGGAAGAGTTGTCACCCGGCCCTTTTTTGTTTAACGGTTTATCCTTCGATCGGCATAAGCACACCGGAATATTCACCCGGCTCGAAAAGTTCCGGCACACGATCGCCCAATAATCATGCTGTCATATACCGGTGATGGCAGATACCCGGAAGCTGCTCTGCCAGTAGTACGGTAACCCGGGAGTCCTGTTCATGCCGGAAACCGTTTTTGTCTCTTTCCCGGTCGGGGAGAACAGACCGGCTAGCCATTCCCGGCAGGAGGGACGCGGATAACTCTCCTTTGGCAAAAATGCAAGGAACAACCTGTTCTCGCGAAAAAACCGTCGGATCCTGCTTTTATTGAGGTGGCGCGCTACCGGCCGTCCGGCAAAACCAACCGGATTTGTGCAGTCATCTTTCCATAAATGAGAAAGAAATTTTATAAAATAACCGAAATTTTGCAAAAATCAATCTTTTTTCATTGACCCTGTGCAAAAATTGTCCCGGGCGATCTTCCCCAATACTCTGTTTTTGAAGCCAGATTCGCAAACAATTCGAAAATTATTAATAAAGCAAGAAAAGAGAGTTCAGTGACCTATACGAAGTATAATATGTTGCTGGTATAGGTGGACGTTTAGAGGTGTGTAAAAAAATGGTGTTTCATCCTCCGGTAGCGATCACTGCAAAAGCAGGGGACGCCGGGAAATATAAGGTTGGCCTGCCGGCCTGGAACATGATCCTTCGTGGATTCATGTCAGGCGCATACATCGCTATGGGTGCGGCTCTTGCAACCGTGTGCAGCACAGGAATTCAGGCAACGGATGTTGCAGCACGGATCGGGACGGCAAGTCCCGGGTTCGCACAGTTGATCCTCGGTGCCGTCTTCCCGGTCGGGCTTATCATCACCGTCCTTACCGGTGCCGAGCTCTTTACCGGTGACGCAATGCTTGCCCCCATGGCAGCGTTCATCCACAAGGTAACATGGATGCAGGTCCTGAACCTCTGGCTCTGGGTATACATCGGGAATTTCATAGGGTCGGTTGTCTTTGCCTACATCTGTGCGAACGGACCCTTTGTATCGTTCGATGCCAACGGGGTAGGAACGGTGACCGCGTTTGGAACGCGTGCCATCGCGATCGCTGCGGCAAAGACGAGTTATGTCGGTCTCATGGGTTTCTGGTCTGCGTTCTTAAAAGGTATAGCCTGCAACTGGCTCGTCAACCTTGCAATCCTGCTCGGTATCTGTGCGGATGACGCAGTGGGCAAGTTCTTCGGTATCTGGTTCCCGATCATGGCCTTCGTTTCCAGCGGATTCGAACACTCGATCGCGAACATGTACTTTATCCCGGCAGGTATCTTCACGCAGGGATTCATTACCGACCCCACCAAGATATCAGCAAGCGTTAACTGGGTCACGATGTGGACAGCCAACATCATACCCGTTACCATCGGTAACATTGTCGGAGGCCTCTTCTTCGTCGGTGTTATCTACTGGGTTGCGTTCAGGAAAGAGATCGCAGCACTGAAGTAGATCAACAACTAATCTTTTTTTCCCTCATGAAGATCGGAAAGATCGACGTCAAAGTATCTCTCGTCGCAATTGCGGTGTTTGTTGTCTTTGCCGTCCTGCTTATCGCTGCATCCATCACCAGCCCGGAAGTCCGGTCGCAGCTTATCTGGATGATCCCGGTCCTGTTCATGCTCCTCGTTGTTCCGATTGCACTCAATTACATGAGCCGGAGCCAGTACGCCGAGCTCCGGCCCGAGTACGAACGCGAGGCAAAGACCGTCCGGGTAAAACTGATCAACGAGAACATGATCGGGAAGATCGTCAGGATCGAAGGTGTGGTCGAACGCGTCCACTTCCAGTTCCTGAACCGGCCGCAGTTTACGGTCGGCGATCGTTCCGGATCGATCTCGGTAAAGATGTTTACGAGTCCCGATGAGGATATCAAAGTCAATGACATCGTCGAAGTCTACGGGCAGGTTATCCGGCGGTATATCGTCACCGGGGACCCGGTCATCAACTGTGTCTCAATAAGCAGACTGAAAAAAGCCCCGGCAAAGGCATAACGCCATATCCGGCCCGGGTGACAAACCGGATGACCCGGTGCCGCAAGCGGCCGGTCCTTCCGGAAAACCCCGTTTCGGATCTTCACCTCCTGCCTCACCATCCGGTGAATCTTTATGGAAATTCCTGAAAAATCCCCCTCTCCGGCAAAACCGCTCCTGTGGCTTGAGCTTGCCGTTCCCGCACTCTCGTTTGGCGGGGCACTTCTTGGAATCATTCTTGTACAGGCCGGTGTTACCCTCGACTCCCGGTTCCCCTCGCTCGGCTGCGTCTTTGCATCATGTGCCCTTGCGTACCTCGCGTGGCTCAGGCCCCGGAAAGATATCGTTGCGCTCTCGACCCCGATCTACTCGATCATCTTCTTTGTCGTTCCTTTGGAGTCGCTCCCCGGTATTGTCCTCATGCTGCTGTACGCGGTGAGCCTGACGCTCCTTCTGGTGCGCCTGAAGTACCGGTTCGGGCAGACAGGCACGGTGGCGACACGCACAACGGAACTCACCGGCCCGCTGAAGGATTATACCGAAAGGACCCGCAACGATTTTGCCGGCACAACCCCGGAGGCGGCGCACCGTGCAGCGGTTGCGTTCATCCGGTTCTCGGAGGGCGAGTACAGCTCCGCTGCCCTGACCGCTGCGGCCGGGTCTGCTGATGGTACCACCTTAGGCCGGGCATGTGCGATTGTTGCAGAACAGGCAGCGATCCTGGATAAACCCTCACCCCGGCCGGTTGCGCCCCGGATCTTCTTTGCCGAAGATATCCCGCTCCTTGCAAAGCCCCTGCCCGCTGAGAACGAGGATCGTATTGCCGATGCAGTGCTCGACAACGCCCTGCTCCTCCTGTTCGCTGCTGCGTGGGCCGGATCGGAAACAGACCGGCCCCGGCTGCTCACTGGCCGGGCGTTTGGCGAAAAATTGCTGGAGATAACCTAGTCTCCGGGAGAGAAAGCCGGCGTTCCGGGTGACCGGAATACGATCTCCCGGAACATTTTTTTATTCTCTTTGCCACCCCCCCTGTACCCCGGAATACACCCGCAGGGACTACGTAAGCTCGCGCCAGAACAGGAGCGCCATGATGATCGGGGCGAGGACATAGACTGCAACGCTACCGACGAGCTGGAGCATGGCAAGGACAATGCCCGCGATGGAGAGCAGGGGAAAGACGAGCGACCAGCGGATCTCCCGACGGATGTAGGCAGCGTTGAGGTCGGGGACAAGTTCCCGGCTCGTCCGCCGGATGTACAGCCACTGGATGCAGGCTATCGAACCGACGATGAAGATATTGAGCTCGAAGAGCGCAGCGCCGAGTGTATCGAAGGGGTAATCGCCCGCCACATCTGTCGTGAAGGGGATGAGGCAGACAAAGGCAAGGCTTGCGATGTTCATGCAGAGGAGCGGCCGGTCGAGATATTTTAAGTGCAGGAACCGCTGGTGTTCGAAGTACCAGAGGATGGCAAGGAGGACGAAGGCGACAAAATAGTGGAGGAGGTCCGGGATAACCGTGACAATGATCGCGTTGACCGGCGCTGCAACCCCGGAATTTTCAAACTTCGAGGGGATGTCGATCGAGAGGACAAGCAGGGTCATGGCAAATGCGTAGATCGCATCGACAAGAGTGCCGACCCGGCTGAGCGGGATCCGGCTGCAGTGAATCACCGGTTCTTTTGTCATATCAGTCCCCATATACAAAAGTGGTTAGCGTTCCGGGAAAAATAACTTACCGGAAGGGGATACCTCGTGGAGAGAAGAGCGATGGTGACGGATTTCATTTTCACCGGGTGCCCGGTATTTTATTAAGCTAGTTCCTCTCATCTCTCTTTCAGGAAAGAGTCACAGCCGGCTCTTCTGGTGTATTCCATGGACGCTCCCTCCTTTGAAAATCTTCGCAGGTTTTTTGAACGCGTAAAAAATGTCGGGTTCTTCGAACGTCTCTTCTCGTGGGGCACGGTCGTCTCGCTCGGCTACGATGCCTTTGGCGAGTACCAGAAACTCCAGAATCTTATCGCCGAAAATGACCGGGCCATCTTTGGGCTTGCCGCGAAGAACCGGGAACTCGCCGCAAGTCTCGAACTCCAAAGCAGGCAGCTCCCATCACTCCAGCAGCAGGTTGTGGACGAGCAGGGCCGGGTCCGGTCCCTGACCGAGCGTATGGCGGAAAACACCCGGTCGCTCAATGAAAAAATTACCGAACTGGAAGGGCAGAGGGCGAAGCTTGCAGCAACCCTTTCGGAAGTCCAGCAGAATACCGATGAGACAATAGTCCATCTCAAGGAGGAGATGGTTGCCCTTAAGATGAAGAACGAGGAACTGGCCCGCAGGATGAACGAACGCGAGAAGGAAGCGGGTGGGCACGTCGAAAGCGAGAAGAAGAACAATGAGATCATCCAGAAACTTAATTCCGATCTCTCTTCCCTTGCAACGAAAAACGATCAGCTCAACGCACAGTTCACCGAGGCAAAGGAGACCATCGCGCAGTTCCGGCAGAGGGAGGAGGAACGCCTGCGGGAGCATGACCAGCGGGTAGCCGAACTGATGGCCCTCCGGAAACAGCTTGAGGACGACCGGCTGCGGCTCCAATCCGAACGCGATGAAGAGATCCGGCAGGAGTTTGCGGAGATGGAGCAGACCTGGAAGATCCACGAGGAGATGGTCGAGCAGTCTCTCCGGTCCATCTGCCAGCGCCACACCATCGAATACTGTGATAAGGAGAAATTCCCGGTCTCCGGCAAGAAGCCGGACAATGCAGTCATCATCGCGGAACAGTACGTGATCTTCGATGCCAAGAGCCCGAAGAACTCCGAAGAGCTCGGGAACTTCCCGAATTATATCCGGCTGCAGGCCGAAGCGGCGAAGAAGTACGCAAAAGAAGAGAATGTCAAGAAGGACATCTTCCTCGTTGTCCCGGCAAACACCCTTTCACAGCTCGACGAGTTCCATTTCGATATGGCCGACTACCAGGTGTACGTTGTCACGCACGAATGTCTCGAACCCGTTGTGCTTGCGCTGCGGAAGCTCGAAGAGTACCAGTTCGTGGACCAGCTCAGCCCGGAGGACCGGGAGAAGATCTGCCACGTGATCGGCAAATTTGCCCATGCAACAAAACGGAGGATGCAGATCGATACGTACTTCTTCAACGAATTCCTCGGGCTTCTCCGGGGCTGCGAGTCCCTCCCGGACGATATCCTTAAAAAAGTTGTTGAGTTTGAGAAAGCGGAGAAGATGAACCCCCCGATGGAGAAACGGAAAAAACTCATTCCCATCAAAGAGCTCGAACACGATGTGCGGGTTATCACCAAAAAAGCCGAGGCCGAGGAGATCGATACCACGTCCGTAACCCGGGAGAAGATCGAAACGATTCCCCTCGAAAAGTTCCTCGAATAGTTCTTCTTCCCGGATATTTCTTTGCGGGAAAAATTCTGCTCCATAAAAAATCTGCCGGAGCCGGATGTCCACCGGCGTCCCGTGCAAAGAATTCATTTCACCGCCCACCTGCTTTGAGGCGGGGTAAGGGGGATAATTCCGGTGGTTTTGTGCTGGCCGGATTTTGCCGGGGCATGTCCCATGTCCCCCTTTTTTTCTCCTGAAGTGGTAGCACCTGCCGGAAAACCATGAAACGATCATGCCCAGCCGAGCGATGCCGGGGAGAGACCGGAAATCCGTGATCCCTTCCATTATCCGATCGAATCCCCGTCCGGTCTTTTCTTTCTTCCCGGGCAACAAAATACAAAAAGGGAGAAGACGAGCATTCATCACGGCCAAAATTTTTGGCCCCCGGTGATCCACCATGACAGACAAGAGACTCGAAAATGCAGAGAAGATGCTTGGCGAGGGAGTAAACGTGATCGAAAGCGGCGCGAAGGGATTCAACAAGGAGTTCATGGAGTTCCTGCATAAGTACCAGGTCATAGGCCTTGCTGTCGCCTTTGTGATCGGAACGGCCGCAACCAAACTCGTCAACTCGATCGTGAACGATATTATCATGCCCATCGTGGCCGTTGTTGTACCCGGAGGGTCATGGCGGACGGCGCTGCTGGAGATCGGACCGTTAAAGTTTCTCGTCGGAGACTATGTCGGGGCGCTCATCGATTTCCTCATCATCGCGCTCTTCATCTTCCTTGCCGTGAAGTACCTCATGAAGGGGGACCTGTCAAAGAAGGTATAGCCTCTTAACCGGTGCAAAAATGTTTCCTGATGAGCCGGATGGAGAAGCAAATCCGGCTTTTTTAAAAAATCCCTGTACAAACGTAATCGTTGCTTATGTTTTTTGCTTCTGAAGGTGAGATCTGATCATGCCGCCCCCACCGGATTCCCTGCACGTGTACCGTGGACTCCCGGGCGACGGCCTCGACGAATTTATCCGGCAGTTTTCCGGGTCAGCAGCACCCGATCCTCTCTCATCGTGGCTCATCCTGCCCACCGAACGACTCGTGCGGACCGTTTCCGGCAGGCTCGTGGAGAAGGGCGTCCCGTTCATCCCTTCAAGGATCTGCACCCTGCAGGATTTCTGCCGCACGTATTTCGAGGAGCACCGGACAAAAGAATGTCTCCTTTCCCGTGAGGAAGCCCGTCTCCTTATCGGCCGGGTCCTCGCCGGCAATAAAGATCAGCTCACGATCTTTTTTTCCCGCGGTGTGCCTTCATCCGGCACCATCAAAGATCTCCAGGAATTTATCAGCGTGACAACCCGGAGGAAGATCGCGTACCCGGAGTGCCTGCTCGATCTCCAGGGCGAAAAAAGCGACCAGATTGATACCGTCATCACCGAATACCGGAACGCGCTCCGCGCCGGAAATCTTCTCGATGACGATACGCTGGTCGCATGGGTAATTGATCATATCGCTTCCGGGCCGGAAGCGTTTTCGCATGTTTTCGTGTACGGACTTTTCGATCCCCTGCCGCTTGACCAGGATCTTCTTCTTGCTCTCCGGGACCATGCGTCACAATTTACCGTCTTCGTTGCGGAGGGAAAGGATCCTGCCATCTTTACAAAAACCTCCTGGGTGCGAGATGCCGGTGAGATTGTTCCGGTCTCACCCTCATCCCCCCGGTCTGCAGATCTGACCGGGCTTTTCACCCGGGATGCGACAATCGACTGCGGCGGGATGCTCCGGGCAGCGACGTTCCCGGGTCGGTCCCGGGAGATCGAATCCATTGCAGAAGAGATCGCCAGGCTCCACGAAACCGGCATCCCGTATCGCGATATTGCGATCGCGTTCCCCGATCTCCGGGAACGGATCCCGGAGATTTCAGAGATTTTCTCTGATTTTTCCATCCCGTGGAACTCCGCGAAAGGAACCCGGCTCCTCCGGTTCCCGGTCACCGGGTTCCTGATGGGAATTCTCCGGCTTGTAAGCGAGCGGTATCCCCGTGAAGGCGTTGTCCGGCTTATCGGGAGCCCCTATTTCCGAAATCGTGCAGCGGACCTGTACCGTCTCCATGTCTGCGAGCTCGATCTCGTCTCCCGGCTTGCACAGATCGAAGGAGAACGGTCCGGCTGGATCTCCGGGCTCGACCGGTACCTGGCCCGGGTCTCCGGTGACGAAGACGGAGAATCTTCTTCCCGCCCGCGGGAGATGGTGACCCGGGTCCGGGACGGGATGATGCGCCTCCTTGACGATCTCCGCCCCCTTGAAGGCGGGAAGTCTCCGGGCGAATACCGGGAAAATTTCCTTGCCCTTGTCGACACATGGGGATTGTGGCATCCGCCCGCATCGCCCGATGAGAAGCTGGTGCAGGGTGAACGTGCGGCTCTTGCAAGATTCCGGCACTGCCTTGAATCGCTCGACCGGGTGCCTGATCTGCTCACATCCGGGACGGTGAGCCCGGGAGAATTTCTTTCGATCGTTTCCACGATCACCCGGGAATCGGAAATTCATGATGCAGCTGTACCATCCGGTGTCGCGGTACTCGGTATCCGGGAGTGTGAACACGAGCACTTCCCGGTTCTCTTCCTTGCCGGGCTTGTCGAAGGCGGGATCCCGAGCCTCACTACCCGGCTCCCGTTCTCGAATACCGCGGAGAACACCCGGATGGGGACCCGGACGCTTGACGATGTTCTCCAGGAGGGGCGGTATTATTTCCTTGCAGCCCTTCTTGCCGGCCGGGACCGGTTGTATCTCAGCGCACCGCAATCTGACGGTGAGAAGGTTTTGCTGAGCTCCGCGTTCTTTGAACGGGTGCGTGAGAGGACGAATGCGGTCGCATGGGGGAGTGAGGAAGACGGTTCCCGGTATTCGTTCAGGGCAGCATCGATCCGGGCCGGCCGGATGATAGCAGACGGCGATCCCTGCGGATCGCTTAACCATCTTCCTCCGGAGGCAGTGATCGATGAGCTGACGGGCAGGATAAACATTGAGCGGTACTTCCGGCGCGGTGAATACGATTCGCCTTACGAAGGGATTCTTGCCGGGAACCCGGAGATCGTATCCGCTCTCGCTTCAATGTACGGCCCGGATCACGTGTACTCACCGACCGTGCTGGAGACATATGCAGAATGCCCGTTCCGGTTTTTCCTGGAGCGGGTTGTCGCGATCAAGCCCCTGCCGGATGTTGAACCAAATCTCCCGGCAAAGGACCGGGGGATCGCGGTGCATTCCGTCCTCACCACATTTTACCGGAAATGGCGGGCGGCCGGGCGCGACAAGGTGACGGTGGCAACGCTCGCGGAAGCGACTGAGCTGATGCTCCGGATCGCGAATGAGGAACTCGGGAAACATTCGTTCGCAAGCCCGCTCTGGGATGCGACCCGGATCCAGATGACCGGCGGCGGTGAGACCGGCCCCGGGATCTTTGTACGGTTCCTGCAGCAGGAAGCAGAGGAGGAGTGTTCGCCGCTCGTGCCATTGCATTTCGAACTTTCGTTCGGGATGCCCGCAGATGCGGGCGATGATCCCGCATCGGTTCCCGGGCCGGTCGAGCTTCCGGTCATGGGAGTGACGGGTGAAGCTGGTGGTGCGGGAGGAGCGGATGGAGACGGGGGAGTGGAAGGAGAAGGGGGCAGCCCCCCTGCCTGCGTCCAGGCCGTCGGGACTGCCGACAGTGAGAGGATCCGGGTAAAGGGACGGATCGACCGGATCGATATCACCCCGGAAGGCCGGTTCTCGATCTGCGACTACAAGACCGGGTCGGTAGTAGTGTCAAAAAAGGAGATCGATTTAGGGATAGCCCTCCAGCTCCCGCTGTACCTTGCCGCATACGAGAAAATTTCCGGCCTCCGGGGCGTTGCCGCCGGTTACTACCGGATCCGGCGCGAGGTGGAGAACAGGATCGTTCTCTGCGATGAAGCCGGACGTGATCTTATCTGCGCATCGAAACCCCGGGCCTCGGATATCCCTTCGCTTCTCCTCCGGTCGCAGGAGTTTGCTGCTGAGTATATCCGGAAGATCCGGGCCGGGGCCTTCCCGCTCCCCCAAAAAGAGAGCTGCCCGAACGCGTACTGCGAGTTCCGGTTCATCTGCCGGTTCGATCCCTCGCGGGTCTTCTCGCTCGAGGAGGAGGCATAATGGCCGCGACCCCGCGACAGCATGAGGCGATCACGACCCATGACCGGAGCACGGTCGTCACGGCCGGTGCCGGGACGGGCAAGACCTTCGTGCTCGTGCAGAAATACATCGATCTTATCGGGACAAAGAAGATCCCGGTCCCGCAGATCCTCGCCCTCACCTTCACGGACAAGGCAGCGGCAGAGATGAAGGAGCGGATCCGGAAGGAGATCCTCGCCCGGTCCGGGCCGCAATGGGAGAAGGCCGCAGACGATTTCATGGTCGCACCGGTTCAGACCTTCCACTCGTTCTGCGCACAGGTGCTCCGGGAGTTCCCGATCGAAGCGGGCCTTGAGCCCGGCTTTGTTGTCCTTGACGAGCAGCAGATGGCCCGGATCCACGCGGGCTCGTTTGATGATCTGGTCCACACGCCGCAGGACGGGCAGGTCCAGCGGGCAACGGTCCAGGTCCTTGCGCTGACCGAGCAGAAGACGCTCCGCGGGATGCTGGGTGCGATGTACGAGCAGCGGAGCCGGTACCTCCGGTTCTTTACCGCACTTGAAGCAGACCCGGACGGGATTCTTTTGTTCTGGCAGCAGGAAGTTCACCGGTTCCGGGACGAGGAGATCCGGCTTCTTGCAGCGGACCGCGGGTTTGCAGGAATCGTCCGGACCCTGCTTGCTCTTGGCGATACGTACGCGGCAACGGATGACAAGGCTGCGCAGCACCTCCGGGAAATACTTCCGCACCTTCGGCTGCTGGTTCCCGGAACGGCACCGGAGGATTTCTGTCCGGCAGCGGGTGCGATCCGGGATTCGCGGATGGGCAATGCCGGCAGCAAAAAGAACTGGGGCGAGGGCGATCTCGACCGGTTCAAATCTGCCCGGAGAAGCCTCATCGATATTCTCAACCAGCGCTCGCCGCTGCTGCGTCTTGCGGTGGACCCGGCCGATCCCCGGATCACCGGCTCGGTCCGGTTCCTCGGTGAGCTCGCGATTGTCTTCCGCCGCTATCTTGATCTCATCGCAGATGCGAAGGCAGCTCTTGGGGGCCTCGACTTCTCTGACCTGATCATCCATGCCCGGGAGATCTTCACGGAGCGATCCGATCTCGTGGCCACGCACTTTGCCGGCCGGTACCGGTACATCCTGGTCGACGAATTCCAGGACACGGACCCGGCACAGTTTGCCATCGTGCTTGCGCTTGTGGGCGAACTCTCGCCATCGACCGACTGCCTCTTCATCGTCGGCGACCCGAAGCAGTCGATCTATCTCTTCCGGGAAGCGGACGTGACCCGGTTCAAGGAGGCGCAGAAGATGATCGGGGCGATCTGTTCGGGGAAGATCGTGAACCTCGATACAAGCTTCCGGAGCACGAAGGAGGTGATCGGGCTTACGAACCATCTCTTCCTCTCGCTCTTTGCCTCAGCGGAGAAAGCGTTCGAGTTCGGGTACGAGCCGATCAAAACCTCGCCGGCCCGGGCGGAGCATGCGGGATCGATCGAGCTGATGCTCCCGCCGAAAGGAGATGATACAGCGTCTTCGAAACGGAACGAAGCGGAGATGGTTGCCCGGCGGATCCACGCGC
Organism: uncultured Methanoregula sp.; assembly: GCA_963666355.2. Classification (GTDB taxonomy): domain Archaea; phylum Halobacteriota; class Methanomicrobia; order Methanomicrobiales; family Methanospirillaceae; genus Methanoregula. The sequence goes on from CAXXCP010000017.1 coordinate 42,255, forward strand.
TCGTGCAGGCGGAGAGCGCCGAAGTGTACGAAGAGATGCCGGACCACTCCTGGACGAAACGCCCGGCCCGGTACGGTGACATCGCGATCCTTCTTGCCCAGCGGACGAACCTCGCGTACTATCTTGCATCGCTTGACAAGGCCGGCATCCCGTACTACGTGCATGGCGGCACCGGGTTCTACGGCCGGCAGGAGATCTGCGACCTGTACAACCAGCTCAGTTTCCTTGACAATTCCCACAGTGACGTGAGCCTCTTTGGAACCTTGCGATCCCCGTACTTCGGGATGTCGGATGTGGAGCTCTTCTTCCTCTCCCGGGAAAACGGGACGATCTTTTTGCGTCTCCAGCGGTACGCCGGGGCATCGGGGAGCCCTGCGGCTGCCCGGGCGGTCCGGCTCCTTGCCGGGTGGCAGGCATACGCGGGAAGGACCGGCCTTGTCACGCTCATCCGGAAGATCCTTTCGGAGTCCGGCATGTACACGGTCTACGCTGCTCTTCCCGAAGGGAAGCAGATCCTTGCGAACATCGGGAAGCTCATCGCGATCGTCCGGGCCCGGGAGGAGGAGGGGTACGCACTCGCTGATCTCGTGGCTGATCTCAGGATTGCGATGGATGAGGAGGGGCGTGAAGGCGAGGCCCCGCTCGATGCCCTCGCGGAGAACGCGGTCAACATCATGACGGTCCACGCGGCAAAAGGCTTAGAGTTCCCGATCGTTGTTGTGCCGGATATGGGGAATGTCTTCCGGGACCGGTTCCCGGCGATCATGATCGGTGATGACGAACGGCTGGTCGGCGTCCGGGTCCCGGACCCGGCGGAGGATTATATACTGTCCGATACCCCGGTGCTCGCAGCTCTTCGCGAGATGCAGCGGCAGAAGGAGCGGGCCGAGCGGAAGCGGTTGCTGTACGTTGCGCTGACCCGGGCCCGGGATCACCTGATCATGAGCGGGACGCTGCCGGATGACGTGCAGCCGTTTGAGTTCGCGAAGACCCGGATCGAGTGGGTGTATGCCGGGCTTAAGGTTACGGCTGAGGATATTGCTGCCGGGTTTTGCGATGCTTCCGGGGTCAGGGTGCGATTGATCTCAGATCCGTTGGGGATCCCGGCGGAGTTTGGGGAGATCATACCAGAGAGGATTGTTGTGCCGGAAGAGTGTAAAGGAAAGACCGGGACGTTATCGAACGCAGGTTCCTAAATCGGCGGAATTGAAAGCCCACCCCGGAGGCGGACGATGATCCAACCGTCAATCACTTCCTTTAAATTTGCCCGGCATTCTTCGAGCGTATTTCCTGTTGCCCAGACCCCCTGAAGTTCCGGGATCTCGCCGTAGTAGGGCTCGGGATCATTGATGATCTCGTACCGGGCGTGAGCGAGGGCTTTTTCACTATATTCCAGGATCATTGTGTTACCTGTATCCGATTGTATCCGCTATTGTCTGATTGATGTAATGTCGGTGTTTGTGCGATCAGATATTAAATTCTCTTTCATTAATGCGAGAATTTCCATGAAAAGAAAACTCGTAATGAAGGAAAATCTTATTGTTGTAATTTGCTATAGTCTATAGCATGACACAGGCAATTCTTCCAGCTCAGGAGCGGGACCTGGCTGAACGGCGGGGGAAAGTTCCGAAGACTACCATCCAGATCACTCCCCACACCAAGGATTACCTGGATAAGATCAAGGAACAATCCGGTGCAGAGACGTACGATCAGGCAATCCTGTTCCTGATCCGGGAGCGAAGAAAACATCTCCCCTCCTCGTTTGGGAAATTCCCCGGGATCGGCCATTTTGTCCGCGAGGAGGATGATTCCCATCGGATTCGTTATTGACACCTGGGTCTGGGTTGAATATTACTTAGGCGAAGATCCCCGGGTGAACGAGTACATCGAGAATGATAATATCGATCTGTTCACGTCTACGCTCACGCTCACGGAGATGATCAAGTTCCTTCACCAGAAGGGTGAGGAGCCGGAGAATATCCGTACGGTTATTTCCGAAATTGGCGTCCGGAGCCTTGTTCTCCCGGTTACCGAATCCATTGCTGTTCTTGCCGGTGAATACCGGAACGAGGGATTCAGAGGCGGGATCGCTGATACCATCATCCTTGCTACCGCCCGATCCGGGGGCCATTCTGTTGTGACCGGTGACCCGCATTTCCGGGGAGTGGATGATGCGATATTCATCCATTGAGGCCGGGGACTTCTTATTCCGCCCAACTTTTTTGAGTTTAATTTTTTCGTGTCCCGGTTCTCAACGGAATAACGAGGAAATATATAGCGGAGGATTTGTGTTTTTTTTTAGGAAAAATTGTTTATCAGCAAAAAAATGTCCGGCCCTCTGCAGGATTACATCCTGACACGTTTGGCATTTTGTGATGGGTTATAACCTTACACGCTTTGGATGAACCGGGATATCTTCTGTGTTTTGCCCGGGCACAATGATTCCCATTGGGCTAAGACGAGCGGCTGGTCAGCGTCCGGGTCCCGGACCCGGCGGAGGATTATGCCCTGTCCGATACCCCGGTGCTCGCAGCTCTTCGCGAGATGCAACGGCAGAAGGAGCGGGCCGAGCGGAAGCGGTTGCTGTACGTGGCGCTGACCCGGGCCCGGGATCACCTGATCATGAGCGGGACGCTGCCGGATGACGTGCAGCCGTTTGAGTTCGCGAAGACCCGAATCGAGTGGGTGTATGCGGGGCTTGGGGTTACTGCAGAGGGTGTTGCTGCCGGGTTCTGCGATGCTTCCGGGATCCGGGTGCGATTGATTTTTGATCCATTGGGGATCCCGGCGGAGTTTGGGGAGGTTAAGCTGGATAAGATTGAGATCCCGGCTTCAATGGCGAAAGTACCGGATCGTACTTGCGTCTGTATACCTCATCTCCGATCGATCCCCTTCCGATATGCTAATATTCTAAGAATCTAAGACAACTGGATATTTATGACCGATGCCACTCTCGTCAAAGTTTCCTCAAAGGGTCTTATAACACTCCCTAAAAAAATCAGGTCCCGAATGGGAATCCATGATGGCGATTACCTTTCCATTTCATCGGAGGATGACAAGATCGTCTTCCGAAAGGCCCGGGTGGAGATTGACTATGAAAACACGGATCCAGCCTGGAAAGAATACTCCGCACGAAGGTTAGCGGATGAATGAATTTCCCCAGGGTTCCATCATCCTCGTGGATCTGACATTTTCCGACCAGAAGCAAACAAGACTGCGACCGGCGCTCGTTATCAGCACCACGAATTACAACCGGCTCTCACGAGATGTTATTGTACTCAAGATAGCATCAAAAAAACCGAAATTCTTTTTTGTATCACTCGATCCTTCGGATCTTTCGTCCGGGAAACTGGATGTCCAAAGTTATGTCCAGATAGATGCGATCCATTCCCTGGAGAAGTCAATTATCCGCGATGTGATTGGAACGATAACACATGACCGGATGCTGGAAATCTATAAAGATCTTGAACGTCTTCTGACCCCATCGTCGCTGTCTTCCGATCAGATCTGCACGCAAGACCGGGAGGAGCTTACGCCCGGACACTCTGATCCAGCCTGACAACTTCTTCGATGGTGCCAGCCTCTCCGGAGTTGGAGACTTCCTTGGGCAGAAACCGGTTGCTCCTGATATAAGCTACAATGAAACCGTCCACCGGATAACATTCAGCTGCTTTCACACACTACATCGCATTGAGCGGCTATGAGAAAATTGATGTAATCCACGTCGGTCATCTTCCGTAACTTGTCGACGGCTTTTCTTCTGTTGTTATCGTATTTTGATCTGCCGGTCTGATTGTGATCCCGGGTAAGACCTCAGAAAATTACTCTATCCGATCGTTGGGTTTTTTCAGGCGCCAAGGGCAATAGAGAATGGACATGAAACCATCGGTCCTCCTGACAAATGACGACGGCGTGAGCTCGATCGGGCTCTGGGCCGCGTACGAGGCGATCGCACCAATCGCGGATGTAACGGTCGTCGCCCCGGCAACCCAGCAGAGCGCGGTAGGCCGGTCAATCTCTATCTTCGAACCATTGAGAGCGAACAAGGTTATGATGAACGGCCACCCGGCATGGTCTGTTGCGGGGAAACCGACCGATGCGGTCATCATCGCGCTGTATGCGCTGAACCTGAAACCCGATCTGGTGGTCAGCGGGATCAACATCGGTGAGAACCTCTCCTTTGAATCAATTATGACATCGGGCACGGTCGGGGCGGCGCTCGAAGCCTCCAACCAGGCCGCAAAAGGGATCGCGTTCTCGCTCCAGGTCGAGGACCAGGGGGATAAGTTCGACGATCCGAGTACAAATATCCAGAGCTTTGATGAGGCAAAGGGAATCGTGCGGGACATTGTCTCCCGGGTACTCGAACATGGCTTCTGCCCGCACGCGGATGTCATTAATGTCAATATTCCTTCGGTCGTCAAAGGAGGATACGAAGTCACAAGACTTGCGCGCAAGCTCTTCCATACCGGTGTCGAAAAACGGGTTGATCCGCGGGGACGCCCGTATTTCTGGATCAACGGACCGCTCATTGATGATGCAGAAGAAGGAACCGATGTTCACGCTATCCGAAAAGGGAATATCTCGATAACGCCGATCACCCTCGACTGCACGGCCCATGCAGCGGACGGGGAGACGAAGAAGATTTTCTGCCGGTAGAGATACCAGAAAATTCCAAATTTTTTTCCGGGCAAACGCCTTTTGCCGGAGATACATTGCCATGATTGTTATCACAGAATTCCAGGGTCGGGCAGATGCACCCATCCGGTGCCGTTCAGGCAGAACAAGAATGAGCCACCACGGCCCGCTGCCCCGGAGTGGTACGGGTTTGTTAAAAACCCCGTTCTCTTCATTGGAAACCGTATCCCGGGAAACTATCTACCGATAACTGCAAATAAATTTTCACTCATCACTGCATGCAAATTCTCTTATCTATATATATTTCAGATACATTATGCTCCCTGTTGAGAGAAGAGCCGAACGAAGGAATGCGGCCGATGGAACGAGCGGCTCAGGACTATGTTGTTCGGGGCCCGGTATGCACGTGCCTGATGGTGCGAATAAAGAAACACCACCGGGTGCTTCAGGGGCGGAGACGGGGAGTGCGGGGGTTGCACTATGAAAAAATGGGGAATTGCTCTCATAGTACTTGGGCTCGCTTTCCTGGCCTTCGCCGGGCTGGCTGGGGCGACCGGCGATAATGAGACGTACACGAAGTGTGAAGAGTGCTACAAGAACGCAGAAAAATTCCATGTTCAGCACGACCAGCAATCTAATATGGTGGAAGAATCGAGGGCTCGTTGGGATGCAAAAAAACATCAGATCCCGCTCACCCCGGAACTTGATAATCTCCCCGCAAATTGCGCTATCGCGGAGAAGTTTGCCCAAGAGCCGATTCATCACGCTATCTGGCGTATCAATGACAATCTCCTCCCCAAAGAGGTTCGTGATATGCTTGGGATAAGGCCTCTGACGGAGGAAGAAAAGGCGATCCGGGTGGCGAATGTCCGGTGGCTTGATGAAAATCGCGGGTACAGAATCCGGACCATGACGGTTGGGGACTTTGCCCAGGAGTACTCCACCCGCCTTGTCGGTGGAAGCGCCTACGATGGGGGGGCCAGGGATATTATACTATCTCCGTCTGGGATTCCTGCTCCAGAAATATCACCGAAGCTGAAAAACGCGACTTGATCAATTTGTGTAATTTTATGCTGGCATATGGAAAGCAGAGCGGATATGAAAGCGAGCTCCCGCTGTTGGTAGTAACTAACACCTTCTGCGACAGTAAGCCAGATGATCATTCTGCAACAGTCTATATCCAATCCACCTCCGATACCAGGAAGTCTACGTTGTCACCCGCGATCGAAACGCTATCATCCCTCTTTGAAGAATTCCGATGGATCATCGCCGGGGTTCAGTATATGTTTCTCACTGATCCGGGGGATCAGCGCACTGGAGACACAATGGCAGGATTGAAAAAGATCCACATTACCACCGTTGAAGGATTGCAGGCTATCCAGAACAATCTCGGCGGTACGTATGTTCTGGACACGGATCTGGATCTCACCGGCTCGGTTTTTACCCCTCTGGGTAACCCGTGGGCTCCGTTTACCGGCACATTTGATGGCAAGGGACATACGATCTCTAACTTTGTCTGGAACAAACAAGAGGTGACGGGACCAGGGTTGTTTGGTTGCTCCGGTGGCACAATACGGAACCTGAAGCTGCAGAACAGCCGGTTGCCCATCGATGCAGACACAAACTATGTCGGCAGCCTCGTTGGCTGGAATACGATCTATGGGACCGTCAGCAATATCACGGTAAAGGATGTGGTTGTTCAGGGCGGCGCAGATGTCGGGGGTATCGTTGGCCGGAATGATGGCACCATAACGAACTGCTCTGCGGCTAATGTCGCTGTCACTAACCCCATTTACGGAGGTGGGATCGCCGGCACGAACCGGGGAAGTATCCGTAATTGCACTGTGCTGAGCAGCACTATTTCCTGCAGTAGTGACGGGGGAGGTATCACTGGAATCAGCGAACAAGATATACTCGAGTCCAGGCAACGGCAGCCGGTTGTGACCAACTGTACTGTTCGTTCAACCACCGTGACTGGCCATGGACCAATTGGAGGACTTATCGGTGCCATTAATGCAGACTTCAAAGCCGGAGTTACCCTTTCAAACTCAATCGTGGAAGACAGCGCAATCCGTGGAATACGTGGTATTGACAGTTCTGACGATATTGGTGGTGGTGTGGGATATGTTATGGGAGGCGTTGTTGGGAACTGCAGGGTTCTCCGGACAATAGTCGAAGGCGATAATAATGTCGGCGGTTTCGCTGGAGAGAGTGGTGACGGTCAGATCACGGACAGTACCGCCTCAGCAACCGTAACCAGCACCGGGCAGGGACAGATTTACGGAGGGTTCATTGGACGAAATGAAGGGATGGTAAACCGGTGCACGGCGTCAGGATCAACAAACGATAAGAACGTCGGGACCATGACTGGCGGTTTTGTCGGTGCCAATATGCAACCGGGGATCGTTAATTTCTGCACTGCCTCAGGAGCTGTAACCGGGAACAACCGTGTCGGAGGATTCGGAGGGTATAATCAGGGTGGCGCCACGATAGCAGACAGTTCCGCATCCGGCACGGTATCGGGGGTCTCTGAATCCGGTGCTTTTATCGGTGTTAATAATGGGCTGATTAAGAATTGTTCGACTGTACCACTGACACAAACACGTCAAATGTGGCCGGACCGATCAGCAGCAGTCCTTGCAGGTACAGACAAATTCGAATTATGGGATGAAGCTGACCTCAACACCACTGTTTGACCAGGCACTTTGAAGATACCTGTGATGCTGCAGTACTGGCCGGCAGCTTTTGAGTTGACGAATTCATCAAGATGGCGGGCGACGAACACATCATGACGACCTCACAATTAAGCTGGCCCAAAAATATACTCAGCTTCAACTTCAAGAATGAAAAAGCCAGTTTCCTTTACCTGTCACAACCGCAGGACGGAAAGATCGTGAACAAACCCCTGAGCCCTCCGAATCTGCAGGTGGGGGCAGGGTAAACCGGCTACGATCCGTCAAAAAAACCTGCTCTGATTTTTTTCTTTTTGGGGTGCGTAAGTTTTAATCCGGATTTTTTCCGGATCTCCTTTCCCCGGATTTCTCCGGTTTTTTCAGGTATCCGGCTATTTTTGTCCCGAACCTTGATGAAGGGTTCCGGCCAATACCATCAGGATGAATTATGTGCACCGGGCCTTTTGAACAGAAAAATTTCTATCTTGACCAGATTCTTGCGGAGCGCCGATCGTACCGGATGTTTACCCCCGAAGTTCCTCCGGAAGATCTTATCGACAGGATACTCTATGCCGGCCTTCTTGCCCCGTATGCTGCGGCGGCTGTGGGTAGTTCAAAAGATTATTTCCGGCGTTTTTTTGTGATGCGGAACGGTTCAAAGAGCATGAAATCTTCAATCCCTCTCGTGATGGCACATGTCAAAACCCTGCATGAAGCCCTTGAGAATGAGATGGAAAAGAACCCCGGGCTGAAGAAAAGTGCAGTGGCTTTCGTTCAGCGTCTTTCAGCGATCCAGAAGATGGGAAAAGTACCGGGAGTCGGGACTGCACCCTATTACATCGTTGTCGCAGAGCGGAAAGGGTTCCCACCGGTTGAATTGCAGTCACTTGCCCATTGTCTTGAAAACATGTGGCTCAAAGCGACCGCTCTTGGTCTCGGGTTCCAGGTCGTCTCGATAACCTCCCAGCTCTCCGCTGACCCGGAATTCTTAAGGATACTGGGAATCAGGCCGGGGGAGTGGGAACTCATGGGCTGCGCAGTCGGTTATGCTTCGGATGAACTCCCCCCGTCGGTTCGCCCACCGGTTGAAGATGTGACAACCTGGCTCGAATAATTTCTGCCCGAAAGGGAGAATGGAAACCCGGAAAGCCCGGTGCAGTTTTAGCAGGACCATCGCACCGGGGGTGCAAGCCGGAAAAACGGGGGCCCGGGAAAAGATAACCCGTTTTTTTTAATTCGGCCGGAGCCCGGGCCAGCCGGCAGGGCCAGGACCGGGTGTTTTTAGAAAAAACCAGATTCCCGTAGCGGGAAACCGGAACCACTCGCTATTGGCGACTCGCACCAACTGCGTTTGAACCGTCAATGCGGATCGTTTCCTGTACTGCCGAGGATCGATCCGGCACCGGTTCAGGCAAGCCATTATATCCTTCCTCACAATATGGGGATTGTTCTTTAGTGGTGATGCTCGTTATCACGCTTCCGGCTGTCGCGGGCGCTCCAGGGAGTCTCCAGGCTCCCCGTCATATTGTTCGCGCACCCCGTTGCCGGGAATGCAAGGGGGGAGTGTCACCATCTCAGGCTGACAGGAATTGAAGCGGTGATCTGTTGCCGTTTTAGCGAATGTACACCGGGCCGGATCATGAATGAAGTGTACAAAGAAAAAGTAATCAGACTCGGGTGATGAAAAATGGTGGAAATCCAGGACTTTACCGTAATGTTTGAAAAGAACCCGCTCGCACACGCTGTGGTGGACGGGGAACTTAAGATCGTAATGGTGAACGAAGCATTCTGTAAGCTTGTGGGATACAGCCGCGACCGGCTGCTCGCTCTCCGGTTCTCTGATTTCCGTACTCAGAATCTCATCAGGTACCTCAAAGACTCCGGCGAATCGGTCATGGACGCGGTCAACCAGAGAAGGATAACAAAGGGAGAGAGCACGTTCGAGACATCATCGGGTATCCATGTAGTCTTCCGGACAAACATTCCCGTACTTGACGAGAAGAACGAGATCCGGTTTGTCTACATCACGTACAACGAGGTCACCCAGGCGGTCAGGATCCAGCAGTACATGGCAAAGGAAGTCGAGCAGCTGAGCAACGTCTACGGGAAGATGGCGGAGGGGGATCTCACGGTACGGTACGAGATCACAAAGCCTGACGAAGATACAAAAGCAACGTACGATCAGATCATCAAGCTCCGGGATGCAGTCCGGGGGATCGTTGTCAACGTCGAAGAAAACATTGCAGATGTTAACAAGCGGATGCTCAACCTGACATCAACCGCTGACAATGCTTCGACCAGCATCGAAGATGCTTCAAAGAGCGTGAACCAGATCCAGTACTTCACTAATTTTTAGCCGAGGCTAATCAAAACCGGCAGATCTAAATAGGCAGCGGGCGCCGCATATGGCAAATAGACGACAATTCACCCGCCGAATAAAGAATGAGATCCGAGCAGAAGATTGTTCCGAAATAGCAGTGGATGCAATCAACCGGAATCTCACCATTTCCATCAACGGAACACTGAGACAAAAGACCCTTATCCAGTCACTTGTTGGGATGTCAGCAACCAAACTATCCGTGCATTCCATCAATAAGGCTGTAGAAAAAGTCCCGTGTGAAACGTCAGTCAGATACCATTTATCGAAGGTGGATTTAGAATCGCTTTTCGAAATACAATCAAAGATCCTCACCTATTCAAACGATCAGATCCTTGTTCCCGGAAAATCGTATCATTTTGCCATAGATTTCACCGACGATCCTTATTATGGCGAAATTATCGAAGCGAACAAAGATTACGTCCTCAAGAGTAAAATGAAGAAATCAACAACCACATTTTACTCGTATGTTTCGCTCTCCATCACAACAAAAGGTCAACGGCAGACCCTTGCAGTTTTCCCGGTGAAGAAGGGTGTGTCAAAGGTCGAGTACATCCGGAAATTTTTGGCCATAATCCACAACGCAAAAGTGAACACCCAAGTACTCTGTCTTGATCGGGGATTTTACTCAAAAGATGTGTTCTCATTTCTCCAGAAGGAAAAGATCCCGCACATTGTTCCGGTGAGAAAACACGGCGAAGAACTCAAGAAAATACTCCGGGGAAATCATTCCCGGTATGCACAGTATACGATGATGGGAACTGGCGAACCTCTTTCTCTTACTCTGGCAATTGATGTCCAGTACCTTCTGGGAAGGAATAAGAAATACGGGAATGTGAACCTGGGTTACGTCGTGTATGGTATTAACTGGAAACCCCGTCGGATCTACCGGGTCTACAAGAACCGGTTTGCGATCGAGTCTTCGTACCGTATCCGGAATATCGTGAAAGCAAGGACATCCACAAGAAACGTTGTGATCCGGTACCTGCTGACGATAATCTCTTTCCTTCTCAAAAATATCTGGGTCTCTCTTCAATGGATGTTCTTCTCTAAGGTTCAACGAGGACCAAGAACCGTTGCTGAAGATTTGTTCCGTTTCGATTTCTTCCGGCTATTGGTCTGGGAAGGGATTCGGAAAAAACTCAAATTTGTCTCATTTGTTTCTGTTCTTCGACCGTTTGGTTGATCAGAGGTTGAGAGTATTGATGACTTGCCAAAATTCACGGAGGTAAATTTAGAGAAGTACTGGGGATACGACTCCGAAGCGATTCATCGTCAGGTTCGGGAGGAACTGCTCGCTGACTCCATCATCCCGATCCGTTCCTGGAACAATCAGATTATCGGAGGAAAGTACCGAAACGAGATGGCTGGAGAATTCGATGATACCAGATACCGGAGAAGACAACTTGTCGAGAACAAGTTCTCTGTCCTGAAAAGAAAGTTCGGTGGCGATCTAAAGGCTCGAATATTCTCAATTCAGAGAAAGGAAATCGCAGGGAAAATGATTGTTTGTAACATCCACAAGTTCTTACAATTTCTCGTCATGGAGGTTTTCTACAGAGCAAAAAAATCCTTACTTTAATCAGAACCTTCCTTTACCGGAGAATTTGGTTTCAATCCGTGATGGTCTTTTTTTACAGAAATGCCGCATCGATAAAAAATCACCTTCTGTCTCTTTGAAAGACGGAAGATATCATTGCCGCCCCTGAAATGAGACGGCTAATGGAATGGATGTCCGGCTGGTGATCTCTTCTTTACTCTCGCTTACTTTACATTCCTTCATGAAAGAAACGAGACAATAATCAGGAGATCTTTTGCCAACGCTATTTATTCTTAATTTTGTTCCTGCGATTTTGATCGATATTAAAACTCGAAGAAAAGTTATCGATTATTGGGCTTTTCTCCCATCATATCCCTGATGTAGTGTTTCATCTTTATTTGAGGTGATATGGTCGGGCTCTTCTCATCATCTGGAACAGTATTTTTTTCCCGAACTGGTGAAACATCTTGTTTCGTGTACGCTTTTCCGGTTGCATCCGGCCGAATGTTTCTATTTCGCTCAATAAAATTTGTGAGCGAGGATTTTGGTATTCGCCACGTACGGGAGGA
>CAXXCP010000018.1:0-74803 GCA_963666355.2 uncultured Methanoregula sp.
TCAATACTCTCAACCTCTGATCAACCAAACGGTCGAAGAACAGAAACAAATGAGACAAATTTGAGTTTTTTCCGAATCCCTTCCCAGACCAATAGCCGGAAGAAATCGAAACGGAACAAATCTTCAGCAACGGTTCTTGGTCCTCGTTGAACCTTAGAGAAGAACATCCATTGAAGAGAGACCCAGATATTTTTGAGAAGGAAAGAGATTATCGTCAGCAGGTACCGGATCACAACGTTTCTTGTGGATGTCCTTGCTTTCACGATATTCCGGATACGGTACGAAGACTCGATCGCAAACCGGTTCTTGTAGACCCGGTAGATCCGACGGGGTTTCCAGTTAATACCATACACGACGTAACCCAGGTTCACATTCCCGTATTTCTTATTCCTTCCCAGAAGGTACTGGACATCAATTGCCAGAGTAAGAGAAAGAGGTTCGCCAGTTCCCATCATCGTATACTGTGCATACCGGGAATGATTTCCCCGGAGTATTTTCTTATTATGGCCAAAAATTTCCGGATGTACTCGACCTTTGACACACCCTTCTTCACCGGAAAACTGCAAGGGTCTGCCGTTGACCTTTTGTTGTGATGGAGAGCGAAACATACGAGTAAAATGTGGTTGTTGATTTCTTCATTTTACTCTTGAGGACGTAATCTTTGTTCGCTTCGATAATTTCGCCATAATAAGGATCGTCGGTGAAATCTATGGCAAAATGATACGATTTTCCGGGAACAAGGATCTGATCGTTTGAATAGGTGAGGATCTTTGATTGTATTTCGAAAAGCGATTCTAAATCCACCTTCGATAAATGGTATCTGACTGACGTTTCACACGGGACTTTTTCTCCGGCCTTATTGATGGAATGCACGGATAGTTTGGTTGCTGACATCCCAACAAGTGACTGGATAAGGGTCTTTTGTCTCAGTGTTCCGTTGATGGAAATGGTGAGATTCCGGTTGATTGCATCCACTGCTATTTCGGAACAATCTTTTGCTCGGATCTCATTCTTTATTCGGCGGGTGAATTGCCGTCTATTTGCCATATGCGGCGCCCGCTGTCTATTTAGATCTGCCGGTTTTGATTAGCCTCGGCTAAAAATTAGTGAAGTACTGGGATCATCTTCCCGAAATTCCCCGGCAGCTCAGCATCTCCCGGGCGCTTATCGACTGGTGGATAAACTCGCCGGATCCGTGAGCCGGTTATTTTTTCATTATCACTTTTTTGCTCCCGTGTTTGAGCCATCGCATCATCACCATGCGGGGAATATAAAAAAGTTTCACGCTCGAAAAAAAATTGCCTTGCCGGGTGGCAGGTCCCCTGCGAAGGGGTGCCTGTGCATGGTGATCCATGCCGGGCGAACCAATCTTCCGGAAAACAAGGTTTTTTTTATTTTTTTTTGCTCCGCACGAAAAATATTCCACCCTGGCGGGACAGTTTATGCGGAATGCCGATTTTCCCCCTCTCACTTTTGTGGCGGAGCAAAAACCGAACTTTTTTAAAAATCCGGAATATTTTACCCGCTGCAGGGATCCGGAGAGTTTTTCCCGGGAGAAAAAAATTTTCCGGATTCAGGCGGAATAATCACCGGCAGAAACACCCGGGCCGCGCGGGAAAACTCGAAAATTTTTTGGTTTTCCAGCCATCGTAGCCAGAACTGGTGGGCTGATGGTACCGGAAGAGTTTTATCTTAGTACGCGTGATTTTATAAATAGGCTAACAATTTGCGAATGCTTTTACTCCTGCCAGAGAGGCTGTAATGAATACCCCCCCATCAGAAGGAAACGAAGCTATCATTGATATCTTCGTTTTAAGTGGAAGTTCTACAGAAACCCGCCTGCTCGAGGAAAATCTCGGGCAGGGCGGTTACCGTGTCACCCTGTTTGAAGAGAGCGGCCCCCTCCTTGAATCCCTCCGGGAAGGCAACCCCAACCTCCTCATCTGCGATGCGACATCTCTCGGTGCCGTGGCGTACGATATAAGCCGGCAGATCAAGAACGGTGAGAGTACCTGGATGATCCCGGTACTCATCCTCACCCGTACGACCGGCCTTTCCGATCTCCTTGCAATTCTTGACTGCAATGCGGACAATTTTATCTCGTACCCTTCCGATCCGGAGTATTTTCTCTCGTTTACCAGCGGCATGCTCTCGACCCCGGTCGAGCGCCAGACTCCCGAACTCATCAAGACCCAGTTCAGGATCCAACACGACGATAAGGTATATGTTGTCACCGCGGATCGCCGGAAACTGCTTGAATTCCTCCTCTCGTCGTTTGAGACAGCAGTCAGTATATCGGATGAGCTTTTACAATCGAAAGAGGACGGACGGCAGCTCTCCGACTCGTTTGCAAAACTCCGGCAGACCAGTGCTGAGCAGGTGCGATCATTACAGACGCTGAACGAATCCCTCCGGGAAAAGGAGCAGGCTGAACAGGCACTCGGCAGGGAACTCAGCCAAAGAACGCAGGAACTCAAAGAGCGCGAATCGGAGATCTCCCGGCTCCGGCAGGAACTCGAAGAGAGCCGGACCCGGATTGCGGTTGCAGAAGAACGGATCACATCCATGGAGCGGGAACATGATGAGATCGTGACCGGCCACCGTTCCAGCATCGAATCCTTAAGTCGGGAAGTTTCCGGGCTCTCTGCTGAGCTTGAGACCCGGATGTCCGATCTCGAAGTCGCGCTGCGGGAACTCGAAACTCAGACTACCCGGTGCTCGAATGCAGAATGTACGATTGCCGAGCTCGTGCCCCAGAAAGAAGAAGCCGAGAAAGCGCTCCTGAACCTCCGCGTGGAATCGGAGAAGATCTGGTCTATGCTCGCCTCCGAAAAGGACCGCGTGGTCGAGGCTGAGCAGGAGATTGACCGGCTCCGGCGGGAAAAGAGAGAAGCTGATGAAGCCTTTGCCCGGGAAATTGCGGAGCTCAAAGCCACCGCTGCAAACCAGGATGCGCAGAACGATCGCCTCACGGAAAAAATGCGGGAAGAGAGTGCCCGGGCAGTGGATGCTGAAGATCGCCTCTCCCTCATGGCGCAGGAAAAGGAAGTTGCCGCAAACACTTTCCGTTCTGCGGCGGAGGCCCTTGAACAGGAACTTTTTGCCCTGAACCAAAAACACGATGCCCTGGGTGCTGCGCTTGAAGAGGAGGAAGTGAAACGGCGATCGGTTGAAGAGGAACTTGAGATCGCGGTTGCAGAACGCGAAAAAACGGAAGAACAGGCCAAGGCAACGTTGACCGATCTTGAGGCAGCAAAATCTTCCCTCGCGGTGGCGGAAGGCAGGATTGAGGCTCTCGACCGCGAGCTTACCGCGATCACCGGGGAGCGGGACCGGTCCGAGGAGGCTTTCCGGTCGGCATTGCAGGAGATCGATAAAATCCGGTCCGATCTTGAAGCAGCGCGGGAAAAATCCGGGCTTGCGGAGTCCGGGCTTGCAGAGCTTGCGGCAGAAAAGATCCGGCACGAGGATACGATCCGGGACCTCTCCACCCGGGTTTCAGAGCAGGAAGCTTCCCTTGCCGCTGCAGGGGAGAAGCAGCGATCGCTCGATGAAGAACTTGCCACGGTAACTGCCGGGCGCGACCGGTCCGAAGCGGGCCTGCGGGATCTTTCCGGGGCGATGAAAGACGTGCAGTCTGCTCTCGCATCCGAAATCCAGGCCCGCAAGTCTCTTGAAGATGAGCTGGATGTAACGGTTGCGGAGAAGGGCCGGGCCGAAGAAGCCGGGAAGGCTGCCGAGACTGCCCTTGCAGAGACACGGGAAGCTCTTGAACGTGCCGGGCACCAGAAAAAATCCCTTGAAGACGAGCTTGCAGCGGAAAGATTCGCACGGGAGGACTCTCTTTCACAAAACCGGTCCATCCTGCAATCCCACAACGAGATCCGTTCGGCACTTGACTTTGAAAAGACACGGAGCGTCGCTCTCGAACGTCAGCTGGTGACCGTGATCCGGGAGAAAGAGGATCTTCTGCACTCAGCGGGCAATATTTCCGAAGAAGTCAGGGATGAACTCCCCCGGCGTACCGCGGAACTGGATAAAACCCGGCAGGAGATCGAGTTGACAGCGGCCCGGGTTAAGCAGCTCGAAGGGGCACTGGGTGCAGAAAGTCAGAAGAAGGAGGAGGAGGCAGCAAAAGTTCGTGAACTCGCAGCCGAGCTTGAAACGACCCGTGCTTCGCTCGAATCCGAGCGTAATCTCAGAAAAGAGGCAGAATCAGGGCTTCAAGCCCGGATTATCGAACAGGACCGGCTTGGTCTGGAGCTTGAGAATTCTGTGGAGATCGGGAAGCAGAGCGAGAATGAACATCGTGCAGCCATCCGGGAACTATCGGCAGAACTCAAAACAGCGGTTGCACAACGGGGATCTTTTGAGCAGCAGCTCGCCGGGATCACCCGCGAGAAGGAGCTTGCTGACCAGCAGATTGAGTCGCTGATCCGGGAGCTCGGGCAGGCCCGGACCGCTCTTGCCGATGAATGGGAAGACCATATGAATGCGGACGAGCAGGTCAAATCTGCCCTCCGGGAAAGCGACCAGCTCAAAAAAGCCGAAGAGAAGCTCGATGCCCTCTCCTCTGAGCTCCAGCAGGCCCGGACTGCTCTTGCCGATGAATGGGTGGATCATATGAATGACGCTGAACGGCTGGCAGAGGCTGACCGGAAGAATGCCGAGCTCCGGCAATCTCAGGGAACTGCCCGCCCGCAGCCCCCGCGCCGGAAAGATCCTGAGGAACTTCTCATAATCCGGGATCACAATCTACCCGTTACGATCAAACCCGTCCCGCTCGCTGTTGCAAAGGCCGATATTCCTCCGGTCCATCCGGTCCATCCGGTCCATGCACCGGAAATCCCCGGACCCGGTGAGCCGGTGCAGGAAGCATCACGGACTGTTCCGCATGACAGCGGGATCTCACCGGCCTACGATGGTCGGACGACAGCGGATCTCCGGCTTGAAGATCTCTTCGAAGATGAACCGGCACCGGAAGAAATGATCCCCTCCACCGGACCGGCACCGGAACCGGCCGTGCCCGTCGCACCGGAAGAAACTGCCGATAGTGAAGAAGTCGCGGACGATACACCTGCATCGATCGCGGATGAACCCGGGGAAGAGAATGACGAGGAACCTTCGGGAGAATCTTCAGAAGAGCCCCATGTCATGGATTTTGGGGGCGCCGGATCGTTTTCCCCCGGGTACGGGATTCCCGCGGGAGGATCGTTTAACCGGAAAGACTGGTTTGATATCTTTGCGTGGGCACGGCATGCCGAAAATCTCTCGCCCGATCAGCGGAAACAGATCCTGCGGATGGGCCGGCTGGTCCAGCGGGGAAGGAGACTCACGCCAAAGCAGGAAGAGCAGATCCGTGAGATGATAACGCTCGTCCAGTCTCTCGGGTACCGCTTCCCGTAAGCGATCTTTTTTTTCAGGTATTCCCGGGGACAATCGTTTCTCACCCGTAAGAATCACAGAGTCCCCGGAAAATTTCTGATCGAACCCGGGTGCCATTTCGTCAGAACGCACGGTTCTCCCGGATCGTACCGGAGAAAAGCCCGGAGAAAATCCGGAAATGGCATGGTTTTGCCGGATACGGGTGTTCACCGCCTCGCCGCGGTATTCCCCGTGGAGCATAACGGGAACTGATGAACCCACTGAAAAAAGAGCCGAAGCGGCGGGGGGTTTTCGTGGGGATTGCTCCCTGACTCCTTCCCCCCGGAAGAAGAGACGGGTTTTCCTCCATCCCGCCCGGATGGAAATGCAGATTTCTCCGGGGCACTCAACCACCCTTTTTTTTAAAATATTACCCGGCCCGGGATATGCATCCTTTTTAACTAATGCCCGTGATACTCGTTCGAATCCACCATGGACCTTCGGGCATATCTTGACCGGCACCGGAACCTGTTCCAGACAAAACACGTGTCGAAGCTGTCGGAGTGCAGGCCCGGGTCACATGCTCTCCGCCGCGTGCTGACCCCGTTCGAGCTGGTGCTTCTCGGGGTCGGTGCGATCATCGGCACAGGGATCTTTGTCATCACCGGCGTTGTTGCAGCCGGTTACTCCGGCCCGGCACTCGTTGTCTCCTTCCTGATCTCCGGCATAGTCTGTGCATTTGCTGCTCTTTGCTACGCGGAATTTGCTGCAATGGTTCCGGTTGCCGGGAGCGCCTACACCTACGGGTACGCCTCGCTCGGGGAACTCCTTGCCTGGATTATCGGCTGGGACCTCATCCTCGAATACGCGGTTTCCGTATCAGCGGTTGCAGTCGGGTGGTCCGGCTATGTTACGAACCTGGTTGCGAGTACCGGTGTGTTACTCCCCGCTGCGTTTGTCAATCCGCCCGGT
Organism: uncultured Methanoregula sp.; assembly: GCA_963666355.2. Classification (GTDB taxonomy): domain Archaea; phylum Halobacteriota; class Methanomicrobia; order Methanomicrobiales; family Methanospirillaceae; genus Methanoregula. The sequence continues at coordinate 6,337 of CAXXCP010000018.1, forward strand.
GTAAATGGCGGGATCCTCAACGTTCCCTGCATACTTATTATCGCCGTCATCACAACCCTTCTCATCGTGGGCGTTAAGGAGAGCGCCCGGTTCAACAACATCATCGTTATCATCAAACTCTCCGTCATCCTTCTCTTTCTCTACCTCGCATCTTCCCATATCCAGCCGGTACTCTGGACACCGTTTATGCCGTTTGGCTGGAGCGGGGTCCTGACCGGGGCTGCCATCGTCTTCTTTGCGTACATCGGGTTCGATGCGGTATCGACCGCGGCAGAAGAGGTAAAGGATCCCCAGCGGAGCCTGCCGATCGGCATCATCGGATCGCTTATCGTATCGACAATCCTGTATATCGCCGTCTCCGCGGTCCTTACCGGGATTGTTCCCTACACTACCCTGAACACGAGCGCCTCGGTCGCGTTCTCCCTGCAGGAGATCGGGATCCAGTGGGGGTCGGCTCTTGTCTCGGTTGGGGCCCTCTGCGGGATCACGTCCGTCATGCTCGTTCTCCTGTACGGCCAGACCCGGATCTTCTTTGCCATGTCCCGCGACGGTCTCCTCCCGGAAACATTCCGGGAGCTCCACCCGTCATTCCATACTCCGGCCAAAGTGACCCTCCTTGTCGGGACCGTCACCGCTATCATCGCGAGCACTCTCCCTCTCCAGTCGATTGCCGAGCTGGTCAATATCGGGACACTCGCCGCGTTCATCATTGTCGCGCTTGGCATTCTCGTGCTCCGGTACAGGCGCCCGGAACTAAAACGGCCATTCCGCTGTCCCCTCGTCCCGGTTGTCCCGGTCCTCTGCGTTCTCTCGTGCGGCCTCCTTATCTATGCCCTCCCGCTCGTAACGCACCTGCGTTTTGTCATCTGGCTTGTGATTGGCCTTGCCATCTATTTCCTCTACGGCATAAAGCACAGCCGGATCAACGAGGATACAAAAGAGATCGGCTGCTATTAAGAAAAGACCCGGCTCCCGGAGAGACATGCCCGGACCCGTGGTTTGCAGCCATTCCCTGAAAATACGCCGCGGGGTGACGAGCATTGCACCGATTGTCAAGCTTGTTCGCGCTACGATTTGAGCAGGGGCAAATCGTAAAACGCAGATTTCCCGGAGAAATATTTAACCGGATAATTTCCGGATTCTAAATCCGGTTGGTCTTCCGGAGCCAGAGGCCGGATCCGATATATGCCGCAGATGCAAGAGCAAGGGCGGCTGCGACGAGGAGAACGGACCCGTACTGTCCGGAAGCTGCGGCCTGCACGATCGCGATGATCAGGCTTGCCGCACAGAACAGGAGCAGAAGTCCCCCGGTGATGAGGAAAAGAAGCCCCGCTATTCCCGTAAGTACCAGGTCATCCATGATTACCGGTGGTCGCGCCCCTGTTATAAAATCGTGGCTCTGGTGAAACGCCGGACGAACCGGCAGATCATGAGGAGTTGTTGGTTTCCGGGAAAAGTTGGGGTAAACCATGACAAGGTGCATCCTGCTTGTCAGATCAGAAAGATTTGCTTTCTTTAGATCGTATCAGAACGCACTTCGGCTGTCAGGAATCCCGGAATACTTTATCCCACTGTTCCTGAGCGGATTATCCTCATTACCAACTACCCGCGCCCTCGTTACACGCGAAGAAAAACGGTTCGGTTTGCCCAGTGTGTGCAATAAATTGCCGGGATCTACGTCAGATATAACTGGTATCCGTCAGGATTCAGTGTTCATATTACGGAATTTTTCCAACTTCAGTACTTCACTAATTTTTAGCCGAGGCTAATCAAAACCGGCAGATCTAAATAGGCAGCGGGCGCCGCATATGGCAAATAGACGACAATTCACCCGCCGAATAAAGAATGAGATCCGAGCAGAAGATTGTTCCGAAATAGCAGTGGATGCAATCAACCGGAATCTCACCATTTCCATCAACGGAACACTGAGACAAAAGACCCTTATCCAGTCACTTGTTGGGATGTCAGCAACCAAACTATCCGTGCATTCCATCAATAAGGCTGTAGAAAAAGTCCCGTGTGAAACGTCAGTCAGATACCATTTATCGAAGGTGGATTTAGAATCGCTTTTCGAAATACAATCAAAGATCCTCACCTATTCAAACGATCAGATCCTTGTTCCCGGAAAATCGTATCATTTTGCCATAGATTTCACCGACGATCCTTATTATGGCGAAATTATCGAAGCGAACAAAGATTACGTCCTCAAGAGTAAAATGAAGAAATCAACAACCACATTTTACTCGTATGTTTCGCTCTCCATCACAACAAAAGGTCAACGGCAGACCCTTGCAGTTTTCCCGGTGAAGAAGGGTGTGTCAAAGGTCGAGTACATCCGGAAATTTTTGGCCATAATCCACAACGCAAAAGTGAACACCCAAGTACTCTGTCTTGATCGGGGATTTTACTCAAAAGATGTGTTCTCATTTCTCCAGAAGGAAAAGATCCCGCACATTGTTCCGGTGAGAAAACACGGCGAAGAACTCAAGAAAATACTCCGGGGAAATCATTCCCGGTATGCACAGTATACGATGATGGGAACTGGCGAACCTCTTTCTCTTACTCTGGCAATTGATGTCCAGTACCTTCTGGGAAGGAATAAGAAATACGGGAATGTGAACCTGGGTTACGTCGTGTATGGTATTAACTGGAAACCCCGTCGGATCTACCGGGTCTACAAGAACCGGTTTGCGATCGAGTCTTCGTACCGTATCCGGAATATCGTGAAAGCAAGGACATCCACAAGAAACGTTGTGATCCGGTACCTGCTGACGATAATCTCTTTCCTTCTCAAAAATATCTGGGTCTCTCTTCAATGGATGTTCTTCTCTAAGGTTCAACGAGGACCAAGAACCGTTGCTGAAGATTTGTTCCGTTTCGATTTCTTCCGGCTATTGGTCTGGGAAGGGATTCGGAAAAAACTCAAATTTGTCTCATTTGTTTCTGTTCTTCGACCGTTTGGTTGATCAGAGGTTGAGAGTATTGATGACTTGCCAAAATTCACGGAGGTAAATTTAGAGAAGTACTGGATCTACCAGTTCCGGAAAAAACAGTTATAATTTTATGAAAACCGGGAACGAATAACTCCCGTTAAAATTTTGAACATGATTTGAAGTCTTGGTATAATGGCAACGGATGAATAAATTCTCCGGAAAAAAATGACCGCTGATAAAATATGATCGATTCTGTTTTTGAACACATTGCCCAGGCAATCAACAAGTATCCACGCTCTGTCGCTGTTCTCGTGGCACTGGTCTTTTTGGTCTCCCTTTACGGGATGACAACAATAACGATGGAGACCGGGGCATCGACATACCTCAACTCGGACTCGCCCAAGGGAATTCTCTACAATCACTATATCGATACATTTCAGTCGGATTCTGTCATCCTGATTATTGAGACAAACGATCCCCTGAATCCTGATGTCCTGACGTATATTGATCGGCTGGAAACGACAATACGCCAGCAGCAGAACATAAAATCAGCAGGAAGCATCACAGATCTGCTCAAAGCAGTTAACGGAGGAATTCTTCCCAAATCAAGAGCGGATATCGATGCGGCTGTTTCCCGTATTCCGGCGGAATCACAAAAAACGGCCATTCCCTCGAATATGATGTCCCTCGTTCAGATCAAACTCAGCGAAGGATTGTCCGACAATGCAAAGACAGCGGGCCTTAACAACATCCATTCGGTTGTCGAGGCATCAAACCCGCCCCCGGGAACTACGGTAACCGTAACCGGCAGCCCTGCGTTCTCCAAAGAGATGTCTGCCGGTCTTAGCCAGAACATGGGAGTACTCATAGGCGCCGCGATGATTCTCATGGTACTTGTCATGGGCATACTCTTTGCATATGTCAGGTACCGGTTCATGCCGGTATTGCTGGTAGGTATCGGACTTGTGTCGTCCCTGGGAATGATGGGGCTCAGTACTTCACTAATTTTTAGCCGAGGCTAATCAAAACCGGCAGATCTAAATAGGCAGCGGGCGCCGCATATGGCAAATAGACGGCAATTCACCCGCCGAATAAAGAATGAGATCCGAGCAGAAGATTGTTCCGAAATAGCAGTGGATGCAGTCAACCGGAATCTCACCATTTCCATCAACGGAACACTGAGACAAAAGACGCTTATCCAGTCACTTGTTGGGATGTCAGCAACCAAACTATCCGTGCATTCCATCAATAAGGCTGTAGAAAAAGTCCCGTGTGAAACGTCAGTCAGATACCATTTATCGAAGGTGGATTTAGAATCGCTTTTCGAAATACAATCAAAGATCCTCACCTATTCAAACGATCAGATCCTTGTTCCCGGAAAATCGTATCATTTTGCCATAGATTTCACCGACGATCCTTATTATGGCGAAATTATCGAAGCGAACAAAGATTACGTCCTCAAGAGTAAAATGAAGAAATCAACAACCACATTTTACTCGTATGTTTCGCTCTCCATCACAACAAAAGGTCAACGGCAGACCCTTGCAGTTTTCCCGGTGAAGAAGGGTGTGTCAAAGGTCGAGTACATCCGGAAATTTTTGGCCATAATCCACAACGCAAAAGTGAACACCCAAGTACTCTGTCTTGATCGGGGATTTTACTCAAAAGATGTGTTCTCATTTCTCCAGAAGGAAAAGATCCCGCACATTGTTCCGGTGAGAAAACACGGCGAAGAACTCAAGAAAATACTCCGGGGAAATCATTCCCGGTATGCACAGTATACGATGATGGGAACTGGCGAACCTCTTTCTCTTACTCTGGCAATTGATGTCCAGTACCTTCTGGGAAGGAATAAGAAATACGGGAATGTGAACCTGGGTTACGTCGTGTATGGTATTAACTGGAAACCCCGTCGGATCTACCGGGTCTACAAGAACCGGTTTGCGATCGAGTCTTCGTACCGTATCCGGAATATCGTGAAAGCAAGGACATCCACAAGAAACGTTGTGATCCGGTACCTGCTGACGATAATCTCTTTCCCTCTCAAAAATATCTGGGTCTCTCTTCAATGGATGTTCTTCTCTAAGGTTCAACGAGGACCAAGAACCGTTGCTGAAGATTTGTTCCGTTTCGATTTCTTCCGGCTATTGGTCTGGGAAGGGATTCGGAAAAAACTCAAATTTGTCTCATTTGTTTCTGTTCTTCGACCGTTTGGTTGATCAGAGGTTGAGAGTATTGATGACTTGCCAAAATTCACGGAGGTAAATTTAGAGAAGTACTGGAGCCGGATTCATAAAATTTTACGGTGTAAAAAAAGAAATTTTCCTGGGTTTTCTGTTGTGAGGGGTCGGGCGGTGTACTCTTTTTGTAAGGGGGAAGATCTCCTGAAAATGTTCTCCCGGCTCAATAAAGTCCCGGCAGAGTCCCGGGATTATATAAAAATTCTTACAAATGAGGGTGGCCCCAACGATACTCCCCCATTCTCTCCGGCCGGGAAAGAATAGTTACGCAGGAATGGCGGGATAAGGAGCAGCGAAAGCAGACCGGTTTTATCCCATGCACCCGGAAAAAAAGTATTGTCAATTTTGCTGCTCACTCAGGCAGCATCCAAAAGCGGTGTCGGGATCTTACCGGTTCTCTGCAATCTTCTCGCGGACTTCATCGATGTGCATCACGATATCGGAGGCCGGGCCCGTGAGACAGTAGCCCTGCCGGTCGAGTGCGTACACCGGGAACTTTGCCAGTTCCTCGGGGACCGGTTGTGCCGTGAGTTTCTTGAAATTGATCAGGTCCCGCATGTTCAGGCCGATCTTATCGGTGATCTCTTTGAGCTCCTTGATCCAGCGTTTCAGGTCGCGGACGTCAGCACCGTCCCACTTGAAGATCTGGTAAATTTTCATGTATGCATCCCGTTCGAGGATGATGTGGGTCGAGGTCTTGTCCGACTTGAGATAGAAGTCAAGGAAGGTCCGGACATCCTTGATCTGCTGGGCATTCTCGTACGCGATCGCCCGGCACTCTTTGTTGAGCTCTTTTGCCTCTTCGGCAGGCAGGTTCATTCCGAGTTTCCCGATCTCTTTTGAAAGTTCCTTCAGGCTCTCCTCAGCGTCCTTAAGTTCGGAGATCATATCCTCGAACTTCTGGTTGAGTTCCACGCCGAAAAAAGCCTCCATGTATTCGGACTGTTTCGTCATTGGTATAGTATTGGTAAGTACATAGTATAATCGTTGGCACGGTGATAACATCTATCCATTGACCCCCCCCATATTCTTTGCAATGTCACGACACGGCAGGACCATAAACCAGGATCTCTTTACCCGGGGCGGGATCATCACGGAACGCGATCCCGACTTCTGCATCGTCCGGCTCCGGATGCCCGCCGGTATGATCACCCCGGCGCAGATAACAAAACTCGGGGAGATTGCTGCCCGTCACGGTGTGGAGAATATCCACCTCACCACCCGGCAGACCATGGAGTTTCCGCACGTTGATCCATCGCAGCTCGAGCCCCTTCTTGCGGATCTCGAAGAGAACGGGACACCTCTTGGTGCCGAGCGGGAAGAGGTCGTGAACGTAACCGCGTGCCTTGGCATTCGGCACTGCAAGTTCGGCATCATCGATTCCGTAGGGCTCGCGGAAGAGATCGATAAGAAGTTCTTTGCAAAGGAACTCCCGGTGAAGGTCAGGATCGCGATCTCCTCCTGCCCGAACGGCTGCGAGAGCGAGCGCCTCAACGAGATCGGCATCACCGGGATCCAGAGACCAATCCGGGACCCGGGTCTCTGCACGGGTTGCGGAACCTGCACGCACTATTGCCGGGAGAAGGCGATCGAAGTCGAGAACGGTGTGATCGTGCTCCATAGCAGCAAATGCATGGAATGCGGGTTCTGTATCATGCCCTGCCCGTTCCACCTGATCAGCGGGGCTCCCCCTGAGTACCGGATCACCGTGGGCGGCCACCGCGGCAGGCACCCCCTCATCGGCCGGCACCTGATCACCGTTAAATCGCAGGAAGAGGTGATCCGGGTCGTTGACAAGATCATTTACTGGATCTACCGGCAGGCCTCGACCGGCTCCATGCTGCCGGAGCAGCTCGATGAGCTGGACTTCGATGAATTCCGGAAGACCATGGTAAAGATGATCGAGGGATAATTTTTTAGAAATTGAAAAGCCGTTGGGTTCGCTCTTGAAGCAGGAAAATGCATATCACTGATACGAGCCCCCTCACCCCCTTCGGGGGTCGTTCGGGCGCCTGTCGGGACCTCGCCGGGCGAGTTGGTTGATCACCGTTGGTGTAAAAATATTCTTGGGAAGATCATCATCTCGGGAACTTTTTTCGGGACTCGAGGCTTTGTCCCATTTCCGTCCACCCGCGGGTCCTATCATGCCGTTTCTGATTCGGGAGGACGGTAATGCGGCGGCATCGCAAGCGCCCACGCCCCCTTGGGGGCGGGATGGCGCAATGGGGGGGCATCTTTCCGGAAGGTAATGTTCCCAGGCAGAAAACCGGCTCACTTTTCAGAAGGCTGGAATTCAGTACTTCACTAATTTTTAGCCGAGGCTAATCAAAACCGGCAGATCTAAATAGGCAGCGGGCGCCGCATATGGCAAATAGACGACAATTCACCCGCCGAATAAAGAATGAGATCCGAGCAGAAGATTGTTCCGAAATAGCAGTGGATGCAATCAACCGGAATCTCACCATTTCCATCAACGGAACACTGAGACAAAAGACGCTTATCCAGTCACTTGTTGGGATGTCAGCAACCAAACTATCCGTGCATTCCATCAATAAGGCCGGAGAAAAAGTCCCGTGTGAAACGTCAGTCAGATACCATTTATCGAAGGTGGATTTAGAATCGCTTTTCGAAATACAATCAAAGATCCTCACCTATTCAAACGATCAGATCCTTGTTCCCGGAAAATCGTATCATTTTGCCATAGATTTCACCGACGATCCTTATTATGGCGAAATTATCGAAGCGAACAAAGATTACGTCCTCAAGAGTAAAATGAAGAAATCAACAACCACATTTTACTCGTATGTTTCGCTCTACATAACAACAAAAGGTCAACGGCAGACCCTTGCAGTTTTCCCGGTGAAGAAGGGTGTGTCAAAGGTCGAGTACATCCGGAAATTTTTGGCCATAATCCACAACGCAAAAGTGAACACCCAAGTACTCTGTCTTGATCGGGGATTTTACTCAAAAGATGTGTTCTCATTTCTCCAGAAGGAAAAGATCCCGCACATTGTTCCGGTGAGAAAACACGGCGAAGAACTCAAGAAAATACTCCGGGGAAATCATTCCCGGTATGCACAGTATACGATGATGGGAACTGGCGAACCTCTTTCTCTTACTCTGGCAATTGATGTCCAGTACCTTCTGGGAAGGAATAAGAAATACGGGAATGTGAACCTGGGTTACGTCGTGTATGGTATTAACTGGAAACCCCGTCGGATCTACCGGGTCTACAAGAACCGGTTTGCGATCGAGTCTTCGTACCGTATCCGGAATATCGTGAAAGCAAGGACATCCACAAGAAACGTTGTGATCCGGTACCTGCTGACGATAATCTCTTTCCTTCTCAAAAATATCTGGGTCTCTCTTCAATGGATGTTCTTCTCTAAGGTTCAACGAGGACCAAGAACCGTTGCTGAAGATTTGTTCCGTTTCGATTTCTTCCGGCTATTGGTCTGGGAAGGGATTCGGAAAAAACTCAAATTTGTCTCATTTGTTTCTGTTCTTCGACCGTTTGGTTGATCAGAGGTTGAGAGTATTGATGACTTGCCAAAATTCACGGAGGTAAATTTAGAGAAGTACTGGGGCTCGCAGGGATCAAACTGAATATGGCGGTCGTTGGTGCCTTCCCGGTCCTTATCGGTCTTGGCATTGATTACGCGATCCAGTTCCATGCCCGGTTCGATGAAGAATCACGGAAAGGCTCGATTAATGATGCTGTTGTTACCACGGTCACCAAGACCGGCCCTGCGGTCTTGTTTGCAATGCTTGCAACCTGTATGGGTTTCCTTGCGATGTTCATTTCACCGGTTCCGATGATCCGGTCCTTCGGGCTTGTCGCAATCATCGGCGTCATGAGCTGTTATTGTGTCTCCCTCATTGGTATGCCGACCCTTGCAGTCCTGCTCAATTACAAACCCAAAGGGGCAAAACCGGAGGTATGTTATGCAGTTGGCGATGGCGCATGTGACTCTCTGGACGAACCCGAACCTGAGAAGAAACAAAAAGCTGAGAAGAAAAAAGCCTTTTCCTACGGGGACTTCCTTACCAATACTTCAGTAAAAATTGCAAAAAATCCGATACCCATCCTGCTGGTTGCCGCACTTATCGCAGTTATCGGTTTTCAGATCGATGCGATCATCCCTATCGAAACCAGTGAAAAAACATTCGTACCAAGTGACATGCCCGCAAAGATCCAGATGGACAAGGTAGGGAGAGTTATCGGATCAACGGATACTGCAACCATATCCATAGCAGGGCAGAGTGTTACCGATCTTGACACCATCAAATGGATCAAGGATTTCCAGGATTATGAGCTGTCCCGGCATTCCGAGCTTACGCGTGCGACAAGCATCGTCACCTATGTTCTTGCTTACAATAACGGTGTCATGCCAGAAACCCAGAGCCAGCTGGATGCAGTTCTTAAGAAGATTCCCGAACAGATTTCATCCCCCTACCTCAGCGGTTCCATGAATGCGGTTATCGAGTTTGGAACCATAAAAATGGAGTCCAAGACCGAGGAATCGCTAAAACAGCAGATGATCCGGGAGATCGGGTTTTTTAAACCTCCGGTTGGAATAACCGTCCAGCCCACCGGGAGTTTCGATCTCTTCACGTCACTCATGCATGACCTCACGTCATCGAAAGATACGATGACATTCCTCGGCTTTGTCCTGATATTTCTCTATCTGGCACTGGTATACCATCACCTTCATGCAGTATCGCCACTCGTTCCGATCATTGCAATCATTGGATGGAATGCCGTGGCCATGTACCTGCTTGGCATTGCCTATACGCCACTCACTGCAACCCTGGGCTCAATGACCATCGGAGTTGCTGCTGAGTACACCATTCTTGTAATGGAACGCTACGCAGAAGAAGAGGAACGTTTGCATGATCCCCTTGCTGCCATCCAGGAGAGTGTAAAAAAGATTGGTACAGCCATAACGGTATCGGGTCTTGCGACATTCTTCGGATTCTCTGCGCTCTGTCTCGCAAGTTTCCCGATCATCAGCAACTTTGGTATCACGACACTTATTGCCGTGGGATTCTCACTCACCGGGGCGATATTTATTATGCCAGCGATCCTGTCGCTTATCGGCCAGTATACCGATCGGAGAAACCATGCCAGCCCGGCGGAAGAAGTGCCAAAAGACTCCTGATCTTTGATTTTACCACTATTTTTTTGAGAGGGTCCCCAATAATTTTTACATGACGACCCTTTTTGGGGAACTCATAAATTATTAATATCGTCCGGCTCAACATTAGAATACAAAAAAAGTAGAATTAACGCAAATATATTTTCGTTAAATTCGTTACAGGATCGCAGCTGGTGATACTCGTGCATATCATGGAAGGTTTTTTACCGGCAGAATGGTGCCTCGCATGGTGGCTTGTCTCCCTGCCATTTATCCTCATGGGTATTCTTGAACTCCGGGCGATGATGCGCAGGGACCGTGAATACCTTCCCCTGCTCGGCGTTTGCGGTGCATTTATTTTCATTTTATCTGCACTCAAGCTTCCCTCGGTCACCGGAAGCTGCTCGCATCCGACCGGAACCGGCCTTTCGACAATATGCTTCGGAGCATTCATCACTTCCGTTATCGGCGGAATTGTCCTGCTGTTCCAGGCACTCCTGCTCGCCCACGGGGGCCTCTCTACATTGGGAGCAAATATGGTCTCCATGGCGATCGGGGGACCTCTTGCCGGATACGCAATTTACCGGCTCCTGAAAAACAGCTCCCTGAATATTTACCTGACAGTATTTCTTGTCACAGCAACAGCCGATCTTGTCACCTACATAATCACCTCGCTCGAGCTCGCACTTGCATACCCGGCACAAACCGGGGGAGTGGTAACGTCATTCCTCGCGTTTTTTGTAATTTTTGCCATTACCCAGATCCCGCTTGCCATTGTTGAAGGTTGTGTCCTTGCCCTGGTCTTCAAATATATTATCAAAATGAAACCGGAGATTCTGGAAAAACGGGAAGTCTTCTCATACGAACAAATTGAAAGAGCTCGATCTGCGCAGGAAGAGGATTTTACCACCGGGGATCGATCATGATCCGGAACCATTGTCTCGAGCTGGTCACCCTTGCCGCAATCCTCACATTTACCGGTATATTCCTTTTCGTAAGCGCAAACGGGACGCACGCATTCGGGGGATCCGACGATGCCGGATCACAGAAAATTGCCGAACTGATCGGTCGGCCAGCCGATTCATTTAAACCGCTTATTCCCCAGTATGAACCCCCCGGCACCGAGATCGAAGGAACACTCTTTGCTCTCCAGGCTGCATCTGGTGGCCTTGTTGTGGGTCTCATCTTCGGGTACTGGCTCGGACAGAAAAAAAAGACGATCTCTTCCTGATAGCCCATGCTTGAACATCTTCTCGACAATGTAGCCCAGCAGAATGCCTACCGGTACATTCACCCGGGCACGAAGCTTATCCTTTGCGTGGGTTCGCTTCTGATATGCCTGATCTCACCATCACCGGTTGTGCCATTACTATCCGGGATTATTCTCAGCATCGTACTGATTGCCCCTGCAAAAGTATCGCCCATTCTTTACGCCGGACTCCTGGCAGGTCCTGCTATCTTTACGTTCATCAGTGTGATCGTGCTAATCTTCCTTGTTGGCGGGGGAGATGTTATCTGGCAGTTCAACCCATGGCCATGGCTGAATCTAACCGTTACCGAAGCTTCCCTGCGTGAAGGCACTCTTGTGCTGTGCCGTGTCTTTGGTTGTTCGGTATCACTCTTCTTCCTTACACTGACCACTCCCACGACCGATCTCTTCAACGGAATGAAACGCGTAGGAATTCCGATCGAACTTATTGACCTGATGATGATCATCTACCGGTATATCTTCATCGTATACGACCAGGCGCTGGAGATCTGGCAGGCGCAGGTGATGCGGCTCGGGTACCGGAAACCGGTTGAAGCAGTTCGATCGTTCTCCATGTTATGCGGCATGCTCTTCATCAGCAGCTGGAACGCTGGGGAGGATCTCATCCGGGCTATGGACTGCCGGTGCTATAGCGGAATATTCCCATCCCTGGACAGGGCGGAACCCATGCGGTTGAAATCGCTCGCGCCGGTCGCGATGTACCTGGTATTCCTGAGCGGGATTCTCTTTGTAACAACCACCGGAGCCGGAAAATTATGGATATAATTCTTGAAGCACGGGACATCCGGTACCGGTACCCGGGAGGACCGGAAGCAATCCGCGGGATCAGCTTCCATGTACGGAGAGGTGAGAAAATTGCTCTCGTCGGACCAAACGGCGCCGGCAAATCCACCCTGATGCAGATGTTCAACGGAATGATCAAGCCATCTGGCGGAATTGTCCTGTTCGACAACAAGCAGATCCAGTACGACTCCCGGTCTCTTCGCGAGCTCCGGCAGCGCGTCGGTTACGTGCTGCAGAACCCCGATCGGCAGATTATTGCCCCAACCGTCTGGCAGGATGTAGCTTTCGGTCCGGCAAACCTGGGGTACGATGAGCCTGCCGTCCGGAAAGCCGTTGCTGATGCACTCCGGCATGTCGGTCTCGAAGGATTCGAACGCCGCCCGCCTCACCAGCTCTCAGGTGGAGAGAAGAAACGGGTAGCAATAGCAGGTGTCCTTGCAATGGATCCTGACCTCCTGGTCTTCGATGAACCCACAAGCGGCCTTGACCCGGCGGGCTCGGAAGATATCATGGAGCTGCTCGATGAGCTCAACCATGACGGGAAGACGATTATCCTTTCGACCCATAACGTCGAGCTCGCATACCCGTGGGCAGACCGGGCGATCCTGATGGTCGGCGGAAAGATCCTTCGCGAAGATATACCGGAGAAAGCCTTCGGAAACCCGGAAATTGTCCGGATGGCTCACCTCTCCCTCCCCACGCTCCTTGAACTGCATATCGAACTTGAGAAACGCGGGTTCCCCCTTCCGGGCAAAAAACCACAGACAATCCTTGACATGATCCGGGGCATCGAGTCCATGATGGAGAGCCGGAACCGTATAAAACCCGGATCGATCACGGTCTGTAACGTTGACCGGGATCCGGCCGATTCATTAACGGCCTGGTTGTCACGCTCTCCGGGTGTCCCGGTCGGTGCCATGGGAACCCGGGCAAAACAATTTGCCGTAAACCGGAATGTCCCGCTGAATTTCACGTACGGGGTTATCGATAAGTGCATCCTGAAGGCACTCTCCGGGGAAGATACCCTGATTATGACAACCGGGCGCATGGTCAGCCGTGTGTACCAGCGGGTCGAAGCATACAGTAATGAAAGCGGAACCTGCATGAGAGTCTGCGAGCTCGTAACTCAGCCCGACCAATGCACCAGCGACGAAAATCGCGACGATTCACCGGCTTGCAACCAGAATCCGGAGGGGGAATCGTAATGCCTCTCCCCCGGATCGTCATCGCCGGCACCCATAGCGGCTGTGGCAAAACAACGGTCGCCTCCGGCATTATGGCGGCCCTGACCGCACGCGGGCTCAAGGTCCAGCCATTCAAAGTCGGCCCTGACTTTATCGATCCCTCACATCACACCAGTATCTGCCATCGCCAGTCACGTAACCTTGACCCGTACATGATGGGTGATGCGGGCGTGACAGAAACATTCTGCCGGGCAATGATCGGCGCTGACATCGCCGTGATCGAAGGCGTCATGGGGATGTTCGATGGAGTAGAAGGATCGGATCTCGCGAGCACTGCCCAGGTTGCCCGTATCCTCAGCGCCCCTGTCGTTCTCGTTGTTGATGTCAAGGGAATGTCGCGGAGTGTGCATGCACTCATCAAAGGGTACCGGGATTTCGATCCGACAATAACCCTCGCCGGCATAATTTACAACCGGGTAGGCAGCCTTCGGCACCGGAAGATGATCGAGATCTCCGGCACCGTGCCTTCTTTCGGGTGGCTCCCGCGTTGCGATGATCTTGCAATAGAGAGCCGGCACCTTGGCCTGAAGATGGCCCACGAAACCGGGAAGATGGGGACATATGGCCCGGTTATTGAAGAGTCATGCGATGTTGATGGAATCCTCGAGGCCGCCGGCGCGGCACCGGGTCTGGATCAGCTGCAAAAAAACGGACCGGTTGCGGATTTGGGAGTCAGGATCGGCATCGCGCGCGATGCAGCGTTCTGCTTCTACTACCAGGACAATCTCGAACGGTTACGAAATGCCGGGGCGGAGATTGTCTTTTTCAGCCCGCTGGCCGACCGGCTCCCCAATATCGATGGTTTATATCTCGGGGGAGGATACCCGGAGCTGCATCTTCCCGCGCTCGAATCCTCGAAATGCATGACCGAGATCAGGGCTGCTGCTGAATCCGGTATGCCGATCCTTGCTGAATGCGGAGGGCTGCTCTCCCTGTGTAAGGAACTTACCGCAGAAAGGACATACCGGATGGCTGGCGTCCTCCCGGCCGTTTCGGAAATGACGAAAAAAATTCAGGCTCTGGGTTATGTTGAAGGCTCAGGTAATTCCGGAGCTTCGTTTGTACAACCCGGTAGTTTGATCCGGGGCCACGAGTTCCACTACTCAAAAACGATCCCGGATCGGGACGCCCGGTTTGTCTTTGATCTCCGGCGTGGTAAGGGCATAATGGATGGATGTGACGGCATTATCTCCGGCAATGTTATCGGCACCTATACGCATGCGTATTTTACCCCGGAAGCTGCGGGATCCTTCGTCAGGGCTGCAGAAAAATTCCGGAACCGGTGATTTTTCTCCGTTCTTTTTACTACCCCTGTAGTCACGCAGACGCAAGACTTCAATTCGTTTGACTGCAAACGTAAATTTATCTGATTGGTGAAATGTCATGCGAAGCGATGAAGTCAAGTCCGGATACAAGAGGGCACCCAACCGGGCGCTCCTCCGGTCCCTCGGGGTTACTGACCGTGAGATGAAACTCCCGTTCATCGGGATAGCCAATGCTTTCAACACGATTGTTCCGGGCCATGTACACCTTCGCCAGCTCTCCGAAAAAGTCCGGGAAGGAATCGCAGCCGCTGGGGGCGTACCATTCGAGTTTGGGGTTATCGGCATCTGCGACGGGATAGCAATGGGGCACGAGGGCATGCGGTACTCGCTCCCATCCCGGGAAAATATTGCAGACTCGATCGAGCTGATGGCCGAAGCCCACCGGTTTGACGGGATCGTATGCATCGGCACCTGCGACAAGATTGTCCCGGGCATGCTGATGGCTGCTGCACGCACCAATATTCCGACCATTGTCCTGACCGGCGGGCCGATGCTCTCCGGGTACCAGGAAGGGAAGGACCGGTCACTCATCGACATCTTTGAAGGCGTCGGGAAGGTTGCGGCCGGGAAGATGACCGAGGAATCACTTGGCGAACTTGAGTGCTGCGCGATGCCAGGGTGCGGGAGCTGCCAGGGGCTTTACACGGCCAATACGATGGCTTGCATGACTGAAGCGATGGGTATGTCACTGCCGGGCTGTGCCGCGATCCCTGCAGTCGATGCAGCCAAACTCCGGATCGCACGCGAGACCGGGGAGGCCATCATCCCGCTCGTGAAAAACACCATCCGGCCCCGGGACATTATCACGAAAAAGAGCCTCCGGAACGCGATCAGGGTCGACATGGCTCTCGGGGGATCAACCAACACGGTCCTTCACCTGATGGCAGTCGCGACCGAGGCCCAAGTCCCGCTCACGCTCGACGACTTTAGCAGCATCGCAGAGAAGATCCCTCACATCTGTTACATGCAGCCCTCAGGCCCGCACTCGATGCAGACGCTCTACCGTGCCGGGGGAATCCCGGGGGTCTTCAAACGCCTGGGAAAATTTCTCGATGACTGCCCGACCGTCTCCGGCAAAAGCGTCCGGGCGATTGCAAAGGACGCAACCATCAGGGACGATACGATCATCCAGCCGCTCGAAGCCCCGGTCTGTGCAGCCGGCGGGCTAAAGATCCTGTCCGGCTCACTCGCACCCGATGGTGCGGTAGTGAAGAGTGCCGGTGTCCCGGAAGAGATGTGGAAGCACACCGGCCCGGCCCGGGTTTTCGATGGCGAGCCGGCCGCGATGAAAGCGATCTTCAATAAGGAGATCCGGGAGG
Organism: uncultured Methanoregula sp.; assembly: GCA_963666355.2. Taxonomy (GTDB): domain Archaea; phylum Halobacteriota; class Methanomicrobia; order Methanomicrobiales; family Methanospirillaceae; genus Methanoregula. The sequence continues at coordinate 22,589 of CAXXCP010000018.1, forward strand.
GAGATGTCATCGTTCTCCGGAACGAAGGGCCCCGGGGAGCGCCTGGCATGCCGGAGATGCTCTCCCCTACATCTGCTCTTATGGGTTTTGGGTACAGGAAGGTTGTCCTGATCACGGATGGCCGGTTCTCCGGAGGGACCCGGGGGCCCTGCATCGGCCATGTCGCCCCGGAAGCGGCAGTCGGAGGCCCTGTCGCATTTGTCCGGGATGGTGATTCGATCTCGGTAGATCTGTATGCCGGAAAGATCGATCTCCTCGTAGCTCCAAAGGTTCTCGAACAGCGGAAGAAGAACTGGAAACCCGTACAGAAGAAACTGACCGGTGTTCTTGCCCGTTACGCAAAAACCGTTGAACAGGCAAACCTTGGTGCAGTTCAGCGATAATTCCTTTTTTTTAAAGAGAGTTCCCGGGAATATCGGAGCAATCAATGCATATCCGGCTCCTGAACTCCCGGGTCTCTTTACTTTACAGCACTCCGGATACACTACCGTGAGGATCTTTCCGAAATATCCGGGGTTCTCATCCTCCCATGAGAAAAAAAATTTACGTTACGATGAACGTCCCGGTCATAGTCTCCGGGTGGACATCGCACCGGAAGAAATAATTTCCCGGAACGGAGGGGGCTGTAAAGGTATACGTAACGGTTTTGACATTGGTTATAATATCGCCGACAAAAACCGGTGTCGATGCTTTTGTATCCGTATACAGCGCGAAGTTATGCGGGATATTCGCATCGTTATTGACAAAGGTCATGGTGATTTTCGATCCGACCGGGGCGGTAAGGGTGCTCTGATCGAAAAGAATGTTTTTTGCAGTCAGGGTAATTGATGTTGGAGGTATAGCAATCGGCTCTCCGGCCTTTCCCGGGGCAGCCGTCAAAGTGGGTGTTTCGGATTGAGAGGCATCAGTGCCTGATGTTACCATCATCGTTCCCAGAAGACCCGCGTTCGGGTCGCTCCGGAAATAGTATGTTCCGGGCACGGACGGTGCAGTGAATTCGTATGTATTCGTGACCGGGCCGGTGATGATCGGGCTCCGGAAGACAGGAGCAGAGTTTGCCTGCGACGGATAGAGCGCAAAGTTATGGGGGTCAAGATCCTGGTCATGATAGGTCAGGATGACCTGAGCCCCGGCCGGGACAGACAGTTCCGAAGGAAGGAATTTGTCGCCTTTGATGGTCAGCTGGATATTAACCGGCTGGCCGGGAGCAGGGCTGACCGGTGATGCCGGAGCGGGTGTCGGCACTGCCTCCCGGGCAGTCGTGCCCGCAAGTCCCGGTGTCGATGCCGGCACCATCTGCCAGAGCTCCCCGGATCCCTGCGGGCTGAGCCCGGGCCCGCCATTCTGGTTGATCAGTACGAGGACCTCGTGATTGTTATCTTCAAAGATTCCCCGGACAAAGGCATTGACACGATTGTTCCGGTTGTTGGCAACATCGATTACGGAAGTCTGCCACATTGCATTCTGAGCCGGCGTCAGTTCTGCGGATGAGGCCGGGAGTTTTGCGGTGTCAAGTCCCACGGGGGGTTGTGCGATAAGGAGAGTCCCGTTGCCCGCGATCCGGTTTTCATCCGACCATGTACCGAAAATGTAGGAACCCTGCAGGCCAGGTAGTGCGGTACCGCGATAGACCACCCCCCCTATGATCGTATCTCCAACATCATGACCGAGCTCAACAACCGGGCCAATAAGAGGCAGGCCGCTATAACCGGTGGAAGGACATGAACCGGATGGGGGAGTAAAATCATTTGCCGGGTTGAAGCAGTGCGTGCCTTCCCGGATATTCCACGGGTAGTTACCGCCCTTGTAGACGATAAGCGCAGACTCAAAGAGGCGCTGGCCTGCCATGGCGATGAACAGGTGATGGGAGCCTCCCGAATCAAATGTCGCATAGGCCGGATTCCTGAACCCGAATGCATAGATCTCGGGGACTGCGCCCGTAATCGATACAAACGGGTTATCCGCAGGGATCGCGTTGAGTTTTCCCGGGCTCTGGTGATCGACATCGATCCGGATTACCTTTCCGAGGATCGTTGTCAGGTTCTGGGCATTACCGGTTCCGGGAATATGACCCATACCGGTATCATCCGCCCTCCCGCCATCACCAAGCGGAAGATAGAGATAGCCATCTATTGGGCTGAAGAGAAGTTGTCCCCCGTTGTGGTTTTCGTACGGCTTATCGACCTGGAGAAGGATCTTCTCGGTCGTCATGTCTACCCGGTTCGGATCGGACGAGATGTGGAACTCGGAGAGATGGTTCGTGCAGCTCCAGCCGGGATCAGCACCGGGCCGGAGCGGTGCGCTGTAGTAGACAAACAATCTTCCGTTCGTGGCGTACTGGGGATGAAAGGCGATGGAGAGGTGCCCGCGTTCGTCGTAGGTTGGATCGAGTTTTACCAGCCGGTCCCGGATGTTGAGGAAGGGCTGATCGATAATCGTTCCGTTCACAAAAAAGATCTTCACGTACCCGCTCTGATCGACCATAAAGAGCCGGCCACTTCCATCACGGGGATCTGCAATGCCCATTGGCGCGGTAAAACCACCTGCCACAAATTTCAGCCCTACCGGGACGTGTGGACTGTGCAGGGTAGTAACCGAAGGGTACGAGGTGAAATGCGCCGCTTCCGGCGAGTTCTGGTTGGTGAGATCGGGCGTTGCCCCCATCCCCACTGGAGTCACGGGAGGCTGTGGTGAACCCGGCCCGGTACATCCTGCCAGGAAGATATATCCTGCCAGGACCGCAAGGAGAAGAAGGATCCGGAGTGTTCTTGCCATGCGCGATAATTCATGCAGCGCACTATATAAAACTGACTTTCGGAAATGATCATAAACGGGCAATCAGAGAAGGAGCAATCGCAGTCACATCGATAGCATCGATAACCAGGGGATCAAGCGGTGTATTATTCGCGTTCACCAGCTGGACGGCAAACGTATGTGTACCCTCAGTACTTCTCTAAATTTACCTCCGTGAATTTTGGCAAGTCATCAATACTCTCAACCTCTGATCAACCAAACGGTCGAAGAACAGAAACAAATGAGACAAATTTGAGTTTTTTCCGAATCCCTTCCCAGACCAATAGCCGGAAGAAATCGAAACGGAACAAATCTTCAGCAACGGTTCTTGGTCCTCGTTGAACCTTAGAGAAGAACATCCATTGAAGAGAGACCCAGATATTTTTGAGAAGGAAAGAGATTATCGTCAGCAGGTACCGGATCACAACGTTTCTTGTGGATGTCCTTGCTTTCACGATATTCCGGATACGGTACGAAGACTCGATCGCAAACCGGTTCTTGTAGACCCGGTAGATCCGACGGGGTTTCCAGTTAATACCATACACGACGTAACCCAGGTTCACATTCCCGTATTTCTTATTCCTTCCCAGAAGGTACTGGACATCAATTGCCAGAGTAAGAGAAAGAGGTTCGCCAGTTCCCATCATCGTATACTGTGCATACCGGGAATGATTTCCCCGGAGTATTTTCTTGAGTTCTTCGCCGTGTTTTCTCACCGGAACAATGTGCGGGATCTTTTCCTTCTGGAGAAATGAGAACACATCTTTTGAGTAAAATCCCCGATCAAGACAGAGTACTTGGGTGTTCACTTTTGCGTTGTGGATTATGGCCAAAAATTTCCGGATGTACTCGACCTTTGACACACCCTTCTTCACCGGGAAAACTGCAAGGGTCTGCCGTTGACCTTTTGTTGTGATGGAGAGCGAAACATACGAGTAAAATGTGGTTGTTGATTTCTTCATTTTACTCTTGAGGACGTAATCTTTGTTCGCTTCGATAATTTCGCCATAATAAGGATCGTCGGTGAAATCTATGGCAAAATGATACGATTTTCCGGGAACAAGGATCTGATCGTTTGAATAGGTGAGGATCTTTGATTGTATTTCGAAAAGCGATTCTAAATCCACCTTCGATAAATGGTATCTGACTGACGTTTCACACGGGACTTTTTCTCCGGCCTTATTGATGGAATGCACGGATAGTTTGGTTGCTGACATCCCAACAAGTGACTGGATAAGCGTCTTTTGTCTCAGTGTTCCGTTGATGGAAATGGTGAGATTCCGGTTGATTGCATCCACTGCTATTTCGGAACAATCTTCTGCTCGGATCTCATTCTTTATTCGGCGGGTGAATTGTCGTCTATTTGCCATATGCGGCGCCCCGCTGCCTATTTAGATCTGCCGGTTTTGATTAGCCTCGGCTAAAAATTAGTGAAGTACTGGGACTGATCGATCCCGGCCCATGTATACGATACATCTGCGGTGTCCGTCCAGGAGCCCGGCGTGGTAAAAGCCGGAAAACCAGCCCGGGTCGGAGGAACAGTATCCCGGTAGAAAATGATGTGTCCGGATCCGGGGATATTTTTTTTCCACCGGGCGGAACAAAAATAAAATTACCGACATCCGTGATGACCGTAACGTTGCCGGTAAGTACCCCCCCGTCAAATTCCGGTGAAGTGATGATGATCGATGGTTGGTGAATTCCAGAAGAGGATGTGACCCATGGAAACGACCCGGAAGATCCGGGAGACGAGAGTGGATTGGTTGCCGGGAAAGTATCGGGCAATTGCATGCTGAGGCACCCGGCCGTAATAACGCACAACACACAGGCAAGAAGGATCCCGGATCGTATCATCGGTATGCGAGAACAAAGTATGTTGAGAACGATATTTGTATCGGCTTATCTCAAATGGAAAAACGGTTTAAAAAAATATTTATCCAGGCAAGGCCCTGTGGTATCCCGAATTGATTTTACACATATAACCATTTCTGCGCATAGTTCAGAATCCTCTCCGGGGGTAGACGGTACCAGAATGCGTTATAAGGCTCATCGTAATCGAGACTCATGTGAGGTTTGATGACATTGTGCCAGTGAACAATTTTATCGACAGAACCGAACTTCGCGATCCTTCGTTCGACTTCTCCGAAGAACCGTTCAATTTTGCCGTTCGTTTGAGGGTGTTTTATCCTGGTTGGGATGTGTTTGATGTTGTGATGAACAAGAAACTCTCCGAATTTATGATGGGCCTGTTCACGGTTTCGAGCTGAAACGAATTGTGTACCGTTGTCAGTGAGGATCTCGCGGGGCGTACCGTACATCTGGAATCCCTGATTCAGAACCGTGAGAGTGTTCTCGGTAGTTGGAGAATCGAATACCCCGTAGCAGGTGATGAGACGGGATGAATCATCCATGAATGCGATCAGCCATTTCTTCGATCCATTAAGTTCGAACTCTTTCCAGTCTCCCTGCCACATCGACATGGAATGAGTACGTTCGTACCGAACATATTTCCGTTGTTGCCGTTTTTTCATGTTGATCTCCACCAGACCGTGGTTCAACAATACCCGATAGATTCGATTATGCGGGATATGGATCCCGAGTGTTTCCTCAATCTTTTTCTCCAGATGGATTGGACCAATGTTGTTGGATTGATAGGTTTCGAGGATCAACTCTTCTGCTCGATCATCGATGGCTTGGGGCTTTCTTCCAGATTGCCTGAGTACCGGATATTCTCCCGATTCTCTGAACTGGTTGATGAGCTGATACACTCGTTGACGGGTAATCTGGAAATACCGGGCAATCTCAACAACGGGTTTCTCATTTACCCATTGCTGAATGATCCTCTGGATATCCCGATTCGATAATTTGCTCACATCGATATTTACATGTGATGTCAAATGATTTCGGGATAGGACAATCCAGGCAAGGCCCGGATTTAAAGTCTTCATCGCCAAAAAAGAAATTTGATGGTCACTGAACTCTTGAATATCCCCGGATTAAAAAGTCTCCGGAAAAAATATTTTCTCTAATATCAACCGGATATTTCCCTTATATATCCTGATTTTCCTTCAGATCACAAATTTTGTGTTAAAAGTTTAATTTCATAAATTCTTCGGCATGTTCTGTGGCCCCTGGTGTTGTACCGGTTGCGATCACCTTGGCGTCAATATCCCCGGTTATGGAAAGAGTAACCTGATACTGGGGGCAGAAAAAGAAATAATAAATCGCCGCAGGGATGATTCCAAGGCAGCAGAGCACTAAAACAATAAGCCAGTTCACATCCCGCTTATCCGAAAGAAAGATCAGAAGCATATCTGATTGGGACTGAACATGATACCCTTTTGACGTAAAAAATGCAATAGCGCGATTTACGACTTCCGATTTTTGCATAAAATCAATATATTCCAGGAGTATATAAATAGATATCAAATGAAGATTGCCTTAACAAAGGTGGAATTATTTGAGCTTTTATTATCGCACCACCCCAACAGCCCTTCATTTAATGATGACGTGGTCCAGATTTTCGGAAAACGGATCTGTGCCGGTTGCCTTTTCGCATATCCGACTGCAATTTTTACCTTGCTTTTGCTCCATCCCACCGGGGAAATGGCCATTGGTGTTTCGATTTTTCTTGCTTGCATTTCTCTGACACCAGTACTTCACTAATTTTTAGCCGAGGCTAATCAAAACCGGCAGATCTAAATAGGCAGCGGGCGCCGCATATGGCAAATAGACGACAATTCACCCGCCGAATAAAGAATGAGATCCGAGCAGAAGATTGTTCCGAAATAGCAGTGGATGCAATCAACCGGAATCTCACCATTTCCATCAACGGAACACTGAGACAAAAGACCCTTATCCAGTCACTTGTTGGGATGTCAGCAACCAAACTATCCGTGCATTCCATCAATAAGGCCGGAGAAAAAGTCCCGTGTGAAACGTCAGTCAGATACCATTTATCGAAGGTGGATTTAGAATCGCTTTTCGAAATACAATCAAAGATCCTCACCTATTCAAACGATCAGATCCTTGTTCCCGGAAAATCGTATCATTTTGCCATAGATTTCACCGACGATCCTTATTATGGCGAAATTATCGAAGCGAACAAAGATTACGTCCTCAAGAGTAAAATGAAGAAATCAACAACCACATTTTACTCGTATGTTTCGCTCTCCATAACAACAAAAGGTCAACGGCAGACCCTTGCAGTTTTCCCGGTGAAGAAGGGTGTGTCAAAGGTCGAGTACATCCGGAAATTTTTGGCCATAATCCACAACGCAAAAGTAAACACCCAAGTACTCTGTCTTGATCGGGGATTTTACTCAAAAGATGTGTTCTCATTTCTCCAGAAGGAAAAGATCCCGCACATTGTTCCGGTGAGAAAACACGGCGAAGAACTCAAGAAAATACTCCGGGGAAATCATTCCCGGTATGCACAGTATACGATGATGGGAACTGGCGAACCTCTTTCTCTTACTCTGGCAATTGATGTCCAGTACCTTCTGGGAAGGAATAAGAAATACGGGAATGTGAACCTGGGTTACGTCGTGTATGGTATTAACTGGAAACCCCGTCGGATCTACCGGGTCTACAAGAACCGGTTTGCGATCGAGTCTTCGTACCGTATCCGGAATATCGTGAAAGCAAGGACATCCACAAGAAACGTTGTGATCCGGTACCTGCTGACGATAATCTCTTTCCTTCTCAAAAATATCTGGGTCTCTCTTCAATGGATGTTCTTCTCTAAGGTTCAACGAGGACCAAGAACCGTTGCTGAAGATTTGTTCCGTTTCGATTTCTTCCGGCTATTGGTCTGGGAAGGGATTCGGAAAAAACTCAAATTTGTCTCATTTGTTTCTGTTCTTCGACCGTTTGGTTGATCAGAGGTTGAGAGTATTGATGACTTGCCAAAATTCACGGAGGTAAATTTAGAGAAGTACTGGACACGGAAAATTATCCATCTCCGCTGGTTTGGGTTTTGTATGCGATTTATTGCAGGAATCGCGCTCGGATTCGGAATCGGAGGCTTAGTATGGAGTATAAATACACATAATGCCCTTGCCACACTTCTCATCCTGTCCGGGGGTACAACCTACGGTATTATTCGCTATTATTCTCTAAAAAAGAAATTAACCAGTTCGGAATCCACTAAAAAATTAAGGGACTGAATCGAACACAAGCGTAAGATATCGAGCTTCGAATACTGCGATGAGCGGAATGATGATAAGAGCGGCAATAATGGCAATCAGGATACCGATGCACGCCCCGGTGTATGACAATGCGGTTGTCATTACCGCGAAAATTGCAAACAAGATCAATTCGAGGATGATCACCGGGACACCGACAACAACGGCGAGAATGATGAGAGCGATGATATACTCCACCCAGCCGATTTTCCCGATCTTCTCCGGAATGACGCCGAAATTGAATGCATTTCCAAAAATCCCGTTGCGAGCGAACCGGATCTGGACAATTGGCAGAGTAATCCACAGGATGATATACATTACAAGCATGACAATGACGCCAAGGTAGACAGCACCAGTCATGGTTCCCATGTTGAACATGGCCCTCATATCCTGTACTCTTAAGAAAACATAAACAATAATGAGCGGAATTGAGTAAATGAGCATGATGATGGCGAGGGATGAGCCGTCAATAATCATCCTCTCCCAGTTGTCAACCTCGGGAGCGGGTTTCTCTCCCCGGAAAACCTTCATAAGATAACCAATTAGGGGAAGGGTAAGTAATATGGTCGCGACAATCAGCCAAATCCATTTTTTCCGGTTCCCGACAATACCACTCACGGTATAGGTGTAAGCATCATCAAGCATGCGTCCGTAATCCATTTGGTTCACCTTTAAAGATTTTTTAAAACCGGTCATGGAATAACATAAACGATTTACCAGCTATGAGAACTTCGCCGAATATAAATATATGGTAAATTATTGGCGAAATGGCGAATAAAGGCAAAATTGTCAGGGAAAATCGGCAAATAGAGATTTCACCAAAAAAAAGATCAGTATTTCCTTTCGGGTCCTTTTTTTAAAATGAGAGAAAAATTCAGTGTTTAAAGTACCGGATTCCGGTAAAGACCATTGCCATGTGCAACCGGTTCGCCGCTTCAATGACCTCCTTGTCCCGGATCGATCCGCCGGGCTGGACGAGAGCGGTTGCCCCGGCCTTTGCTGCGACTTCAAGAGTGTCCGGGAAGGGAAGGAAGGCATCCGATGCAACAGCCGATCCCGCGAGTGGCGCACAAGCCTTCTCGATTGCGATACGGGCCGAATCTACCCGGCTCATCTGGCCGGCCCCAATCCCGAGTGCCCGGGTCTGGTCAGCGAAGATGATCGTGTTGCTCCGGGTGTGCTTGCAGACTTTCCACGCGAGCTGGAGCGCCCGCATCTCGTCCGGGGTCGGGTCCCGGTCGGTAATGACCTGCCAGTGTTCCTGGTACGCAGGAGTCCGCTGAACGAGCACCCCCCCATCGATCGTCCGGATCTCGTCGGCTTCGGTTTTTTCCGGAAGAACAATGACACGGAGATTCTCTTTTTTCTTCATAACCGCAATCGCATCAGCGGAAAATGACGGAGCAGCAACAACCTCCACAAAGGTCGAGCAGATCTCCTCTGCCATCTCCGTGTCAACCGGCCGGTTCAGAGAGACGACCGAACCGTATGCAGAGACCGTGTCAACTTCACGGGCCGCGATGTAGGCGCTGTGGAGATCCTTTCCCACCGCAACACCACAGGGATTGTTGTGTTTCACGATGACTGCTGCAGGCTCGGTGAACTCGCGGAGGAGTCCGGCACCTGCGTGGACATCGAGATAGTTGTTGTAAGACATCTGTTTGCCCTGGACAGGCTCGGTCCCGGCAATGCCGGTGGTGCCGTATACCGCTGCCTGCTGGTGGGGGTTCTCGCCGTACCGGAGCATCCGTCCGTGAATATACTGTACTGTGTAGATCTCCGGGAACGGGGAGTCAAGTTTGTACAGGTGATTACTGATTGCTGCATCATAGGCTGCGGTCCGGGCAAAAGCCTTCTTCGCGAGTGCAAACCGCTGGTCATCCGGAATTTTTCCGTTTTTGATTGATTCGATTATTTTTGTATAATCGGAGGGATCGACAACAACCGCAACATCCCGGTAATTTTTTGCGGCTGCCCGGATCATGGCCGGGCCACCGACATCGATGTACTCAATCAATTCGGGAAGCGGAAGGTTCCGGGCAGACATCTTCTCAAACGGGTAGAGGTTGACGGCGAGAATATCGATATGGCTGATGCCGTGCTGGGCCATGACCGCATCATCGATCCCGCGTCTTCCCAGAAGACCGCCGTGAACTTTGGGGTGGAGTGTCTTGACCCTTCCGTCCATCATCTCCGGGAACCCGGTATAGCCGGCGACTTCGGTGAAATCGACACCGGCCTCTTCCAGGCTTTTACCGGTCCCCCCAGAACTCATTATGCGGTAATCCTGGCCGGCAAGAGCCCGAGAGAATTCAACAATTCCCGTCTTGTCCCAGACCGAGAGGAGTGCCCACTTCATGGTGGTATAGTATGCCGAAGCGAAGGAAAAAGATATTCCGATTCAACTTTTGCCTCCGGTTTACCGGGCGGAAGAACCGTACACATTCGTATCCGTTCCGGTTATAATTCCTGTCATGATGAATAAGGATCAATCCGGGCGTAATGACTTTTATGAGACATATGATATGCAGACAATTCCGCAAAAATGAAATACGGACCGATCCGGTAAAAAAATCAGTGAATAACTGAAGAACGCAGCGATTCAACTAATTTTTGCGCCCGAATTGGTAATCCCCTGAATATTCGGGCATCGAAGGTCGGGAGTTAAGTAAATATTTATATAGAACTACAATGCTATAGATATTGGAACGTCGAATGGATGGATCTATGGATGAAGAAAAAGGAAGCCCAGAAAACGTCGAATCGTCAAATGCCGACAATTCTGGCAACCAGACCCAGAACGTTCAATGTGTCGATACCGGGCTCGATGAACTGAAAAAGTCTTGCGCTGAATGGAACGACCGGTACCTCAGGCTCGCTGCAGATTTCGAAAATTTCAGGAAACGAACTGCACGGGACCGGGAGACGACCGTCGCTCTTGCGAATGAGAGGATTGCAACCGATGTGCTCGAAGTTGTCGACAATCTTGAACGGGCATTAAAAACTGACGATGCCCACCTGCGCGAAGGGGTCAGCCAGATCAGGCAGATGATCTGTTCGCTCCTGGAACGGCATGGAATTACCCCCATAGTCTCACTCGAGAAAAAATTTAATCCCGCTGAACACGAAGCAATTGCCCATCTCCCTTCCGATAAAGAAGATGGTATCGTAATTGATGAAGTAGAACGCGGGTACCGTATGCATGATAAAGTAATCCGGTACGCAAAAGTAGCAGTGTCAAAAGGCAAAGAAAATATCAAGGAGGCATAAGAACAATGGCACACGAAAAAATTTTAGGAATTGATCTCGGGACCACCTATTCCTGCATGGCAATCATGGAAGCGGGAAAGCCGATCGTGATCCCGAACTCGGAAGGCGGGCGCACGACCGCGTCCGTTGTCGTGTTCACCAAGGAAGGCGAACGTCTTGTCGGCAGCCTTGCTAAGCGCCAGGCAGTAACCAATCCCCAGAGAACAATCCAGTCCATCAAGCGGAAGATGGGGACGCAGGAAAAAGTAAAGATCGACGACAAACTGTACACACCGCGGGAGATCTCCGCGATGATCCTGCAGAAACTCAAGGTCGATGCGGAGGCATACCTTGGCGAGAAGATCGCAAAGGCAGTCGTTACCGTCCCTGCGTACTTCAACGATGCCCAGCGGCAGGCAACAAAGGATGCCGGCAAGATCGCCGGGCTTGAAGTTCTTCGTATCATTAACGAACCAACCGCAAGCGCTCTTGCGTACGGGATCGACAAGGAGACGGACGTAACGGTCCTCGTCTACGATCTCGGCGGCGGAACATTCGATGTCTCGATCCTGACTCTTGGCGATGGTGTCTTTGAAGTCAAGTCAACTGCAGGAAACAACCACCTTGGCGGCGATGATTTCGACAAGCTGATCTCCGATTACCTTGTCGAAGAATTCAGGAAGAAGGAGGGCGTGGATCTCAAGAACGATCCGTATGCGATGCAGCGCCTCCGGGACGCATCCGAGAACGCGAAGATCGAGCTCTCCCAGCGCCAGACAACCAACATCAACCTCCCGTACATCACTACCGATGCAAGCGGTCCGAAGTTCCTCAACATTGACCTGACCCGGGCGAAACTCGAGCAGCTCATCGGTCCGCTTGTTGAGTCAACGGTCGGTCCGGTCAAGCAGGCCCTCAGCGATGCAAAGCTCGAACCCCGGGACATTGACCACGTCCTTCTTGTTGGAGGTTCGACCCGTGTCCCGCTCGTGCAGGATACCGTGCGGAAACTTCTCGACAAGGAGCCAGACAAAGGTATCAACCCGGACGAGTGTGTTGCACTCGGTGCCGCAATCCAGGGAGCGGTCCTGACCGGCGAGACAAAAGATATTGTGCTCCTCGATGTGACCCCGCTCACGCTCGGTATCGAGACCCTTGGGGGTATCGCGACAAAACTGATCGAACGCAACACCACCATCCCGACCCGGAAGAGCCAGATCTTCTCGACTGCCGCAGACGGCCAGACCAGCGTGGAAATCCATGTTGTGCAGGGCGAGCGTGCGCTTGCAAAGGACAACTTCACGCTCGGCAGGTTCCAGCTGACCGGTATCCCACCGGCCCCGAGGGGCATCCCGCAGATCGAAGTTACCTTCGATATTGACTCAAACGGCATTATCCATGTCTCGGCAAAGGATCTCGGCTCCGGCAACCAGCAGGCCATCTCCATCAAGGGCGACAAGAAGCTCTCTGAAGAAGAGATCAAGAAGATGATGGACAACGCCAAGCAGTTTGAAGAGGAGGACAAGAAGCGCCGCGAGGAGATCGAGCTGCGCAACCAGGCAGACACTGCGGTCTTCACTGCGGAGAAGATGCTCAAAGAAAGCGGCGACAAAGTCGAAGCGGATGATAAGAAAAAGATCGAAGACGGTGTCACTGCGGTAAAAAAAGCCCTTGAAGAGAACAACACCGATGAGATCAAGAAGGGCATGGAGACCCTGACCGAAGCAGTTTATGCGGTAACGACAAAGATGTACCAGAAAGTCCAGGCCGAGCAGGCTGCACAACAGCAGACTGGAGGCCCCGGCGGGGCCGGAACCGGACCCCAGGCTGAGAAGCCGGGCGATGATAATGTCGTTAACGCAGATTACGAAGTCAAAGATGAGTGAGCAATAAATGGTTGCGGGAGATTACTACGAAATTCTCGGCGTTCCCCGGAATGCGGATGAGAAGGAGATTGTAAAAGCGTACCGCAACCTCGCCCGCAAGTACCACCCGGATGTCTGCAAGGACACGGGAGCGGAAGATAAGTTCAAGCAGATTAACGAGGCGTACAGCGTTCTCTCGGATGCGCAGAAGAAGGCCCAGTACGACAACATGGGTCATGAGACCTTCACCAACGCGTCCAAGGGCAACTATACAGGTGGCGGCGGGTTCGGCGGCGGAGGCTTTTCCGCAGACTTCTCCGGCTTTGGCGATATCTTCGATTTCTTCGGGGGAGGGGGGCGAAGGTCCGGGCCACAGCCCGGCGCCGATCTCCTGATGCGTATCCAGGTAAAACTGGAAGATGCTGTTCTCGGTACCGATCGCGAGATCGAGGTGATGCACACGGAGCCGTGCACGGCCTGTGCCGGTTCCGGCAGCGAGACCCGGCGCCAGAATACCTGCACGCGGTGCGGAGGGACCGGCCAGATGCGGCAGGCAACAAACTCGCCGCTCGGCCAGTTCGTCCGGATGACAACCTGCACGCTGTGTGGGGGCAAAGGCAAGATCCCGGAGAAGGCCTGCAAAGAATGCCGCGGTACCGGCCATACCCGGGTCAAGCGAAAGGTCTCGATCCATATCCCGGCCGGTGTCGACAACGGTATGCGCCTCCGGATGGAAGGGTATGGCGAGGCTGGTGACTATGGGGCACCAAATGGCGATCTCTTCATCGAGATCTATGTGCAGCCTCACGAACGGTTTATCCGGGTCGGGGACAATCTCGAGACCTTTATCGAGATCAGCCCGGTCCTTTCGGTACTCGGTACGTCCATCGAGATCGAGACGATCGACAAAAAGAAGATAGAACTCAAGGTCCCTGCCGGTGTCCAGCCTGACACCGCGCTCAAGATTGCCGGAGCCGGTGTCAAGCGTCGCGGGCATCCGGGCGATCTCCTTGTCCGCGTGAAGATCGTAACCCCCCGGTCCATCAGCGCCGAGCAGAGAGAACTGTACCAGAAGCTCGCCGAGATCGAGCACAAGGGCAATGCTTCCGGCGGATTCTTCTCCGGGTTCATGGGCGGAAAGAAGAAGGGGAAAAAGTAAATTTTTTGACCGGCATGTTCCGGTTCATTATCTTTTTTTTTTAATTCGAACACTATCCTGGCATCGCTGTTCGTTTACGAACGTTCCGGAAAATTTTCATCAGGTTAGTATGATCCCAGTACTTCACTAATTTTTAGCCGAGGCTAATCAAAACCGGCAGATCTAAATAGGCAGCGGGCGCCGCATATGACAAATAGACGACAATTCACCCGCCGAATAAAGAATGAGATCCGAGCAGAAGATTGTTCCGAAATAGCAGTGGATGCAATCAACCGGAATCTCACCATTTCCATCAACGGAACACTGAGACAAAAGACCCTTATCCAGTCACTTGTTGGGATGTCAGCAACCAAACTATCCGTGCATTCCATCAATAAGGCCGGAGAAAAAGTCCCGTGTGAAACGTCAGTCAGATACCATTTATCGAAGGTGGATTTAGAATCGCTTCTCGAAATACAATCAAAGATCCTCACCTATTCAAACGATCAGATCCTTGTTCCCGGAAAATCGTATCATTTTGCCATAGATTTCACCGACGATCCTTATTATGGCGAAATTATCGAAGCGAACAAAGATTACGTCCTCAAGAGTAAAATGAAGAAATCAACAACCACATTTTACTCGTATGTTTCGCTCTCCATCACAACAAAAGGTCAACGGCAGACCCTTGCAGTTTTCCCGGTGAAGAAGGGTGTGTCAAAGGTCGAGTACATCCGGAAATTTTTGGCCATTATCCACAACGCAAAAGTGAACACCCAAGTACTCTGTCTTGATCGGGGATTTTACTCAAAAGATGTGTTCTCATTTCTCCAGAAGGAAAAGATCCCGCACATTGTTCCGGTGAGAAAACACGGCGAAGAACTCAAGAAAATACTCCGGGGAAATCATTCCCGGTATGCACAGTATACGATGATGGGAACTGGCGAACCTCTTTCTCTTACTCTGGCAATTGATGTCCAGTACCTTCTGGGAAGGAATAA
This sequence comes from uncultured Methanoregula sp., assembly GCA_963666355.2. Classification (GTDB taxonomy): domain Archaea; phylum Halobacteriota; class Methanomicrobia; order Methanomicrobiales; family Methanospirillaceae; genus Methanoregula. The sequence continues at coordinate 37,821 of CAXXCP010000018.1, forward strand.
GAAATACGGGAATGTGAACCTGGGTTACGTCGTGTATGGTATTAACTGGAAACCCCGTCGGATCTACCGGGTCTACAAGAACCGGTTTGCGATCGAGTCTTCGTACCGTATCCGGAATATCGTGAAAGCAAGGACATCCACAAGAAACGTTGTGATCCGGTACCTGCTGACGATAATCTCTTTCCTTCTCAAAAATATCTGGGTCTCTCTTCAATGGATGTTCTTCTCTAAGGTTCAACGAGGACCAAGAACCGTTGCTGAAGATTTGTTCCGTTTCGATTTCTTCCGGCTATTGGTCTGGGAAGGGATTCGGAAAAAACTCAAATTTGTCTCATTTGTTTCTGTTCTTCGACCGTTTGGTTGATCAGAGGTTGAGAGTATTGATGACTTGCCAAAATTCACGGAGGTAAATTTAGAGAAGTACTGGATCCGGGAATGAACATACATAATCCGGTTTCCAGGAATTTCATAGCGGAAATTTCCAACCGGTCTGCTGGATCGGAAAATTTTGCTCTGTAGAAAACCTCTTCAAAATCGACGGCACCATGGACCGAAAGATCTAAGGTACATTGTCTCCATACTAGAGTGTGTGCTCAAAAAGTACAGAGACTAGTAAGAAATCGACGAGCCGGAATATCAGGTTTATCCGAGCAGCGATTTCGATCGTGAAAGCAATACGACTCAGTCCGTATTCCTGTAAATATTCGAAAAAGATCTACACCCGGTATCAACTTCTCGTCCTGATTCTCTTCAAAGACTATCGGAATCAGCATTATCGCGAATTTGTTGAAGATATCGGAGACATGGAGTCGATCCAAAAGGAGTTGGAACTATCAGTCGTCCCTCATTTCACGACTCTTCAGAAATTCTTCTGTCGGATAAAAACCCTGTACCTCCGCTACGCATTCAGGAAAACGACGAGTCTGTTCTATTCCAACGATGATCCAATTGCGATTACCGCTGTCGATTCGTCCGGGTTTACCAGCGGATATTCGAGTCACTATTACTCAGCCAGAACCGGCAAAATCCGAAAACATTTCCTGAAAACTTCGATCTCGGTTGACACCGACACACAAGCGATCACCGGATTCATCACTTCGAAAAGCCGAGTTCACGATACCCGGCATGCAGCCAGGTTACTCCCACAATGTCACAAGATACGACGGTCAGAGTGTTACGTTATGGATCGGGGATACGACTCCGAAGCGATTCATCGTCAGGTTCGGGAGGAACTGCTCGCTGACTCCATCATCCCGATCCGTTCCTGGAACAATCAGATTATCGGAGGAAAGTACCGAAACGAGATGGCTGGAGAATTCGATGATACCAGATACCGGAGAAGACAACTTGTCGAGAACAAGTTCTCTGTCCTGAAAAGAAAGTTCGGTGGCGATCTAAAGGCTCGAATATTCTCAATTCAGAGAAAGGAAATCGCAGGGAAAATGTTCGCTCTCCATCACAACAAAAGGTCAACGGCAGACCCTTGCAGTTTTCCCGGTGAAGAAGGGTGTGTCAAAGGTCGAGTACATCCGGAAATTTTTGGCCATAATCCACAACGCAAAAGTGAACACCCAAGTACTCTGTCTTGATCGGGGATTTTACTCAAAAGATGTGTTCTCATTTCTCCAGAAGGAAAAGATCCCGCACATTGTTCCGGTGAGAAAACACGGCGAAGAACTCAAGAAATACTCCGGGGAAATCATTCCCGGTATGCACAGTATACGATGATGGGAACTGGCGAACCTCTTTCTCTTACTCTGGCAATTGATGTCCAGTACCTTCTGGGAAGGAATAAGAAATACGGGAATGTGAACCTGGGTTACGTCGTGTATGGTATTAACTGGAAACCCCGTCGGATCTACCGGGTCTACAAGAACCGGTTTGCGATCGAGTCTTCGTACCGTATCCGGAATATCGTGAAAGCAAGGACATCCACAAGAAACGTTGTGATCCGGTACCTGCTGACGATAATCTCTTTCCTTCTCAAAAATATCTGGGTCTCTCTTCAATGGATGTTCTTCTCTAAGGTTCAACGAGGACCAAGAACCGTTGCTGAAGATTTGTTCCGTTTCGATTTCTTCCGGCTATTGGTCTGGGAAGGGATTCGGAAAAAACTCAAATTTGTCTCATTTGTTTCTGTTCTTCGACCGTTTGGTTGATCAGAGGTTGAGAGTATTGATGACTTGCCAAAATTCACGGAGGTAAATTTAGAGAAGTACTGAGTTTTCTTCTGAAAGATTATTTTATCTTCCCGGGGGACAGGAAAAAAATTCCCGCGCGTTTCTGACGCGGGGCCGTGAAGGTATTATTACCCTCTGACTCGCATTAGTACGATACACAAAAAGAGAAGAATCCGCGGTGCTTTCCAAATGACCGGTCCCCTCGAAAACGTCCCATTCGACATAACAAGGCTCGATAAGATTACGGCACTTAAAGAAAAAGGGATCCAGATCTTCCCTCATTCTTTCAAACGAACTCATACTGTTGCCGAAATAAAAACAACATATGCTGAAATAACGCACGACAAGAGTGCCGAGAGCGTCTCCACCGCGGGGAGGATCTACATAGTCCGGAACCATGGAAAGACGATCTTTGCCGACCTTGGGGACGAGACCGGGAAGATCCAGCTCTACATCCGGAAGAACGATCTTGGCGAAGAGCAGTTCGATCTCTTCAACCAGTTTATCGAACGGGGAGATCTCATCGGGGTCACCGGCCACATCTTCCGGACAAAACTCGGGGAGATAACCATCTGGGTGGACACCTTTACCCTCCTCTGCAAAGCCGTCTGCTCCCTTCCCCGAGAAGTTTCACGGGCTCACCGATGTGGAGAAGCGGTACCGGCAGCGTTACGTCGATCTCATCGTAAATGAAGAGAGCAGGCAGACCTTCCGGGACCGGAGCCGTATCGTCTCCCTGATCCGGAGATATCTCGACGATCACGGTTTCTTAGAGTTTGAGACCCCCCATCCTCCAGCCGGTTTACGGGGGAGCAAACGCCCGCCCCTTTACCACGTACCACAACTTCCTCGACCAGAAAACTCTTCCTCCGGATAGCCCCCGAGCTCTACCTTAAACGCCTTATCGTTGGAGGATTCGAGCAGGTCTTCGAGATCGCCCGGAATTTCCGGAATGAAGGAGTCGACGCCGACCACAACCCGGAGTTTACGATGGTGGAGATCTACTGGGTCTACCGGGATTTCCGGGACATGATGGAACTGACCGAGAACATCGTCACATCCGTCATAATGTCGGTACCACGGGAAGCTCGAACTCCCGTACGGCGATATCACCCTGAACTTTACCGCGCCATGGAAGAAGATCTCGATGGCTGACGCCGTGAAGGAGTACGCGGGAATCGATATCTTTTCGCACTCTGTCGACGAACTTCGCGCTCTTGCCCGGGAACACAAGCTTGACGACTGGCAGAAACCCCAGTCCCAGCGGGAATTCCTTATCGCATTCTTTGAAGGGCTTGTTGAAGAGAAGCTCATCCAGCCGACCTTCATCTACGATTACCCGGTCGAGAACTCCCCCCTTGCAAAGCGCCACCGGGTGAAGGAAGGCTTCACCGAGCGGTTTGAGTTTTTTTATCAACGGGATGGAGATCGGCAACGGGTTCTCGGAACTTAACGATCCGGTGGACCAGAAAGAGCGGTTCGAGGCACAGGACGAAAAGCGGCGGCTCGGTGATGTCGAAGCCCAGATGATCGACTACGACTTTATCAATGCGCTCGGGTTCGGTATGCCCCCGACCGGGGGTGTCGGTATCGGCATCGACCGGCTCGTGATGCTCCTTACCAACAGCAACTCGATCAAGGAAGTCATCCTCTTCCCCTCGATGAAGACCCAGAAGGCGGGCGAAGATGAGGGCGAGGGGAAAGAAGAGTCGTGCTCCCTCATCGATGAGGAAGAGAACGTATAATTTCAGGATCAAAGGAGATATTTTCCCTGCAGATCCCCGAAGAAAAACCCTGGAAACCCCGACCGGGTCACGAGCTCTTCTCCGCAAAAAATGCCGGCCAGCTTGACACCCGGTTGCGGCGGTTCCTCTACCGCCCCGACAAGCTTGCGGAACGGTACGTGAAACCCGGTGACCGGGTCCTCGATTTTGGCTGCGGACCCGGGTTTTTCACCCGCGAGTTTGCAAAAAGGGTTGGCGATACCGGGTCCGTGATCGCTGCAGACCTGCAGGAAGAGATGCTCAGTATCGTGAGGGAAAAGCTTGGTGCTGCGGGACTCATGCCCCGTGCCAGGACGCACCAGTGCGCTCAGGATACTATAGGTCTCCCGCCGGATCTGAATGGTACAATCACGGTCGCCTTCGCAATCTTCGTTGCTCACGAAGTACCGGACCCGGCAAAACTCTTCCGGGAAATTGCCTCACTTCTCGCTCCGGGAGGGCTGTTCTTCTACTCGGAGCCACCGTTTATTGTCCCGGGAAGGGAGTTTGAGGCAAACCTTGCATTCGCGGAAGGGGTAGGGCTCCGGGTCGTAGAAAGGCGGTACTTCTTTGTGAACCGGGTGGCGGTGCTAAAGAAAGAGTAGTCCCGTCACCGGCTTCCTGCCTTCTCCAGTATTTTTTCGGCACAGGAACGGATTTGCGGATCCTCGCTTTCGTCCGCGATGAATTCCCTGAGCCCCCGAATCGCACCAGAACTCCGGATCGATGCGAGTGAGGCAGCAGCTTCTTCGCGCATCACGGAGTGCTCGTCCCGGTCCAAAAGGCACTTGAGAAGGGCCTCAACCGATCGCCCGCTTTTGAGGGCTCCAAGCCCCGTGACCGCGGCCATCCGGATCTCCGGATCGCGGTCATCGAGCAGATCCATGAGGGGCCCGACTGCACGCGGATCACCGCTCTTCCCAAGAGCGCCGACTGCATGTATCCGCACGGTTTTATCTCCACATGATAACGCCGCTGAACTCTGGTCGTAGACTGCTCCTTTCCGGGGGAATGCATTATACCATTCTCCTTCGGGCTTTTTTGCAATCAAATTTATAACAACACCAATACATGACACAATGTTTTCCGAAATCGCACTTCCCAAGGCCGCCAGGTTTTACCTAAAAGCGCAAAATACCTAACAGGTTATGAAAAATTGCCGCTTACCACGAGCGGATCGTACCGTAGTCGCTCGTACGGTCATCGAAAGAAGCGAACGGTACATCGAATTACAAATTTGCATGATAAATATAAAAATTTTATTGAAATTGAAAAATTTAAATTTTAAAAACCAAATTACTTGTGATACGGTTCACCGCTGTTGATCCGCATCGACCGGTAAATCTGCTCCAGCAGGATCACCCGGGCCATCTGGTGAGTAAAGGTCATTGGTGAAAGAGACAGCCGGAGGTTACTCCTCGAGAGGACATTTGCCCCAAGCCCAAGATCGCCCCCGATGATGAAGGCGATCGAACTCTTCCCGGCAATACTCCATTCACGAATATTCTGCGCAAACTCTATACTCGACCACCGGGATCCCATGACATCAAGGGCTATCGCAAAAGCGTCCAAGGGAATTGATTCAAGAATACGGACACCTTCCTGCTCTTTTGAGAAAGTTTCCTGCGAACGTGATGCCGGGCAGGACCGCCGCTCTTCAGCAAGCTCGATAATCTGCAGCTTTCCGTACGGTCGCAACCGTTTCTCGTATTCTGCAATCGCGTCCTTTAGGTACTTCTCTTTAATCCTGCCAACCGCGATGATCTGGATCTGCATGGTACACCAAAAAACAGGGATTCGTCCGCGCGGAGTGTTCACTAAAAAAACGTATAGGTAAGAGGGGGGAATTATATTTCCTATGGATTACCCTTAGACTCCTTTACCTCAACCTTTTCGAGGAGAGAACATCCACAAGCACTTCTTTCATCATTTTTTTCATGAGTTCCCGACCCTCTTCTGATGACAGGTAGTCTTTGAACAGCTCCTTGAACTGTCCCATATCGTGCTGATTATCGACGAAGGATAATAAAGCTTGGGTTATGCAGTCGGAGACCGTGGAGAACTTCTTTTCTTCATATACGAGTTTATTGACCTTTTCGTAGATATTGGGGGGCATTTTGTAGGATATTGCAACCCGTTCCCCACCGCTCAGCGGTCCCTTCTCTGCCATTCCTTCATTGGCAGGTGAGATCCATGAATGAGATACTCCTCCTACTCCTCGGAATTGTCGGAATTTTTGCGATTGCAAGCAGCGTCGCATTGATTGCGCTGGGAAAGATGATTGACCGGTACCCCATGGGAGATGAGTCGAAACGTGAACGGTCCCTTGCAAGCCCGGTTGAATCCACCCGTATAGCTGTCGTAATCTTCTGGGCCCTCTTCATTGCCGGCGGGTGGGCCGTTCTCCAGGAAAACCGTTTCGCGATGATTATTGGCATCACCGCGATATTCTCGATAACATTGTTTATGTTTACCGCCCTGGTCTTCTCGTTTACAGTTCTCAGTACCATGAAAAGCCGGAGAGATGCGATGGAAATTCCTCTCGTGCGTACGACAGGGCCGGAGCGGGGATCCGTCTCCACCCCCCGGCAGGAAAGTATTCCAATTGCCAGCGCCTCCCGGAAAACGTATCACCAGCCACTCACCCAGCTTATGGTCAGTTCATTGCTGAAAAAAGAGTGAAGGAAAAATTGCTGCAACGAAATACTACCATCAGAATTAATGAAAAAATGGTAACATGAGCGGATGAAACGGAAAGATCCGTCCTAAACCCGCTCACCCGAATATCTTTTTCGATTGCTCGAGTGCTTCGACTGCCGGGAGTTTTTTGCCGGTCAGGAACTCGATACAAGCGCCGCCACCCGTGGATATGTGGGTAAAATCCTGGTCGAGTCCGAGTTTTTCGATGACTACGGCAGTGTGTCCCCCGCCGACAACGGAAAACTCGACCTTGGATGCAGCCCGGAGCATTTCATACGTACCGGTGGCAAAATCGGCATCCTCAAAGACACCGGCAGGACCGTTGAAGACAACCGTCCCGCACTGTTTGAGGGCACCGACCATGGTGGCAAGCGAGTCCATGCCGAGATCGAGGACCGGCGCATCGTCGGGGATCTTCTCAACCGGGTATTCGACCCGCTTGTTGTCCTGCCGGACAGCAACCGACTCGGGCATGAGCACCCGGTCCCGGTAATGGGCCAGGATCTCCTGGGCTTTTTCTATCTCGGGCTCGTACTTGAGCTGGGCAATCAGCTGTGTTGATGGCTTCCCGATATTATACCCGGCAGCGATTAAGAAAACATTGGCAACAACACCGATTGCTATGACCTGATCGGCGATGCCATTTGCGAGCACATGCTGGGCAACCGCTATGGAATCATCCACTTTTGTTCCGCCAAGGACCATGCAGACCGGGCGTGGAGCCCCGGAGAAGACCTTTGAAAGCGTGGAGACCTCCTTCTCCATGAGGAGGCCTGCCGCGGACCGCATGATGAGCGGGAGACCAACAACGGTCGGCTGGGACCGGTGGGCAGTCCCAAACGCGTCGTTGACAAAGACATCCGCCATACCCGATAATTTTCTGACAAGATGGGTCTTCTTTGCCTCCTCGGGTTTTAAGCTGAGATTCTCTTCGGCATTGAACCGTACGTTCTCGAGCATCAGGATCTCGCCGGTCTTCATTGCCTGGACCGCCTCCCGTGCATGGCGGCCGAAGATACTGTCCACGTAGCGGACCGGCTTCCCGAGAAGCTGTTCGAGTTTCTCGGCATGGGCGTCGAGGGTCGTGAAGTCCTTTTTCCCGGGCCGGCTCTGGTGGGTAACAATAACGACCTTGCTTTCCGAAAGTGCACGTATTGTCGGCAGGTGCTCACGGAATCGCTTATCGTCAAGAATAATACTGGATGTGGGATCAATCGGGGAATTCAGGTCAAGCCGGAGAAGAACCGTTTTTCCTTCGCATCCCAGCTCCCGGATAGTTCCAATCGGCATTACACCAGCTCCCAAAAAATTAGGAGGTGCTCCGCGCCTTGATTCTCTTCATCCGGAAGAGCTCCTCGCGCTCCATTTCGTCGAGGCGCATCTTGATAAAGTCGCGGGCTTCCGTAAGCTCAGGAATAACCTTGAACTCGAGCGCGTTGACACGGCGTTTCGTCTTCTCGATCTCGTCGAGGAGACGTTTCATCGTGGTCTCGATCTCGGCACTCTCGATGATCGATTCAACAAGCTCCTCAAACGAGGATGCCGTATCGTCAATAACAGTAGAGGTACCAAGGACGCCGTAGCCCCGGTCAACAAGGTTCTTTTTTACCTTCGAAGACTCGATCTGCGGGACAACAACGCCCATAATGTTCTTGCTCTTGAGCGTGATGGTTGGAACTTCCTTGACCGAAAAAGCTGCGGACTTGACACCGATCGCGCCTTCCACGGTGTTGGCAAGGGCCATCATCTCAACGGCCCTGTCGTATCTTCTCAGGAGTTCTCCCCGGGTGTCCTTGGCATTGCCGAGGATTTTGAAAAATTCCATGATCAGTCCATCGCGCTTCATCTTGAGGATCTTGTAGCCTCGCTCGGAGAGCTGGATCTTCCGCTTGAGGTTGATCAGCTCGGAACGGGTTGGCTTGATATCGCGCAGCGCCATGGACTTTTTACTCCTTCTTTGCACCGGATTTGAGTTTCGGGTGGTACTTGTTGATCAGCTCACGGTCGATACGGGTCAGCTGCTCGACCGGCAGTGTTGAGAGAAGATCCCAGCCGATGTTTAACGTGTCAGCGATCGTGCGGTCTTCATCATACCCCTGCCGGACAAACTTGTTCTCGAAGTGCTCTGCAAATTCGAGGAGCAGCCGGTCGCGTTCGGAGAGTGCGTCCTTACCAACAATGGCCACGAGACCGCGAAGGTCGTTGCCTTCTGCATATCCTGCGTACATCTGGTCAGAGACCTTCTTGTGATCGTCACGGGTCTGACCCGGGCCGATACCGAGGTTCATTAACCGGGAGAGCGAGGGCAGGACGTTGATCGGGGGGTAGATACCCTTGCGGTGGAGATCACGGTTGACCACGATCTGGCCTTCGGTAATGTACCCGGTCAGGTCGGGGATCGGGTGCGTGATATCGTCACCGGGCATCGTTAAGATCGGGATCTGCGTAACCGAACCCTTGAGGCCCTTGATCATACCTGCACGCTCGTAGAGCGAGGCAAGGTCCGTGTACATGTACCCCGGGTACCCACGGCGACCGGGAACTTCTTCACGGGCCGCACCGATCTGACGGAGCGCTTCACAATAGTTCGTCATATCCGTCAGGATAACCAGCACGTGCATACCCAGCTCGAAGGCGAGATATTCAGCAGTGGTCAGGGCAAGACGGGGCGTGATGATACGCTCAACGGCCGGGTCATCTGCGAGGTTGAGGAACACGACTGCGTGTTCGAGTGCACCGGTGCGCTCGAAGTCGGCCATGAAGTAGTTGGCCTCCTCCTTCGTGATACCCATTGCAGCAAAGACTACGGCGAACCCTTCGGTTGAGCCGGGCACTTTGGCCTGCCGGGCGATCTGCAGCGCAACGTTGTTGTGCGGCAGACCTGCACCCGAGAAGATCGGGAGCTTCTGTCCACGGACAAGGGTGTTGGTACCATCGATGGTCGAGATACCTGTCTGGATGAAATCAGCAGGCATTCCCCGGGCATACGGGTTGATCGCAGCACCGGTGATGTCAAGGCGCTTCTCCGGAACAATCTCCGGGCCGCCGTCAATGGGCTTACCGCCACCGGAGAGGATACGGCCGAGCATCTCCCTTCCGACCGGCATCTTGATTGTCTCACCGGTGAACCGGACTCCGCTGTCCCTTCCGATACCTGTTGTGGTTTCGAAGATCTGGACAACGACAAGCTCGTCGCTTGTGTCGAGCACCTGGCCGCGCTTGGTTGTGCCATCGGCAAGAACGATGTTTACGAGTTCCCCGTAGGCGATTGGCTCGGTCTTTTCGACAAAGACGAGGGGACCGGCAATCTTGCTGATAGTCCTGTATTCCTTCATGCTGCCGACCTCAGTGTGTTGAACTCTGCATCCATCTGTTTCTCGATCTTCGCGAGTTCGGGCTTGTAGTCCTTGATGAACTTGATCTGCGGCAGTTCGCCCTTGGACTTGACTGCATTGATCTGCGTCGGACTTACCCCTGCTATCTGGGCAGCGTAGGCAAGTTCAGCAAACAGCTTGATCGCTTTCATCATGTCGTACTGTTTCTTCATGTCACAGAACGTGTCCACCGAATCGTATGCGTTCTGCTGGAGGAAGATCTCACGGATCATACGGGCAACTTCGATTGTCACCTGTTCAGCCTCGGGCAGGGCATCAGAACCTACGAGCTGAACAATTTCCTGAAGTTCTGCTTCCTTCTGGAGGACTTCCATTGCCCAGGACCGGATCTTGTTCCACTCCGGAGACACTTCTTTGTCGTAGTAGTCGTGGAGTGCCTCTAAGTAGAGGGAGTACGAGTTGAGCCAGTTGATGGCAGGGAAGTGACGGCGCTGCGAGAGCTTGGCATCGAGTGCCCAGAAGACCTTGACGATACGCAGGGTGTTCTGGGTGACGGGCTCGGAGAAGTCTCCACCGGGTGGCGAAACTGCACCGATAACCGATACCGATCCCGAGGCACCGTTAAGGGTCTCAACGAGACCGGCACGCTCGTAGAACTCGGAGAGACGGGCTGCAAGGTATGCAGGGTACCCTTCTTCACCGGGCATCTCTTCGAGACGCGATGAGATTTCTCGCATCGCTTCTGCCCAGCGGGAGGTTGAGTCTGCCATCAGCGAGACATCGTATCCCATGTCACGGAAGTACTCAGCAATAGTGATACCGGTGTAAACCGATGCCTCACGGGCCGCGACCGGCATGTTCGAGGTGTTCGCGATAAGGACCGTCCTCTCCATGAGGGGCTTGCTGCTCTTCGGGTCTTCAAGGTGCGGGAATTCCGTAAGAACTTCCGTCATCTCGTTGCCGCGTTCTCCGCATCCGATGTAAACCACGATCTCTGCATCGGACCACTTTGCCAGCTGCTGCTGGGTAACGGTCTTTCCGCTTCCGAACGGGCCGGGAATTGCTGCAGTGCCGCCTTTTGCGATTGGGAAGAGACCGTCGAGAATCCTCTGTCCGGTGATCAGGGGAATAGTCGGGTTCTTCTTCTCGCTGACCGGGCGGGGAACCCGGACTGGCCAGCGCTGGATCATCGGGTACTCGCGACCATCTTCGAGAACACAGATGATCTCGTCGACCGTGAAGTCACCGCTCTTGATCGTCTTCACAATGCCTGCTTTCGCATTCGGCGGGAGCATGACCTTGTGGACAATGTTTGTCTCCTGCACTTCGCCAAGGATTGCGCCAGGTTCGACTTTATCGCCGGCCTTCACGAGCGGTTTGAATCCCCACTTCTTCTCATGGGAGAGACCGGGTGCTGATACACCACGCTCGATAAAGTTGCCCATCTTGTCCACGAGGACGGAGAGGGGTCGCTGGATACCATCGTAGATACTGGTCAGGAGGCCGGGGCCGAGTTCGACCGCGAGGGAGAGGCCGGTGTTCGTCACCGGGTCCCCGGGCCTGATGCCGGAGGTATCTTCGTATACCTGGATGATGGTGTTGTCACCCTGAATCTTGATGACCTCTCCCATCAGCGCTTCCTTGCCGACTCTCACCACGTCGTACATGTGGGCGTCAAGATTGACCGCCGTGACGACAGGGCCGGCAATTCTTTTCAGAACGGCCTGTTTTGCTTCATTCGGTTTTTTCTCTTTTACTTCCACAGATCAACACCCACCGATCTCTTGATTCTCTCTCGCATGGATAGCCCACCCTCTTCTTCCCCACCGATGGCAATCACCGTGGGTTTTACCGATTCTTCGAGGATCGCCCGGAGCCTGCGGGGAATGCGTTCCATGTCGCTTGAGTTCAGGACGAGGATACCAACTTCACTCTCCTGAAGGGCCCTGGTTATGGTCTCGGAGAGCTCTTCATCGCTCTTTGCCGCGTAGGTCTTGCGGATACCTGCAAGCCGGAACCCGAGAATGAACTCACTGTTACCGATTACTGCGATCTCCATCTATATCACCAGGTATTCCGCAATTTTCTCCGATGGCAATTTCGATTCCTTGCCGCGGGCGAGAGCCCGCAGGTTGAAGACTTCGTACTTCTTCTTCTCAAGGTAGACAAGGACAGGATGGATGGAGAACGGGTTGCGTTTGGACATCCGCTCCATCTGCTCCAGCTGCACCCGGGTCAGGCGCACCTCAATATCGCGGATCGATTTCTGCCCTTTGAGCTCCTCGAGGAGAGCTCTGAGGGCTTCGGTCCGGGCATGGGCCTTGAGCTGGTCGATGAATTCGTTCTGGTCCTTGATTGCGTTGAGGGTTGCAAAGTCGTTTACGGTCAGGGTACCGCCGGGGACGAACAGGTCCCGGACATCTTCCTCCGTTGAATCGGCCCGGAGCCGGAAGAGCGTCTTCGCGTTCCGGATATCGATCTCGAGCTGGATATAAGCAAGGAACGATGCGCCACCTTTGATACTGCCGCTCCGTGCATCCCGGATGATCTCTTCGTAAAACTGCTTGTAGAGATCATTTTCGAGCTGGGAGAAGGAACCGGTCTCCTTTGCTGAGGGATATCCCTGTGCAAGCACGGGATACATCCGGTGCATCTTCAGAAGATCGATAATCCGGTCGCTGCTTTCCTCCGCAAGGAACCGGTCCAGTTCCTTGATGTCAAGGCTCCCCGCAGGGATGAGGATCTCCTTGATCTTCCCGCTCTTTACTCCCTGGGCCTTTCCGCGCAGGATGGTGAGGACGTTCTGGATGTCCCATCGGCGGAGATATGCCTGGGTAAACTTTTTGAGGGAGCCGGGTGCGATCTCCTGGATCTTCTGGTATTCCTTTGCAAGGTTCCAGCTCAGTGCAACTTCGATAAGGTTGATCCCGTTGAAGGCGGTTCCCAGTTCATCGATCTCCTGTTTGTACTGGGATTCTTCAATGAAACGGGTGATCTCCGGAATGCTCATGTTGAGCATCCGCATGTACTCCTCTCTCGGGAGGAGCTTTGCCTTCCTCACCCGCGTCCTGGTACACACATAAATGTACGGTGCGGAAACGCTCACCATACCTGTACCTCCCTATCCGAACAGGATATCAGACGCATCTTTCAACCCGGTCTCCCACACCCTCGTTAAGAAAGTGCGGTAACTGTAATCAATCTGCAACCCCCCGGTCTCATCCTCGACAAGGATTCCTCCGTCGATCTTGACCGGCTCCCCAACCCTGAAACCTGAGAATGCAGGATCTTCGGCAATGACGGCTTCTGCAGCCGGTACATCCCGGGCGCTGCAAAAGATCGTACCTTTGGGAATCTCCTTCTTGGCTTCGGAGAGGAGTTTCTTGATGGCTTCACGATGGAAGCTTTCAGGGAGGCTGGCGATCTCTGCACGGGTCGCTTCATAGACCTTGTCGAGCAGGGCTTTCTGCGTGTTCAAGCTCTCGCGCTTGACGAGGAGGCTTGCCGCCGAGATCTCCTGGCCGATAAGGTGTTCGGCCTGCTTTGCAACTTCTGTCTCCGCTGCAATCTTGATCTCTTCCACCCGCTTGTTTGCCGCTGCTAGGATCTGATCTGATTTGGCTTTTGATTCTGCACGGATCTTCGCCGCTTCCGATCTGCCTCTCTCCCTGATCTCTTCAACTACTGCTTCCAGCCCCATTGTCTGCCCCGGTTATAAGAACAACACCAGGAGAGCAACGACCAGACCGAAGATAACGATGGTTTCCGGAATGACGGTGAAGAGCAGTGCAAGGCCGAACATATCCTTGTTCTCGGCTACTGCACCGACGGCGGCTGATCCGATACCCATCTCAGCAACGGCGGTTCCGATACCGGTAAGACCGACTGCGATACCTGCCCCAACTGCCTTCATTCCGAGCTGCGTTGCCTTGATTTGTTCAACAGTCATTCCAACATCTACTGATGATACAATTGCTTCTGCTACCATAATTTATTCCTCCGTAAATCTTCTTTTCATCCCGAACGGGACGTACCTCTTGCCTCCACCCTTGTAGAACTTGGTGAAGAATTCGACATAATGCAAACGGATGGAGTGAAGACCTCCACCCAGGATCCCGAGTGCCACGTTGAGCGTATGCCCAAGCAGGAAGATCACGACACCGACAAGGATCATAAGTATTCCAACAATTGAGAGATCTTCACGACCGGGGTCGATGAACATCCAGATAGACATATAATTGACGACCATCGCGATAGCAACGGATGAGAGCCCGACTGCCACGAGACGAGTGTACGAGAGCACGTGGCTGATGATGGTCGGGAGCTCGATCACTTCAAGGACTGCGTCACGGGCGATGAATACAACACCGAGGACGATGAGAACGGCGCCGATAATGTACCCGATCGCGACTCCCGGCACGATAGCGGGAAGTCCCCTGAGGTCTGGCATGAGTGGAATTGCCGCGTACGACCAGATCGCAATGACAAGTCCCCACATCACGGCAAGCCAGCCGAAGTTGGCCATAACCGCCTTGGTGCGGTGCTCTCCATGATCCTGTTTTGCATGGTTGTACATGCCAAGAACCCTGCCGAGCGTGATGTGCAGGATGCCGATCCACAAGGAGAGAACCATCAGTTCGGGAATTGCTGCGCCATGCCCGGTCGCTTCAACGCCGATATTCAGGTGGCGGGAGGGGAGGAGCGGCTCCCACAGGAGTTCGGCACCGAGGAACTCACTGAACAGGAGACCGAAGATGATGGTCGAAATACTCGCATTCCTGAGCACTTTCAAGAACTGCTGGCCGTCTTCGTCTTTCATGAACTTTCCGAGCACGAATGCGAGTGCAAGGAGGATCAGCCCGTACCCGACGTCACCGAGGATCAGCCCGAAGAAGAGGGGGAAGACGATGGCAAGCATCAGTGTGGGATCGACTTCGGTATACTTCGGACGGGAGTAGACATCCGTGAGTAACTGGATCGGTTTTGCAAATGACGGGTTGTTATACTCGACCGGCACGGAATCGTGCTCAAGATCGGTCGGGATAACCGTAACATAGATCTTTCCACCGGTTGCCTTCTTCAGATCACTGCTGAGCGCATCGACGGAATCTGTCGGGACCCAGCCCTCTGCCACGAAGGTCTGGCGGGTGGTTGCAAACCGGAGCGGGGCCTCGGTCTTCTCCACTTCCACCCGTAAGACTTCTTCACAGGCAACAAGGAACCCGGCATGCTTCGTTTTTACCTCTTCGAGCTTCTTCGCGATTTCGGAGATTTCCTCCACCGCGGATGCGATCTGCCCGGTATAATCCGTGATCCTCTTCTGGGCAGATCCTGATTCTTCAGGGATCTGAACTGCCTGGAATGCGGACTCCTGCAGAGCTTTTTCGACGACAGCTCGTTGGACGGCGAGGACTATGACGATGATGAAACTCTTCTCCTTTCCCTTCGCGAAGTGCACCTCGGAAGGAACGGAGAGGGTCGGCTCACGTGCCACATATCCTGCAAAAACGGCGAACTCCTTGTATCCCCGAAGAAGATCCATATCGAATGGTACTTCGGAGAACGGCATGATCTCCTGGAGCTTCTGCTGGAGCTCCTTCACACGGGTTTCAAGCTTTGAGCGTCTGCCCGTCAGCTCTTCCACCTCGCGTTCAAGGAGAGGAAGCTCCCGTTCGATCTTCGCCATCAGTTCGGGGCGGGTGCCCACTGCCCGGGATTCAATATCCTCAGCGTTTATGGAAACGGCATTTTCGATGGCACGGATCTTGAGTAAGTCCGTGGATGCCTCACTCGCTCCCGAAAGGGGTGCGCCAATCCGGAAACCCTCGTATCCATCCGCTCCGGAATCGACATATTCTTCGATATGGAAGAGATGGTGGCGATACAGCTCTGCGATAACTGGTGACAACTGATCCCGAGAAGCAGCGATGAGCAGCCTGCTCATCCGCTTAGGCGCTAACATGCAGCTGCTCCTTAAACCGCAAAACCAGCAACTGCACCGCTCTTGAAAGGTTCTTCTCTCCTTCCACCTTCAGTGCCGCCGCTCGCTGACTGCCGCTTTTTGTGATTTCAGCGTGCTTAAGTGCCGCCTGGTGCCGTGCTTCTTCCAGTCTCAGCTTTTTGTATTGTTCAGCATTGCTCTGCGCCTTAGTGACCAGATTCTCAGATTCCAGCTCGGCATGAGATCTACTGTGTTTCTTCTCATCCTGAGCCGCACTGATCATAGATTGGTACTCTTCTTCAGCTTTTTTGATGTCTTTTAGGACCTCAGTCTTCATCCAACCCTCCTCTCACGGCAGTGTAATAGTTGGTAAAAAAAACAATATATGTATTGTTATTTACTCCCCCCCGGTAGCGGAATAAGGGAGAACCGGATGGATGAAAAAAAGCCGGAATTCCTAGGAAAAATCCGTTTTTACCTGAAACGTTATGCGCTCTGGGTTTATTCCCTCCGGCATTGGTGAGATGTCGATCCCGTCCATCGTTCCGGTAAGGGTTATGCCATTCAGCTCATCGTTCGAACAGATGACGTGTTGTTCAGGATGAGTCCCTCTCATGATGGAACAATCTGTATGAATCTCCGGACCGACCGATACAACATAGGATAACCTCACTGAACCGGGATGATCCTTTGGCAAAACGAGGAGGGGCATATGGTATTTCCGGACAAGCTCGATGAGCATCATGCCGGGCTCGACATCGCCACCCTCCGGGGCGGAAACGACGATAACGTCTGTCGGGTCAACCCCCTGGCACAACTCACCCGCAGAAGATTCGATACAGAGGCAAAAACGGGATCCTGCCCTTGCAACGAGTAAAAATGATTGTTTTCCCCGGATGAGAACGATCTCATCGCCAAGGGAAAAATTCATACTTCCTTCACATCTTCAGACTGGCAGCTCGGGCAGATCGGCCTTTTGCCAATGCCCTTGAACCGTTCCCCGCATTCGTTGCACCGGTAATCTTTTCCCTTTACCCGGTCCGGGGGAATGTCGATATCTGTGGGTCCACCAACACTACACATGGGGATTTGTCACCTCAGTACGACTGTGAGCGCTGCACAACTTTAATGGTATCTGATTCAACCTGTCATCCCCCGGCCGGAAATTAAATGATAACGAAGTTGAACGCGATGAGCGAGATGATGAGCAGGACGCAGGCATGTTTCACGCCGGCCGAAACCGACGATTCACCCATCTGGCCGGCAATGAGCCCTGAGAACAACGCCTGCATCAGGCATGCGTGGTACAGGAGACGTTTGATGGTTTCAAGAGGGACCGATCCGATGCCGGAAAGGACACCGGTCGCAGGAAGACCCTGCGTGGGTACCGAAGCAAGAACCGGAAGGAACTGGGATGCCATCACCGCAACAACAAAGAGGAAGACAAAGAACGAGATGTAGATAATCGCTGTATAGATAAACATCTCACTCATCCGCTCCCGTTTCAGGACCTCGCTCATCTTTGCATCACTGGCGGCAATGGTCAGAACTTCACCAATCTGGCCGCTCATCTCGCTCGCTTTCGTGATCAGGGTGACTGTCCGGGCAATTGACGGGGTGCTGATTCGTTTTTCGAACCTGACCAGGGCTTCAGAGAAATTCCCCCCCCATTCCATATCCTGCTTGATCCTCTTGATCTCGTAACTGAGAAGCCCGAGGTTGGTGTTGACCATGATTGCAATAGCCTGCGCGATGGTGAGCCCGACCTGGTTTATTCCCGCCATTCTCTCGAGAAAATCCGGAATCAGTTCCTGGATGCCGAGTACCCGCATTGACCATATCTGGTAAAATATCGCGTAGGGAATTAGGACGACGAGAAGAGCGATAATGATGTGGTCATCCACGACGTTGATAAATGTTTTAAAAATTCGCATAATTTGGTGTATTGATGACGATTAAGACAACGTAGATGCATGCCACCGGGACGGTAATATAAAGCGTGTGATTTACATTGTTGATGAACGTCTCAAACGGGCTGCGCAGGTATTGGATGAGATCCCGGATCCGGTCGTACTGGTTCAGCTGCTGGAAGAGGATTTTTTCATCCTCTTTTTTGATAACCGAAACATTCTCGTACGTACGAAGAACTCTTGTCTTGACATACCGCGAAGTTTTTTCCCCCTGGATCGAGATGATGTCGATAAAAAGGATAAATATAATAGATCCGATTGGAAGCACAGCGTACGTGACGAGGGCCAGCTGGAGAACGGCTGACCCGCCCATCATCCCCATCACGACCATGATAATAATGAGGAAGAGTGGGCCGGCGACAAACAGGGTTACGTATGATTCTGCGATAAGGGAAAGGGTATTGAGGAACTGCTTCTGCTCAAATTTCGCCTCCTCCTGGTACAACCGGACCCGCAGGGAGAGAAATTCGGCCATGTCCCCACCGCTCTCAATTATCGAGAGAAGATCTTCAAGGAAATCCTTGAGTTTTTCCGAGGGCGTTGTTTCAGCGAGATGCCGGATTGCTGTCAGGACATCGTACCCGAAAAAATCGGTATCACGGACAATCTGCCTGAATTCGAGCGCGACCTCCCCGTAAATATTCGATCTTTCCGCTATGGACCGGAAGATTGGCATCATCTGTGCCCCTCCCCTTCGCATCGCGTACATGTACGAAACTGCATTGTGAAGGGTGAGGTTGATCTTGGTCTTCCGGGAATCCTTTTCCATGCCGGGAATTTTCAGGAGAGCGGTATAACTGATATACACGCCGAAAATCAGAGAGAAGATAACAAGGAGGGCCTGGGCATAATAGACCGTGCTGATACCCAGGATAAGGTCAGGCACCGGAAGATTCAGAACATTATAGATACCACCCGGCCTCCCGGTCATCTGGAAGGTAACAAGACTACTGAGGGCGTACCCGATGATGCCAAAAACTACACCGCAGGCAAGAGAGATCTTGATTGATCGCCAGAGATATTGTTCCACCGTCATGCCAACTCGTGCGGAAATCATGCTGGCATGGAGATTGTTATACCGGACGGGATCCCGCTTGACCCATTTCCGAACGGAGTCTTTGAGGAACATCAGATTACCTTGCGAAGGTCAGAAAGGTTGGCAAGCACTTTGGCGGGATCGATATGGAACACATGGAAGAGCGTTGCTACGGAAATATAATCGCGAATCTCCTGTTTCATCATCGCATCGAGTATGCTCTTCCGTACAGCGATCTCTTTTTCGAGCTGGTCCCGGGTCCAGCCCCGTTTCTCCGCGATATCGGAATATACCTGCGAACGTCCGGTGAAATGATAGACATCGTGAATCGTATCGTAGGTGAAAACATTATTGACCCGGAGATTACCGGTAGACGGGTCGATTCCGGCCACTTCAACGATCTCCGAAAGACGCCGGACGCGTTCTGTCCCGCGATAGATCTGTCCCTGGACACTGATGATGTTGAGTGCCTGCACCATGTTTCTTGGGACATTCAAAGGCTCGCTCTCAAGCCGGCGGATCGCCGCATCGACACTTCCCGCGTGCATGGTTGAAAATGTCGTATGCCCCGTATTCATTGCCTGGAACAGTGTCTGTGCCTCTTCCCCCCGGACCTCCCCGACGAGAATGTATTCCGGCCTCTGCCGCATTGCCGCTTTTAAGAGGCTGAACATGTTGATTGCATTACCGCCTTCCGTGAGGGCCTCACGGGTGACGCTTGCGATCCAGTTATCATGGAAAAGGGTGATCTCCCGGGTATCCTCGATACTGACAACCTTTGAAACTGGCGGGATAAAGAGCGAGACCGCGTTTAACGAGGTTGTCTTGCCTGATGCAATTCCGCCAATAAAGAGGAGACTCTTGTTGTTCTCGATGGCAAGCCAGAAGAAAACAAGGGCTTCTGCATTGAACGTCCCGTTCTCGATAAGCTCGACGGGGGAGAATGGCTCCTCCCGGAACTTCCGTATGGTAAACGATGTTCCACGGGTTGTGACTTCTGTTCCCAGGGTGAGCTGGAGTCTCGATCCATCGGGGAGGGTTGCGTCAAGAATTGGCGAGCCTGCCGAGATGTGTTTGCCGGAACGCTGGGCAAGCGCGATCGCAAGGGAGTTGAGCACATCTGCTTCAAACGCAATATTCGTTTTGATGTTCCGGTACTTGCGGTGGTACAGGAACAGAGGAATCCGGTTACCGTCGCAGGATATATCCTCAAGAAGAGGATCCTTCATAAGAGGTTCAAGACGGGACCACCCGATGAAATTCCGGATAAGATAATACTGAAGTTTGAAAAGGGATTTGGGTTCAAGCGTGAGACCGTAGTCATCGATCAAACCGTAGGTCTTCTCAAGGAGCGTACGCATCCGGTCGCGTTTGACCTCTTCTGAAGTGAGGATAAGAACGTCACGGAGATCTTCATGAAGGCGTTCGAGGAGCTCGTACTCGAACTCGGAGAGCACCGGCTCGAACAGGAGATACTCTTTCTGGTTGGTCTTTTTATTGAGGGCAATGATGACAAGAGAACGGCCCTTTTCAACCCAGTACTCATCGATATGCTCGTAACCCTCGGGGGCCTGTGCCTCTACGAGGCTGCCATGCTCTTCGAAATCGTAGTCCTCGATTTGCGAATGGGTCCTTCCCTGGAGAAGACGGAAGTACTGGAGATATGATGAGGAGCCGGGGGCGTTCCTGCGCGATGAAGCGGGTGCGGATTCTGTCCCCGCTCGTGCTGGTTCGCTCAGTTCAGCGTGAACAGGAGTTTTCCCGGTCGCATCAGCTTTTCGCGATGTAAAAAAATCAGAAAATCCCATGTATCAGGTACACCTCTGCCCCAAACCCGTTTTTCCCACGGTTAAATAGTTCGTAATATCATTCTATATAAGTGTGCGTCATACCCTCGTCTTTTGCGATCCGGGTTTTTACCTGAACCTCTCGGAAACCGACAGATATCTTTATCAGTTTCCTTAAGAGAGTTCCTTTGCAGTCTTTTAGCGTACAAAGCTCCAGAGGATGGGAATGGAATCAACCAGCCAAAAAATGCCAACCGGAATAACGTCACTCGATCCGATTCTGGATGGGGGTGTGCCGCAGGGCTCGGTCATACTTCACCTTGGAGATCTGGGTGGTGGCAATTATGAATTTGCGCACAGTTCCATGGCGCACATCCTGGGTCTTACAAAGAGTGGTATCCCGGAAGGGGCCGTCCTGCCGGAAGAAGTCCGATATATCACCTTCACACGGGTGAAAGAGAACATCAAACAGGAGATTCTCCTTTCATTCAAAATTGACGGGCTCCGGGAAAAGATCGATTCTGTCCAGTTCAGTGATCTCTCCGAGCACTATTTCGATAACAGCCTTGTTCCGGATGCCTGGTACAGTCACGGCGACATTATTTCCCGGCTGCAGAAGCGATCGGAGCACGATAGTATTCTTCTGACTCTTGCAAACCTGATCGATACAATAAAACCCGGCAGCCTGGTAATATTCGATTCTATTACCGAAATCGCCCCCCAGGTCAACGGGACTGAAGACTGGCAGAACCTCACGGGTTTTTTGCGGGGATTACAACGGATATCAAAACAGAGGAATATCACGAGTTACCTGTTGCTGAGCCGGGGGATCCTTGAACCATCAAAAGAGAGCGAACTTGCTGATATTGCTGATGCGGTACTGCTCTTCAGGTGGGAGGATACTGCCGGTGCGAGAAGGCAGCGTATCATGTATTTTGAGAAATTCCGGGGGGTTATGCCGCATCTCGAGGAACGGGATCTGGTGAAATTTGCGGTGAGAATTACTACCCTTGAAGGGTTTGAAGTGAGCAACATCAGGGTGATTATTTGACGGAAAGGGTCAAAGTTGGAATTGCAGGCCTCGACGATATGCTCGGTGGAGGACTTATTCCGGGGAGCATCTGCGCGATAATCGGTACGTACGGTACCGGGAAAACAACCTTCTCGCTTGAGTTTGTGTGGGAAGGACTCAACCGGGGGGAACACATTATCTACATCAGCCTTGAGGAACGCGAGGATCGTATCCTGATGTACATGAAACAGAAGGGCTGGGATGTCAGTCCGTTCCTCAATAATGCGTTATTTGTGATCAAACTCGATCCTACCGACTTTAATCTTGCCAACAACCGGATCAAGAACGAACTGCCGCAGCTCATCAGCCAGGTGGGAGCAGCACGGGTCGTGATAGATCCCATCTCGCTCTTCGAAGACATTTTTGATTCGGATTCTGTCCGCAGGCAGGAAATGTTCCGGCTGATCGAGGGTCTCCGGGACAAACAGTGCACTATCATGATGACCTCGGAGACTGACAAGGATAACATCTTTTCGAGCCGCCATGCGCTTATCGAGTACCTCGCAGATACCGTGATCCTGATGCGTTACGTCCGTCCGTCGGATCTTACGGATGTTCATCTCGCGCTGGAGGTTGTAAAAATGAGGATGTCCTCACACTCCCGGGAGATCAAGCCATACGAGCTGATGCAGGATCACGTCGAGGTGTATTCAGAAGCAAACGTATTTTAAAAACTGTTTTTTTGGCTCAAACTTTTTTTTGGATCCAATTTCCTCTGGTAAGATCACTGGTGTTGTACCGGTCTGTCACTTCCTTTCAGGTAGTGACCGATCCCCCCTGGGGGGAGGGAGGGGGGCCGGCTAAAAATTCCCGGAGGGGGTAGAGGGGGGGTGTCGCAAAAACCGGGCAGGGGGGAGGGAGGGGGCTATGGGAACCGGGTCGGACCCGGGTTCCCATAAAATTTTCGAACACAGAGAAAAGGAAAGTCCGGAAACGAGAGTTGCCCCCCGACCATCATCATACGGATGGTAAGCTTATCGAAACGGGTTCTTCTTTTCTCAAGCAGGACCGATCCCATTTTAATTTAGTCTATACAGCTATCCCGAGGATATTGAGGAGTACCAGAATAAGTACCCCGGGGAATCCCCCGATCGCACAAATGAGAATTGTCGCAAGACTATAGCCAAGATCGGGTTTTCCTATCCATTGCATGACGTGAAGATAATTGAGGATAAAGAGAACAATAAGCCCAAGAATTGCATTAACGACCAGAATGGAGAGTTTTTTCACCAGGTAATAGACGATCGCAATGATCGCGACAATAAGCAGAATAGTAACCAGAAGGACACTCACCGACAACCACCGTTCTTTCCCGATTCGAAATGATTTGTTACCTGAGATACTCTCCTTTTGATTATTACCTTATTCGTTTGAACCGGTCTTTTGCAAACGCCTTGTAAAAAAAACTGCTCTGTAGAAAACCTCTTCAAAATCGACGGCACCATGGACCGAAAGATCTAAGGTACATTGTCTCCATACTAGAGTGTGTGCTCAAAAAATACAGAGACTAGTAAGAAATCGACGAGCCGGAATATCAGGTTTATCCGAGCAGCGATTTCGATCGTGAAAGCAATACGACTCAGTCCGTATTCCTGTAAATATTCGAAAAAGATCTACACCCGGTATCAACTTCTCGTCCTGATTCTCTTCAAAGACTATCGGAATCAGCATTATCGCGAATTTGTTGAAGATATCGGAGACATGGAGTCGATCCAAAAGGAGTTGGAACTATCAGTCGTCCCTCATTTCACGACTCTTCAGAAATTCTTCTGTCGGATAAAAACCCTGTACCTCCGCTACGCATTCAGGAAAACGACGAGTCTGTTCTATTCCAACGATGATCCAATTGCGATTACCGCTGTCGATTCGTCCGGGTTTACCAGCGGATATTCGAGTCACTATTACTCAGCCAGAACCGGCAAAATCCGAAAACATTTCCTGAAAACTTCGATCTCGGTTGACACCGACACACAAGCGATCACCGGATTCATCACTTCGAAAAGCCGAGTTCACGATACCCGGCATGCAGCCAGGTTACTCCCACAATGTCACAAGATACGACGGTCAGAGTGTTACGTTATGGATCGGGGATACGACTCCGAAGCGATTCATCGTCAGGTTCGGGAGGAACTGCTCGCTGACTCCATCATCCCGATCCGTTCCTGGAACAATCAGATTATCGGAGGAAAGTACCGAAACGAGATGGCTGGAGAATTCGATGATACCAGATACCGGAGAAGACAACTTGTCGAGAACAAGTTCTCTGTCCTGAAAAGAAAGTTCGGTGGCGATCTAAAGGCTCGAATATTCTCAATTCAGAGAAAGGAAATCGCAGGGAAAATGATTGTTTGTAACATCCACAAGTTCTTACAATTTCTCGTCATGGAGGTTTTCTACAGAGCAGAAAAATTGATTCTGGTTCAGGTCCCCGGGAGGCCAAACGCCATCACATACCCACCGTTATTCGAGACCTGGATCCCACCCGTTGGCACAATGAGGTATCCATTGCCGATTGAAGGTCCGCCGATACCCACCTGTGCACCGACGTTGAACTCCCAGAGAACATGACCATTATCGGTATCGAGTGCAGTCAGCATGCCGGAAGGTACCAGGGGGGTGTTCTGGGGTCCGGCAACGTCGCTGTACGTATAGGGTTTGCCCGTATCAGTAACATGCCCCGAGAAGACTACGCCATTTGTTACCAGCGGTGAAACGTACGTTCCGTACGGGGAGTCATACTTCCAGGCAATTTTTCCCGTAACCAGATCGATCGCGCTGATCGTACCATTTCCAAACCCGTTGTCGATCGCATCGAATGCCGGAACTGCCCCACCTTCAGACAGGAGACCACTTGCCGGGTCCGGGGGAGAACTGTAATATCTAACCGGCGTTGAGCTTCCGGCAGCGTACAGGTATCTGCCATCAGTAGCGGTGAAGGACTCGATGCCTGCACCCGGGCCCGGCCAGACAACATCGGTTCCTGTCTTACTCGGCTGCTGGTTCACGTTCTGGGAAAAGATCGGGTTAAGCCACCAGACAGGTTTTCCGGTGGCAGCATCCATTGCCATGATGTCACCACGCTTGCAATGACCGATGACCAGGTTCTGGGGCCCGCTGCCCTCGGCAATTAACGGAGTGTCCCAGAGGATTTTTCCGTCAGCAATGTTGAGGGCCACGACTTCATTGGAATATTTGTTCAGCCCGGGTGCGCGGATATCTGGCTTGAAATCCGGTGACGGGTTTCCAATCGGCAGATAGATGATACCTTTGTTGACATCCACCGCACCACCCGACCATGTTGTAGCCCCGCCATTCTGGGTGGCATTGGGACTGGTCGTAACCCATGGTCCGACAGCAAGCTGGGTCTGCCAGAGTTTCTTGCCGGTTGCAAGATCGAGACCGGTGACCGTTCCTTTCTGGGCAACGCCAAACGGCGGCTCATCCCCAAGAGCAGATCCTGCAACGATAATGTTGTTCCAGATAATCGGTGGGGCGGATTCACGCCAGGCAGGTCCAATATCAACCAGTGCGGACTCCCATACCTTCGCACCGGAATTCGTGTTCAGGGCAACAATCGTTCCATTGGGCCCGGTCGGAGCGTAGAGAATACCGTCCTGGATGGTCATCCCGTGCGATGATGATGACCGGGGGAGCAGTCCACCCGTGTACGTCACGTGCGGATCATACTTCCATTTTGAAAGGCCGGTCTTTAAGTCGATTGCAATAATCTGCATCGCGTTATTCTGAACATACACGGTATTTCCCACAATAAGGGGGGGGTTCTCGATTGCGTACCCGGTGTTCAGGATCCATTTAACCTGCAGCTGGTTGACGTTGTTCTTACCGATAACATTCTGCGGACTGTTCCGTGAGTACGTCATATCGTAGTTGGTCATCGTCCAGTCAGTGCCGGTGGCAGGCATAACCTGAAAATTTGCCGTGTTGCCCGTCACCGTCCCAGCCATTGAAGATGGCTTTAAGGGAACGTAAGGCGGGTACGCGGCGGCACAACAGGTTATTAAGAAAAATGTCGCCGCGACGACCGCAATTAACGCAAGATGTGTTCTGCGAGTCATACTGTCCCATCCTTGATTCCGGGTTCTCATAATAACAGGATCGATGCAGCAGGAACCCCGAAACCAGCAGACCCTAGATATATATTCTACAATATATTTCTTTGGGGAAAACGGGTTTTCCGGTGGAAATCCAAGTCAGTTCGCCCGGTAACCGGTCAACCCTGGAGAAGAAAAGGAAAAAACGCACGGGGGCTCCATTTTTTTTGCGGAAAAGGTTCCATTGCATCAATTACCCGGTTCTATCCTGATAAGGCTTGGTCCGGCATACGTCACCATGACGAGAAGAAGACCCGCCGACACCGGGGCAAGGACTGCATGAGCCCCGCGCTCTCCTGTGCCGGCCATCTGGAGGACAGCGGTGAGGTGCTGAAACGGGAAGATCGCGCCCGGGGAAAAACCTCCGGATTGTGTCCCGGAAAAAAGCCCGGAAACCCCGGCAATACCCAGCATGACCAATATCGCAATGAGATGCCCTTCTCCACTGGACCGGGCCGCCACCGCAACGAGTCCGCCAATGGCATTTGCAGCAATGAGCGCTGCGGTAAAACAGAGCGCGATTAAGAAAAGTCCAACGAGCGACGGGGGATAAAGGATAACAAATGCAAGGAGGGGGATGAGGAACTGGACACCATCTATCGCTGAGTTGAGGAGGATGTATCCGATTATGAGGTGCCTGGGAGGAACGGGGAGGAGAGCGAGCCTCTCCACCATCCGGGTCTCCCGAAGCCGCGAGAGCCCGACGGCACTTCCGAAGATACCGGCAAACGCAATCGCCAAAGTAAATCCCCCGGCCCGTAGCGTGAGTGGAATGGCGGGAAGGGTGATAGGTATGATGAGAAACAGTGGAAGGAGGAACTTGAGTGTAAAGCTCCGTCGCTTCCGGAGAATATCAGCAAGTTCCAGCTTCCAGAACGTATCAGGAAGCATGGGAGCCGCCCCCGGCGTATGCCGCAATCACATCCCCAAGATTCGGCAGGGTGCATTCAATCCCAAGAAGAATTCCCCCGGCAGAGACCGTGGCGGTCACAACTCGTGCAAGAACATCAGAAGATCCGCAATCCCGCCCGTCAGGCCCAGGGTCACCTTTTTTGCCCGATAAGGAATCCGTCATAAGGAGGCGGACCCGGTACCGGCCGGGTGAGTCTTCAAGTATGCGGACTGTTTTTGCTCCGGTGACCCGTGACAAGACTTCCGGTAAAACCGGGAAAGCAAGACGGAGTTCGATGGGGGTAAAGACGTTGAGATCCCGGATAAGATCGTTGGGTTTTCCGGAAATGACAATCTTCCCATCAGAACAAACGAGGACGCGGTCTGCAAGGGTCTGGGCCTCGTACACATCGTTGGTCGCAAATATAACGGTTGCACCGCTTCGTGCATGTTCCCTGAGTTTTTTGTGTAATATCATCCGGGAGGAAAAATCAAGACCAATAGATGGTTCATCCATGAGGATGAGATCCGGTGCGTGTGAGATCGCCTCGATGACAGCAAGTTTGCGTTTCATCCCATACGAGAGTGTGCTTACGGGATCCGTGCACCGGGCCTCAAGCGCAAATAACAGGAACAACGAGTTCAGGCGTCGCCGGGCCTCATCTTCCGGGATTCCATACGAGCGTACGAAGAAAAATGCATTGTCCCAGGCGGAGAGATTTTCCCAGTGTGCCTGGCTGTCGAAGAGCATGCCAAGCTTCTTCCGGGTATCAGGGCTCCGGACCGGACGGGTGTCGCCAAATACCGCAACCGTACCGGAGTCCGGTGAAAGGAGCCCTGCAATTGTTCTGATAAGCGTGGATTTCCCCGAACCGTTCTGCCCGATGATACCTATGATCTCGCCAGGATCTGCTTCAAATGATACACTATCGAGTGCCCCGACAGCGCAAAATTTCCTGCTCACACCCATGAACGAGACCCGGGGTTGCATGTTACCTGAACTCGATCCGGGTCTTTTCGGATACCGACACCGGCCCATCCGGTTGTGTCTCGTCAACCTCGTACACAAGCATGCGGTCGCCTTTTTTTAAGACCATCCCGGGAATTTTAGAGCTGACCATATGGCGGTGAAAATCGGGTGCAAAGCGCTTTACCTTCCGGAACACGACCAGATCGGCTACCGGGGCGGGTTGAACCGGAGAGCTGCCATAACCACGACCCTGCACCATGGCGACGCGGGATCCATGATCCGACCCCATTCCCAATTCTGATCCCCGGTCACGGACTGCGTCGGGGGTTACGATCATTCCTCCGGCAGAACGAACCCGGTCTTCAATCGACATGCGGGCCATCCCCTGTGCAAACAACGGTACCTTGCGGAGAAGCTCTTCTGCCTCCGGGGTCCATGGCAGGGTATCTCCACCCTCGCGGAATGAAGCCACATCAATCCTTCCCGGTCTCTTCGCAGACATCCCGGGAACCGGGAGGGGGTCTGGTGGAGCGGAGACAATAAGCACATTTCCCGTGGCAAGCCGGGCTACATTGAGCGCGTGCGACCCGATAAGCACCGGCTCTTCGTGGTGAAGACCAAACCGGCCGAGCGCTATCATCCCGGCTCCACGTTCCCGTGAATGCCGGATAATCTCCGGGAATACTTTTCCTTTCAGGACTGAAGTTGCAATACCGAAGCCACGGGATTCCGCAAATTCCCGTGCCTGCTCCAGCTTCCCACGATAGAGCCGCTCGAGGCCGCAGTCAATAATCCGGTCGTGGTGTTCCTCCTGGGCCGGGAAATTGAATTTCTTCTGAGACTCTTTGGGAAGAACCCCTGCCAGCGTGTGAAATACACTCGTGTGGAAATCCGGATCAAAAACAGCAACTGCCTCGACCGGTGTCCCGAAAACGTTTGCTATCTCTATTGCCCGGGCGAGGGCCGCATACCCGGACATGCTCCCATCGATCCCAACAATGATCGGTTTTGTGGGATCCCATGGTTCCCGCATTACCAGAACATCTGTCCGTCCAGCATGAAGAACCACACGTTCGGCAACACTGCCGAGACAGGACTCCGGAACCTTCCCAAGTCCATGTGCCCCTATAATGGCAAGATCCACGTCATCTTCCAGAACCCGGAGAAGCTGCTGGTAATGCTTGCCTTCGGGAGTGAGATACGAAAAAGAGATGCCGGTTCCCTGGACTTTTTTTGCAAGCGGAGCGATATAGGCATCGGCGATCAATTTCATCCCGGAGGAGATGAGATCGTCATGGGTGGCCCGGAGGGAGCCGAGCGTCTCTGAGGATTGGTACTGGTTCGGGAGTCCCGGTTCCATCTCCCCGAACCGGTTACGGTGAAGTTTTGCCGCATACACGTGACACCCGCTCAGCGAAACACCGGGAAGCTTCGATGCAAGAACTGCACCGGCATCTGCCGCAAGATTCGAGCAGGGGGATCCATCAAGAGCAACGACAATCCTGCAGTAATCCGGCATGATGATTCAGGATATTCACAGAATTATAAAAAGGTAACCGGAAGGACCGGGCTTATCCCATCCTCTCCCGGGATTTTCTGTCATCTTTTTATTCCCGGATTTCATCCGTAATTTTCCGTCTTTCTCTTTAAATCCAGCCTCCAGAAAGATTTATTTCAACCGGGCGATATTGCATCTTTCACCATGGGATGCTGGATGGGGGTATTATGAAGAGAAACTCCCGATCCAGGATACCGGGATCGGCTCCTCCGGCCGATCTATTGTTATCGCCGTCGTCATGCTCACCCATATCCTCTTTGCCAACCTCCAGCTCGGGGGCTCATGGATAGCTGCCGCCACGGAAAGTATCCATCTCAAAACCGGCAAATACCGGTTCAAGCGACTTGCCCGTTCACTGACCCTTTTCAACGTCATTCTCTTCAGTACCGGAGCAACATTTGCAGCAGCAGGCGTACTCTTCTTCATCTCCCTGTACCCGGATTTTGCCGGGCAGGCTTTCCACATCTACTGGTGGCCGCTGCTTGCCGAGGCGATGCTCTTTGGTATCCAGATCGCGTTCCTGTACAGCTACTGGTTCTCATGGGACAGGATAGGTACGCGATGGCATCAGTTTCTCGGTTACGCCTTTGCCATTGCCACATTCTTCCAGACCCTGATGATCAACACCCTCGCATCCGGCATGCTGACGCCCGGAACGTCCGGCATCAGCTGGGGCCAGTCGGGTCTCCTGACCATGCCGCTTTCTGCCCTTTCCGGATGGTGGTTCAATGCAACGACCTGGATCCTCCAGTTCCACCGTCTCGCAGCTGCTGTCTCGTACTTTGGTTTCCTGCTTGCCATGATAGGGATGTTTCACTTTATGGACCGGAAAGACGATTTCTCGAAGGTCTACTGGGATCTTGTCGGGTCCTATGGCCTTTCGTGGGGCTTGCTCGGCCTCATCTTCCAGCCGGTCTTTGGCCTCATGTACATGTACATTATACAGGCTCACCAGACCGGCTCGTTCATCATGATCATGCTCGGTCCGAGGGCCTGGGAGATGCTCCTCATGGTCGGGCTCCTTTCATTCCTCTTTATTACGGTCCTCGTCTACCTCTACGATCGAAAAGAGCTGATCCTGGCACAAACCGAAAACCGGCGCGTTCATATCCTCTTCAAATCGTTCCTGATCATCGCCGCAATCTGTGGATTTATTCTCGTCCAGCCGGCCACTCTTCCTTTCGGACCAAACCCGCTGGGGTTCATGGCTTACAAACTCGCCGCTCTCTTCATTCTCGTTTGTATTGGGGCGATTATCCTTGGGATCGACCTGATCATCCTTAAGGAGCCGGAGCTGGTTGCCTGGGGAAAGATCCCGGCCTCATCCCGTGTCGCATCTGTTGTGGCTGGCATCATCGGGATGTGGATTGTTATCGTGATGGGTTATGTCCGGGAGTCCGCACGGGAACCCTGGCTTATCAACGGGATCGTCCCGTTCCCGGTCGGGCCAGGCTTACCCGACACCCATCCCGATCGGGCAGATCTTTGCGGTATGGACGATCATCACTATCGGAACGCTCGTGATATTCTGGCTGGTTTCAAAAGTGACCGCAGAACACCCGGAAAAAGCGGAGGAAGTATGGGCAAATGGAGCGGGTTTCGGAATATCCCCTTATGGGAACGGGTCATCTGGTCGGTTATCGCAATCTATCTTATCGGGGTATTTATTGTATTCTGGGAACTTGGTTTTTCCAAACTCCCCTTCCCGGTGTGATCGTTCTGGTTTCCAGGCTACCTGCCCGTAATTCGTGGCCTTCTTTTTTGGGTTTATTCGACTTTCAGCACCATGAGCGTTATATCATCGAACTGTGGCCTGGTCCCGGCGAATGTCGTGATGTCTGCTACCACCGCGGCAATAATCTCTTTCGAAGACAACGACCGGACCGACTCGATCATCTGTTGCAGCCGCTCCACCCCGTACTCTTCATCATTCCCGTTGCAGGCTTCTGTAACCCCATCAGTGTACAAAACAACAATATCGTCTTTTTTCAACGCGATTTCAACCGACTCAAGTTCAATCTCGTCCATGACACCGAGTGCTATGCCATCAGCGTTGAGGAGCTTGATCCGGCAGCCGGGGCGCCAAACAGGAGCGGGGGGTTATGGCCGGCATTGACAAAGGTAAAGGTCTTCTTCCGAACGTCTAGGATCGCATAGAAGAGCGTGACGAACATGCTGGTCTTTGAATCAAGATAGATGTCGCGGTTTGCTTCCCGGATAGACGAGGCTGGGTCGTGGTTCCTTGTCGTGCTTGACCGGATGAGCGTGCGGGAGAGCGCCATGAAGAGTGCAGCGGGAACGCCTTTTCCGGAGACATCGGCGATGACAAGCCCCCAGCAGTCAGTGCCGGCCGGGATGAAATCGTAAAAGTCCCCGCCAACTTCTGCTGCCGGCAGATTGTACCCTTCGAGATCGATACCGGGATTTTCGGTGCTGCATCCGGGAGGAAACTCTGCTGGATGCCTTTTGCGATCTCAAGCTCCTTGAGCATCCGCTCCTTCTCCGCGGTTGTCTGCCGGAGCGTGCTGATGTACTCCCGGAGATCCGCGGTCATCTGGTTGAACGATCGGGCGAGGTGACCAAACTCATCCCGGGTCCTGACATCGACCAGGTAATCAAGGTCTCCTTTCCCGATGGCCTCAGAGCCTTTCTGCAGCTTCAGGAGCGGTTCGGTAAGGAACCGGGAGAAAATAAGCGTCAGGACAACAACGACAACAAGAAGGACAAGAAATGTTGCAGCAAAGACATTTCTCATTGCAGCCTGTTGATCGGCCATGTGACTCGCGGTTACCGCGGATGCGTTGAGGATGCTGTCTTTTGTTGCCAGTGCGGGGTGCAATGACTTCATCAACCGGCCTGACGACCGCAACGCTCCAGTTGACGCTCTTTACGGGAGCATATGCCACGAACCGGTCCCCATCCTCGAAACTCACCCGCCCGATCCCGGTTTTTCCGGCAATCATCTCCCGGGCTGCGGCGACGAGTTCAGGATTATTGCTTTCCAGCAGGTTCTCGGTGACAAACGATTCGTCCCACCGCCGGTCGCCCGCACTTAGTCCGGGGCGTGAGATGACATTCCCGTGTTCATCGATGAGCATCGCGTACCCGCGGTTTCCCACCTGCGTGCTGATGATGTTCTGGTTGATGGTCTCGATGGTCATATCGGTGCCAACTACCCAGTGCCAGCCTTTTTGTGGGTTATCGACCGATTTCGAACAAGTGATCATCAGGCCGTGGCCAAGGATGTCTACGTACGGGTCTGACCAGGTAAGCTTCCCGGTCTTCTGCGCTTTTTTAAACCAGTCACGATCCCGGGGATCAAAGTTTTGGTCCAGCCCTGAAGTCCGTGGGTAGATCATCGAGATCCCGCTGTCGGTGGTCACGTATTCTGCGGATAGGGTACTGTCCACGGAATAGACCGGAATGAAGAGCTGATCCATGGTCCCGGCAGCGTTCTTTTCATCTGCAGGAATATCCTGCACGACCCCCGGGGATGGGTAGAAGAGGGATGTCGAGCGGCGGTCCTGCGGCTTTTCGGCCTGGGAATAGAATTGCCGGGGCCGGACCATGGTCGGGTCGGACATGATCTCGCTTGCATAGAAGGTAAGGGATTCAATCTCCCCTCCGACCCGTTCGAAAGCGACGTCGCTTAAGGCTGCCTGATCTTCTGCAAGTCGGAGGAGAGAGACCCGGGCATCACGTTCAAGCGCTGCAGCACTGTCGGCACCTGCCTTGGTCCCAAGCTCGCTGCTCCGGTCTATAGCGAACCGGTTTACATCCGCCATCTGCAGGGAAGAAAGAATTCCGGCAATAAGGAGGGCGGAGACAGAGAGCACGAGAAACACTACAAGGATCTTGGTCCTCACTGATACCTGTACAGGCTGCTCTTCCTTTCCCGGAATCATAATAGATCTGTGGTGTACCCGCAACGAAAAGCATTGGTATTCCGGCCTCCCGGTTTAACGGACATGGGGGGAGGGGGAGGGGAGGGGGGTCGGTTACAAAATGGCAAAGGGGGGGTAGGCCTCCCCCCCTGCATGGATTTTTGCGCAGTCACTCAAATCCCGGGAACCCGATAAAATCAGGTTCCACGTCTGAAACATTCCGTCAGGTTCCGGCCGGGACGACACGTTGCGGGCACACCCGCGCACTTCAGGAACCCCCCTGAGGGGGGGAGGGGGGTACCCCCCTCATTTTATCAGAACCGGTCCCGTGCCTAAACCCCCAAGCGGTTCCCGGTAAGATTATCCGGGGATATCAATACCCGGGAATGCAGGGGTAGGGAACCGGTATCCGGCTTTTGTGACGATCTCCTGGTCTTCCGGGAGGGAGTCCACAGGGGAATTTCTCCTTCGGAGTCAGGAGGTGCAGATTTCAATGACCCCCGGAAGTTCCCGGTAATTTACCACAATCGGGATTCCTCCGGAGAGTTCTTCGCATGATTACTGGTCGCATTCGTATGAGCCGGGGCTAAAGACGAGCGACTTGTCTGATACTATTTCCCCTTGCCGGTTGAAACGATCTCAAGTGCCTTCCGGGTGCACTCGGCTGCTTCAGATTCTTTTCCCATATCGTTCAGGGTTATTCCCTTGAGTTGCCAGACCGTCGCATCGTTCCCGTTTAACGCGATTGCCCGGTCATAGGACCGGATCGCTTCATCATAGCGGTGAATATTGTGAAACGTCACACCTCTTCCAACCCATGCGACCGTGAAATTCTGGTCTACGTCCAGTGCTTTATCGAAGTAGGGAACAGATTCGTTATATTCGGCGTACTGCGTGGAGAGAGTAAGGGCCTTGAAGAACAGGATCCGGGCAAGCGGTGAATGGGTTGAGATGTCATCGGATTTCACCGAGATCGCAACCGTGGTCCCGCCGTACTGGTACGATCCGTCGTTCATCCCGGGCACTGGCGGAACAGTCACGAGCGTGGCGCCCTGCCCGGAGATACACCCGGTTGTAACCACGGAGACGAGAATGAGGAACGTGACCAGGGCCGGGGCGGATCTCATGAGCAATATTCGGAGCCGGAGAGATTAGAGGTTGTGGTTCCGGTATCGTCCACCGCTGCAAACCTAAAAGAAGAAAAGATCCAAAAAAACAATTCTCCGGTAAGAGGGAACCTGAAATGACAGTGAACGAGCCGATCAGCAAGGTAAACCTTGAACGGATAACAAACGCGATCTACGCCTTCACCATGACCCTGATGATCAGGAATCTCCAGACACCGGGGCCGGGGACGATCGAGACCGCAGCGTCGCTTGTGCATTATCTTACTCTCGCAGTCTTTGCCGTGATTGATTTTATCGGGGCCTTCCTTATTCTCGGCATGTTCTGGCTCTTTTATTTCCAGGTTTTCCACCGGATGAAAACCTTTGATTTTAAATTCCTCTATATCCACCTCCTCTCACTGATGGTCGTTGTCTTCGTCCCCTTCACATCGAGTTTCTCCTCGGCTGGAGAAATGGCGGGCATCGGCGATTTCCTGTTCCAGCTGAACTATCTTTTCCTTGCCCTGTTGCTCGTATATGGATGGCACTATGCGCGATCCCACCAGGAACTGCTGGTGCCGGAACTCACAGAGCGCGAGGAGGCGTTCCTTGCAAAGAAGTTCCTTGTTCCTCTCGGTGTTGCCTGTATCGGAATAGGTTTCATTATCTCCGGACTCGGTTACGTTGATATTCTCTATATTGTCCCCTTCATCATTCTCGGGATCTTCTTTCGCTCACCACCGGTCGGAAAGTCCAGCTCCGGAAAAACATGACATATCAGGCACGGTTCGCTACCGGTGCGGAAACAACCCGGTTTCGTTGAGAGAGACCAAGGTACGGAAGCATACGGATTTAGCAATTCCGGAAAAACCCGGGGAGAAGAAAAATTTTAGTCCGGAGAATATCCCGGTTTTTCCCGGGTTTATCTCAAGTAAACAGCCAGTCCACAGTTTTTACGCCCATCAGGTTAAGATCCACATAGGCCTGTGAGGGATCGAAACTTTCAGGAACTTCATAGATGATGTAGCCTTCGATCGCATTGTTCGGATCCGGGTTGATATTCCGATCCGGTCGTTCTTCGATAACAGCATAGTCTATCTGTTTCCGGTCGGTCCCATTAATCCACAACGTTGGATCACCGGTCGGAGAGTAATGGTATGTTTTCCCAACCGTGTGCAGCACGAACTGGGTTGGACCTGGAGCAAGCACAGGTTTGGACCCCGGGTTTGCCATTTTCAGGAAAAGTACAAGGTATTTGTTTCCTGCCAGCGGAGTTGTATTGAAAAAGTGGTTTCCCCAATAGGTGTTCTTCCACTCGTATTTATCCCATATAACAAACCTTTGCAGGGTAACTGTTGCGGGGTTCTGTGCGGCCGATCCGAAAGTTGCCGTGGCTCCCATTTTCAACGCATTTGCGGGTATCGTAAGTGTTCAGTACTTCACTAATTTTTAGCCGAGGCTAATCAAAACCGGCAGATCTAAATAGGCAGCGGGCGCCGCATATGGCAAATAGACGGCAATTCACCCGCCGAATAAAGAATGAGATCCGAGCAGAAGATTGTTCCGAAATAGCAGTGGATGCAATCAACCGGAATCTCACCATTTCCATCAACGGAACACTGAGACAAAAGACCCTTATCCAGTCACTTGTTGGGATGTCAGCAACCAAACTATCCGTGCATTCCATCAATAAGGCTGTAGAAAAAGTCCCGTGTGAAACGTCAGTCAGATACCATTTATCGAAGGTGGATTTAGAATCGCTTTTCGAAATACAATCAAAGATCCTCACCTATTCAAACGATCAGATCCTTGTTCCCGGAAAATCGTATCATTTTGCCATAGATTTCACCGACGATCCTTATTATGGCGAAATTATCGAAGCGAACAAAGATTACGTCCTCAAGAGTAAAATGAAGAAATCAACAACCACATTTTACTCGTATGTTTCGCTCTCCATCACAACAAAAGGTCAACGGCAGACCCTTGCAGTTTTCCCGGTGAAGAAGGGTGTGTCAAAGGTCGAGTACATCCGGAAATTTTTGGCCATAATCCACAACGCAAAAGTGAACACCCAAGTACTCTGTCTTGATCGGGGATTTTACTCAAAAGATGTGTTCTCATTTCTCCAGAAGGAAAAGATCCCGCACATTGTTCCGGTGAGAAAACACGGCGAAGAACTCAAGAAAATACTCCGGGGAAATCATTCCCGGTATGCACAGTATACGATGATGGGAACTGGCGAACCTCTTTCTCTTACTCTGGCAATTGATGTCCAGTACCTTCTGGGAAGGAATAAGAAATACGGGAATGTGAACCTGGGTTACGTCGTGTATGGTATTAACTGGAAACCCCGTCGGATCTACCGGGTCTACAAGAACCGGTTTGCGATCGAGTCTTCGTACCGTATCCGGAATATCGTGAAAGCAAGGACATCCACAAGAAACGTTGTGATCCGGTACCTGCTGACGATAATCTCTTTCCTTCTCAAAAATATCTGGGTCTCTCTTCAATGGATGTTCTTCTCTAAGGTTCAACGAGGACCAAGAACCGTTGCTGAAGATTTGTTCCGTTTCGATTTCTTCCGGCTATTGGTCTGGGAAGGGATTCGGAAAAAACTCAAATTTGTCTCATTTGTTTCTGTTCTTCGACCGTTTGGTTGATCAGAGGTTGAGAGTATT
>CAXXCP010000019.1:0-69770 GCA_963666355.2 uncultured Methanoregula sp.
CAAGAGCCTCCTGAACATCTACAGCGTCATGGCAGTCTACAATGACAAGCAGCCGGCCGACAAGATCACAATGGCAAACAACTTCATCAACTTCCTGACCTCCGCGCAGACCCAGGCTGATATTGGGACGTATGGTGTCGACAAATACGGCAAGGGCACTCTTCAACCCGATGTCGGTGAGCCAGCCGACAACGACAGCAGGATGGATTGGCGACTATTCCACACCGGCAACAGCCCTGGCACCGGCCCCGGCTGCAAATGCGACAGCAGCGGCAACAACTGCAGCGGCATCGACTACGGCAGCAGCAGGAAAAACAACCTGATCCTTTTCAAACTCTTTTTTTAAACCCTTCTCCGCGGGAAATACCGCAGATCCGGAACAGCAATAAAAGAGATCCCGGTCACCTGATATTTCCGTATAACCGGGAAAGACGAAAGAAAAAAAATGTTCTTTTAGAGCCGGTTTCCCCATCGTATAAACCGCTACCGGGCTTGCGGGATTCAAGCACATTTGCATTCCCGGCCACATTTCCGGCCGCATTCCCGGGATTTCAACACTTTTCAATAACCGGTTTTTTCCCATGCCAGCCAAGAAGACAGGCTGCAATCATGCCGAGGATGAATGCAATGGTCATGGAACTCACGGACGGCAAGAATCCCGATAATGATGGTTATAACCAGCGAGTCCGTCTTGAGGCTGTGCCGGGTCATCTCGATCCCCACAAAGACGAGAAGTGCACCGAGGACACCGATCGCGATGATGGACAAAACTTGTGGCGAAGTAAAAAAGAGTGCAAGGATAATGAAGATCGCACCCGCGTACACGTTCGCACCACCGGTCCTCGCACCGTACCGGTACTGCCCGGCAAGCCCGCCGGCACCGTGGCACATCGGGAACCCTCCAAAAGGAACCGATGTCAGGTTCATCAGCCCGATCGTTGTCGAGAGTTTCCTGGGCTGTACATCACGCTCAAAGAGATCTTTTGTCAGCAGCGACGTGGCAAGGATTGCATTTGCTATTGTCAGGACAACCTGGGGGAGAACAAGTGTTGAGAAAGCAGATGAGAAATCGGTCGGTACCGGCAGGACCAGCTGGGGTGCCGGGATAAAACTGAGCGGGGGGATGCCGTACAGGATGAG
This sequence comes from uncultured Methanoregula sp., assembly GCA_963666355.2. GTDB lineage: Archaea > Halobacteriota > Methanomicrobia > Methanomicrobiales > Methanospirillaceae > Methanoregula. The sequence continues at coordinate 1,141 of CAXXCP010000019.1, forward strand.
ACCCCCGATGAAACCCGCCCCGATGACACAAATTGACGACAGGTCGGGGATCGACCGGTAGCGTACGAGAAGAAAAAACGCAACGATGATCGCAATCCCGATAACAAAAAAGACCGGATCTTTTATGACAAAACCCGCGGAGGACCGGAAGAGCAGGAGGGCAAGACCCAGCTGGATTCCCCGCACAACACTCTGCGGCACCCATTTATCGATAATGTCGAAAAACCGGCCATAACCCAGTACGAGGAAGATCACCCCGAGCATAAGCCCGGCAGCAGCAATCTCGCCCCTCGCGATCCCACCCGCGATAACGATCACCGCAATAGCTTTCATCGGCTCAAGGGGGATCGGAAGGCGGTAATAGAGTCCGGTTACAATAAACCAGATCCCAAAGAAGAGAAGAACATACCGGGCATTGACATCCGAAACAAGCGCAACCGCAAGGATGAGGGGAATTATGGTTCCAAAGTCCCCGAGCGAGCCGGCCAGCTCGGAGAGAGAGAACTTCATCGGTATTCCGGTATCACCGGGTTTTAAGTCATTCATGTTCAGGAGTTTTTGGGATATCCAAAAGGCTTGGGACCATGAGGCATCCCCCGGAACTCCGCGGGGGGTCCGGACGGGTTATCCCGGGAGAGCCTTTTGATAATAATTAAAATAAACTAACATCGATTATAGGAATTAACCTTTTCCGGAGTATTCTGGTGACATACCTCAGTAATCCCGATCGACCGGCACCCTGCCAGCGGGGCCCGCTATGAATGACCTGATGAACGGGGTGCTCCAGGCCATCCACCTGATAATAACCCTGGATCCTGAAGTTGTCCAGATCGCCATTCTTTCCCTGTACATCTCACTCTCGGCAACAATCCTTGCAGCCCTGATCTCGATTCCTCTCGGGGGACTCATTCACTTCCACGAATTCCGCGGCAAGCGGGTTCTTATCGTCCTTATCCAGACGCTGTATTCTGTTCCCACGGTCGTCGTCGGTCTTCTCCTCTTTCTCCTCCTTTCAAAGGCCGGTCCGCTCGGATTTTTCGGTCTCCTTTTTACTCCCGAAGGAATGATTCTTGGCCAGACCGTGCTTATCATCCCGATCACGACCGGGCTCGTCGTCTCGGCACTCAGCGGGGTTGACAAGAGTATCAGCGATACGCTGGTCTCACTGGGGGCAACAACCCTCCAGGGAATCTTCCAGATTGTCAGGGAGGCACGATATGCAATCCTCAGCGCGGTCGTTCTCGCGTTCGGCCGTGCGATCTCCGAGGTTGGGGTTGCCATGATGATCGGTGGCAATATCCGGGGGGCGACCCGGGTCCTTACGACCGCTATCGCCCTCCAGACCGGCATCGGAGATTTCCCGTTCTCGATCGCTCTTGGGATCATTCTCCTGGCCATCGCGCTTGTGGTTGTGGTCATCCTGAATCTCATCACCACCGGATTATCCTTCGAATCTCAAGCCGCACTCGGGGGGCCGCGGATGTGATCCGGCTCTCTGGCGTCTCACGGGAGATCAAAGGGAAGAAGATCCTCGACGGGATTAATCTTGAAATAAAGACCGGTGAGGTCTTCACCCTTATCGGGCCCAGCGGAAGCGGGAAGACCTCGCTCATCCGGCTTATCGACCTGCTGGATACACCAACCGCCGGGACAATCCTTTTCGATGGAACGGACTCCGCAACATCGAATGCCGGCCGGCTGGCCCTTCGCAGGAAGATGGCCCTCGTCTTCCAGAAACCCGCGGCCCTCAACACGACCGTAGCTAAGAATGTTGCATTCGGCCTGAAGTTCCGCAGCGTCAGCGCGCCGGAGATCGACCGGCGCGTGGAAGCGGCCCTCGAGCTCGTGGGCCTCGCGGGGTTCTCCGGACGGAGAGCACTGACCCTCTCCGGGGGGGAGATGCAGAGGGTCGCCCTCGCCCGGGCAATGGTGACAGAACCCGAAGTGCTCTTGCTCGATGAGCCGACCGCGAATCTGGATCCGGTGAATTCGGAACTCATCGAAGAGCTCATAACCCGGATCAACCGGGAGTTCAGGACAACGATCATCCTCTCCACGCACGATATGATCCAGGGGCAGCGGCTCGCGACCCGGATCGGTGTCATCATGAACGGGAGGATCGCCCAGGTCGGCGATCTCCACGAGATCTTTTACCAGCCCATGGGACCTGATATTGCCCGTTTCGTAGGTATCGACACGATCCTGCACGGTACAGTGGAGGAGAACGACCGGGGCCATGCGACCATTTCAGTAGGACAGTCACGGATCGAGGCGATCACTCCGGTCCTTCCCGGAAAACGGGTAGGGATCTACATCCGCCCGGAAGAGGTGACCCTCTCGCTTGAGACCGCTGAAGATGCACGGACCAGCGTCCGCAACAAATTTTCCGGAACGATTACCAAAATTGTGCCGTTCGGTCCGTTTATCCGGGTGACTGCGGACTGCGGATTTCCGGTAACGGCACTTATTACCCGGAGATCCTGCGAAGAACTGGGTCTTGGTGTCGGATCCCCGGTCTCTCTCCTGGTCAAGGCATCCTCCATCCACGTCCTCCCCGAAACGCTTAACTAGAATTCAATATATTTATCTGTTCACTTTTCCAAGACAGAGATTAGGAGTCGCTATGGCTGGTTCGTTTACAGATTTTCTCATCTACATCGGAATTGGCGTTATCATGTTCACTATCGGGATCATTCTTGGTTCCTTCCTTCTCCGGTTATACTATACCCGGAGGTTCATGGTGATTGCAAAGCAATGTTCGGATGAGGATTCACTCGTTCCGATGGTGGACGAACTGGCAAAGGAGGCATAATAATGGTAGATATTCTCAGCTACTCCCTGGTGATCGTCACCTGCTTCTGTTTCGGGCTTATCGTCAGCTTCCAGATGGAGCATATCTATTATTCCCGTAAACTCACCACGCTCCTGCGCCGCTCCATATCAACAAAAACGATTGCACCGGTCCTCTCGGAATACGAGATGCTGAAAAACAAAAGGAAATAATTTTTATTTTTATTTTTTTGCCCCATCGGTGAGGGTTAATAGCAGCACGTCAGATACTTGAGCAATGCAGTGTACGATCCTTGCCAGCGGAAGCAAAGGTAACTGTGTTTTTATTGATGGCGGAAGCGATGCCCTGCTGGTCGATGCCGGGCTGAGCGCGAAGGAGACACTGGCACGGATCCAACGGGCCGGCCTTGATCCGGAAAAGATCGGTGCAATACTGGTAACCCATGAACACGGGGATCACGTGCGTGGTCTTGATGTACTCGCCCGTCGCCTCAGCGTCCCGGTGTACGCAACGGAAGGAACGCTCCATGATTTCCTGAATCACCGGAGGACCTCCGAAAAGCCACTCGAAAGCCGGGTCTGCCGGGCTCGCGAACCATTCACCGTAGCGGGATTCTCGATCGAACCGTTTTCAACTTCCCATGATGCCAATGAACCATGCGGGTTTGTGATCCGTGAAGGCGATCTCAGTCTCGGGTACTGCACCGACACCGGGGTAATAACACCGGTAATGCTCCAGCTTCTCTCCGGCTGCGACGGGATAGTTCTTGAAAGCAACCACTGTCCCGATATGCTGGAGAACGGACCCTACCCGGAATCGCTCAAGCGCAGGATCCGATCAAAACGCGGCCACCTATCCAACGTGGCTGCCGCATCCTGCCTCCGGGATCTGAAAGATGTCCCCGAATTCATCCTTGCTCATTTAAGCGAGATGAACAACACCCCGGAAAAAGCACTCGCAAGCGCCCGTGACGGTCTCGGGCTCTTTTACCCGGAAAAACGCGTGGTTATCGCAACGCAGGAAGGAACATCCCGGGCGGTTCCGCAGAGCCTCACCCTCTGACCCGGGGATGAGGAATGCCCGTTCCGGGTCTTCATTATCGCTCGGAACTTCATCGTCCCGTTTTATTACAAAACCTTAATCCATCCGTCCCTCGCACCTTCACACGATAACCCTGCCATGCTCTTCATGGATTTTTCCCGGACCTGCGAGACGCTCGAAGGCATATCTTCCCGCCTTGAGATGATCGATGTCATAAGTAAAGTCCTCCCGGGTCTCGAGCCTGATGAACTCCCCATCTTTGTCCGGTTTGTCATGGGACGGATATTCCCCGACTGGAGCTCACGGAAACTTGGGATCGGGCCAAACCTCCTTATCGAAGCGGTCGGGTACGTGGCTGGTTTAAAGAAAGAACAGGTGATCGACCGGATTAACCGGACTGGCGACCCGGGCCGGGCGGTGGAAGAGATCCTTGCGATAAAATCCCAGACCACGTTTTTCCACGAAGAACTGGATCTCGTCCATGTTTACACCGATCTTATCGCGATCGCAGAGATGGAGGGAAAGAAATCCCAGCGCGAGAAACTGCTTGCGGTAAGAAACCTGCTCGGGAACGCCCACCCGCTCGAAGGCAGGTACCTCGCCCGGATCATGATGGAGGAGCTCCGGATCGGTGTCGGGGAAGGCAGCGTCCGGGATGCGATCGCAAAAGCGTTTGAGGTAGATTCGGCCCTGGTCGAACATGCGATGCAGGCCCTCAACGATCTTGGGGAGGTTGCGAGGCTCGCAAAGATCGGTCCGGATGAGCTCAGGAATGTTCACATCACCCCGTTTCACCCGGTCCGGATGATGCTTGCCCAGCAGGGCACCATTGCCGAAATGATAGAAGAGCACGGGGTGATCGCTGCGGAGTTCAAGTATGACGGCTCCCGGTTCCAGTTTCACAAGAAAGGAAACTGGGCCCGGCTCTACTCCCGGAGGCTCGAAGACGTGACCGGGGCTCTCCCCGATGTGATCGAACAACTCCTCTCGGCAACGGACCATGACGTCATCCTCGATGGCGAAGTCATTGCAGTCAAAGACGGGAAACCGATGCCCTTCCAGTCGGTCCTGCGAAGATTCCGGCGGAGGCACGATATTGCCGAGGCTCAGGAAGCCATCGAGATGATCCCAAACGTCTTCGATATCCTGTACCTTGACGGCGAGACCCTGATCGATCTCCCGTTCTCCGGGAGAAGAAAAACGCTCGAAACGGTGGTGAACCGGTATCTCGCCCCGCAGGTCGTCAGCAGCGACCGGCAGGTTATCGAGAAGACCTACGGGGATGCACTCGAGGCCGGGCACGAGGGGATCATGATCAAGGTCCCCACCTCCCCCTACACCCCCGGCCAGCGGGGCAAGAACTGGATCAAGATCAAGCCGGAAGTCGATACACTCGACCTCGCAGTGATCGGTGCGGAATGGGGAGAAGGCAAGCGTGCCCACGTCTTCGGCTCGTTCCTTCTTGCCTGCCAGGACCAGGGAAAACTCCTCCCGTTAAGCCGGGTTGCGACCGGGTTCTCTGACGAGCAGCTCGCGGAGGTGTACGAGCTCTTAAAGGACAAGGTCATCGCAAAATCGGGGAGGAGCGTAACATTCGAACCGGAGCTGGTCTTTGAGATCGGGTACGCAGAGCTCCAGGTAAGCCCGACGTATGAAGCCGGCTTTGCTCTCCGGTTCCCCCGGCTTATCCGGATCCGCGATGACAAGGGAATCGAGGATATCGAGACCCTTGAAGGGATCAGGGGCAGGTACCAGCGGCAGTCGAAATCCGCTCAGGCATACCAGGACCAGGGGCCGGCCCGGAACCCAAAAAACGGATGAGTCTTCGGAGCTGGCGTTAGAACGATTCAAACGGGAAGAGCGTCCGCTGGGTCCTGAGTTCGGGGACAAGCGTACTGTGCAAAAGCCACGCACCCGATCCAAGCACGGCCGATGCATGGGCGGTAGCAGCATCGATCGATCCAAAGATTTCCGGCGGGTTCTGCATCGCTTTCCGGGTCGCCTCCCGGATCACCCACGTCCCCAGCGGGGCCCAGTACTCCTTCGAGACACTCCGGATAATAACGACCCGGGCGGAGCGCTTTATTTTTTTTAAGTATTCGCAGGCGGCAAGCCGGGCGGAATAGTACGCACCGGATATCGGCGAATACCCGGACTTTTTTATCCCTTCCCGGTCCTGCACGATCATCGGCTCGTCCCCACCCCAGAGCGTGTGACTCCCCCAGATCTCGACCATCTCGTACCGCCAGTCTCCGGGAACAAGGATACAGACGATCCGGTTCCCAAATATCTCCGCGGAAAAGAGCCGGATCTCTTCGAGCGGAGAGAAGCGGCTGATCTCCCGTTTCAGCTTGGTTGAGACGGTGTCGTCAACGGCAGTGATCGCCCACTTCGTTGGTACGAACTTCCGCCGCTTCCCGAGCAGCCCCGCGGTCATGAGCTTCGAGATCTGGTACACATCTGTCCCGGACTCTGCGAGCGTGACGCAGGCATCAGTCGCCACGATATCGGTATCGGACGTGATCCGGTCAACAATCCGGGCAACGTTTGCGTTCCCGAGGACATCGAGCTTCCGGACCTGGCCCGAGAGGCCGACCGGCGCAATGGTGCCATCAAACGCCAGGTTGAATGCAACCGGTTTTTCAAAAGAGACCTCGACATCGAGCGGGTTTTGTGAGAGAGCGATATCCTGCAGGTTGCCCGCAATGCCGGAAAGCATTGAACTCCCGCGTATGGTCCGTGCCCGGAGATCCACGACATCGCCGATACCGAGACCACGGGAAAGCCATTCGGGGGGTTATCGCTGTCATTGATGAGAAGCGGGCCGCCATGAACATCGGGATAGCCATAACTTCCGATAAAAACCGAGGGCGAACTTCCCAGGTAGCTGCTGGCAGGCTTCATCGCGAGCTGGGCGTGGAACCTGCTCATGATCGGGCAACGGGGAAGGCCGCAGAGGCCCTTTCCTTTACATTCGGCGCACCGCATCATAAAAACCCCGGGTTATACCGTGAACCGGCAGGGAAAGGAATGTCACTGACTACAATGGTCATGGAATTTTTTCAGGCGGTATGCAATTCCGGTCCGAACCATCCTCGTGGGCAAATTTTACCGGTACCTCCGGTTGCCCGGGGAAGGTAACCTTCCAGCCGATATCGTACCGGGACCCGCACTCGGGACAGATAAGTATTACCCGGTAAACTGCCTGTGTGCACCGGAACGGATCCGGCTTATCCGCGTGAACATTAACAAGCGATGTATGGAACCCGAGCTCGTACCCGCATGACGGGCAGATGTGAAACTCCTTTTCAAGCCGGATGGTTTGGATCTCACCAGTCTCTGTCACGGTGCTCACTGAAGAAACTCTTGTACAGGGTTTGGTACCCGGTACGTTTACGGTTTGCGACCGTGACAATGATCCCGGCTGCCGTCTTCCGGCCGTGTGCGCCGCCATGACCTGTCACACAGGTTCGTGGAGAAAGGGCCATTGCTTCTGTAAGTTTCTGTTTGAGAATCTCACGGGTCACGGTCATCCCGTTTACCGCAATACCTGCTCCCATATCCACGATCTTTTGGGCATTGTTCTGCTGCTCGGGATGTTTTTTGTCCATGATAACAAGGACCGGCTTTTCAAAGACCAGTGCCTCATGCAGGGTCGTGAGACCACCGTGGACAATAGCCACGTGGGCTTGGGCGAGATGGTCGAACAGGTTCGGGACATACCCGTGCGAGACAAAATTCTCCGAAGAGTCCGGGAGTACCGGCCCGGTATAGAAGACATCGAAGTACAGGTGGGGATGATTATCAGCGATCTCCCTGAACATCCGGTACATCGGGAGCTTGTACGGCTCGCCGCCGAAGCTGGTGAAGACGGTCTTCTTTGCGACCGGGAACCGTGACGGGTCGAGATCGAAGAGCGGCCCGGTGAACGTGTACCGCGGGAGATCCTTGCCCGGGATCACCAGGTTGTACTCAGCAACACTGTAAGGCGCCGGGAAATCGGGAATAATAACATGGTTTGCAAGACGGAGATACCTGCGGACGGTAAAGTTCAGGATTCTCCATACCGGGTTTGTAACGCCACCCGGTCCGCAGAAATAGGTCTGGTTGGTGATAAAGACGACCGGGACATGCTGCAGCCTTGCCGCGAGGACACCGCCATACATCGTGTCGCAGACGACACAGTCAAACCCGAATTTTTTGATGAGGGAGCGGATGGAAAGGACGGATTTCACCAGGTCAAGGACGATCCATTTTGATTCCCAGAGGGTCTTTTTCAGGCTGAAAAACCCGCCTTCCCCTTCGAGACAGACCTCGCGCGTTATCTTATGCAGGGTACCGCAGAGGTGCTGGTCCATGAAATCGTAGGCTTTGCCATACCCGGCAAAATGGACGTCATGGCCTTCTTCCACGAGGAAACGCCCGAGGTTTGAGCACCGGGAGGCATGGCCCAGACCTTCACCGCAGACCACAAACAGGATTCGCATGGACACATCCGGGATAATGGTTACTGGGATCCCCCGGGGGGCGGTATAATGGTGACCGGAACGGTGACCGGCCCGTCTTCTTCTTCCGGCACGATGATCCAGGCAATAATATACGCGATTATCCCGATACCCACGGAAAGAAGCGTGAGAACGATCCAGATCAGCCTTATTACGGTTGGATCGACATCAGAATATTTCCCGATTCCGCCGCATACCCCGCCCAGTAGCCGTTCCTTTTTCGACCGGTATAATCGTTCTGCCATAGGAATAATTTGTTTTTCCGGGACATTAAAGCTGATTGGCAAAAACCGGCCTGGAATATTCAAATATCTCAGGTACCCTAGTGGATAGGGGGAAGATTCGAAATGGCGGAGAACAAGGATTCTTATCAGCTCGCAAGCTTCGGCGCCGGTTGTTTCTGGCACGTTGAAGCAGAGTTCAGGAAAGTGGAAGGTGTCGTGTCAACTGCGGTGGGCTTCATGGGTGGCATGACGAAGAACCCCAGCTATCATGACGTCTGTTCCGGGAATACCGGACACGCTGAGGTCGTGCAGATCACCTTTGATCCGGCAAAAACCAGTTACGATACGCTGCTCGAGGTTTTCTGGTCTGTCCACGACCCGACGCAGCTCAACCGGCAGGGCCCGGACATTGGATCGAACTACCGGTCGGTAATATTTTATCATAACGCAGAACAGGCGGCAAAAGCCCGGAAGTCAAAAGAAGATCTCCAGACATCAGGGAAACTCGGTTTTGGCAAAGTTGTGACCCAGATCATACCGGCTTCTGAGTTCTGGAAAGCGGAAGAGTACCACCAGCAGTATTTCGATAAGCAGGGTCGCGGTGGTACGTGCCGGTTTTAAGCCGGATACCGGATACGATCGAGTGGCGGAAGGAGTTCCGGCCGGGTTTTTGTTCCGGCAGACAAATCCGGTCTCTTTTTATCGGGTACCTGTGTAACAGACAGGTATGCAGGTCTCCGACATCTTACAGCTCGTTGCCACGCTTATCGAGATCGTCATTGCGGTGGCAGCGGTTCTTATCGCGGTGCAGAAGAAGAAAGTCTACGGCTGGTTCATTGCACTGACATTTGCCCTCTTTGTTATCTTCGATCTCGGGCGCATCTTTGCGCTCGATGTCTCCGGTGAACTCCATGCCCTGATCTTCCTTATCGCTTGTGTATCGATGCTTGGGGCGGTATGGCTGATCCTGAAAGAGAAATGACAAAAGGACTTCTGGTTTACCCTCCCATACGGATGGCTTTTTTAGCCGTTCTTTTTTTCTAACAATCTCCTGGTGTCACCGCTGGAACGGGGGATCCGTTTTCCGTGCCAGATGATTCCCCGCGGGTTTACGGTCCCGGGTTCCCACCGGTCGTTCCGGAAAAACCATGCATCCAAAAATCAGGGGTAAACGGAAACGATCTTTTCCCGGCACAATAATCCATAAGATGCCCCCCGGGGGGAGGGGGGGTGCTTAAAATTTTCCGGAAGGGGGGGAGGGGGGCCTTCACAAAATGCGGGTGAGGGGGGGACCCCCTCCCCAGGGGGATGGGGGGGTCCCGCAGAAAACCATGCTCCCGGAACACCCCACGATTGCGAGTCTGTCGCCGTAGGTTTGAACCTGCCGGGCGGTCCCGGGCCGTGCGAAACCGATTCTTTCCCCCAGTCCGGAGCGGGGGGAGATGGGGGGAGGGGGGGTGCTCAAAATTTTCCGGAGGGGGTAGAGGGGGGTCCCTGGCAAAGGGAGGGGAGGGGGAGCCCCCCTTCCGCAGAGGGTCTCAAAAAATACTGTTTACGTCGGAGAATGAATCGGAAAATGGGGTAAAACCGGAAATTGGGGGGGTGGGGGGAGGGAGGGGGGCCGGTCGCTAACCCGCGCACTCCCAGCCACCACAAGGGACACACCAGGTCCGGTATCCCTCATGGAAGAGTAAGAGGACGATCGCGAGCCCGGCAAGAGGATCGGCCTGCCAGAATGCGAAGAGGAAATTGATGAGAAGGCCAAGGAGGGTTACGGCCGGAAGAAGCGCCGGAGCGACACCCTCTTTTGCATCTGCGACCAGGACCCGGCTCCCGATTGCCAAACCGGCACGTTTGCGCCTCCACGCGATGACGGGTATGATGATCAGCATGACAAATGCAATCAGGATCCCCACCGGGGATGGCCGCGCTGCCGCACCGGTCGCGAGCGCATTTACCGATTCGTACAGGACGACAATCCCGAACAGGAAGAACAGGGCCGAGACAAACCGGGACGCCCTGTTCGCTGCGTTCCCCCCACAGGATTCATCCCCGCGCCCTTCCACCAGCCGTACCAGCAGGAGCCCGGAGAGCGACTCGCCGATCATCGCGAGCCCGAACCCGATAAGAGCGATACTTGCAGCTTCTGCCCCGAATGCTATCGATGCGATTCCTGCAATGAGAGCGCAGGCCGCGCCAAGGTATCCGAGCCGTGCGGATTCCTGCCGGGTAACGGGTTGTTCTGCCATTTCGTGCCTCATTACGCCACAATTTGCTATAATAGGTTATGATGAGGTTTTACGCATTCACACCGCCATTCCGGAAAATCATGGAGTGCGGAAAGAACATGACCGGTGCGAAACGAGAAGACAAAAGGAAAAGATGGGCCCGCTGAGATTCGAACTCAGGACCTCCGCCATGTCAAGGCGACGTCATAGCCAACTAGACCACGAGCCCGCGTGTGTCTGATGCTCTATAGTGTCTGTTCTGGTGCTATTAAAAATTAGTGCAAGGAAACCGGTTTTTCCCGGATTGGACCCGCCTTGGGCTGGCAGAAAAATCCGGTTGTTTTGTTATCGGAGATCCCCCACACCTTACCCGGTTAAACCATGGCTGGACACACAGCATCTTTTCACCATCAGGCATGAAGCAGGCCAGCTCGAACACCCTATCCGTATCGTGTAATGGATCATTATCGGTATCGTTGACGGGGTCTACGGTATCATTACCGCTATCTGCATTATCATGCAATGGTCTATCCTGATTCCCGGGCGGAGGTGCGAAGGACTCTCCAATTTCGCGAAAGGATATCCCGAATACATTGTCCACGGTGTGAGCTGCGAGTATATCCTGAGCGATAAGCGGCCGGGCATTCTGCCGGAGCCAGTTCAGGATTTAGGAAGGGGCGAAAGGGAAAGGAAAATATTTCGGGACCGGGAGTTGTCCGGCCCATCTTTTTGTTTTTTCTTGTATTCGGGAAAATTACTCTTTCCGGTACAGCGCCTCGCTCATACCGATCTTCTTTTTCACGGTGTCCCAGGTCTTTGTTATCACGAAACTCTCCTCCATATACCCGATCACCTTCTCGAACTTTTTCATTGGGAAGGCCATAGTAAGGACATCGGGAGGCACACATTTCCGGGCGGAGGGGTCGAACATGCCGAGTATGACCTTTGGATCATTCTTCTGCTGTTCCAGCCATGGGTACATTATGATGGAGCTGCACCCGGCACCCATGGGGCAGACTACACCATACGGATCGCCCCGGTCGAAATTCACGAGCGTGAAGAGGCCGCTTAAGACTTCAGGACGGGTAAAGAAGACAATGACCTCAGGATTGTCTGACTCCAGTACTTCACTAATTTTTAGCCGAGGCTAATCAAAACCGGCAGATCTAAATAGGCAGCGGGCGCCGCATATGGCAAATAGACGACAATTCACCCGCCGAATAAAGAATGAGATCCGAGCAGAAGATTGTTCCGAAATAGCAGTGGATGCAATCAACCGGAATCTTACCATTTCCATCAACGGAACACTGAGACAAAAGACCCTTATCCAGTCACTTGTTGGGATGTCAGCAACCAAACTATCCGTGCATTCCATCAATAAGGCTGGAGAAAAAGTCCCGTGTGAAACGTCAGTCAGATACCATTTATCGAAGGTGGATTTAGAATCGCTTTTCGAAATACAATCAAAGATCCTCACCTATTCAAACGATCAGATCCTTGTTCCCGGAAAATCGTATCATTTTGCCATAGATTTCACCGACGATCCTTATTATGGCGAAATTATCGAAGCGAACAAAGATTACGTCCTCAAGAGTAAAATGAAGAAATCAACAACCACATTTTACTCGTATGTTTCGCTCTCCATCACAACAAAAGGTCAACGGCAGACCCTTGCAGTTTTCCCGGTGAAGAAGGGTGTGTCAAAGGTCGAGTACATCCGGAAATTTTTGGCCATAATCCACAACGCAAAAGTGAACACCCAAGTACTCTGTCTTGATCGGGGATTTTACTCAAAAGATGTGTTCTCATTTCTCCAGAAGGAAAAGATCCCGCACATTGTTCCGGTGAGAAAACACGGCGAAGAACTCAAGAAAATACTCCGGGGAAATCATTCCCGGTATGCACAGTATACGATGATGGGAACTGGCGAACCTCTTTCTCTTACTCTAGCAATTGATGTCCAGTACCTTCTGGGAAGGAATAAGAAATACGGGAATGTGAACCTGGGTTACGTCGTGTATGGTATTAACTGGAAACCCCGTCGGATCTACCGGGTCTACAAGAACCGGTTTGCGATCGAGTCTTCGTACCGTATCCGGAATATCGTGAAAGCAAGGACATCCACAAGAAACGTTGTGATCCGGTACCTGCTGACGATAATCTCTTTCCTTCTCAAAAATATCTGGGTCTCTCTTCAATGGATGTTCTTCTCTAAGGTTCAACGAGGACCAAGAACCGTTGCTGAAGATTTGTTCCGTTTCGATTTCTTCCGGCTATTGGTCTGGGAAGGGATTCGGAAAAAACTCAAATTTGTCTCATTTGTTTCTGTTCTTCGACCGTTTGGTTGATCAGAGGTTGAGAGTATTGATGACTTGCCAAAATTCACGGAGGTAAATTTAGAGAAGTACTGGACTCCGACAACTTGTCCCACCGGGTCACGTGGAGATTTTTTCCCTGCATGGAGAACTCCGGGATCAGCTTCTCCCAGGAATCCACAATCTCCGAGCTCTGTTTATACCGTTCGCCTTCAACCACGCCAACCTTCCCGGACGAGAGGAAGTACCGGAAGTTCGGCGGGCGTTCCTGGCAATAGCCCGAGTACATGAGCCCACCGGCACAGGTCACCGAGCTCCGGTCAAATATGAGGGGGGTCCCGGTCCTCGCCCGGCCAAGCTGGCAGATGAGGCAGCGCCAGTCACCCGGCGCCGGGACGTTCCGGATATCACCGGGTTCATGCCGGAACTCAAGGGCGAGCGGGAGCCCGACACCGGGAAAGTGCTTCTGCCACTGCACTGTGAACGTGTCGCGAAGAGTGATGTCCATGCATTACGGTAACCGCTGAACGGTAAAAAGGTGACTCCGGTCACCGGTCAATTGGCGGGGGTATTAAGGGGAGTAGCCCGGATTTCCCGATTGCCTGAATGCCGGCTGTTGCCCGGGTACGGGTTCGGATGGTCCGGTGTTTTTTTAAATTCACCGGAAATTTTCCGGACACGTGGCTGCCGGGAATTTTTTTCCATAAGCGTTTGGCTGGAAAAGTCGCATGAGAAATAAAGATCAAAGCCAGATTGATCCGGATCAATTTTTCGATCGCGATCCTGATCACGTTTGAAATTTCAGGAGCATCTTCCTGTTTTTTCAGATCCGCCCGGCCGGAATATTTCAGCATACATTCGAGGGATAAGGATCGCGTTTCGATCACAATGGGGGAAAATACCGAATAATTCCGGGTCCGGTTTAATTCGCGGACAAGACAAAAAATGTATTTTAGATCTTTTCTGATGGTTTAGATCTTGTCCGATGATATCCTGGCAAACGTTGCGGTAAAGATACCGGGCATTCCGCGGATCTCTTCCATTACGGAGGCAGGGACCTCGCTGTCCACGTTCAGGACCATGATAGCCTGCTCGCCCGGGGTGATACGGCCAACCTGCATGCCCGCGATGTTGATGTTGGTCTTCCCAAGGATAGTCGAGGCTCTCCCGATGACGCCGGGATGGTCAAGGTGACGCGAGACGACGACGTAACCTTCTGGGATCATATCCATCGTGTAACCGCCGACCGCAACGATCCGGCTCCGGCCCTTGAAGAATACGGTGCCGCTGACCGTCTCTTCGCCCTTATCAGTCTTTATCTTGATGGTGATAAGGTTCTTGAACCCGTGGGCTTCCAGGGTAACGGTTTCACTGACCGTGATGCCGCGTTCCCTTGCGATGAACTCTGCGTTCACGATATTGATCGGCTGCTGGAGGATCGGGTCGAGGAGTCCTTTGAGAGCGAGCCGGGTTACAAACTTCATGCTGCCCGCATAGGCCGAGAGTTCGCCAGCGTAGATGCACTCAACGGATGCAAGCCTGCCACCCGCGATCTGGATGACAAAACGTCCCATTTTCTCCGCGAGCTGGGCGTACGGCTGGAGCACCTCGGCATGCTCGGGGGGGATCATCGGTGCGTTGACAACGTACTTTGCAGACGCACCCTTCAGCACCTCGATGCACTGTTTTGCGACCGAGACCGCGACGTTCAGCTGGGCTTCGACAGTACTTGCCCCAAGATGGGGCGTGACGATAACCTGGTCGAGAGTGAGCAGCGGGGACTCGGTCGGGGGCTCGTTCTCGAAGACATCGAGGGCTGCGCCGGCCACTTTGCCACTCTTGATCGCATCGTAGAGAGCCTTCTCGTCAATGATGCCGCCGCGGGCACAGTTGATGATCCGGACGCCATCTTTCATCGTAGCGATGCTTTTTTCGTTGATGACATGCCGGGTCTCGGCAATCAGGGGCGTGTGGACGGTGATGACATCGGCGACCTTGAAAAGCTCTGCCATCGACATCATCTTGACGCCGAGCTGGCTTGCCCGTTCCTGGGTGATGAAGGGGTCGTAGGCGACGCACTTCATGTCCATTGCGTTTGCCCTTTTCGCGACCTCGCGGCCGATCCTGCCAAAGCCGACGATGCCGAGTGTTTTCTCGTTGAGCTCGACACCCATGAACTTGCTGCGCTTCCACTCCTTCTTCTTGAGGCTCGCGTTCGCCTGCGGGATGTTGCGGGCAAGCGCCTGCATCATCGCCATCGTATGTTCGGTCGCGGCAAGGGTGTTTCCCTCGGGGGCGTTTGCAACGATGATCCCTTTCCGGGTAGCTGCATCAACATCGATATTGTCGACACCGACTCCGGCCCGGCCGATGAACTTCAGCTTTTTCCCCGCTTCGATGACCTTTGCGGTGACTTCGGTTGCGCTCCGGACAAGCAAAGCGTCATAGTCGCCGATTATTTTGCAGAGCTCGTCTTCCTTGAGGTCCGTTTTGATATCAACATCAACGGCCGCCCGGAGGATTTCGAGCCCTTCTTCCGCCAGCGGATCGCTGACGAGCACTCTCGCGTTTGCCATAAAAACCCATATATTATCAGTGCCGGACTTAAAGAGGGTTTTTCTTCACGTACATCAGCGTTCCCCCGGCCAAAGGAGGATGCGTCGTACGTTAAGGTTAACCGGCAGGGGGGCATGCAATTTTCCCGGCGATTTCCCCAAAAAATTTCACCGGATTTTACCGGATTTTTCCCATAATTACCGCCCCGCACCGGTCGGCGGATGATAATCATTAAAGTGGCGGGAGGTGACATCATAAGTGGTGCGTGCATGAAAGAAGTGCCCAATATTCTTTGGCTTGAGGAGATCAGGAAGGAGGATATCGTTTCTGTCGGGGGTAAGGGGGCTTCTCTTGGAGAGATGGCATCCATCGGGCTCCCGGTCCCGAAAGCCTACGTAGTCACCGCCCAGGCATTCCGCAGGTTTCTGGTCGAGACAGGTATCGAGAAGCAGCTCTTTTCTTTGTTCGAGAAACTCGATGTGGAGAATAACGAGGAACTCGAACGGGTAGCCGATGAGGCTAAGGCGCTTGTCCTTAAGGTGACGATGCCGGCGAAGATCCGGGATGAGGTCGTTACTGCCTACCGGAAGATGGCTGACCATGAACTCATTGTTGCGGTCAGGTCGAGTGCAACTGCCGAGGACCTGCCGGATGCGAGTTTTGCCGGCCAGCAGGAGACCTATCTCAATATCAAGGGTGAAGCAGCACTCGTTGAGGCCGTCCAGAAGTGCTGGGCCTCACTGTACGGTGCACGGGCACTTTATTACCGCGCAAAGCAGGGGTTCGACGACCACTCGGTCAACATTGCAGTCGTTGTCCAGCAGCTCGTCCACTCGGAGAAGGCGGGGGTCATGTTTACCTCCCACCCTATCACGGGCGAACCGATGACCATTATCGAGGGATCGTGGGGACTCGGAGAAGCTGTTGTATCCGGTTCCGTCTCACCGGACAAATATGTCTTCGACCAGCGCACGGAGAAAGTCGTCGATACCCTCATCTCGAACAAGAAGGTCGAGATCGTAGCAGACGGGGACCACGGAACAAAACTCGTCGAAGTTCCTGCACCCCGGCAGGACGCCCGGGTGCTCTCCGATGCGGAGATCTCAAAGCTCGCAATGTACGGCAAGATCGCCGAGAACCACTACGGCATTCCCGAGGATGTTGAGTGGGGTATCGTCGCAGGGACGATCTATATCCTCCAGTCCCGCCCGATAACGACCATTGGCAGTAAGAAGAAATCCGAAGGTGCGTCCGGCCAGAAGCAGAGCGCAAAGATCCTGATCCAGGGACAGGGTGCTGCACCCGGCATCAGGTCGGGCAGGGTTGTCATCATCCGTGATGTCAAGGACACCGGTGCGGTAAAGGAAGGCGATATCCTTGTCACCAAGATGACGAACCCGGACATGGTGCCTGCGATGCGCAAGGTTGCCGCAATCGTTACCGACGAAGGGGGAATGACCTGCCACGCGGCGATCGTGAGCAGGGAACTTGGCACCCCGGCGGTTGTCGGGACAAAGAACGCAACGGGTGTGCTCTCGAACGGCCAGCTTGTCACGGTAGACGGGGAGATGGGCC
This sequence comes from uncultured Methanoregula sp., assembly GCA_963666355.2. Taxonomy (GTDB): domain Archaea; phylum Halobacteriota; class Methanomicrobia; order Methanomicrobiales; family Methanospirillaceae; genus Methanoregula. The sequence goes on from CAXXCP010000019.1 coordinate 18,376, forward strand.
TTGTCTACGAAGGCGAGCTCGCCTCCGCTGCTCCCGCACAGGCATCAGCGGCACCGGTCCAGGCAAGCATTGTCTCTACGCCGATCATCACGGCAACCAGCGTGAAAGTCAACGTCTCCATTCCTGAGGCAGCGAAGCGTGCGGCAGCGACCGGCGCTGATGGTGTAGGACTCCTCAGGATCGAGCACCTTATCCTCGGCCTCAACAAGACCCCCGGCTGGTTCATCGAGAACAAGAAGGAAGAGGAGTTTGTCCGGGAACTCTACGATGGCATCAAGATCGTACTTGACGCATTCCCGGGCAAGCCGGTCTGGGTAAGGACGCTCGATGCACCGACCGACGAGTTCCGTAACATGATGGGCGGCGAGAACGAGCCCCACGAGCACAACCCGATGCTCGGCTGGAGAGGGATCCGGCGCGATCTCCAGAGTCCGGACCAGTTCCGGCTCCAGGTCGAGTCCTTCAAGCGCCTCTGGAAGGAAGGATACGAGAATCTCGGCATCATGTTCCCGATGGTCTCGCACCCCGACCAGTTCATCATCGCAAAGGAGATGATGCGGGCATGCGGCGTGGATGTCGAGAACGTGACGCTCGGTATTATGATAGAGATCCCGTCGAGCGCGATCATGATCGAGGACTTCATCAAGTGCGGGATCAAGTTCGCTTCATTCGGTACCAATGATCTCATCCAGTACACCCTCGCCATTGACCGGAACAATGAGAACGTAGCGGACATGTACAATCCCCAACACCCGGCGGTGCTTCACCTGATCCACAACGCGATCCAGATGTGCCGGGCGTACGATGTCGAGTGCTCTATCTGCGGGCAGGCCGGCTCGGACCCGAAGATGGCAAAATGGCTTGTCGAGCACGGCATCTCAAGCATCTCGGCAAACATCGATGCGATTGCAAAGATCCGCGAGGCGGTCGCAAAGACAGAAAAACGCATAATCTTAGAAGCTGCGAGAACACGGGATGCTGAATAAGGGAATCAGTGAAGAGGAACTCTTCACCTTTTTTGCGCAGAAGAAGCGCGAGGATCTCGATCACCAATACATCCTCAGCTCCATGTGCACGCTCCCCCACCCGGTGGCGGTGCAGGCGCACTGCATGTTCATGGAGACCAATCTTGGAGATCCCGGGCTCTTTTGCGGTACCGCATCACTCGAGAAACTCCTGATCGAACGCTTCGGCACGCTCTTTCACCTACCCGAAGCAGGGGGGTATGCCACGAGCGGAGGAACGGAGTCAAACATCCAGGCCCTCCGGCTCTTCCGGGTGCTCCGGGACGAGGTAGAATACCCAAATATCATTGTCCCGGAATCGGCCCATTTCTCGTTTAAGAAAGCCTGCGATATCCTCGGCCTCGATATGCGCACGGTGCCACTGAACGCGAATTTCCGGATGGATGCAGATACCGCCGCAGAGCAGATCGATGATAACACGATCGGACTTGTAGGGATCGCCGGTACCACGGAATACGGGATGATCGACCCGATTGAAAAACTCTCGAAGCTCGCGCTTGCCCATGACCTGTTCCTGCACGTGGACACGGCCTTCGGCGGCATGGTGATTCCGTTCCTCGACAAACCGTTCCCCTTCGACTTCGCGCTCCCGGGGGTGACCACGATCGCGGTCGACCCGCACAAGATGGGCATGAGCACGATCCCGGCAGGATGCCTCCTCACCCGGGAGCCGGATATGCTCCACGCCCTCGACATCGATACCCCGTACCTGAGCGTGAAGCAGGAGTTCACGCTCTCGGGGACCCGGCCAGGGGCCCCGGTTGCCGGTGCACTCGCGGTGCTTGACTATCTTGGGATTGAAGGGTTCAAAGCAACGATCACCGGATGCATGAAAAATACCTGGCGGCTCATCGCCGGGCTCGAAACATTCGGGATCAAACGGGCAGCGACCCCCGATGTGAACGTCGCGACATTTGTGTGCGACAGGATACCGGATACGTGGAGGGTCTCGTGGACCCGGCAGGGACACCTGCGGATCGTGCTGATGCCGCATGTCCACCGGGACAGAATTGAGGCTTTTATCGAAGAGATGGGTGAATTACATGCTTGACAGACTTGTTGAATCCTTAGAGACCTGTCCGATGGTGATGCGGGAGGGAGGGTACAATTACTTCATCCACCCGATCACCGACGGTGTACCGATTGTGGATCCCGCACTCCTCCGCGACGTGGGCTGTGCAATGCTCAAATTACTTGACTTAAACAATGTGGACAAGATCGTTGTCGTCGAAGCAATGGGAATCCATATCGGAACGGCTCTCTCGACCATGACCGGTATCCCGATGACGGTGATGCGCAAGCGGGTGTACAACCTCCCCTGCGAGGTACCGGTCCACCAGACAACCGGCTACTCCAGGGGAGAATTATACCTCAACGGGGTATACAAAGGCGACCGTGTTGTTATTATCGACGATGTTGTCAGCACGGGTGGCACCATGAAGGCGCTCTTAAAGGCACTGGAGATTGCCGGGGCAGAAATCGTGGATGTCTGCATCGCGATCCAGAGGGGGAGCCCGGATATCGGGCGCCCGTACAAGTCACTCGTCAAGATCGAAGTGACGGACAAGGTGCGTGTGGTTGAGCGTTTCCTCTGATCTTATCGGAAAACTCAAAAAACGCGGCGCGAAGCAGGTAGCCATCCAGTTCCCGGCCGGGCTCAAGCGAAAAGCGGCGGGGATCGCAAAAGATCTCCAGGACGCCGGCTTTGACGTCATCGTGAGCGGGGATTCGTGTTACGGGGCCTGCGACCTCTCACCTGACACCCTTCGTTTTGCGGATGTTCTCGTCCATTTTGGGCACGCACCGGTGGAAGACCGGCCGGATGTTATCTGCGAGCCGTGGCCGGTTGATTTTGATATCGTTGTCCTCCACCATGCACTCGCACTCCTGAAAGGCACAAACATCACCCTTGTTACAACGGTTCAGCACGCCCATCTCATACCCGAAATGGAACAGTACCTCCGGTCACACGGGATCGATGTCCATGTTGCCGAAGGAAGCGGCCGGACACCCCTCCGGGGGCAGGTGCTGGGCTGTTGTTTCACTGCCGCGAAACTCCCTTCCCCGGAGGAGGTTCTCTTTGTCGGGACCGGTGTCTTCCACCCGATAGGTATTGCCCTTGCAAGCCGCAAGCGGGTTCTCGCCCTCGACCCCCTTACCGGCAAAATCCAGGAAGTAACCGGTGATGCGCTCATGCGGCGCCGGTTTGCAGTAATGGAGAAGGCCCGGGGGGCTCAGAGCATCGGCATTATTGTCTCCTCAAAAACCGGGCAGCAGCGGATGGAACTTGCCCGGAGACTTGCCGCCCTCTCCACCCGGGAGCTGGCACGAACGGTTGCAGTCGTCATGATGTGCGAGGTGAGTCCGGACGAGCTCCTCAACCTCGGGTTCGGGGCATACGTGAACACGGCCTGCCCCCGGCTCGCTTACGACGACCAGGTACGATTTCCGGTGCCGGTTCTCTCACCGCAGGAGTACGAGATCCTCTGCGGCGCACGTTCCTGGGACGAGTACGCCATCGACGAGATACCATGAAACTCAAGAACCTCGAGATGATGCTCCAGCACCTGTCGGGATTTAAAAATCCAAGGCCCTCTCTCGAACAGTACCAGACCCCGGCACCCCTTGCGGCACGGCTGCTCTACCATGCACGGATGAAAGGAGATATCGAAGGAAAAGTTGTCTGCGATCTCGGTTCCGGTACGGGGATGCTTGCCATCGGTGCTGCAGTTCTTGGGGCAAAGAAGGTCATTGCAGTCGAGATTGATGAGAAAACACTCCCGATTGCAGAAGAGAACCGGAAAATTCTCGATGCCGATGTAGAATTTATCATAAACGACATTGGCGATGCGACACTCCGGGACCGGATCGGGAAGTGCGACACCGTTGTCATGAACCCGCCATTCGGGGCACAGAAGAAGCATGCAGACCAGCCGTTTATCGACCTCGCACTCCAGCTCGCACCGGTGACGTACGGTATTTTCAACGCGGGATCGATCCCGTTCATCGAGGCTTACACAAAAAAGCGTGCGACCATTGATGAGATTGTCAGCGGTTCATTCCCAATAAAACGCACTTTTGCATTCCACACAAAAGATACCCAGGAAATCGAGGTGGAGATAGTACGACTGATACAGAAGCAACAGACCAGCAGGATCGCGTGAAGAAGACCGTAACCGGCCTGGCAGCAGCACACCTGGTCACCGACATCTACATGCCGGTGCTCCCGGCGATACTGCCGCTTTTGATTGCGAATAACGGATATTCCTATCTTGCAGCGGGACTTCTCATCACCGCGTATAACGTGACGTCTTCGTTTACCCAGCCGGCTTTGGGGTGGCTCTCGGATGCAAAAGGGTTCACGGTGCCGATTACCATAAGCCTGCTCATCAGCGCAGTCTTTGTCTCCCTGATGGGGGTTGTCCACGATTACACGGTGATCATGATCTTTGCGATTGTTGCCGCACTGGGGCATGCCTGTTTCCACCCGGCTGCTCTCAGCCGGGTCAGCAGGTTATGTACAAGCGGGAACCGTGGCCGGATGACTTCGTACTTCGTTGTCGGGGGAAACATAGGGTACGCAATCGGCCCGGTCTTTGCCGGGGCGCTCGTGTGGTGGCTCGGGCTCCCGGGGTTGTTGCTGGTTGTCATCCCGGCTCTTGTCATGGTACTTGCCCTCAGGCACCTGCTTCCCGATGGACTTGCCGGAGTCTGCGCGACTGAGGTAAAACCCGAACTTCCACACGGGCTGGTACATTCGAAATGGCCGTTTGTGATCCTGCTGGTTTCATCAATCCTTCGTGCATGGGCGATCTTTGCAGCCATTACGTTCCTCCCGATGTATCTCGTGAGCCTCGGGTATACTCTTGTGATGGCAAGCGTTATCGTAACTCTTATGCTCCTCGCGGGGGTTGTGGGGCAGGTCTTTGGCGGCCAGATCTCCGACCGGTATGGGAGAAAAGAGTTTATGGTCTTTGGTCTTGCCGCGTCAATTCCTGCATTCTGCCTCTTCTTTTTTACCACCGGGCTTCTCTCGATCCTTGGGATCCTCCTGTTCGGGTTTGCCATCTGGTCGACCTTTGCTGTTGCTGTTGCCATGTCCCATGAGCTTCTCCCGGAGAATGTGGGCCTCGCATCCGGTATCATGCTCGGGCTTGCGATTGGTTTTGGTGGGCTTGGCGTTGCGGTCAACGGCTTGATCGCCGACCACTACTCCCTTGCCGCCGCACTCGGGACAATTCCGGTGCCGATCACTGCTGCAGTTCTCCTCATGGTCATCCTGCCGTACCCGTGGAAATACCTGCACAGCATATCAGCACATGAGGGGCGGGATACTGATCCAAAAAAAGAATAAATATATATCATAAATTTTTGAAAAAGATACTGGAGGTTATTATGGATAAGACAGGTGTTATTGCGTTAATCATCGGGCTCGTTCTCTGTGCCCTCGGAGTGTATGCGATTATGGCGTTTCTTCCCGAGGTTATCAATGCAGTCAAGGGCTTGATCGGGATCGTCGTCCTTATCTTCGGGATCATGGCTGTCGTCTTTGGGATCCTGATCATTAAGGACTAAAAACCAGACAATTAAAAAAGAACTTATTTTTGTCTGCCGGTTATGTTTCCGGCTTTTGGGATTTTTACACTTTGACAACAAGACACTGGGAGCCTGCGGTTTCGAGTACCGGCTCTGCCTTGCCATCAAAGAAGTCGTCGAAGGCCTTTTTGACACCGGGGGCGGTGATGTAGTCGTGGGAGATAAGGATCCCACCGGGCGACATCCGGGAGTAGAAGAATTCGAGGCATTGCTTCGTGCTCTCGTACGTGTCAACGTCAAGGTTTACCATCGAGAACTTCTTGTCCCGTATGGGGTCTGAGGTTCCCGGGAAGATCCCCTTGTAGAAGTATACGTTGCTCTCGTCACCGAGATATTTTTGTACGCTGTCATACGAAGCCGCAAATTTGCCCTCGTAGAATGGCCAGACCATGTCGATATCCTCGACTTTTGGCAGGCCCTCGAACGTGTCGAAGAGGTGGAGGTGCTTGTCCCCTTTTGCCGAACAGATGATCTTTGCAGAGCCGCCCTTGTATACACCAACTTCAGCGATATCCCCGGGGATTTTCTGTGTCCTCTTTGTCGCCATGTAAATATGGTATGCCTCGATGTCCTCGAGCAGCAGGTCGGTATCGGCCCGGATCTTCTTTAATGACTTTGCAAAATTCTTCCTGTCCGTGCAACCATAATGGGAGAGTCTTCCGCGGTTAGCAATATCATTTCCAAGAAATGGCTCGAAAAAAAGGGCTTTCCTGAATTTGAGGAGATATTTGCTGGGAATTACAGAATCAACTGCGCAGAAAAGATTCTTTTTTTGGAGCATGCTCATGTTATTAAAATTGGAACTTTCTGAAATTTATAGGGAATTGATCAACCACCAGTGAATTTCCTTGCAGGCCGGCGACTTGGTGCAAGCCAGCTGATTACTACCGCGCAGAGAAGAAGCAGGATCCCGGGGCCTGTGGAGTTTAGTACAACCGCTAAAAGACTTCTGATATTTTTTCAGACTTACAAAAAAGGGCAGGAGACAGAAAATTGGAGATTGAAAAGTGAAGACCCACCGCAGCTTTTCAGCCAATCGTTCGCGGGGGTTCCGCATCAACGTCAAATTCGTCGAGGAATGGCATGAGCCCGGTAACATATGGTACGGTCTTTCCCGGGTGCGGGCTCGTCATCTCCCCGGCATTGACGATCTCTACCATAAGGGGGAATTCCTTTAATGTCTGGTCAAATGATGGGTCATTCTCTCTCGTGAATTTCAAAAAACTCCCGACGCTGATGAACGGTCGCTCGTACTCGGAGACGTCTTTGAACTCGGCCTGGACGGATTCGAGGGTTCGCTCGTTTGCCAGATCCGGCTCGAAAAACAGGTAGATCAGAACACCATACGAACGGGCGATGTCATCCAGCATGCGGATGTCGATGGTCCTCCTTCGCTCGATTCCCAGGATGAGAAACTTCTCTGCAGTCGATGAACCCGGCAGGGCGCGCCATGCTGCGATTTTTTCCATACCTAACTTGATGCATGCCGGTATAGTATAGGTATGGTTTGAGGAAGGCGGGTTCGAATTACATGAGAGTGGTTGACACGGTCAGCGGGAGCGCCCTCCCGTAAGAAATTCCAAAGAACCGGATGATCCGGCCGCAAAAAAAAGGGTGTATAATTTTTCAGATATTACCCGGCTGGACGGGTTTTGGGGCAAATGCGTTCTGGATCAAATCCTTGTCAAATGCTGACGGAACCGTACCGGTCTTTGCATAGGTATAGAGCGCAGTGACGAAGATCCCCTGCATCGCTGACGCAAGAACCGCAAGGATTGCAACAATAATCACGAAAAATGCAATTGCTACCCCGGTGAGGATAATACTGTGACTGAACATTATGACGCCGAAGATCCCGAGGAATGCCACGATGCCGATTGCTACGAAAATGAGCATGATCGAGCCTGCACCAACGATACTTTCACCCCAGGTTTTCTTGATCAGGGTTACGGATTCTTTTACCGATTCGACGACTCCCTTGTCTTCAAGGACAAGGGCCGGGACGACAAAGTACGTAACAAGTGCCCAGGCACCACCGACAACGCCGGCCACGATCTGGCCGACGAAACCCGTACGCTCTTCAATCATGTGGAGGATGATACCGATTGTTGCCGACACGATCGCCCACGCAAGGACTGACCAGAAATGCCCGGCTGCTGCCGAGAGCCCTTCTGTCACGGTCATATCCTTACCGTTCAGCCTCGCGTTGACGCAGGAGATGAGTGCCGTGTTGAAGAAGATCACGACAAAGTAGCTCACCACGTAGAACGCGAAAAGGAGCACATAAAACGCAGCCGGGTTCGTTACGGAAAGTCCCGTGAGCTGCCCGCTGAACATCAGGGGGATCACGATGAACGGGACAGCGAACGTGAGCAGGACAAGGAGGGTCACGATACCGGAAAGGACCGGGAACGCGAGGAGTTTCTTGTCCTGCATGAGAATGTTCCAGCTCGTCTTTACAAGCGCGAAACTTCTTCCAATACTCTCAAACATACAAAAACCGTTGAACGCAGAAAGGGATGAAGGTTGTCCCGGTAGTGGTACCGGGGGACAGGGACGGATTTTCCCCTTCATCAGCCGGACGAACCCAGGGAGGGAAATTGCAAGGACGCCGGATACAAGAGTAAACCCATCAGCCCGGGCAGGGGTGGGAGATGAGGACCCCGGGGGCGAAGTCAGGGTTGGAAGGGGAGTATAGGATGGGGAGATGGTCTGGCCGGCTACCGGCTGGACAACCGTTACGATGCTACCGGGGACGATATTTCCGGAATTATCGATCTCTTCCAGCTGGAGAACGGGGACCTGAACTCCCGGGGTTGACGGAACGGTCCCATCTATCGTAATGGAGAGGGCCACATCGTGGCTGTTAGGGTAAGAGAGGATCATCCCGTTGACAAAAGCTGCATTTCCGGATGCAGATTGCTGTGCAGCATTGTGCCCGTTGTCGATGACCTGGATATTCCACTGCGCATTGACAAGATCGGTCTGCATCTGGAGCTCGTGACCCCGGATAAATGTTGTCGATCCGGCGGGGAGCAGGGTGAAGGTTGCAACGAAGTGCTGCCCGGCCCCGGGCACCAGCGGTGCATGGGGGGTGAAGGACTCCCCGTTCAGGTACAAGGAAGCTGCCGCAGGCGATGCGATGAGGGGGAGGGTTGCGATCACGATTAAGAGAAAATACATCCGGCGGTCCATACAATTTTCATCCATGTTATTGCTGATGACCTGATACATTCTGCACACGATCCCCGCAGGGGTCACGAATTCCTGATAAATTCGCCCATCCGGTCCAGTGCTTCCTGCCCTTCCGCAAGCTGTCCGGCAAAGACCTGCCAGCAGTGAAACATTCCCTCCCAGACTGCGAGCTGGACCGGGACCCCGGCCCACCGGGCCTTCTGCACAAACGATGTGATGCTATCGATGAGCAACTCGTGAGTCCCTGCCTGCAGGTAGATCCGGGGCAGCCCTTTCAGCTGCGCGTGGATCGGGGATACGATTGGATCGTTCGGGTCGTGACCCGCAAGGTAGTGTTCGCGAACCGAGGCGAGATGGGCGGGAGTGATCCAGTCGGTTTCGCGGTTCCGGGTGACCGATTCGCCCGAAAAGAGCATATCAACCATCGGGGACATGCAGGCTGCGGCAGCAGGAAGGGGTATCCCCTTCTCCCGCAGAGAAAGAAGCAGGCTGAGCACGAGCGTTCCCCCTGCGGATATCCCGACCGGTATGATCCGGTGGGAACCGGCATTTCCCGATCTCAGGTACTCATACGCCGCGACTGCATCGTCAACTGCGGCCGGGAAAACCTTCTCGGGTGCGAGCCGGTAATCGACCGAGAAGACCGGGGCGTGTGCAGCCGTGGCGATACGGGCACAAAGCCCGAGGTGATCTCCGGTGGATCCCGCGGTAAAACCGCCGCTGTGAAAGAAGAGAACAACCCGGTCTTCCCTCGATTCAGGAACCGTAATCCAGTAGCCCTGCAAATCCGGGCGTATCGATGCCCGCTCCCACCGGGCAGATCCTGCTGCATCCTCCTGGAACTCATCAAAGAACGCCGAAAAATCCTTCCTGGCCTCCGTGATCGGCGTTTTTGGATCCGGGGCAAAGGACCTGATAATGGTGCGGAGTTCTTCGGGAGTCTGACGGGTCATTATTTAGTTTGTAGAGCGACCGTGATAATAAAAGGAGCGGATACCCAATCCGCAAAAATCGTGGGAAACGCTGGTCAACAGGATTTTCATCCGAGGCAAGGCCGGGGAGTGTTAGTTTTAACCGTAAGTGTTTTTTTAAAAAAAAAGCGTTTATTCGTTTTTCTTACGTTTCCCGATAGCAATGGCTCCGAATATCGCAAGCACCAGCGCACAACAGGTTATCCCGAATGGCAGGGGGGACTTCGTCGGCGTGGGGGTTGCAAGAGGGGTGAGGTTTGCATACAGGTCAACGATCGCGCCTTTTCCCGGATAATTGGTGATAGGAGCGGTGAAAGTCGCATATCCGGGTTTTGCTACGGAATATGTGGTGAAGGGGGTACCGGTAACGTACACCTGCACCTTGAGCAGACCCAGGTAAATTTTCCCTTCCGTAATATTATCGAACGTCACAACGGACCCGTCAACATTGCTGTGGACGACGTAATATCCAATGTCACCGCCAATGGATGTGGGCACTCCGGATGGGTTGAGGGTTGCATACAAATCGACAGTTTCTCCCTTTTTCGGGATGCTCGTAATCGTTCCGTCAAAGGTCGTGTAACCATCCTTCTTCACGGAATATGTATGGTACGGCGTGCCGGTTGAGAAGATCGGGACATAGACAACACCCTCCGTAATTGTGCCCTTGTCCACGCCATCAAAAAACACCGTGGCGCCATTGATGTTACTGTGCACCAGGTACCAGCCCATATCCCCACCAACGCCGGTCTGCGTCCCGGTGGGCACCGGGTTCAGGGTCGCATACAGATCAATCGACTGACCCTGTCCGGGGGAACCCGGTATGGTCCCTACGAACGTTGAATACCCATATTTTTTGACAGAGAACTGCCGGGGGGGCGTGCCGGACGTAGGTGCGGCAACGGAGAGGGTGCCCTGCATGATCGTTCCCTGGAATTTATCATCAAAATAGACATCGGAATTGTAGATATTGCAATGGATGACGTACCATCCCTGATCGGTACTGGTTGTCGGGACGGTGGCTGCTGATACTGCCGGTACGCATGCGGCCATGAGAGCAATAATCATCAGGCACGAGAGGCTTTTCATCATAATCTCCACTATAATTACTCATTTTGGAAAAAGGCTATAAATACTCTCTGGAGTGCGAAAAGGCGCCAGAGATTGCAATCCTCACGTTTTCCCCGCGCGAGAAGTTGTTGGATGGTGGATCATCCCGGTTTTGAAACTTACAAAAACGGTATGCATAACACGAATAACATCAGAAAACTCCGGGTGAGCCCCGGAACCCAGACCGAAAGTACGGGAGATCGGAGCATCAGGAAGGTTACCCGGCGCCTCCTTCCCTTTATTTTCGTCCTGTACGTGATCGCGTTCCTCGACAGGGTAAATTTCGGATACGCTGCGCTCGACATGAACCCGGCTCTCGGCATCTCCGCAGAGGTCTTCGGTTTCCTTTCAGGCATTTTCTTCATCGGGTACCTGCTCTTCGAGATTCCAAGTAACATGATCATGAACAGGATCGGGGCACGGATCTGGATCACCCGCATTATGATCAGCTGGGGGATTGTTGTCATCGCGACCGCGGCCGCGACGAGTGCTCTTCATCTCGCGATATTCCGGTTCGTCCTCGGGATAGCAGAAGCAGGTTTTTTCCCGGGCATGAGCCTTTACATTACCTTCTGGTTCCGGGAGAAAGAACTCGCCCGGGCCGTAGCGCTCTTCATGACCGCTCTCGCAGTTTCAAACATAATCGGAGCCCCGGTCTCGACCTGGATCCTTGATAATGTCAACGGGTTTGGGATCGCCGGCTGGCGGTGGCTTTTCATTCTCGAAGGTATCCCGGCCGTGCTCTTCGGGATAATCACCTGGTTCTACCTGACCGACCGGCCCGCGGATGCGAAATGGCTTGAGCCGGAGGAGGGTTTGTTGCGACGACACGACCGGTTTTAAAACACTTATCCGGGACCGCCGGATCTGGCACCTTGCTGCGATATACTGCGCAATAACCATCGGCTTATACGGGCTCGGGTTCTGGATGCCCCAGATTGTCCGATCCCTAAACCCACAGTTCACCAATTCCGAGATCGGGATGGTTCTCATAATCCCGTTCACGGTAGCGGCGGCTGCCATGATCCTATGGGGCCGGCATTCCGACCGGACCGGGGAAAGGAAGTGGCATGCGGCAATTCCCCCGATTGTCGGGGGTATCGGGCTTGCTGCCGCCGGAATTGTCACAAGCCCGGTCATCGCATTCTGCCTCCTGATCGTGGCCACTGTCGGGATCTACTGCTTCTTTGGCCCATTCTGGACTCTTCCCCCGGTCTTTCTCACCGGTGCTGCGGCTGTAATCGGTATTGCAATCATCAACTCTGTCGGGAATACCGGGGGTTTTATCGGGCCATCTCTTGTCGGGATCCTGACGCAGTCAACCGGGAGTCTGCAGGCCGGCCTCATTGGTATGGGTGGTATCCTCGTGCTCTGCGGGATCCTGGTATTCCGAATAAAACCCGCAGAACACCGATAACCCGGGACACTCTTGGCAGTATCAACGCAGCCCCGGGACCATTTTTCCCAAAATGGTCCAGGCTGTGTGAATTCAAGCTATCCTCGGAATTATACACTCGTTGTCAGGAGAAGCTGCTCGTTCCCGTCACGGAAGATCCCGGTAACCCGTACAGGATCCGGCTCAGGCGTACCTTTGTGCGGGAAGATGAATTCCTGGCCGATAACCGGGTTGTCCTCCCGTTCAGTAGTGAAATCACTTCCGCGACCCCCGATCCAGATATCCAGTGCTGCAAGCTCCCCGGCATCCGGTCCGCCCCGGTATTTTACGATGATATCGCTCCCGCTCTGGGTTGCAGTTACATCGATCTGTCGTTGTGCGGTTGGTGTTATGGTTGCCAAAGAATCCGATCCGGAAGTTGTATCCGGGGTCTGGGTTGGGGCCGGAGTAATCACCGGTGTCGGTTGGGTGCAGCCTGCCAGGAGGGCTGTGATTATGAAAAAAATGGTTACCGGAACAATGGATCTCATACACAGCCAAAGGCGTCCCGGGGAAATATAAATATGGGACACCCTGCCGTGTTGCCTTATACGGGAAGAGCCTGAAACGGTTCATTGCCGGTATTTGGAACAGGCCGATAATGGAGCCGGGGTTGCCCGGAATTTATAAATAGGTGCGGATGATCTTTACATTTACGTAAAAGGGCACGGGACGGGATTGTTCAGGAATTATTCCGGTACGGACTTCCAGCCCGCAACCATTACAAGGAGAATATTGTATGGCAGAACACAATTTCGGAAACCTGATTTACACGTATGACGGCGCTGCGGGGGAGGCACTCGGGAAACGCGAAGGCCACACCCCGAAGATCGATGCCCCGGCAAAGGTAAAGCCGGATGAAGTATTCGATCTGAAGATCACGGTCGGTCCACACCCGAACACCATCGAACACTCGATCCGCTGGATCATGGTGTCCATTGAAGAGGAAGGGCGCCCGTTCAACCCGGTGCTTCTTGGCAAGGCCTCATTCACACCGGTAACAACCCAGCCGGAGATTGTCATGAAAATAAAACTGCAGAGAGGCGGTATCATTCACGCAGTCGAGTACTGCAGCATGCACGGGTTCTGGTCCGCAAAGAAAGAGATTAAGGTCCAGTAACTATTTTTTGACCGGGATTAGCCTCCCGTGAACCATCGGTTCCGGGATCGATAGTAAATTCTCGTTCCTTTATGTCCGTGACATCCTCGATTGTTTCTCTCGCACCAACAAGATTTCCCTGTGAATCACGCACCACATCGGCCGTAATTCTTAGCCACCGACCCCCGGATCCGACTGCCGGGAAGAAATCGGTGCATTCATAGGAGGTATCGGGTGCAGGCCTTTTCCGGCAGATCCCGTGATAATATATGGCTATCTGTTCCGGACCACCATCAAGGAGAAGGTCGGAGAGGCACGGGCGTTCCTCCCGGTAGAATGCTTTCCATTGCAGGTTTGTGCCAAGAACGTCCTCGCTCCTGATCCGGGTCATCATCTCCAGGGCACGGTCCCAGAAAACGACCCGGTGGTTCCGGTTTATCATGAATTGGGGGACCGGGGTTATCTGAAAGAGGGCGTTAAGAATCCGGTCCCTTTCCCGTGTCGCGTTCTCCATTTCTTTCTGCCGGGTAATATCCTCAAGTATCACGGCTATCCCGGGTTCCCCGTCTTCAAAGAGCGTGGGGATAAACCGTGCAGCGAAGTACTGGGGGATACCTTCTGTAACGAGTCGGATTTCCTTTTTCCAATCCGGACCTCCATTGATGAGCGCAGACAAAGCATGTTCTTCCCCTTCAGAGATGAGGGATACACCCGGGGAACTAAGCCGGGATCCGGGTATACGGTCACGTGGGACACCGGTAAATGTTATGAACGCTTCATTGCCCCGGACAATTCTCAGGTTACGATCCAGGACGACAATCATCTCCCGGGCAAGGTTAATAACCGAATCCAGCGGGATCCTCCGGGAAAGATGGTACAGCTTTGCATTCCCCATCTGTCGTACTTCAAGATGCCCGGAAGCAGCAAGAACATCCAGGTACTTTGCGACAGAGTTCCGGCTCATCGCTACATGTTCCGAGATCTCCTTGATATTCATGCCAAGGGGGTTCTCCCGGAGCAATGCCTTGATCCTCGTTACCTCATCGCCCGCCGGTTCTTCACCCATAGTGACAGTCCTGATGGTAAGATAGGATTTCCTTACACTTTATTTCCCCGGTTTACTGGCATATCAGGGAAGATGGAAATATGAGCGAAACGGGGTCTCCTTTTACCTGAAACCAAATGCATGAATTTATATTTTGAGGCACAGACTAAGTGCTGTGCATAGTGTTTGAGCATTAGTGCACTACACACACAAATTACGGGGTTGGGTCCCGAGCGTTCCGTAAGTGATCACACACCTCTTACCTCTCATCCCGTACAGGACCCCCCCTTTCTTGTGTTGTTTTCCTCGTGATCCCTCTTCGCATTCGTTTCATCCTGCATTACGATGTGACTTCAATTCCTTCAAGGGAGATCCCGATCAGGACCCGGCCTTGTTGGTCCATATGTCAAGCGAAGATGCTGAAGAGACAGGGCCGGTAATTTATATAGAGAGTCTCCTGATAGTGACCTGCCCGAAAAATGACTCTTGAACCCCGATTCAGGAGGACACTGATCCTGCTTTCTCTCGCCCAGCTCATGATAGTCCTTGACTTTTCTATCGTAAACGTGGCGTTGCCATCGATCCAATCCCAGTTTCAGTACTTCACTAATTTTTAGCCGAGGCTAATCAAAACCGGCAGATCTAAATAGGCAGCGGGCGCCGCATATGGCAAATAGACGACAATTCACCCGCCGAATAAAGAATGAGATCCGAGCAGAAGATTGTTCCGAAATAGCAGTGGATGCAATCAACCGGAATCTCACCATTTCCATCAACGGAACACTGAGACAAAAGACGCTTATCCAGTCACTTGTTGGGATGTCAGCAACCAAACTATCCGTGCATTCCATCAATAAGGCCGGAGAAAAAGTCCCGTGTGAAACGTCAGTCAGATACCATTTATCGAAGGTGGATTTAGAATCGCTTTTCGAAATACAATCAAAGATCCTCACCTATTCAAACGATCAGATCCTTGTTCCCGGAAAATCGTATCATTTTGCCATAGATTTCACCGACGATCCTTATTATGGCGAAATTATCGAAGCGAACAAAGATTACGTCCTCAAGAGTAAAATGAAGAAATCAACAACCACATTTTACTCGTATGTTTCGCTCTCCATCACAACAAAAGGTCAACGGCAGACCCTTGCAGTTTTCCCGGTAAAGAAGGGTGTGTCAAAGGTCGAGTACATCCGGAAATTTTTGGCCATAATCCACAACGCAAAAGTGAACACCCAAGTACTCTGTCTTGATCGGGGATTTTACTCAAAAGATGTGTTCTCATTTCTCCAGAAGGAAAAGATCCCGCACATTGTTCCGGTGAGAAAACACGGCGAAGAACTCAAGAAAATACTCCGGGGAAATCATTCCCGGTATGCACAGTATACGATGATGGGAACTGGCGAACCTCTTTCTCTTACTCTGGCAATTGATGTCCAGTACCTTCTGGGAAGGAATAAGAAATACGGGAATGTGAACCTGGGTTACGTCGTGTATGGTATTAACTGGAAACCCCGTCGGATCTACCGGGTCTACAAGAACCGGTTTGCGATCGAGTCTTCGTACCGTATCCGGAATATCGTGAAAGCAAGGACATCCACAAGAAACGTTGTGATCCGGTACCTGCTGACGATAATCTCTTTCCTTCTCAAAAATATCTGGGTCTCTCTTCAATGGATGTTCTTCTCTAAGGTTCAACGAGGACCAAGAACCGTTGCTGAAGATTTGTTCCGTTTCGATTTCTTCCGGCTATTGGTCTGGGAAGGGATTCGGAAAAAACTCAAATTTGTCTCATTTGTTTCTGTTCTTCGACCGTTTGGTTGATCAGAGGTTGAGAGTATTGATGACTTGCCAAAATTCACGGAGGTAAATTTAGAGAAGTACTGAGATTGGCAAACGGAGCCTGATTTGGGCGTATTTGGGATGAGGTTTTTGCCGGACCGGGTCTGTTGATGGTATGTGTTCTCACGTAATCGAAAACTGCGGATGGTGAATGCCCTGTTCTGCTACCAGTAACTGCCCGGGAAATCATCCCGGGATCGACTCTCTGCATAAACCGGTTCTCAGTCGGAGACTTGCCGGGTATGACCCCCCGGAGAGGTACTTTTTGTCATTAGAGGGTGCAAAATATGACAAAATTTACACACGGTTTCCGGAATCCGCAGATTTGTTCGTATATTTGGCAATCGCAGCGCAGAATGGCTCCGGAAAAAAACGTTATTGTACGCTTATGGGAGGCAGATCTCCTCGTATTTCGATCAATCATAGAACGAACCGTCCCGGGGGAAAAGAGCGGGCCTGGTGAAAGGTCCCCAGGGCCTGAAATTTTCCTGATTTTCCGGGAACCTCCAATTACCTGTCCGGAAAACCGGGGGCGTTAACGGCCCGTTTAATAGCACGGTTTTATTTCGCTTAAAATGAATATTTTTTGAAAATATCCAATTATAGAAGGAATTTTGTCGCGTGTTGGCATCATTTCCAGTGGAGCCGGAAATGGGATCGTCCGATTGGCAAACGGAGCCTGATTTGGGCGTATCTGGAATGAGGTTTTTTACCTGCCCATTTTGGTCATAGCAACGGTAGCTGTGCATTGGGGGGAAAACGATTGCAACGTCCCAAAGAAAAGGGATTGTGTCAAATTTTCCCTGAAAGATACAGGTTCCCGTCTTCTTATCAAACCGGCACCGGGGGACATAGAGTTTTTTGGTGAATAATCCGGTGTGACCCGGATTTCTGATAGTATTTATATGAATAATACAATAAGACCGGCGCATGAAAGCTTTACTGATTCCCGTCCTCGCTGGCATCCTCGTTCTTGCCATCCTTTCCACAGGCTGCACCAACGCAACCCCACCGGTTGTTGAGCAGACCCCGGCCCCTGCGACGATTCTCACAACGCCCACCACCTTGGTAACCACTGTACCATTCCCGAATGCACTTTCCCTCAACCAGCGGGGAATGTTCGGAACCGGCACACGAACCGGTGAGACAACGGTTTACCGGTACCTGGCAGTACCGAATTATAGCTGGACCGCCCCGACGTTCAACAGTCCTCACCAGGTTGAGATCTACAACCCGCCCTATAGCACCCAGTACGGGTATAACATCGAGGAACCCGCTGCGGGTAATATCTTCCTGTTCGTTTATCTCCGGGTTATCGATACCGGAACAACCGCGATCTACGCTCCTTCTGCAAAACAGTTTACCGTAAATTATGATGGCAAAACATACCTGTACAAATCCCTTGTCAGCTCCGATGTCGTTGTCAACGGGATCAGCGGGAAACAATATGATTTCAACTTCGGTCCGGGTGGGACGGTAGGATATGTCCAGCCGGGCGAGAGCAATGCGGCAGATGGTTACCTCATCTACGAAGTCCTGGAAAATTTTATTCCCAAAAAAACTTTTGTAACCGGGAATCTCGATTTCCAGACGCAGGCAAGCTGGAGACTTGAGTAAAAGTATTCATTCCACCCATTTATTCCACTTTTAATTATCGCGGCAGGTAACATCCGGGATTCACCCCAATCCGATGTCCCAACACGTGGAGCTGATTTCAGGAATTAAATTATCATCATTTTACCCGAACTGCCTCACCAATCTGGAGAGAAAAATAAAAAATTACAACCCGGCTTTACTTCCAGTCCCGGATCCGGAAAAAAGATGAACAATTTCTCTTGCCTTCGCATCCGATATAAAAAGGATCAGCACATCGCCTGCGGATAAGATGGTACTTCCGGGAACATTGCTGATGGTCATGTTCCCGCTCCGGAGGCCAATCTCCCCAATCTCGAACCGGTTTTTCAGCTCAAGCGCTGCAATACTTTTCCCATCGGCTGGAGAATCGGGTTCTACCGTAAAGGTGTGCACGTGGAGGCCCATGAAAAGCGTCCTCACATCGGGAATATGGGTGTCGGTTTCATCCCCGCGTGTGAACAAAGCGGCCCCAAGCCTCTTCATCCTGCCGATAATTTTCGTAATCTCGCTTTCGGGCATCTGGTATTTCTTCAGGGCCCGGCTGAATATCTCGATAGCGGCTTCAAACTCTTCGGAGATTATCTCATCTGCCCCAAGATCCAGCAGGTACTGGGCATCACGGACATGCCGGGTCCGGGCCAGGATATACAGGCCAGGCGCAAGTTTGCGCGCCAGGTGTACAATCCGGGGGATCGCCTGTTCGTCAGAAACCGCCACCACAAGCGTTCGGGCTCTCCGGATACCGGCATGTTCCAGCACCTCCTCCTGCACTGCGTCGCCGAACAGGAAGTTCGGCCGGAATGATGACCGCTCTTTCCGGATAATCTCCGGATCGAGTTCGATGATCATGTGGGGAATTCCTGCGATCTTCGCGGCCCGGGCAACGCTCTTTCCGGTAATGCCGTAGCCTGCGATGACGATATGATCGGAAATCCCGTTTTCCTTTGTGGATTCTTCATCTTCTGCCACGCTTCGTGGAAAACGCCGCGGGGCAACACGGTGCAGGAGATCGACTACCCGGGGGGATGCATGCATAAAGAACGGGGTCATGGCCATGGTAATGATTGCCCCGGCAAGGAATACCTGGTAGACCCCATCCGGTATCAGTGTCGTCTCAAGACCGGTTTTGGCAAGGACAAACGAGAACTCCCCGATCTGGCAAAGGGCAAACCCGGTAAAAATACATACCCGTGTGGGCATCCCGAGAACTGCAGCCGCGAGCGTTCCCGTCAGGATCTTGACACCAATAATGATGACAACAACCATACCGACATAGTAATAATTGCCAAATACCGTCGACGTGTTGAGGAGCATCCCAATGGAGAGGAAGAAGATGCTGGCAAAGATATCCCGGAACGGGATGATATGGCCAAGCGCATAGATATTGTAATCGGATTCACCAATAATAAGCCCGGCAATAAAAGCACCAAGGGTGACCGAGAGCCCCGCCTCACTGGTGAGCCATGCGATTACGATACAGATGCCTGCAAGCGTTATGAGGAAAAGCTCCCGGTTCTTTTCCCGGGCAACCCGGAAGAGAAATCCCGGTATTGCCCAATAGGCCAGAACAATAATTACGAGCAGGATGACTGCAACTTTTGTAACCTGGTACGGGATCGCATTCAGATCCGGCCCCGAACTCCCGACAAGGAGCGGGGCTATCAGCATCATGGGGATGATCGCAAGATCCTGGAAGATGAGGATGCCAAGAAGCGTCCTTCCCTGGAGCGTATCGACCTGTCCCCGTTCCTGGAGGATCTTCATGACAATTGCCGTGCTCGACAGGGATACAATGAACCCAAACATCAGGGCCTCGTTCAAAGGCATACGGAACAGGCCGGAGAGGAGGGTAATCGCGCCAATAGTTACGCAGACCTGCACGAGCCCGCCGATAATCACGGTTCGCCAGGTGCGGAGGAGCTTCTGGAACGAGAATTCGAGGCCGATGGTGAAAAGGAGCAGGATAATTCCGATGTTCCCGAATGTATCGATCGCGGTCTCATTTGTGATGAGACCAAAGCCATAGGGGCCGACCAGCATGCCAATGATCAGGAAACTGACGATGCTCGGGATCCTGAATCGCTGCCCGAAGTAGAGCAGGGCTATCGAGAGCGTGATGATACTAACACTGGCGGTCAAAATATCCATGTCATTCCTCTTCTCAAAGGATCCGCGGTTGTAGATTTAACGACGAACCGGCACATATACGTTACGAGATCTTTTACCGAAATTCCCGCACAAGATTCCGTGGGAGCCATACAGGAACAGGTGCGGCAGGTGTCTGAAAAAATTATTTCCGCTATAAACGAAGGAAACCGAAAACAAAGAGTGCCCCAGGCCTGATTTGAACAGGCGACAACTAGATCTTCAGTCTAGCGCTCTCCCAAGCTGAGCTACTAGGGCAGGAGTACAAATGTTGTAGCTCCGGGTTAATAAATGATCTGCTCGACCCGGGGGTTGGGGTTGGCCGGAACATCCTTTTTTTATATGCGGTAATGAGAGTACTAACAGCATGCCGCCATCGAAGAACCAGCCGGGCGCAGAACCGGGCCTTGCCCAAGCCGTAGCATCCCGGACAGCGCACGTTGTCCACCTCACCCATAATGATCTCGATGCCGTCGGGGCAGATGCAATTCACCGGATGAAGTACGGCACCGACGGGGTTTTTACCATCTGGTCATCGGTTGGCAAATTTCCCTCCCTCTTCTCTCTCGTTGCATCGAGCCCCGGTAAGGGAGATATCCTCTCGATATCGGATCTCGGGTATCACCGGGACTGCGAATCAATAGCGGTGAAGGCACGGACAAACGGCTGGAAAGTGGAGTGGCGGGATCATCACCGGTGGCGCGAAGATGAGATTCAGCGAATCGAACGCGCCGTGGAACTGCTCCACATCGATACATCCGTATGTGGCACCGGCATCGTGGCACGCGACATAGCCCCGGAAAATCCAACAGCAAACGAAGTCGCCCGGGTAGTCTGCGATTACGATCTCTGGAAAAATACCGATCCCCGTTCTGCAGTACTGGGGCAGGTTCTCCAGCGTAAAAAGAACCGTGAGCACGTGCGGGACTGCCTCGTCACCGGTACCTTCACGGATGAGCTGATCGAACGGGAATATGCCGGGATCAAATCCGATATGGACGACGCAATGAACCGGAGCCTGAAGCATGCGACGATCACCGGTAACAAATACCGGATCGCATTTGCCCCACTCTACGGGTACCCCAGCGAGACGGCCCATTATATCCGGGACCAGGAAAAGACCGATATTGAAGTGATCATCGGAAAGGACGGGAAGTTCTCTCTCCGGTCCGTCCCGCCCATAAGCCACCTTGTTGCGCGCGAGTTTGGGGGAGGGGGACACCCGAATGCAGCGGGGGGGTCATTTAATTTTACGGTCATCGAACGGTTCACCTGGTGGCTGTTCAAGAAGAGCCGGCACTTTGCGGAATTTGTCAAGGCAGCAGAACTGCACTGAACCTGATCGAACGCTTGCCTTTTTCGTAAAAAACCTGCGGGAATGATTCTCGCAGAATTGCTTTTTCCGCTTTTTTTAAACACGGTGATCAATTAATTTTTGTGAAATATATTTAACCAATTGCATCCACGAAATTTATTAATAACGTAAACATAATTCGATCCGGTGTATGATGAAAAAGATCTCCATTATCCTGGCAGGATTGTGCCTCCTTGCCCTTGCAGTCTTTCCCGCACAGGCATTCACGGCAAAGGATCTCACGGTCACAATCCAGCAGAACGGCGATGCAGAGTTTGTTCTTAATTATGACCTTTCGTGGATCGAACAGGTAGCAGTCTACTTCAAGGTTGCAGACCCGGCCTCAGAGTTACAGAAAGGGATACAGGGCGAACTGGGGAGACCGGTGAAGGTTGTCAGGGTTCAGAGCAACTCTGCCGATGTCATTATTCCGGGATTTGCGGACGTGCTGCAAAACAAAGGGACGACAACCATGACTACTCCTGCATTCACGTTCTCCCGGGCCCAGGCAGCGGTGAACAGGTACTGGTTTGCATCCCTCATATCACCCCACTTTACCCCGCAGACAACAACAATCATCTTCCCGGACGGGTCCCAGGTAAACTACCAGAACCAGATCGATATCCCCTCGATCACCCACCAGACCGCATAATATCTTTTTTTTTTGGCTTTCTTAGAATTTCCGTGTTGACGGAGCACCGGATCGTATCGGCCGGATTGAAAATATCGAAGATGAATGGTGCGATTGTTTGCGGCGCGCCAGCTCACAATTTTACCGGGGATACGTTCGATATTTTCTCCAGTTCTTCCCAGTATGTATCGGACCCGCCCGTACAGTAGCCCGCGATGATCACCTGGTCGGGATCGACATGGGTTAGTGCCATCGTGATGGCATCCGTATCCGCATCAACAATCAGAATTTTCCGGAGATCGTACTCGTTTGCGAGATCAAAAACCGTTCCAAGATGATCTTTCCTGACCGCGATCACGGACTGGTGTTCCATGAGCGTACCAAGTGATTCGCGGTCCGGTTCCGGCTGGAAGAAAAAAACCTCCTTTCGTTTAAGGGCAGCTATCTCCGGATCATCCGCCTTATCGCACAGGAGAACATGTCCGGCAACCCCAGCGTCGCGCATAGTCCGCATCATCGTACGATAGGCCCCGGTTATGGCTCCTGTCCATTCTTCGTCATCATTAAAGTACGTGTCAGCGATGCCAAGAACGTGGGGAGCCGGGAAGGCACACCATACATTCCGTTTCTGCGCTGCAATGCCGTACCCGTCTTCCGCAAGCGCTTCCTTCCTGACACCGAGCTCGTCGACCGCTTCTTTCCCGGATATCCCGGTGAGACTTTCCCGGATCCGGTCCTGCAAAAATTTTCCCCCTGCGCAGGGCAGCCCGGTTTTTGCCGCAAGCTGGGGAGCAAGCGACTGGAACAACCGGTAGGTGGTGAGATCGGCAGCAGTCCCGCGGTGCTCCGCGATCCATGCCGACAGTTCGGCAACATCCGGGATACCGGGTTCGGCGCCAAGACCACGGGTTGCCAGTTTCAGCCGTTTGCTCATGGTTATGGATTATAACGTATAAACTTCAAAAACGTAACCATGACTCCGCCACCGCTGCTGGTCACGTGCGGGCTGCCGTACACAAACGGCCCCTGCCATCTCGGACACCTGCGAACGTACGTCCCTGCCGACACCTACGTCCGCTATATGCGGCGGAAGGGAGAAGAGGTCGTGTTTGTCTGTGGTTCGGACAACCACGGCACACCTATCGTTGTCTCTGCGGAAGATGCGGGCATCTCGCCGCGGGCGCTCTCCGAGCGGTTCCACAAACATTTTGACGAAACGTTTAAGCGGATGGGTGTGCAGTTCGATCATTTCGGGATGACCGACGACCCCGCGAACCATCACCGGACCCGGTCGATGATGTCCGCCCTGATCGAGAACGGGTACATCTACAAGCAGATCGTCAACCAGGCTTACTGCGCGAAATGCAAGCGGTTCCTGCCCGACCGGTATGTCGAGGGTATCTGCCCCCACTGTGGGACGCCGGCCCGGGGCGACGAGTGCGACCAGGGCTGCGGTAAGCACCTTGAACCGGGTGAGATCCGGGAGCCGGTCTGCAAGGTCTGTGGAACGAAGGCCGAGTTCCGGAACCAGGAGCATTACTTCTTCAAACTCTCGGAGTTTAAGGATTTCCTGCTCCCGTTCCTTGACAACCTGAAGGGTACGAGCAACGCGAAGAACTACGCGATAGGTTGGATCAAGGACGAACTCCATGACTGGTGTATTACCCGGACGCTGGAGTGGGGCGTGAAGTTCCCGGGCAGGGACGATCTCGTGGTCTATGTCTGGGTCGATGCCCCGATCGGGTATATTGCGTTCACTGAAGAGTGGGCAAAGAAGACGGGAAAGGACTGGAAGCGGTACTGGTGCGACGGAACGAGGGTCACGCACTTCATCGGCGGCGATATCATCTACCACCACTGCATCTTCTGGCCGGCGCTCCTCAAAGGTGCGGGATACGGGAAGCCTTATGCCATTGTGGCAAGCGGAATGGTCAAGGTAGACGATCACAAGTTTTCCAAGTCCCGGGGTTATGTTGTCTGGACCAACGACGATTATCTCGATAAGGGCCTCCCTGCCGATTACCTGCGATACTACCTCCTTTCGTACACGAGCCACACCAAGGAACTCAACTTCTCCTGGAAAGTGTTCGGTGAGCGGATCAACAACGAAGTGGTCAATATCTTCGGCAACTTCGTGTACCGCACGCTTTACTTCGCCCATAAGGAGTTCGGAGGAATCCCCCCGGGCAATGCCGACCCGGCGATCACCGCGGAGATCGAAAAGTGTCTCACAACGGTCGATGGGTTCATGCAGGAGTACGAGTTCAAAGGCGCAGTCGATGCAATCATGTCTCTTGCCGCTTTTGGGAACGGCTACATCCAGACAAACGCCCCGTGGAAGCTTATCAAGACCGACAGGGCTGCGGCAACACAGGTTATCCGGAACTGCATCCAGATCGTCAAGGCACTCGCACTTCTTATCGAGCCGGTCATGCCCGACTCTGCGCAGCGGTGCTGGAAGATGCTCGGCTACTACGATGAAGCGAAGAACCACCCGATCAGCGATGCGACCCTGCCGTTACCTGAGGCGTGCACGAGCGCACCGGTGCCGCTCTTTGTGAAGATGGAAGATGCGCAGCTTGCCGAACTCGATACCCTGCTGCAGAAAAGAGTAGCGGAGGCGAACAGAAAGATGGATAAGACACCAACCATATCGATTGATGATTTTGCGAAAGTTGAGATGAAGACCGCCAAAGTGCTTGCAGCAGAAGCCATCCCGAAATCAAGCAAGCTCTTGAAACTCCAGGTGGATATTGGCGGGGAAAAACGGCAGATCGTGAGCGGGATCGCCCAGTTTTACAAACCGGAGGAGCTTGTTGGAAAGGATGTAATTGTTCTTACCAATCTTGCCCCGGCAAAGATATTCGGTTTCGAAAGCAACGGCATGATCCTTGCTGCCGGCGATGCAGCGTCTCTCCTCACCCCCCTGAAAAATGTTGAACCGGGCACAAAGATCCGGTAATCGTTTTTTCAACCGGCCGCTGGTAATACCTGGTTAAGCTTGCCTGAATCAGCAGAACCTTACCCGGAATTGTACGGAGCCTGGCGGGACGGTTTTCATCTTTCCCGTGAGAGAAACCCGGCGTGTCCGCACGATTTTGTCAGAGACCTCAGGACTCCGCTGGGCCCGGCAAATTTTTAACAGTATTGCCCGGTCACCACGAACCGGATAAAAATTTTCCATAATTTATCTTCTTGTTTTGTGTATCTTTCGCCGTATGTGGGGGTCGGATGAATAATCAGGGAGGTCCGGCGCCAGGTCAGAAAAGTATCAATGTCGTCCGGCTAACCGGGTTTTGCCGACGCTATTTTGCAGCCATAAACAGTTTCAGTACTTCACTAATTTTTAGCCGAGGCTAATCAAAACCGGCAGATCTAAATAGGCAGCGGGCGCCGCATATGGCAAATAGACGACAATTCACCCGCCGAATAAAGAATGAGATCCGAGCAGAAGATTGTTCCGAAATAGCAGTGGATGCAATCAACCGGAATCTCACCATTTCCATCAACGGAACACTGAGACAAAAGACGCTTATCCAGTCACTTGTTGGGATGTCAGCAACCAAACTATCCGTGCATTCCATCAATAAGGCTGTAGAAAAAGTCCCGTGTGAAACGTCAGTCAGATACCATTTATCGAAGGTGGATTTAGAATCGCTTTTCGAAATACAATCAAAGATCCTCACCTATTCAAACGATCAGATCCTTGTTCCCGGAAAATCGTATCATTTTGCCATAGATTTCACCGACGATCCTTATTATGGCGAAATTATCGAAGCGAACAAAGATTACGTCCTCAAGAGTAAAATGAAGAAATCAACAACCACATTTTACTCGTATGTTTCGCTCTCCATCACAACAAAAGGTCAACGGCAGACCCTTGCAGTTTTCCCGGTGAAGAAGGGTGTGTCAAAGGTCGAGTACATCCGGAAATTTTTGGCCATAATCCACAACGCAAAAGTGAACACCCAAGTACTCTGTCTTGATCGGGGATTTTACTCAAAAGATGTGTTCTCATTTCTCCAGAAGGAAAAGATCCCGCACATTGTTCCGGTGAGAAAACACGGCGAAGAACTCAAGAAAATACTCCGGGGAAATCATTCCCGGTATGCACAGTATACGATGATGGGAACTGGCGAACCTCTTTCTCTTACTCTGGCAATTGATGTCCAGTACCTTCTGGGAAGGAATAAGAAATACGGGAATGTGAACCTGGGTTACGTCGTGTATGGTATTAACTGGAAACCCCGTCGGATCTACCGGGTCTACAAGAACCGGTTTGCGATCGAGTCTTCGTACCGTATCCGGAATATCGTGAAAGCAAGGACATCCACAAGAAACGTTGTGATCCGGTACCTGCTGACGATAATCTCTTTCCTTCTCAAAAATATCTGGGTCTCTCTTCAATGGATGTTCTTCTCTAAGGTTCAACGAGGACCAAGAACCGTTGCTGAAGATTTGTTCCGTTTCGATTTCTTCCGGCTATTGGTCTGGGAAGGGATTCGGAAAAAACTCAAATTTGTCTCATTTGTTTCTGTTCTTCGACCGTTTGGTTGATCAGAGGTTGAGAGTATTGATGACTTGCCAAAATTCACGGAGGTAAATTTAGAGAAGTACTGAGTTTACCTTATCGCTGAGGATTTGGTTTTTGGAGCTCCCCCTGGTCACTAATTTGTTACCCGACCCCTTACATGGTGTTTTTTAGATTTTTGACCAATTTTAGCTAAATTTACCCCGGAGAATGCACTAGGGAACCGGAGCGGATTATGCAGGGGGTCGGATGCTCATTGAGGGGTCGACCCGGTAAAACGAATTCGGGGAACCTGCGAGCCTTCCGGAGAATGGCAGCGAAGGTGGGGGAAAGAATCCTGATTCCGGCCTGTTGGTATCAGAAAAACTTTTGCCTGGAATTTGTAGATGCGGGAATCATGCAGTCGTTTTTCCGGGTAACCCGAACGAAATGTCCGTTTGTTACCGGTTGAAAGAAAAAGTCAACAAAATACGAAAGCATGGCGGACATACCGGGCAGAACGCCCGGCATGCGTGGCAAATTGCATGATGCTGGTGAAGGTTGATGAATTTCCCGCTCAGATCCGAATGATGTGACGGACTGAAATCGCGATGGTGCTGAACAAGTGTGTCCCTGCGGCAGTTCCCGCTTATCCTGATGTCTGCAACCATCCTCCGGCAGGAAGACTCATGGATTGCGCGGATATCCCTTTTTTAAGATCCCGCTCGCGCAAACTGCTGGATACGGTCGAAAGTCAACTCCTGTGTGTTGTCGTTACTCATTCTTCTTTACTCTCCAGACCGCACATAAAGAGAAATCCGGCTTAAGACCGGATTTTCCCTGCGTGCGATACTATGGGTTTATCCGGTACCAGGATGAGCCGTCCCACTGATGATTTTTGAGGGGAATAGCAGCCCCAAAAATCCTGCAGGTCATTTCACCTGTTCCCGTAGTGCGAATGCAAAGAACCGCTCCAGCAGCCCTTTAGCATTCTGCTTCCATAGTCAGCCGGGGCTCCAGATATATTGATAAAACATCAAAGGCACCAGCATCAAACTCCCGGGTTACATCTCATGACACCCGGGGTTAAAGATAAAAACGGGGGGTTCAGGTACTATACCGGTACTTTCCTTCCGGAATGAGGATTTCAAACCGGGTTCCTTTTCCGGAAATACCGGCTTCCGCTATGGTTATACCGGTAAACCCGAGGATCTCGCGAATGATGTGCAGGCTTAAACCTGCACCTTCGCTATACCCCGGTTCAAAAGCTTGTATCTTGTTATCAGCAGGAATACCAATTCCATTATCCTCGTAGATAAGAACAAGTGACCCGGCTCGTTTTTCTGTGGAGAGACTGATATGGGAGAGGTTTTGGCCCCCGTGCAGGAGAGTGTTCTCAATAAGGGAATAAAATATTCTCGGGAGCAGGGGATCGGCAAACACTTCCACGTCGTCAGCATCAAGAGTAACCTGGACCCGTTCTTCGGCAGCAAGCCGGATAGCATCACTAAATGCCTGTCTCACGGACTGCCATTTCGGGGAGATGATCCCGATATCCTGGAGTGCCCGCATGAACGTGATCTGGTTCTTGATCGATTCTACCGATCCAATGGTACGGTCAAAAAACTTCTGGATATCTTCGTGGGTGTTTTTCAGCTGCGCACGTTCGAGAGAATTCATGATCCGGGAGAGGTGATCCAGGATGTCATGACGGGTAAGGCTGTAGAGGAGATCCATCTTGAGCGTCATGTTCTCCGGGGTTACATTCTCGTCAATGCCAAGCAGGAAAGTTATATTCCCGGTGGAATCTTTGACCGGGACAATAATCGTGTGGAGGATCTGTTTATCCTTTCCTGATATCGAAAGTACCTTATTCCGGACTACGATCTTATTCAGGCGGGCTTCTTCGTCCTCTTTTTCGATATCATCCAGTATGGAACCGTGGAAAAGCTCGCGATCGCTCTTTCCGATTACATCACCGACAGGGATACCAAACATCTTCTCGCATGCCTTATTCCAGAAGACATATCTCCCGTCATCCACATTTTTTAAGAAGATACAAACCGGGAGCTGGTCGATCATCTCCTGCTGGAAAACCGTAATGTCATCGGCCCGGCGTGTACTGGTTTTGATCGAATCGACCATTGAGTTGATGCTTTTTTCCAGTACTGCCAGTTCCCGGCTCCGGGTTGGACCAATCCGGTACCCGAGATCCCCCTGGGCGATGATATCGACATCTTTGACAATGCTGGTGATCTCCCGGGTCTGGTGCCGTACAAGGATGAATGCAAGAGCACACCCCAGGCTGAGCGCAAGAAGTGCAATGAGAATATGGTAGAGAATCTGCCGGTTCAGGGCATCCTGCTGGAGCCGGGTGTTATACGAGATCTCAACGATCCGGCTTGCGTCTGAGCCATACCGATCTTCTCTCAGGTCGACAAAAAGGTACCGGGTCTTGATCCCATCTGGTGAGTCGGACAATTCAATCGTCTTGCGTTCAGAGAGTACCTCATTAAGAACCGGCCTGACGGCTTCTTCGGGAAGTGCGTTGGTATCGGATCGCCTCCCCATTGAGTTAAACACCCGGAAATGATCGACAAAGGGATTTGTCACGATGATTTTTTCAATATTCTCATGGAGGTCCAATCGCCCGCTTGCTTCTTCAAAGGAGTGCCCGCTGATCCCGAGTTCGAGAACATAGCGGTGATCCGGTGTCGGCATGTACGCGTACTTCCGGAACTTTCCCGTGCCAAGCGTCTCGTGGACTACACGGTCCGGGAAAAACCCGGACGAGTTCCGGATTTTTGTCAGGTACTCGTAAAAGTAGGGAACTTTCCTGAAATCCTGTCCATGTTCCGGTTCAAATGTTGTATAGGCAATCATGCCGGATTCATTGATCAGGTAAATATCGGTATCGTTTCCGATATCATGTTTCAGTTCCCCAAGATCCATCTTTCCCGGATCCCTTCCCGATCGCTCGTATTCGGAAAGTATCCGGTCAAGCCCGGCCTCCATCCGGTCATTCAGATTGTCATCAAAAATGTTCCATGCGGAGTCAATCGTCCGGAGGGTTTGATCAATATTTTTTTCGGTCTGGATTTGAAGCTGTGGTATCCCGAATTGATTTTACACATATAACCATTTCTGCGCATAGTTCAGAATCCTCTCCGGGGGTAGACGGTACCAGAATGCGTTATAAGGCTCATCGTAATCGAGACTCATGTGAGGTTTGATGACATTGTGCCAGTGAACAATTTTATCGACAGAACCGAACTTCGCGATCCTTCGTTCGACTTCTCCGAAGAACCGTTCAATTTTGCCGTTCGTTTGAGGGTGTTTTATCCTGGTTGGGATGTGTTTGATGTTGTGATGAACAAGAAACTCTCCGAATTTATGATGGGCCTGTTCACGGTTTCGAGCTGAAACGAATTGTGTACCGTTGTCAGTAAGGATCTCGCGGGGCGTACCGTACATCTGGAATCCCTGATTCAGAACCGTGAGAGTGTTCTCGGTAGTTGGAGAATCGAATACCCCGTAGCAGGTGATGAGGCGGGATGAATCATCCATGAATGCGATCAGCCATTTCTTCGATCCATTAAGTTCGAACTCTTTCCAGTCTCCCTGCCACATCGACATGGAATGAGTACGTTCGTACCGAACATATTTCCGTTGTTGCCGTTTTTTCATGTTGATCTCCACCAGACCGTGGTTCAACAATACCCGATAGATTCGATTATGCGGGATATGGATCCCGTGTGTTTCCTCAATCTTTTTCTCCAGATGGATTGGACCAATGTTGTTGGATTGATAGGTTTCGAGGATCAACTCTTCTGCTCGATCATCGATGGCTTGGGGCTTTCTTCCAGATTGCCTGAGTACCGGATATTCTCCCGATTCTCTGAACTGGTTGATGAGCTGATACACTCGTTGACGGGTAATCTGGAAATACCGGGCAATCTCAACAACGGGTTTCTCATTTACCCATTGCTGAATGATCCTCTGGATATCCCGATTCGATAATTTGCTCACATCGATATTTACATGTGATGTCAAATGATTTCGGGATAGGACAGTCTGGATTTGAAGCAGGGATGATTCCTGATCAAAATTGTTTTTTGTGAAAACGTAATCGTTGACCGCGAAGAATCCAACGATGCTCAGGACCAACAGGAACATGGAAAGAAGGAGAAAGACCGCGAATGAACGCCTTTTCCGTGAAGACTTGTCCTTTGGATCCATGACGCTACCGGCCTTTGTAAAATCGATTTTTTATATGGCCTCAAGCTATATAATAAAGTTGTATAATGGTGCCAATTCCGTCGAACAAATGAGAATATTTTTCAGTTAATTTTCGATAAAACCGGTACATTATGTGACCGGACTCGATAAAAAATTGTTAAAACAGGGAGTGTTCCTTTACGTTAGTGCGATGTCGATCGCTTCTATCACTTTTTCAT
Organism: uncultured Methanoregula sp.; assembly: GCA_963666355.2. Lineage (GTDB taxonomy): Archaea > Halobacteriota > Methanomicrobia > Methanomicrobiales > Methanospirillaceae > Methanoregula. The sequence continues at coordinate 49,426 of CAXXCP010000019.1, forward strand.
CTTTTTCATTCCCGCGTGCGGATGCAAGGGCAGTTCGCACTTTTTCCCCGCCGATTGCGCCAAGTGCACAGGCAGCCATCATCCGGACAAACCGGTTTTCATCCCGGAGAAGGATAATCATCGGCTCAATTGCATCAGAATCTCCCAGCTCACGAAGGCCCTTTGCGGCCATGTAACGGACATGATCCCGGTTATCCTTGAGACCCTGGATCAACGGTCTTACCGCCTTTTCATCTGCTATCTTTCCAAGCGCCTCGGCTGCCCGGTACCGTGTCTCCCATTTGGGCTCTTTCATCACTTCAGACAAGGGTTCAACAGCTGCCTTACCGATGGCTGACAGAGCAAAGGTTGCCTGTTCGCGGACAGATTTATCGAAATCACCAAGTGCAAGGATCAACGGTTGGATTGCCTGGGGATTTTTTGCTTTCCCAAGAAGGTAAGCGGCATACTGACGGACAAGCGGATCAGTACTGTCGTGCAGTGCTTTGATTATTCCCTCGAACCCTGATTTTTCTAGTTCATCGGCACTTTCAGGCCGCTCCGGAACAATTGTTTCTGCCATAGTGTTTCCAAGGAGTATTCCAATGTTCATTTATATAAGCCCGCTTGATGACCCGCAGGATGGGAGCCAAGAAATTATCTCCGGGCAAAACCATGGTGAGGGATTAAAAAGGAAACGGGAAACCCATTGAAAAATGGACCACCGGGTCATGGGCAAAAGAAAGCCTTTTTTAGATAACTTCGAAAAAATTCGCAGTTTCCGACGGTTATAACATCTCACGCGGGAATTTTTGTTTATGCAGAAAAGTGTTATCGGGATACTTATCCTGTGCATCGCGGTTGTCGTTGCAACCGGATGCCTCAGCCCCTCTGGTACCGGGGTTTCCCCGGCGGCCCCCCCGCAGGAGATTGCCAACCCCACCGGATCCGGCGGGGGAATTCCCTCTATGGATTCCTGGGCGAGTCATAGTGCCAAAATTGCCATAGCCGGGGAGCCGGTTCGGAACGTAAAACCGGACGGATCGGGGCCGGATGGGAGTGATGCCAAGATCATACGGACCGGATATGTGAATCTCGAAGTAGACGATGTAACAGCGTCCGTGGGGAGTATCACCAACCTTGCAAAATCCAGCGGCGGGTATGTCACGTTAACGAACATCCAGACAGGGTATAACAACAGGCTCTCGGGTTCTGTCGAGATACGGGTGCCGGCTGCAAGTTTCGAAACCATGCTCTCCGGGATAAAGGCTACCGGGAAAGTAAAGTCCGTATCTACCCAGGGACAGGATGTTACCGAAGAGTATGTGGACCTGCAGGCACAGCAAACTTCGTACCAGAACCAGCTCGCCCAGTATAATACCATTATGAAACAGAGCCAGAAGGTCGAAGATATTATCGCGGTCCAGGAACAGATCGACCGGGTCCAGACCGAACTGGACCGGCTCGCGGGCAGGCTCAAGTATCTCAACAGCAGGATCGATTTCTCGACAATCACCATAAATCTCCAGGAGCCGGAACCTGTTGGCGGCGAGACCGGCCATAGTTTCCTCACGACGATCAATTCCGGGATTGCAGGATTTTTCGGCATGATTGATTTTATTATCATCGTTCTCTTCAGTCTCCTTCCGCTCATCATTATTGGTGGTGCTGCCTACGGAATTTACCGGTGGAGAAAAGGGAAAAAACCTCTGAAGGTCCAGATTGAATCACCAGAAAAGAAATAATGCGTCTAAAAGGACCAACAAACTTTTTTTAAATTTTACCAATCAGACGGGCCGGTGTGTCGGTTACTTTTCCATCATCCGGTTTTTGGGGGAAAGTTCGGGGATCAGCACAAGATATGAGTGTTTCCGGGAAGCCGGGGATTGAATACCCATAAAATTCCCATGATTTTTTCACATTTTCGAATTGACGGATTTCAAAATAGGGAACAGTCATTCAACTTTTGCCAGAGTCTCTTTCCCAAAAAAAAGCAGATGCAGATTGTTAGTGGGCTGTTGTCGTATTCGTTGTTGGCCCACCGGTTTTTGTAACCGAAGTATTTGCAGAACCTGTTGCCGGGGCAGCAGTCTTTACCGGTGCAGTCGTTGTCGCGGCACCGGTTCCCGGACTCAGTACTTCACTAATTTTTAGCCGAGGCTAATCAAAACCGGCAGATCTAAATAGGCAGCGGGCGCCGCATATGGCAAATAGACGGCAATTCACCCGCCGAATAAAGAATGAGATCCGAGCAGAAGATTGTTCCGAAATAGCAGTGGATGCAATCAACCGGAATCTCACCATTTCCATCAACGGAACACTGAGACAAAAGACGCTTATCCAGTCACTTGTTGGGATGTCAGCAACCAAACTATCCGTGCATTCCATCAATAAGGCTGGAGAAAAAGTCCCGTGTGAAACGTCAGTCAGATACCATTTATCGAAGGTGGATTTAGAATCGCTTTTCGAAATACAATCAAAGATCCTCACCTATTCAAACGATCAGATCCTTGTTCCCGGAAAATCGTATCATTTTGCCATAGATTTCACCGACGATCCTTATTATGGCGAAATTATCGAAGCGAACAAAGATTACGTCCTCAAGAGTAAAATGAAGAAATCAACAACCACATTTTACTCGTATGTTTCGCTCTACATAACAACAAAAGGTCAACGGCAGACCCTTGCAGTTTTCCCGGTGAAGAAGGGTGTGTCAAAGGTCGAGTACATCCGGAAATTTTTGGCCATAATCCACAACGCAAAAGTGAACACCCAAGTACTCTGTCTTGATCGGGGATTTTACTCAAAAGATGTGTTCTCATTTCTCCAGAAGGAAAAGATCCCGCACATTGTTCCGGTGAGAAAACACGGCGAAGAACTCAAGAAAATACTCCGGGGAAATCATTCCCGGTATGCACAGTATACGATGATGGGAACTGGCGAACCTCTTTCTCTTACTCTGGCAATTGATGTCCAGTACCTTCTGGGAAGGAATAAGAAATACGGGAATGTGAACCTGGGTTACGTCGTGTATGGTATTAACTGGAAACCCCGTCGGATCTACCGGGTCTACAAGAACCGGTTTGCGATCGAGTCTTCGTACCGTATCCGGAATATCGTGAAAGCAAGGACATCCACAAGAAACGTTGTGATCCGGTACCTGCTGACGATAATCTCTTTCCTTCTCAAAAATATCTGGGTCTCTCTTCAATGGATGTTCTTCTCTAAGGTTCAACGAGGACCAAGAACCGTTGCTGAAGATTTGTTCCGTTTCGATTTCTTCCGGCTATTGGTCTGGGAAGGGATTCGGAAAAAACTCAAATTTGTCTCATTTGTTTCTGTTCTTCGACCGTTTGGTTGATCAGAGGTTGAGAGTATTGATGACTTGCCAAAATTCACGGAGGTAAATTTAGAGAAGTACTGAGCCTGTGGTGCTCGCCGCCTCATCGGGACTTGCCTTGTGGAAGCTGGTTGTCAATATCCCGGAACAGGAAAAGTCGTGACACTCCATCATAGCATGGAGACCCTCCACGGGGCGCCCTTCGGGACTGCGGCAGGCATCGCATCTGCGGTGGAATTACCATTTACCTTGAGGTATTTCCTCCCTCTCCCTCCGGGAAACAAGAAGCAGTAATTCCTGGTATCGCCACTAAAGGAGAGACATGCCAAAAACAAATACCCTGCCAGACTTATTTCCCGAATTGCCAGGGAGGGATTAATGGACTGAGTAATAATCTGAGCTGCCACGTTTTGTTTTCGTTCTGATTAATGTTCCTGAGGACAGGAGGGCAATCTTCTGATTCTATTCAAGAAAACTGGCAATGACTTCATCAAAATGAAAAACTAAAAAGCATGACCTGAATACCCTTTATCTTTTGGAATGAAAACAACAGGATTCCTTATTTTTCATAAAATTTTTACACGATATTTCCTGAACCGTACCTTGCCCGGCTCAGCTCGTACACCTTCTGCGCCGTCTTCTCCCCTATCCCTTTCACCGCAACCAATTCGGCTAAGGATGCATTCACGATCCCGGCAATAGAACCAAAGTGAGCCAGCAGTAACCGGGCATTTTTCATCCCGATCTCCGGGAACGCTGACACCACATACTCCTGCTCCTCCTTCACCGACCGGTACGACTTATGCGCATGCATCGATCGTTCGCCCCGCTCGCCCTCTTCCCGTTTCGCGAGCACAAAGAGCATCTGGGCCGTCTCCTGCTCGTCCTTTGTGGTAAGGATCGAGATGCCCATATCAATTGTGAGAGCAGCGAGAACACCCCGGATCGCGTTCGGGTGGATGTCCCGCTGGGTAAAGAGCTCCCCGCCTTCGATGATCATGACCGGCCGGGTCACGGCCTCTGCCATCGCCTTAGTCTGCCCGAGCAGGTCACGGTTGATCAGGGTGTCGACAAAATCGCGTGCGGTCTTCCGCTCGACCAGGATCCGGTCGCCGATCGCAAAGTCCCCGTGAGGGAGGCGTTCGAGGCGGATCGCGGTGCCCATTCCTGAGAGGAACTCGACAACCTTTGACGAGGTCTCGCGGTCGTCGATGACGATCTTCGGGCCCTGCGGGGTGACCGCATCGAGCGTCTCCGGGTCGGCGACAAGCGTTCTCTGGGCCGGGGCAGGTGAACCTGCCATCACCCGCAGGCTCTTCTGCATCCGGGTCTCTTTTGCGGTGGAGACGTGACGGTAGACCTCATCGGATGTCCCCTTGGTCACAAGCACCACAACCCGACCGGCGCCGTGCCTGCCGGTCCGGCCCTTCCGCTGGATCAACCGGATCTCGGAGGGGACCGCTTCGTAGAAGATGACCATGTCCGTAGAGGGGACATCGAGTCCTTCCTCCCCGACCGATGTCGCGATGAGCACTTTGAACTCACCCTCCCGGAACCGGGCGAGAGCAGCGATCTGTTTCTTCTGCGAGAGTCCCTTCTCGGCATCTTTTGTTGCCTGCCCCACGAACCGCTCCGCGACGATCCCGTTCTTCGCGAGGAAATCGGTGAGGAGCTGCACGGTGTCGCGGTACGTCGCAAAGATGATGATCCTGCTGTCGGGATGGGATTCGAGCTGGTCGCGGACGAGGCCGAGTACGACGCCGGGTTTCGGGTGGAGATCGCTTGTCCATTCGAGCGAGCGCTCAAAGAGCTCGCGGAAGGTCTCGTCCTTCACGAGCCGCTGGCTCGCCTTGCTCCCGCCGGCCCCGGTCCCTTCCGCGATCAGCTTCGCGAGATAGCCCTTGAGCACCTCGCTCCCCTGCGACTCCGCAAGGGTTATTGCGTGCCGGAGCTTCATCAGCTCGGCATAGACTGAGGCCGCCGGGAACGCGGTGGAATCCTGGTTCTGGATCCGCTGCTGGATCTGGGCGTTGATGGCGTTAAGTTCGCGCATCGAGAGTTTTTCGCGTTTCGGCACGGTGAAGTGGAGCGAAGCGAGGATCCCGAGCCGGTCCTCGATGAGTGCGTTGATGCTGGTGATAGCGGCCCTGAGACCCGCAGGGAGATCGATCGAGATGTATTCAAGATCCCGCTCATGGACGTACGGGGCTACGTCCGGGTCGTGCTCGGTCCGGGTCTCGATATGGGTGATACCAAGATTGCCGCAGACCTCCTGCACTTTTTCCGGGTTCTCGCCGGGGGATGCGGTCATCGCGAGGAGGAGCGGTTTTGCCGCCGTGCCGAGATACCGCTGGGCGAGGAAGACATACGCGTATGCCCCGACCGCCCGGTGGCACTCGTCAACGATCATGAGCGTGACATCCGCGAGCGTGTACCGGCCAGCAATGAGATCGTTCTTGATCACCTGAGGAGTCGCGAGTATGAAGCTGGCCCGGTTCCAGTCCGCGGTCCGCTCCCCGGGCGGGGCGTCGCCCGTGAACATGACAAAGGGAGACTTCTCCGGATCCCGTGGATTTTTTACGACAAGGAATTTCTCAAAAAACCGGAGGTGCTGCTCTACAAGCGGTTTGGTTGGTGCGAGCATCAGGACCCGGCCTCCTTCATTGTAGATCCGGGATGCGGCAACGAGAAGGGCGACAGCGGTCTTGCCAAGGCCGGTGGGGAGGATCACCATCGTATTTGCATCGAGTGCCCGCATCGCGATCGCGAGCTGGTACTCGCGCTTCTCGATGCTCTCCGGGCGTATGAGGGGATGGCTGATGAAATCCATGGGTCTTGTGAGAGGTTGGCGGGCCCGGGTAATATAAGGAATCGTGCGCGGGCATGATGGGACAAAAAAGACCTGGATACTATTTTCTTCGCACGTACCGATGGCCATCACGCCCGGACCGGGTAATAATGGCCCGGCCTGGTGGACAGCATGGGAGAAGATCAAAAAGTGTAGGGATATAATCTTTCGGGATTTGAAACAATGATTCCCCGGGATACAGGGACCTGTCTGCTTTGTCTTCAATATGCCGGCCGGTTTAATGCCCGCTCGGAATTGTTATTCTGCATTCCCCAAAAAACCCCGATTTTTTCAATTGGCGTGACCGGCACAAAATGAGAGAATCCCGGTTATTTTTTGGAATTCAACCCGGGAAAAAAATAAAATCTGATTCCATGCATTCAACTGGTAACTTCCGTAACTGCGCCAGCCTGCTTCGGCTTTGGTGTCAGCACCGGCTCGCGCCAGCGCTTCATGTTCCATGCAAAGTATACAATGAACCCGATCGCCATCCAGATAATAAACTCAGTACTTCACTAATTTTTAGCCGAGGCTAATCAAAACCGGCAGATCTAAATAGGCAGCGGGCGCCGCATATGGCAAATAGACGACAATTCACCCGCCGAATAAAGAATGAGATCCGAGCAGAAGATTGTTCCGAAATAGCAGTGGATGCAATCAACCGGAATCTCACCATTTCCATCAACGGAACACTGAGACAAAAGACCCTTATCCAGTCACTTGTTGGGATGTCAGCAACCAAACTATCCGTGCATTCCATCAATAAGGCCGGAGAAAAAGTCCCGTGTGAAACGTCAGTCAGATACCATTTATCGAAGGTGGATTTAGAATCGCTTTTCGAAATACAATCAAAGATCCTCACCTATTCAAACGATCAGATCCTTGTTCCCGGAAAATCGTATCATTTTGCCATAGATTTCACCGACGATCCTTATTATGGCGAAATTATCGAAGCGAACAAAGATTACGTTCTCAAGAGTAAAATGAAGAAATCAACAACCACATTTTACTCGTATGTTTCGCTCTCCATCACAACAAAAGGTCAACGGCAGACCCTTGCAGTTTTCCCGGTGAAGAAGGGTGTGTCAAAGGTCGAGTACATCCGGAAATTTTTGGCCATAATCCACAACGCAAAAGTGAACACCCAAGTACTCTGTCTTGATCGGGGATTTTACTCAAAAGATGTGTTCTCATTTCTCCAGAAGGAAAAGATCCCGCACATTGTTCCGGTGAGAAAACACGGCGAAGAACTCAAGAAAATACTCCGGGGAAATCATTCCCGGTATGCACAGTATACGATGATGGGAACTGGCGAACCTCTTTCTCTTACTCTGGCAATTGATGTCCAGTACCTTCTGGGAAGGAATAAGAAATACGGGAATGTGAACCTGGGTTACGTCGTGTATGGTATTAACTGGAAACCCCGTCGGATCTACCGGGTCTACAAGAACCGGTTTGCGATCGAGTCTTCGTACCGTATCCGGAATATCGTGAAAGCAAGGACATCCACAAGAAACGTTGTGATCCGGTACCTGCTGACGATAATCTCTTTCCTTCTCAAAAATATCTGGGTCTCTCTTCAATGGATGTTCTTCTCTAAGGTTCAACGAGGACCAAGAACCGTTGCTGAAGATTTGTTCCGTTTCGATTTCTTCCGGCTATTGGTCTGGGAAGGGATTCGGAAAAAACTCAAATTTGTCTCATTTGTTTCTGTTCTTCGACCGTTTGGTTGATCAGAGGTTGAGAGTATTGATGACTTGCCAAAATTCACGGAGGTAAATTTAGAGAAGTACTGGGGTTGAAGATCAAAAACAAGCGGTCCGGGAAATAAAAACGTTCCCCGTTTGGGAAAAAACTGCAAAAAATTGCTCTGTAGAAAACCTCCATGACGAGAAATTGTAAGAACTTGTGGATGTTACAAACAATCATTTTCCCTGCGATTTCCTTTCTCTGAATTGAGAATATTCGAGCCTTTAGATCGCCACCGAACTTTCTTTTCAGGACAGAGAACTTGTTCTCGACAAGTTGTCTTCTCCGGTATCTGGTATCATCGAATTCTCCAGCCATCTCGTTTCGGTACTTTCCTCCGATAATCTGATTGTTCCAGGAACGGATCGGGATGATGGAGTCAGCGAGCAGTTCCTCCCGAACCTGACGATGAATCGCTTCGGAGTCGTATCCCCGATCCATAACGTAACACTCTGACCGTCGTATCTTGTGACATTGTGGGAGTAACCTGGCTGCATGCCGGGTATCGTGAACTCGGCTTTTCGAAGTGATGAATCCGGTGATCGCTTGTGTGTCGGTGTCAACCGAGATCGAAGTTTTCAGGAAATGTTTTCGGATTTTGCCGGTTCTGGCTGAGTAATAGTGACTCGAATATCCGCTGGTAAACCCGGACGAATCGACAGCGGTAATCGCAATTGGATCATCGTTGGAATAGAACAGACTCGTCGTTTTTCTGAATGCGTAGCGGAGGTACAGGGTTTTTATCCGACAGAAGAATTTCTGAAGAGTCGTGAAATGAGGGACGACTGATAGTTCCAACTCCTTTTGGATCGACTCCATGTCTCCGATATCTTCAACAAATTCGCGATAATGCTGATTCCGATAGTCTTTGAAGAGAATCAGGACGAGAAGTTGATACCGGGTGTAGATCTTTTTCGAATATTTACAGGAATACGGACTGAGTCGTATTGCTTTCACGATCGAAATCGCTGCTCGGATAAACCTGATATTCCGGCTCGTCGATTTCTTACTAGTCTCTGTACTTTTTGAGCACACACTCTAGTATGGAGACAATGTACCTTAGATCTTTCGGTCCATGGTGCCGTCGATTTTGAAGAGGTTTTCTACAGAGCACAAAAAATAAAAGAAAAATTGGTTAAGGTAATTAGAACCGGGGCTTTCTGTGCTTGGGCAGACAGTCACGGCAGTAGACCGGCCTTCCCTCAGTGGGCTTGAACGGAACTTCACATTCCTTTCCACAGTCAGAGCAGGTCACTTTTGTCATTTCGCGGGGGCCGAAATCTCTCGGGCCTCTGTTGCCACCAAAATTATTTGATCCGTACATGGTTTTTACTCAAACAGTTATGAACAACTGTGCTACTATAGATGACGCGCTAGTAAATAAAACAACCCCAAGCCGCAACTCGTGAAAAAAGAAAAAAATACGAAGAAAAATCCACGCGTTTATCCTTCATGATCGTTTCGCACGGCACGTACTTCGTTATAGAGCGAAACAAGCGAGAGGCTGACAAGATTCAGGGTTGTAGCAGAATACCAGAGAATTAACTCGGCAGGAGTCATCCGCGTTATCCAGCCGGACCAGAGCATTGCGGAGATGATCAAGAATGTCAGGAAGGTATCGAGCGCGAGAAAGACCATGGGCCGTTTGAACAGCCTTCCCATCTCCGCGATGGTGCAGTATTCGAAGCCTGCCGGCCGGTTTGCAAGATCGAACCCAATCCGGCCGATGTTCATCGCAAGGTCCATACCCGCCCAGACGGTCACGATCAGGCCGAACCCGGAGAGGAGCGGATCGCCCCGGGAACCGGCATCCATCGCCGCGAGCCCGAAGAGGAGTTTGAAGATGCAGAACGGAAGACCGATCGTGAGGCTCAAAAAAACGGGCGCTGGAAGAACCGCTGGATTGCATCGGATTCAAAAAGATACCGGTCGTTTTTGGTACCAGGAGTATCAGCAGCCATAAGGGTCATCCGGTTTTCCGGTAATTTCCTGATATATCTGCCGGATTTCTCCGGAACAGAAGATATGTCTAGGGTTTACCGGGTAAGGATTTCTAGTTTATCGGGTTTTTTAAAAACCGGCTTCCGGAATTATCACGCGAACAGATAGTGCCGGATGCCATGACGATGAAGAGCCGGGTACCCGGCCTGGCCGGTAAGGGTTTTACCGGTCCTGGCATGTATCACACGGGACCGGAATTATCCGGATACTATTATCCGGATACTATTTATAGAGGGAGTCAGAACCAAGGATACATTGGCAAACACCGGAGAGAGGAAGACGAGCAGTATGTTAAGCCTGGATACCATTGATACCATTCTCACCCCAAGCGATCTCGCCGAGCACGTGAAGGAAGAGCTGCAGGAAGCAGGAGGCGATCCCGGGATTGTTGTTGAATATACGATGGGCGAGATGATCCTTACTTCCAAAGGGCACACCCACGGGCTTTCCATCTCCCTCAATTCCTATGGGCTGTGGGTGATCCACGAGCAGATATCCCACGAGAATGACGGGATCTTTGCCCAGACCGGGCATTCCTACAAAACGGAAAATACCGTGACCGTTATGCGGGCAATTGCCCGGTGGTTAATGGATGTCATGGAGACCCGGCAGGTTGTGCCGGTCAAGTACCGGTTTGGGATCTTTTTACCGAAGACGGCCCGGCCGGAGGATACAGAAGACGTAAACCCGTTCCTGTAGCGCCCGCTGCAGCACGGGAAACCGGCACATTTTCCTCGTTTGCGTTTACGAAATCGCGGTTACTCCGGGTTCTGTGTTTTCCTTCGTTTGTGCACCTCAGGGAGGGGCAGGGCACACTACCATGTTCTGCCCACGCAGGAATAAATACGGGCATACCCGAATATTTTTAATGAGTGTTGCGGGGCCTGCAGGAAAAAACGCCGGACCGCGACTTTTTTTTATCGATAACCTCCGGATCCTCCTGATCTGCCTGGTGATAGCCATGCACGTTTCGATCACGTACGGCGGTCCCGGCGGCTGGTACTTTGCCGACCCGGGCAACAGCCCCGGTACCCCGTTCATCCTCGCCGTGTTCAATTCGCTTACCTGGTCGTTTTTCATGGGCTTGTTTTTCTTCGTGTCAGCATATTTCGTGCATGGATCGCTTGCGCGAAAAGGACGGGACCGCTATGTCCACGACCGGCTGGTCCGGCTCGGCATCCCGATCCTCGCCTGGATCCTCTTAATCAACCCCTTTATCCTGGTGATCCTCACGCTGGGCACGGGAACAATTCCTGCAAACTGGGAGTACCTCATAAACCCGGTCAATGGCGGCGGGATCGGGCCGATGTGGTTTGCCCTCGCGCTGCTCGGGGCAACATTTGCCTACCTGGTATGGGCCGGCCTGGTCAAACCCGAAGAAACCGCGGGTGAAAAAGCGGCGGGCTTCCCGGGCATTGTACCGATTCTCCTTCTCGGTCTCCTTCTCGGGTTTGTCACCGCAGTTGTCAGGATCTTCCAGCCGATCGGAACGTGGGGGCTGTTTAATCTCCAGCTTGCGTTCTTTCCACAGTTTATCGCATTCTTCATCCTTGGAATTTACGCATCCCGAAGTAACTGGTTTGACGAAATTCCAGCCCGTGTCGGAAAGATGTGTACCATTGCTGCCCTTGTTCTTGTTGCGATCCAGCTGGTTTTTGTGAACACGCTCACGAATTCCCCGGCCGGTCTTCAGCCGGTTATGGGAGGGCTTAACGGGACGGCGTTCCTCTTTGCATTCTGGGAGCAGATGACGGGGGTCCTGATCATCTTCGCACTGCTCTGGATCTTTTCCCGGTGGTTCAATTCGCAGGGACCCGCTGCCCGTGCGATGTCCGGTGATTCGTATACGGTGTATATCATCAACCCGGTGATTGTTATCATCCTCTCACTTGCGCTCGCTCATCTCGCGATCCCATCGCTGGGAAAATGTGCGATAGTACTCCCGCTGGCAACTGCGTTTTCGTTCATCCTGGCGCACGGGATCCGGTTGATACCCGGGATGCAGCGGGTTCTTTGAGAGTGCGGAATTTTACCGGACGAACTCGTCAATTTAAGGGCTGATTCAAGGATCCGGTTCCGGAAGGGATTAAAAAAGGAGTAAAAGACTTTTGAAGGGAAAAGTGTGCGCGAGGGCAGCAGACTTCCGCAGAGGGGTACATCCTGCCGATAGCTGCAAAAAAAATTTCATTCAACGCCGTGTTTATGGTCTTTCCCAGCTGAAAACATTTGAACGGCATTTGGACATCACGAGGTTTTACTCTCTTAGCCGACGTGCATAAGAGAAAGGGGCCTCGCGCCTCAGGCAAGGAATCCGTTATGGTGACCAAATATGAGACAAGATGTAAACCTGCAAAAAAAACGAGAGAGAATACAAACCTACAAACCCCTTTTTTTCACAAATATTCTCCCTTCTTTTGTTCTGATTGCGATCGTATTGACACTCCTTGTTGCACCTTCCTGTGCTACCGATTCTTCAAAAGAGGTTGTCAAAGGTAGTCCGGAGGAATCGTTCAGTGCCAGCCCGACAAGCGGGATTGCCGATACGACCACATTATCCGAGCCCGTCGGGGACCAGACCGGGGACGAGCTAACAGGTAACAGTACCCCTGCTGTGGGCACCGCGTCTGAACTGACGGTCACCCCGACCGGAACGTCTTCGGTTGTTATTGATAATACAACGTCAGCAGTTCAGGAGCCGGTCCTTGGGAATGAGAGAGCTGAACGCTCCCTTCCGGCAGAAGATCCCATCAGGGCGACATCAACGGTTTCAAATACCAGCATACCCGGGACGGGGCCTGATATCCACCAACCCGGTGCAGCACCTGTGGTATTGTTCGTAGATACACCGGTGTCGGAAACCGGGCCTCAGGCGGGGTACTGGAATTTTGACATTCTTAACGAGGTTTGGGCGGTTGATAGTGTAAAAATCAATGAAAACAGTGACGACTCGGATTATCTGGGTGTGACAGTTTCAAACGATATCGATAATGTCATTGTAGAGTTTGTAGTCGGGGGAGAGACTACCACCGTCAACATCACGAAAAGTTACATCGACGGGCTCAAAAAAACGGGTCAGGACCGAGGTTTTGGAGATACACCTATGCTGCATGCATGGGACTATAATCCGACGTTGGATGCGAATAACCCGTACGATGTGGATGCAGGAGTGAGGAATGACCCCTCTGTGTTTGGCAACCATTTTGTTGCAGAATTTACTCCCCTTGATCACTTGAAATTTCGAGGTTTTTCCCATGACGATCTCAACCTTACACATATTGTTTTTTTAGTGGACAACAACCCTCCTTACGAAAGTGGAAATGTGCCGATATCTCGTCATTTCATTATGGGGCCAAACGATGCAAATATCCCCGGTACAGAATTTTGGGTGAATGCAAATGCCACCCTTAACAATTCAGGTTCAACATTATCCTATACGGTCATGGCCTCGGGCTCTTTCGTGCGAGTCCGAAAAAGCTACAAGGTTCCTCTAATGGTCATCATCCCGCAGATCTGGAAACACACAGGTACCGGGGATGTGCCGGTTTATACCGGTTCACCGAGTGACTGCTGGATGGGTACAACCTGTGTCGCGACCGGGGCATACACGCCGTCAGATAGTGGAACCTACTATGCGAACACAACGGTACTGTATCCCGAGCGGGGATTCACCAAGAGCACAAAGAGCACGAATGTCACGGTCGGCGGGACGTCGAACGTAGTCCCGTTTGGTGACACGACGGCAGTGACACACTTCCCGATTTACACTGATTATACATCGCTTGGCGGTGCCTCGGCCATTCGGCGGGACGGGTCGATGGACACTTTCATCGGAGGCAGGAATCTCCCCGGCAACGATTGGGTCAGGGTGACCAACGGGGCGGCGATTACCCGAAGTGGTGAACTGGTTACTTGGACACCGAGCCTTAGTGCACCCCGAGGAGTTTCAGCGAAAACGATCCTGGCAAGTGAGTCCAGCAAAAAATATGTTGCCATCTCCCAGTACAGCGACTGGCGCTTGCAAGTTACGAGGACGAGGCCGGTGCCACCCATCTCGAAGCCCGGGGCAATTATGCAGATTATCCCGAGGTTCTCGGCAACGTTCCTTCGGGAACGGGATGGAAGTGGATCTCGGCAGGAAAAGACCACGCGCTTGCCCTGAACAGCAACGGCACCCTCGTCTCCTGGGGCAGTAACACCTACGGCCAACTCAACCTTCCCACGAACGTCTCCTACAGCCGGGTCGAAGCCGGTGACGGGTTCAGTCTCGGCATGAGCCCGGAGGGCCGGATCTACGCGGCGGGCAAAGATGATTACGGCCAGGTCAGCGGCCCAAAATCGTTCACCGGTGTGAACCATATCGCCATCGCCGCCGGAACTGACCGGGCGGCCGTCATCGACCCGGACGGCCAGCTCCATATCGTGGGAAAACCTCTCCCCGGGGTGCAGCCACCCACTCTCGGAAATTTTACCGCTGTCGCCCTCTTCAATGATGTCGGATTCGCTCTCCGGGAATCGGCACCGGAAAAGCATACCGGCCCGATCAGTCCGGGTTCGACGTTCCACCTCTCTCGAGATGGCTCCGGCACAACCATACCCTGGGGCTCAAGCATCGACCACACCGTCGATGGTGTGATCCGGGCGTTTGACCCGGCCAGTACCCAGCTCTTCTGGGTCAATGAGAAAGAAGAGACGCAGGCCCTCTTCCCGGACGATAGTATGCCATCCTCGCTTATCCACTATGTGCCCTCCGGCGCAACCGTTGATAGCCGCGAGTCATACCGGACAACAGTCATTCCGCCGCTGACCACTGCCAACAATAACATCGGGAAGAATTTTTCCGTCAACCTGGGCCAATGGATCCAACCCTACCATCAGTCGCCACCCTACGCCCTCTGTTTTGGGACTATGTGCAGCGCTGGGGCCGGGTCCAACAAACATGCATACCTGTCCAACCCGATCACGCTCTCATCGACAAACAGCGGCAGCAGTATTCCCGTCCTCTCCGTCCGCCAACTATCCCCTGTCACCTGGTCCAGCACCCTCAGTATCCGCGGATCTTCCAACCCCGCTGACTCTACATTCATTATTGTTGACAAAGATAATGTCGACCTCAATCCGCCCGTATCCTTCGTTATCACTACCGGGAACTGGGGGAACGACCCGGGTACAAAAGTCGAACTGACCGCTCAAGCGAATCTGACTCGCAACGTCTCGGCAATGGATTTCCAGATCATGGCAACAGCTTCATCCGAGATACCGGGTGTAAAGGTCACACCGGAGATCTGGAAGCAGATGGATGGACACGATGAATTGGTCATTAGTGCTACTCCGGTGAGCTTCTCCTCAGGAAAATTCTGGACAACGACCGGGACCTTCACACCACCGGGTGCGGGAACGTACTATGCAAATGCTACGGTACTGTATACTGTACCGGCTGTTTCTGCTAGTGGCGTAGCGGCGGGAACGCAGAATTATGGAATAAGTTTTGCTTCGAATCCACAACATGTTCCTATAGCGCAGGATTCGTGGGACGCTCAAGGATACTACGATGCGTACGTTAGTCATAAGACTTACTGGTGGCGTGTCAACATTGCCACTGCTATGAATCAGGAAAATCTCCAACCTAATTGGGATCATTTTGATGGATATGGGTATGTAGAACAATTTTTCATGGATTCTCATCACCTAGCACGGAAATCTACCATCCCCGGAAGCAAAAGTGATGATAGTTATCCAGAAAAGTGGCCAGTAATCACAAAAAGCCGTGTCATTGTGCTTTCGCAATCGAGTAAGCTCCACACAAGTGTAGATAGTGAGGATAGCCATTCAGGGGGAGCTCCCCTTAAACAATCAGGAAGCACGTTATCTGCATTTATAGATGTGATTGAACAGGTTGGCGAAGTGGCAATTGGTAGATGGAAACCCGCACTCGGAGCCCTTTTCGATGCAAAAAACCTCGCAGCCTCACTTATTGGACTGACTGACAAATCGAAGCCACCCGGAGCTATCTGGGAAGAAGAATAGACACATTGTCAGGGGTATTGTATTCCGGGCATTGACTATGTTAGTGAGAGTAACCATTTCACAACAATCAGAGCATTCATCGTTGGAGACGATCCGAATACTCCGCGTTCCGGTTGTTCTGAAAAACAAACATTCGTAATTTCTGATGAAGTTGATTGGTCAAAACCTACATCCTTCATTTGGGTCACAACCAGTAGTCAAAAGACTTTCTCGCAGAAATTAACCATTCCTGAAGAAATTAGTGATATCAATTCGAACGCCTACGCGTTCAAAATGCAAGTGTCCGTGAGAGATTGGGAAGATGCAATGGAGGCAGCATGAGAATGTTTAGCACTATAGTTTATTCTAATTCCTCTCAACAGTTGTTACGTGCTCAGCAAAATAAATTGATCAACACACTAAAATCATTATCCTCAGTTATGAAGCAAAATGAATCGAAGAACAGCCATACCCATATAGTTTTATCGAATCTTCTTCTGCTCTGTCCTATCCCGAAATCATTTGACATCACATGTAAATATCGATGTGAGCAAATTATCGAATCGGGATATCCAGAGGATCATTCAGCAATGGGTAAATGAGAAACCCGTTGTTGAGATTGCCCGGTATTTCCAGATTACCCGTCAACGAGTGTATCAGCTCATCAACCAGTTCAGAGAATCGGGAGAATATCCGGTACTCAGGCAATCTGGAAGAAAGCCTCAAACCATCGATGATCGAGCAGAAGAGTTGATCCTCAAAACCTATCAATCCAACAACATTGGTCCAATCCATCTGGAGAAGAAGATTGAGGAAACACTCGGGATCCATATCCCGCATAATCGAATCTATCGGGTATTGTTGAACCACGGTCTGGTGGAGATCAACATGAAAAAACGGCAACAACGGAAATATGTTCGGTACGAACGTACTCATTCCATGTCGATGTGGCAGGGAGACTGGAAAGAGTTCGAACTTAATGGATCGAAGAAATGGCTGATCGCATTCATGGATGATTCATCCCGCCTCATCACCTGCTACGGGGTATTCGATTCTCCAACTACCGAGAACACTCTCACGGTTCTGAATCAGGGATTCCAGATGTACGGTACGCCCCGCGAGATCCTTACTGACAACGGTACACAATTCGTTTCAGCTCGAAACCGTGAACAGGCCCATCATAAATTCGGAGAGTTTCTTGTTCATCACAACATCAAACACATCCCAACCAGGATAAAACACCCTCAAACGAACGGCAAAATTGAACGGTTCTTCGGAGAAGTCGAACGAAAGATCGCGAAGTTCGGTTCTGTCGATAAAATTGTTCACTGGCACAATGTCATCAAACCTCACATGAGTCTCGATTACGATGAGCCTTATAACGCATTCTGGTACCGTCTACCCCCGGAGAGGATTCTGAACTATGCGCAGAAATGGTTATATGTGTAAAATCAATTCGGGATACCACAAGCAGCAACCATTTTGGATCCTTACGATCTCAGTACTTCACTAATTTTTAGCCGAGGCTAATCAAAACCGGCAGATCTAAATAGGCAGCGGGCGCCGCATATGGCAAATAGACGACAATTCACCCGCCGAATAAAGAATGAGATCCGAGCAGAAGATTGTTCCGAAATAGCAGTGGATGCAATCAACCGGAATCTCACCATTTCCATCAACGGAACACTGAGACAAAAGACCCTTATCCAGTCACTTGTTGGGATGTCAGCAACCAAACTATCCGTGCATTCCATCAATAAGGCCGGAGAAAAAGTCCCGTGTGAAACGTCAGTCAGATACCATTTATCGAAGGTGGATTTAGAATCGCTTTTCGAAATACAATCAAAGATCCTCACCTATTCAAACGATCAGATCCTTGTTCCCGGAAAATCGTATCATTTTGCCATAGATTTCACCGACGATCCTTATTATGGCGAAATTATCGAAGCGAACAAAGATTACGTCCTCAAGAGTAAAATGAAGAAATCAACAACCACATTTTACTCGTATGTTTCGCTCTACATAACAACAAAAGGTCAACGGCAGACCCTTGCAGTTTTCCCGGTAAAGAAGGGTGTGTCAAAGGTCGAGTACATCCGGAAATTTTTGGCCATAATCCACAACGCAAAAGTGAACACCCAAGTACTCTGTCTTGATCGGGGATTTTACTCAAAAGATGTGTTCTCATTTCTCCAGAAGGAAAAGATCCCGCACATTGTTCCGGTGAGAAAACACGGCGAAGAACTCAAGAAAATACTCCGGGGAAATCATTCCCGGTATGCACAGTATACGATGATGGGAACTGGCGAACCTCTTTCTCTTACTCTGGCAATTGATGTCCAGTACCTTCTGGGAAGGAATAAGAAATACGGGAATGTGAACCTGGGTTACGTCGTGTATGGTATTAACTGGAAACCCCGTCGGATCTACCGGGTCTACAAGAACCGGTTTGCGATCGAGTCTTCGTACCGTATCCGGAATATCGTGAAAGCAAGGACATCCACAAGAAACGTTGTGATCCGGTACCTGCTGACGATAATCTCTTTCCTTCTCAAAAATATCTGGGTCTCTCTTCAATGGATGTTCTTCTCTAAGGTTCAACGAGGACCAAGAACCGTTGCTGAAGATTTGTTCCGTTTCGATTTCTTCCGGCTATTGGTCTGGGAAGGGATTCGGAAAAAACTCAAATTTGTCTCATTTGTTTCTGTTCTTCGACCGTTTGGTTGATCAGAGGTTGAGAGTATTGATGACTTGCCAAAATTCACGGAGGTAAATTTAGAGAAGTACTGAGATTGTGAAATGGGGGATCATAGACAAGCATGATGCTGACGGTCGAGGCTGACAAAGGAGTTGTTACGGCGTCCGTCATCGGTACGTCACGAACGCCGTCAGATTTCGTTGGACGGTCGAACCAGATATCATTACCCCCGACAGGGACTTTCGGGGCGATCTTGTTTTTCTGGTTATACACGATGTGAATCACATTTCCGTCCTTATCGAGATCTCTCTCTTCAATCACATATGTTTCATTGCCAATGGATAGCTTTCCGAGGAGAACTTTATCATCAACAGTAAAGATGCATCTCCCGCCATCCCACCGGAAATCTTCCCGTTGTACTGTTTTATCTTCGGAATGTTCTGTTCAAAAATCCCTTTATCGGTTCTGACAATCAGCTTTGCATTTTTATCCAATGGGTCAGGCACTTCGTTGATCTGAACCTGATAGATTTTTCCACGGATCGCAAACGATACCGTGTGATTGGTATCTGCGTCGTTCATGAATCCTTTTGAATCCACGGTGACAAGCGCATATTCGTTCACATAGCTCCCGTCCATTTCACCTTTCGGTGCAATGGATTCCTGGAAATATTTCGTACCGAGAATTTCATCAGCGGGGCGAATATTCGCCGCACTAACAACCGGTACCATCGCCATCGCAGCCAACAGCAGTGCCAGCAGATAACGCCCGAGTTTTGTGTATTTCAAGGTTTTTCCTCCATTTTTTTTGGTGTCCTATCCCGAAATCATTTGACATCACATGTAAATATCGATGTGAGCAAATTATCGAATCGGGATATCCAGAGGATCATTCAGCAATGGGTAAATGAGAAACCCGTTGTTGAGATTGCCCAGTATTTCCAGATTACCCGTCAACGAGTGTATCAGCTCATCAACCAGTTCAGAGAATCGGGAGAATATCCGGTACTCAGGCAATCTGGAAGAAAGCCTCAAACCATCGATGATCGAGCAGAAGAGTTGATCCTCAAAACCTATCAATCCAACAACATTGGTCCAATCCATCTGGAGAAAAAGATTGAGGAAACACTCGGGATCCATATCCCGCATAATCGAATCTATCGGGTATTGTTGAACCACGGTCTGGTGGAGATCAACATGAAAAAACGGCAACAACGGAAATATGTTCGGTACGAACGTACTCATTCCATGTCGATGTGGCAGGGAGACTGGAAAGAGTTCGAACTTAATGGATCGAAGAAATGGCTGATCGCATTCATGGATGATTCATCCCGCCTCATCACCTGCTACGGGGTATTCGATTCTCCAACTACCGAGAACACTCTCACGGTTCTGAATCAGGGATTCCAGATGTACGGTACGCCCCGCGAGATCCTTACTGACAACGGTACACAATTCGTTTCAGCTCGAAACCGTGAACAGGCCCATCATAAATTCGGAGAGTTTCTTGTTCATCACAACATCAAACACATCCCAACCAGGATAAAACACCCTCAAACGAACGGCAAAATTGAACGGTTCTTCGGAGAAGTCGAACGAAGGATCGCGAAGTTCGGTTCTGTCGATAAAATTGTTCACTGGCACAATGTCATCAAACCTCACATGAGTCTCGATTACGATGAGCCTTATAACGCATTCTGGTACCGTCTACCCCCGGAGAGGATTCTG